>JAJZTF010000011.1 GCA_021821945.1 Pseudomonadota bacterium
CATCTTCTACACGTCGTGGGCGTACAGGGTGATGCGCGGCAAGGTGACGGTGGAATACATCAAGGCCCACGACAAGTCGGTTTACTAGAAAGGAGAACGGGATGTGGTATTTCGCGTGGATACTCGGGGTAACCCTGGCCGTGCTGCTCGCCTCCATGGCCGCAACCATGTGCGATGCAAAGGAATGCGCGGATGATGGCAAAAGAGGCTGATCGTGATCTATTTCCGCCAGCTGTTCGACGTCGGAAGCTCGAGCTACACCTATCTGCTTGGTGACTTGAAAAGGCATGAAGCCTTGCTGATAGATCCGGTGCTGGAGCACCTGACGCTCTATCTTTCGTTGCTGGATGAGCAGGCGCTCGAGCTCTGCTGTGTGCTGGAGACGCATGTGCATGCCGATCACATCACCTGCGCCGGTAGACTGCGCGAAGAGACCGGGGCGAGGGTGATGGTGAGCGAGGCTGCGGACATTTCCTGTGCGGATGCCGGGCTTTCAGATGGCGATGAGGTCGGCTTTGGCAGGGAAACCGTCTCGGTGATGGCGACGCCTGGCCACACTTCTTCCTGCATGAGCTATCTATGGCAGGACAGGCTGTTCACCGGGGATGCATTGCTGATCGGCACCTGTGGCAGGACCGATCTGCAGGGGGGAGATCCCGGCACGCTCTATGACAGCATCGCGCACAGGATATGGGTGCTGCCCGGGGAGACGCTGATCTATCCGGGGCACGACGGTCAGCACAGGCATGTATCCAGCGTGGAGCAGGAAAGGGAATCGAATCCCATGCTGTCGGGGAAGAGCCGCGATGAATTCGTTTCCATCATGTCCGGGATGGGGCCGATCGGGCCGGGTTTTCTGGAAAAGGCGGTGCATGCGAATCAGCGCTGCGGAAACATTTTGATTTGACTCACTAGAAAGGAATGAAATGTCGAGAATCGTAATTCTTGGTGCGGGGATTGCAGGCCATACGGCTGCGAGGCATCTGAACAAGCTGCTTGGAAAACAGCATGAAATCGTCGTCGTCTCTCCCAATGCGAAATGGAACTGGATCCCGTCCAACATCTGGGTGGGCGTGGGACAGATGAACGAGCAGCAGGTCACCTTCGATCTGGCAGAGGTCTACCGCAAGACGCGCGTGGATTTCCGCCAGGCGCGCGCGATTTCCATCAATCCGGAGGGAAGCGCGGAAAGCGCAAGCCCGTTCGTCACCGTCGAATACACCCTTCCCGACAGGGCAGGCGAGGTGGAAAACATTGCGTACGATTATCTCGTGAATGCCACGGGGCCCAAGCTGAATTTCGCGGCAACGGAAGGGCTGGGACCCGAGCATGGCCATACCGTTTCTGTCTGCACCGCAAGCCATGCAAAGGAGGCGAACGAAAAGCTGCAGGTATTGATACGGTCGATGAAGGCGGGAAGGAATTGCACCATCGTCATCGGCACGGGGCATGGGATGTGCACCTGTCAGGGCGCGGCCTTCGAGTATATCTACAACGTGGATCACGTGCTGCGCGAGGCAGGGGTGCGCGACAGGGCGCGCATCATCTGGATCAGCAACGAGTATGAGCTGGGCGATTTCGGCATGGGCGGGGTGCACATCGAGCGCGGCGGCTACATCACCAATGGCAAGACCTTTGCGGAGTCGCTGATGGTGGAGCGCGGCATAGAATGGATCACGCGGGCCCATGTGAAGAAGGTCGAGGCAGGCAGGATCCACTACGAAACCCTGGACGGGACTTTCCACGAACAGGAATTCGATTTCTCTATGCTGATCCCGCCATTTGCAGGCGTGGGGCTAAAAGCTTATGATAAATCGGGTGCCGATATCACGGGCCAGCTGTTTGCGCCCAACGGCTTCATGAAGGTGGATGCGGACTACACGCAGAGGCCTTATGCGGAATGGAGCGCAAAGGACTGGCCAAGGACCTACCAGACGCCTTTGTACCGCAACATTTTTGCCATCGGCATTGCTTTTGCGACACCGCATCTGATCAGCAAGCCGATGCAGAGTGCGAACGGGACGCCCATCAACCCGACGGCGCCGAGAACGGGCATGCCTTCGGCTGCGATGGCGATGGCGGTGGCGAAGAGCATCAGCGACATGGTGAATGGCGCGGAAAAGCCCACTCATACCGCGTCGATGGCGGAGATGGGGGCGGCCTGTGTGGCATCGACCGGTGCCAATTTCTTCAGGGGAACGGCCGCCACGATGACGGTTTTCCCGGTTGTGCCGAATTATGAGAAGTATCCGGACTACGGCCGGGACATGGGGCTGACCTTTGGGGAAATCGGCCTTGCAGGGCACTGGATGAAGCACCTCTTGCACCATGCGTTTATATATCAGGCCAAGATGAATCCGGGCTGGTCGCTCATCCCGGACTGAATTTCAGGAGCAGAAGATGACAAACAGAGAACCGTACCAACAGGCTTATTATCCTCCGGCGCCGACCGGATTCACGCGTCGCATGAGGACATCGCTGATCTGGCAGGCGATGCGCTTCATCGTGATCAATTTCAAGATGCTCAAGCTGATCCTGAAGTCGCATCACTGAAGAAGGAGGCGATGATGCGACTTTACGGATTGCGCGCGACCACGATTGCCCTGATGCTTACAGCCTCGGTCGGCTATGCTGCCGACCTGCAGCAATGCGTCGACATCGCCTTGCGCCAGAATCCGGATATCAAGGCGAGCGAGGCGCAGATCGAGCAGGCGCAGGCTGCATTGACGCAGGCAAAAGGCGGGCGCTGGCCTAAGCTTACTGCGTCGCTCACCGGCACGCGCACCAATGATGCACTGAATGCGTTCGGCTTGAAGCTGGAGCAGAGGGGAGCCACGTTCAACGACTTCGGCGCAGGGCAGTTTACGGGCCCTTCCGCCTTGGGCGTGGCCCCCTCGAACCTCAACTATCCCGGAACGGTCACGAACTACAACACGCGCCTCGAGCTGCAGATACCGCTCTATAACGGCGGGATGATATCGGGCTACATCGATCAGGCGCACAGCTTCGTCAAGGCCGCCCAGTCGGGGGACAGGGCGGCACGCCAGCAGGTCGTGTTCCGGGTGGTGCAGGCCTATCAGGGCGTGCATGCCGCGCAAAGCTATGTGAAGGTGGCAGAACAGGCGGTCGCGACTGCAGAGGCCTATGTCAGGACCACGCGCAATCTGATGAACCAGGGTCTGGTTGTCAGAAGCGATCTGTTGTTTGCCGAGGTGAACCTCTCCGACATGAAGGTCAAGCTCGAGGAGGCAAAACGCGCCGAAGCTGCAGCGATGGACCAGCTGCATCTTCTGCTCGGCATGTCTTTGGAGGAGCCGCTTGAAGTCGGACCCGACTATATGCCAGGGCCCGTTCAAGGGAGCATCGTGCAGCTGCAGAATGATGCGGTGGCGGGGAACCCCGGCATCAATGCGCTGCGCAGCCAGATTGCCGCCGCAAGAGAAGGGGTGAATGTGGCGCGGGCGGATCTATATCCGCATTTCAATGCGGTGGTGAGGCAGGACTGGAATGCGCCCACGCTGCAGCAGTCGGCGCCTTCCTATACGCTGGCGGGCGTGCTTTCCTGGCAGGTGCTCGATTTCGGCGTGATCAAGGGCGCTGTCGGGCGGGCGGAGGCGGCGCGAATGGAGCTAGAGGCAAGGCTCAAGGCTGCGGAAGACGGCGTCCGCTTCCAGGTGGCCGATGCATGGCGGGGCGCTCAGGAGGCCGAGTCGCGGGTGAATGCGCGCACCGATGCGGTCGTTCAGGCCGAGGAGGCCGAGCGCCTGGTTGCCAAGCGATATGCGAATGGCGTGACCACGATGGTCGAGGTGATGGCGGCCGAGACGCAGCTCGACAAGGCTCGTGCCGACTTGGTGGCCGCGCGCTACCAGCTGACCGTGCAACGTTCCGCATTGCTTCTGGCTGTGGGAAGACTGGATGGTGGCCAATTATGAAAGCAGGGAGAAATAGAATGAAAGTGTCCGCGGGCGCAATGGCGTTGTTCGTTTTGCTGGCCGGTTGTCATTCAGGCGACAAAGGCGCTTCGGACTCCAGTCCGAAGAACGTGGAGGTCAGTGCGATCACATTGAGCAAGGGCGAGATCGCCATGTACGATGCAACACCTGGCACGGTGGTATCCGAGCAGCAGATCCAGGTGGCCTCGAGATTGATGGGCTACATACGGGAGATGCCTGTCCATGAAGGGGATGCGGTGAAGGCGGGGCAGCTGCTTTTCACGATAGACCCGACAGATATCGAAGGCCAGGTGTCCCAGGCCAAGGCCGGACTTGCGCAGGCCGAGGCGGCCCTGAGTGATGCCAAGGCTGACTTCGAGCGTTTCTCGAATCTCTACAAGGACGAGTCCATACCCAAGCAACAGTATGACAAGGTGAAGCTGCAGTACAGCGTCGCGCAGAGCCAGGAAAGAGCTGCGCGTGCGGGGCTTGAAACTGCGCAATCCCAGCTGCGTTATGCAGAGGTGCGTTCCCCGATAGACGGGATCGTCACGCAGAAGATGGCATCCAGGGGAGATCTCGCATCCCCCGGTCGTCCCGTTCTCGTCGTCGAGAATCAGCAGAAGCTGATGGTGCAGACGACGGTGAGCGACGAGACATATTCCCATCTCAAGCTGGGTGGCAATGCGCTGATAGAGATAGGCGGTAAAAAATACAAGGGCGTGATCTCGAGGCTGGTCGCGGCCTCCGATGCGATGTCGCACACCCATCTCGTCAAGCTCGAAGTGCCGGACGCAAGGGATTTGATCAGCGGTTCATTTGCCAGGGTCAGTTTCGATGTGGGGACGCGCGAAGGCATCCTCGTGCCCAAGGCTGCAATCCTCGAGCGCGCGGGCATCACGGGCGTATTCGTGGTGAACGAGAAGGGGATCGCCAATTACCGCATGGTGAGAAAAGGCATCGAACAAAACGGCATGGTCGCGATAGAGGCAGGGCTCAATCCAGGGGAGAAGGTCGTCGTCGGCAAGGCTGGAGAGCTTGATTCTGGCGACCATGTGACGCTTGCGGAAGGCCGTTCACAATGAGCGAAGTCAATCAGGCCATGAACATCGCAGGGCGCCTGGCCAAGGGCTTCCTGCTTTCCAAGATCACCGCGATGATCATGCTCGCCATCACGCTGGTAGGCCTTGTCGCGATGATGGTCACGCCGCGCGAATACAATCCGCAGATCGTGGTGCCTGCGGCCAACATCATCGTCGCCAAGCCGGGCGCCACCGCCTCGGAAGTGGAGAACATGGTCGTCAAGCCGCTCGAGGCGATCATGAATGCCCAGTCCGGCGTCAAGCATACCTTCGGCTATGCGGCAAACGACTTCGGTGTCGTGACCGTGCAGTTCGACGTGGGGCAGGACCAGGAGAAGAGCCTGGTCAAGCTTTACAACCAGCTGATGCAGAACATGGACAGGATGCCGCCAGGCGCGATGCAGCCCATCGTCAAGCCGATCAATGTCGACGATGTGCCTATCATGACGCTGACCCTGGCTTCCAAAAAGCAGAGCGACTTCGAATTGCGCCATGTCGCAGAGCGCGTGCTGGAGCAGGTAAGGAACATTCCCGGCGTGTCCTTCACGGAAATCACCGGCGGCCATCAAAGAGCCGTGAGCATAGACATCGATCCCCAGAGGCTCGCCGCTGCCGGATTGTCGCTCGACCAGGTGGACCGCATGCTGGGGGCGACCAACATGTCCATGCCCTCGGGCGATCTGGTCGATGGAAACAAGAACATCCCGCTGCGTTTCAACGGATTCCTGGCCAGCGTGAAGGATGTCGGCAACGTCGTTCTCGGTGCGCCTCATGGCCGTCCGGTCTTCTTGAAGGACGTGGCCACCATAGTGGACGGCCCGGCCGAAACGGATGCCTTATCGCATTTCGCCTTCGGCCCCGCGAAAAATCATCCCGCATTCCGGGGGGATGCGCCTGCAGTGACGATCGCGATCGCAAAGAAGGCGGGCACCAACGCGGTCGTGGTCGCGAATGCGGTGCTTGCAAAGCTGGAGATCCTGAAGCATGAGGCGATCCCGGAGGATGTCAGCGTGTCGGTGACGCGCGATGACGGCGCGAAGGCGAACGATGCGGTGAACACGCTGGTCGAGCATCTGGGCATTGCGATCGCCTCCGTCGTGGTCGTCCTGCTTTTCTTCCTGGGATGGCGGGAGGCGGCCATCGTGACGCTGACCGTGCCGCTCATTCTTTTCGTGGTGCTGACGGTGGGGCTGGTCGCCGGCCAGACCATGAACCGGATCACGCTCTTTGCGCTGATATTGTCTCTCGGGCTGCTGGTGGATGCCGCGATCGTGGTGGTCGAGAACATCCATCGTCACCTGCATCACGGCGGGGCTGCCGACTTCAAGGAGGCGCTCGTCCAGGCCACGAACGAGATCGGCAATCCGACCAATGTCGCGACGATCGCGGTGATACTGGCTTTCATCCCGATGGCCTTCGTCACCGGCATGATGGGGCCCTTCATGCAGCCCATCCCCTTCAACGTGCCGGTTGCGATGGTGGCCTCATTGATCATTGCCTACATGGTGGTTCCCTGGGCGGCTTACCGCATGCTCAAGGGGAAGGCGCTGGCTCAGCTTGAGAAGACGCCCACGCTGGAGGAACAGGATGCGAAGCCACAGGACATTCTGCATCGCACCTATGTCAGCGTGATCACGCCTCTGCTGCACGACGGACGCCGCCGCAACCGGCTGTTTCTGATCGTCGCAGTGCTGCTGACGCTGGCGATGCTGCAGCCTCTGTGGCAGTTTGTCCGCCCGTCCGGCATGAATGGTCCGTTGAGCCTCATGGGTGTCGAGCTCAAGATGCTGCCCAATGACAACACCAATACCTTCCTGCTCGAAATCGACACGCCCGCAGGAACCGCGCTGGCGCGCACGGATGAGGTCGCGCGCGCAGTCGGGGCGGTGCTTGCCCATACCGATCATGTCGTCGATTACCAGACCTATCTCGGCATTCCTGCGACAGTGGATTTTGCGGCACTGGTGCGCGGTGACATCGTGAAGAGGGGGACCAACCTCGCGCAGATACGCGTGAACCTCGAGGACAAGCATGACCGCAGTTCGAGCTCGCACGAGATCGTGTCCGGGCTGGATCATGCGCTGATGGCCGTGAGGAAGGACTATCCCGACACGAAGATCAAGATATACGAGACCCCTCCCGGACCGCCTGTGCAGTCGCAGATACTGGCAGAGCTCTATGGCCCGGATTACGGAAAGCTGAGGGAGGCCGCACACGAGGTCAATGCGGGCTTTGACCAGGTGTATGGCATGATCAATGCGGACAATTCCGTGACGACATCGGTTGCCAGCTACGAGATTCATGTCGATGCGGAGAAGGCGGCGCTCGCCGGCATCGCACCCGCCCAGGTTGCGAAGCTGGTACACGATTATCTGAGCGGATTCTCGGTGGGCTCATTGCATGTCGATTCTGCAAGAGAGCCCATCAACCTGACCGTGCGGCTGCCCATCTCCGGGAGGCAATCGCCAAACCAGATACTCTCGCTGACCATGGCCAACGCAGCCGGACAGCAGGTTCCCCTGTCCTCCATCGCCACGCTGGAACGAGTAATCGCGGCAAAGCCCATCTATGACCGTGACCAGCACCAGACGGTGATGGTGGGCGGGGAGCTGTTGCGTTCCAGTCCGGTCTATGCGGTGCTTGCTCTTGACAAGATGTTTGACGGCAAGACGCTCGCAGGAGAGCGCTTCACGACCGCAAACCTGGGTTTCAATGATGCCCAGCCAAAGGACATCAAGGGGTATCAGATCCTCTGGGGCGGCGAGATGAGGCTGACGCTCGATGTTTTCCGCGATCTCGGCAGCGCCTTCATCGTCGCCCTTGTGCTGATCTATCTCGTGCTGGTCGGCTACTACAAGTCCTTCATGATCCCGATCATCGTGATGGGCGCGATTCCGCTGACGCTGGTCGGCGTGTTCCCCGGGCACTGGCTCACCAGCCAGGCATTCACGGCGACTTCGATGATAGGCGTGATCGCGCTGGCGGGCATCGTGGTGAGGAATTCGCTGCTGCTGATAGACTTCATCATCGAGTACGAGGCGCGAGGCTACAGCCTCAAGGATGCGGTGATCGAGGCTGGCGCGATCCGCTTCAGGCCGATATTGCTGACGGCGCTTGCGATCATACTGGGTTCGGCGATCATGATCACGGATCCCGTGTTCGGCGGCCTCGCGGTCTCCCTGATCTTCGGCACCTTCGCCTCCACCGCGCTGACGCTGCTCGTGATTCCGCTGCTCTACTTCCTATGGAAGCGCAAGCAGGCCGGGCAGGCATGACTCATTCCCGGTTATCCTTCCGGTCCGCCTTGCCTGTCAGGAGTGAATAGGCGGCCTGGGCCCAGCGATGCTGGTAGGCCATCACCAAAAGCGCGGTGAGCGTGATGCTGAAGAGCACGACCATGTAGGTGGTCTCGCGTATCGCCTCGCCTCCTGCAACGCCGTAATGCAGGGGGAGGGCGGCCAGCACCGCTGCGGCGAGACCCTTAGGCGCCATCATCGATGAGAGCGCGGTGTCACGCAGGCTGTATTCGGGACTGCCGAAGACGAAGCGGGCAAGGATGATGCGCATCGCATAGATCGCGAGCACCATGGCAATGGCCGTCAGCGCGATCCTGACCGCGCCGAAATGCACGGATATGCCGAGATAGACGAAGAAGTAGGTCTTGAGCAGGAACACGGCCTCCCTGTAGAAAATCAGATCCACCTCGTTCAGCGGCACGATGTTGCGGTCTATGCTGGGAATGCGGTTGAGCTTGAATTTCTCGAAATTGGTCAGCGTGATGCCGAGCGCCAAAGAGGCGATCGCGCCGGAGAATCCCAGCCCCTCTGTTGCACCGTACACGATGAACACGAAGGCGAGCGTCGAGGAGATCGTGTTGGGGAAGTCGCGTATCTTGCCCAGCACAAGCAGCCAGCCTATGCCGCCCAGCACGCCTATCACGGTTGCAAACACCATCGCGGAAAGCACGCTGCCGATCAGATGTCCTGCGCCCATTCCTCCGTGGGTGTGCACCTGAAGGAGGGCGAAAACGCCGATGATGCTCAATACGTCTGTCAGCGCGGATTCCAGAACCAGCACGGTGGCCGGTTTTTCGGATATTCCGAGCGCCTTGACCATGGGGATGACCACGGCAGGCGAGGTGCTGCCCAGCGTGAAGCCGAGAAGCGCCGATGCCAGCCATGACAGGCCGAGCGCATAAAACCCTATCAGGGAGGCGATGACTGTCGTCAGCGCAAAGCAGCCCAGCGCGAGCTTGCCTGTCGAGGCCAGTGACTTGCCCAGCACTTCCATGTCCAGCGTCGTGCCGCCTTCGAAGAGGATCACCACCAGCGCGATAGTGGCGAAAAGCGAGCCCACCTTGCCGAAGTCCGCCGGGGATACCAGACCCAGCAGCGGGCCCAGCAGGATGCCGACTGCGACCAGCACGAGCACGTCAGGTATGTTTGTCTTGCGAAACTGCAGGGACAGAAAGTGTGCGAAGAACACCATCAGTCCGATGAACAATATCGTCGTGGACATGTGTACCTCTGTTGGAAGAGCGGCAGATTATATCCGACCATTGTTACTGCGATGCTAAACGCCTGGGCGGAATTCCTGCCTGATGAGGGGGTGCTGCTGAGGGGGAAATGAAAAAGGCGACCATGGGCCGCCTTTGACAGGGACTAAAAAGCGCCTTACATCTTTCCAGTCTTGACAGCTTCGAACAGTGCCTTGGCTGCGTCGTCTTCGTGACCCTTGATCAGGGCATTGTACTGGCCGGTCATAAGGGCTGCCTGTGCCTTGAATTTTGGCTCAGAGCTGGCGATCTTGCGATCTTCAACCTTGAAACCATCCTTGAAAACCTTGGCGAGTGCGTCAGCGCTGCCGTATTTCTCTGCAACTCTCTTCCAAGCTGGACCGACAACGTCTTTGTCAACTGCGTGGCATGCCTTGCATGGACCAGTCGAGAAAGCGCTCGCTGTTGCGGAAATAGTCAACAAGCCAGCTGCGGCTACTACAAGCTTCAAAGTCTTACCCATTTACACCCTCCTTGTTATAGAAATTTCAATCGGAGCCGGAATCCTAGTCAAAGTGAATCTGTGTGTCAAATTAAATCCAAAATGAAAAGCGATACTGGCATGTCGATAACGCATCGCCCGCTCATGCGGTTGACAGGTCGCCGGATGAAAACGCGATATACGCTTAAACCGGATGGGTGGTTCAGTCGTGGGTCAATAGAAACCACAAGGTGAACGCAAATGCAGCGATCAGCAGGGAAACTGCGATCTTCATCGCCTTTTCGGTCTTTTCCTTGTGCCAGGCGAGGAGCGCTGCTTCCTGATCCTTGGATACTTCTGCCGGTGTATTTTCATCCATCTGGCTTCTCCTTGAAGCACCCGCACACCTGTCTACTTGATGCGCATGCCGGGTCTGGCTCCCTCATCCGGACTCAGGATGCAAGGACCTCCGCGTTCGTCGCTTGCTGCCAGGACCATGCCTTCCGACAAACCAAACTTCATCTTGCGGGGGGCTAAGTTTGCGACCATCGCGGTCATGCGGCCTTTCAGCGTATCTGGATCATATGCAGACTTGATGCCTGCGAAAACGGTGCGCGGCTTTTCCTCGCCGATGTCTAGGGTCAGTTTCAGGAGTTTCTCGGCGCCCTCCACATGCTCGGCATTGACGATCCTGGCGATGCGCAGGTCTATTTTTGCAAAGTCCTCTATGGATATCGTTTCGGCTATCGGCGCGATTGCGTGCTGCTGATGCTCGGCATGGCGGGCCGGCGAATGCGTTTCGGGCTTCAGGCTTTCCCTGTTCGCTGCGACCATCGCCTCTATGAGTTTCGGGTCGAGGCGGGTCATCAGGTGCTGGTAGGGATTGATGGTGCTGTCGAGCAATGCCTCTTCTGCGTCGTCCCAGGTCAGCGGTCGGATGTTCAGGAAGGTTTCGACTTCCCTGGCCAGCATGGGCAGCACGGGTTTGAGGTACAGCGTCAGCAGCCGGAACAGATTGATGCTGACGGTGCAGGCCTCATGCAGCAGGGCTTCCTGTCCATCCTGTTTGGTAAGCACCCAGGGCGCTTTTTCGTTCACATATTCATTGGCGATATCAGCAAGGCGCATGATTTCCCGCAGTGCGCGCCCATAGTCGCGCTCCTCATAGCATTGTGCAATCTGGGTGCGCCTGCTGCTGAATTCGGAGATCAGGGAAGTCGCATCCTTCAATTCCTTCGCCAGTCTGCCGCCAAACTTTTTGCTGATGAATCCGGCGGTCCTGCTCGCGATGTTGATGTACTTGCCGATGAGATCGCTGTTGACCTTGGCGACGAAGTCCTCGAGGTTGAGGTCGATGTCCTCCATCGTGCCGTTGATCTTGGCCGCATAGTAATAGCGCAGGTATTCAGTGTTCTTCACGTGCTCGACGTAGCTTCTCGCGGTGATGAAGGTGCCGCGCGACTTGCTCATCTTCTCTCCGTTCACCGTCAGAAAGCCGTGCGCGAAAAGCCCGGTCGGCGTGCGGAAATCCGAGTGCTCGAGCATCGCGGGCCAGAAGAGCGCATGGAAATACAGAATGTCCTTGCCAATGAAGTGATACAGTTCGGTTGTTGATCCGGGTTTCCAGTATTCGTCAAAGTCGATCTTTGATCCTTGATCCTCGTTCCTGCTGTTGCAGAGCTTCCTGAAGCTGCCCATGTAGCCCACCGGCGCATCCAGCCAGACATAGAAATACTTGCCTGGTGCATCGGGTATCTCGAAACCGAAATAGGGCGCATCGCGGGAGATGTCCCAGTCGCTTAGCCTGTTCTCGCCTTCTGATCCCAGCCATTCCTGCATCTTGTTGGCGGCCTCGGTCTGCAGCGTGCCGCTCCTGGTCCATTTGCGCAGGAATTCCTGGCATCTTTTGTCCGATAGTTTGAAGAAATAATGGTCCGAATGGCGCATCTCGGGCTTTGCGCCTGAGACCGCAGAATAGGGGGCTATCAGCTCGGTCGGTGCATAGGCGGCGCCGCAAACCTCGCAATTGTCGCCATACTGGTCCTTTGCATGGCACTTCGGGCATTCCCCCTTGATGAAGCGGTCGGGCAGAAACATGTTCTTCACGGGATCGTAGTACTGTTCGATCGAGCGCACCTCGATCAGCCCCGCGCTCCTCAGTTTCCTGTAGATGTCCTCGGCGTATTCCCTGGTCTCGGCCGAATTGGTTGAACCATAGTGGTCGAACTCGACGTGGAAGGCGGAAAAGTCGTTATAGTGTTCATGCCACACGCGCTCTATCAGTTGCTCGGGGGTGATGCCCTCGGTCTGTGCGCGCAGCATGACGGGTGTGCCGTGCGTGTCGTCCGCGCAAACGTAATGCACGCTGTTGCCGCGCATCTTCTGGAATCTCACCCAGATGTCGGTCTGTATGTATTCGACCAGGTGGCCAAGGTGTATGCTGCCGTTGGCATAGGGAAGGGCGGATGTGACGAGGATTTTTCGCTGGGTCATGAAGGCTTGCCTGATTCTGAAAGTGTGGCTATTTTAGCAAATCGCACGCTCGGGCGGAGAATTGGCTAAAATTGCGCGCCTAAAACCGGGGAACGAGGCTACGCGCCTTCGACCCGCCACTAACTGTTAAGGAAATCATGAGCATCAAGTCAGACAAATGGATACGCCGCATGGCGGAGCAGCACGGGATGATTGAGCCCTTCTCCCCGGTGCAGGTCAAGGAGGTGGAGGGGAAGCGCATCGTATCCTACGGGACTTCGAGCTATGGCTATGACATACGCTGCTCGGACGAATTCAAGCTGTTCACCAACCTCAACAGCACGATCGTCGATCCCAAGAACTTCGATCCGAATTCCTTTGTCGAAGTGAAGGCCGACTACTGCATCATCCCGCCCAACTCCTTCGCGCTGGCGCGCACCGTCGAGTATTTCCGCATTCCGCGCTCGGTGCTGACGGTGTGTCTTGGAAAATCGACCTATGCGCGCTGCGGGATCATCGTCAACGTCACACCCTTCGAGCCTGAATGGGAAGGCTATGTGACGCTCGAGTTTTCCAACACCACGCCGTTGCCCGCGAAGATCTATGCGAACGAGGGGGTGGCGCAGGTGCTGTTCTTCGAGAGCGACGAGATCTGCGAGACGTCCTACAAGGACCGGGGCGGGAAATACCAGGGGCAGAGCGGTGTGACGCTGCCCAAGATGTAGGGCGCAGGAGACTCGACATGAATTCTCGCTTCGCCTCGCTGAAAATCAACCCCGTGTCGGGATGCGGCTTTACGCATGTGCTTCCCCCGCCGTTTTTCGGAGCTTAATAATGAATTTCCGTTTTCCTATCGTCATCATAGACGAAGACTTCCGCTCCGAGAATGCAAGCGGGCTTGGCATACGCGCACTCGCAGCGGCACTCGAGAAGGAGGGAATGGAAGTCCTCGGGGTCACGAGCTATGGGGATCTCAGTTCCTTCGCGCAGCAGCAGAGCCGGGCCTCGGCATTCCTCCTTTCCATCGACGACGAGGAGTTCGGGGGCGGAAGCAAGGAGGAGATCGAGGCCGCTCTCAAGAGTCTGCGCGCATTCGTCGAGGAAATCCGCTTCAAGAATGCGGACATTCCGATCTATCTTTATGGCGAGACGCGCACATCGCGCCACATCCCCAACGATATTCTGCGCGAGCTGCATGGCTTCATCCACATGCACGAGGACACGCCCGAATTCGTCGCGCGCCACATCATAAGGGAGGCAAGGTCATATCTCGACTCCCTTGCTCCGCCTTTCTTCCGTGCACTCTTGCATTACGCCCAGGACGGATCGTATTCATGGCACTGTCCGGGGCATTCCGGGGGCGTGGCATTCCTGAAGTCTCCGGTGGGCCAGATGTTCCACCAGTTCTTCGGCGAGAACATGCTGAGGGCAGATGTGTGCAACGCGGTGGACGAACTCGGCCAGCTTCTGGATCATACCGGGCCTGTGGCTGCATCCGAGCGCAATGCGGCGCGCATCTTCAATGCGGACCACCTTTTCTTCGTGACCAACGGCACATCGACATCCAACAAGATCGTCTGGCATTCGACGGTCGCGCCTGACGACATCGTCGTCGTGGACAGGAACTGCCACAAGTCGATACTGCATTCGATCATGATGACAGGCGCGGTGCCCGTGTTCCTGACGCCCACGCGGAACCATTTCGGCATCATAGGCCCGATACCGAAATCCGAATTCGAGCTGCAGAACATTCAGAAGAAGATAGACGCGAATCCCTTCATCTCCGACAAGACCAAGAAGCCGCGCATCCTGACCATCACGCAGAGCACTTATGACGGCATCGTCTACAACGTCGAGATGCTGAAGGAGATGCTGGACGGGCGCATAGACATGCTGCATTTCGACGAGGCGTGGCTTCCGCATGCGGCGTTCCACTACTTCTACAAGGACATGCATGCGATAGGTCAGAACAGGCCGCAGGCAAAGGAGTCCATGATCTTCGCGACGCAATCGACGCACAAGCTCCTGGCGGGCTTGAGCCAGGCCTCCCAGATCCTGGTCAGCGAATCGAAGAACCGCAAGCTCAACAAGGATATCTTCAACGAGGCCTACCTGATGCACACCTCGACCAGCCCGCAGTATGCGATCATCGCATCTTGCGACGTGGCCGCTGCGATGATGGAGGCGCCGGGAGGCACGGCTCTCGTCGAGGAATCCATCGCGGAGGCGCTGGATTTCCGCCGGGCGATGCGCAAGGTGGACGAGGAGTTCGGCCTCGACTGGTGGTTCAAGGTCTGGGGCCCGGACGAGATCGCCGATGAGGGAGTGGGTTCGCGGGAAGACTGGGTGTTGAAGTCATCGGACAAGTGGCACGGGTTCGGTGATCTTGCAGACGGCTTCAACATGCTCGATCCGATCAAGGCGACCATCATCACGCCTGGCCTCGATGTGGACGGAGACTTCGCGGACAGCGGCATTCCGGCTTCCATGGTGACCAAGTATCTCGCGGAGCACGGCGTGATCGTCGAGAAATGCGGCCTGTATTCCTTCTTCATCATGTTCACCATCGGCATCACCAAGGGCAGATGGAACACGCTCCTGACCGCGCTCCAGCAGTTCAAGGACGACTACGACAAGAACCAGCCTATCTGGCGCATCCTGCCGGAGTTTGCGGCGAAGTATCCGAAGTACGAGCGCGTGGGATTGCGCGACCTCTGCCGGCAGATACACGACGAATACAAGCAGCACAACGTCGCGCGCATGACGACCGAGATGTATCTGTCAGACATGCAGCCCGCGATGAAACCCTCGGAGGCATTTGCAAGAATGGCGCACGACGAGCTCGATCGGGTGGAGATCGACGACCTCGAGGGGCGCATCACGGCCGTGCTCCTCACACCCTATCCGCCCGGCATTCCTCTGTTGATTCCGGGGGAGATATTCAACAAGACCATCGTCGATTACCTGAAATTTGCGCGCGACTTCAGCCAGAAACTGCCAGGCTTCGAGACCGACATACACGGCCTCGTGACCGAAGAAGTGGATGGGGTGAGGCGCTATTACGTCGATTGCGTGAGGCAGTAGCCTATCTTCTGCGGTAGGTCACGAAGTGGAACTCCAGGGGCTCGGGAGTGGACTGGTGATGGGGCTGTCTCGATGTCTCCTGCCATTTTTCCCGATCTATCTCGGGAAAGTGCGCATCCCCCCTTACCTCCTTCTGGATCTCCGTGACGTGCAGCGTGTCGGCGAGATCCATCGCCTGGCGATAGATCTGCGCGCCGCCCACGATGAAGATCTCATCGTCATTGCCGCATAGCGTTATCGCCTGCTCCAGCGAATGGGCGACGAGGCAGCCCTCGATCGCAAGGTTCTCGTCGCGCGTCACCACGACCGTCGTTCGACCGGGAAGAACACGGCCTATCGAATCGAAGGTTTTGCGTCCCATG
This sequence comes from Pseudomonadota bacterium, assembly GCA_021821945.1. Lineage (GTDB taxonomy): Bacteria > Pseudomonadota > Gammaproteobacteria > Burkholderiales > Gallionellaceae > Gallionella. The sequence continues at coordinate 15,912 of JAJZTF010000011.1, forward strand.
ATCATGTGGTGCCCCATCGTGAGCGCCTTGAAACGCTTCAGGTCTTCCGGGCAGCGCCAGGGAAGCTGGTTGTCGATCCCTATGGTGCGGTTCTTGGAAAGCGCCACGATGATACAGAGGCTCATACGGCCACCGGCGCCTTGATCGCGGGATGCGGATCGTAGCCTTCGAGCTCGAAATCCTCATATCTGAATTCCAGGATGTCGCGGACTTCCGGATTGATCCTCATCCTTGGAGGCGTTCTGGGCTCGCGCGCAATCTGCAGCCTTGCCTGGTCCAGATGGTTGAGATAGAGATGCGCATCGCCCAGGGTGTGCACGAAATCTCCCGGCTCAAGCTTGCAAACCTGTGCGATCATCATCGTCAAGAGCGCATAGCTTGCGATGTTGAAGGGAACGCCCAGGAAGATGTCGGCGCTGCGCTGATAGAGCTGGCATGAAAGCCTGCCGTTTGCGACATAGAACTGGAAGAAGGCATGGCAGGGCGCGAGCGCCATCCTGTCGAGCTCCCCTACGTTCCAGGCCGACACGATGATGCGGCGCGAATCAGGATTGTTCCTGATCTGGTCTATCGCGATTCTGATCTGGTCTATCGTGCGGCCGTCCGCGGCCTCCCATGAGCGCCACTGCTTGCCATAGACGGGACCCAGGTCGCCATTTTCATCGGCCCATTCGTCCCATATCGAAACGCCGTTTTCCTTGAGATAGCGGATGTTGGTGTCGCCCTTCAAGAACCACAGAAGCTCGTGGATGATCGACTTCAAATGGCATTTCTTGGTCGTGACCAGGGGAAAGCCTAGTGAGAGGTCGAAGCGCATCTGGTAGCCGAAAACGCTGAGCGTGCCGGTTCCGGTGCGGTCTGTCTTCTTTGTGCCTGAGTCGAGCACATGCTGCATGAGATCAAGATAGGCGCGCATAAATGGTCTTGCAGGCATGCCTGCGGAGAAATTCTTTTTACAGGATAATGGCGTGTGTTCAATCAATCCGAGGTTCCAATGTTAGCACAGCTAGGCACTTTTCCCGCCCTGCCCGAAATGATGCAGGCATCCTATGCTCTTGTGGTTTTCCCCAGGGGTAAAAGCCTGCCGAAGGATCTGCCTCATCTCGGGCTTCTCAAGACCGTGCTTGCAAGGCGGGACATGAAGGCTGCCGAAATTGCAAAGTCGCCCGTTTGCGCGAATGCGGGCAACGGAAGTCTGGTCGCATGGGCGATGCTGGACATGGAAAAGGATGCCTTTTCAATCCTTGCTCTGATCAGGAAGGCGATGCAGCCGCTGCTCGAAGAGCATCCTTCGGAAATCGCAATCATCGTGGTGGGCGATGAGGCGCAGAGAAAGCGGGCTGCCGAGCTTTCGGCATTCGTCGCGCTTGCAAACGGGACGCCCTTGCCTGTGCACAGGAAGGAAGAAAACCGCATCCTAAAAAAAATCGCGATATACGGTTTCGATGGAAGCCTCGAGCATGTCCGCGCCGCGGCCGAGGGGAATTTCCTCTGCCGTTCGCTGACCGTCCTGCCGCCCAACGAACTCACGCCCCTGCTCTTTAGGAAGCGCTTGCAGAAACTCGCGAAGGCTCACGGATGGAAGTACGACGAGTTCGACATGAAGGCGCTTCGCAGGATGGGGGCTGGCGCATTCGTCGCGGTGGCCCAGGGAAGCGAAACGGAAGATGCGGCGATCGTGCATCTTTCCTACAGGCATCCCAAGGCGAAGAAGACGGTGGCGCTGGTCGGCAAGGGCATCTGCTTCGACACCGGAGGGCACAATCTCAAGCCCGCTCGCTACATGCACAACATGCACGAGGACATGAACGGTTCGGCGGTCGTCCTTGGCATACTGCTCGGCGCATCCATGCAGAAGCTGCCCATGAATCTTGACTGCTGGCTTGCGATCGCGCAGAACCACATCAGCCCGAAGGCATACAAGCAGAACGACATCGTGAAGGCATTGAACGGCACGACGATAGAGGTGGTGCATACCGATGCCGAGGGGCGCATGGTGCTGGCCGACACGCTGACGCTCGCCTCGCGCGAAAAGCCGGGCCTGATGATGGACTTCGCAACGCTCACGGGGAGCATGGAGGAGGCGTTGGGAAACCGCTATTCGGGCGTTTTGGGAAACGAGGAGGCGCTGCTCGCACTCGCGGTGGAAACGGGGAAAAGGACCGGGGAGCGCCTTTGCGCATTTCCCATGGACGAGGACTACGAGGAGGACTTGGAATCCAAGTTTGCCGACATCAAGCAATGCACGCTGGAAGGCGGCGCAGACCACATACTGGCGATGCGATTCCTGAACCGCTTCGTCGAGAAGGGCACGCCGTGGCTCCACGTCGATCTGTCCGCGAGCCGCTCCGATGAAGGATTGGGCGGCATCGCGACAGAGGTGACGGGATTCGGCGTGGTATGGGGGCTGGAGATGCTAAAGGCGAATTGATGCGCCTACTGGACTCTGGTCTTGGAATGCTTTGCTGAGTGAGACGCGACCCTGACGGATTCCGCCTTCTGTTCGCGAGCGATCATCTCCATCCTGATCTTCTTGTTGACCCATGGAGTGGAGAGGGCGCGAGGACCGTGATCCAGCGGCAGGATGATCTGGTTGTCCTGTGATGCACTGTGTTCGGCTGCACGGATGACATCCCAGTTGGGGCCTGCGAATGCGGGCATTGCAAAAACAAGCGAGAGTGCGGCGATTGCGGTTAGATTCTTTTTCATGTTTTACTCCTCTTTACAAAAGACAGCGGTGGATCGGACAGAGGAGATGCATGAAAGTTCAAATTGGGCGCTCTCAGAGATGATGCACGGTGATCGCGATCAGTGCATATCTTGCGAACTTCCCGATCGTCATGAAGAAGGCGGATTGCCATATGCTCATGCGCAACCAGCCTGCCGCCAGGCAGAATGCATCGCCGATCAGTGGAGCCCATGCGAGAAGCAGGACCGGGGTTCCGTAACGCCTGACCTTCTCCACATGCTTCAGTTCCCTTTGCGGAACCAGCCATCCCATGAAGAAGCTCGTCATGCCGCCCAGCGTATTGCCCAGGGTTGCAAGTCCCAGCGACATCCAGAGCGTATCGGGATATTTTCTGAGCATGGCAAAGAGTATCGCCTCGGACCCTCCTGGAAGCAGGGTCGCAGCCAGGAAGCTGCTTGCAAAAAGAGAATATAGGCCTGCGGTTTCCGTCATGGCCCTTCAAATCCTTGCGCGAGTCCGCTCAGGGCCTGATCGCCGAGAACACCTTCTTTGCAAGCGAACCGGCCGCCTGCAAAGGGTTTGCGCGTATCGCCTTTTCCTCTTCTGCCATCATCACGAAGAGTCCGTCCATTGCCTTTCGCGTGATGTAGTCGTCGAGATTCGCATCCTGCGGGTCGACGAGGCCGAGCTTCGCGCCCTGTCCTGCGAACTGGTCATACTTGTCGGCGAGCCTGACCTTCTGCATGGAGCGTGCGACGATGGGCCTGAATTTTTCGGACAGCGCGGTTTCCGTGTTCCTGCGAAAGTACTGCGTCGCCGCATCGTTTCCGCCCATCAGTATTCCTTTCGCGTCCGACACGCTCATGTTCTTCACCGCCGAAACCAGAAGCGTCTTGGCTTCCGGTACTGCGGCCTCCGCCGCCCGGTTCATCGAGGTGACGAGGTCGTCCGAATATTTCCCCATGCCCAGCGTGTGCATGAGATCGGCCGCCTTCTGAAGCTTTCCGGGCAGGGGGATGCGCACCTTGTCGTTGCCCAGGAAACCGTCCTTCTTCGAGAGGTTGGCCACGGCACTCTCTGCCCCCTGGGTCAGCGCCTGCTTCAATCCGCCGACCTGATCCTGGTTGCTCAGATTTCCGAGCGCCGCAGGATTGGCGGCGGGCGCTGTGCTTTGAGACTGATTCAGCGTTCCCAATTCCTTTTTGAGTTCCCCCAGATCGAAGGCGTGGGCGGATGCGGCAAGCAGTATTGCGATGAGAGGCAAATAACGCGGTGTCATGGTGCACTCCAGATTAGTTTCGAATCCATTTCTTCGCGCGGAGGGTATTTGAGAAGACCAGGCCCGACAATCCAGCCACTCTTTCTTCCGCGTGAGCCTGTGTTGCAACCTTATCTTTTCCTTGGCGGCAGAAGATCGGTGATCGTGCCTTCCGCCATTTCCGCTGCAAAGCAGAGCGTCTCCGAGAGCGTGGGGTGGGGATGGATGGTGAGCCCCATGTCTTCCATGTCGGCGCCCATCTCGAGCGCCAACACCGCTTCCGCAATCAGTTCTCCCGCGTTCACGCCGACGATGCCGGCCCCGAGTATGCGCCTTGTCTTGGGATCGAGCAGCACCTTGGTCATGCCTTCCTCGCGAGCCACAGACAGGGCGCGACCCGATGCAGCCCACGGGAACGAACCCTTTTCATATGCGATGCCCTGGGCCTTGGCCTGGGTCTCCGTCAATCCCATCCATGCGATCTCGGGATCGGTATAGGCGACTGAAGGTATCGTCATCGGTTCGAAAAACGCCTTGTGCCCGGCGATGTTCTCGGCTGCGACCTTGCCTTCGTGAACTGCCTTGTGCGCAAGCATCGGGTCGCCCACGATGTCGCCTATCGCATAGATGTGTGGCACATTGGTGCGCTGCTGTTTGTCCACAGGGATGAAACCGCGCTCGTTCACATTGACGCCTGCCGCTTGTGCATTGATCTCGCGGCCGTTGGGGCGGCGTCCAACCGCCATCAGCACCTTGTCGTAGATCTGCGGCTCTAGCGCGGCTTCTCCTTCGAAGGTGACTCTGAGGCCTTCAGCAAGGGGCTCGATCTTCGTGACCCTGGTCTTGAGATGGATCGCCTCGTATCTCTTGGATATCCTCGCGTGCAGCGGCTTGACCATGTCCTTGTCGGCGCCCGGGATCAGCTGATCCATCAGCTCGACCACGGAGATTTTCGAGCCAAGCGCATCGTAAACTGTCGCCATCTCGAGCCCTATGATGCCCCCTCCTATGATCAGCATGCGCTTTGGTATGTCCTTTAATGCCAGTGCGCCCGTGGAATCGATGATGCGGGGATCTTCATAGGGGAAGCCCGGGATGCGCGTAACGCTCGATCCTGCTGCGATGATCGCATGATCGAAGCTGATGATCTTTTCGCCATCAACCGTTTCAACGGAAATGCTCTTGGGCGATACGAACTTCGCGACGCCCCGCACCACCTGAACCTTGCGCTGCTTTGCGAGCTGCTTCAGTCCTCCGGTGAGCCTGGCTACCACGCTTTCCTTCCAGCCCCTGATCTTATCTATGTCGATTGCGGGTTTGCCGAAGGTCAGGCCGTGATGGGAAGCGTCGTCGGCCTCGGTGATGACCTTCGCAACGTGCAGCAGCGCCTTGGAAGGGATGCAGCCGACATTGAGGCATACGCCGCCAAGGCTCTCGTGTTTTTCTATCATCACGACCTGCTTGCCCAGATCGGCCGCCCTGAACGCTGCCGTGTAGCCGCCTGGCCCCGCGCCCAGCACCAGAACCTCGGCATGGAGAGAGGATTGAGGATTGGAGGATTGAGGGGCGGGCGTTGAGGAGTGAGGAGTGGGGAGTGTGGAGGCAGCCTCCTCACTCCTCGTTCCTGCATCCTGAACTTCCAGCATTAATATCACGCTGCCTTCGGATACCTTGTCGCCGGCCTTGACCTTCATCTCCTTGATGGTGCCGGAAGCGGGTGAGGGCACTTCCATCGCGGCCTTGTCGGTTTCAAGCGTGATGAGGGACTGTTCCTTCTCTATCCTGTCCCCCTTCTTGACGGAGACCTCGATGACGGCGACATCCTTGAAATCGCCTATGTCCGGTACTCTGACTTCTATTGTCTGGCTCATGTGTTCTCCGTAAATTCGGGGTTCCCGCCTGTTCGGGAATCCATTGTCTATATCCTGATCTGGCCGCTTCCAAGCACGATGTATTTCTGGGAAGTCAGCCCTTCCAGCCCCACAGGTCCGCGCGCATGGATCTTGTCGGTGGAAATGCCGATCTCCGCACCCAGGCCGTATTCGAAGCCGTCCGCGAAGCGGGTGGATGCATTGACCATCACCGAGCTCGAATCCACTTCGCGCAAGAAGCGCATCGCGCTCGAATAGTTTTCGGTCACGATCGCGTCGGTGTGCTGGGAGCCATAGGTCGCTATGTGCTGTATCGCTTCATCCATGTCCTTCACGATGCGCACGCTCAGGATGGGGGCCAGATATTCGGTGCGCCAGTCTTCCTCGCTGGCGGGCTTCATCTCCCGGATCAGCTTGCAGGATGCTTCATCTCCGCGCAGTTCCACTCCCTTCTCGATATAGATCCTGCAAAGGAAGGGCAGGACGGATGCGGCGATCTCGCTTGAGACGAGCAGCGTTTCCATTGCATTGCACACGCCATAGCGGTGGGTCTTCGCGTTGTCTGCTATGCGTATCGCCTTGTCGATGTCTGCATCCTTGTCTATGTAGACATGGCAGATGCCGTCCAGGTGCTTGATCACGGGAACCTTCGCTTCTTCGGAGATGCGCGCGATCAGGCTCTTGCCTCCGCGCGGCACGATCACGTCGACAAAGTCCTTCATCGTGATGAGTTCTCCGACTGCCGCGCGGTCTGTCGTGGAGACCACCTGAACCGCGGTCTCGGGCAATCCTGCCGCCTTCAGTCCTGCATGAACGCAGGCGGCGATCGCGGTATTTGTGTGGAATGCCTCCGAGCCGCCGCGCAGTATCGCAGCGTTGCCGGACTTGATGCAGAGGCCTGCCGCATCCGCCGTGACATTGGGCCGGGATTCGTAGATGATGCCGACCACGCCCAGGGGCACGCGCATCTTTCCAACCTGTATGCCGGATGGGCGAAAGCTCAAATCGCTGATCCCGCCTATCGGGTCTGCGAGCTGCGCGATCTGCAGCAGGCCGTCGGACATCGCGCGTATGGTCTTGGGGCTTAAGGTCAGCCGGTCTACGGATGCGTCGTCCAGCCCGCCGGCTTTCGCGGCGGCAACGTCCTTGGCATTGGCCGCGAGCAGCGCGGGGGACTGCGCCTGCAGTGCATCCGCGATCGCGGTGAGCGCGCGGTTCTTTTCGTTCGTAGTGGCCTGGGCCATGATGCGGGAAGCGGCTCTTGCCCCCCGGCCTACGCCCTGCATGTATGTCTTGATGTCTTCCATGGCTTCAAATCTTCTGCGGGAATGATTGCGCATTTTAGCATCCCGCTTGGGGTAGAATGCGCGCCTTTCGTTTGGAAATGAAAAATGTCGGACATATTGAACAGGATACTCGGGGTCAAGGCTGTCGAGGTGATGAAGGCGAAGGCTGAAAAGTCGCCTGCCGACATGCGCAGGGATGCCGAAGCGGCTCCACCCCCGCGCGATTTCGTCGGCGCGATCCGCGTCAGGATTGCGGATGGACTGCCCGCGGTGATTGCGGAGATCAAGAAGGCGAGTCCCAGCAAGGGCATCATAAGGAATGACTTCAAGCCTTTGGAGATCGCTTCGAGCTATGAAAAGCATGGCGCGGCCTGTTTGTCCGTGCTGACTGACGCGGAATTCTTCAAGGGATCGCCTGAGTATTTGCGGGAAGCAAGGGCTGCATGTTCGCTTCCCGTGCTGCGCAAGGATTTCATGGTGGATGAATATCAGATCCATCAGGCGCGCGCGATGGGGGCGGATGCGATCCTGCTGATCGCGGCGGCACTCGACCTGAAAAAAATGCAAGCGTTCGAGTCTTTGGCGCAAAGTTTGGGGATGGCGGTGCTGGTCGAGGTGCACAACGCGGCCGAGCTTGAAGTGGCCATGAAATTGAATACGCCCTTGATCGGAATCAACAACCGCAACTTGCGCACCTTCGAGGTCAGCCTCAGGACCACGCTGGACTTGTTGCCTGCATTGAAGGCTGACCCAGGGAGAATCGCGGTCACCGAGAGCGGCATACTGGACCAGGATGATGTCAGGCTGATGCGCGAGAACGGTGTAAACACATTCCTGGTGGGGGAGGCCTTCATGCGCGCTGAAGATCCGGGCAAGGAACTGGCGAGTCTATTCAGGATTGAGGATTGAGAAAGTTTGGAAAAGGGATGCTCAATCCTCGTTTCTCAATCCCGGCTGTTGTTGCAAAAATGCAACACTTTGTTAAGTTTTTGTGACAAACCGCGATATCCGCTTGCATGAAAAATTTATATCAGCATAATTCGCTCCAGAATTTTCTGATGAAGAAAATTTAATTTGACTTGCCGAAATTCCGGTAGCTCAGAGAACCTAAAACAATTTTATCGAGGATAAATAGATGAAGATGAACAAGATTCTTTTGGCCATCCTGGCTATGGGAACGACTGCGGGCGTAGCGCAAGCCGAAGTCAACATGGTCAGCACCGATAGCACGAACGTCAGCCTGTACGGCATCCTGGATGCAGGCGTGGTTCAGATGACCAATGCCGGCAACATCAGCCCAACATTTGTTACCGGTGCGGTTCCGACCGGTGCGAATAAGACCAGTGCGCTTGTCAGCGGCAACACGGTTCGCGGCATGATGAACGGCGGCGAGTCCGCAACCCGCTGGGGCATCATGGGTTCTGAAGACCTGGGCAGCGGCAACAAGGCATTCTTCAAGCTGGAAAGCGGTTTCAGCGTGGCCAACGGCACGCTCGCCAATTCCGGTCTGACGAGCGGCAATACTACTGTTCGTACCATGGCTGCAGATACATCCCTGGAAGGTCAGCTCTTCGGTCGCGCAGCTTACGTCGGTCTTTCCAACACGGACCTCGGTGCGGTTTCCTTCGGTCGTCAGAACAACCTGCAGCTCGACATCATCGCATCAACCGCTGGCGGCTATGATCCGGTGAACGCGCAGATGTTCTCTCCCATCAACTTCTCCGGCTTCTACGGCGGCGGCGGCGAAACCGACAATGCCCGCATCGATCAGGCTGTGAAGTACTCCAAGCAGATCGGCAACTTCAACGTGAACGCGCTGTATGGCTTCGGCGGTGTCGCTGGTTCATCGTCTGCACGCAGCAACGAAGAAATCAATCTGGGCTATGAAGCGGATACGTTCGGCGTTCAGGGTGCAGCGATGCTGGCCAAGGATACGACCTCTATCACTGGTCCTGGATCTGGACCTGGCGTAACAGGAACAAATACCTATGGCTTGGTTAATGCTACGTTTGTGAACTTGACTTCGTACATGCTGACAGGCCGCGTCAAGGTGACCGAGCCATTGATGCTGAAGGCTGGTTACGAGCGCGTCGAGATCGGTGCTCCCAGCAGCCCGGCTGCTGATTCGCAACTCGGCACCATCTACGGCTATCAAATCGCTCCTGGCAATCTGGTTGGTGGAACGGGATCGGCATGGCTTGGTGCTCAGAAGAACGTGAACGTGTACTGGCTGGGCGCGAACTACGACCTGTCCTCCAAGACCAAGATCTCTGTCGGCTACTACGATGCAGAAACGGTTGCAGGTTCAGGTGGCGGCAACAATAACATCCTGGGAAGCGGTTCGGACAAGTACACTTCCGCGATGATCGAGTACAACCTGAGCAAGAAGACCAATCTGTACGCAGCCTTCATGCTGGACAAGAAGTCGGGTTCGGCTACATTGGGACCAACTGCGCCAACCACCTTCAACACCTATGGTGGCGGTCTGCGCGTCAAGTTCTAATCTGAAAGCCGCTTGGCCGGCTTGAGTTTGGAATGACTTGAAACCCATCGCGGTAACGCGGTGGGTTTTTTATTTCGGGCTTGAAATGATGAAATATTGTTAATGGATGCGGCCTTTTGATTGTGATATTTTCGTATGAATAATGCACTCAAAAACATTACACCCGGAGCGCGGATGCCGAGAATTCTGGTCATAGAAGACGATGCGATCACGGCGCAGGAGATCGTGAACGAGCTCGCCAGCCACGACTTCGATGTCGAATGGGCGAGTGACGGAAGCGAAGGATTGGCGCGCGCACTCACCGGAGGACATGATCTCATCACGCTGGACAGGATGCTGCCTTCGATGAACGGGCTTTCCATCGTCACCGCATTGCGCGACAAGAAAATAGACACGCCAGTGCTGATGATCAGCGCATTGAGCGATGTGGACGAGCGCGTAGATGGGCTGCGCGCGGGTGGTGACGATTACATGGTCAAGCCTTTCGCCCCCGAGGAGATGGCGGCGAGGGTCGAGGTGCTTCTGAGGCGTCGCAGCCTTGCTCCGAGAGAGCTGAAGCTCCGTGTTTCCGATCTCGAGCTCGATCTCGTCGCGCGGCAGGTGATGAGGGGCGACAAGGTGCTGGAGCTTTTGCCCACCGAGCTTCGTCTGCTGGAATACATGATGCGCAACTCCGGGCAGATACTCACGCGCACCATGCTCTTCGAATCCGTCTGGGGCTATCACTTCGATCCGGGCACCAACATCATAGACGTTCATATCGCGCGCCTTCGCCGCAAGGTGGATGCGCCCAGCATGTCGCCGCTCATCCATACGGTGCGCGGATCGGGCTATACGCTTAGCGAAAATTTCTCCAAGTGAGCATCTCTTCCCAGGTTTCCCGCACGGTCGTCTTCAGGCTGACGCTTTTCTACAGCCTGTTTTTTGCGCTCTGCGTGGTCATGCTGCTGGGATTTGTGTACTGGAAGACGGCGCGCGAGATGAACAGGCGCGTAGACCAGATATTGACGCTGGAGAAGCGGCACTTCGCGGAGCTCTCGCAGGATCGCCTGCCCGAGGAGATAGAAAGATCGGTCGAGCGCGATCAGCGCCACGTCTATATCTATGGGCTCTTTGCGCCAGACGGCCATCACATCGCGGGAAACATGGAGCAGTTGCCGGGCGGCATTCCGATGAACGGAAGGATATACCAGGTCTCCTTGCTGGCGCGCAACATTCAGGCCGACCTGCTCCCTTCGCGCGTGATGATATACAGGCTGGGCACGGGCGAGCTTTTGCTGCTCGGCCACGATGTGAAACAGCTCATCGAGTTTGGCGATCTGATGAAGATCGCCTTCGCATGGGGAGGGTCCCTTACCATCCTGCTGGGTCTGGTCTTCGGTGTGCTGTTGAGCTCAAGGCCGTTAAGCAGGATAGAGCAGATACAGAAGGTGTGCGAGCGCATCATGCTGGGCGACATCAGGCAGCGTCTGCCGGTCGGGAAGCGCAGCGATGAGCTCGACATGCTGGCAGCCATAGTCAACAGGATGCTGGACGAGATCGAGAGACTGATGTCCGAGATCAAGGGTGCGGGCGACAGCATCGCGCACGACCTGCGCACGCCGCTCACCCGCTTGCGCGTGCTGCTGCACAGGGCGCAGCAGCAGCTGGGCAGCGCTCCGCAAAGAGCCATGGTGGATCAGGCGATCACCGAGGTGGATTCGCTGCTGCTGAGATTCCGCGCCCTGCTTCGCATCTCCGAGATCGAAAACAAGCAAAGGCGCGCGGGTTTCAAGACCATCAGGCTGGATGAAATTTTGGAGCAGGCGGTCAGTTTGATTGCGCCTCTCGCGGAAGAGAAGTCGATACAGATGTCCCTGAAGCTCGCGCACACCGAGCCGATAAACGGCGATGGCGAACTTCTGATCGAGGCAATGATCAACCTGCTGGACAATGCGGTCAAGTTCACGCCGCAGGGCGGGCAGGTGGAGGTGAGGCTGACGCCTGACGAGAAGGGGCCGCGCATAGACATCATAGACAGCGGCATCGGCATCAAGGAAAGCGAGAGGGTGCTGGTCCTGAACCGCTTCTACCGGAGCGAGAACGACATGAATGTGCCAGGATACGGACTCGGGCTTGCGATCGTGATGGCGATCGTGAAGCTGCATGGCTTCGGGCTGGAGCTGTCCGATGCCAATCCTGGAACGCAAGTCACGATTTATTGCTGGCCGCACAGCATTTAATAACCGCCTGGAATTTGGAGGGTTATCCATCCCGATGGCATGGGATATTTGCTTTTGCAAACAATGCTAAACTGTCAATTAAACTTTGTTAATATTCCTTTTGAATACGCATACTTCTGTAGAATGCAGCCTGAAAATTGCGGGTCTGCCAGACCGCAAAGAAATCTTTAAAACTGGAGTGGCCTTATATGTTATGGATTGTCCGGGTAGCGTTGAGCCGCCCATATACGTTTATTGTCCTTGCGTTGCTGATTCTGATTCTAGGCCCTCTGGTTTACACGAACATGCGTACGGATATCTTCCCGGATATCAAGGTACCCGTTGTCAGCGCGGTCTGGACCTACAACGGCATGCCGCCTGGAGACATGTCGAGCCGCATCATCACCTTCTATGAAAGGCAGCTGACCTCCTCGGTCAACGACATCGAGCATATCGAATCGCAGTCCCTGATGGGCGTTGCGGTGGTGAAGATCTTCTTCCAGCCCAGCGTCAACATCAATGCCGCGGTGAGCCAGGTGACCGCGCTGTCCCAGACGGTGCTGAAGCGGCTGCCGCCTGGCATCACGCCGCCATTGGTCCTGAGTTACAACGCCACCAGCGTTCCGGTATTGCAGCTCGCGCTCTCCAGCCAGACGCTGCTCGACAACCAGCTCTTCGATATCTCGAACAACTTCATTCGTCCGCAGCTGGCCGAAGTCGAGGGTGCTGCGGTGCCTTCGCCCTATGGCGGCAAGAACAGGCAGACCCAGGTCGATCTGGATATGCATGCGCTGCGCTCCAAGGGCCTGACGCCGCAGGAGGTCACGGACGCGATCCTGCGCCAGAGCTTGATCATTCCATCCGGCACCGAGAAGATGGGCAGGTTCGAGTATAACGTGATACTCAACGCGAGCCCGCTGGTGCTGGACCAGTTGAACGACCTGCCGATCAAGTCGGTGAGGGGGGCGACCGTGCTGCTGAGGGACGTGGCGCATGTCAGGGACGGTTTCTCTCCGCAGCAGAACATGGTGCGCGTGAATGGACGCCATTCGGTTCTGACGACCATACAGAAGAACGGTAGCGCCTCGACTCTGGACATCATCGCCAAGGTCAAGGAGCTGATGCCGCGCATCGAGGCGGGTGCGCCTCCCGGTCTTGTCGTCAAGATGGTCGGCGATCAGTCGATATTCGTGAAGGCTGCGGTCGACGGCGTGATCCGCGAGGGTGTGATCGCCGCCGGCCTGACGGGCATGATGATCCTGCTCTTCCTGGGAAGCTGGCGATCGACGCTGATCGTGACGATCTCGATCCCCCTGTCCATCCTCTCCGCGATCATCGCGCTCGCTGCAAGCGGGCAGACCTTGAACGTGATGACGCTGGGCGGACTTGCGCTTGCCGTCGGTATTCTGGTTGACGAGGCGACGGTGACGATAGAGAGCATCAACTGGCATCTCGAACAGGGCAAGCCCGTGGAGGCATCCATTCTGGACGGAGCGAACCAGATCGTCGTGCCGGCCTTCGTGTCGCTGATTGCAATCTGTATCGTGTTCGTTCCGATGTTCTTCCTGTCGGGCGTGCAGAAATACCTGTTCGTGCCTTTGGCCGAGGCGGTGATATTCGCGATGATATCCTCCTTCATCCTGTCCCGCACCCTGGTGCCCACGCTTGCAAAATACCTGCTGCGCCAGCATCTGCAGCACGAGGAGGGCCATCATCCTGCGCCTTCGAGGAATCCGCTGGTCATGTTCCAGCAAGGATTCGAGCGCATCTTCAGCAAGACGCGCGACGGTTACAAGGGGCTCCTGCTGCTTGCGCTCTCGAGGCGCGGGCCTTTCGTGGTCGGATTTCTGGCGCTGGTGTTCCTGACCTTTGCGCTGATCCCTTTCCTCGGCAGGAACTTCTTCCCTGAAGTCGATGCGGGGCAGATCAAGATGCACATCCGCGCGCAGACAGGAACGAGGCTGGAGGAGACCGCGCGTCTGGTCGACGAGATCGAGAACGACATCCGTTCCAGAATACCCGCCAGCGAAATCAAGAACGTGGTGGACAACATCGGCCTGCCTGTGAGCGGCGTGAACCTGACCTACAGCAACTCATCCCCTATCGGTCCCGGGGATGCGGACGTGCTGATCTCGCTGAACGAGGGGCACAAGCCGACGGCCGATTATGTGAGGATGCTGAGGGAGAAGCTGAAGGATGACTTCCCCGGCACGACCTTTGCGTTTTTGCCTGCGGATATCGTGAGCCAGATTCTTAACTTCGGCATGCCGGCGCCCATCGACATCCAGGTGATCGGATTCAAGCGCAAGGAAAACCAGGTGTATGCCGCGAAGATCATGGAGCGGCTGAGGAAGGTCAGGGGGCTAGCCGACTTGCGCGTGCAGCAGGCTTTCGACCAGCCTGAAATCCATGTGACTGTCGATCGCACGAGGTCGAGGGAGCTTGGCATGACGCAGCGCGAGATCGCGAACAACATGCTGGTGTCGCTTGCGGGCAGTCTGCAGACGGCGCCTACCTTCTGGGTGAACCCGAGCAACGGCGTTTCATATCCCTTGGTGGTGCAGGCGCCTCAGTACCGCATGGACACGCTGAACGATCTCAGGAACATTCCGGTCGCGCCAGGCCAGAAAGCCGATCTGCCTTCGCAGCTTCTGGGCAGCGTCGCCGACATAGGCCGGGGGCAGGGCGAGGCTGTCGTGTCGCACTACGACGTTCAGCCCACGATAGACATCTTCGGCGCCGCCCAGGATCGCGATCTTGGAAGCGTTGCGAGCGACATCGAGAAAATCGTCAAGGACACGGAAGCGGATGTGCCCAAGGGCTCGTTCGTCGTGGTGCGCGGCCAGGTCAAGGCGATGAGCGATTCCTACCGCGAACTGCTGTTCGGTCTTCTGGGCTCCATCGTTCTGATCTATTTCCTGATCGTCGTGAACTTCCAGTCCTGGCTCGATCCTTTCGTGATCATCACCGGATTGCCTGCGGCGCTTGCGGGCATCGTCTGGATGCTCTTCATCACGCATACCCCGCTTTCTGTGCCTGCGCTGACGGGTGCGATCATGTGCATGGGTGTGGCGACGGCCAACAGTATTCTGGTGATCAGCTTTGCGCGGGAACGCTTGAAGCTGGGTGACAGCGGCATCACCGCTGCAGTCGAGGCGGGCTTCATCCGATTCCGTCCTGTCCTGATGACCGCGTTGGCGATGGTCATCGGCATGATCCCGATGTCCCTGGGCTTCGGCGACGGCGGAGAGCAGAATGCGCCGCTCGGACGCGCGGTGATCGGAGGCCTTCTGTTTGCGACGGTTGCGACGCTGTTCTTTGTGCCGGTCGTGTTCAGCCTGGTGCATGGCAAGAAAGGTAAAACTGATCCTTCAAAAGAGGATACTTTGATAATGGAGCAAGCATGATGTCTGAAAAACTTCCTAAACAACCGATACCGGGCCGTCTGCGTCTGGCAGGAATCCTCTTCGTGATCTTCCTTGTCGTGATGGCTGTTTGGGGCATCCTCTCGAGGATGCGTCACGAGCAGGAATTGCAGAAGGAGGTCGACGACCGGCATACGATGGTCAAGGTTGTGATACCGGAATCCGGGAAGAGCGACCAGAGGCTGATCCTGCCGGTCAACGTCCGAGCGGTTGTCGATGCGCCGATCTATGCGAGGGTGAATGGCTACCTCAAGACCTGGTACACGGACATAGGCGCGCATGTGAAAAAGGGCCAGCTGCTGGGCGAGATAGAGACGCCTGAGCTCGATCAGCAGATCTACCGCGCAAAGGCGGATGTGGCGACTGCGCATTCGAACTGGGAAATCGCCGACGTGACGGCGAAGCGCTGGCAGAATCTGGTTGCAACGGATGCAGTCTCGCACCAGGAAGCCGACGTGAAGACCGCGGATGCGAAGGCAAGGCTCGATCTCTTGAATGCGGCAGAGGCGAATCTCAAGGCGCTGCTGGCCGAGCAGTCGTTCCAGAAGCTGATCGCCCCGTTCGACGGCGTGGTCACCGAGAGGAACACTGATATAGGCCATCTGATCTCTGTCGGCACGACGAGCGGTCAGGCGCTTTTCAGGGTGGTGGACAACACCAAGCTCAGGATCTACACGGAGATACCCCAGAATTACGCTACCTGGATCAAGCCCAAGATGACGGTGCATATCGTGTTCCCCGAGATGCCGAGCGAGACCTTCGAGGCAACCGTGGTGGGACTCTCCAGTGCGATACGTGAGGATTCGCGCACATCCCAAGTCGAGCTCTTCATGGACAACAAGGATGGCAAGCTCCTGACGGGCAGTTATGCCGAGGTGCACTTCGAGCTGCCTGCGAACACGACCGTGCTCCGCCTGCCAGTGAGCACGCTGCTGTTCCGCAAGGAAGGGCTGCAGGTCGCGACCGTGAATGCGGACAACAAGGTGGTGTTGAAGAACATCACGATTGCACGCGATCTTGGGCGCGTGGTCGAAGTCTCGAGCGGAATAGACGGCACGGATCGCGTGATAGACAGCCCGTCCGATTCCATCGTCAACGGCAGCGCTGTCGTGATCAAGGATGTCCCGCACAAGGCCAACGGTGACCATACGGGTCATGAGCCCGAGGGGGCGCTATGAGTTGCATCCGTCCCGCAGTGATATTCTGCATGGCAGCGCTTGCGGGCTGTTCGTTGGCACCCTCCTACAAGACGCCCGTGGTGGATGCACCCGCTGCATACAAGGGTTCGGCGACTAACTGGCAGCCCGCACAGCCTCAAGACAACAAGCCCAGGGGGGACTGGTGGAAGTCCTACAAGGACCCGATCCTGGACAATCTCATCGTGAAGCTCGATGCTGCGAATGCGGATCTTGCGGTAGCCGTGGCGAACTTCGACCGCGCGACGGCTTATGCCGCACAGGCGAGGGCCGATTACTTCCCGACGGTCAATGCGGCCGCCTATTCGACGCGCAACAGGCAGTCCGACAACCGCGCGCGGCGCGGCAAAGGTCAGCCTGATGTGTACGGCGACAACGCAATCGGCCTGCTTGCAAACTACGAGGTCGACCTCTGGGGCAGGGTCAGAAATTATGTCAAGGCGGGAGAGGCAGGCGCACAGGCGGCTGCAGCGGACCTCGAATCCGTGCATCTGAGTCTGAGAGCGGAGTTGGTCGACGACTACCTTGCCTTGCGCACGCTGGACCAGCAGGCAAAGCTTCTTGCAGACGAGATTGCCGACTATCAGAAGGCATTGAAGCTTACCGAGGACCGCTTCAGGGGCGGGATAGATTCCGATCTCGATGTTGCGCGCGCGAAGATACAGCTAGAGACGGCGAAGGCGAAGGTCTCCGAGCTCACCGCAAGCCGCGCGGAATATGAGCATGCGATCGCAACGCTGGTGGGCGAATCGGCATCGGGTTTTTCCATCGCGCCAGCGATCGTCGACATCCAGCTGCCTGAGATCCCTGTTGGCGTTCCTGCGGATCTGCTGCAGAGAAGGCCTGACATCGCCTCGGCCGAACGCAGGCTGGCTGCGGCCAATGCGCGCATAGGCGTTGCAAAGGCGGCGTTCTTTCCGACGGTCGATCTCTCCGCTGCTGCGGGATACGAGAGCACCTATCAGTCTGCATGGCTTACCGCCCCCAATCTCTTCTGGATGATAGGCCCCAATGCACTGATGACGATCTTCGATGCGGGCCGCCGTCAGGCCATCGTCGACCAGGCGGAGGCAGCCTTCAGGGTGGATGGTGCGCAATACCGCTCGACCGTGCTGCATGCTTTCCAGGAGGTCGAGGACAATCTCACGCTGCTTAACAACCTGACGGAAGAGTCCGTTACTTTGAGAGAGGCGGTGAAGGACACCAACCGCGCGCTGAACATCGCGATGACGCGATACAAGGAAGGGGTGGCGAGCTATCTAGACGTGGTGGTGGCCGAGGCTGCCGCCCAGCAGGTGCAGCTCGACGAGCTGAGCATCAGGGGCAGGAGGCTGCAGGCGAGCGTGAACCTGATACGCGCCCTGGGTGGCGGGTGGAACGCCGATCAGGCCACGGCAAGCAAATAGTTTTTTCAACGTCAAGGAGGGATGAAGCATGAAGAAGAGCAGTCTGGTTTTTGGCCTTGCATTCGCGGCTTTTTCATTCGCAGCAAACGCGGCCGATGCGGAGCTTGACAAGATGGTTGCCGAGGGACAGAAGAATTATCAGCACAACACCTTCAACGGGAACGGCAAGGTTTGCGAATCCTGCCATCTGGGCGGCGGCAAGGAGGCGGGCAGGCTGCCAAACGGCAAGGCGATTCCCAGCCTTGCCAATGCGGCTGCGATCTTCCCTCGCATCAACATGAGGAGCGGAAAGCTGGTCACGCTGTCCGATCAGGTCAGAAACTGTGCGGCGAATGCGCTCTCCGGCACGCCTCCAGAATACGGCAGCGTGGAACTCAATTCCATCGTCGCCTATATCACTTCGTTGGCGCAGGGCAAGGCGATCGACATGGGCGGCATGCCCAAGTAAACAAGACCGGAAGTTGAAACAGAATTGACGGGCACCTGTGGGTGTCCGTTTTTTATTTGACGCAGGGAATTGAATTCACTAAATTGCAGATTATTTTTAAAGGGTTCCAATCAGAGGTGAGTCATGCCGACGATCAGTATGTTTTACGGTATTGTGATTTGCCTGTATTTTTTGATGATGAACGGCATAAGCTTCCTCATATACATGCAAAATATCAAGGGCAGGAAGCGTCATTTTCAATTCTTGATGCCGCATTGTTAAGTGGCGAGATTCCTGTTGCCAAGGTGAGGCTGGTCCAGGCTTGGATTAAATTCATCGTGAAGATCTGTTGGCTGACTGGGATCTGGCGGTTAATGGTCAAATGCCCTTTGCAATCGATCCTCTGCGTTAGGAGTAGTCATGGAGTCTGTGATTCGAGTTGTGCCGCGTGATGATTTTTCGCTGGAGTTGTGGTTTGACACAGGGGATCATCGTCTTTTTGATGCCCGCCCTTATCTGGAGCGGGGTGTTTTTATCCGCCTGAAGGACATAAAATTATTCAAACAGGCATACATTGCATTGGGTACCGTGTGCTGGCCTGATAATCTGGATATCGCTCCTGAAACCCTTTTTGATCGCTCTATCGCAATTGAAATGCGGCAGCCGGCATAACCATATGGATACATCATGTTAAATCTTGACCGCATCATCATCGAATTCGACAAGGGGCTGCGCACGCTCTTCAGCGATGCGCACAGCGTGCGTCCGCATCCGGATGCGGAAGTGATGGAGTCGCCCCTCGATGAAAACGCAAAGAAACATTCGGCCGCGCTGATGCGCGTAAACCACAGCGGCGAGGTCTGCGCGCAGGCACTTTATCAGGGCCAGGCGCTGACCGCGAAAGATCCGGTCGTTCAGAAGAAGCTGCAGCAGGCGGCGCAGGAAGAGACCGAGCATCTGGCATGGACTGCGCACCGCGTGCATGAGCTGGGCGGGCACTTGAGCGCATTGAATCCGCTCTGGTATACGGGCTCTCTTCTGATGGGCGCGTTTGCCGGCATGCTGGGAGACAAGTGGAATCTCGGTTTTCTGTCCGAAACCGAGCAGCAGGTGGGAGGTCATCTGCAAAGCCATTTACAGATGTTGCCATCGGAAGATGAAAAGAGCCGCGCGATCGTTGCGCAAATGTACACCGACGAAATCGGCCATTCAGAAATGGCGATGGCGCTGGGCGGCGCAGTGCTGCCCATGCCCGCGAAGATGCTCATGAAGCTCAACGGTAAAATCATGACCGGGATGTCGTACAGGATCTAGGATTGAGGATTTGAGGGGTGGAATATAGCGAGTTGATAGTCTGGCAAAAGGCGATGGAACTTGTGACGGAGATTTACAAATCTAGCGCCACTTTCCCTTGTGAAGAGCGTTATGGGCTTTCTTCTCAAATCAGACGTGCTGCGGTATCTATTCCTTCCAACATTGCCGAAGGGCATGGTCGAAAATCAATGGCTTCTTACCTCAATTTCTTGGCTATAGCTTTCGGTTCGTTGATGGGCTTGAAACCCAGATACAGATTGCGGTCAGGCTGGGCTATATTCATGAGGAAAAGGCAATTGCACTACTAGCGCAAACCGGTGAAATTGAAAAAATGCGCTCTGGTCTGAAAAAGTCGCTCAGTGAAAAATCGGAATAAACGCCTTAATCCTCCATCCTGCTTTTCTCAATCCCCAATCCTGCTTCCTGCTTTCCCCTGTGGTAAAAAAGCAACAGTATGAAGATTATTTTTTGACAGTCCGTGGCTTGTTTCTTTACATTACGATGAGTGGTGTCAAGGAGGGCTTGGCGTCGCTTTTCAACAAAAAAATCGAGGACATAACCATGAAAAAAATCGTTCTATCTATCGCTGGCGTGATGGCCGCTGCGGCCTTTGCGCCGGATGCATCCGCAGTGCCAGTGTTTGCGCGTCAAACCGGTATGGCATGTTCCGCATGTCACTTCCAGCATTTCCCGCTGTTGAACGCTTTCGGCCGTGCATTCAAGGAAGGCGGCTTCACGATGATGGGCGCAGAGCCCAAGGTTGAAGGCGACAATCTGTCCATTCCTGCATACCTGAACGTCGCCGTGCTGACCAGCATGGGCTACATCAAGACCAATCAGACTGCTGATACATCTGGCGTGACCAAGAACTACGGCAACGGCGTCTGGGGCGTTCCTGGCATGTCCGGTGGCGGCGGCGACGGCGAGGCATCCCTGTTTGTCGGCGGTCATGTGAGCGATTTCGCAGGCTTCTTGTCCGAGATCACTCTCGGTGGTGCTGGCGCAGCGCTGGATTCGGCAAAGCTCCCCATGTTGTATGACATGGGCACTGCCAAGATCGGCGTGGTTCCTTTCGCAACCAACGCACAGGGCGCTTCCTACTCGATGGAAGTTGCGAACACCGGTGCTAACGCTGTTCACTCTATCACCAACACAGTCGGCCCTACTGGCGAATTCATCAACGCGGTTTCCGCGCAGCAGTACATCAACACTGCGGGTAACGCAACCGGTCTTGGCTTCGTTGCGAACAGCGACATGGGACTAATCAACATCACCAAATATCAGCAGACCGGCATCGCAACGGGCGGCTATGCATCTCTGGGCTCCACCTATGCTCGCGTGCTGGGCACGTTCACCGTGGGTGACTGGGATACCGCGATCGGTGCTCAGAACTGGAGCGGTGCCTCTCTTGCTGGTAATCTGAATGGTGCTGGTGTTCCTGCTGCTCTCGCTGCTCAATCAGGCACAATAGCTTCGAATGCAGTTGGTACAGAAATGCGTGCTACCAAGGCGTGGGCAGTTGACGGCCAGATGCAAGGCTCCTTGGGTGGAATGCCAGTTGGCTTCTACGCAAGCTATGCTAGAGCACCTGCTGTTATGGCTGGTGGGGTGAACATCAACACCTTCCAGGATGCAAATGGCGGTGGTGCAAATGCTACGCTGACCCGCAGCTCGTTCAACGTCGATGCAGAACTGGGTGTAGTGCCTGAAGTCGCAACCATCGGCGCTGCGATCCGTCGCGGCAAGAGCGGTATTGCTGATGCGGCTGGCAACAACTTGAGCGACAATGCGTTCTACCTGACCGCAACCTACAAGCTGCAGCAGAACATGCTGGCCCGTCTGTCCTGGGTCAAGCAGAGCGGTGGCTACTGGGATAATCAAAACATCAATGGCGGCGGCACCAATGCGCAGGTCATGGGTACCCAGACTACCGAGCTGAACATGTACGTGTTGTTCTAATCGATTCTTCCTCCGTTCGCGGAGGATTGATTCGATCTTGAGCGGGGAAGGCGAAAGCCTTCCCCGTTTTTTATGTATCCTTTTTGAGATATTTGCCATATGTGTTCGATCGATATAAAATCTCCCAAAATGGGAGGTGTTGAGGATGCGGGTGATTGCAAAGAGCACCTTGGTCAAATTCTGGAGTCGGCCAGAGTATGCGGATTCAAAGGGAGCCTTGCAAAGCTGGTTTGATGAAGCGAGTAAGGCTGGCTGGTTGACCCCGCAGGATATTAAAGGGCGGTACGGAAGTGCGAGCATCTGCGGCAATAACCGTGTGGTATTTAATATTGCCGGAAACAAATACCGGCTGGTTGTGGAAATGCAATATCGGGCGGGAATTGTCTGGGTAAAGTTTGTTGGAACCCATGCGCAATATGATCAAGTCGATGTGGAGAGTGTCAATGAATATTAAACCAATCAGAAACGACGATGACCTGCAAGCCGCATTCAAACGGTTGGAGGTGGTGTATCAGGCGCAAGATGGAACGCCGGAGGCAGATGAGATGGAAATTCTTGTGACGTTGATTGAGGCGTATGAAAACAAATATTTTCCGATGGGTGTTGTAGATCCGGTTGAAGCCATTAAATTCAGAATGGAGCAGCAAGGTCTCACGCAGAAGGATCTTGAGCCTTTTATCGGCACCAGCGGTCGGGTTTCAGAAGTGCTTAACCACAAGCGCCGCTTAAGTTTGCGAATGGTGAAACGGTTGCATGATGGCTTGCACATCCCATATGAAAGTCTGTTGGCGGCAGCTTAGTGCTCAATTGTTTTTCATATTGAGCAGTTGTCTAGAACGGCTCGACAATAATTGCGCCGGAGTATCGCGAAATCAAGCAGCATGGACAGTGGTGCTGCGTTAATTCTTTTTCATCTTCAGGTCGCCCCGTTTTTCAGGACCTGTGGTAAGCTAGAAACAGTTTTTCATACTGTTTTTAGCCTCAAATGTCCTCTGTGTTGGTTCACAATCTGATTCGGCCCGAACTGCTCGCGCTGCATGCCTATCATGTCCCGGAAAGCAGCGGCATGATCAAGCTCGACGCGATGGAGAATCCATACCATCTGCCGCAGTTCCTGAGAGATGAAATCGCGGTCGCCTTGTCGGGCAGCGAGATCAATCGTTATCCTGATCCGGATCCCTTCGAACTCAAGGAAAAGATCCGCACGATAGAGGCGGTTCCCGAAGGCTGCGATGTGCTGCTCGGCAACGGTTCTGACGAGCTTATCCAGATACTCGCGATGGCGCTGAACAAGCCGGGTAGCACCCTGCTTTCGGTCGAGCCTTCCTTCGTGATGTACAGGATGATCGCGACCTTTGTCGGCATGCGCCATGTGGGCGTGCCGCTCGCCGGTGATTTCTCTCTGGACATGGCGGCGACATTGGCCGCGATAGAACGCGAGCGGCCGTCCCTGGTATTTCTGGCCTATCCCAACAATCCGACAGGCAATCTTTTTTCGGCGGAGGATGTCAGGCGCATCATCGATGCATCCCCCGGGCTCGTCGTGATAGACGAGGCATATTACGCATTTGCCAGCGACAGCTTCATGAGGCATGTGGCGGATTATCCGAATCTTCTCGTGATGCGCACCTTTTCCAAGCTCGGCATGGCGGGGCTGAGGCTGGGCTTTCTTGCAGGCAGGAGCGAATGGATCGCAGAGCTCGAAAAGTTGCGTTTGCCTTATAATGTCGGCGTCCTGCCGCAGCGCGCAGCCCATGTGCTGCTCGACCATCACGGCATACTGCTGCAGCAGGCCGACCAGATCAAAAGGGATCGGGCGATCCTGCAACGTGAACTGCAGGCGCTGGCAGAAGTCTATCCGTCGGAGGCGAACTTTCTGCTCTTCAGGATGGAAAATGCGGCGATTGTCTTCGACAAGCTCAAAGAGCGCGGCATGCTGATCAAGAATCTGAGCAATGCGCATCCGATGCTGAAGGATTGCCTGCGCGTGACGGTCGGCACGCCGCTTGAATGCCAGAAATTCATCGAGGCGCTGCAGGAAAGCGTGGCTTAACATTGTGAAGGAAAAACATGCGTAGCGCGAAAGTCACACGCAACACCCTGGAGACGCAGATCAGCGTCGAATTGAATCTGGAAGGGACGGGCAAGGCGGGCTTCGAGACCGGTCTGCCTTTTCTCGAGCACATGCTCGACCAGGTCGCGCGCCATGGCCTGCTGGATATGAACATAATCGCCAAGGGCGATCTGCACATCGATGCGCATCACACGGTCGAGGACTTGGGCATTACGCTGGGTCAGGCATTCTCCCAGGCCGTCGGGGACAAGAAGGGGATTGCGCGTTATGGCCATGCCTATGTGCCGCTCGATGAGGCGCTCTCGCGCGTGGTGCTCGATCTCTCGGGGCGCCCCGGGCTCGTGTTCAACTGCGAATTCGTCAGGGCCAGCATAGGCGGGTTCGATGTGGACCTGTTCCACGAATTCTTCCAGGGTTTCGTGAACCACGCCCTGGTCACGCTGCACATCGACAACCTTGCGGGCAGCAATGCGCATCATCAGGCCGAGACGATCTTCAAGGCTTTCGGCCGCGCGCTGCGCATGGCACTGGCGGTCGATCCGGGAATGGCCGGCATGATGCCTTCCACCAAGGGCGTTCTGTAATGGTGGATATCGCCATCGTCGATTACGGCATGGGCAATCTGCGTTCTGTCGAGCAGGCGATGCGCCATGTCGCAGATGGGATGGAGGTCTCTGTGACCGGCGATGCGGATGTGATCGCTGGTGCTGCGCGCGTCGTCTTTCCCGGTCAGGGGGCGATGCCGGACTGCATGCGCGAACTGGATGCACGCGGCCTGCGCCCGGTGCTTCTGCAGGCCGCCCAGGAGAAGCCGTTCCTTGGCATCTGCATCGGTCTTCAGATGCTCTTCGAGAAGAGCGCGGAAGGGAACATCGAAGGGCTCGGCGTCCTGAAGGGCGAGGTGCTGAGGTTCGACGGCAGCATGAAGGATGCGCATGGGAACAGGCTCAAGGTGCCGCACATGGGATGGAACGGGGTGCATCACCATGGGCATCTACTTTGGGATGGCATAGAACAGGATGCGCGCTTTTACTATGTCCACAGCTATTACGTCGCGCCCAAGGACGCTGCGCTGGTGCAGGCGACGAGCGACTATCCCGCACCTTTTGTGTGCGCCGTGGCTCGCGACAACCTTTTTGCGGTGCAGTTTCATCCGGAGAAAAGCCAGGCGGCAGGGCTCAGGCTGCTGCAAAACTTTGTATACTGGAATCCTTAATATTTGCCATGCTGATTATTCCTGCGATTGATTTAAAAGACGGTCATTGTGTGCGCCTGAGACAGGGCGTGATGGAAGACTCCACCGTGTTTTCCGAAGATCCCGCAGCGACCGCGCGCCATTGGCTCGCACAGGGGGCCAGGAGGCTTCATCTGGTCGATCTGAACGGCGCGTTTGCCGGCAAGCCCAGAAACGAATCCGCGGTGCGCAGCATCATAGAGGCGGTGGGCGACGAGGTGCCGGTGCAGCTGGGCGGCGGCATACGCGATCTCGAGACGATAGAGCGCTACCTCGATCTGGGCGTGACCTACATCATCGTGGGTACGGCCGCGGTCAAGGTGCCGGGATTCTTGCACGAGGCTTGCGATGCATTTCCCGGTCACATTATGGTGGGGCTGGATGCCAAGGGCGGCAAGGTCGCGGTCAACGGCTGGTCCAAGCTCACGGGCCACGATGTTTCGGATCTCGCAAAGCGCTTCGAGGATTACGGGGTCGAGGCGATCATATACACCGACATAGGACGTGATGGAATGCTGACGGGCGTGAACATAGAGGCGACCGTCGAGCTCGCGCGCCCGCTTCATGTCCCGGTGATCGCAAGCGGCGGCATCACCAATCTCGACGACGTGCGCAATCTCTGCGAGGTGGAAACGGAGGGCATCACGGGTGCGATCACGGGGCGCGCGATCTACGAGGGCACGCTGGACTTCGCTGCGGCGCAGGCCCTGGCGGACGAGCTCTCTCCGCACCTGCCATAAGCATGCTTGCCAAGCGCATCATTCCCTGCCTCGACGTGACCGCGGGGCGCGTGGTCAAGGGGATCAGCTTCGTCTCCCTGCGCGATGCGGGCGACCCCGTCGAGATCGCGCGCCGCTACGACGAACAGGGTGCGGACGAGCTGACCTTCCTCGACATCACGGCGAGCTCAGACGACAGGGGCATCATCTTCCGCATCATCGAACAGGTCGCATCCCAGGTATTCATCCCGCTGACCGTGGGGGGCGGCGTCCGCGAGGTTGCCGACGTGCGCAATCTGCTCAATGCGGGTGCGGACAAGGTCAGCATCAACACTTCCGCCGTGACCAATCCGCAGCTGGTCGCCGATGCATCGGCGCGCTTCGGGTCGCAGTGCATCGTGGTGGCGATAGACGCGAAACAGGTGGGCGCGGACCGCTGGGAAGTGTTCACGCACGGCGGGCGCAAGGCAACGGGTCTCGATGCGGTTGAATGGGCAAGGAAGATGCAGAGCCTGGGCGCCGGAGAAATCCTTCTGACCAGCATGGATCGCGACGGGCAGAAGAACGGCTTCGATCTTCCGCTGACCCGCCGCGTGACGGACGCGCTTGAAATCCCGGTGATCGCGAGCGGCGGGGTCGGCAATTTGCAGCATCTCGCAGACGGCGTGTTGCAGGGAGGGGCGGATGCGGTGCTGGCTGCGAGCATCTTCCATTTCGGCGAATACACGGTCGAAGAGGCCAAGCGCTACATGGCTACCCAGGGCATAGAGGTGAGGCTATGAAGGCGCTGGATGAGGGCTGGCTGGACAAGGTGAACTGGCAGGAGGACGGGCTTGTGCCGGCCATCGCGCAGGACGCAAGGACCGGCCGCGTGCTGATGGTCGCATGGATGAACCGCGAGGCGTTGCGGCTGACTTCCGAAAAGAGGGAGGCGGTCTACTGGTCGCGCTCGCGAGGCAAACTCTGGCACAAGGGCGAAGAATCCGGGCATGTGCAGAAGGTTCTGGAGATACGGCTGGACTGCGATGCGGACGTGATCCTTTTGAAGATAGAGCAGCAGGGCGGCATCGCCTGCCATACCGGGCGCGAGAGCTGCTTTTATACGCGCCTGGAAGAGGGAGAATGGCGCATCGTCGATGAAGTGTTAAAATCCCCGGAAGAGATATACGGAAAATCAGGTTCATGAACGACATCTTGCAGAGGCTCACCGAGACGATAGAAGCGCGAAGGCAGGCGTCCCCCGATGGCTCCTATGTTGCAAAGCTCTTCGCAAAGGGTGAAGATGCGATACTGAAGAAGGTGGGCGAGGAAGCGACCGAGGTGATCCTGGCCAGCAAATCGGCCAATGGCGAGCAGATCGTGTACGAGACGGCCGATCTCTGGTTTCACTGCATGGTGATGCTCGCGCATCACGGGCTGACTGCCGGGGATGTGCTGAACGAACTCGCCAGGCGGGAAGGACTTTCCGGCATCGCGGAGAAGAATGGCAGGAAGGAAAAATGAGCGACTGTCTTTTTTGCAGGATAGTGCGTGGCGAACTGCCATGCAGCAAGGTGTATGAGGACGACGAGGTGCTGGCGTTTCACGACATCCATCCGGTGGCGCCCGTGCATTTCATGCTGATCCCCAAGCAGCACATCGACACGCTTGCGGATGCCAGGGACGTGCATGGCGCACTGCTTGGAAAAATGCTTTTGCTCTTGCCCAGGCTTGCGAAGGAGCAGGGGCTGGAAGATGGATTCCGCACGGTGATCAATACCGGGCGGGGAGGCGGACAGGAAGTGTTTCATTTGCACATACATGTCATCGGCGGCGGAAACATACCGCCCATGGTGCGTCGCAGTTAACGGGAGAATATCATGGGTTCATTGAGCATCTGGCATTGGTTGATCGTACTGGTCGTGGTGATGATGGTGTTCGGCACCAAGAAGCTGCGCAACATAGGCAGCGACCTGGGCGGAGCGGTCAAGGGTTTCAAGGAGGGAATGGCGTCCGACGAGCCGCCCAAGCAGATCAAGGAAGAAGGACAGACCATAGAGGGCGAGGTCAAGAGCAAGACGACGCACGGCTGAATCCGGCCGGAGCCCAGAGGATGAGAGATGTTTGACTTTAGTGCGGGTGAACTGGTGGTCGTGATGGTCGTGGCGCTGGTCGTCATCGGCCCCGAGCGCCTGCCGAAAGTGGCCCGCACGATGGGACATCTCTATGGCCGGGCAAGGCGCTATGTGAACAACGTGAAGTCCGACATCGAGCGCGACATGGCGATAGAGGAATACCGCCAGCTGCAGCAGAAGATACAGGCCGAGGCGGCAAGCCTGCATGAGGCGGTCGGCCAGACTGCCGAGGCTGCCAGCAAGAGGATGCAGGAAATCAACCGCGCGATTGCCGAGCAGCCTGCCGACGTCAAGCCGCTTGCCGATGCCGACAAGTCCGTGGAAACCCACAAGTCCTGATGAGCGATTTGCTTCCGCGGGAAACCGAGCCGATGAGCACCAGCGAGAGCTTCATTGCCCACCTGATCGAATTGCGCAAGCGGTTGATGCGCTCGATGATTGCGCTGCTCGTGGTGTTCCTCGGCCTTTTTCACTGGGCGCCGAAACTTTATGCGCTCTTGGCCATGCCGCTTCTGGCGAAGCTCCCGAAAGGCGGGCAGATGATCGCGACCGATGTGACCACGCCTTTCTTCGTTCCGCTCAAGGTGGCGCTGATGGCGGCATTCCTGATCGCGCTTCCCTACATACTCTACCAGCTCTGGCGCTTCGTGGCCCCCGGCCTTTACGAACACGAGAAGAAGCTGGTTCTGCCGCTGATCTTCTCCAGCACGCTGCTCTTCTTCTGCGGCATGGGATTCGCCTATTTCATCGTGTTCCCCGTCGTGTTCGGCTTCATCACGTCATCGGCGCCCGCCGGCGTTGCGGTGATGACGGACATAGACAAGTATCTGAGTTTCGTTTTAACCATGTTCATGGCCTTCGGCATCACCTTCCAGGTCCCGGTCGCCGTCGTTCTGCTGGTTCGCATGGGCGTGGTGAGCGTTGCGAAGCTGCGCGAGATCAGGCCTTACATCGTGGTTTGTTCCTTCGTTGTCGGGGCGATCTTCACGCCGCCCGACGTCGTATCCCAGATGATGCTGGCGGTCCCGCTCTGGCTGCTTTACGAGGCCGGCATCATCGTTGCAAGCTGGACTCCGGTCAGAAATGAAGGCTGATGCCAATCTGATAGCCGACCTCATCTCCCACGCGGAGGCGTCCAGTCTGCTCTGGCAGGTCGCGGCCATCCTCCTCGCGATGCTGATGGCCTGGCTGCTCGATGCGATCTTGAAGAAGCGGCTGGTCTCGGCTTCACAGAACATCGCGATCAAGAGCGTCAAGCGCATCACCTTTCCATTCCTCGCATTGCTTGGCGTTTTGATCGAGCGCGAGATCTTCACGAGGCTTGATCAGCCGGTCACGCTGCTCAAGCTTGCCATACCGCTTTTGCTGTCTCTGGCTGCGATACGCCTCACCGTCTATGTGCTGCACAAGGTGTTCCCGAATTCATCCAAGCTCAAGTCCTGGGAGATCGGTATCTCGGGCGTGATCTGGATTGCGCTTGCCCTCCATATCACGGGGCTTTTGAATGCCGTGCTGGATGCGATGGCGGGGGTGACATTCAGAATCGGACATCAGTCCGTTTCGCTTCTGGTCATGCTTCAGGGTATCCTGTCCATCGCGGTCACGGTGATCGCAGCACTCTGGCTCGGGAGATTCCTGGAGTCGCGCATCATGCGCATGGAGGAGATAGATGCCAGCTCGCGCGTACTTCTGACCAAGATCCTGCGCGGCACCCTTCTGGTGATCTCTGTGCTGGTTGCCTTGTCTCTGGTCGGCATAGACATCAGGGTTCTTTCGGTATTCGGCGGTGCACTGGGCGTGGGGCTGGGATTCGGCCTGCAGCGCATCGCGAGCAATTACATCTGCGGGTTCATCCTGCTGCTGGACAAGTCCATCCGCCTGGGCGATCTCATCACGCTTGACAGCCGATTCGGCACGGTCACAAGGCTGACCGGGCGCTACATGGTCCTGCGCGGGCTGGATGGGTCGGAGTCGCTGATACCGAATGAGACTGCGATCACATCGACGCTGATCAACCATTCCTTCTCGGACCGCAACATGAGCATCAAGATCAGCCTGCAGGTTGCCTACAGCAGCCCTCTGGATGTCGCGATGCAGATCATGCTGGATGCCGCCGCGGCGAACGAGCGGGTGCTTTCCGATCCCAAGCCCTCGGTGAATCTCATCGAGTTTGCAGACAGCGGAATCACGCTGGAACTGTCGGTCTGGATAGCCGATCCTGAAGCGGGCCAGATGGCATTGCGTTCACAGATAAATCTGGCCATCTGGCGCGAGTTTCAGCGCGCCAACATCGAGATACCGTTCCCTCAGCGCGAAGTGCGCATCCTCAACCCGACCTGAGTCACTGATCCGCCGGCCTCGGACGCTTGCCTATCTTCACGGGCAGCGAGAATTCCTTGCCGTTGCGCACCAGTTGGACGGGGACGATCTTGCCTGGAGCCAGATTGGCTATGGTGTCCAGCATCGTGCTCCAGTCGTTGATGGGCTTGCTGTCGATCGCGATCAGCTGGTCTCCGGGCCTGATGCCTGCCTGTTCTGCAGGGCTGTTCTGCAGAACTTCTGTGATCATCACGCCCTTTGCATTGCCGTCGCTGAAGGCGGCCGCATCGGGCGAGACCTCCTGGATTCCCGCGCCTATCCAGCCGCGCGTCACCGAGCCGTACTGCATGATCTGCTCCATGGTCTTCTTCGCCGTGGTGGCGGGGATCGCGAAGCCTATGCCGAGGGACCCGCCATTGGGGGAGTAGATCGCGCTGTTGATGCCGACCAGGTTGCCATTGGTGTCCACCAGCGCGCCGCCCGAATTGCCGGGATTGATTGCGGCATCGGTCTGTATGAAGTTCTCGAAGGTGTTGAGGCCCAGATGATCGCGCTTCAGCGCACTGATGATGCCCATCGTGACGGTTTGTCCCACGCCGAAAGGATTGCCTATCGCAAGCACGATGTCCCCCACATGCGCGTTCTCGGGATGGCCGAAGGTGATCGCGGGCAGGCTGCCCGGCAGGTCGATCTTGATCACGGCAAGATCTGTTTCCGGGTCGGAGCCCACCACATGGGCACGGGTCTTGCGGCCGTCCGCGAGCGCGACTTCGATCTGGTCGGCCGCCTCGACGACATGGTGGTTCGTGAGGATGTAGCCGTCCGGGCTTACGATGACGCCGGATCCCAGGCTCGATCTCTTGCGGGGGGTGCTGTCGAGCTCCCCGAAGAAGAAACGGAAGCGCGGGTCATCCAGCGGCGTCTTGATGGTCGTGCTGGTGTAGATGTTGACGACGGAAGGCATGGCCTTACTTGCAGCGAGGCTCAGCCCCGTGAGCGGCGGGTTGACCGCGGGAGCCGTCGATTCGTAAAGGGTGATCACGCCGTTGCGCGCAGCGCTTGGCAGGAGTTCCGGCTTCAGTGTGTGGATCACGAACAGGACAGCCAGTGCAATGGTCACGGTTTGGGTGAATAATAGCCAGTGTTTTCGCATGTCGATTCTGTCTTTAGGAGAAAAAATGAAGCTTTCAGAGCTGCGCGATTATAACGCAAGCCTTTTGCAAGCCGGGCAATTCAGGGATTACTGTCCGAACGGACTGCAGGTGGAGGGAAAATCCGAAGTGCTGAAGATCGCCACCGCGGTGACCGCGTCCCAGTCGGTGCTGGACCGGGCGATAGCATGGGGCGCGGATGCGATCCTCGTGCACCACGGTTATTTCTGGCGCAACGAGGACATGTGCATCACCGGCATCAAGAAGAGCCGCATCGCCGCGCTCATCAGGCACGAAGTCAGTCTGCTGGCCTACCACCTGCCGCTCGATGCGCATCCCGAGCTTGGAAACAATGCCGGATTGGGGAGGCTCTTGGCAATCAGGGAGACAGGGAGGTTCGGCGAGCAGAGCCTGATCTGCAAGGGAGTGCTGGAGTCCGAAATGTCGCTTGCGCAGTTTTCTTCCGTGGTCGAATTCCGCCTCGAGAGAAGGCCTCTGGTCATAGGCGATCCTGAAAGCATCATACGCAACGTGGCGTGGTGCTCGGGCGGGGCCCAGGGCTATTTCGAGGCGTCCATCGCGGAGGGTGCGGATGTCTATCTGACCGGCGAGATCTCGGAGCAGAACTACCATGTTGCAAACGAGACCGGCGTGGCCTTCATCGCGGCAGGTCATCATGCCACGGAGCGCCTTGGAATCAGGGCGCTAGGCACGCATCTTGAACGCGAATTCGGGCTCGAACACCGATTCTTCGATCAGGACAACCCGGTCTAGCCCAAAAGCGCGGTATTGGCGCCGCTGATGAGCTCGAGGAGTTCGTGTGCGTTGAAGACGGATTCAACCTTGCTGAAGAGGCTCTCGGGCTGCAGGGTCATGCCCAGCAGGAAATCCCTCTGCCTCGGATAAAGGTCTGTCCAGCGCCAGGCGATGAAATTCCGGTTTCCCCTGTATCCCTTCGCTTCCAGCGTTTTTTTCAGTTCCAGCACCTCCGGGATGGAAAGCTCGGCAGGTGTCGGGCTTTCCTGCCACATCAATCCCATGAATATGCGCCACTTGCCGCCCATGTGCTGCTGTTCCAGCATCGGAAAGAGATAGTTGGGCCGAGGTTCCGTAGGCCTGAACCTGATCCCCGTCAGCATTTTTGGAAAATCCCGGTCTGCTATGGTTTCGGTCTTCCATCCCGGTATTCCAAGGGATGCGTCCATGCGCTTCTGGAACTCGCCCCAGAAGTTCGAGTTCATCTTTTCGCGCAAGGTGTCGACCTGCTGCGCCACCGACAAGGCCAGGGGCAGGTTTTCCGGTTTTGCAAAGAAATCCAGCACCGCTTTTTCTTCATCCATGGGAGATCATCCTTTCATTTGTTGCATCTATCAAATATAAGCAAATAATGTAAAACCGCGAGATATAAACAAGTTTTCTTAGAACTATTAGTATATATAAAAACCCTTGTTGACTTTGAAAAACAAACCATACATTATCCGCTCGCGACCGCTAATAACTTGATTTGCAGAGATAAAAAAATCGAGCAAATTTCGGCTGCTTATATGCGCGTTGCACCTGACATTATCCGATTGAAAAATTTATTCATGCTGCAAAAAGGCATGAAGCTTGCCGGGGGAGTTCTCACGATGCATCGTTATTTACGTTTTCCTGCCATGTTGGCGGGTTTTCTGATGGCCGTTGCCTGCCATGCAGCGACCGAGCCGCTTACGACCGAGGATGCGCTGGGTCCGCAGATTCAGCAGCCCATCGAGTTTCCCCATTATCGCCATGCGGGCAACCGCAATCCGGTCGATCCGACAAACAGCGATCCGACCAAGGGTGGCATGGAAATCAACTGCCAATATTGCCACACCTATGCGCGGCGCAGCCTGACGGCGGGAATACCGCCGCTGCAGAAGTGCATAGGCTGCCATCAGAACATTCCTTCCGTGCGCGACAAGCCGCGCATTGTCGAGCTGTTCAAGTATTGGGATGCGAAAAAGGCGATTCCCTGGAAAAAGGTTCACGACCTGCCTGATTTCGTGCGCTTCAACCACGAACGGCACATCAAGCGCTTCATAGAGCAGCAGGGACGTCCGGTTCAGGAGGTGTGCGGCTATTGTCACGGGCAGGTGAAGGAGATGACGACCGCGCGCCGCCAGAAGCCCATCACCATGGGCTGGTGCGTCAGCTGCCACATGAAGGATCACGTCGTGGTGGCCAAGGGGGAAATACCGGAAGGCGGCACGCCGCTGGGCAAGCAGGATTACTGGTACACATTCCAGAAGCCCCAGGAAAAGAAAAATGCCGAGGGCGAGCTGACTGCCAAGGGTCCCAACGATTGCTGGCTCTGCCACAAGTGATGAAAAAATTGAACAGAGAGGCTGTGATGATAGACAGTGAATTTGATCGACGCGATTTTCTGAAGGTTTTGGGATGGGGTGGGGCTGCGGTTGCGCTTTCGGGCTGCGGCAATACCTCCATCGAGGACGGCAAGGAGACGGTGGTTTCCTATGTCCAGGCCAAGGACTATGTGATTCCGGGCGTTGCGGTATATTTCAATTCGACATGCGCCCAGTGCGATGCGGGATGCAGCATCACCGGAAAGATACGCGAAGGCCGAGTGCTGAAGCTGGAGGGAAATCCTGAGTCGCCCATCAACAGGGGCAAGCTTTGCGGGCTGGGCCAGGCAAGCGTGCAGCACCACTACAACCCGGACCGCGTGCGCGAGCCATTGCTGCGCAAAGGCGACAAGGGTGAGACGATCAGCTGGGAAAAGGCCTATGGGCTGATCAACGAGAAGCTTGCCGGCGTGAAGGGCGATGAAATCGCCTTCCTCACGGGCGAGATGAGCGGTCACCAGAAGGTGCTGCTGGGCAACTACATGGACAGTCTGGGCAGCGGAAATCACTTCGTATATGAGGCGGTGGCGCCTGCGGTCGTGCGTGCGGCCAATCTCAAGGCATATGGCGTCGAGATGCCGCGCTACCGCATCGACAAGGCCAAGGTGATGCTGTCTTTCGGTGCGGACTTTCTCGGCACATGGGTTTCTCCCGTGCATTTCGCCCAGCAGTATGCGGCCTTCCGCAAGGGGGTGGACGGACAGCGCGGTGTCCTGATACAGGCCGAATCCAAGATGACGCTGACCGGTGCCAATGCGGATCGCTGGCTTGCTGTCCGTCCAGGCACGGAAGGCATACTGGCGCTTGGCATCATCAATGCGCTGGGAATCGCCACGGGCGACGTGGCCGAGCTCGTCAAGGATTACGACAAGGCGAGGGTCAGCCGGGATACCGGTGTCGAGCCCAGCCACATAGACAAGATCGCGGCAATTCTGAGATTGCGCAGCCCGAGCCTCGTGTTGGCCGGAAGCGCTGCCGAAGGGTATGTGCACGGCATGCAGAATGCGGAGGCGATCAATCTTCTGAATCATGTGCTGGGCAATGTCGGGAAGACGATAGAGGCTCCGGTGTCCGTGCCCTTCCCGCAGCTTGCGCCATCCAAGGGAAGCACCGCATCGCTCAAGAAGCTCAACGACGATCTTGCATCGGGCAAATACAAGGTGCTCTTCAGCATCGCGACCAATCCCGTATTCACCGCGCCTGCCTCCTACAAATTTGGCGACAACATGGCAAAGGCGGGATTCAAGGTCGCGTTCGCGCATTATCTCGACGAGACCGCCCTGCAGGCGGATCTCGTTCTGCCTCTCGATTCGGAGATGGAGGACTGGGGAACCCATGTTCCGGAGTATCTGGCGGATGCCGCGCAGATCAACATCCAGCAGCCCCTGATGGAAAGGCTGCATGCGAATACGCGGGGCATGGGCGATATCCTGCTCGCACTCGTCAAGCAGCGCAAGCCTGAGGAGTACAAGGCGTTCGACGACTACTACGGCTTTCTGCGCTTTGCGATGCTGCAGAACAAGAACGCCCTGGGCGGGGCGGAAAAGGACGACGACAACTTCTGGAACGACACGCTCTCGAATGGCATCGTCAAGCTTTCGCCAGCTTCGGGCGCATTGTCCGCAAAAGCCGATGTGGGCGGGATCAAATTGCCCGCTCCAAAGGAGGCGGACAAGCAGTATCCGCTGCGCCTGATCGCCTCCGTCACCTCGAACCTGCGGGACGGACGTCACACCAATCAGCCCTGGATACAGGAATCCCCCGATCCGCTGACCACGATAGTCTGGGATTCCTGGGTCGAGATACATCCGAAGAAGGCTGCGGAACTCGGCGTCGTCGAGGGGGACATCGTGAAAGTGACGTCCAGGACGGGTTCGATCAGCGCCCAGGTCTATCTTTTCCCCGGCATACATCCGGAGGCGGTCTCCATCCCCATCGGCCGCGGACATGAGGCGATGGGAAGATATGCCAAGGGCTATGGCGTCAATCCTTTCAGCATCATGGATGCCGTTTTCGAGCGCGAAACGGGGGAGCTTGCGATGCACGAGACGAACGTGAACATCGCCAAGACCGGTCAGCGCGTCATCGTCGTCAAGGATGAGGGCCCCGTGGGCGGTAAGCAGATGGGAAGAAGGGTCGCCGTGAGCAGATCCACCGATCAAGTCGATTTGTCAAAGGAGGTTTGAGTCATGTCAGTCACCAATTTGCTGGATAACTGGGCTGCGGTCCGCCATTTTCATCCTATCGATGACAAGCCGCACGATCCCTACAAGTGGGCGATGGCGATAGATCTGGATGCATGCATAGGCTGCAACGCATGCGCCGTGGCGTGTTATGCGGAAAACAATCTGCCCGTCGTGGGGCGCGAGAAGTTCCAGCATGGCCAGGTGATGCACTGGATGCGCATCGAGCGCTACTGGAACGAGGACGACAGGGAGTTCCCGGATCAGGGAGCGGAATTCATGCCCATGATGTGCCAGCAGTGCGAGGCGGCGCCATGCGAAACCGTCTGTCCTGTGGGCGCGACCAATCACACCCAGGATGGCCTGAATTCCCAGATTTACAACCGCTGCATAGGATCGCGCTACTGTTCTGCGAACTGTCCGTACAAGGTCCGTTACTTCAACTGGTATGACTATCCTACGACGGACAATGTCTGGCCTGCCGAGATGAATTACCAGCTGAATCCGGACGTGACCGTGCGCGGCAAGGGCGTGATGGAGAAATGCACCTTCTGCGTGCAGAGGCTTCGTGCGGCAGAGGTCACGGCCAAGGGCGAAGGGCGCATCGTGCGCGAGGGGGAGGTACAGACGGCCTGTCAGCAGTCCTGCCCGACCAACGCGATCTCCTTCGGCAATCTGGTCGATCCTGAGTCGCGGGTGCACAAGCAGTGGAAGGCGCAGCAGGTGGATCTTGCGAAGGACGAGCAGGAAAAGGACAAGCAGGAGGGCGGCTCGGATTTGCGCGGCTACCGGATCTTCGAAGACCTGCGCGCCTATCCTTCGGTGATGTACCTGGAGCGCGTGCGCGAGAGCGCTGTTTAGCCGGCTGAACATTTAAGGAACGACAATGAAAGATATCCGCGAAGACATTGCCTGGGCCAAGATCAACCAGGACGTGATGAAGAGTCTGGAAAACCCGAGGCCGCTGTATTGGGTGATCCTGTTTTTTGCCGTGCTGACTTTCGGCATAGGCATAGGCTGCGAGGTCTACCAGTACCAGATGGGCATGGGGGTGGCGAATCTCGACAATCCTCATGTATGGGGGCTTTACATCGCCACCTTCATCTTCTGGATCGGCATGAGCCATTCAGGCACGCTGCTGTCCGCCATCCTGCATCTGATGCATGCCGACTGGCGAAAGCCGATATACCGTTTCGCCGAGGCGATGACGACTTTCTCGCTGATGACGGCGGGCCTATTCGTGATGGTCCATCTGGGGCGTCTCTGGCAGTTCTATTACGCGGTTCCCTATCCCAACGAGCGCTGGGTCTGGCCCAACTTCCAGTCGCCCCTCCTCTGGGATGCGATGGCGATCTTCACCTATCTGAGCTCCTCCGTACTCTTCCTGTTCGTCGGCATGATCCCGGATCTTGCGATCGCGCGCGACAACATGCACTCCGGATGGCGCAAGAAGCTCTATACGCTTCTGGCGCTGGGCTGGGAGGGTACCGACAGGCAGTGGCGCAATTTCCGCGTGACCTATCTGACCATCGCCTGTTTCCTGATTCCCCTTGCCGTATCGGTGCACTCCATCGTGGCATCCGACTTCGGCATGTCGCAGCAGCCGGGCTGGCATGTGACCTCGTTCCCGCCCTACTTCGTCGCGGGCGCGCTTTATTCGGGATGCGCTGCGATCATCACGCTCTTCATCATCCTGCGCTACGTGTTCAAGTTCGAGGACTACATGACGCTGCCGATACTGAAAAAGATCGTGAGGCTGACTTTCGCGATCGCGATGGTGTGGACCTATCTCAACTGCGTCGAATTCGCATCCGTATGGTATAGCCACGATGCCGTCTCCAAGGATCTGCTGATACAGAAGATGACGGGGCCATACGCGCCATTCTGGTGGGCGATGATCTTCTGCGGCTCCATCGTGCCGCTGGTCTTCGCGATCAAGCGCTTCCAGACCAACATCCCCGTGCTCTTCGCGACCTCGCTTTTGCTGAACCTCGGCATGTGGCTGGAGCGCTGGATGATCGTGTCGCCCACGTTCTCCCATGGCTACTATCCATGGACCTGGGATCACGATCAGTGGCCCTCGATGATACAGTGGGGCATCGTGTTCGGCAGCTTCGGCTGGTTCACGCTGCTATTCATGGTGTTCTGCAAGATGTTCCCCTCGGTTTCCATGTACGAGGTCAAGGAGATGGTTTACCACCGCACGCTGCATCTGAAAAATAACGGAACTGCCGTTGAACAAACCGTTGAGCAAGGAGTTCACTAATCATGAGCAAACGTCACTTACTCGCCTTGTATGGCGACTTTGATCAGGCGGAGGCGGTCGTCAAGGAGCTTCGCAACACCAAGATTTCGGGCTTCGATGTCAACGATGACATGATCGTCAAGTCGCCTATCGAGCATCCGGAAGTCGAGAAGTTTCTCGGTGAAAAGCCCGTCTACGTGCAGTGGTTCACGCTGATAGGCGCGGTGCTCGGAGGATCCCTGGGGTTTCTCGGCATCTCGAGCGCGCAGGCCAATTTCTTCATGCAGATGAAGGGGGGAAAGCCCATCGTGCCTCTGCCGCCCAATTTCGTGCTGACCTACGAGCTTTTCATCCTGGGCGGCGTGTACATCACGGTGCTTGGCTTTCTGATCTGCTCGGCATTGCCGGCCAAGCGTTCCCCGCTATACAACGCCAAGGTCTCGGTCGACAACATCGGCATACTGGTCAAGGCGGAAGAGGCGGCAGTCGGCGCATTGAAGGCGATCTTTGCCAAGCACAAGGCGTTGGAAATTCAGGAAGAGGCTGGGAAATGATGAAAAGAACATCCTTGTTGGTCACTCTGTTGTTGATGCCGGCTCTCGCGCAGGCCTGGCCCTGGTCCAGGGACATGGCAAACCAGATCAGCATCAAGCCCCAGGAAAGTCCGGATCCTGCACATCCTGGCATGTACCCCTTTCCCTCGCGTTCCGTGCCGGTGCCCGGCACCACCGTGCTGGTGGAGGATCTTGAGGCGGCGAAGAAGATGGTCAATCCGGTGGTTCCCGATGCGCAGTCGGTGCAGAAGGGCAAGCATCTGTTCGAGATCTACTGCACGCCATGCCACGGATTCAAGGGATACGGCGACGGGCTGGTCGGGAAGAAGCTGATCATGCAGCCTTTCAACCTTTCCTATACCAACACCATGCACAGCTGGAAGTCGCCCGACTATCCGGACGGATATATTTTCGGCTACATGACGCTGGGAGGGGCAGTGATGCCAAGCTATGCGAACGATCTTTCTCCGACCGAACGCTGGAACGTGGTGAACTACGTGCGCAAGGTCTTGCAGAAGGCGCCTCCCGGTTATGTGGCGCCGCAGTCGAATTGAGGAGGATAGGAAATGTTGACATATACCAATTGGTCGGTTCTCACGGTAAGCTTCGTCGTCGTGTTGTCCCTGGCATTGAGCGGCGTGGCATTCTGCTCGGTGCTGCATCTGGTGGGCGCAAAATGGCGCTATAACGTGCGCAATCTTGCGGTGTCGCTCTATGCGCTGTTTCCCCTTGCGGCCGTATTGCTCGTGATCCTGCTGGCCGGCGGAGAGCACACCTTCCCGTGGTGGAACCGGCCGGTCAACTCGGACTTCCACATGCCCGGCTGGTATCAGCCCTACTGGCTGATGTCGCGCGAAGTGGTGGGCATGATATTCATGATGGCGCTCTATTGGGTGTTCATCCAGCGCCAGGCGGAAAGCGACAAGGGCCCCAAGGAATATGCGAGCTTCCACCGGGTCGCAACCTGGATTCCATTCTTCTTCGTGCTCTACAGCACGATGATCGCGTGGGATTTCGAGATGACGCTGGTGCCGGAATGGCACAGCGCGATCTACGGGATGCAGCAGTTCGTCAGCAATTTCGGCATGTTCCTGGCATTTCTCGTGATCTGGATATATGTCCTGAACACGAAGAACAAGCTGGTTTCGCCCGTACCCGAAAAGATTTATAATTACATCGCGCAGATGCTGCTGGCTTTCACCCTGCTGTATATATATACTTATTACGCACAATTCCTGACCATCTGGTATGGCAATCTGCCCGACGAGACGGATCGTGTGTTTGGCATGATGTATGGCGACTATGCCTTCGTCTGGTGGGCCGTGCTGGCACTGAAATTTGTCATACCATTCGTGGCGCTTTGTTTTCCGGTGACGCGGCACAGCATTGCCGGAATCACCGCTGTTGCCACGTCCATCATCATAGGCACGATCTGCGAGCGCTTCATCTGGATCGCCGGCGTAAATGGCACCGGCAGTTATCCGGTGCTCGCTGCGGCCTTGGTATGGGGAATTGTTGCGCTGGTGGGATTTTTCCTTGTGCGGGCTTTCATGCAGAGCAGAAATTTGATTAAGGGGTAAGAGCGTAATGATGAGATTGTATTCGGGGACGGTTTGCCCCTACAGCCATCGGTGTCGTATCGTTTTGTACGAAAAGGGCATGGATTTCGAGATTATCGATGTGGACCAGATGGACAAGTCCGAAGATGTCGCGGCGATCAATCCGTACAACAAAGTCCCTGTTCTGGTAGAGCGCGACCTGATTCTGACCGAGGCAAACATCATCAACGAATACATAGACGAGCGTTTCCCTCATCCCCAGCTGATGCCCGCCGATCCTGTGATGCGCGGGCGCGCCAGGCTTTTCCTGCACCGCTTCGAGCAGGAGCTCTACAGCAACGTGAATCTCATCCAGCAGGGCGGCAAGACGCCCGAGAAGGCCCGGGCCATCATCAAGGACAACCTTCTGCAGCTCTCGCAGATACTGTCGAAGCAGAAGTACCTTCTGGGGAACGAGTTTTCCATGCTGGACGTGGCGGTCGCCCCCCTGCTGTGGCGGCTCGACCATTATGGCATACAGATGGGCAAGGATGCCGCTCCCCTGATGAAGTATGCGGAGAGGCTGTTTGCGCGGCAGGGCTTCATCGATTCCCTGACACCTGCGGAAAGAGCGATGCGCAAGTGAACGACCTGTCCACCAGACCCTATCTGATACGCGCGATATACGAATGGTGCATAGACGGAGGGCATACGCCCTACCTTGCGGTGCGGGTCAACGAGCAGACGGAAGTGCCCGCGTCGTACGTCAAGGATGGGGAGATCGTGCTGAACGTCAGCCCGACAGCGGTCCGCGGACTGGAGATGGGCAATGAGTGGATATCCTTCAGCGGCCGGTTTGGCGGCGTTTCCTTCGACATCCTGGTGCCGGTGGGTGCCGTGATCGGGATTTTCTCGAAAGAGACGGGGCAGGGTCTTGTGTTTCAGCCTGCCGATTCCGCACCTGAGCCTACACCACCGGAAACAAAGCCGGCCAAGCCGCAGTTGAAGCTGATCAAATGAAGAAAGCTGCTATATGCGGCTTTTTTTAATCAGGCTGCCGAGAGGGCGGCGTGCATCTTGCTCATCGCCTTCTGTTCTATCTGGCGTATGCGCTCGGCCGACACGTTGAATTCGGCGGCAAGTTCATGCAGCGTCGCGCTGCTGTCCTCGTTCAGCCAGCGCGCCTCCACGATGCGCCTGCTGCGTTCGTCCAGGCTGGACAAGGCCTTGGACAGCCCTGCGCTGCGCAGGTGGTCGTTTTCCGAAGTCTCGAGCACATTCGACGGCTCATGCTCTGGGCTGTCGGCAAGATACTGTATCGGCGCGTAATCCTCGTCATCGCCGGATCCCGAAGGCTCGAGCCCCATCTCATGCCCTGCAAATCTCGCCTCCATTTCGGCGACATCCTGCTCGCTCACGTTGAGCTGTGCGGCGATTTCCTTGATCTGCTGCGGCTTCAGCGATTCCAGGTCGCGCTTCAGGCTGCGCAGGTTGAAGAAAAGCTTGCGCTGCGCCTTGGTGGTGGCAATCTTGACCAGACGCCAGTTGCGCACGACGAATTCGTTGATTTCCGCGCGTATCCAGTGAACCGCAAAGGAAACAAGGCGCACGCCGAAGTCGGGGTCGTAATGCTTGACCGCCTTCATCAGGCCGATATTG
Source organism: Pseudomonadota bacterium (assembly GCA_021821945.1). Lineage (GTDB taxonomy): Bacteria > Pseudomonadota > Gammaproteobacteria > Burkholderiales > Gallionellaceae > Gallionella. The sequence goes on from JAJZTF010000011.1 coordinate 57,621, forward strand.
CCTTCCTGGATCAAATCCGCCTGGGGAAGGCCGTAGCCGGCATAGCCTCTCGCAACGCTGACGACCACGCGCAAATGGGAAAGGACCAGCTGGCGCGCGGCGTCGAGATCGTTCTCGTCGCGGAAGCGCACGGCGAGGGCGTGTTCCTCTTCCGGCGACAGCACGGCATAGCGTTTGACCTGGCTGATGTAGCTGTCAAGACTGCCTAAGGCAGAAGGCATGGGAAGGCTGTAATCCATGATCGTAATCTCCTAGAGAATTCTATACGCTAAGAGCCCTGAAACCGAATTAGGTTCATTCTGAAATGCCGTACCCTTGCAAGCGCCGCTTGCAAGGGCGGGCGGATTCCGGCTTGATTAAGCGTGATCCTTGGGCAGCGAGCATTCCGAGTTCATCACCTTGCCGGCGGCCATGCCGCCAACCCAGATGCTGAGGATGACGCAGATGATGCCCAGTTCCTTGCTCAGGAAAAATCCGCCGACTATCCAAAGTGCAACGGCAAACAAAATGGGCAATACGAGCGACTTGCAACCTGGTTTTTCCATGATCTTTTCCTTGTGTCTATTTACGCGCGTATTATGCCACTGTTGTGAGCCGCCGTGTCAAGGCTTTCAGCGCGGCTCTATTTCGGACAGGTGACGCGCGACAGAAAGCCATGCCCCCATCAGTCCCAGATAAAGCGAGAACAGCATGAGCGTCAGGCTGTCTCCCAGGCTCAAGGGATGAAGGATGAAATCGCTGCCATAGAGGTGGGACAGGGTCGCGATCGGTTTTTTCAGCAGATGCATCCCCAGCGCGATGATGATCCATGCGGTGATGCCGCCCAGTATGCCCTGCACCGCGCCAAAATAAAGGAAGGGCCGGCGCACGAAGGAATTGGTGGCGCCTATCAGTTTGGCGACCTGAATCTCGTCCTTCTGGGTCATGATCTGGAGGCGTATCGTGTTGAAGGTGATTGCGATCAGGGCCAGGCTCAGGAGGACTGCGAGTATCAGGACCAGGATGCGAGCAAATTCGAGTATCGCCTCGAGCTTGTATACCCATGCGGTGTCGAGCTGGGCAATATCGACATGGGGTAGTTTCTGCAGCTCGCTGCGCAGGGCGTCGAGCTCCCGGGCGTGAGTTGTTCTGGGCGAGACCACGAAAGCGTCGGGCAGAGGGTTGTTCTCGAGGCCAGCGATGACATCGGAAAGGCCATTGCTCTGGACGAGATTTTTCAGCGCATCCGCCCGTGGAATGAATGTGATCCTGCCGATGGCGGGGTTTTGTGCAAGCTGCCTCCTTAAAGATGCGATGTCTTCGCTGCCCGCATCCATGGTCAGGAAAAGGCTGATCTCCGAACTCGAGGATGCCTGTGAGAGCACGCCCTGCGCGTTTTGCAGCAGCGCATACAGGCCTGCCGGAAGGCTCAGCGCGATGCCGATCACGACGATGTTGAGGATGCCTGAAAGCGGTGCTGAAAACATCCGGCGCAGGGTGCTTTTGATGACGCGGAGATGCTGGGAAAATGCGCTCATCATGGCATCCCCTCTTTGCCGGGCGCCGTCTGGATTTCGCCTTGCCTGAGATTGATCGTGCGCGCGTTCTTGAGCACGCCCGCATCGTGAGTGGAGATCAGCAGGGTCGCTCCCACCTGATGGAACGAGTCGAATATCTTCATGATCTCCTGCGCGTATTCGGCATCCAGGTTGCCTGTGGGTTCGTCTGCGAGCAGGATGGAAGGGCGGTTTACGATGGCGCGGGCGATGCAGAGGCGCTGCTGTTCGCCGCCTGAAAGGGCGATGGGGTTCGCCTTCTCTCGGCCGAGAAGACCTACCTTGTCCAGCGCCGCGCGCACGCGCTTTCCCGTCTCCCTGTGGTCGAAGCCGCATATCTCCAGCGGAAGCTGCACGTTGTCGAACACGCTGCGGTCAAACAGCAGCTTGTGGTCCTGGAAGATCATGCCGATGTTCCTGCGAAGATAGGGCAGGGCTGCGCTTTTGAGCGCGCTGACGTTCTGGTTGTTGACGAGGACCGAGCCCGAATTGGGCCTCTCTATCGCGGCGATCAGCTTCAGCAGCGTGCTCTTCCCGGCGCCCGAATGCCCCGTCAGGAAAGCCATCTCTCCCTTTGCAAGTTCGAAGGTCACGTTCTTCAGGGCTTCGAAGCCGCCCGGATAGCGCTTGTTCACCTGGTTGAACGAGATCATGCAGGCTCTCCGAGCAGTGCGCCAACGAACTCCTCGGCGACGAAGGGCCGCAGGTCATCAAGCCCTTCGCCCACGCCGATGAAGCGCACGGGTATGGGATGATTGCGCGCAATCGCCGCGATCACGCCGCCCTTGGCCGTTCCATCGAGCTTTGTGAGTATCAGGCCGGTCACGCCAAGCGCGGTGTCGAACGCCTTCACTTGGCTCAGCGCGTTCTGCCCGGTGTTGGCATCCAGCACCAGCAGCACTTCATGAGGGGCGTCGGGCAGGGCTTTTCCTATGACGCGCTTTACCTTCTTGATCTCTTCCATCAGGTGAGCCTGGGTGGTCAGTCTCCCGGCGGTGTCGGCAAGCACGACGTCTATGCCCCTGGCTTCCGCCGCATGGACTGCATCGAAAATCACGGCGGCCGAATCACCGCTTTGCTGTGCGATCACCGTGACATCGTTGCGCTCCCCCCAGGTCATGAGCTGTTCGCGGGCGGCCGCGCGAAAGGTGTCCCCGGCTGCGAGCAGAACGGAAAGCCCCTGGGATTGCAGATATTTCGCAAGCTTTCCGATGGAGGTGGTCTTTCCTGCGCCATTGACGCCGACCATCATGATCACGAAGGGTTTGTGGTCATTTGGCTTGAGCGGTACGGCAAGCGGTTTCAGCAGCTTCACCAGACAATGGGCAAGCGCCTCCCTGAGTTCGCCGGCCTCTGACAGTTTCTGTTCCCTGACCTGGCGCTTCAAATCGGCAAGCAGGGAATGGGTTGCCTCCATGCCGACGTCCGCGGTGATCAGTATCGTTTCAAGCTCCTCGTAGAGCTCTTCGTCTATCCTTCCTCCTCTGCCAAAAAGCTCGGAGAGCTGGCTGCCGGTCCGCGCGAGGCCGGACCTGAGTCGCGCCATCCAGCCTTCGGCGGGTTTTTCGCCGGTCTTTTCACTCTTCTTCAAAAAACTAAACATCTTGGATGCATTCCGGTAGTTGGGGCATAATAGGCGAGGTCACATCATGTGGCCATTTTCGCTATTTTAAGCCGATTGGGCGCGCCGAGGTTAGGGATTATGCGGATATATCTGTATTGTTTTGCATTGCTGGTATTCGGTATTCAACAGGCGGGTGCGGCCGAGGTGTTCGAGCAGACCCTGGCAAACGGCCTGAAGGTTGTCGTCAAGGAGGACCACAGGGCGCCGGTCGTGGTTCAGCAGGTCTGGTACAAGGCCGGAAGCATGGACGAGGTGACCGGCAAGACGGGAGTGGCGCACGCTCTGGAGCACATGATGTTCAAGGGGACGAAGCGCGTGCCTGCAGGCGAGTTCTCGCGCCTCATCGCCGCTGCGGGCGGTCGCGAGAATGCGTTCACCAGCGATGACTATACCGCCTATTTCCAGCAGCTCGAAAAATCCAGACTGCCGCTGGCGATGAAGCTCGAGTCGGACAGGATGCAGAATCTGAATCTCTCCGAAAAGGAATTTTCCAAGGAGATCAGGGTCGTGATGGAAGAGCGGCGCATGCGCACGGACGATGATCCTCATGCCCTGCTCCAGGAGAAGATGATGTCGGTGTTCTATGAGGAGCATCCCTACCGGCATCCCGTGATCGGCTGGATGAACGACCTCGAGCATCTGACGGTGAACGATGTAAGAGACTGGTACAAAAAATGGTATGCGCCCAACAATGCTACGCTCGTGGTCGCAGGCGATGTCGACCACGATGCCGTTTTTGCACTGGCAAAGCGCTACTACGGTCCCATCCGGAAAAGAACCGTGCCGCCGCACAGAAACTACATAGAGCCCCCGCAGGTCGGCATCAAGCGCATGGTGGTGAAGGCGCCGGCCGAGCTTCCTCTTCTGGTGATGGGCTACCATGCGCCCAACGTCGTCGACCCGCTGCGCGACTGGCAGCCTTATGCGCTCGAGATGCTGGCGGGCGTGCTGAGCGGAAACGATTCGGCGCGATTGAACAAGCATCTGGTTCGCGAACAGCAGATCGCGAGCGATGTGAGCGCCGGATATGATGCGACTTCACGCGGACCTGCGGTATTCACGCTGGAGGCAACCCCAAGCGAAGGCAAGACGGCTGCCGATGTCGAGGCGGCGCTGCGCCGTGAAATCTCGGCGATCGTCAGGGACGGCGTGAGCCAAGAGGAGCTTAAGCGCGTGAAGGCGCAGGTCATGGCTGCCGAAGTTTACAAGCTCGATTCCGTTTTCTACCAGGCGATGCAGATAGGCCAGATGGAGAGCATAGGGCTGGGCCAGCAGGCCATTCCCCTGATGCTGGACAAGCTCGAGGCGGTGACGGCTGAACAGGTGAAGGAGGTCGCAAGCATGCTCTTGAAGGATGACAACCTGACCGTCGCAGTGCTCGACCCACAGCCGCTTTCTGGAAAGCCCAGGCATCAAACCGGAGATTCAAGCCATGTCCGCTAAACATTCTTTCTTGCTGGGCGCAGTCTTGACCTGCCTTGCGTCCGGTGCCGCCTTTGCGACGCCCAGTATCCAGCACTGGCAGAGCGCGAGCGGCTCCAAGGTGCTTTTCGTTGAGGACCGCGACATCCCGATGCTGGACGTGGCGGTGAGCGTGCCGGCGGGAAGCCGCTATGACAGCAAATCCGGGCTTGCCAGTATGACGCACGAGATGCTGGATCTGGGCGCCGGGGGGATGGACGAGAATGCCATTTCCGGCGGCATGGCGGACATGGGGGCAGAGCTCGACGGGAGCATCGATCAGGACATGGCAAGCGTCACTTTGCGCACCCTGAGCCATCCTGAGGAGCGCGACAAGGCGTTGGACATCATGGCAAAGGTGTTGCAGCACCCGACCTTTCCCGATGAGATCCTGTCACGCGAGAAGGCGCGCGTGATCGCCGCGCTGAAAGAAGACGAGACCAAACCCGAGAGCATCGCGAGCCGGGCCTTCTATAAGGCGGTGTTCGGCAAGCATCCCTATGCGCTGCCGATTGCCGGGAATGTGGCGGGAGTCGGCGCGATCAGCGATCAGGATGTGAAGGAATTTTACCGCACCCACTACAATGCGGCCCGCGCAGTGGTGGCCATCATGGGGGACGTGACGGTCAAGGAAGCGCATGAGATCGCGGACCGGCTGACGAAGGACCTTCCGGTGTCGGACGAGCCTCTTCCGATGCCTGCCGTGGACATGCAGATCAAGCCTGTGGAGGAGCGCATTCCCCATCCGGCCACGCAAAGCCATATCCTGATCGGCGCGCCCGGCATATCGCGCACGGATCCGGACTATTTCACGCTTTATGTCGGCAATTACATACTGGGCGGCGGAGGCTTCGTCTCGCGCCTGATGAACGAGGTGCGCGAAAAGCGCGGCCTGGCCTACAGTGTATACAGTTATTTCTTCCCGCTGGGCCAGCCGGGACCCTTCCAGATCGGTCTGCAGACGAAGAAGGATCAGGCGGATGAGGCGTTGGCGCTGGTGCGCAAGACGCTGGACAAGTTCGTCGCAGAAGGTCCGACCGAAGACGAACTCAAAGCGGCGAAGCAGAACATCATAGGCGGATTTCCGCTGCGCATAGACAGCAACCGCAAGATACTCGGATATTTGAGCGTGATCGGGTTCTACGACCTGCCGCTCAACTATCTGGACGATTTCACAAGGCGCGTGGACAGCGTCACTGTGAGTCAAATAAAGGATGCGTTTGCACGACACATCCATCCTGACGCGATGGCGACGGTGATCGTCGGCGCGCCCGCCAAATGATTTTCGATGAACAAGGTCAGGATAGGCGCCGGCGAATTCAGAAGCCGCATCATACAGTTTCCCGATGCGGAAGGATTGCGTCCCACGCCTGACCGCGTCAGAGAAACGCTGTTCAACTGGCTCGGGCAGAGCCTCTATGGAAGGACCTGTCTCGATCTTTTTGCCGGCAGCGGTGCGCTGGGTTTCGAGGCGGCCTCGCGCGGCGCGGAACGGGTGGTGATGGTCGAAAAAAGCCTGCCTGCTTTTCGCGCACTCAAGGAGAATGCCGAAAGGCTAGGCTGCAGGGACGTGATCATCCGCCATCAGGATGGGCTAGAATTCGTCGCGCGCGATGTCGAGCGCTTCGATGTGATTTTCCTGGATCCGCCTTTCCAAAGCGGCTATCTGCCCGGAATCCTGGATTCCTTGCCGCGGCATCTGAAGGAGGGTGGCATGGTCTATGTGGAATCGGGGAGCGCGATGGCAGCGCCTGCTCCCTGGAATGTCCTGAAGTCGGGGCGAGCGGGGCAGGTATGGTTTCAGCTGATAGGATTGAACGAATGATCAAGGTGGTATATCCGGGAACGTTTGATCCCATCACGAGCGGGCATGAGGATGTGGTGCGCCGCGCAGCCGGCCTCTTCGATCAGGTGATCGTGGCCGTGGCCAAGAGCCGGGCGAACACGCTCTTTTCGATGGAGGAGAGGGTGGAGATGGCGCGGGAGGTGTTTGCGGATTTTGCGAATGTGCGCGTGGAGGGCTTCGACGGACTCCTGATGAGTTTCGTGCAGTCGCAGAATTCCCGCGTGGTGCTGCGCGGCCTGCGGGCGGCATCGGATTTCGAATACGAGTTTCAGCTTGCGGGCATGAACCGCAACCTCTACCCGGAAATGGAAACCCTGTTCCTGACGCCTGCAGAACAGTACACGTTCATCTCCGCGACCATGGTGCGCGAGGTTGCGCGCTTCGGAGGAGACGTGAGCAAGTTCGTCTCTCCCGTGGTCGCGGCCAGACTGGAACAGAAGAGCCGAGAATTGAAATGATCTTGAACGGAGTTGAAACATGGCACTGATGATTACCGATGAATGCATCAACTGCGACGTGTGCGAGCCGGAATGCCCGAACGACGCGATTTCCCAGGGCGACACCGTGTATGTGATCGATCCTGAAAAGTGCACCGAATGCGTGGGGCATTACGACACGCCGCAGTGCGTCGAAGTGTGCCCGGTGGACTGCATACCCAAGGACCCGAAGCACGTGGAAAGCCGCGAGGCGCTGCAGATCAAATACGAAAGGCTGATGGCGGCCAAGCGCTAGCGCCATATGCCCTTGATGGGCGATGTTTCGCGGCTGTTTCCGATGGGCTCAAGGCCATACATGTCGAGCAGCGTCCTCAGCACGCTATAATGGTCAATGCGCTGGCCGCTCGTGCCGTTCCTGACCATGGGGCCCGCGAGTATCGTGACGACGCGGTTGTCCCCCTTGAAGTCGTCCTCGTCCCAGGTCAGGATGAGCAGGCTGTTGTGCTTGTATGCCCAGTCCACATAGGGTGCGATATGGGTCCTGAGCCATGAATCCGCGGCCTCGAAGCTTCCATCGTGCATGTCGTGGTTCTGGTCGGGGATCACGAAGGAGACCGTGGGCAGCTTCGAAAAATCCTCCGGGAATTCGCTCAAAGGCAGGTTGATCTCCGCGGGAAGATCCGACCAGTTCGCCACCGGGTTGTGCTTGCGCTGATAGGGGCCGGCTGCGCAGGCCGTGGGGTCATCCGCAGGCAGTCCTTCCGAATAGATCGCAAAGCTCATGTTTTTTCCAAGCAGGGCGCTTGCGAGATTCTCTCCCGAAAGATGTTTTGGGCATCTGTCGTCCGAGATGTCGTGAGTGGATCCCGAGAAGAGGGCAAGGTAATTGGGCTGGCTTGGATGGCTCACGCCATAGGATCGCTTGAAGAGCATGCCGCGCTTTGCAAGCTCCCTGACGTAGGAGTCTTGATGGCCCATGACCTGGTCGAAACCATGGTTCTCCTCTATGACTACCAGGACGTGGTCCGGGCGCGGCAGCGCATGGGCCGGAAATGAAAGAACGAGCAGGCAGGCTGCGGCGATTTTTCTGATCATGGTGATTCCTCGGGTCGAAATGGGCATCTTAGCGCGAGATTGTTACATCAACTTTTCACTTCTGGCAATTCGGGCAGTAAAAGCTCGAGCGCTGCCCCTGTCTGATCTGTCTGATGGGCGTTCCGCATCGCCTGCAAGGCTCCCCGCTCCGGCCATAGACCCAGTGCTGCTGCTGGAAGTATCCGGGATTGCCGGATGCGTTGACGAAATCCCGGAGCGTGCTGCCTCCCGCATCGATTGCGGCCTTGAGCGTGGTTTTGATGGACTCGGCCAGCTTCGCGCATCCTGCCAGACCCAGCTTGCGGCGCTCGGGTCTGATGCCTGCAAGAAAAAGCGCTTCGCTCGCATAGATGTTGCCCACGCCCACGACCACATGGCCGTCCATGATGAGCTGCTTGATCGCAATGCTCCTGCTTTTGACTGCGCGGTGGAGATGACCGGCATCGAAAGATTCCAGAGGCTCCGGACCCAGCCTTGAGATCAGGGGGTGGTCTTCGATGGCTCCCTCGTGCCACAGTACTGCGCCAAAGCGGCGGGGATCGCAAAGGCGCATCAGCTTGCCGTTGTCTAGCAAGAGATCGAAGTGGTCGTGCTTTCCGGGCGGCGTGCCTTCCGGCAGGATGCGCAGGTTTCCGGACATGCCAAGGTGCAGGATCAGCGTGCCTGTATTGCACTTCAGCAGAAGGTATTTCGCGCGCCGACCGAGGCTCAGTATGGTCTGACCTGCCAGGGGCATGTCCTTCCGGACGGGCCAGCGCAGCCTGTCGTTGCGTATCTCGGCGCCATTGATCCTCGCGCCTACGAGATGGGGTTCCAGACCCCGCCTCGTCGTTTCAACCTCGGGCAGTTCAGGCACGGCGGCGAACCCACCACAGATAGATGCCGATGCCAAAGAGCACGAGCGGGATGACCACGAGGAATCCGACGCTGATCCCGGTGAGCTGGTTTTTGGACAGCGTGAGGTTGCTGTCACCCGCCTTGCGGGGCTGCAAGGCGATATGCCTGTCGTCGTGGGCCAGCCAGTTGATCATGTTGACCCCCAGATCCACGTTCCCGCCGTTTCCTGCAAAGCTGTTGGAGAGGAATGCGCCGTTGCCGACGACGACGATGCGCTGATCTGCCCCGTTGACCTCGTGCTCGGCTGCCAGCGCGAGGGTGAAAGGCCCGTGCTTGCCGGATTTCGAGTTCGGGGATTCGCTCAGCCAGCCGGTCTGTGCGACTTCCAGCAGAACTTGCCAGTGGTTTCCGTTCCACAGGAGCGGGCGCGCAGATGGGAATGCGGTGATCAGGTTGAAGCCGCTGGTGATCGGATGCTGCGTGTAGCTCGTGCCCAGCGCCCAGGTGTCTGGCGCATTCATGCTGGCGGCGGAAGGATCGATCACGATGCCGGGAGGCAGCTGCAGGTTCAGCTTTTCTGCGAGGCGCTCAAGGCCGTGCAGGGGTCCTGGGTCTATCAGCCAGAGCAGGTTCCCGCCGCGGTCCACATAGCGCAGTATTTTGTCCACTTCCCCGGGCATGAGGTCAGCCTGGGGTTGCGTGATCACCAGCATGCTGGCGTTCATCGGCACATCCTGCGCGATGGCAAGGTTGAGGCTTGAGATCCTGAACCCGTTCTGCTTCAGTTTTGCGCCGAATATCAGGCCGAGATCGTAGTTGGCGCTGCCGTCGAGCCTGCGCTCTCCGTCCCCGTCGAGATACATCACGGTCTGGTTCGTCGCATGGGCGAGATGCAGCAGCGCGCCCGTCAGCGTCTCCTCGTTGATCGTGGTCAGGTGTTCGTTACGGCCGGCATATTCGATCACCATTTCGCCGTTGAGCTGGATGTTCGCGGCGCGCGTCCTGTCGGGCTCCTTCTCGGGATCCACGAATGTCAGCCTGATGTCCGGCTTGTAGCGCTGATACAGGGAGATGAAGTCCTTGATGATTTTGCGTATGTCGCCGAGATGCACGTCTTTGGTCGTGGCGTATACGGTGATGTCGACAGGACCGGAAAGCTGGCGCAGGGCGGAGATGCTTGCGGGCTCCAGGCTGTTTCCGGAATTGAAGGTGAGATCGCGTTCGATCGGGTGGAGCGATGCGAGATAGCCAAGCCCCAGGGCTGCCGCCGTCAGCAAAAGGACGAAGACCAGGTTGCGCAGGGGATTGATGGCGTGAAGTTTGCGCGGCATGGTTTATCCGTATATACGGTTATTGTGCAGCCGCCTTGCGGCAAGCGTCAGGAAGAATGCGGTGAACAGCACGAAGAATGCCGCATCCCGGCTGTCGAGAAGCCCTGCGTTGAAATTCTGGAAATGATAAAGGGGCGAGAACTGGTGCCAGAACGATGCCGCAGGGGAGGTGATGTCGGCAAGCCACAGCCCCGTCAGGATGGCGAGCGTACCCAGGGAGGCGATCACGGGTTGCGCGGTAAGCGACGAGATGTAGAGGCCGAGCGCGACATAGCTCGAGGTCAGGAGCAAGAGCCCTATGGAGTTCGAGATCAGGAGCCCTGAATCGGGGTGCGTGCCGAAAAAGAGCGTGCAGAGCATCAGCGGCAGGATCGCGATCATCGGCAAAAGGAAAATGAGCAGGCCTGCGAACTTGCCGATTGTGATCTCGACATCCGAAGCGGGAGAGGAGAGGAGCAGCGCCAGCGTCTGGTTGCGCCGCTCTTCTGCGATCAGGCGCATCGTGAACATCGGCACCAGCATCATGAGAAGCAGCGATGCGGTGTTGAAAAGCGATGCGCCGACGGTGCCGGTCACGCCGGGAGGATTTGCGAGCAGCGCGAGCTGGGGCTGAATTTCCAGGAAGGCTTCCAGCCTCGTCAGGAAGAACCAGGCAAGAATGAACTGCAGGCCAGCCAGGACGAACCAGGTGGAGGGGATGGACAGAAGACTGCGCAATTCGCGCATGGCGATCAGGCGTATCATGACTTCTCCTTCGTGATCTTCACGAAGACATCTTCCAGCGACGCATGCAGGGGGGTGAGCTGGGTCAGCTGCCAGCCCTTTTGCGTCGAGAGGCTCATGAGCTCGCTTCCGGGATTCCTGTCTGGCGCATGCAATATGCGGAATTCCGTAGCGGAAACCTTCTCTACGCTCTCGACGCCTTCTATGCATGCAAGCTCGTCCAATGCCGGAGGATTGTTCAGGGTGATCGTGAATCCGGAAACCGCTCCATAGTGCTGCATGCGGTCGCTGGAGTCGCCATAGATCAGGCGTCCTTTCTGCATGATCTCGACGCGGTCGCATACGCTCTCCACCTCGCTCAACAGATGCGTGGAAAGGATCACGCTGCCCGAGTTCCCCTGTTCGCGGATCAGATCCCTTATGTCGCGTATCTGGGAGGGATCGAGCCCGACCGTGGGCTCGTCGAGCACGAGAACATCGGGGCGATGAACGATGGCCTGGGCGATGCCGACGCGCTGCTGATAGCCTTTCGACAGAGTCGATATCAGCTTCTTCCTGACCGATTCCAGTCCGCAGCGCCTGATCGCCTCCGTCGTCGCGGAATCGATTTCTTCGCGCTTCATGCCATGCAGCCTTGCGGCAAATCCGAGATATGTCGCAACGCTCAGCTCTCGGTTCAAGGGAGGGGATTCCGGAAGGTAGCCTATGTGCGCCTTGGCCTTTGCGGGATTTTTCAGCAGACTGATGCCGCAGATGTCTATCGTTCCGCTGTCGGGAAGCAGGCATCCGGTCAGCATCTGCAGCGTGGTGCTCTTGCCTGCGCCGTTGTGGCCCAGCAGACCCAGCACTTCGCCGCGTTTGAGTTCCAGCGTCAGGTCGTGGATGACCTCGCGCCTGCCGAAGCTGCGGCTCAGGTTGCGTGCTGTAAGGGTTGCGTTCGACAAGTTCGCCTGCACCTTTGAGTTGTGGACAGCTGCAAATATAACCTAATATGTAGGCCCGTATCAAAAGCCTTGCTGCCATGAAAGAATTCAGACATTTTTTGCTCGCATGCCTGCTGGTTTCAGGATGCGCAGAGGTACATGAACCCGCGGTGAAGGTGGCAGCCCCCAAGGCGACTCCTGCAGCAGCGTCCTCCCCGGCGCCCGCGCCTGAAGTGCTGCCGGACGTCGATCTGACCCAGGATCTCCTCTATGAAATCCTGTTGTCCGAATTTGCGGCCCAGCGCGGCCACATGTCCCTGGCGCTGGAGAGCAGCATGGATCTCGCGCAGAAGACGCGAGATCCCAGGCTTGCGAGGCGTGCGGCCCAGCTCGCCATGCAATCCGGAGACATGGGAAAATCGGTCGAGGCGGTGGGCCTTTGGCATGAGCTCGACCCCGGTTCTGCGATGGCCACGCGCATGCTTTCATCGCTGCTTTTGCGCGGAGGTAAATTCGAAGAGGCGCGCCCCTATCTCGTGGATGTGCTGAAAAGCTCGGGGGAGGATGTCGGTCTGACTTTCCTTCAGCTCTATCCCCTGACCGCTCCGCAGCAGGACAAGGCGGGAGCGTTGAAGCTGATGCGCGAGCTGGCCGAACCCTATCCCGAGGTGAGCGAAGCGCAATGGGTGGTGGCTGAACTTGCACGCGCGGCCGGCGACGAAGGGCTGGCACTTGATGAGGCGCGCAAGGCGCATGAACTCAAGCCTGCCTGGAACGCCCCTGTTCTGCTGGAGGCCGAGCTGCTGAACAAGACTGCCCCGGAGCAGAGCCTTGCGCTGATGAAGGGCTATCTTTCGGATTATCCGCAGGCATCCGAAGTGCGGCTGCAGTATGCGCGGGAATTGCTCGCACAGAAGGAATACAGGAGCGCGCGGGATGAGTTCCAGCTTCTTGCGCGCGAGAATCCCGGCAATGTGGAGCTTGCCTTTGCAGTGGCCCTGATCTCGTTGCAGCTCAACGATTTTCCCGAGGCCGAGGCGGAGCTCAAGAATGCGCTGGAAAGAAATGGCCGGACACAGGACGATGTGGCGTATTTCCTGGGACAGCTCTACGAGGCGAAGGAGGACGCACCAAAGGCCCTGGAGCAATATCGCAAGGTGAATGCCGGAGAATATCGCTATGCGGCAGAGCTGCGCATTGTCTACATCCTGAGCCGCGAGAACAGGCTTGACGAGGCGCGCGGGGTGCTGCACCGGGCAGCCGCCGATTTCCCGGCAAAGCAGGGAGAGCTTCTGGTGATTGAGGCGCAGCTTTTGCGCGATGCGAAGCGGAACGATGAGGCGATCGAGGTGCTGAGGCAGGGGCTTTCCAGGCTTCCGGACGATCCCGAGCTTTTGTACGAGGCTGCGATGCAGGCCGACCAGCTTGGCCGCTATGAGGAGTCCGAAAAATGGCTGCGCCACCTGATCAAGGTGAGGCCGGATTATGCGCACGCATACAATGCGCTGGGCTACGGTTTTCTGGAGCGCAGGGTGCGCATACCCGAGGCGACCGAGCTGGTCGAGAAGGCATTGAAGTTGGCACCCAACGATTATGCGATCATGGACAGCGTGGGATGGGCATATTATCTCGGCGGCAAGCTCGACGAGAGCGTGGCGATGCTGAAGAAGGCGTTCGCCGGAACCGGGGATCCTGAAATCGCAGCCCACCTTGGAGAGGCGCTTTGGGCGCGCGGCGACAGGGAGGAGGCCGAAAAAATCTGGAAGAAGAGCCTGGATGCGCATCCCGATAGCGAGCCGCTCAAGGCCGTGATGAAGCGGTATATTCCTTGATGCGCTGGCTGCTGCTTCTGCTGCTCGCGGGCTGCGCATCGCAGCCTGTTGTTCCGCATCCTTCGCATGTCGAGGATGCAGGTTTTGCGATGAATGGAAGGATACTGGTCAGGCACGACGACAAGCGCGACTCCGCCGGACTGCGCTGGGCCCACCAGGCGGGAAGCGACGAGATATTGCTCCTGACGCCATTGGGCCAGACGGCGGCGCGCATCTACCGCGACGACAAGGAAGCGACGCTGGATGAGAGCGGCAGGCACTACCAGGACAAGGATGTGGAATCTTTGATGATGCAGGTCCTGGGATGGCGACTGCAGATGGACAGCCTGCATCACTGGATCCTGGGGCAGCCCGCAGCAAGCGATGCGCTGGTCGAGCGTGACAGGCTGGGGCGAATTTCCGTGCAGTACCAGGACGGCTGGGAAGTGCGCTATCTCAAGTATTCGGAAGACAAGGCGGATGCCATGCCCTCCCGCATGCAGCTTTCCCGTCCCGGCCTGCAGCTGACCCTGCTGATAGACGGCTGGGAGTGGAACCCAAAATGAAGCTCACTTGCCCTGCACCCGCGAAGCTCAACCTGTTTCTGCACGTGATTGGCAGGCGCAGCGATGGCTACCACGAACTCCAGACGCTGTTCCGCTTCATCGATCTTTGCGATACGCTGCATTTTACCTTGCGCGATGACGGGATGGTTCACCGCGTAAACGATATCGAGGGCGTGCCGGAAGACCAGGATTTGTGCGTGCGCGCGGCCATGCTTTTGCAGGCCGAAACGGGATGCCGCCTGGGCGCGGACATCGAAGTCGAAAAGCGCATCCCCATGGGAGGAGGGCTGGGCGGGGGAAGCTCGGATGCGGCGACCACGCTGATCGCACTGAACCGCCTGTGGTCCCTGGGGCTGACGCGTTCCCGCCTGATGCAGATCGGGCTCAGGCTGGGCGCCGATGTGCCGGTCTTCGTTTTTGGCGAAAATGCCTTTGCGGAAGGGGTCGGGGAGAAACTGCAGGCTTACGGGCTTCCTTTCGCATGGTATGTGGTGCTTTTCCCGCCCGTGCATGTGCCCACTGCGCAAATATTTTCGCATCCAGAATTGACACGGGACTCAGATTCGATAATAATGCGCGCCCTCTCGACGCAGCCATTGCGCAACGATTTGCAGGCGGTGGTGTGCAGTCTTTATCCGGAGGTCGCGGATCATGTCGCGGAGCTTGGCCGCCATGGCCGCGCGATGATGACGGGCTCCGGGGCATGCGTGTTTGCCGAATTCGAGAGCGAGGAAAAGGCGCATGCCGTTTTGCAGCAGCTGCCGCAATCGATGAAAGGCGTGGCAGTGCAAGGTTTGTCGAAGCACCCTCTGCATGACTGGGTGCCGGATTGAGTTTTTTGGGGAGTCGCCAAGTGGTAAGGCAACGGGTTTTGATCCCGTCATTCGTAGGTTCGATCCCTACCTCCTCAGCCATATCACGGGCTGTGCCCTTTAGGTTTTTTCGTTGAGAGGTTCACGTGTCCTACGATAGCTTGATGGTGTTCACCGGCAATGCCAACCCTAAGCTTGCAGAAGCGGTGGCGCAACACCTCGGGATCACGCTGGGCCGCGCGACTGTCGCGCGCTTCTCCGACGGCGAGGTGATGGTCGAGCTCCTCGAGAACGTGAGAGGCAAGGACGTCTTCATACTGCAGTCCACCTGCGCGCCGACCAACGACAATCTGATGGAAGTGATGGTGATGGCGGATGCCTTGAAGCGCGCATCCGCAGGCCGCATCACCGCCGCCATGCCCTACTATGGGTATGCGCGCCAGGACAGGCGCCCGCGTTCCGCCAGGGTCGCGATCACCGCGAAGCTGATTGCGGACATGCTGACCAGCGCGGGCGTGGACAGGCTTCTGACCATGGACCTGCATTCCGACCAGATACAGGGATTCTTCGACATTCCGGTGGACAACATCTACGCGACCCCCATCCTGCTTGCGGACGTGTGGCGCCAGAACTATCCCAACCTGATCGTGGTGTCTCCGGACGTGGGCGGCGTGGTGCGCGCAAGAGCGCTTGCAAAGCAGCTGGATGCGGACCTTGCGATCATCGACAAGCGCCGCCCCAAGCCCAATGTGTCCAAAGTGATGAACATCATAGGCGAGGTCTCCGGCCGCACCTGCCTCATCATGGATGACATGGTGGATACCGCCAACACGCTTTGCGAGGCAGCCAAGGCGCTCAAGGACAAGGGCGCCGAGCGCGTGCTGGCTTATTGCACGCATCCGGTGCTGTCAGGCCCCGCGGTCGAGCGCATAACGAATTCGGCGATCGACGAGCTGGTCGTGACGGACACGATTCCTCTGTCAGAAGCCGCGAGCAGCTGCGGCCGCATAAGGCAGCTCAGCACCGCGGAACTGATGGCGGAAACGATACGCCGCATCAACAACGAGGAATCGGTCAGCTCCCTGTTTACGGAATGAGTTTGGCGGCAGCCATGTCGGCTGTCGCATGTCTGAACCGTCTGGTCGCGGACGGTTCTTTTTTGGAGAAGTAGAGATGAAGATCGAGTTCAATGCAACAAAGCGCAATACGCAAGGTACGGGTGCGAGCCGCCGTCTGCGTAAGGCCGGTTTCGTCCCCGGAATCGTGTATGGTTCGGGGGATGCGGTGATGATCCAGATGGATCACAACGAGATGTACTACAAGCTGCGCGCGGAAGAGTTCCACGCATCCGTCCTGACCATGAACCTGGATGGCAAGCAGGAGTCCGTGCAGCTGCGCGACTTCGTGATGCATCCGTTTCGCCAGCAGGTCCAGCACCTGGACTTCCAGCGCGTGGACATGAGCAAGAAGCTGCACATCAAGGTGCCGCTGCATTTCATCAACGAGGACACGGCACCTGGCGTCAAGACCGGCGGCGGAAAGATCAGCCACGTGATGATAGACGTGGACGTGAGCTGCCTGCCGGCCGACCTGCCGGCCTTCATCGAGGTTGATCTCGGCAAGCTCGAGCTCGGCCATTCCGTTCACCTGTCCGATCTCGTCCTGCCCAAGGGCGTCGAGCTGGCTGCCCACGGCACGCACACCGGAGAGGCCGTGGTCGCGACGATACATGTGCCGCGCGGTGCGGTCGAGGCGGAGGCGGCACCTGCCGAAGCCGAAGCTCCCAAGAAGTAACCCGGGGTATCGTCAAGGACCCGCCATGGCTGACTTCGGCATGGCGGGTTTTGTTTTTTGAACGGGATGGCTATGAATCCGATACGTCTGATCGTCGGCCTGGGGAATCCGGGCAGGGAATATGAAACGACCCGCCACAATGCGGGGTTCTGGTTTTTGGATGAGCTTGCGCGCAGCGAAAAGCTTGGCTTCAGGAACGATGCAAAATTCATCGGTCTGGCTGCCCGCGGCAACCTGCACGGGCACGATGTCTGGCTTTTGAAGCCGCAGACCTTCATGAACGCAAGCGGAAGATCGGTTGCTGCGCTAGTGCAGTTCTACAAGATACTTCCAGGCGAGATGCTGGTGGTGCACGATGAGCTGGATCTGCAGCCTGGCATCGCGCGCCTCAAGGTGGGCGGCGGGCATGGCGGCCACAACGGCCTGAAGGACATCATCGCGCATCTGGGCTCCAATGATTTCTGGCGTTTGCGGCTGGGTGTGGGGCATCCGGGAGACCGCGCCGAGGTCGTGAATTACGTTTTGAACGATCCGCGCCAGGAGGAGCTGGAGCTGATCGAGGATGCGATTCGCAAGTCTTTGCACGTCGCGCCGCTCATTATCGAAGGAAAGATGGAAGCCGCGATGCTGAAACTGCACAGCAAGGGGTGAGAAAAGGGGAAATATCTGCCCCGACCCTTGACTCAATCCACTATCCTGATGGAAAAGCCCGGGGCCCGGATGCGGCATGACGGCCTGGAAATCCAGGCCGTCATTTTTTCCTCATGCAATGCTAGTCGTCATCGCCCCAGCGCCGATAATATCCGTCATCGTCGCCCCAGCGGGGAACGTAAACAACGCGGGGAGGCGGCTGATAATATTGCTGCGGCGGGTAATAGATCTGCTGCTGGGGGTAATAAACCTGCTGGGGCGGACCGTAATAGGGTCTGGAGTAGCCCTGGCCTGCATTGTAGCCCATCACGGCGCCCAGGGCGGATGCGGCCACTCTTCCGTTGCCCTGCCCCACTTGCGCGCCAAGCAGGCCGCCTGCTATCGCACCCAGGATGCCGCCCCCGTCTGCATGAGCGGGAAGGGAAGCCAGTCCGATTGTTGCGGCAAGCGATACGGCGATCAGTCGGTTCTTCAATTCATGTTCCTTTGCTAAGAAAAGTACGTTCGTTAGGCATGGGGATGGCAGATTTGGTTCCATCCGTTGCAGCAAGCCTTTGAGTCAGCGCTTCAGTGGGTGTTACAATTGGCCCTATCAATACAGGACCGAAAAATCGTTCTCAATCAGCTTCGATTGTCTTGCAGCCATTATAAATCATCACCTCGCGGTTCTCGGTGCATCCGATTCTGGACGATGCTGACGTCAGGCTTGATGGTCATTTGATATTAAAGGAAAACCATGAGCTTGAAATGCGGTATCGTAGGCCTCCCCAACGTCGGCAAGTCCACCCTGTTCAATGCGCTGACCAAGGCGGGCATCGCGGCCGAGAATTATCCCTTCTGCACGATAGAGCCCAATGTGGGCATCGTGGAGGTGCCGGATCCGCGCATGGAGGAGCTTGCGAAGATCGTCAAGCCTCAGCGCATACAGCCGGCGATCGTCGAATTCGTGGACATCGCGGGCCTGGTCGCAGGCGCATCCAAGGGGGAGGGCCTGGGCA
This sequence comes from Pseudomonadota bacterium, assembly GCA_021821945.1. GTDB lineage: Bacteria > Pseudomonadota > Gammaproteobacteria > Burkholderiales > Gallionellaceae > Gallionella. The sequence continues at coordinate 76,065 of JAJZTF010000011.1, forward strand.
ACCAGTTCCTGGCCAACATCCGCGAGACGGATGCGATCGTAAACGTGGTGCGCTGCTTCGACGATCCGAATGTGGTCCACGTTGCGGGAAGGGTCGATCCGATATCCGACATCGAGACCATCGTCACCGAACTCGCCCTGGCCGATCTGGCGGCGGTCGAGCGTACCTTGCAAAGAGATGCAAAGAAGGCGAAATCGGGAGACAAGGAGGCGCAGAAGCTCGTGGCCGTTCTTGAAAAGCTGCAGCGGCATCTTGACGAAGGCAAGCCTGCGCGCACGCTGGGATTGGGCGAAGAAGAGAAGACCGTCGTCAAGCCACTGTGCCTTCTGACCATCAAGCCGGCGATGTATGTCGGCAATGTGAAGGAGGACGGATTCGAGAACAATCCCTATCTCGACAGGCTGCGCGAACATGCCGCAAAGGAAGGCGCGCCCGTGATCGCGCTCTGCGCGAAGATCGAGGCGGAGCTCGCCGATCTCGACGATGCCGACAAGAAGGAGTTCCTGGCCGACCTCGGGCTGGAGGAGCCCGGGCTGAACCGCCTTATCCGTGCAGGCTATGATCTGCTCGGGCTGCAGACCTATTTCACCGCGGGGGTCAAGGAAGTGCGCGCCTGGACGATACACAAGGGCGACACCGCGCCCAAGGCGGCAGGCGTGATCCACACCGATTTCGAGCGCGGCTTCATCCGCGCGCAGACGATATCCTATGAGGATTTCATCGCCTGCAATGGCGAGGCGGGCGCCAAGGAAAAGGGCAAGATGCGCGTCGAGGGGAAGGACTACGTGGTCCAGGATGGCGATGTGATGAATTTCCTGTTCAACGTCTGAGCTGCCGCATTGCCTTCGGGATGCCCTGGGCGCGGTATGGAGCTTCATGGCGGCTTGTCGAATGCGGGATGTCTGCGAGAATGAAAAGTCTGAAACCGGGCGGGAAAATACATGAGGATCTGCCAGCACTCACGCCTGCTGTCGGAGGTCGGATGAATCCCAGGGCGTGGCAGCTTTTGCACCTGCTCCGCGATGGGAACTTCCATTCGGGCGAGGTTCTGGCAAGGGCGCTTGGCGTCTCGAGGGCAACGGTGTTCAACGACCTTTTTTCGGCATCCGAATCCGGGGTCCGGCTGCAGCGCATCAGGGGGCGTGGCTATCGCCTTCCGGGCGGATGGCAGCCTCTGGACGGTAGCGAGATCGCACGCCTCATGGGAGGCGATGCATCGCGCTTTGCAATCGAAATCGCGCAGCAGATGCCATCCAGCAACACCGAGCTTCTGAGGCGGGCGGAATCCAAAAGCGGTGCGGTGCTCGCGGTCGAATTGCAGACCGCAGGCAGGGGGCGTCTCGGAAGACCCTGGCATTCGGGACTTAACAATGCGCTGACATTCTCGCTGCTTTGGCGCTTCGACTGGGGGCTGAATGCGCTATCCGGCCTGAGCCTCGCAGTGGGGGTCGCGATCATGCGCGCGCTTGACCGGTTCGATGCAAAAGGAGCGGGCCTCAAGTGGCCAAACGACATCGTGACTGCACACGGAAAGCTGGGCGGCGTGCTGGTCGAGGCCCAGGGCGACATGTATGGCCCCAGCATCGTCGTGATAGGCATAGGCATCAACTGCAGCCTGCATCCGGGTATCGACGGACTGATAGACCAGCCTGCCGCAGCGCTGGACCAGATATGCGAAAAGCCTCCCGGAAGAAACGAGCTTCTGGCGGTACTATTATGCGAGCTCGCTAAAGTGCTCGACGAATTTGCGCGCAACGGCTTTGCCGCATTGAGGGGCTGCTGGGAGGAATTCCATGTGCACCGCGATTCCAGGGTCTTCCTGCGGATGCCGGACGGAACCCGGGTCAGCGGAATCGCCCGCGGCGTGAATGCCGGCGGCGAGCTTCTGCTCGAGACCGGGCAGGGTATGAGGCAATATCATGTCGGAGAAGTGGGGCTGGGATCTTGAAGAGATTGCTGATCGATGCGGGAAACACCAACATCAAGCTGGTTCTGGTGACGGATGGCGGATGGTCGAATGTTTCGAGTCTGCCGACTGCGCGTGCGCAGGATCTGGACTCTGGAAAATTCAGCGACGCTGACGAGGTCTGGGCCAGCAATGTGGCGGGAGATGGGGTCGCAATGCAGATATCCCGCATCTGCACGGATCTCGGCATCCCATTGAGATTCATCGAATCAAGATCCGTGCAGTGCGGCCTGCAGAACGGCTATGACAGGCCTGAGCTTCTGGGGGCGGACCGGTGGGCTTCGATGATCGCAGCCTGGCATCTTCTGAAGTCCTCCTGCCTCGTCGTGAATTGCGGCACGGCCACCACCGTGGATGCGCTCTCAAAAGACGGAAGATTCCTGGGAGGGCTGATCCTCCCCGGGATCACGCTGATGCAGGAAAGTCTCCTTGCCGCGACCGCGTTGCCGGATGGAGGGGCAGGGAAGCATGAAAATTTTCCCCGCAACACGTCCGATGCGATCTATAGCGGTGCGATAGAGGCGACTTCCGGGGCGATCATGCGCCAGCATGCGCGGCTCAACATGAATGCCCGGATCCTGCTTTGCGGGGGGGCAGCCCCCCTTCTTCTTCCTCATCTGGCTTTGCAGGCCGAGATCGTGGACAATCTCGTGCTGCAGGGATTAGAACTAATCGCAAGGGATGCGGGTCGGGAATGAAGATATTTTTCTGGATTTTGGTCGCGTTGAACGTGGTTTTATTTGCAGTGATGAAGTCGGGGCTGCTCAATGGCGGCCCGGACGAACCCGTGCCGGTGCCGTTGCATGCCGAACTGATACTGGATGCGGCGAAGTCCGAGCCTGCTTCAGCGCCTGCGCCCACCCCTGTTTCGCATCCTTCTTCAGCGCCCGCATCGGCGCCTGTTGCCGCCATCGCTCCGGCTGCTTTGGCCTGCTACGAATGGGGAGAATTCTCGGGCGCGGAGATAGAAAAGGTCGCAACGGCGCTTGGCAGGCTGCATCTGGGCAGTAAACTGGCCAGGAACGATGTCAGCCATACGATAGGCTATTGGGTATACATTCCGCCGCTCAAGGACAAGGCCGCGGTGGCCCAGAAGGTTCTGGAGCTCAAGTCACTCGGCGTGACCGACTATTTCGTCGTGCAGGATGCGGGCGCCTGGCTGAATGCGATCTCGCTCGGCGTGTTCAAGACGCAGGATGCGGCGCAGAGCTTCCTCGAGGGATTGAAAACCAAGGGGGTGCACAGCGCGAAGATAGGCGAGAAATCCGCAAGCAAGCCTGCGGTCATGTTCGAATTGAGCGGCCTCGGCAAGGATGAGGTCGACAAACTGGGCGCATTGCAGAAGGATTTTCCTGAAATCGCGCTGAAGCCCGTATCTTGCCATTGACAGAAGGCTGTGAAATCCGGAAAATGCCGCGCTCTTTGGTGATATAGCTCAGTCGGTCAGAGCACAGCACTCATAACGCTGGGGTCGGTGGTTCAAATCCACCTATCACCACCAACTTAATAAAAAAACCTGCTTGAAAAGGCAGGTTTTTTTTCGTCAAAAACAAGCACTGGCAATGGTTTGTGGCTATTTCTCTAGATTCCAGCAAAGTTCAATTTTGTTCTAAAGAATCTCACTGCATCCATCTGCTTTGTGAGTGTCAATGTGAGTATTGGGGCTTGGCTTAGGTATACTGTGAGTATCATTGATACTCATAGAGAAAATTATGGGGAAATTGTCTGCTAAGGCAGTGCTGGCTGCTCAAGCGAAAGATAAGCAACACGCATTATCTGACGGTGAAGGTTTGTCATTGATAATCAAACCAAATGGAACCAAATTATGGTGGTGGCGCTACCGATTTGCTAATAAAGCAAGAACTTTGTCGCTGGGGATTTATCCTGTCATATCCTTGCAAGAGGCGCGTGACAGGGCTTTTGAAGCTAGAAGACAATTGTCTAGTGGTGTCGATCCATCCGGCATTAAGCAAGCCGCGAAAGCAGAAAAATTAAAACTTTCTGGATCTGTAGTATCTACAGAAATTTCATTCGAGATAGTAGCTCGTGAATGGTTTGAAAAATTCAGTAAAAGCAATAATTGGGAAGAAAGCCATTCGAGTAAAATTCTTGGTCGGCTCGAAAAGGATGTTTTTCCCTGGATAGGTAACAGGCCAATCAAAGAAATCACTGCTCCCGAGCTTTTGTCGGTTATGCGAAGGATCGAATCGCGAGGGGCGCTTGAAACTGCTCACCGGTCATTGTCAGAATGTGGCCGTATTTTCCGGTATGCAGTGGCAAGTGGTCTTACAGAGCGAGATCCGTCTGGTGATCTCAAGGGGGCTTTACCTCCATACCGTAAGGATAAGCACTTTGCGGCAGTCACTGATCTCAAAAAAGTTGGAGATCTATTGAGGGATATAGAAGCATACTCAGGTACAGTCGTTGTCAGATGTGCATTTGCATTATCACCCCGCCTCTTCTTGCGTCCAGGTGAGCTGAGAAAAATGCAATGGGATTGGATTGATTTTGAAGATGCACTGCTTACGATTCCGGCAGCAAGTCATAAAACTGGCAAGAAAACAAAGGCACCACATTTGGTGCCATTAAGCAAGCAAGCGTTAGAAATATTGAATGAAATTCGACCGCTTACTGGAAATGATAAATTTGTTTTTCAGGGGGCTCGAGACAAAAACCGTCCTATGTCTGATAACGCGGTGAGGTCTGCCATGCGAAGGCTTGGCTGGACAGGGGAAGAAATGACACCTCATGGATTTCGAGCTATGGCTTCTACCATACTGGACAATATGGGATACAGGCAGGAGTGGCTTGAACGTCAACTTGCCCATGATGAGCAGAATAAGGTGAAGGCGGCATATAAACGCGACTTGCATCTCATGTATCTCAACGAACGGAAAAAAATGATGCAAGAGTGGAGTGATTATCTAGACAGCCTTCGCGATGGGGCTAAGATAGTCCCTTTTAATCAGGTTAATCAGGTTAATCAGGTTAATAGATAACTTGGCTGTTAACCGGTTTTTATGTGCGAAGCTTGGCTCATTGAACGGGCAATTTGTTGAAGATCGCATGGCATATGGTCGTGATGATTGTTATACATCATCCACTTCGCGGCTTCCTCTATGTAGATCCTCTTTGCAAAAGTGACTTTGTTATTAAATGTGATCTCAACTAAATAATATTGATTACCCAATGGGTATAAGTATTGTCTGGAATCAACTGCGGCAGTAAAACTGCACCTGGGTACGTGCCGATATCCATTCCAAACAATTTCTTCCTGAAAATATTCACCGCGCCTGTAAACCGAAGTATCCAGCACGCACCCATCATTCATAAGTATCAGCATCTGCGCTCCTAAATTCAGTTCATTTGTCCAGATGGACAAGATTAAATATCGGGCATAGAATAATAAATGTCAATAAATACAAATAGTTGCATCATTTTATCTGGACTTGTTTGGACAATATAGGACTTTGATGGACGGTATTAGATAAATGAAAAAAGATTTTGACGCACCTGGAATTTTGGAAAAAATTCGTGTTGATCGAAAGATTAGACGTAAACGTTCAACTTGGGGGCGATCCAAACTTCTTAAATTTCAGGCGGAACTATGTGCTCTTAAAAAAGCTGGTGCAAGCCTAAAAGACATGCAGTTCTGGCTAAAGCGTGAAAAGCATATCAAAGCAGACTGTTCGACGATAAAAAGATTTTTGGATAAAACGATATCAGGGGGTGAGGAATAATATGGGAAGGTTTCGTTCTTCACAGTCCCAAGCCAGACACGCGATCAAGCAAAGGCTAGCTCTAGGTAGACCGAGTCATGGTGAAGGTCGCAAAGATGGAAAGGTTCATAGTCTGGGTACTGCAAGGACTTACAAGGATTCCCTTGCAGGCTTGACTACATTTATAGCTAAACATAGGCTTGACCCGTCTGGACACGGTCTGTCTGGTTTGACCTATGAAGTTTCTAAGACCTATCTTAATTATCGTTCAGAGGAAGTTGGTCAGAAGCAGCTCGACAAAGATAGGCAAGCAATTCAGATGCTTCTTGGAATATCTCTCCCTGTGTTCAAGAGCGAATTTGATCAGGCATTACAATGTCGAGCCTATACAACAAAACAAATCCATTTAATTTCAGGGGCGCAGTCAAGGAAACATTATTTGGCTACACTGATTGCAGCTGATGCAGGATTGCGTGCCCATGAACTGCTGACACTTTTACCGGCCAGTGAACGCGCCCCATCAGCGCATCGCATTTGGACTGAAGAAAGATTTGAAGGTCGTGAAGACTTGGTTTTCTACACCGTGACAGGAAAGGGCGGGCTGATTCGTGTTGTGGGTCTGGACATCAAGTTGGCAGAGCAGTTGGAGAAGTTGAGGCTATCTGTGCCGCGCAATGTGACTGATCGAGAAATCTATTATGTGCAGAATTACGACGTGGGTGGTGGAAAACAATGGAGCGACTCGTTCAGCAGGGCTGCGCAACGTGAATTGGGGTGGTCGGCAGGCGCGCACGGCCTGCGTCATACCTATGCACAAAAGCGTATGAGGGCTCTGCAGTCGCTGGGACACTTGTACGAACGTGCTTTGTCCATTGTCAGCCAAGAAATGGGACATTTTAGGCCGGAAATTACGGAAGTTTACCTCCGTTGACAGTTTCAGTATTGGCAGTTATATTTAAAAAAATACCTGCTAAGCAGGTATTCGGGTGGTGCCCGGTAAAAAGCACTGCGTTCACTTGGTTCTCAACGCAACCTGATGGTTACAACCAAGAATTTAAACTGCATTAACTGATGAAAATCAGCACAAGTGGGACTAACTTTGAGTCCAATCGGCTTATTTCGATAAGTCTTTTGCTAGGCATTCTTGTTATTAGATGTCTCAGCTTTGTCCGCGTCGGGCCCTTGGCCTATTGACTCGATCCAACTCTTCAGTCGAATCGAAGTAAATTCCTTAAAGACACTGAATCTTCAGAATAATGTTGCACGATACGATTATAGTCATTGCGCTGATCGTTGGTGGCAATAATTATGTGCGAGATTGAGTTGTTTTGCGCCACTGAGCGATGCATCAGAATTTAAGGCGCAGGGATGAAACGATATCGTAGTAAGGGATTGATGATGGCATCAGGCACTAAAAAGACGACTGGCCCTGTTCCAGGCTGAAAAAGCGCAGCAGGCGGTAGCGGGGCCGTATGTACCCGTAGTTTGGAGTTAGAGCGAGACCGGTCCGAGCTCTTCACATTGGGTGATAAACAGGGGCGAAACGGGGATGGATAACCTACCTCGCGCTGTCGGAAATCTTGATGGCGGCATTTTTCTTACGGGGTGAAGTTACGCTGATTTGGAATGGTGTGAAGAGGATTTATCGATTTATTACTCTTTGTTCTGATATAGGATCTTAAATTTTTAGCAACCCGAAAAAGCTAAATATTATGCTTTGAAGAGATTGTGGTATTAACCCGGTTGTTTGGTGAAGCTGGAAGAAGAGGCGATCATCGTATTTGGAATGTTCTTCTTTTTAAATTGGGTTGGTCAGTGCCAAATGCAATAAGGTACTCATCTCAGCTACAATGCTGCGCACAACTACAAATTTCTGGGTAAAGAACGCTGCGCAGATTGGGTAATCAAGTTGCGCAAGCAATAAAAACTATGCACTGGATCGCACCTGCCGAAAAAGACACCGCCACTGCCACCCTGGAAAAAAGCCTTTGGGACGCCGCTGACCAGTTCCGCGCCAACTCCGGCCTCAAGGCGCAGGAATACTCCGGACCTATCCTTGGTTTGATCTTCCTGCGCTTTACCGAAGTCCGTTTTGCTGCTCAACGTGCCAAGCTCGAAGCCGCAGGCGCATCGTCGCGCCGTGGCAGCCTTGTGGATGAGCCTGCAGCTTATAACGCCGAAGGCATCCTCTATCTCAGCCCCGAGGCGCGTTTCGACTACTTGCTCACGCTGCCTGAGGCCGACAACATTGGTGCCAAGGTCAACGCCGCCATGCGCGACATTGAAAAGCACAATCCGCAGCTCGCCGGTGTGCTACCCAAGACCTACAACCTCTTCACAAGTACGCTGCTCAAAGAGCTGTTCAAGAAGATCTCCGAGATTCCGGCAACCGTTGATTACGACGCCTTCGGCCGCATCTACGAATACTTCCTTGGCGAGTTCGCTCGCACCGAGGGGCAGAAGGGCGGCGAGTTCTATACTCCAAGCGCCATCGTCAAACTACTTGCTGAAATCATCGAACCCTTCCATGGGCGCATCCTCGATCCCGCCTGCGGTAGCGGCGGCATGTTTGTGCAATCGGCGCGCTTCGTCGCCGAGCACAAAAAGAACCCCAGCGCCGAACTCGCCATCTGCGGCGTCGAAAAGACCGACGAGACCGGCCGCCTCTGCCGCCTCAACCTCGCCGTCCACGGCCTCGAAGGCGACATCCGCCACGGTGGCAACGTCAACAGCTATTACGATGACCCCCACAACGCCTCTGACCAGTTCGACTTCGTTCTGGCCAATCCCCCGTTCAACGTCAACGCTGTGGACAAGGAACGGCTCAAGGATGTCACCGGCCCAGGCCGCCGCTTCCCTTTTGGCCTACCGCGCACCGACAACGCCAACTACCTCTGGATTCAGCTCTTCTACTCATCGCTGAATGACCACGGCCGTGCCGGATTCGTCATGGCCAACTCCGCCTCCGACGCCCGCGCCTCGGAACAGGAATTGCGCCAAAAGCTGATCGAAGCCAAGGCCGTGGACGTCATGATCGCCGTTGGCCCCAACATGTTCTACACCGTCACGCTCCCCTGCACCCTCTGGTTCCTCGACCGCGGCAAGGCCAAAACCAAGCGCGCTGGCAGTGTCCTCTTCATCGACGCCCGCCACATCTATCGCCAAGTAGACCGTGCCCACCGCGAATGGACAGCCGCGCAGATCGGCTTCATCGCCAATATCGTCCGCCTCTATCGCAACGAAGCGCTCGACATCACCCTCGGCGGCGCAGAGGCCGAGGCCAAGATCAAGGAAGTATTCGGCAACAAGCCCGTTTACGCCGACATCCCCGGCCTCTGCAAGGCCGCAAACATCAAAGAGATCGAGGCTCAGGGCTGGTCGCTCAATCCCGGCCGTTATGTCGGCGTCGCACCGGGTGAAGATGTGAGCGACGAGGACTTCAAGGAACAACTCGAAACATTGAATGAAGAGCTGGAATCACTGAATGCCCAGGCGCGGGAACTAGAGCAGACCATCGCTGCTAATGTGGCGGGGATTTTGGAAGCGTGATAATGGCGAGCGCGATGCAACTAGGAAAGCTTGGCGATCTAGTAACTTTCAAGACGGGCAAGCTTGACTCAAATGCCGCTGTCCCTGATGGTGATTACCCTTTCTTTACTTGTTCACAGGAAACACTCCGGACGAATACATATAGTTTCGACACTGAGTGCGTACTACTGGCCGGGAACAACGCTAACGGAATTTTCCCTTTGAAATACTTCAAAGGGAAGTTTGACGCATATCAGCGGACCTATGTCGTTAGACCGCGTGACACGAATGTGCTCACCACGAAATTTCTTTACTACGCGCTCCGTCCAAAACTTTCCGAGTTACGTAGCAATTCCACTGGTGCTGCTACCAAGTTTCTGACCCTGACAATTCTTAATAACACAGAGATTCAACTACCTCCGCTCCCCATCCAACAACGCATCGCCGCCATCCTGTCGGCCTACGACGAACTCATCGAGAACAGTCAGCGGCGCATCAAGATTCTGGAGACGATGGCCCGCGCCCTCTACCGCGAGTGGTTCGTCCACTTCCGCTTCCCCGGCCACGAAAACCATCCCCGCGTTGCCTCCTCCCTTGGTGAGATTCCGGAGGGGTGGGAGGTGAAGAAGCTTTCAGAAGTCGCTGAAACATTCAGAGGGCGTTCTTATCGCTCGGTTGACTTGGCAGATGAAGGTGGACTTCCATTCTTGAATCTCAAGTGCGTTGACCGTGATGGCGGGTTTCGTAGAAGCGGGATAAAGCGATACATAGGTGAATACAAGGAGAACCACATTGCACGCAAGGGCGACATAGTAGTAGCGGTGACTGATATGACTCAGGAACGCCGCATTGTTGCACATGCTGCACTTGTGCCTTCGTTGGGCAGTGACTTTGGCATTATCTCTATGGATCTTGTGCGTGTCCAACCGAAGGAGGGGGTACCTGCGGTATTCCTATATGGATTGTTGCGTTTCTCCTCTTTCTCGGACGAAGTGAGGCAGCACGCAAACGGTGCCAATGTACTTCATTTGTCACCTGATCGAATCACTGAATACCAATGCGTACTGCCACCTCAATATTTGGTAGTGCGTTACTCCAGCTTCGCTGCGATGGCCTTTGATCAAATTGACAATCTACAAAATAAAATCGAGAACCTCCGCCGCACTCGCGATCTTCTGCTACCACGCCTGCTCGCTGGTCAGATTGATGTAGACGCTACCTCAGAAGGAGTTGCCGCATGACCGAAGCCGAATTGAATGCGCTACTCGATGTGCGCTCGGAAAACGAGCACATCGAGTTCAAGGAAGCGAAAAACAATTTCCACTTCGAGAAGCTGGTGAATTATTGCGTCGCACTGGCAAACGAAGGTGGTGGCCGCATCGTGCTTGGCGTCACAGACAAACCGCCGCGCCGGGTAGTTGGTACGGCGGCTTTCGAGTTACCCGAAAAGACTGTCGCGGGCATATTCGAGCGAATTCAAATCAAGGTATTGTGGCAGGAAATTCATCACGCCGATGGTCGTGTACTGGTGTTCGAGGTGCCACCGCGTCCGGTTGGGCATCCACTGCAATACGATGGCCGCTACTGGATGCGGGTTGGCGAAGAACTAGTGTCCATGACACCAGACCAGTTGAAGCGTATCATCGACGAGGGTAAGCCGGAGTTCATTGACCAAGCGGCACGCAGTGGTTGCACCGAAGAGGAGGTCGTTTCGCTGCTGGATGTGCAGGGCTACTTCGACCTGCGCAAGCGCCCCCTGCCTTCGACACGTGCCGAGGTATTGGACACCCTGGTTGGAAAGGGATTTGTCCGCCGTGACGATGGCGCCTTTACGATCACCAATCTTGGGGCATTGTTGCTGGCCAAGCGCCTGACCGACTTCGAGCCGGTGGCGCGCAAAGGGGTGCGGCTGATTGTCTATGATGGGGTATCGAAACAGAAGGTACGAGACGGAAAAGACATCACCGGACAAAAGGGTTATGCCGTCGGTTTCGAGGGATTGGTCAATTACGTTTACGATCAACTACCAGCGAGCGAGGAGATCGCGGCCGCACTGCGCACCACAACGCATGCTTATCCACTGAAGGCTATCCGCGAACTGATAGGCAATGCCATCGTCCATCAGGATCTAAACGAGTTAGGCACTGGCATTACTGTGGAAATCTATGATGACCGAATCGAGGTGACCAATCCAGGCTTACCGATTCTGCCGCTGGATCGTTTCATCGATGAAAACCAATCTCGCAATGAGCGCTTTGCTGATGCATTGCGACAGATTGGCATCTGTGAGGAGCGCGGGCATGGCATGGATGCTGTGGTAACACAGATTGAATTACACCAATTGCCACCTTATCGCTGTCGCCTGGGATCGCGCCACACAACGGTCATATTGTCTCGCTATAAGCCTCTCAAGGACTTGTCACCAGAAGAAAGGGTGAGTGCTATCTATCAGCACTGCGTCCTGCGCTTTGTGACGAACCAGATCACCAACAACGAATCGGTCCGCGAGCGGTTCAAGATCGACAAGAAGAACTCAGCCATGGCATCACGGCTCCTGGGGGAGGCGGTTCAAGCGCAAGTGATCCGCCCATCCGATCCAGAGGCGGCAAACAAGTTGATGCGCTATGTGCCCTATTGGGCATGAATTCTTTGATGATAAACTTCGCCAGCGTCTGCGTTATTGCTTAATAAGCTGATATTTAATGGTAAATTTATTTGACTGGTATTTGACTAGATGGGCTACTCCTGAGCGGAAGCTACTTGATAAAACAGTCATGTTAGATTATCCATAGGCAATTTATATCTTTAAGAACAATTAGTTGTTTATTTGACAGGTCTTTGATCGAAATACTGCGAACGCGTCCATGAGCCCCCACGCCTACACTGAAGACCAACTCGTCGAGCAGCCCGCCATCGGTTTGTTTGCAACGATGGAGTGGCAGACGGTGTCGGCGCTGGAGGAGACCTTCGGTGCGGACGGCACGTTGGGGCGTGAGACCAAAGGCGAGGTGGTATTACAGAAGCGATTGCGCGAGGCGCTCACTCAGCTTAATCCAACACTTCCTATAGAGGCGATTCAGGCTGCTATCGATGAGCTGAGCCATGACCGCTCTGCCATGAGTCTGGAGGCGGCCAACCGCGAGATCTATCGGCTGCTCAAAGAAGGGATCACGGTATCGGTGCCTGATCGTGAGCATGGTGGCCAAAAAAGCGAGCGGCTGTGTGTGGTGGATTGGGAACACCCTGAATACAACGACTTTCTGCTGGTGAGCCAATTCAGCATCACAGGTGCGCTCTATACCTGCCGCCCCGATCTGGTGGGTTTTATCAATGGTCTGCCGTGGGTGGTGATCGAACTCAAGAAGCCGGGCGTGCCGGCGCGCGCTGCCTTCGATGAAAACCTCACCCACTACAAGCAGCAAATTCCGGCGCTGTTCTGGTACAACGCATTTCTGATCGCCTCCAACGGCACCGATAGCCGCATCGGCTCACTTACCGCTGACTGGAACCGATTCTTTGAGTGGAAGCGTATCGAGCGTGAGGATGAGCCGCGCCGCGTGTCGCTGGAGGTGATGTTGCGCGGCACCTGCGATCGCAAGCGGCTGCTCGATCTGGTGGAGAATTTCACGCTCTTCTCCGAACACAAGGCAGGACTGGTGAAGATCATCGGCCAGAACCACCAGTTCCTCGGTGTTAACAACGCCATCGCCTCGATGCTGGAGGCGCGCAAACTGGGGCATGGCCGAGGCGGTGTCTTTTGGCAAACCCAGGGAAGCGGCAAAAGCTTTTCCATGGTGTTCTTCGCGCAAAAAGTGTTGCGCAAGCTGGTTGGAAACTGGACCTTCGCGGTGATCACCGACCGCGTGGAGCTGGACGATCAGATCGCCAAGACCTTCAAAAGCGTGGGCGCAGTGTCGGAGGCCGAAGGGGATCAATGCCATGCCGCCAGCGGTGCCCATCTGCGCGAGTTGCTGAAGGGCAATCACCGTTATGTTTTCTCATTGATTCAGAAATTCCAGACACCGGAAGTGCTCTGTGATCGCTCAGATGTGATCGTACTCACCGATGAGGCACACCGCAGCCAGTACGACACATTGGCGCTCAATATGCGCGCGGCGCTGCCCAGGGCGATGTTCCTGGCCTTCACCGGAACACCCTTGATTGCGGGTGAAGAGCGGACTAAGGATGTGTTCGGGGATTACGTCTCAATCTACGATTTTCAGCAATCCATTGAGGATGGCGCCACCGTGCCGCTGTTCTACGAGAACCGCACGCCCGAGTTGCAGTTGGTCAATCCTGATCTTAACGAGGATATCTACAACCTGATCGAGGATGCAGAGCTCGATGAGACGCAGGAGTCCAAGCTGGAAAAGGTGCTGGGACGGCAATATCAGCTCATCACGCGTGATGATCGCTTGGAGACAGTGGCGCAGGACATCGTGCGCCATTTCCTCGGCCGAGGCTTTGTTGGCAAGGCGATGGTGGTTTCCATCGACAAGGCCACTGCACTGCGCATGTACGACAAGGTGAAGCGATACTGGGATGAAGAGACCAAGCTGGTGCAGAAAGAACTGGGTGAACTGGCCATGGTGCCGCGCGGTAGTGAAACCACACCCGAGCAGGCACGGCGCGATCTGCGCATGGGGGAGTTGAAACAGCGGTTCAACGTGCTCAATACCACTGACATGGCAGTGATTGTATCGCCAGGGCAGAACGAGATCGCGCAGATGAAATCGCTGGGGCTGGATATCGAACCGCATCGCAAGCGCATGAACGAATCGCAGCCTGGGCTCGATGAAAAGTTCAAGGACGTGGATGATCCGCTGCGGTTGGTCTTTGTCTGCGCCATGTGGCTCACGGGCTTCGATGCGCCAAGCTGTTCGACCGTCTATCTCGACAAGCCCATGCGCAATCACACACTGATGCAGACCATCGCACGCGCCAACCGCGTATTTCCCGGCAAGTACAGCGGTGTCATTGTCGATTACGCCAACGTCTTTGCTTCGCTGGAAAAAGCGCTGGCGATCTATGGCGCAGGCAAGGGCGGCAAAAGCCCAGTCAGAGACAAGCAGCAACTGGCAGAGGAACTGCGCAAGGCTGTGGCAGATGCAACGGCATTTTGCGCCGCGCACGGGGTCGATCTGGCCAGGTTTGAGAAATTGGCACCAGGCAGCATGGAGCGCTTGCAGTATATCGAGGATGCAATGAATGCGCTGATTTCTCCCGATCCGCTACGCCGTGATTTCTTCAGCCATCAACGGCTCACAAGCACTTTTTACAACGCTGTAAAACCTGATCCGGTAGCACTGGAGTTTGCAAACCGGGTGGCGTGTATCGCTACACTAGCCGAAGCCATACGCGCCAGGCTCAATCCCAATCCGCCTGACATCTCCCAGATCATGGGAGAGATCAACGGCCTTCTGGACGAATCGATTACAGGCCATGAAATCCGCGCAGAAGGTCCTCCACCCCTTGATCTATCCAAGATCAACTTCGAGGCTTTGGCACAACGCTTCAAACAATCCAAACATAAGAACACGGATCTCGAAATGCTCAAGGCTGCAATCCAGGCACAACTGGAAAAGATGATCCAGCTCAATCGTACCCGTGCCGATTTTGCCGAGAAATTTGAAGTGCTGATCGAAAGCTACAACGCCGGCAGTCGCAACATCGAAGAATTGTTCGAGGAGCTGCTCAAGTTCACCAACAGCCTCACGGAAGAACAGCAGCGCCATGTGCGTGAGAACGTGAGTGAAGAAGAACTGGTCATCTTCGATATCCTAACACGCCCATCCCCGGAATTGACTCCTGATGAGCGTGCTGAAGTGAAGAAGGTGGCCAGAGTTCTGTTAACACGCCTTAAAGAACTACTCGTACTCAATTGGCGACAGAAATCCGCCGCTCGCTCAAAAATCAAACTGACTATCGAAGATACACTGGACTTAGTCCTACCCAGTCCTTACACGCCAGAGCTATACCAGCAGAAATGCTCTGCGGTATTTGAGCATGTGTATGAGAATTATCCTGAAAAAAATGTTGGGGTATACCTCTGACCTAAAGCTTGAAATTGACGTTTTTAGACGCATTCAATTGAGGTAAGTCTTTCTTGAGTCGACAAGAGCGGATCGGCACTTTTAGGCGGAAGTGATCTGCGCACTTCAGCGACCGCTTTTTTAGTGATTTATCGAGGAAGCGTTGCAAATTTCTGCAAGAATAAATCATTGCGCAGAAACTGTTGCGTGTATCTCAGAATAGAACCGCAAGAATTCGATTTGCCGGGTCTTTAAAGAGTTCGACAGAGCGGGAGCTAGTTATTCGAGGTGCGCAACAATTTTCGTATTACATAACTTGTAGAGAAATGAGAAGGTTTGGATGTGATCAACATCTAAAAGGGATTACTTTGAATAATAATTAACTGACCTCACTGTATACTTTGGGCTGTGATCATAACTGAGCGAAAAATTTATGTCTTTTCCTTCAAAAAAAGAACAGCTACAAAATTTGTTTGGGGCCCCTTTGGGGGGGAGACAATCTGACGAACAAAAAGGATTCCTCGAATCGGAAAAAGATCTCGCTCAAAGAAAAAAACTCCTTCTTGATGAAATTGAAAAATTGAAAGTTACGCCATTTTTTTCAATAACCGAATATGAACATAGAAAAACCCTTCTTTCTAATTTGGAAGCTCAACTCGATATTGTTGAGCGTTCCAAAAACTACCTAATCTCTAATCGCTTTCAAATACATTCTGAATCAATAGAACCAGTTACCCATTCTATTACCGGTGGCTTGAATTATATTCCTTATGCGCAGGCTTATACATTTCTTGAGAAACGCATATATGCCACACCCGAAGAGATTGCGGCCTGGGTATATCTGGGACCAAATGAAGGTGGACTTAACGCTTATGTAGACATTAATAATTCATCAACACCCAAAGTGTTTTATTTTAAAAATTTTGCAGGCAAAGATACCTATCTCTCGCAACTAATGCTTTGCTGGTTCCTAAGAGAAGACATCGACAGTTTTCAACCAGAAGATCGGTTCATAACAGAAGAACAATTAATTAAACACTGGGAAACAAAACAAGGAATTCAAGTTGCAGATTTTATTAGAGCGAAGATTGACGAGAATCGACTCAGCGAGCTTCAGCCAGTAGTCCGTCCATCACAGTTGTCACATGACTTAAACTCTCAGCATCTAAAAATGTCGTTATTCTCGTGGTCGGAGGTTGAGGATATTAATCGCAGTGACTTTGGACAGGATCCACTGGATATTGGTCGTATAAATGATGGTTATTATCCAAAAAATATTTATCACCATTTAATTAAATGGCTAAAAGAATTTGCTAATGAAAACTTATCAGTATTAAGGCTTCAGCTACAACGAAAAACGCTATCAAACGATCGGAGAGAAAGAATTAATCAAAGTATGAAACAGTTGGAAGCAATTCAACAGTATTACCCAAGTCCGGGCGGAGAAAATCGAGTTGAAAATAAACAAGAGCGGATAGAAAGATTGTATAAACGCGTTAAAGAGGAAAAAGCAAAGAAAACGAAAAATTTTAATTTAGTTGTATCGAAAGAAGAAGGAATTTCAGTTAGCCGATTAAAAGAACTTTTAAAAGAACGTAAAGATAAATTGCTAGAGCAACAATCTGCTGTATCGCAAACATCTGAGTTTGTTCGGAGCGCTGTTTCTCGCATGCAGGTCGCTCCACACTTCTTCAACCAGGAAGAGTGGAATGCACTTGCGTCGTACAAAGGTCAGGTGGTTTCCGGCGACCCACAAGGCCGCGTTCCGGAAGATCTGGATGCAGACGACAATTTGTAATATTTGACACAACCCAACTCGTAAATTGCGAAATCTGATCACTCGTGATCACCATTTCTGGTATTCGTGAACAGACCGATGATTATTCATGATCAGCTTACTGCTCAACATGACCAGCTGCTTAATTGATTCAGCTGACAGCTTACGCCTCATTGCTGCCGGATGACCTGTCTTTGGTCCAGAGGCAGGTATCTGAGTCGAGCGGTCACTCGCTGCGTTCGAGCGTGTCCGGAATTCCGTGTAAACCGGACGAGGAGATAATAAGCACCTGAGACTTCTGATAAAGAACGCCAACTGCACTTTTCGCTGCCGGCTTGATCAACAGCGGAAAATGGGAATTGCCGCTGACAAGTGTTGATGCGCGCCGCGAACTGCCCATTCTGCGCGAGCTGAAGTATCCAGGGCCAAATGTTCTTAAGTTATTGATGTGTTGAAGGGCTTAGCAAGATACAGATGGGGATTCGAATTCGCGCTGAGTCGGTAAATCAGACCGCGCAGTCAACATGCTGCGCTCTATTCGTACTCCCACACGTGCCAGGTCTCCCAGTGCACCCGGTTTCTCGATGCTTATCACGACGCGATTGCAAGACCATTCGTGTAGCATTTGCTGTGCAAGATTCTCAGCCAGTGTTTCCAGCAAACGGTATCTGCATGGCTGAAGCCAGGCCGCCATCCGTGCTGCAACCTCGATACGAGTGAGCGCGAACAGGAATGGCGTTGTCAGGCGCAAGTCGAAAACAAGAGGTCGAACTGCTTTCCTCTCCCATTCGTGCACGCCGATCAGTGAGTGCAGCTCAATGCCTGTATATTCTTTAGTGTGCATGCCTACGCGATTCGAAGGGATCAGGGTATCGCAGTTCGCAGCGCATTTGCCGCTGCGACCATGTTGGTCAATGCGGGAATCACCTCGTTCCACTGACGTGTCTTCAAACCGCAGTCCGGATTGACCCACAGGCGTTCGGCGGGTATACGTTCGGCGGCCTTTTTCATCAGTTCTATCATGTCCTGCACGGTCGGGATGTTGGGGGAGTGGATGTCATAGACGCCGGGGCCAATCTCGTTCGGATACTTGAAATGGTCGAATGCATCCAGCAACTCCATGTCGGAACGCGAGGTTTCGATGGTGATGACGTCGGCATCCATCTCGGCGATGGCAGCGATGATGTCGTTAAACTCGGAGTAGCACATGTGCGTGTGTATCTGCGTCTCGTCGGCAACACCGTTGGCCGTGATGCGGAACGATTCCACCGCCCAGGTCAGATACCTCTGCCACTGTGACTTACGCAGCGGCAGTCCTTCGCGCAACGCAGCCTCATCGATCTGAATCACGCGCACACCGGCCTTTTCCAGATCAAGCACTTCCTCGCGGATGGCCAGGGCGAGCTGCTTGCAGGATGCTGCGCGCGGCTGGTCGTCGCGCACGAACGACCAGTTGAGAATGGTCACCGGGCCGGTCAACATGCCTTTCATGGGCTTTGTGGTGAGCGACTGCGCATAGCTAGTCCATTCGACCGTCATCGCCCTGGGGCGGCTAATGTCACCAAACAGAATGGGCGGCTTCACACAGCGTGAACCGTAGGATTGTACCCATCCGAATTCGCTGAAGGCATAACCTTCAAGTTGCTCGCCAAAGTACTCCACCATGTCATTGCGCTCGGCTTCACCATGCACAAACACATCCAGCCCCAGTGCTTCTTGCTCGCGCACGCTGCGCGCAATCTCGGCTTGCATTGCTGTCTTGTAAGCTGCTTCGCCTATCTCGCCCGCCTTGAATTGACGACGGGCTAGGCGGATTTCCGCCGTTTGCGGAAAGGAGCCTATGGTGGTGGTCGGGAATTTTGGCAACTTCATCAGCGTAGCTTGTTTGGCTGAGCGCTGGGAATATGAGCTCTGGCGCAGGCCGAACTGCGCATTGATCTTGCTCAGAGCGCCCTTGACCGACGGGTTGTTGACGCGCGTTGAGTTGCGTCTGGACTCGGTGGCCAAGCGATTGGTGGCGAGCTCTTCTTTCACGGCCTCGCGGCCCTGATTCAGTGCGGCAGCAAGCACGGCAAGCTCCTTCAGTTTTTGCTTGGCGAATGCCAGCCAGGACTTGATTTCGCCATCCAGCTTCTGTTCACTGTCCAAATCCACTGGTACGTGCAGCAGTGAACAAGACGGCGCAATCCACAGGCGATCTCCCAGCTGTTTCGCTAGCGGTTCCAGCCAGGCCAGCGTTTCGTTCAGGTCGGTCTTCCAGATGTTGCGTCCATTGATGACGCCCAGCGACAGTACTTTGAATGAGGGCATCAGGTTCAGCAGTGACTGGATGTCGTCGCGTCCGTTGATCGCGTCCACATGCAGCCCCGCAACCGGCAGATTTGCTGCTAAATAGGTGTTCTCCAACAGCTGGCCAAAATAAGTGGCTAACAGCAGCTTGATGCGGGAACTCTTCAGGTGGTGGTAGGCGATGTTGAAAGCATGTTGCCATTCCGCATCGAGTTCTGTGACAAGAATCGGTTCGTCGATCTGCACCCATTCAACGCCATGCGCAGCCAGAGAGTCCAGTAGTTCCGCGTAGACGGGAAGCAAACGCGGCAGCAGCGCGAGACGGTCTGATTCGTCCTTGGATTTGCCGATGGCAAGGTAGGTCACTGGGCCGATGATGACCGGCTTGGCTTTCACTCCCTGGGCGCGTGCTTCCACCAGTTGTCTCAGCAGACGCGAAGCATCCAGCTTGAACTGGGTGTCAGCGGTCAATTCAGGCACGATGTAGTGATAGTTGGTATCGAACCATTTGGTCATCTCACCTGCTGCAACTTCGCTACAGAATCCTTGAACACTCTCCGTCGACCGGGCAGAACGACCGCGTGCCACGCGGAAGTAATTGTCCAGTTCATTGCCCTGAAAATCGCGAACACGCTCCGGCAGGTTGCCCAGAGTGAAGCTCATGTCCAGCACCTGATCGTAGAAGCTGAAATCGCCCACCGGGACAAAATCAATACTGGACTGATCTTGCCAGTGGCGCTGGCGAAGCTCAGCGCCCTTGGATTGAAGGGCGTCGAGGGAGGACTGTCCCTTCCAGTAGGATTCGAGAGCAAATTTCAATTCACGCCTTGCACCGATGCGTGGAAATCCGAGGTTGTGGGTAATTGCCATGGTTTGAGCCTTGAAAGATGAACAGATGCGCCATGGTATGCAATTCGAATGATGAATAAAAATGGTATTATTTCAACAATCAATTAATATTATTCATGGATATCTTGTTTTCATGGCGACTCTCGAACGCGTTCATCTTGAAATCATCCGTGCCGTCGAACAGAACGGCTCTCTTACGGCTGCCGCGGAAAAGTTGCACCTCACCCAGTCCGCACTCAGCCACACCATGCGTAAGTTGGAGGATCAACTCGGGTTGGCTATTTGGCATCGGGAAGGACGCAGCCTGCGTCCAACCCAGGCAGGTGAGTATCTGTTGACTGTTGCCGGTCGACTGCTGCCGCAGATCATTCATGCCGAGGAGCGCCTGAGGCAGTTTGCGCAGGGAGAGCGTGGCAATTTACGCATCGGCATGGAATGTCACCCCTGCTACCAATGGCTACTCAAGATTGTGTCTCCATACCTTGCGCAATGGCCGGACGTAGATGTGGATGTGAAGCAGAAATTCCAGTTCGGTGGCATAGGTGCATTGTTCGGCTATGAGATCGACATGCTGGTAACGCCCGATCCACTCTACAAGCCAGGCCTCACCTTTGAACCCGTGTTCAACTACGAACAGGTACTGGTCGTTGGCCCGCAGCATCCGCTGCGCGGAGCGGATTACATCCTTCCTACGCAACTGTCGGATGAAACATTGATCACCTACCCGGTCGCCACCGAGCGGCTAGACATTTACACCTTGTTCCTGACTCCGGCCGGCATTGCACCAAAGCGCCACAAGATCATCGAAACCACGGACATCATATTGCAGATGGTCTCCAGCGGGCGCGGTGTGACTGCGCTGCCGCGCTGGCTGGTGGAAGAGCAATCAGACAAATTCAACGTCGCGCCGGTAAGGCTGGGCAAACAAGGCATGGCTAAGCAAATTTTCTTAGGCTTCCGCGAGGCTGATGTGAAAATTGATTATCTGCAGGCTTTCGTAGAGCTTGCGCGTTTGAAGCAATCCATCTGAGAATTGCTATTGCTGCCGATTCTGCACGGTTAACGCTTTCGCAAGGTTCGCCACGATACTATCGACCGCATGATCAGAGGCATTATCCAGTTGATGACTTCGCTCCTCCACTCCGATTTTTCGGGTTAGTCGCGACAAACGGAATTTTGACAGCCCCGTATTGACGTCTTTCCAAATGATGCCTACCGGATTCAAGCGTACCAATTCCGCTTGCAATCTGACCGGGCGGGTTGTCACATCCAGCGCCCAAAACCCGGCGTAGGCTTCAGTAGTTTCCTCAAACGTTTCCTGAGCCAGGTATCCTCCTGCCGCCGCTCTCGCTGCAGTCGAGCCTGAATAGGCAATGATTCCCGCAATTGCCAATGTTGATGTGACCTCGAATGTGA
The DNA here is from genome assembly GCA_021821945.1 of Pseudomonadota bacterium. Classification (GTDB taxonomy): domain Bacteria; phylum Pseudomonadota; class Gammaproteobacteria; order Burkholderiales; family Gallionellaceae; genus Gallionella. The sequence goes on from JAJZTF010000011.1 coordinate 97,641, forward strand.
TATATCCGTTGCGCCATGCCTTCGGAGTCAGGCCATAATCGGTTATCCTGAACCGCAACTGCGCGTCAGCTCCTGTTTCTTTTCGCAACAGATCTGCATCGGCCTGAGTGGGGAGGTCGTCGAAATTCTGGTTCAAGATTCGATTGACGTCGGGGCTCTCAGGAGGAGTGATAACAGCGATCTTCTTGTTTATCGACAGCCTCTCGTTCATTGTAGTCAAGACATAATGCTGCGCATGCTCCATGCCACGCGCAATGTCAGGCGAAATCGAGTCCGCTTTCGCATCTGGAGCCAATACGGCCTGAATCCTGTCTTTACTGATCTCGGGAGGCACTTCTGACACCAGCAATTTCACAGGCTCGCCACGGTGTGATTGTGCGAAATTGTTCATGTCCGGAAATGTGGCACATCCGCCCAACGCGATTGAGACGATTAAAATAAAGCCTGTTATACGCAAGTTTCGCCCCCTTTAAAACACATTGTATTGATTCCCTATATTTGGTATTGCTCAGGGACTGGCAAGTTACCTTGGGCACGTTCAAGGTTGCAATTTGTTTGCTCATTACTGGCATCCAGAGTCAGATGTTAAACGGCAGGTATGAATCGCCCCGGGTTTTGAGGCGGCTCTAATTCCTGAGGAAATAGAGCCATGAAGCAAGCGAATAGATTTGGCGTCACTTGCCTCGTATCAAGATCCTCTGCATCATGAGTTTTGTCCACTCAGCTCGTAGCGTCGCGGCGCACCGAAAAAATCTCAAAAATCGCGCCGATACGTTCGCACAGCGCCGTGTCCAGCAGCTCCGTGGCAGGGAAGGAGTTTAGTTGCGCATTAGCACAACCTAGCGGGCGAAACTCCTGCAATACATAATTACGTACTCCAAGGCCGCGTAGTGTTTCGGCCAGATGCAGCAACTCTTCAGGGCGGTGGTAATGCGGATGGACTGTGGTGCGGAATTCGTGGGCAATGCCGCTTTCCAGCAGCAGGCGGGCGCTCTCTAGCGCCTTGTCGCCGCTGCCCGGTGTGCCGGTGACACGGGCGTAACCATCGAAGTCAGCCTTGATGTCCATGCCCACCCAGTCGAGCAGGGGCAAGCTATCCTGCAGGCGAGACGGGTAGGCACCGCACGTATGCAGGCCGATCCTGAAGCCAAGCGCGCGCACTTCCTCGATGGCTTGCGCCAGATTGTCCTGTAGCGTGGGTTCGCCGCCGCTGAACACCACCGCATCAAGCAGGCCACGGCGGCGGTGCAGGAAATTCATCACCGCCTGCCAGTCCAACCGGTTCTCGCTGTTGCGCGGAATCAGGTGTGGGTTGTGGCAATAGCCGCAACGCCATGGGCAGCCTTGGCAGAACAGCACCGCGGCAAGCGCACCTGGGTAATCCGTGGCGCTCAGCGGCGTTAGCCCGCCTACTTCCGGATTGGCTTCAGGCGTCGAGGCCGGCGCAGGATTCACGGAAGCAAGTGCGCTCGTGATGTTCCCCTTTCTTGCCGATATTGAACGAGGAAACCGGGCGGTGATAGCCCATTACGCGAGTCCATACTTCGCAAGGCTGGCGCTCTGCGTCGGTCAGCACGATGTCGTCATTCTGGAACGTTACCGGGTGGGACAGGTCGTTCATGCATCTCTCCTTTAAAAATCTCCGATACCCGCAAGGGGCAGGTCAGGCTGCCATTTTCTGGCGTTTCTCGGCTAGGCGTTCCTGGTCGCACTTCGGACAGAACTTGTGTTCGCCGTCGATATAGCCATGCGCCGGGCAGATCGAGAAAGTCGGCGTGACCGTAATGTAGGGCTGGCCGAAACGCTCCAAGGCGCGCCGCACCAGCGCTTTGCAGGCGTCTGCGCTGGTGATGCGCTCGGTCATGTACAAGTGCAGCACGGTGCCACCGGTATACTTCTTCTGCAACAGCTCCTGTCTCTCCAGAGCCTCGAATGGGTCATCGGTGAAGCCCACCGGCAATTGCGAGGAGTTGGTATAGTAGGGCATCTCCTTACTGCCGGCCTGGATGATGTCGGCGAAGCGCTTCTTGTCTTCCTTGGCAAAGCGGTAGGTGGTGCCTTCTGCCGGCGTGGCTTCCAGGTTGTACATGTGGCCGGTTTCTTCCTGGAAGGCCAGCATCATGTCGCGCATGCGGTCGAGCAGGCGCACCGCAAACTCGTGGCCATACTCGCTGGTGATGTCGTGCTGATCGCGGGTGAAGTTGCGTATCATCTCGTTGATGCCGTTTACCCCCAAAGTGGAGAAATGGTTACGCAGCGTGCCTAGGTAACGCTTGGTGTAGGGGAACAGGCCGGCATCCATGTGGCGCTGGATCACCTTGCGCTTGATCTCCAGGCTGTTCTTGCCGATCTCCATCAGCTCGTCCAGGCGGGCAAACAATGCCTCCTCGTTGCCTGCGTAGAGGTAACCCAGGCGCGCGCAGTTGATGGTGACCACGCCCACCGACCCTGTCTGCTCAGCGCTGCCGAACAGTCCGTTTCCGCGTTTGAGCAGCTCGCGCAGATCGAGCTGAAGACGACAGCACATCGAGCGCACCATGTTTGGCTTGAGCTCGGAGTTAATGAAGTTCTGGAAATAAGGCAAGCCGTATTTCGCGGTCATCTCGAACAGCAGTCTGGCGTTTTCCGATTCCCATGGAAAATCTGGCGTCATGTTGTAGGTCGGGATGGGGAAGGTGAATACCCTGCCCTTGGCGTCGCCGGTGGTCATCACCTCGATGTAGGCGCGGTTGATCATGTCCATCTCGGCCTGCAGCTCGCCGTAACAGAACGGCATCTCCTCGCCGCCGACGAGCGGCTTCTGCTCGCGCAAGTCTTCTGGGCACACCCAGTCAAAGGTCAGGTTGGTAAACGGCGTCTGGGTACCCCAGCGCGACGGCACGTTGAGGTTGTAAATCATTTCCTGGATGTACTGCCTGACCAGCGCATAGGGCAGCTTGTCCTTGCGTACAAAAGGCGCCATGTAGGTATCGAAGGACGAAAACGCCTGCGCACCGGCCCACTCGTTCTGCAACGTGCCGAGGAAGTTGACGATCTGCCCAACGGCTGAGGACATATGCTTCGGCGGGCCAGCTTCGACCTTGCCTGGCACGCCGTTGAGCCCCTCGTTAAGCAAGGTTCGCAGCGACCAGCCGGCGCAGTAGCCGGCCAGCATGTCGAGGTCATGCACGTGGATGTCGCCTTCGCGGTGCGCCACCCCGACTTCCGGCGGGTAAACATGGTTGAGCCAGTAGTTGGCCACCACCTTTCCGGAAACGTTGAGAATCAGGCCGCCTAGGCTGTATCCCTGGTTGGCGTTGGCGTTGACGCGCCAGTCCATCTGGTCAAGATACTCGTTGATCGAGCTTTCCACGTCCACCACGGTCTTGCTGTCCTGGCGCATCTTGCTGTGCTGCTCGCGGTAGACGATGTAGGCGCGTGCCGTCTTGAGGTGGTTGGCGGAGATCAGTACCTGCTCTACCGTGTCCTGAATTTTTTCGATGGACGGCGGTGCAGCCTGAAACTTATGGATCAGGACCTTGACCACCTGTGCGGTGAGTAGGATCGCCTCATTGGTATCGAGCTCGCCCGTGGCGACCCCGGCGCGCTGTATAGCCGAGCGTATCTTGTCTGAATTAAAAGCTGCGAGTGTGCCGTCGCGTTTGAGAACACCCTTGGGAAGCGATACGAGGGTGATGTTGCCGCTAGCCAGCTGCTGACCTTCCATTGAGCCCTCCTGACAGACCCGTTATAAAGTGACCGGCTTTGTCGCAGGCTCTGCATCAATCACAGAGCCCAGAAAAACCTATAACCACAAGATGTCGCGCTATCTTGTTTAAGACTATACAACATATTGTGGTTAGTCAAGTGGCACCAAGGAGTCTCTTCTCGCTGGTTAAAATACGAAGTGCAACGCCCGACTTGAAGAGAGGATGTCCGGAATGCTGTGGAAAGCAGCACTTGTCATCTCATGTACGGATAGACTGCTTTGTGCCCGAGCAGCATGATTTGGCCTTCAGGCAGCTTCCAAATGCGCAGCAGCCATTCAAATGACCGCGAAGCTGGGTGGCCGAGGGGCTGCAACAGTTTCCATAGTCGCCGTTACAGAATGAGCTAAACTATGTCTGTTGAGTCCCATATAACGGACTTACTCCCTAGGAGAAAAAATGGATCGAAAGCAATATTGGGAAGGCGTATATTCCACGAAATCGACCAAAGAGGTGAGCTGGTTTCAAGGTAAGCGCCCCATGAAGTACAGGCTGTTTTGTTACAAATAATTTGTGGATGATGGCTGCCTCATATTACGGAGGTGGCAAATGAACGAAAGAACGGCATACTGGACTGCGCATGTTGCGGCGGC
>JAJZTF010000027.1 GCA_021821945.1 Pseudomonadota bacterium
CTTGCGATACGCATCGAATCCACCTACCGACAGTGTCTGCTGTTTCATCTTTCTACTTTCATTGAAATGGCCTTCGCCATTAACGCACCAGCACCAGATCTGGTAGACTTATTCGGCGTTTCCCTAAGCTTTTGAAGTCCGGCAGGCAGCAGGCGGGTTTCTATAAGGAGATGTGGAAATGCATCAAGGATTTTGGGCATTGGTCGGGCGAGGTCTGGAACAGGAAGAAATCCGGCGAGATTTACCCTGAACAACTGAGCATCACTGCGGTCAAGGATGCCGATGGGCGCATCACGAATTATGTCGGCTCGATGATAGACATCACGGAGCGCAAAATATCCGAGAGCAAGATACAGCAGCTCGCCTATTACGATCAGCTGACCGGGCTTCCCAACCGGCAGCTTTTCCGCAACCGGCTGGAGCAGGACATCAAGCGCGTTTCGCGCAAGAAATCATCCCTTGCCCTGCTTTTCATCGACCTTGACCAGTTCAAGGAAGTCAACGACACGCTGGGGCACAACAAGGGCGATGCTCTGCTCGTGGAGGCCGCGCGACGCATCAGGAAGCATGTGCGTGAGGCCGACACCTTTGCACGCCTGGGCGGGGACGAGTTCACGATCATACTGCCGGAATATGGCGATGAACCGAGCATAGACAGGGTGGTGCTGAGCGTACTGCAAGAGATGGAAAAACCGTTCGACCTGGGAGTCGGCGCCGTCGGCCACATTTCCTGCAGCGTCGGCATCGCGGTTTATCCGCAGGATGCGGAGAGCATAGAGGACCTTTTGAAGCACGCGGACCAGGCGATGTATGCGGCAAAGGATGCGGGACGCAACCGCTTCAGTTACTTCACGCCCCTGATGCAGCAGATGGCACGCGAGAAGCTCGAACTCAAGAATGACCTCAGGTATGCGTTGAGCCGCGGCGAATTCGAGGTTCATTACCAGCCCATCGTCGCGCTATCAAGCGGGAGAATAGAAAAAGCCGAGGCGCTGTTGAGGTGGAACCATCCCAGGCGCGGTCAGGTGAGTCCGGCTCAATTCATACCGCTGGCAGAGGAATTCGGCATCATTCACGAGCTTGGCAGCTGGGTGCTTTCCCAGTCCATCGCTGCGGTGGTGGAATGGCGCAGGCAGGGGCGCGAGGTGCAGGTGAGCGTGAACAGGTCGCCAGTCGAATTCGACAAGGATGATTTCAAATGGCCCGAGATGCTTGCATCCGCAAACCTCCCCGGAAACGCCATCACGATGGAGATCACGGAAGGCCTGCTCATCAGGGAGTCTGGGCAGGTGCAGAGCAGGCTGCTGGAATGCCGCAATAACGGGATAGAGGTGTCGATAGATGACTTCGGAACCGGATATTCCGCGCTCTCCTATCTGAAGCTGTTCGACATTGACTACCTGAAGATAGACCGTTCCTTCGTGCAGAACCTGACCGAGGACGAGAGCGACAAGGCGCTGGTCGAGGCCATCATCGTGATGGCGCACAAGCTTGGAATCAGGACGATAGCCGAGGGCGTCGAGAGCGAAGTGCAGCGCGACCTGCTGCTTTCATTCGGATGCGACTATGTGCAGGGCTTTCTTTATTCTAGACCCGTTTCCGCATCCGGTTTCGAAAGGCTGCTGAAAGATGCCGGGGCAGTGCGGGAGTTTTCTGAAACCCTGGAGGGGTGATGGGGTCCGGATCGCATGTCCGGACCCCAGGCGCCGATCCGATCAGTAGTCCCTTTCTATCCTGAACGTGTTGAACACCATGTCCTCTGCGACGTTTTGCGCAGCATGGTGGACCGCCTCGAGTATCTCGGAGTCCGACCAGCCGAGTCCGTGAAGCGCATCTATGCGTGCCCTTTCCAGCTTCTTCGGCGAGATGAGCGCATCGAGCACATATATCAGCAAGGCCTTGTCCTTTTCGTTGAAAGGCGAGCTGGCGGGATCCTTCATCGCTTCTGCCACCTGTTCCTGTGTCCATCCTGCATGGTTGACCAGCATGGCCTGGTTGAATCCCACGCAATATTCGCATTCCTGCTTGTTTGATACCAGCATCCTTATCGCGGCGAGCAGGGGGAAGCTCAGTGTGGGATGCTTCATGTAGAAGGAAATCTGGCTCCATATGTTTTCAAGCAGTGCAGGGCTGCTGCTGTATATCTTCATCGCGTTTGGCACGAAACCTATCGTCGAAGTTATGTCGGCGTATGTTTCTGCGAGTTTTCCGGTTGCGTTTTCAGGTGATACGGTTGCAATGTATGGCATCGTTTTCTCCTTTTTCATACCGACCGTGCGGTATCTTCTGGTTGACGAAAAATGGCCTTTCGGCCGGTGCTACTTTACACACAGGCTCATCACATAACCGTGGAGCTGCTTCATGCAGGACTTGAATGCACTGTTCGACTGCAGGTTCTTTGCGATGCCGATGCAGCCTTCCCATGCAGAAACGATGAAAAGTGCGGCAGACTTTGCATCCACATCGGAACGGATATCCCCGCGCTTCTGCCCTGAGACGAGCGCCCATTCCACCGTGTCTCGCCAGCGCTTGAGTATCCCGTTCAGGCTGGACTTGAACTCTGGATCCAGGGCGCTCATCTCCTGCATCAGATTGTTCAAGGGGCAGCCCAGGGTCACGAAATCCGGCGCAACCTTCTTGTCGACATGGCTGATCAGGTGGAGCAGCGCCTCGACTGGATCATCGCTCTGCCTTATCGGTTCGAAAAGCAGCTTTGCGAGGTTTTCGCCTATGACTTCCTCGACCACCGCAAGCCCCAGGGACTGCTTGGTCGGGAAGTGATGATAGAGCGCACCCTTGGTCAATCCCGTGTCCTGCAGGATGTCTGCGATGCTTGCCGCCTGGTAGCCTTTGCGGTGTATCTCGCAGAAGGCCGCCTGCAGCAGGGTGCTGCGCGATTGATCTGCCTGTCTTGATTTCATGTGTATAATATATACCGACCGGTATGGATGAGTCAAATTTCAGCCGATTGAACATGCCCAGATTTTCACATCGATACGGAAAGAAAGGAGAATGAAATGATCAGTTCGAAAGCCTATGCAGCGATGGATGAAAAGAGCCAACTCGGTCCCTACGAGATCAAAAGGCGCGACCCGGGGCCTGATGACGTGCAGATCGAGATTCTGTACTGCGGCGTATGCCACTCTGACCTTCACACGGCGAGGAATGAATGGAAGAACACGATCTACCCTTCGGTTCCCGGACACGAGATCGTAGGCAGGGTGAAGGCGGTGGGAAGCGCGGTTCGGAAGTTCAAGGTCGGCGACCTTGCCGGTGTCGGATGCATGGTCGACAGCTGCGGTCATTGCATTTCATGTGGCGAGGGGGAGGAGCAGTATTGCGAAAACGGCTTCACCGGAACCTACAACGGGCCGATGTTCGGCGGTGAAAACACCCATGGCGGATATTCGCAATGGATCGTGGTGAAGGAGTCGTTCGTCCTCAGGATCGGCCATCAGGAGAAGGATCTCGCGAGCGTCGCGCCGCTTCTTTGCGCCGGCATCACGACCTATTCCCCGCTTCGCCACTGGAATGCCGGTCCGGGAAAGCGCGTGGGGATCGTGGGGTTGGGCGGGCTGGGCCACATGGGCGTGAAGATCGCTGCGGCGATGGGCGCGCATGTCACGCTGTTCACCACATCAGAGTCCAAGGTCGGGGACGGAAAGCGACTGGGTGCGCATGAAGTGTGCGTATCGAAGAATCCGGCGGAGATGGCAAGGCATGCCAATCAGCTCGACTTCATCCTGAACACGGTTGCAGCGCCCCACGATCTTGACGCCTATCTGAATCTCCTGAAGCGGGATGGCACGATGACGCTGGTGGGTGCGCCTGCAGAGCCCCATCCTTCGCCCAATGTCTTCAATCTGATACTCAAGAGGAGGCAGCTTGCAGGATCCCTGATCGGTGGAATACGCGAGACGCAGGAGATGCTCGACTTCTGCGCAAGGCACAACATCGTCTCGGACATCGAGACCATACCGATGGACTATATCAATACCGCATACGAGCGCATGCTGAAAAGCGACGTGAAATACCGCTTCGTGATCGACATGGCCACGCTGAAGTGAACGTCGAGATAGGCATCGCCTCCTGGCGCGACCTGGATGGTATCGTTGCCCTGCAGGCCATGAACCAGATATCGAACGGCGGTAGCCTCTCCGCCTTCCTCCCGCGAGCCCGCCTGCTGAAGATGATGGAAGAGCTTCCGCAGATTGTCGCCAGAAAGGAAGGCGAAGTGGTCGGGTTCCTGTTGTGCAGCGCAATGTGCGCCGATGTTCCCATATTGCAGGCGATGCTCGATGCATATCCGATGCGTACGGAAAACGCCTATGCTTACGGACCGATATGCGTTGCAAGGAACGAGCGCGGCAGGGGAATTGCGCAGGCCATGTTTGCAATGCTGAAGCGCCTGCATCCCGGCCGTGAAGGCATCCTGTTCATCCGAAGCGACAACGAACCTTCGCTTCGGGCACACAGGAAGATGGGCATGCGCGAGGTCTCGAGCTTTCTTCATGCAGGGGTTGAACATGTCGTCCTGAACTATATCGGATGATGTGCGCTGGTGTGCCCGGCAATAACCGGCGGTGAGCTGTTGCCTTTCAAATCTTCAAAAGGCATATTGCAGCATGACCCGGTTGTCGACATAGGTGTTTCCCCAAACTGGAAGCCCGTGCTCTATGCCCAGCCTGTCTCTTAAGGTCAGTCCCTTGAAGCGCCCGAAAAGGTGATAGGCCACATCCAGCATGAAGGCGTTGACGTTTGCGACATAGGGCGCCGTGTTGTAGCGCGAAAGGGTTGGCAGGACATCCAGATCTGGCATCGGCTTCAAAGTTGCCCCCAAAAGCCAGGCATGTCCCGCTCCGCGGGCTGACACGAGGCCGTAGTTCATCACCGTGGTGTAAAGAGGATCGGTGTTGTAGACCTGGGTATAGGGAGAAAGAAGGTTTCCGTTGGATATTCCGGCTTGCCTGTCATAAGGGACTTTGTCATATGCGAAATAGACATCACCCAGTTTATCGGGCAATGCAAATCCGACCTTTGCGCCATAGACTCTGGAATTGAGCCGCACCAGCGACATACGAAACCCAATACTACCCATTTAATAATTTGTATATTGGCTCTTCCCCAAATTTATTGATTATTGATATTTCCATAAATCATGACAACCAAATCTTTTGCCGTGCGTTATAGTCTCCAAGATGTTCTTGGAGGAGGATTGCATGGCAAAACGATTGGACGAAGCAACAAAAAAGCGACTGCGTGCCG
>JAJZTF010000021.1 GCA_021821945.1 Pseudomonadota bacterium
AGGGGATAAATCCCCATTCGAGCCTCACAGAGGCAAGGTAATCGATGAAAATTGATCAAATATTCGAAAATTCAGTCACGCCAGAGAATGTGTTGCGCCATGCGCATACTTATTCGGCGTTTCCTTATCAAGGTCGATGAAGAGCAAAGACACCTTGCGCTGCTCGCGTTGCGCCAATGCAATCGCCTGATGCAGCCGGTCTTCAAACAGCCTGCGGTTGGGCAGATTGGTGAGCCTGTCGTAGAAGGCCATCTTGTCGAGTTCCTGCTGGATATGCTTCTGCTCTGTCAGATCGTAATTCACTCCGACGATGCGCAGCGGTTTGCCATCGGGATCGAATGTCGTATGCGACATGGCCTTGAGATAGTGGACTGACCCATCAGGCCATATGACGCGAAATTCCGGGGTGTATTCCCGTTCGCCCTTGAGGGCTGCCTGTATCTCGCGTTCGGCAAATTCCCTGTCTTCTGGATGCAGCGCGCTTGACCATGCTTCGTAGGCGCCGCCGAAATCCTCTTCTCGCGTGCCGTAAAGCTGGTACATGACCTTGTCCCAGACGAGTCTGTTGTTCACGACATCCCAGTCCCATATCCCCACGATCCCGGCGGAAGCGGCCGCCTCGAGACGCTCCTTGGCTTCGCGCAGCTGCAACTCGGTATTTCTGAGATCGGTGATGTCGTGGAATACGGCAAGCGTGATGTTCCCATCTGTCTTATGGGCAATCGAAACGGCTTCGGTTATCGCGGTCCTGATGCTGCCGTCCTTTGAGACTATCCGGAATTCGATCGGCTGGAACGGGTCGTCATTGCGCATGGATGCGGCATGATGCTTTTGACATGTTTCCATGACCCATTTGCGATAGGCCGGGTCAGGATAGGCCCTGGACTGCCATGCATCAAGCGTCGGCAGGTCTTCCGGCGTATAGCCGAAGCAGCGCGTGAACGCTGCATTCATGCCCGTGATCTTGCCCCGGGAGTCGAAGAGCATCTTGGGAACGGGGGAGAGATCGATGATGGATTTGAGATGCGCCTCGCTCCTTTCCAGCTCTTCCGAGCGCTTCCTGATCTGCTGTTCGACCCGGGCTTGAGCCTGGCTCATTTCATTGAGTTTCCTGCGGGTCTGGCAGATCCAGGCAATGACCGTGTTGTCATCGGCATTCACCTGTTGCGGAGGATGGGTGAAATCCCCCCTGCCGAGACGTGAAATTTGCTCGTGGACCACCGCGGGAGAGGCGCCGAGCAGGCTGCGCAAAGACTGGTAGCTGCGCCATAGCATGTATAGCCAGATGAGTCCGACGACGACAAAGATCAGCCGGAACAGGAAGGCCATGTCCAGCGAGTGTTTCACGGCGGCAGCAGTGCGGGCATCCATGGAGCTGTTGAACTGGCTGATCGGTTGCAATATCGCAAGCTTGGCCTGGTTGTAGGCCGGACTTAACAGCATGTCCAGCGCCTTCTGGCGGATTTCTGGCGCACTGGGGCCTGCGCTGTCGAAAAGCCGCATGGCTTCCAGTTCCGTTCTGGCAAGCTCGTCGGAATTTTTCTTGGCAATCTCGAGCAGGCGGGTCTCGTTCTCATCGAATGCGGCCTTCTGCACCAGTTCGAGCAGCGGCACCGCCTGGACATTCTGGTCTTGCTGCAATTTGTCACCATACACCGCAAGGTCCCATGCATACAGGCTGTTCCGGGTCCAGGGCTTTCTGCCATCCCTTATGTCGAGAATTTCATGGAAGAGCTTCTTGTAGCGGGGGTCTCCGGTGACTAGGTAGCTGCGCGCCATTTTGGTTAGGCTTTCCGATGAATGCCAGAGCTCGTTCGCCAGCAGCAATGAGTCGTACCGTTGGCGTTGCGCATGGTCGGCATGCATTTCCATGTCGACATAGACTGCAAGGCTGGCTACGACGACGGCAAACATCAATGCAGTCGCCATTGCCCAGAATGTGAGATACCGTGTTACCTGAGACATGAATGAACCCTGGATTTTGCGAGCTCCAGCTTCGCCAGGCCGGAGCGGAATTGTATGGGGAAGAAATCGCTAACTTGTAAAGGAATTCGTGCGGGAGTCTTTCAGGACCTGGCCGCGATGGGAGGCTTAAAGAGCCGGCTGCCTTTGGCAATTATCTCAATTCCGCTTGCCGCATTCAAGTTCGGGCGCACTTTTTCCAGGGATTCTGGTCAATGTGCCGGACCCGAATCTGTGATGCTGAAACCCAGAAGGAATTTTATTTTGAAAAAATTGACCTGCTTATTCACGCTTTCCTGCTTCATATCGTTTCCTGCCATGGCAGACTATGCTTCAAATGGCGCTCCATTCCAAACATTGTCCCAGGCACTCGATGCTTCGGGAATTTCCCTGACGGGATATGTCGATGCGGCATACAGCGACATCAACAGCACCGGGCTGTTTGTCAATTCGGCAGCGGGACCTGTCGTCGGCGGGGCGGCAGGAAACACCCATATATTCGATGCGGCGGGTGCAACGCAGGGCAGGAACTACAGTGCATTCAACATGCAACAGTTCGCACTGATCCTCGCCAGGCAGCCTAAGGAGGGATTCGGCGGATATGTGAACATGACCGCAGGGCAGGATGCGGCAACCATTGCTTCGATGGGCTTTGGCGCGCCGGGCTCGGTCAACGACGGCTCTCACAATGCCGATCTGACCCAGGCCTATGGCAGCTATGCGCAGGGCGGACTGACCGTGATCGCGGGGAAATTCGCAACGCTTGCGGGAGAGGAACTCATCACCAGCCCGTCCAACTTCAATTACACCCATTCATGGATGTTCGGATGGGGCCCGTACACGCACACCGGAGTGCGTGCGACCTATGCCGTGAACGGCATGGTCACTTTGGTTGCGGGCGTCAACAATGGTTTCGATCAAGTGAGCTCGGGGACGGGCGGAAAGACCGGAGAATTTGCGATCGATGTGGCGCCTGACAGCATGTTCTCCCTTAATACGAGTTACTATCGCGGCAAGGGGATGATGTCCGCCATGCCCGGAACGGGCAGCTATCTGGACATGATAGGCACCGTCAACGCGACTTCAAGGCTTACGCTGGTGGCAGATTATGCCAATGCCAGGCAGGACGATGCGCTGCTCACAGGGAGCGGGACGCTGCAGGGCAGCAACATCCTGAACGGGCAGATCCTTCCGGCCAATACCACGGTGAATGCAAAATGGCATGCGCTCGCGCTCTATGCGAATTACCGCATCGACGATCAATGGCGAGTTGCCTACCGCAACGAGAATTTCGATGATCCTCAGGGGTTCCGTTCCGGCATTTCACAAAGGCTGATGTCGAATACCCTGACGCTCGGTTTTGTGCCGGTCAGGAATACGGAGCTCAGAGCCGAGATCCGCCAGGACAGGTCGAGCGGGGATTATTTCCTGAATGCGGATGGCGCTGGAAAGAGCACCCAGATGACCTATGCGATGGAGGCGCTCTATCAGTTCTGATGATTTGCCTGCTTTCCGAATGACCGGAACAGGACCCGGACCTGCAATCCTCCGCCATCCAGGCCTTTGCCGAAAAATACATCCGCGCCGTGTATGCGGGCGATCTCCTTCACGATGGCAAGCCCCAGGCCGCAGCCGTCCGACTCGCTCGAAGGAGGGCGGTGGAAGGGTGTTCCGAGTTTTGCGAGTTCTTCGGTGGATATCATGGGCCCGTCGTTTTGCATCACGAGAAGTATGGTTCCCCGGTCCTCTTTCAGGGAGACTTCAGCCTTGCCGTTTGCCGGCGTGTAGCGCACCACATTGTCCAGCAGGTTGGATACGAGTTCGCGCAGCATCAGCGGGCTGCCCTGGACCCTGGAAGGCTGCAAGTCGAAATTGATCTCCACGTTTTTCCTCGCGGCAAGGGATACGAAATCGGAGGATGTCTCGAGAAAGATCTGGCGCAGGTCGACCGTGACGACTTCGTGCATCGCAGTCTCGGTGTGCTCGAGCCTTGCAAGCGACAGAAGCTGGTTCGAGAGATGGGTCGTGCGCTGGGTGGTTGCAAGGAGCTGGCGCAGGAATTTTTCCATGTCGGCCGGTGTCTTTTGCAGGCCGACTTCGATCTGGCTGCTCAAGGAGGCAAGCGGGGTTCTGAGCTGATGGGCTGCATCCGCGATGAAGCGGCGATGGCTTGCGAAAGCACTGGTCAGGTGGCCGAACAGCTCATTGATGCCATGTATGATGGGCGTCAGCTCTGCCGGGGCGGACGCCTCATCGATGGGGCGGAGGTCGTTCGACGAACGGCTCACGATCTCGTCTCGCAGCGTTTCGACAGGCGTGAGGCCGCGCCGCACCCCCCAGAGGATGACCCCGATCGAGACCAAGGCAAGCAGTGCCTCGGGAAACAGTATCTCGGCGAAGGTCCGGTCGGTCAGGAGATTCCTGCCCCGCATGGTTTGCGAGACCGCGATGTAGTAGGTCCTGTCCTGCATGCGCTGCCTGAGAATCACGGCCCTGTTCATCTCGCCGTCCAGGACCAGGTCGTCGAAGCGATGTTCGGCGCTGGCATGAATGTCGTGCAGCCTCAGCAGCTTCGGATTGCCCGAGAATACCTTCCCGTCCTCGTCCCATGCCGCATAGGACTCGCGGTCCTGGTTGTTCGCCTGCAGCATCTGCTCTGCGGCTTTGGGCAGATCGATGGCAAACCGCCCATCCTGCATTTCCACCTGCTGGGATAAGTCCAGCGCGTCGTTGAGAAGGCCCAGGTCATATGCGGACATCGCGGCATGCAATGCGAAAAGGTAGGCGAAGATTCCGCCCAGGATCAGGATCGCGATCAGCGGCCAGCCGAGCTGCCTGAACAGCCTTCTTCTCAGGGTGTAGATGCGACTCATCAGCCGTTCTCCTCGAGCATGTAGCCTAGGCCGCGCACCGTGCGGATGACGATTCCCGATCCTTCTATCTTGCCGCGTATCCGGTGCACATAGGCCTCTATCGCATTTGCACTGAGATCCTGATCCCATCCCGCCGTGGCCTGGATCAGCTGCTCCTTCGAGATGATGCGCCGGGAATGGGTGGCGAGATATTCCAGCACAGACCATTCCCGGCTGGAAAGATCCAGACTCTTGTCTTCGAGATAGGCCTGCTTGCCTACGGTGTCCAATTCGAGCCCGCCTATCCTGAAGCGGGGCGTGCCTATGCCGGTCGTGCGCCTTATCAGCGCGCGCAGCCTTGCGTGCAGTTCCGGCATCGCGACGGGCTTGACCAAATAGTCATCCGCACCCAGGTCCAGCCCCTGGACGCGGTCTTCCACCGCGTCGCGCGCAGTCAGGATCAGCACGGGGATGAGCTTTCCTCGTTGCCTCAGATGGCGCACGACCTCGTAGCCATCCCCGTCGGGCAGGCCCAGATCCAGCACGATCGCATCGAAGTTCTCGACTGACAAGGCGTGCAGCGCATGGGCGACCTTGTCGACCACGTCGCAGGCATAGCCGCCATTTATCAGCGACTGGGCCATCGCGCTGCCCAGGGTCCCGTCGTCTTCAACGATCAGTATTCGCATGCTGTCAGTTTCATGTCAGAAAACCGGTGCAACATGCGCCGGCCTTGAAGCGGCAATGGTAGCCGAATTGCGCGCGTGCTGCAGTCTTAAAGAAACTGTAACCTCGCGTGGGGAACATGTATGGATTTTTGAACGGCGGCAGGCGCATGCCGCGATTTAGAGGATTTTTATGGTCAACCTGAAGGCAGGTGCGGCATTTTCCCGCACGGCAATGCTGGCAGTCCTGCTCTGCGGCTGCGCGGCAGGGCCGGATTTCAAGCGTCCCGAGCCGCCGGATGCCAAGAGCTATGCGCCCAAGGCCTTGCCCACTGAAACCGTGAAAGCCGATGCCGATGCGGGAACCGCGCAGACATTCGATCCCTCCAGGGACATCCCCTTCGACTGGTGGACGCTGTTCAAGTCGCCCGCGTTGAACTCACTGATCGGGCAGGCCTTCAAGGCCAACCCAACGATAGAGTCGGCCCAGGCCGCATTGCGGCAGGCGCAGGAGTATGTCAACGCGCAGAGGGGATATTTCTATCCGAACATCGGAGTCGGCTTCACGCCTTCGCGCACCAAGCTTGCCGGCAACATGGGCGGAAATTCCCCGGGTGTCCAGGGAAATGGCGACATCATACAGACCTACTCTAATCCCGGCGGGCCTCCTCCCTTCAACGCCCCTGTCTACTACAACTTCTATACTGCCCAGGTGAATGTGGGCTATGTGCCGGACGTGTTCGGCGCGAACAGAAGGCAGGTCGAGTCGCTGGTCGCGGAGGCGGATTACCAGCGCTACCAGCTTGAGGCGACCTACATCACGCTGGCTTCCAACATCGTGGCCGCAGCGCTCCAGGAGGCTTCACTGCGCGCTGAGATCGCGGCCACCGAAAGCATGGTCGGATCGAACAGGGATGCGCTTGCGATCATGAAAAGGCAACAGGAGCTGGGCGCAGTCTCGGCGCTGGATGTCGCATCCCAGGAGTCAGCGCTTGCGCAGGCTGAGCAGTCCCTCATCTCCTTGTCGAAGCAGCTGGACCAGACGAGGGATCTGATCCGCGCATTGGCGGGAAACCGTGCGGATCAGGACGTTCCCGAGACCTTCACGCTTTCCTCCCTGCATCTGCCGCAAGACCTTCCCTTGAGCCTTCCGTCGAAACTTGTAGAACAGCGTCCCGACGTGCGCATGGCGGAAGAACAGATGCATGCAGCCAGTGCGCAGTACGGCGTTGCGATTGCAAACAGGCTACCCCAGTTCGCGATAACCGGCGCATGGGGCGGCAATGCGGACACCCTGGGCATGATGTTCAAGACGGGAGGCGGGTTCTTCAACCTCGCGGCCGATGTGGGCCAGACCATCTTCGACGGCGGCACGCTGAAGGCGAGATCAAAAGCCGCGCAGCAGGCGCTGGTCCAGGCGGGGGCGCAATACCGCAGCACGGTGATCACCGCGATACAGAATGTGGCCGACACCCTCTATGCAATACAGTACGATGCAAAGTCCCTCGCTGCTGCGGCAAGATCGGAGCGCGCGATGCGGCTGACCCGGGATCTCACGAAGAAGCAGTACGAGACGGGATATGTGAATTACCAGCAGCTTCTGGCTTCCGAGCAGAACTACCAGCAGTCGGTCATCGCGCTGATACAGGCCGAGACCAACCGCTTCGGGGATACGGCGGCCCTCTATCAGGCGCTTGGAGGAGGCTGGTGGAATCGCGACAAGATGGCCGATGCGGCAAGCAAAGGCGGCACGGGAGAAATGCAATGAAGAATTTGAAGTTGGCAGCCTCTATGGTCGGCGTCATCGCGCTGGCCGGACTGGTGTTGATGGGACATGCGGGCGAGCCTCCCCATCAGGAAAGAACGCCGAAGGAGGGAATCGATCTGACGGATATGCAGCTGAAGTCCGTGAAGGTTGCAAGTGTTGCAGAGCGCACTTTCGTGACAGACCGCGAAGCGGTGGGCAATATCGCATTCAACGACGAGAAGACGGTCCAGGTCTATTCTCCATACCAGGGGAAGATCATCGAGGTTTTTGCAAAGGCCGGTGATGACGTCGAGAAGGGGACCCCGCTTTTTGCGATCAACAGTCCCGATCTCGTTGCGGCGGAATCCGCGCTGATCTCCGCAGCCGGCGTCAGGGACCTGACTTCCCATGCGCTTGAGCGCGCAAAGCAACTGCTTCCGGTCCAGGGGATATCGCAGAAGGATTATCAGCAGGCCGTCTCCGACCAGCAGACGGCGGAGGGCGCATTCAATGCGGCCAGGAACGCCCTGCGCATCTTCGATCTCAAGGATGCCGAGATAAACCGCATCATCGAAACCCGTTCTGCGAATCCCGTCTACACAGTCAAAAGCCCGATCAAGGGCCGCGTGACCGCGCGCAGTGCCGCAGTGGGCCTGGTCGTGCAGCCGGGAAATCCGCCCGCCCCCTTTGCAGTATCAGACTTGTCCAGCATGTGGATGGTCGCCAATGTTGCGGAAAGCGACATACCGCTGATCAGCCCCGGGCAGGAGGTCGATGTCAGGGTCATGGCATTTCCGGGGCGCGTGTTCAAGGGCAAGATCAGCAACATAGGCGCCGCGGTGGATCCCAATACCCACAGGGTGCAGGTGAGATCGGATGTGAAGGATCCGAATCACGAATTCAAGGCGGGAATGTTCGCGACCTTCAGCATCCATCTGGGCAAGGAGTCGAAGTATCCCGGCGTGCCTTTGGACAGCGTGACGAGGGAGAGCGATGGCACGATGAGCGTATGGGTGACCAGGGATAACCATCACTTCAGCAAGCGAACCGTGAAGGTAGGGCAGCAGGAGGGCGGATGGCTCCAGATCACCGACGGATTGCGGCCTGGCGAACTCGTCGCAACGGAAGGGGCGATCTTCCTGAGCAATACCCTGACCACCGAAGCGCGTTAAGAGGCGGCTGACAAGAGATGCTCAAACACATCCTTTCCTTTGCGCTGAGCCGCAGACCCATCGTCCTGCTTTGCCTGCTGGTATTCATAGGCGGCGGCATCGTCGCATACCTTAAGCTCAACATCGAGGCCTATCCGAATCCGGCACCCGTGATACTGGAAATCACGGCGCAGGCAGCGGGACAGTCTGCGGAGGAGATGGAGCGCTATTACACGGTGCCGATGGAAGTCGGGCTTGCCGCCACGCCCGGAGTGGACAACATCCGTTCCACGTCATTCTATGGCCTGTCTTTCGTGCGCGTGACCTTCAAGTACGGGGTCGATTTCTATTCCGCCTATACCCAGGCTGCGCTGAGTCTGCAGCAGAATGTCTCGCTGCCCAACAACGTCCAGCCGCAGATCCAGGCCTCCAGCCTCGTGGGGGAAGTGTACCGCTACCAGGTTGTCGGTCCTCCGGGCTACAGCCTGACCAATCTGCGAACGATACAGGACTGGATATTGCAGCGCCGGTTGCTGACCGTCCCGGGCGTCGTTCAGGTGAACAGCTGGGGAGGAACCACCAAGGAGTTCGAAGTCGAAGCGGATCTGCACAAGCTGGATGCCTACAACATCACGCTGCCGCAGATCATCAACGCGATCGGCAACGCGAACGTCAATGTCGGCGGCAGGACCATCAGCTTCGGCCAGCAGTCGGTCAACATAAGGGGCCTCGGCCTGATCGACGACGGGGGGGCGCTCGATCTGGCCAAGGGAAACCGCATAGACGATATCCAGAACATCGTCTTGTCGCAGTCCAATGGAACGCCGGTTCTCGTGAAGGATGTCGCGAAGGTCAGCGTGGGCAATGTCCCGAGGCTAAGCAAGGCGGGGAGGGATGACGAGGACGACGTGGTCGAGGGCATCGTCGTGATGAACCGGACACTGCACACCAACGACGTGGTCAAGCGCATCAAGGACGAGATAGACAGGATCAACAAGGACGGCACGCTGCCGCCCGGGGTCAGGGTGGTTCCCATCTACGACAGGTCAGCGCTGGTCGCGGTGACGACGCATACCGTCCTGCACAGCCTGATATTCGGCTGCCTTCTGGTGTTCCTGATCCAGTGGGTGTTCCTGGGCGATCTCAGGAGCGCGATCATCGTGGGTGCCAACATTCCCTTCGCGCTATTCTTCAGCATCATCCTGCTGGTGCTGAGCGGGGAGTCGGCAAACCTGCTCTCGCTTGGCGCGGTCGACTTCGGCATC
The DNA here is from genome assembly GCA_021821945.1 of Pseudomonadota bacterium. Classification (GTDB taxonomy): domain Bacteria; phylum Pseudomonadota; class Gammaproteobacteria; order Burkholderiales; family Gallionellaceae; genus Gallionella. The sequence goes on from JAJZTF010000021.1 coordinate 9,643, forward strand.
ATCGTGGATTCGGCGGTGATCATGGTCGAAAACATATTCCGCAATTTCCAGCTGCATTCGGACGAGCGCCGCTCCATCCTCGAATATCACGCGACGACCAAGGACAAGGATCTGACCGCGGGGAACAGCTGGAACAATCGCCTGAGGATGATCTTCATCAGCGCGATGCAGATCGACAAGGCCATCCTTTTTTCGACCATCATCACGGTCGCGGCCTTCCTGCCGCTGTTCACGATGGAAGGGGTGGAGGGGCAGATCTTCGGGCCGATGGCGAGGACCTATGGCTATGCGCTGGCCGGTGCCCTGCTCGCCACTTTCACGATCACGCCGGTTCTGTCTTCATATCTTTTGCCCAGGCACGCAAAGGAAGTCGAAACCATCCTTGTGAAGAAGCTCAGGGACTGGTACACGCCCGTGCTCACATGGGCCCTGGCCAACCAGAGGAGGACGGTCGCGATAGGCGCTGCATTCCTGGCCCTGTCGCTGCTATTGTTCACGAGGGTGGGCACCGAGTTTCTTCCCGCACTCGAAGAGGGAAACCTCTGGATACGCGCCTCGCTTCCCCCGACCATCTCCCTCGAGGCCGGAATGCCGACGGTCACGAGGATCCGGCAGATCATCGAGAAGCATCCGGAGGTCGTGACTGTCGTGTCCCAGCATGGCAGGCCTGATAACGGCAGCGATGCATCGAGCTTCGGCAACGCGGAATTCTTCGTGCCATTGAAGCCCTTCGAGGACTGGCCCAAGGGCATGACCAAGGAGAAGCTGGTCGCGGAATTGCAGCAGGAGCTGTCCAACGAATTCACCGGGATCGAGTTCAACTTCTCCCAGTACATACAGGACAACATCGAGGAAGGGCTGTCCGGCGTGAAAGGGGCGAACTCGGTCAAGATCATAGGGCCCGATCTTTTGACCCTGGAGCGCTTGGCCAAGGAGGTGCAGAAGGAGATGGCGCAGATCAATGGCGTTTCCGACCTCGGCGTGTTCTGGGTGCTTGGACAGCCCAACCTCAACATCGTCGTGGATCGGGAAAAGGCGGCCAGATACGGGCTCAATACAGGGGATGTGAATGCGGTCGTGCAGGCCGCACTCGGCGGGACCCAGGCGACCACGGTGATGGAAGGGGACAGGCAATTCGCGCTGACCGTCCGCCTTGCGCCTGAATACCGTAACAACATGGACGCGATCCGCAACATCAAGGTGGGATACCAGACCCCGGCCGGCGCAAACGCATACATCCCGCTCGGCGAGCTCGCGACGATATCCCTGAAAACCGGCGCTTCCTACATCTATCACGAGCGCAACCAGCGCTTCATCCCGATCAAGTTCAGCGTGCGCGGCCGCGATCTTGGAAGCACCGTTGCAGAAGCGCAGAAGAGGATCGCCGCAAACGTGAAGCTGCCACAGGGGTACCGGATAGAGTGGGCCGGAGAATTCGAGGAGCTGCAGCAGGCCAAGAAGCGTCTGGAAATCGTCGTGCCCGTCGCGATCATCCTGATTCTGGCGCTGCTTTATGCCCTTTTCAATTCCCTGCGTGACAGCCTGCTCGTGCTTTCCTCCATCCCCTTCTCGATCGCCGGGGGCATCATCGCCCTCTACGTGACGGGACTGGATTTCAGCATATCCGCGGCCATCGGTTTCGTTTCGCTGTTTGGCGTCTCCGTGATGAACGGCATCCTCGTGATCACCTTCTTCAACCAGCTCACAGAGCTCGGTGTGAAACCCCTGGATGCGATGTTCAGGGCGGCCGAGCAGCGCATGCGTCCCATGCTGATGACCGCGCTTTCGGCCTGCATAGGCCTTTTGCCCGCGGCAGTGTCGACCGGGATAGGAAGCCAGGTTCAGAGGCCGTTGGCCACCGTGGTCGTGGGCGGCATGCTGCTAGGTCCCGTGATGCTTCTGGTCGTGGCTCCCGCCTTGCAGCTGGTCTTCCTCGGCAAGAAGGGGGGCGGACCGCAGAATGGAAAATCCCAGGAGCGCGACGATTTCCTGGACACTTGATTTCTATTCCGGGCTCGCCTGCATCGCCCGTTCTATGCCTGCCTGCGTCTTCTTCACGAGGAAGAGCAGGGGCAGCATGAAGATGAAATTGATCGTCGCAAACCAGAAGCCGGCGATGAAGCCGATGTTCTGCGCCTCGTGGAACACGGCGTTGGCCGCGATCGCCATGCCCTGATGGGTCTCGATGCCGAAATGCAGAGGCGCCAGATAGGCGTGCAGCGCATCGCTGTAGATGTTGACGTTTCCCCGCAGCTGGCTCCAGGCCTTTTCTGCCTCGCGCGAATAGAAGGTGGTGAGTATCGAGATGCCTATCGCCGAGCCCAGCGCGCGGATCAGGCTGTAGATGCCGGCCGCCTCGGCGGCGATGGTCTTGGGCAGCGTCGTGAAGGCAAGTGTCGAGATCGGCACGAAGATCAGCCCCATGCCAAGGCCCTGAAGCATCATCGGCAGGATCAGGTCGTGGGCCGTGATCTCCCCGGTGAATCTCGTCATCAGGTAGTTTCCGAAAATGCTGGCGACTATGCCTGTGAAGATGAAGATGCGGGGGGATATTTTTCCCGAATACTTGCCGACTATGATCATCACGAGGAAGGATGCGACGCCCCTGGGCGCCATGTATAGTCCGGCCTCGAAGGTCGGATAGTTCAGGAACTCCTGGAGGAAGATCGAATTCAAGAGCATGCCGCCGAAGAAGCCTATGCCTATCGTCGTCATGATGAGGCTTGCGAACAGAAAATTCCTGTCCTTGAAGATCCTGAGATCGAACAGAGGATGGTGCTTTCCGGTCAGCGTGTACACGAAGAAGAAGACGATGGAGAGCGTGCCCAGGATTGCGGCAATGGTCAGCATCCTGGAGCTGAACCAGTCGTCCTGGTTGCCCCGGTCCAGCACGAGCTGGAGCGCGCCAATGGCGATCGCGAGCGAGGAAAACCCCAGCCAGTCCATGCGTCTCTCCCGGATTTCGGTGTTGGGGACATGGCGTATCGAGAGCAGGAAGGAGAGGATGCCGACGGGAAGGTTGATGTAGAAATTCCAGCGCCAGCTGACCGATTCGGTGAGCCAGCCGCCGAGCGTAGGTCCCAGTATCGGCGCGACCATCACCCCCATGCTCCAGATCGCCATCGCCTTGCCGCGCTGCTCGCCGGGAAACACCTGCAGCATTACGGACTGGGAAAGGGGAACGAGGGATGCGCCGAACAGGCCCTGAAGAAAGCGGAACAGCACCATTTGGAAGAGCGATTCGGCCATGCCGCAGAGTGCGGATGTGATGACGAATCCTGCGATGCTGATCAGGAGATAGCGGCGCAGCCCCATGCGGTCCGTCAGATACCCCGTCAGCGGCATCAGGATCGCCGAGGCGATCAGGTAGGAGGTCAGCACCCAGCTGATGTTGTCCGGTGTTGCATCGAGCTCTCCTGCCATGTTGGGCAGGGCGACATTCACGATGGTGGTGTCGAGCACCTGCATGATGGTCGCCGCCATCACCGCCACGCTGATCAGTATCCGCTTGGCCTCCATCACTCAAGGTGCACGGTCACGGTCGCGGTCGCCCCGATGCGAAGCGCGCGGTCCATGCTGTCAAGCCTGATGCGCACGGGAATCCGCTGCGTGATCTTGACCCAGTTTCCCGTCGCGTTCTGGGGCGGCAGCAGGGAGAATGCGGTGCCCGTGCTTCCGCCTATGCTTTCCACGGTGCCCTTGAAATGCTCGCCCGGATACATGTCGAAATCGATGTCGACCTTCTGTCCGGCTCTTATCCCGGGCAACTCGGTCTCCTTGAAGTTCGCATCCACATAATAGCTGTTCTTGTCGATCAGGGCGAAAAGCGGGACGCCCGTGGCGACCGTGGAGCCTGCGGTGAGCGTGAGATTGCTGATCTGCCCGTCATGCTCTGCAATGACGTGGGTGCGCGAGAGATCGAGGGCTGCCTGGTCGAGCGCTGCACGAGCCTTCATGTAGTCGCCGCGATCCGCAGTGTTCCAGGGTGCGGAATGCGCGCCCTGCAGCTTGGCTCGCGCCTCGTTCAGCGCGGCTTCGAGGGTCTTCACGCGCGTTTTCGCGTCGTCCAGGGCCTGCTGGGAAAGAAAATGCTTGGCGACAAGCTGGCTGTCGCGCGCCTCGATGCTCCTGGCATTCGCAAGGTCGCTCTCGGTTTTTGCGATGCCGGCCTTTGCAAGCGCGATGTCCGCGCTGTCGCGACGCGCATTCTGATACGCCTCGGCAAGATCCGCCTTTGCATGCTCAAGCGCGATCCTGTATGGCTCGGGGTCTATGTCGAAGAGCGGATCGCCCTTCTTCACGAACTGGTTTTCCAGAACATGCACCCTGACCACTCTTCCCGACACCTGGGGTGCCACGTTCACCACATCAGCGCCTATATAGGCGTTTTCGGTGCTGCGCTCTATTTCGTGGTAGTGCCGATAGGCCAGCCATCCGAGCACGAGAGCCAGAAGCAGCGCCAGCACCAGGAATTTTGCATTGGCGGCCTTCATGGGATTCCCCCGAGTTTTTCGCGGATCGCGTTCATCACATGCAGCGCGTTTTCAATCTCTTCGTGGCTCAAGCCGGACAGCAGCCTGTTGCGAAGATCGGTGGCGCATGCGCGTATCTCCTCGACGCTTGAAAGGCCGGCATCCGAGAGGTGCAGGTGCTTGACCCTGCGGTCTGTCCTGCTGCCGCTGCGCTTGAGCAGACCTTCCTTTTCCATGTGATCGACCAGCCTGACCAGCGTCGCAGCCTCTATCCCCATGCTTTGCGCGAGTTCCTTGTGCGTGCATCCGTCGTTGCGCGAAAGATGCAGGAGCAATGTCCAGCGGGAGAGGGTGAATCCGCGCGGCCTAAGCTGGCGGTCCAGCGCGATGCGCCATGCATGCGTGGTCAGAAACATCGATTCTGCGAACCTTTCGTTCAGCGTCTTCATTAAAGTTTTCATGCTAATGGTTAGTATGCTAACCATTCTGGCGCAAAAATCCGGCTTTGTCGACTCCGCTTAAAGGAATCTGTCGAGCAGCCTGCGGCTGTGCGGGTCCAGCGCTTCGATGTCGCGAAGCAGGAAGGAGACGCCATGGCCGTCCGTGATCAGCAGTGCGGTGTGGGAGAGCCGGCGGATGTGGTCTTCGGCTTTCAGCAAGAGTTCGGCATTCCCCCTGTCCGTCACCACCTGCCAGGTGCTCGGGGTGGCAAAGCTCGAGACGCTGGCGATGCGGCGTATTTCGGGGGTGAATTCCCGGTACGAAAGGTCTTCCAGGATCATGGAGCGGAAGTCCGACGGCACGCTTTCCAGGGAAGGTATCCATGCGACCTCATGGCCATTGGGGTCGACAAGGGAGATGCATTCATCAGGCGCTGCGATGGGAAAGGCGCGCACGGGAACCACGCCTCTGTGAGTGATGCCGTTGCAATTGAGCACGAGCTTGCCATCTTCGTCGCGCGACAGGGTGAAATCCGCAGAGCGGTCGGACAGCCTTCTTTCCGTGTCGGGGATGCTCATGCGCTCACCTTGCCTTCGATCGGTATGCGTCTCAGGTCCATTTCCGTGTCCACGTTGCGCGCCTGGGCCTGATAGAGCCGGTAATAGGCGCCGTTCTTCTCGATCAGTTCCTCGTGGCTACCTATCTCGACGATCTCGCCCTTGTCCAGGACGACGAGGCGGTTCGCCTTGTGGAGCGTGGATAGGCGATGGGCGATCGCGATCGTCGTCCTGCCCTGGACGAGGTTGTCCAGCGCCTTCTGGATTTCCTTCTCGGTCTCGGTGTCAACCGAAGCGGTCGCTTCGTCGAGTATCAGTATTATGGGGTCGATCAAGAGGGCCCTTGCGATGGAGATCCGCTGGCGCTCGCCGCCGGACAGTCCGTGCCCCCGCTCGCCCACCAGGGAATCGTAGCCGTGGGGCAGGCGCAATATGAATTCGTGCGCATGCGCGGCGCGCGCGGCGGCTATGATCTCGGCGCGCGTCGCGTCGGGCTTTCCGTAGGCGATGTTTTCCGCGATGCTGCCGAAGAACAGGAATGGCTCCTGAAGGACCAGGCCGATGTGGCGCCGGTATTCCGGTATGGGCAGGGAACGGATGTTGACGTTGTCGACGCTGATCGCGCCCTCGGTGACATCGTAGAAGCGGCACATCAGGTTGACCAGCGTGCTCTTGCCCGAGCCGCTGTGCCCCACCAGCCCTATCATTTCTCCGGGCTCGATTTTCAGATTGAGGTTCCTGATCACGGAACGGTTCCCGTAGCGGAATCCTGCGTTCTTGAATTCGACCCTGCCCTCGATCTTTGCCAGATGAACCGGATTCGAGGGCTCGGGCACGCTTGAGACGTGATCGAGTATGTCGAAGATGCGCTTGGCGCCTGCTGCGGCTTTCTGGGTCACGGAGACGATGCGGCTCATCGAATCCAGGCGGGAATAGAAGCGGCTGATGTAGGCCAAAAAGGCGGTCAGGACGCCGACCGTGATCTGGTTCCTGGAGACCTGCCAGATGCCGAAGGCCCAGACCACGAGCAGGCCGATCTCGGTCAGCAGCGATACGCTGGGGGTGAAGAGTGACCAGATCTTGTTGATGCGGTCGTTGACCTGCAGATTGTGCGCGTTGGCGATGCGGAAACGCTCCGCTTCACGTTTCTCCTGGGCGAAGGCCTTGACCACGCGGATGCCGGGAATGGTGTCTGCCAGCACGTTGCTCACCTCCGACCAGACGCGGTCTATCTTCTCGAAGCCGGTGCGCAGCCTGTCCCTAACATAGTGGATCATCCAGCCGATGAAGGGGAGCGGCAGCAGCGTGACCAGCGCAAGCCAGGGGTTGATGGAAAAGAGGATGACGGAGGTCATCGCGATCATCAGCACGTCCGTTGCAAAGTCGAGCAGGTGCAGTGACAGGAAGACGCATATCCTGTCGGACTCGGAACCTATCCTGGACATCAGGTCCCCGGTCCGTTTGCCGCCGAAGTATTCAAGGGAGAGGCGCAGCAGATGCTCATAGGTCACGGTGCGTAAATCCGCGCCTATCCTCTCGCTCACAAGCGCCAGGATGTAGGTCTTGGCCCAGCCCAGCCCCCATGCAAGAAGCGCCGAGCCCAGAAGGCCTGCAAGTAGCCAGGATACCGTGATGAAGTCGATCGGCTTCCCGTTCTGGTAGGGAATCAGAACCTTGTCCATCAGCGGCATCGTGAGGTAAGGGGGGACCAGGGTCGCGGCGGTGGAGGCCAGCATCAGCAGGAATCCCGATAGCAACTGCCACTGGTAGGGTTTGGCAAAGCGCCAGAGGCGAAACAGCGTCCAGGTCGAAGGCGGCGCATTGAGGGTGGCGCTGCAGGTCGGGCATTCGCCGTGAACCATGGGAGTCGAACATTCCGGGCAGGGCTCGGGAAGCTCCTCGGCGATTGCGATGCCCGTGAGAAAATGGTTCAACTGCTGTTCGAGCTGCCTGATGAAGCCTGTCGCCTGCACATTGCAGGAGAGCGTATAAAACCAGCGCACGCTGAGCCGCTTGTCCTCGAAGAGCTCTATCCTCCCCACGCCACCATGATCTTGGCGCTGGAAGGCCATGCCGGGCCGATAGGGATATTCTCTGATCTCCTGCCCGATGAGGTGGAGCAGACGCCGGTTGGTCGCGATCAGCAGGCTGTCCGAAAAATCGAGCTTGCTGTCCAGGTTGATCGAAAGCTGAGCCTTGATCTCCTCCCCTTCGTCAAGGCGCATCTCTCCGGCGGCGCGCAGCGCGTCCCGGGCTTCAGATGACAGGGAGGAGAAGGTGTTCACTTTTTCGAATATTACTACAATAAAACGCATGGACAAACAGTTTTGCCGCACGCTCTGGTAAACTTCAGGGGAAAAAAGCGGGTAAACCAAAACGCATGCGCTGCGTTAATGGCTGGGAACCGCACAACTTAACCTGGAAAGCTTGATGGAGTTTTTAAAAATTTTGCCGCTGCGCGGCCCGAATATCTGGACCTACCGTCCCGTGCTCGAGGTATGGCTGGACATCGGGGAGCTCGAAGACTCTCCCTCCAATACGATACCCGGTTTCTATGAGCGCCTCACCGCATGGCTGCCCACGCTGATAGAGCACCGCTGCAGCGTGGGCGAGCGGGGCGGCTTCCTTAAGCGGCTGCGCGATGGAACATGGCCAGGCCACATACTCGAACATGTCGCGATCGAATTGCAGAATCTGGCCGGCATGCAAAGCGGATTCGGCAAGGCGCGCGAAACCTCGAAGCGCGGGGTGTACAAGGTCGTGGTGCGTTCGCGCAACGAGGCGGTGAGCCGGGAGGCGATACATGCCGCGCGCGATCTTGTGCTGTGCGCGATACATGACAGGCCCTATGAGGTCGCCCCTGTGGTGGCGAGGTTGCACGAGATGGTCGATGCCTATTGCCTCGGGCCCAGCACGGCGTGCATCGTGGATGCCGCAACAGACAGGGATATTCCGTTCATAAGGCTGACGGAAGGCAATCTGGTGCAACTGGGATATGGCGCGAGCCAGCACCGCATCTGGACTGCCGAGACGGACAAGACCGGGGCGATCGCCGAGAGCATATCGAAGGACAAGGATCTCACTAAGTCCCTGCTTCATTCCTGCGGCGTTCCGGTACCTGAGGGCCGCATCGTCGAAAGCCCGGCTGATGCATGGGAGGCGGCCGAGGACATAGGGCTTCCGGTCGTGGTCAAGCCGTCCGACGCCAATCATGGGCGCGGCGTTTCGACAGAGCTCATGACGCGCGAAGAGGTCGAGGCGGCGTTCAGGCTTGCAGAAGTGGAAGGAAGCGAAGTCATCGTCGAGCGCTTCGTGCAGGGCAACGAACACAGGCTGCTGGTCGTCGGAGGACGGTTGGCTGCGGCAGTCAGGGGGGAATCCGTTTGGCTGGTGGCGGACGGAAAGTCAAGCGTCGGGAAGCTGATCGAGGAGCAGGTCAACAGCGATCCGCGCCGCGGAGATGCGGAGGAGTTTCCCCTCGACCTGATCGACCTGGACAGCAACCCAGCAGCCCGCTTCGAGCTGGATCGCCAGGGCTATACGGCGGAATCCGTGCCGCCCGCTGGCACTCGTGTGTTGATACAGCGCAACGGCAATGTGGCCTTCGATGTCACCGACCTCGTGCATCCCGATGTCGCGGCAACGGCCGAACTCGCCGCGCGCGTCATAGGGCTCGACATCGCGGGCATAGACCTCGTCGCATCCGATATTTCGCGGCCTCTAGAGGAGCAGCGCGGCGCTATCGTCGAGATCAATGCGGGCCCGGGCCTCTTGATGCATCTCAAACCTGCCTCGGGCAAGCCTCGCCCGGTTGGGCGGGCGATCGTCGACAGCCTCTTTTCGCAAAACGAGAACGGCCGCATTCCCGTGATCGGCATCTGCGGGACGCACGGCATGTCCAAGGTCGCGCGCCTCGTCTCCCGCCTCTTGAAGCTCGCGGGATTTCATGTTGGCTGCGCGAGCAGCGAGGGGCTTTATTTCGACAAGCGCATCGTGGACAGGAAGGATTGCGCGAACTGGGCATCGGCGCAGAAGGTGCTGCTTAACCGCTCCGTCAATGCCGCGGTGATCGAGAACAGCCTCGAGACGATCCTTTCCGAGGGGCTGGGCTATGACCGCTGCCAGATCGGCATCGTCACCAATCTCGAGCCAGACCGGCATTTCGGCGAGTACTACATCGAGACCGAAGACCAGGTTTGCAATGTGGTCAGAACCCAGATCGACGTGGTGCTTCCGGATGGCGTTGCGATACTCAATGGCGCCAACCCGCTGGTCGCAGACCTTGCAAAGTACAGCGATGGGGAGGTGATCTATTTCGCGGCAAAGGATGAATTGCCCCTGGTCCAGACCCATCTTGAAAAGGGCGGTCGGGCGGTGCTGGTCCGCAATGGCAGCATCGTGCTTTGTTTCGCTGAAAAGGAAACCTTGCTGCTCAAGCTGCCGGGAGCACTGGCGGGCAATGAAACCCGGCTCGAATACATGCTGGCTGCGGTCGCCGCAACCTGGTCGCTCGGAATTCAGCTCGATCTTTTACGCGCCGGGATTGCAGACTCCGAAACGACCGATGTGCTGCTCAAATAATCTAAGGAAAGCTTTCTAATGGAAGTGTCACGTATACGCGCGCTGCGCGGTCCCAATCTGTGGAGCCGGCATACGGCCATCGAAGCGATCGTTTCATGTACCGATGCGGAGTGCGATATCGCGAGGATTCCCGGATTCGAAGCCAGGCTGCGCGCGCGATTTCCTGAGATCGGCATGCTGCAGGTGCCAGGCCACACGGAGGCGATCGCGATGGCGCACATACTCGAGATGGCAGCTCTTAACCTGCAGGCCCAGGCCGGGTGCCCCGTCAGCTTCAGCCGCACCGCGACCACGGTCGACCGCGGCGTGTACCAGGTGGTCTTCGAGTACAGCGAGGAAGCAGTCGGAAGGCTCGCGTTCGAGCTGGCTCAGAAGCTTTGCATAGCGGCGACCGAGGACATTCCGTTCGATGTTGCAGATGCGCTGTACCAGCTTCGCGAACTGGATGAGGACGTGCGCCTTGGCCCCAGCACTGCAGCGATCGTCGAGGCCGCAGTGCGGCGCGGCATCCCCCATCGGAGGCTGACCGAAGGAAGTCTGGTGCAGTTTGGATGGGGCAGCAAGCAGCGTCGCATACAGGCTGCTGAAACCGATCGCAGCAGCGCGATAGGCGAATCGATCGCTCAGGACAAGCAGCTGACCAAGAAGCTGCTCGAAGCGGCGGGTGTGCCCGTGCCGGAAGGAAGGCCGGTTGCCGATCTCGAGGATGCCTGGCGGGCGATGAGCGAAATCGCGGGGCCGGTCGTGGTGAAGCCGGTGGATGGCAACCAGGGCAAGGGGGTGACGGTCAATGTGCTGACCCGCGAACACCTGGAGATCGCCTATGCGGCCGCAAGAAGGATCAGCGACGATGTGATGATAGAGCGCTTCATGCCCGGCAGCGATTTCCGCATGCTGGTGGTGGGCAACCAGATGGTCGCCGCTGCCCGTCGCGAGCCCCCGATGGTGATAGGGGACGGCGTGCATACCGTCGCCGAACTCGTCGAGCAGGTGAACAGGGATCCAAGGCGCGGGGAAGGGCATGCGACCTCGCTCACCAAGCTGTACATAGACAGCATCGCGATCGCGCGTCTCGAGGTGCAGGGTTATACCGTCGATTCCGTTCCCAAAAAGGGGGTGTGTGTCGTGCTTCGCAACAATGCGAATCTCAGCACGGGCGGGTCCGCCACCGATGTCACCGAGGACGTCCACCCGGATCTTGCGGCGAGCGCGGTTGCCGCGGCACAGATGGTGGGGCTCGATGTCTGCGGCGTGGATGTCGTCTGCGACTCGGTGCTGAAGCCCCTGGAGGAACAGGGTGGCGGCATCGTCGAGGTCAATGCCGCACCCGGTCTGCGCATGCATCTTCAGCCTTCTTTCGGCAAAGGCCGCATGGTCGGAAGGTTCATCGTGTCTTCGATGTTTGCAAACGGCGAGGACGGCCGCATACCGCTGGTGGCGGTGGCCGGCACCAACGGCAAGACGACCACGGTGCGCCTGATCGCGCATATTCTTTCCTGCCAGGGGCTGCGCGTCGGCATGACCAATTCGGACGGCGTCTACATACAGGGCAGGCGCATAGACACAGGGGATTGCAGCGGCCCCAAGAGTGCGCGCAACGTGCTCCTGCACCCAGATGTCGATGCGGCGGTTTTCGAGACGGCCCGCGGCGGCATATTGCGTGAGGGACTGGCGTTCGATCGCTGCAATGTGGCCGTCGTGACCAACATCGGCATGGGGGATCATCTGGGGCTGAACTACATCAGCACGGTGGAAGACCTGGCCGTGGTCAAGCGGGTCGTGGTCCAGAATGTCGCGCAGGACGGCGTCGCGGTCCTGAATGCCGAGGACAACATGGTGGCCGGGATGGCCGACATGTGTCCCGGATCGGTCACCTTCTTCGCGCGTGATCGCCATCATCCGCTGATGGCGGCGCATCGCGCTCAGGGAAAGCGCATCGTCTATGTGGAGGACGGCCAGATCGTTGCCTGCGAGAAGAACCGTGAGCTGCGCATCCCGCTTTCCCAGATTCCGATCACGAGGGACGGCACGATAGGATTCCAGGTCGAGAATGCGATGGCTGTCGTCGCGGCAGCCTGGGCCCTCAAGGTGGACTGGGAGACCATATGCAGGGGCCTTTCCAGCTTCGTGAACGATGCTGCGACCGCACCGGGGCGCTTCAATGTTTTCGACTACCGCGGGGCGTCCGTGATCGCGGACTATGGGCACAATCCGGATGCGATAAAGGCGCTGATCCCCGCCATAGAGAGCATGAAGGCGAAAAGGCGGCTGGTCGTGATCAGCGGAGCCGGGGACAGGAGGGATGAGGACATACGCATGCAGACGGAACTGCTGGGCGATGTCTTCGACGAGCTCATCCTGTACCAGGATCAGTGCCAGAGAGGGCGCTCCGACGGGGAAGTGGTGGGACTCCTGAGGCAGGGGCTTGCCCGAGCCACGCGTGCAAAGAAGGTGGACGAGATCACCGGAGAATTCCTCGCGATAGATATGGCGCTCGAACGCCTGGAACCCGGCGATCTTTGCCTGATTCTGATCGACCAGGTAGACGAAGCGCTGGCACATATCAAAAAGAGGGTGGCCGAAGCCGGATGAAGCTGATCCAGTCCAGGGACAATCCCTTTTTCAAGGAACTCCTGAAGATCGCGACGACCGCGCGGGAGCGGAGGAAAACCGGGAAGACCCTGCTGGACGGCTCCCATCTCGTAGCCTCCCTTCTCGATGCGGGATACAAGCCGCTTCATGTTTTGCTGGATGCCTCGGCAGAAGTGGATGCCGGCATCATGGATCGCCTGCACGGCATCCCCGTCACGCAACTCGACCGCAGGCTTTTTGCAGCGCTTTCCGAATTGAAGACGACCACGGGCATGCTCGCGCTGATCGAGGTGCCGAAAGCGGAGGCAGTCCCCAGCCGCTTCGCGTTGCTGCTCGAGGACATACAAGACCCCGGAAACCTGGGTTCCATCATACGCTCGGGTGCGGCGGCCGGCTCTGATGCGATCTTCCTCTCGCCCGGATGCGCGGATGCCTGGTCCCCCAGGGTGTTGCGCGCGGCGATGGGCGGGCATTTTTATACCGGGATACACGAAGGGCAGGATCTGCCGCGGGTGGCTGCGGCGTTTCAGGGAATGCGCGTTGCAACCAGCCTTGAGGCGGCGCAGAATCTCTACGAGTGCGATCTTTCGGGAAATGTCGCATTCATGATAGGCAACGAGGGGGCGGGATTGTCTGATCGGCTTCTGGCGCTCGCAACGCATGCGGTCAGGATTCCGATGCCGGGCGGCGTCGAGTCGCTCAATGCCGCCGCAGCAACGGCAGTCTGTCTTTTCGAAGCCGTACGCCAACGTTTGATGACTGGGAGGTCGGAATGATCAGGATTATGATGGGTGTATTCATTGCAATGATGTGTCTTAACGCGGCTTATGCGGTGGACGAAATCATGCCTATGGAACATCACGACATGAACGTGACGGATCAAAGGATTTCTCTTAACTTGTCGGAAAGAATGAAGCGGCATCAGCTGGCCGACATGCGCGCCCACCTTGCAGCCATCAACGGCATCGTAGGCCTGATGACTGAAAACAGGTTTGCGGAGGCGTCGAAGCTGGCCCATGAGAAGCTGGGTCTGACTCCGGAGATGCAGAAAATGTGCAACATGCTGGGCAACGAAAAGGCCGCGGCAATGGGACTTGCGTTTCACAAAAGCGGCGACGAGCTGGGCGATGCGCTGGCAACCGGCGATGTGAACCGCTCGCTGTCCGCACTGCACAACACGATGCAGTACTGTGTCGAGTGCCACGCCACTTTCCGTCAGTGAACCTGAATGATGAGCGACAAGCATCTCGATGTTCATGATCACGACAGGAACAGCGCTGAACTGCGCTATGTCTATCCTGTGGTGTCGCGCCGCGCAGGCGGCGTGTCGGTCGGCATCAACCTCAACACCAACAACGCGTGCAACTGGCGCTGCATCTATTGCCAGGTTCCAGACCTGACGCGGGGTGCTGCGCCGCCTGTCGATATGGCACTGCTCAAAGCCGAGCTGCGCGATTTTTTGAAAGAACTTTTGCATGGCAGGTTCATGCAGGAACGCGTGCCGGAAGGTGCGAGGCGCATCAACGATATCGCGCTGTCAGGAAACGGGGAACCGACCAGCGCTGCGGAGTTTGCTGAAGTCGTTGAGCTCATCGCAGAGATCCGTTCCGAGCTTGCGATACCCGCATCGGTCAAGACCGTCCTGATCACCAACGGCAGCCTGCTTTACCGGGAAAACGTGCAGCGGGGGCTCGTTGGGCTGGCTAAAATCAGCGGCGAAGTCTGGTTCAAGCTCGATCGCGCAAGCGAGGCCGGCATGAAAGAGATCAATGACACGCAAGTGCGCATGGAAAAGGTACGGGCCAATCTCATTGCAGTGATCGAACGCTGTCCGACCTGGCTGCAGACCTGCTGGTTCGCGTTCGATGGCAAGCCGCCGTCGAGGCAGGATGAGGACGATTATCTGGCATTCATCAGTTCACTGCTGTCTGAAGGTCATCGACTTCAGGGCGTGCTTCTTTACGGCCTGGCAAGGCCGTCTCTGCAGCCTGAGGCGGCGAGGCTCTCATCCCTGCCCGAATCCGGCATGCAGGCTTTTGCAATGCGCATCTCAAGCCTGGGCTTGCCGGTCAAGGTCAGCGTCTAGAACAGAGATGGAATTCGATCAAAACAGCCTGCTGCAATCGCCATTGCTTTTTCCTCTGCATGAAAAGCTCTCGAGGTTCACTTCGTTTCCGACGCTGGACGATCTAAACGCCCAGCTTGCAGACCGGAGGATAGTCACCCAAAGCGGCAGGCCTCTCAGATTTGTGCCGCCTGGTTCGCATGCGGCATTCGAGGAGCAGTACGAGCCGCGCTGCTATCTTGAAGGCGAAGTCGAGACGAGGGAGAAAAACTGGCACGACCTTTTCAATGCGCTGGTCTGGCTGACCTTCCCGAAAGCCAAGGCCGCGATCAATGCAAGGCACTACCGCGAATTGATGCGCGCAAACAGGGGAAGAGGGCCGATGCGCGACTTCAATACGCTGCTCGACGAGTCGGGCGTCATCGTTGCATTTTCCAACGAGAATCTGGCGGGGCTGTTGAAGGGATTCAAATGGCGCGAATTGTTCTGGCAGAGGCGCGAAGAGGTCAGGAGCCGAATGGGATTCTATCTTTTCGGCCACGGGCTTTGCGAAAAAGCCATGCAACCCTATGTCGGCATGACAGGGCAAGGCCTGCTGATCAAGGTCGATCCATTATTCTTCAGCCTTGCGCTTTCTGAGCAGATAGCACATTTGGACGAGAGGACGGCCGGATATCTGGATGAAAACGGACTCGGCACGCGGGAGCTTGATCCTGTGCCGCTGCTTGGCGTGCCGGGATGGGCTGCGGAAAATGAATGCGCCGGCTATTATGACAACACCGGTTATTTCCGGCCGGGAAGGCGTTCAAGCCGGTAACGCGTTGCCTCAAGATAAAAGGTTACCGAAGCAGGTGAGGGATTGCCTGCGAAATTGAGGTTACCGGAGTAGGTTAAAAATAGCCCTCAGTTTACGCTGAATTTGCTGTTGCAGTTGGAACGGATCAAGCGCATTGAGTTGGTCTCGCAGTTTATCCTTGGTGTGATCGGCGATATCGGGATGTTCGATGAGGCGCTGAGCGGGTGTTT
>JAJZTF010000022.1 GCA_021821945.1 Pseudomonadota bacterium
ACCATCTGGTCAATCAGTTCTTTCGGAATGGACGGCAGTGCCGCCGGCTTCTTCTTGCTTGTCTTGTTTGGCATACATGCTCCTTGGTGACATGTTATGCCTCAAACACAAAATTTATGACAGGCTCCGCTTCTCTATTTGCCTATCCAAGCTAAACATTAGCCGTCGGGAGCAACCGCTGTGTTATACCAACATCTTGCTGATGCAGTGCTTGTCGCACACTTCGGCGTTGTGGTGTTTATCGTCGGAGGGCTGGCTCTCATCGTTGCCGGAAACTGGCTCGGCTGGCGCTGGGTCAACGGCTGGTGGTTCAGGCTGACCCATGCCGCAGCAATCCTGGTGGTCGTTGCACAATCCTGGTTGGGGGAGCTTTGCCCGCTCACCGTTCTGGAATCCTGGCTGCGAATGAAAGCTGGTGCACCTGGCTATTCCAGGAGCTTCATTGAATACTGGCTGCAGCGCATCATCTTCTATGAGGCCCCATTCTGGGTTTTCACGCTGGCCTATACAGTCTTCGCGCTGCTGGTGTTCGTTGCGTGGTGGCACTTCCCGCCGAGGAGAAGCAAGGGCAGCCATTAAAGGGCTGCTTCCTTGCCTCTCCGCACTTCAAGAGCGCACCCTTTTTCATTCATGCTTGCTGCAAGGAGGCGAAGGCGCTCACTTCTTCTCCGGGGCGGCAAAGGGAATGGGGATGACCAGCGCGTAGCCTTGCAGTTCGTAATGCGCAATCGCGGGATAGGCGCCTGGGTTCACGACCGCGGGATTCTTCTCTGTGAGTCCTTCCATGTCGGAAGGATTAAGATGCGCGCCGTGGACCGAGCTGCCGCAGTATTCAACCTTCACGCCCTTTTCGGCAAGCGCCACCCACTGGTCGACGATGCCCTGGTGGTCGAGGTAGTTCTTCTTCGCGAACATGCTGACCATCGGGCCCTCGACGACGACCGCCAGCTTGGCACCCGGATGCCCGATGATGTTGGATGCGACCATGGCGGCGTACTTGACCGTCTCGGCATCCTTGGCCTTGATGTCCATGATGACCTTCAGGTCGCGGTATTGCTCCGTGTGCCTGTCTATCGCCGTGCCGCCCGGCGCAAAGGATTCGTCTTCCGCGAGAGCCGTGCCGGAAAGAGCGCTCAGGGATGCCGCGAGAACAAGTGTCT
The DNA here is from genome assembly GCA_021821945.1 of Pseudomonadota bacterium. Lineage (GTDB taxonomy): Bacteria > Pseudomonadota > Gammaproteobacteria > Burkholderiales > Gallionellaceae > Gallionella. The sequence continues at coordinate 1,161 of JAJZTF010000022.1, forward strand.
TGAGTAACATTTTCATTGCATTGCTCCTGTCGGTTGATTAGAGGTATCGGATTTGCAAGGCGGCGAGAAGGATTGCCAAGGCGTCCAGCATCAGCGCGGCCTTGATTCTTCCTTCGAGTGTCAGGCCTGTCGCCCATAGCCCCAAGGAAATCGCGGCGACGAGCATCGAGGATTTTCCGAAAGGAAGATTCTCCATGTTCCAGAGAAAGGCTGCCGACGCGACAAGCAAAATCGCGAACTGGACGACGCCGAACCAGAGCTTGGCCCTGCTTATCTTGGGATCGTACAAGACGACGGAGGAGATGTCGAAGGGGGGAATGGCGGCATCTGGCTTCCATCCGGGCGGCATGAACCAGATGCGCAGCCTGTCGGACCAGCTGCCCATGCTGAAGGCATCCTTTGCGAGTTTCCAGTAGACGGTGAGATTCGCCCAGATTGGGTTCCAGCTATACAGCGGAGGGCGCGTGCCGTAGACGCACTGCTCTTCGCCTTCTTCGGCATAGGTTCCGAACAGCCTGTCCCAGATGATCAGCATGCCGCCGTAATTCTTGTCGATGTAGGCGTCGTTCACCGCATGGTGCACGCGGTGGTTCGAGGGCGACGAGAAGTAACGGTCGAACCAACCCAGCTTGCCGATGTGTTCCGTGTGTATCCACACCTGGTAGAGCAGGACGACGAGCCCTGCAACCGCAAAGACGTCGGGCGGCACGCCAAGGATGGCCATCGGCAGGTAGAAGATCCAGCCCAGCAGCGGATAGGCGCTCTCCTGGCGCAATGCGGTGGAGAAGTTGAAATGCTGGCTCTGGTGATGGACGACATGGGCCGCCCACATGATCGCGATCTCGTGCGAATAGCGGTGATACCAGTAATCGAAGAAATCGTAGAGCACGAGCGCCAGAATCCAGCCGTACCAGGCATTCCAGAGCGCGGGATGGAAAAGCGCGATTTTGTTGAAGACCAGGGTGTAGATCCCTATGGTGAAAACCTGCGTGAAGACGGTGGTGATCTGGCTCAGCAGACCCTGGCTCAGGCTGCTGATCGCATCGCTGATCCGGTATGTGTTGCGGCCGATGGCTGCGCCATAGGCGTATTCGGCCAGGATGAGCAGGCTGAAGACCGGGAAGGCGTATACGATGATCTGTTCCATGGCGCTGGGGGATGTTCGGCGGTGGACTATGATAATACAAAGTCCGCATCCGTTCACCCCTGCAGGCGGCGCCCGTAGAAATCCAGCATGCGCTCTGCCTGCCTGGCTGCCGACCATGTGTGCGCATAGTCGCGTCCCGCTTTTCCCAGCGCCTGGCGGGCGTTTTCATCCTTCAGCAGGCGCAGCACCTTTTCGGAAAAATCATATACCGTTTCGCTCGCGATCAGGACGCCCAGGCCTTCCTGCAGGACATCGCGCGTTCCGAGCTCGGCGGTCGAGACCACGGGGACTCCCTGGGCCATCGCCTCGAGCAGAACCAGTCCCTGGGTTTCAGTGCGGGATGCAAAGATGAAAAGATCGGCCGCGCGGTAGCAGCTGCCAAGCTCCGTATGGCGGTTCAGATAGCCTATGAAAAGCACGTTTTCCTGCAGTCCCATCGCGTTCGCATCGTGCTTCAGATTTTTTTGCGCAGGCCCTTCCCCCGCGATCACGAACAGCACATCCGGCACATGCTCTCTTACTTCAAGCAGCACATTCAGGAGAAATCCGATGTTCTTCTCGAATGCGACGCGGCCGACAAAGAGCAGCACCGGCCTGTTTTCGGAGATGCTGTATCTTTTTCGGAACGCGACCCTGTCGCCCTCGACGAAACGCTCCGGCTCGATTCCCGTCGGAATCACCTCGATGGGGGTTCTCACGCCATAGCGTTTCAGCACGTGCAGCATGGGGTGCGATGGCACTATCATGCCGTCGAGGCTGTTGCCCTGGTGGCGCGAGAAGCGCTGTGCGACTTTGCGCATCATGCCCTTGGGGACGAGCGGGACGTAATGGTGCAGGTATTCCTCGAAAAAGGTGTGATAGGTTTCGACGCAGGGAACCCCCAGCAGCATCGATAGCTTGATGCCGAGGTAATGCGCGACGAATGGCGTCTGTATGTGGATGATGTCGTATTGCTCGGCCCGGAATTTCGGCAGGTGCGCCATGACGGCCTGATAGCTCATCAGCCTGTCCTCCGGGTCGAACGGTACCCGCCTCGATGGAATGCGCAGGATGCCGGATTCGTCTTCGCTGGGCTGCGCATAGTCCGGGGCGACAAGATGCACGGTGTGGCCAAGCGCATGCAGCTCCTGCCTGAAAGTCTCGATCGAGGTCGAGACGCCGTTGACGCGGGGGAAGTAGACGTCAGAGACGAAGAGTATCTTCATGGAGAGAGCGATGAACCCGAATTCCAGCGGATCAGCTCCATGCGCCCGTCCAGATGCTCGACGATCGCTGTGCAGCTGTCGACCCAGTCACCGCAGTTCATGTAGGTCAGGCCGTCGATTTCCTTGATCATCGCCCAGTGGATATGGCCGCAGATCGCGCCGTCCAGGCCGCGCTCCCTGACATGGTAGATCACGGAATCCTCGAAGTTGAAGATGTAGGTCAGCGCAGTCTTGATGCGGCGCTTCACATAGCCTGCGAGAGACCAGTACCCCGGCCGTTTCAGGGTTCTCCTGAACCAGGAAAGGTAGATGTTGATGCGCACGAGCAGGTTGTAGGAGATGTCCCCGAGGACTGCGACCCAGCGGTGATGCAGCGTGACCTGGTCGAATGCGTCGCCGTGCAGCAGCAGATAGCGCCTCCCGTCTTTTGCGGTGTGGACATATTCGGACAGCACCAGGACGTCGCCGAAGGAGGTGCCGACATATTCGCGCATCGCCTCGTCGTGGTTTCCGGGGATGAAATACACCTTCTCGCCGTGGCGTGCCCGGCGCAATATCTTCTGAACGAAGGTGTTCTGTTCGGGTGTCCAGTGTACGCCGCCGCGGCTCATGGACCAGAGGTCTATGATGTCGCCCAGCAGGAATAGATGCTCGGAGCTGTAGGCTTTCAAAAATTCCAGCAGCAGCCCGGCCTGACAGGCCTTGGTGCCCAGATGTATGTCGGAGAGGAAGATCGACCTGACCTGTTGCGCAGTCATGGTGTGCGAGTGCTTGAAGGATTGAGCTGACTCCATGCGTCAAGGATGACACAGGGATGTTGCCGGTCTGTGACAGCGAGGTTTCAGCGCCGTGAATCGGCGGCCTGGAAGGTTTCCCAGCGCACGCCGCTGGCGTCTATGTGAAGCGCATTCGCACAGGTGTCCCAGTCGCCAAGGACCCAGCGATCGCAGATCCGCCCATCCACCACATGCTTATGATGATTTGGCCTGTGGGTATGGCCGTGTATCAGGCGCGGATAGTTGTGTGCCCGCAGCAGGCCGGCAACCGCGCCTTCATTGACATCCATGATGTCCATTGCCTTGTGCTCTTTCATTTCCTCGCTCTGTCTGCGCAGCGATTCTATGTAGGCCTTGCGCTCAGCAAGCGGCTTTGCGAGAAAGGTGCGCTGGAATTCCACCGACCTCACATGGCTGCGAAACTGCTGGTACTCGATGTCGTCGGTGCAAAGCATGTCGCCGTGCGTGATCAGGGTGGGCGTCCCATAGAGATCCAGCAGCGTTGGATCTTTCAGCAGCAGGGCGTTGCAGGCTGCGGCGAGCTCACTGCCCATCAGGAGGTCGCGGTTGCCGTGCATCAGATAGACGCGCGTGCCGGCAAGGCTCCTGAGTGCCCCTGTCACCTGCTGGTGGAATGCGTCGGAAAGATCGTCGTCGCCCGCCCAGTATTCGAAGAGGTCGCCCAGGATGTAGAGCGCCTCAGCGCTTTTTGCCTCGGTCGAGATGAAGCGCTGGAAAGCCGCCATCGTGTGCGGATGGTCGGCGCTTAAATGCAGGTCGGAGATGAACAGCGTGTGGGGCATTTGGGATGGAGGATTGAGGATCGATTGCTGCAGCTTTTTCAATCCTCAATCCTCGATCCTTACTGGATGACTTCAGCCTTGGTGATGATCACGTCTTCCCTCGGGATGTCCTGGCTTCCCGTTTTGACCTTCTTGATCGCATCGACGACGTCCATGCCCGAGACCACCTTGCCGAAGACGCAATAACCATAGCCCTGCATTGTGGGTGCGGTGTAATTCAGGAAGTCGTTGTCGGTCACGTTGATGAAGAACTGTGCCGTGGCCGACTGGGGGTCGCTGGTACGGGCCATCGCGATCGTGTATCTGTCGTTCCTGAGCCCGTTGGCTGCCTCGTTCTGTATCGGCGCATTGGTCTTCTTCTGCCTCATGCCGGGCTCGAAGCCGCCGCCCTGTATCATGAAGCCGTCGATCACGCGGTGGAACAGGGTGTTGTCATAGAACCCGGCATTGACATAGTCGAGGAAGTTCTTGACGGTGATGGGCGCTTTCTCTGCATCGAGTTGCAGGGTGATGTCGCCGAAATTGGTGTGCAGTCTGACCATGGGATTTTTACCTTGAGTTGATGGATAGGAGGGCTGCATCGCAAAGCAGAGCAGGGATGCAAGAAGCGAAAGTATGATCTTTTTCATGCCGAACCTTCATAGAGGATTTGCCAGTTTCCGTTCTTCTTGACCCAGTACTGGCGCTTCTTCATGTGGTTGGACAGGTTGCTGCTCTTGTAGTCCTGCACGAAGTCGACCACGACCATGTCGGGCTGATCGGGATAGATGAAAAGGCTGAGTTCGGAGATGCTGACCTTGATCCAGGATTTGCCGGCATTGACGGTTTTCTTCTGGCGAGCCCAGGCGGCGTAATTTTCATCCTCGCTGGAAAAATTGTGCGCATAGTGCTTGAGATAGGCTTCGGTGTCCAGGCTTGCCCAGTCGCGCCGCCAGCGTTCGATCTCGTGCATCAGTTCCGCCCGGTCTGCCTCGTCCTGCTTGTTGTCCCATGCCATCCTGTTGGTGATGATCACGGGGGTGATGCCGACCTGCAGATAGGGGGCAAGCCTTGTCAGGTCGTTGTTGTTCAGCACGACGCAGCCGTTGCTCGCGCGCGGCGGGCGGCTGTAGGTGTCGCTGGGCGTGCCATGCAGCCAGATGCCGCTGCCCGTCCTGCCATTCCTCCTGTCCCATTCGTTGGGGTAGCTCAATGGGAATGCGCCGCTGCCATAGATGTCGGAGAGCTGTTTTTTGGGAAGGCTGGCCCGGATGAAATAGACGCCTATTGGGGTGCGCTGGTCTCCGGCTGTCACCTTCTCCGTGCCGAGTTTGCCTATGGTGACGTAGAAGTCGGTCACGTAGCGGGGTTCGCCCTTGACGTTTTCATACACGTACAGCGTGGAGCGGCTGGTGTCCACGACCAGCGCATATTTCTGCTCATCGCTGAGCTTCCACAAATAGCGCGGGGCATGCTGCGTCTGGGGCTGGGACTGCGTGCGCAATAGCCTGACCCTGGCCTCGTCCCGCAGGTCCTGGATCTTGTCGCCGGGAGCATGGGGTGCGCTGCCGAAACTCGAGATCTGTCCCGCCTTGGCCATCAGCAGATCGCCTTTGACCAGCTGTGCGAGCTTGTAGTTGGGGTTCTCGCGAAGCACGCTGTTCACCTCGGTCATCGCGGTGTCTAGCCTGTCGTTGTGGATGTCGATCAGGCTCTTCGCAAGCTTCACTTCCGTCGTGCGGGAGTCTTCCGGTGCCGCATGGGTCACGCCGAAAAGCAGACAGCCGATGGTGAACGCCAGTATACGCATCAGTCCGCGCGCTCTTCCTGTATGTGCCAGCTGTCGCCGGATTTGACCATCAGCAGGGTCTTGGGTCCGGAGGCGCTGAAGTTGCTCGCCTTGTAGTCCTGATGGAACCTGACGGTCGCGTGATTCGAATCGGTCAGCCTGATTTTCAGGTGGCTCACCTTGATCTCTATGCGCTTGGGTTTGCTGATGCGTTCGCGGCGCATGCCGGCCCAGGATGAACGGCTTTCGCCGTTGGGCGTCTTGAAGTCGCTCGCATAATACGAGAGATACTTCTTCACGTTCTTGGAGGACCATGCGTCGGACCAGCCTTCAACGGCTTTCTCGATCGCCTTTTCGGCGGATGGAGCCTCAGGGTTTCTGGGAGCCTCTTGAGCCCTGGCGACTTCGGGAGCCTTCGCCGGTTCGGGGGCTTTGGCAACTACAGGAGGCTTGCTCGCAGCAGGTTCCTTGGCCTGAGCGGGGGCTGCCGCAGTCACCCTAGGCGCTTCCGCGGCCGGCTTGTCGCAAGTCACGGTGCGCTGCGCGCCGGAATGGGGTTTCTCGGAAAACAGGTCCTGTATCATCGCGAGCTTGGTCTGTGTGGCCGTGTTGCTGCTATCGAGCTGCAATGCGCGGTTGTAGGCCTGGCTTGCCATCTTTGCATAGATGTCGCCCAGGTTCTCGTGCGCTGTCGCGTAGCTCGGGTGCGTGCGTATCGCCATCTCGAGCGCGGATCTCGCCTTGTCGTACTGGCCCTGGCTCGCGTAAAGCACGGCGAGGTTGTTGTAGGGCTCGGGAAGCTCCGGATAGTCCTGCGTCAGGTCGGAGAAGATCTTGATCGCATCGGCGGTCTTTTTCTGTTCCGTGAGGATCAGGCCTTTGAGGAAGCGTCCCTGTGCATCCTTGGGCTTGGCTGAAAGGAAGCTGTTCACCTTGCTCAATGCCTGGCTTTGCTGGCCCTGCTTGAAGAGCTGTGTCGCATCCTGCAATTCATCGGCACCTGCATGCGCATTCAGGAGCAGACCGGCTAACAGCATTGCGACAGGCAGTTTGAAAAGGGGGAGGTGATTCAATTTCTTCATCGGTTGATTCATGTCCTGTGAGTATAGCCTGCTATCCTTGAGATTCTATCAAATAACCGGCAATTTACACAGGGCTTTCATTTGCCAGAAATGCATGGGCAATTTCGGGTAAAATTTGCCGCAATCCTGGTCTCAACCCTATCGAGAAGACTCCGCATGAGCACTGCGAACACCCCGGCATCAAATTTCATTCGAACCATCATCGATGCGGACCTTGCATCCGGCAGGCATCGCAGCATCGTCACGCGCTTTCCGCCCGAACCCAACGGCTATCTGCATGTCGGCCATGCGAAATCCATCTGCCTGAATTTCGGCCTGGCGGAAGATTACAAGGGAAAGTGCAATTTGCGCTTCGACGACACCAACCCGGAAAAGGAAAGCTTCGAATATGCCGAGGCTATACAGGAGGATGTGCGCTGGCTGGGCTTCGAGTGGGATGGGGAGGTCAGGTGGGCGTCGGATTACTTTGAAAGGCTCTATGAGTTCGCGGTCGAGCTCATCAGAAAGGGCCTGGCCTATGTCGACGACCTCACAGCGGACGAGATGCGCGAATATCGCGGCACGCTGACAGAACCGGGCAGGAACAGCCCCTATCGCGACCGCACGGTCGACGAGAACCTCGACCTCTTCGCGCGCATGAGGGCCGGCGAGTTTCCCGACGGGGCAAGGGTGCTGCGCGCAAGGATAGACATGGCATCAAGCAACATCAATATGCGCGATCCCGTGATCTACCGGATACGCCGCGCGCACCACATACGCACCGGAGATGCCTGGTGCATCTATCCGATGTACGACTACACGCACTGCATCTCCGATGCGCTGGAAGGCATCACGCATTCGATCTGCACGCTGGAATTCGAGGACCACAGGCCGCTTTACGACTGGGTGCTCGACAACGTGAGCGTCCCGTGCCACCCGCGCCAGTACGAGTTCTCGCGCCTCGAGCTGCACTACACCATCACCAGCAAGCGCAAGCTCCTGCAGCTCGTGAACGAGAAGAAGGTGTCAGGCTGGGACGATCCCCGCATGCCGACCATACAGGGCATGCGCCGCAGGGGCTATACCGCGAGCGGCCTGCGCGAATTTTCGAGGCGGATAGGCGTGTCCAAGAGCGAGAACTGCGTGGACATGGCGATCATGGAAGGCGTGATGCGCGAGGACCTCGAGCCTGTTGCGCCGCGCGTGATGGCGGTCATCCATCCATTGAAGGTGACGATCAGCAATTTCGAGGGGGCGGAAGCGCGGGAGGCGGATTTCCACCCCAACCTGCCCGAGCTCGGCAAGCGCATCGTGCCCTTCGGACGCGAACTCTATATCGAGGCCGACGATTTTGCAGAAGCCCCTCCCGCCGGCTGGAAGCGGTTGACCCCGGGCGGCGAGGTGAGGCTGCGCCACAGCTATGTGATGCGCTGCGACGAGGTCGTGAAGGATGAAGGCGGCAATGTGGTCGAACTCATATGCAGCATAGACCATGCGACACTCGGCAGGAATCCCGAGGGGCGCAAGGTCAAGGGCGTGATCCATTTTCTTTCCTGCGGGCATGCGCTGCAGGCCGAGATCAGGCTCTATGACAGGCTGTTCACCGTGGCCAGGCCGGATGCCGACAGGGAAGTGGATTTCTGCGAATACCTCAATCCCGATTCCCTCAAGGTCGTCCAGGGCTGGGTCGAGGCTTCCCTGAAGGATGCGCCTGCAGAGGCGCATTACCAGTTCGAGCGCCTGGGCTATTTCTGCACCGACCGGTGGGATCACAGGCCCGGCGAGAAGCTGGTGTTCAACCGCACCGTGACGCTCAAGGACTCGTGGACCAGGGAGCAGTCATGATGCCCGACGAAAGGATGCAGTCCCTGAAGAGCCTGACCCAGCTCGTGTACGTGCTATACGCCCTTTCCTATTTTGCAGGCATCAGCGCGATCGTCGGCATCGTCATCAACTACGTCAAGAAGGACGAGGTCGCGGGCACCTGGCTCGAGAGCCATTTCCGCTGGCAGATCCGCACCTTCTGGTTCGGCATGCTCTGGGCCGTGATAGGCGGTGCGACCTTTTTCCTTCTGATAGGCATGTTCATCCTGGCAGCCAATTTCATCTGGATCATCTACCGCATCGTCAAGGGCTGGCTGAACCTCAACGACAACAAGCCTATGACCATCTGAATCATGTTGAAAATCCACAATACCCTGAAGCGCGAAAAGCAGGAATTCAAACCCATCAAGCCAGGCCAGGTCAGCATGTATGTGTGCGGCATGACCGTTTACGACTATTGCCACCTGGGCCATGCGCGCGTGATGGTGGTGTTCGACATGGTTTACCGCTGGCTCAAGGTCTCGGGCTATGAGGTGACCTATGTGAGGAACATCACGGACATAGACGACAAGATCATCAGGCGGGCGGGTGAAAACGGCGAGTCCATCCATAGTCTCACGCAGCGCTTCATCGATGCGATGCACGAGGATGCGGACAGACTGGGCGTGCAGAGGCCCGACCATGAGCCCCGCGCCACGCAGTTCGTGCCCGAGATGCTCAACATGATAGAGCGCCTTGAAGAAAACGGGCTGGCCTATCAGGCGGCGGACATGGACGTGAATTTCGCGGTGAGGAAGTTTCCCGACTACGGCAGGCTCTCCGGCAAGTCGCTCGAGGACCTGCGCGCGGGCGAGCGCGTGGAGGTCGATGCGAACAAGCATGATCCTCTCGATTTCGTGCTCTGGAAGCATGCGAGAAGCGGCGAGCCTGAAGAGGTGCAGTGGGATTCGAAATGGGGCAAGGGGCGTCCTGGCTGGCATATCGAATGTTCCGCGATGAGTTCCAGACTTCTAGGTGAGCATTTCGACATCCATGGAGGCGGAGCGGATCTGCAGTTTCCTCACCACGAGAACGAGATCGCCCAAAGTGAAGGCGCGAACCGCTGCCGGTTCGTGAACTACTGGATGCACAACGGTTTCGTGCGCGTCGACAACGAGAAGATGTCGAAGTCACTCGGGAATTTCTTCACGATCAGAGAGGTGCTCGGGAAATACGATCCGGAGGTGGTGCGCTTCTTCATCCTGCGCGCCCACTACAGAAGCCCGCTCAATTATTCGGATGCGCATCTCGATGATGCGAAGGATGCGCTCTCGAGGCTCTATACCGCGCTCAAGAACTGCTCCGGTCATTGCGAAGTCGACTGGAACGAACCTTTTGCTCTGCGCTTCAAGGCGGCGATGGACGACGACTTCAACACGCCGGAAGCCGTCGCCGTGCTTTTCGAGCTTGCAAACGAGGTGAACAAGGGCCAGGCTGCCGCCGCGCAGCTGAAGGCGCTGGGAGGTGTGCTGGGGTTGCTCGAGCGCGATGCGGTCGCCTTCCTTCAGGGGGGAAATGGCGGTGCCGGAGATGATGCGATCAGCGCCCGGATCCAGGCGAGAAACGAGGCGAAGAAGGCGAAGAACTATGCCGAGGCAGACAGGATACGCAAGGAGCTTCTGGATGAGGGCATCGTGCTCGAGGATTCCGCGCAAGGCACGACCTGGCGGCGCGCTTGAAGCTATCAGCGCCGCTTGATCAGCCCCAGGCGTTCGCCGAATTCCCGGGCGAATTCCCTCATTGATCTGGCTGCTTCCTTTTCCCCGGTTGCGCGCTCCAGCGTGTCGGCCATGGTCAACAGCGTCTGGTGCTGGAATTGCTTCATGTCCTCCACCTTCATTTCGGTGGTCCAAAGGTCTATGCGCAGCGTGTTCCTCGCGGCCTGATCCCAGACGGACAGCATGATGGAAGGCGTGCTGCTCGTGACGCCGCCATCCGTCGCTGACCACACGATCTTGGTCGGCATGTTTTTTTCATTCAGCGTCACGCTGAAATTGATTTCCGATTGTTTCATGTGAACTCCATGTCAGGATGACCTGATTTTTGCAAAGGCCGCCGCCATCGCATTGGGCGCGTCATGGGGGCGGGGAGGCTTCCCAATGGGCTTTTTGGCTGCCGGCTCGGCAGTCTTCATGGTGAGCGAGATGCGCTGGCGCTTTTCGTCGACTTCCAGAACCCTGACCTTGACGATCTGGCCGGCCCTGACCACGCTGTGCGGATCCTTGACGAAGGTGTTGGAAAGCTCGGAGATATGCACGAGTCCGTCCTGGTGCACGCCGATGTCGACAAACGCGCCGAATGCGGCGACATTGGTGACCACGCCTTCGAGCATCATGCCGGGCTCGAGATCTGAAATCTGTTCGACGCCTTCCTTGAAGTTCGCCGTGATGAAAACGGGGCGGGGGTCGCGGCCCGGCTTCTCGAGCTCGCTCAGGATGTCGGAGATGGTCGGGATGCCGAATCTCTCGCTCGCATAGCGCGAAGGCTCTATGGATTTCAGAAGGGTTGAGTTGCCTATCACGTCCTTGATGTCCTGCTTGATGTCCTCGAGTATGCGCTTTACCAGAGGATAGGATTCGGGGTGCACGGTCGATGCATCCAGCGGATTGTCCCCATTCATGATGCGCAGGAATCCTGCGGCCTGCTCGAATGTCTTCTCTCCCAGGCGCGGGACATTTTTCAGCTCCTCCCTCGTGTTGAACCGCCCGCAGCTGTCCCTGTGGCTCACGATGCCCTGTGCCACGCTGCTGCTCAAGCCCGAAACCCTGGCAAGCAGGGGGGCGGATGCGGTGTTCACGTCCACGCCCACTGCGTTCACGCAGTCTTCGACCACGGCATCGAGCGCGCGGGCAAGATGGGTCTGGCTCACGTCGTGCTGGTACTGTCCCACGCCTATGGATTTGGGGTCTATCTTGACGAGTTCCGCAAGAGGATCCTGCAGGCGCCTTGCGATGGAGACCGCCCCCCGCAGCGATACGTCAAGTTCCGGCAACTCTTTCGATGCGAATTCGGATGCCGAATACACCGATGCGCCGGCCTCGGACACCACGACGCTGGTGAGCCTGAGTTCGGGATGTTTCCTGATGAGGTCGTGAGCCAGCTTGTCGGTTTCGCGCGAGGCCGTTCCGTTGCCGATCGCGATCAGGCTGACGCGATGCTTTTCGGCGAGCCTGGATAGCGTGTGCAACGAGCCTTCCCAGTCGTTCTTCGGCTGGTGCGGATAGATCACCGCGGTGTCGACGAGTTTCCCCGTTTCGTCCACCACGGCAACCTTGACGCCTGTGCGTATGCCGGGATCCAGGCCCATCGTCGCGCGGGGGCCGGCTGGGGAGGCCAGCAGCAGGTCCTTGAGGTTTCTTGCAAACACATGGATCGCTTCAAGCTCGGATTTCGTTCTCGCAGCGCCCATCAGTTCGGACTGCAGATGCGGGAATGCCTTCACTCGCCAGGTCCAGCGCACCGTGTCGAGCAGCCATTTGTCCGCAGGCCTGTTGTGCTGTCCGATGCCAAAGCGCGCGGCGATGCGCGCCTCGCAGGGGTTATGGGGGGCGCTCATCGAGGGCTTCTCGGGTTCGCTGTCCAGGCGCAGCTCTACCGTGAGCAGTTCTTCGCGCTGGCCCCGCAGCATGGCCAGCATGCGGTGCGAAGGTATCGTCCTGATCGGTTCGGCATGGTCGAAATAGTCCCTGTATTTTGCCGCCTCTTCCGCCTTTCCTTCGACCAGGCGGGCCTGGATCACGCCGTGATCCTGCAAGTATTCCCTCAGGGATTGCAGGAGGGCTGCGTCTTCTCCGAAGCGCTCCATCAGTATCTGGCGCGCGCCGTCCAGTGCGGATTTTGCGTCCGCCACACCCGGGTTTTCGCCTTGCTCCGTGCTGAAAGGCGCTTTCAGATATTTCATGGCCTCCTCTTCAGGGACCAGCGCTGGATCTGAAAGCAGCGCATCGGCCAGCGCCTCGAGCCCGGCCTCCCGCGCGATCTGCGCCTTCGTCCGGCGTTTGGGCTTGTAGGGCAGATAAAGGTCTTCCAGCTGTGCCTTGTCCGTCGCATGCGCGATTGCATCGAGTAGGGCTGGCGTCATCTTGTCCTGTTCGGTGATGGAGGCGATGATGGAGGCCCGGCGGCTCTCGAGTTCGCGCAGATAGATCAGGCGCTCCTCGAGCAGCCTGAGCTGTGTGTCATCCAGTCCTCCCGTGGCTTCCTTGCGGTAGCGGGATATGAAGGGGACGGTCGCGCCTTCATCCAGAAGCTGGATGGCGGCTGCGACCTGAGCGGGCCTTGCGGCAAGTTCCTGTGCGAGTCTTTGTTCTATCGTGGGCAACATGTGAGGTGTTCGAATGCTTGAATGAGGCGCATGAAAAAGGCGGCCTTGCGGCCGCCCGGGGTCTGGAATGTCAGTCCCTCTCGCCGCTGAAGGCCATCAAGAGGTTCAGGAGGTTGACGAAGATGTTGTAGATGTCGAGATAAAGCGCCATCGTGGCCATCACGTAATTGGTCTCGCCGCCCTGGATGATGCGGCTGATGTCGAACATGATGTAGGCCGAGAAGATCAGCACGGCGATCGCCGAGATGGTCAAGGTGAGCGCCGGGATGGCGAAGAACATGTTCGCAAGCGAGGCGATGATCAGCAGGATCAACCCGATGAAAAGGAACTTGCCCATGAAGCTGAAGTCCTTCTTCGTGACCGTGGCGATGGTGGCCAGGCTGAAGAAGATCAGACCCGTGCCGCCGGCAGCCATGCCGATCAGCTGTGCGCCGTTTCTAAGATGCAGCGCGAACTGCAGGATGGGTCCCAGGAAGATGCCGGCAACGAGCGTGAAGCAGAGCAGCGCCAGTATGCCCCACACGCTGTTGCGCAGCGCGGTGACGGCAAACAAGAGGCCCATCATCGCGCCGAACATCATCAGTGAACCCATCACAGGGTGCAGCACCATGAAGGAAAAGTTCACGGACATGCCGATGAACGCACCTATGACGGTGGGTATCATGGTCATCGCAAGCATCATGTAGGTATTGCGCAGCACGCGGTTCTGTTCTGTGGCGAGAGAGCCTGCGGTTGCGAACTGGTTGGGGTATTGCATCGTTTTACTCCTGAGTTAAATCGAAAGACATGTATCAGACTAGCGAAGTATTGCAAAAGTTGCAATCTCGTTTCCATCTTTCCAGCATGGCCATGACGCCGTATCCGGCCTGGATGAAGGGAAGGGCGTTGCCTCTGTTATCATGTCGGCATGCTGAACATCACAAACATGACCTTCCTGCAGGGAGGGACAGTCCTGTTCCAGGATGCGAATCTCCAGGTTTTTTCCAATCAGCGCGTCGGCCTCGTGGGGGTCAACGGCTGCGGGAAGTCGACGCTGTTCCGCCTGATACGCGGGGAGGTGCATCCCGACAGCGGGGAGGTTAGCCTGCAAAGCGGCAAGACGATCGCCTTTGTCGAACAGGAAATCGCCTCTTCCGGCAAGACGGCGATCGAGTTCGTGCTGGATGGCGATGCCGAGCTTAGGAGGCTCGAGAAGACGCTCGCAAAAAAGGAGCACGATGCGGCTTGGTTCGAGGCGCAGCAGCGCCTTGAATCCATCGACGGATACGGTGCCAGGGCGCGGGCGGCACAGCTTCTCTACGGGCTGGGATTTTCGGCCGACAGCCTTGAGCGCCCGGTGGACAGCTACTCCGGTGGCTGGCGCATGCGCCTGAATCTGGCGAGGGCTCTGATGCATCGCGCCGATCTTCTGCTGCTCGACGAGCCGACCAATCACCTGGATCTGGAAGCCATACTCTGGCTGGAACAGTATCTGGCGCGCTATCCCGGCAGCATACTGCTGGTCTCGCACGACAGGGAGTTTCTCAATGCGACGGTCAACCGCATCGCCCATGTGCACGACAGGGTGATCGACAGCTATGCGGGCGACTACGATGATTTCGAGCGATCGCGCGCCGAAAAGATCGCGCAGCAGAATCAGGCATACCAGAGCCAGCAGGCAAAGATCGCGCATCTGGAAGACTTCGTCCGGCGCTTTCGCGCAAAGGCGACCAAGGCGAAGCAGGCGCAGAGCCGGATCAAGGCGCTGGAGCGGCTGGTCAGGGTCGCGCCTGCCCATGTCTCCGATGGCCATTTCGAGCTCGAAATAGAAGCGCCGGAGCGCAGCCCCGACCTTCTGATGAGAGTCGAGAACATGGGGTTTTCCTACGGGGACAGGAAGATCTTTTGCGGCGTCAGCATGATGCTGCGCTCGGGAAGCCGCATCGCGCTTCTGGGGCCCAACGGTGCAGGAAAGTCCACGCTGATCAAGCTTCTTGTGGGCGAGCTAAAGCCGACCTCGGGCCGCATCGACGTCACGCCCGGCATGCGCATAGGCTATTTCGCCCAGCACCAGCTGGAGAATCTGGACGGGAAAGCCACACCGCTGATGCATCTCGAGCGGATCGCGCCCAGGGAGACCACGCTTGTTCTTAGAACCTTTCTCGGCAGGTTTGGTCTCGCGGGAAAGGAGGAAGAGAGGCCTGTCGAAAGCTTCTCCGGTGGAGAAAAAAGCAGGCTGGCGCTGGCCTTGCTTGCATGGCAGAAGCCGCATCTGCTGCTGCTCGACGAGCCGACCAACCATCTCGATCTGGACATGCGCGATGCGTTGACGCTGGCGCTCGAAGAATATGCGGGCGCCGTGCTGATCGTATCCCATGACCGCAGCCTCATACGCGCGGTGGCCGATGAGCTCTGGCTGGTTGCGGACGGAGAGGCAGGTCCTTTTGCGGGGGATCTTGAGGACTACAAGGCTTGGATAGAAGCAAGGCGTCCGCGCGAGGCCGTTCAGGCCAAGCCCGAACCGAAGTCCAGACCCGAGAGGCCGAACAGGAAGGCTTTGCAATCGAAGCGCAACAGGATAGAGGCCGAGCTTGCCAAGGCCCAGGCCGAGCTTCATGAAATCAATTCTAGGCTGGGAGATCCGGCGACCTATGCCGGTTCCAGCCCGGAATTCATCTCCAGCCTTAATTCCAGAAGGGAGGCCTTGCAGGGCAGGGTCGACGAACTGGAATCGGGATGGCTGGAGCTTGAGATGGCGCTCGAAGAATGACTGCCGGCAGACCTAGTGTGCCGTTACGCTGACCGTCACGGTGTTGCCGGGAGGTTGCTGCATGGTGGTCGAGGCTTCGCGACCCGCGTACGTGTAGCGCACGTCATAGCCCGAAACGATCTGTTTCGTGACTTCCTTGCACTGCTGCTGCATCACGACGCCGCTGCCGCTGTTGCTGCCGTCGTTCTGCAGCCTGTCTCCTGTGATCGCGCCCGCGATCGCGCCTGCAGCACCGGCTGCCACGCGGCCGGAGCCCTGGCCTACCTGGGAGCCCAGCAGGGCGCCTGCAAGGCCGCCCAGTATGCTGCCACCCATGCTGCGTTCCTGGGGAGCGGCCTGAACCTGGACCGGCACGTTATAGCACTCCTGTCCTGTCACTGATTGATATATCGGCCGGGAAGAGATCACTTTCGCGGTGTCGGTAAAGTCTGCCGCCTGGGACTGCATGGATATTGCCGCAAGAACGGCGGCCGACAGGATGATTCCTTGTTTCATCTGATTCCTCTTGTAGATAAGTTGCGATCAATGGGGGCCGTAGCCATTGTAGTAAGTCGTCGGCCCATAGGTGACGCTTCCGCCCGGCGCAGGCTGATATGCAGGCTGTGCCGGCGGTGCATAGACGGGTGCTGGCTGGACATAGGCCGGAGCGGGTTGCACGTAAACGGGGGCAGGCTGCGCATAGACGGGTGCCGACATCATCATGCCGCTGGCGACGCCCAGACCCAGCATCAGGCCAAGGCCGCCGTCGGCCCAGTCGTCGCCGCCGCGCCAGCCTTCACCCCATCCGCCGCGCCATCCGTCTCCCCAGCCCCTGTGCCAGCCTTCTCCGCCGCGCCATCCTCCTCGCCAGCCTTCACCGCCACCGCGCCATCCTTCGCCGCCGCGCCAGCCATCGGCATAGGCCAGATTGGCGAGCAGCGTCATCAGAACAACTGCAACCAGACTCTTCTTCATTTCTATCTCCTAACGATGAATTGCAAGCAATTCGGAGCATTGGATAACATTTTTCCTGGAAAGTTCGTGACGACGGGCCAGGACCCTTGCCGGCAGATTATCACGAGGATTGCCAATTTGAAATGGCGCTTTGTCTTTGACTGCGCGATGTGGTTTAATCGCGCCCATGAAATTTCCCTTCAAAAGTGTTGCGCTGATCGGTAAACACAAATCCCTGGACGTAGCCGCACCGCTGTTGCGCATGGCGGAATTCCTGTCATCCAGAGGACTGAAAGTGCTGGTCGACAAGTCCAGCGCGGAGCATCTCGATTCCTGCCCCTATCCCGCGATGGACTTGCCGGAAATGGCGGGCATGGTGGATCTTGCGATCGCGATGGGTGGGGATGGCACGATGCTGAATGTCGCGCGCACCTTCTCGCCGCATCACGTGCCCATGATAGGGGTGAACCAGGGAAGGCTCGGATTTCTCACGGACCTGACGCTTGAGAACATGCTGGACGTCATAGGCGGCATGCTGGAAGGTCAGTATGTCACCGAGCGGCGCCTGCTGGTTGCGGTTCGCGTGATGCGCGATGATGCCGAGGTGTTCAGCGGCACGGCCTTCAACGAGGTGGTGGTGCATCGCAGCCAGATCAGCAGCATGGTCGAATTCGAGGTGCGCATCGACGGCGAGTATCTTTACAACCAGCGCGCCGACGGGCTGATCGTCGCAACCCCCACGGGTTCGACGGCCTATGCGATGTCTGCAGGCGGCCCGATACTGCATCCCGGACTCGAGGTGCTGGAGCTGGTCCCGGTCTGCCCGCACACGCTGAGCAACCGGCCCATCGTGGTTCATGCCTCCTCCGAACTCGAAATCCTTTTGCATCGCACCGGCGACATCCGCGTGCGGCTGGACAGCCATACCAGCTTCGACATGCAGCAGGACGACAGGATAGTCGTGACGCGAAATCCCGGACATGCCTGTCTTCTGCATCCCGTGGGCCACAGCTATTACCACACGCTGCGCGAAAAGCTGCTGTGGAATCAGGCCTTCTGAATTTTCCATGCTGAAATTCCTGAGCATCAGAGATTTTGTCATCGTGTCGGAAATGGATCTCGAGTTTGACTCCGGGTTCACCGCGCTGACCGGGGAGACGGGTGCCGGAAAATCCATACTCATAGACGCGCTGCTGCTCGCGCTGGGCGGGCGGGGCGATGCGGCGATGGTGCGCAGCGGCGCCGAGCGGGCCGAGATCGCGGCGGAATTCGACGTCAGGGAAATGGCAGGCTTCAGGTCATGGCTTAATGAGCAGGAACTGCCATTTGAAGACGACATGTGTCTGATGCGCCGCCTGCTGGATGGGGGAGGGCGCTCGCGCGGCTTCATCAACGGACGCAGCGTAACCCTGCAGCAGATGAGGGAGGCGGGCGAACAGCTGCTGAATATCCACGGGCAGCATGCGCACCAGACCTTGCTGCAGGCTGCCGAGCAGCAGAGGTTGCTCGACGGCTACGGTGGGCTCCAGCCTGTGACCATGGAAGTGAACCGGCTCTACAGGGAGTGGCAGACGCTCAGGCATCGCAGGATATCCCTCACCAGGGACACCCAGGCGACGGCAGCAGAGCGCGAGCTGCTCTCCTTCCAGCGCAGGGAGCTTGAGGCGCTTTCCTTCAACGTCTCGGAATGGGAGGCGTTGCAGGCGGACTGTTCGCGCCTTGCGCACGCGGCAAGCCTTCTCGAGACCGCTGCATCCGGTATCGAATCGCTTTCCGATGCGGAGTCATCCTGCATCGCGCAGATCAATGCGCTGATGGGGCGACTGCGCGAAGGGGCAAGCCATGACGCATCGCTTGAAGAGCCGTTGCGCCTTCTCGAGTCCGCACAGGCAGAGCTGCAGGAGGTGGTCTACAGCCTGCGCCATTACCAGCAGCGCCTGGATGTCGATCCGGAGCAGCTTGCGGAGAAGGAAAATCAGATGCAGGCCGTCGTCGACATGGCGCGCAAGTATCGGGTTTCTCCGGAGAATCTTGGCGATGCGCTGGATCGCATCGTCCTGCGCCTTGCCGAATTGGGTTCCGACATCGACCTCGAGGAATTGCAGCGACAGGAAGACAAGGCAAGGCGGGACTACATGGAAGTCGCGGAGAAACTTGGCCACGCCCGCAAGATCGCTGCGGACCGGTTGTCAAGCCAGATTACCGCTGCGATGCAGACCCTGGCGATGCAGGGCGGAAGCTTCGAAGTGGCGCTGCCGGCCCTGCCTGAAGGAGGAGCGGGCGGCCTCGAGGCTGTGGAATTCAGGATCGCTGCCAATCCGGGCGCCCCGATGCGCAGCATCTCGAGGGTCGCATCGGGTGGCGAGCTTTCGCGCATAGGACTTGCGATTCAGGTCGCGACAAGCCAGGTGGCCCAGGTGCCTACGCTGATTTTCGACGAGGTGGACACGGGCATAGGCGGAGGGGTTGCGGAGATCGTCGGGAATCTGCTCAGGGGACTGGGCAAAAAAGGCCAGGTGCTCTGTGTCACGCATCTTCCGCAGGTCGCGGCCAGGGCGGAGCATCAGTGGCAGGTCAGCAAGTCGGCGAGGGAAGGGGTCACCCTGAGCCGCATCGAGGTGCTGAGCGGCGAGCGCCGCATAGAGGAAATCGCGCGCATGCTGGGCGGCGTCGTGATCACCGAGACCACGCGCAAACATGCGGCGGAGATGCTGGGATCGGCCGCTTGAGGTATCATTCGGCTGATACGGGGAATTTTGAGAATCGGAAACCATGCGCTTTAAAATAATACTGTTTTCCCTGCTGCTCTCTTCTTGCAGCTACATACACTTTCCAAAAGCCTACAAGATGGACATCCGGCAGGGGAACTACATAACGCAGGAAATGCGCGACAAGCTTCAGGTCGGCATGTCCCGTGCGCAGGTCAAGTTCGTGATGGGCACGCCGATGATAAGCGATGCGTTCCATGCCAACGAATGGGATTATGTATACCGTTTCGAGCATGACTACAAGCTTGTGGAGCAGCAGCGCTTGATCCTGTATTTCGATGACGACAAGCTGGTGCGCATCGACGACAGCGGTTTGCATTTGACAGCGGCTGAAGCCAGATAGGCCTGCCCGGGGAAAGATGATGATGAGAAAAATC
This sequence comes from Pseudomonadota bacterium, assembly GCA_021821945.1. GTDB lineage: Bacteria > Pseudomonadota > Gammaproteobacteria > Burkholderiales > Gallionellaceae > Gallionella. The sequence continues at coordinate 20,935 of JAJZTF010000022.1, forward strand.
AGGATCGCCATTGCGGGCAGCAGCGGCAGGATGGGCGAGATGCTCCTGCAGAGCGTCGAGCAGGCGGACGACATGGCGCTTCATGCCGCGCTGGAGCATGCAGGCAGCGCCATGCTCGGGCAGGAGAGAAACGGTGTCAAGATCAGCGCAGATGCCGAGACCGTGCTCAAGGGCGCGGATGTGCTGATTGATTTCACCCGCCCTGAAGGCACGCTCCACCATCTTGAGGTCTGCCGGAGGCTGGGCGTGAACATGGTGATCGGCACCACCGGTTTCAGTGCGCAGCAGAAGGCGGTGCTGGGTGCGGCGGCACAGGACATAGGCATCGTGTTTGCGCCCAACATGAGCGTGGGCGTGAACCTTCTTTTCAAGCTGCTGGAGACGGCATCGCGTGTGCTGGCGCAGGGCTATGACATCGAGATCATAGAGGCGCACCACAGGCACAAGGTGGATGCGCCATCGGGCACTGCGCTGGGGCTGGGGGAGGTGATCGCGCGCACGCTGGGTCGCGATCTTTCCGAATGCGCCGTGTACGGCCGGGAGGGCGTGACCGGTGAACGGGATCCTTCGACGATAGGATTCGCGACCGTGAGAGGCGGGGATATCGTGGGCGACCATACCGTGCTGTTTGCCGGGATAGGCGAGCGCGTGGAGATCACCCACAAGGCCAGCAGCCGCGCCACTTTTGCGCTGGGTGCGCTGAGGGCGGCGCGCTTTCTGAAGGAAAATCCGGCGGGCATGTACGACATGCAGGACGTGCTCGGACTGAAGTAGCCCATCGAACGATACATGATCAAAAAACTCCTTAACCGTGTCTTCCGCAGGTCTTCCGGAACCAGAAAATCCGGCAGCGTGCAGATCATCCCGCATGCGATTCACGGGGTGTCCAGGGAACAGATCAGCTACGGCGCGAGGCGCGTGACGGATGGCCTGCAGGCCGCGGGTTTCAAGGCTTATGTGGTGGGCGGCGCGGTGCGCGACCTGCTTCTTGGCAAGACGCCCAAGGATTTCGATGTGGCGACAAATGCCACTCCCGAGGAAGTCAAGCGCGTGTTCAGGCGCTCCCGCATCATCGGCCGGCGCTTCCGTCTGGTGCATGTGATGTTCGGGGAGGAGCTGGTCGAGGTGTCCACATTCCGGCGCAAGGTGGACGGTGATGATGCACAGACCGATGAGCACGGCCGTCTGCTGCGCGACAACGAGTTCGGCGATCAGGAGCAGGATGCGGCGAGGCGCGATTTCACCGCCAACGCGCTTTTCTACGATCCCTCCACGCAGGAGATATTCGACTATCACAGGGGGTTCGAAGACATACGCGACGGGGTGCTGCGCATCATCGGGGATCCGCTGGTGCGCTACCGCGAGGATCCGGTGCGCATGCTGCGCGCGGTGCGCCTGTCGGCCAAGCTCGGCATCAGGATAGATCCCGCCACGGCTGCACCGATCGCATCCATGAAGCCCCTGCTGGACAACGTGCCCGAGGCACGCATGCTGGATGAGGTGCTGAAGATGCTGCTTTCCGGGCATTCCGTCGAATGCGTGCAGGAACTGCGCAGGATGGAGCTCCATCACGGATTGCTGCCGCTCCTGGATGCAATCATGGAGCGGCCCGAGGGCGAGAAATTCATCATGCTGGCGCTGAAGAACACCGATGAACGCCTCAATCAGGGGAAATCGGTGTCGCCTGCCTTCCTGTTTGCGGCATTGCTCTGGCAGGAGGTACATGCGGCCTGGAAGAAGCTGGTCGCCCAGGGGGAAAGGCCGGTGGGGGCGATGCATGTGGCGATGGATGAAGTCCTGGCGCGCCAGAAAAAGCGCCTTGCCATTCCGCACCGGCACGATGCGGTCATGAAGGAGATCTGGCTGCTGCAGCAGCGCTTCGAACAGCGCGCAGGGCAGCGTCCCTACCGCCTGCTCGAACAGCCCCGCTTCCGCGCCGCATTCGACTTCCTGCTTTTGCGCTGTGCCAGCAACGAGGTGGACAACGAACTCGGGCTCTGGTGGGACGAATTTCAGGATGCATCCGAGGAGCGCCGCAAGGAGATGCTGCAGCCGGAATCCTCGCAGGGTGCCAGGAAGCGCCGCCGCAAGCCTCGGAAAAAAGTCGAGCAGGCGGCGTGACGCATATCAGTTTCATAGGGCTGGGCAGCAACCTCGGGGAGTCGCGCGACCGGCTCATCGCCGCAGTGGCCGACATAGAGCGCCTGCCCGACACTTCAGTGCTTGCACAATCTTCGCTTTATCGCAGTGCGCCGATCGGCTATCTCGATCAGCCTGATTTCGTCAATGCGGTCATCAAGATCAGGACCGGCCTTGCCCCGCGGGCGCTGCTGTCCGGGCTGCTCGGCATCGAAAGGCTGCATGGGCGGGAGCGCACGTTCAGCAATGCGCCCCGCACGTTGGATCTCGATGTGCTGCTCTACGACGATCTGGAAGTCGATGAACCCGGCCTCACGATCCCGCATCCGCACATGCACCGCAGGGCATTCGTTCTGCAACCCCTGCTCGAGATAGCGCCCGACTGCGAAATTCCCGCGGTCGGACTGGCAAGCGTTGCCATGAGGGATTGCCTGGATCAGGTCCTGGAAAAACTGTAGCATCTCCGGAAAATTATCGGGAAACACGATGAGAACGACTTTGACTTCATTGAAGGCGATGTACGACAAGGGAGACAGGATTGCCGTGCTGACCTGCTATGACTCGAGCTTTGCTTCCTTGCTCGAGGCTCAGGGCGTCGATGTTTTGCTGGTCGGGGATTCCCTGGGCATGGTGTTGCAGGGGCATGAAAGCACGTTGCCCGTGACGCTGGAAGACATGGTTTACCACACGGGGGCAGTCGCGCGCGGTGCAAGCAAGGCCTTCATCATCGCCGACATGCCTTTTGGCACATCCCAGATCAGCCCGCAGCAGACCTTCGAGCATGCCGCACGCCTGATGGCAGCCGGCGCTCAGATGGTCAAGATGGAGGGCGGGGTCGAGATGGCGGAAACCGTGCGCTTTCTCACCTCGCGCGGTATCCCGGTATGCGGGCACATCGGCCTCGTGCCGCAGTCCGTTCACCAGCTGGGCGGTTACAGGGTGCAGGGAAAGGGCGCGGATGAAGCGCAGCGCCTGATGAGTGATGCGCTGGCCCTGCAAGAAGCCGGTGCCGGCATGGTCGTCGTTGAAGTCGTGCCTGCCATACTTGCCGCCGAGATCACCCGGGCGCTGTCGATACCCACGATAGGCATAGGAGCGGGTGCGGGCTGTTCTGGCCAGGTCCTGGTGCTCTATGACATGCTGGAAATCTATCCTGGAAAAAAGGCGCGCTTCGTGAAGAATTTCATGCAGGGCGCTTCCTCGATTGCCGAGGCGGTCGCCCGCTACGTCGCAGAAGTCAAGGCGGGGAGCTTCCCCGGGCCGGAGCACGGCTTCTGATGCAGCCTGTCTCGACGATAGCGGAATTGCGCGATCGGTTGAGTGGCGAGCGCACGGTCGCCTTCGTTCCGACCATGGGCAATCTGCACGAGGGGCACCTCAATCTGATGCGTGAGGCGAGAAGGCATGCGGACTGCGTGGTCGCGAGCATTTTCGTCAATCCCCTGCAGTTCGGGCCGACAGAGGATTTCGACCGGTATCCGCGCACGCTGAAGGAAGACTGCGAGAAGCTAGAAGGACTGGCCGACGCGGTGTTCGCGCCTTCCGTGTCCGAGATGTATCCGGTCAAGCAAACCGTATATATCGAATTGCCAGGAGTCGCCTCGGAACTTTGTGGCGCTTCCCGACCGGGCCATTTCCGCGGCATGGCGACCGTGGTGTTGAAGCTCTTCAACATCGTCCAGCCGCAGATCGCGATTTTCGGCAAGAAGGATTACCAGCAGCTTTTTCTTGTCCGCCAGATGGCCTCCCAGCTCAATCTACCGATAGAAATCATCGGATGCGAGACTGCAAGGGATGCCGACGGGCTGGCCTTAAGCTCCAGAAACCAGTACCTGACCGAGACCGAGCGCATTGAGGCGCCGTTCCTTTACCGGACTTTGCAGGACCTTGAAAAGCGCATGCTGGATGGCGAGAGGGACTTCGAAAATCTGGAGCGGCAGGCTGTTGAGACATTAACCAGCAGAGGCTGGCAGGTGGATTATGTATCCATACGCAATCAGTCGGATCTTGAAAAGGCTGACAGCGAGCATCTCGTGATTCTCGCTGCGGCAAGATTGGGCAAGACCAGACTTCTGGACAATATCGAGTTTGCCTTGAACCGTTCCTAACATGGAGCTAAGGGGCTGCGCGCTTTTGCGCAGGTCCGGTTGAATGCTGGGTTAGCGGAGGGTGTTCAGAATTTTGTGTAAACGGGTAACTCACTGCTGAGGCATCCGATCCTCAAATTGGATGGTAAACCGATTCAGCGCCGATTTCCAATCCCGAATCGGCATTGTCCATTTTTTGCTGA
>JAJZTF010000028.1 GCA_021821945.1 Pseudomonadota bacterium
AGTTTGACTGCACGCCTGCGCCTTTCAGCCAGTGCTTGCATCGAGAGTGTCCTTGCGTCTTGTTTTTCCATGTGCGATTCGACAAAGCATCGCTCAATAAGTTCAATATATTATTGCCGAGTCAATAGCAAGCCCGTGAGATTAAAGGGGCCAGGCTCGATTTATTTTTCGCCCCACGTTTCGCTAGAGCCCGAGCTCACCGGAAGATGTGATTCGCTGCCGCTTCGCTCACGGCATCGAAAATTTTGGGCGTTATAAGCTGCTGGTGGATAGCTGGCAATTGTATGATAATTCCAACGTGCCGCTGTGTTACTCGATGAAAGTTGAAGCTATGAAAGTTCCTGTTTCTCATTCCAAAGATCCCGATCTGCAGAAGGTTTCGCAAGCTTTGATGCGCGCGGCAGAAAAGGCGGGCAGGCGCGAGCAATGGCTCGCAGAGAACAGCGAAGCGCTTGATGCCTACAACCGCCGTGTTGAAGAGCTCGGCGTGTTCAGCGACGGACTGCGGCGGTTCTGATGGCGCTTTGTTGGTCACTCGATATTTCGAGCGAATGAAGGGGCCTGAATCAAAAGCATCAAATGTGAACTAATGGAGTCAGCATCGCATTAATTTGTTAAAGGGCCAGAATGAAAATTTCCATCCCCTCCCTCATCCTCATACTGCTTGCCGCGCTTCCGCTCAGCGCGGCTGCGGCAGAGCCCGAGGTGATCTACTGGAACTCGGATGCGGGCAAGGCGTTGCGTGCCCGGATCGCGCCCGATGCAGATTACTGGCAGCTCATTCCCTGGTTCACGAATCAGGAGAACCAGACCTATTGCGGTGTGGCCAGCGCGGTGACGGTGCTGAATGCGATGCCGATCAGGAAGCCGGTCGATCCCATCTATGCGCCGCATGCCTATTTCACGCAACGCAATTTCTTCACGCCGGAGGTGGTGAAGGTCATCAGTCCGCAGACGGTGCGCAATCAGGGCATGACCCGCGATGAGATGGTCAAGACGCTGATGCGGCAGGGTGTGAAGGCGACGACTGTGGCGGGCGACAGCGTAGATGAGTCTGCACTGCGTACGCTGGTGCAGAAGGCGATGGGCGATGACGGGCAGTTCGTGCTGGTGAACTTTTCGCGCGAATCGTTGGGGCAGGAAGGCGGGGGGCATTGGTCGGTGCTGGCGGCCTATGATGCGCAATCGGATCGGGTGCTCATCCTCGATGTGTCGAAGTATATGTACGCCCCCGAGTGGGTTACGATCCATACTTTGCGCAAGGCGATAGGCACGCTGGATACGACCAGCAACAAGGCGAGGGGACTGGTGTTCGTATCGCAATAGAAAAAGCAGGGTCAGGCTCCAAATTTATTGATCTGGTACAGACCACTATTTCTCAGAGTAACCGTCTCTGTCTGTTGAATATGGTGGCAGGTCTGGTTATGTAGCATTATGCGGAAAAAGCAAGCTGGGCGAATTGTTTGCAGTGGAGAGCAGTTTATCAACGGAGGGGTCACCATGGGCAGCAAAGACAAGAGGAAAGAATCCAAGGGCAAGAAACCGCAACCCAAGCCGGTGCCGGCGGGAAAATGATGATACGGGGACAGAGTGACCTGCCCCGGAATGTAGTATCACTCGTCATACGCCCTGACTAATTTCATCATGCCCTGCTAGAGGCGTCGTCTTGGCTGCACTGTCTATTCCGAAGAAGTCGAACATCCTCTGTAGTTACAAGTCGCCTCGTACAAGGTGAACCTTATCCGTAAAAGTTGATCTATTCAGTCGGGTATGTTGATTCCGCACATGCGGAATCAGTTTCAACAGATACGGAGGCTGATGATGTTTTCACCTATCACGATTCCCTTTGGCGCGAAGATGCTTTTCAATACCGTGAAGCTCAAACCCGGTGTCGGTATGGATGATGTCGAACTGGCTTTGGCCGAGATGTGCAATGTTGTGAAGGAAAATTACGGTGGGGAAAATGGCGGCTTCATTGCCGGCCAGGTGTACAAGTTCTCGGGTTTCATTTCCGACGAAGGATCGCTTGGGGAATCGAAGCAGGCGGAGCAACACATTGCCATCGTGACTTACTGGAAATCCTTTGAGCAGCATGAGAAGTCACATGCCGACAAGGCCTTCAAGGACAGGTTCGAAGCCCTTGGCAAGCTATGCACGGACAGCAGGGAGCTGGGGTATGACATGCTCTGGCAAGGCGTGCCGGAGTAGTCAATGGGCGAAAGTGCTCCTGTCATGGCCTTGGTGCCATACCGCAGGTTCCATCGCTATCATGCCGGCCTCGCTGGTGATCATGACGTGGCCCTCCTGCAGCGTGCATTGCAGTTGCATGCTGCGGCTGGCCAGGGCGGCCAGCGCCAGTGTGGTTTCCGGCGCGAGATTCAGCACGGTTAGATTGTCCAGGCGCTGCAGCCTGTCGCGGTTTTCGTTCCACCATATGGGCGCGGTGCGGCCATAGCTGATGACCACGACCTGTTCTGCTCGGCCACAGGCCTTGCGGACGGCGCGCTCATCCGCAAGGCCGACATCTATCCATCTCACGATTGCGCCAGTGAGGTCCTTTTGCCAAAGATCGGGCTCCTCGTCGTTGCTGAGTCCTTTGCCGAAGGTCAGCGCTTCGTTCGCGTAAAGCGCAAACGCGAGCAGGCGCACCATCATTCTTTCATCGGTCTCCGAAGGATGGCGCGCGAGCGTCAGCGCGTGGTCGGCGTAATAGTGCCGGTCAAGGTCCGCGATCTGTAGCGCTGCCTTGTGGATGGTTGCCTTGATCGCCATGGAAATTTCGCTGGTTGAGAAGCTGCGCATTCTAACAGCGAAAGCATGGCCAAAGCGGGGCATGGTGCAAGGCACTGCGCTACAATATCCAGAATCACTTTCGATTCGAACGCAATGCCGGCGGATAACAAACCATGATGAAAACGAACCTGCAGGAATCCATAGCAAGGCAGCGCGAGATACTGAAGGGCTGGCTTTCCTCTTCGCTCTCGCATCTTGCGAATGACTGCGCCGGGCTGTGGCCCGGGCGCGGGGTGCTGGAAGAAAGGCTGGAGGCGGGCCTTGCCGAGCTGCCATACTGCAAGTACCTGTACCTGCTGGATGAAAAAGCGCGGCAGATCACATCCACCGTGTCGCGAGCCGGTCTGATCGGGGCGCAATTCGGCCGCGACAGAAGCCAGCGTCCTTACATGACGGAAGCGCTCGGCGGAAATCCCTTTTCGCTTTCCGAGGCGTATATCAGCCAGAACGCAAAGCGTCCTTCGCTCACAGCAGTGCAGGCGATCCGCGGGAAAGGCGGTGAGCTGCTGGGCTATCTGGGTGCGGACTTCGACCTTCGCGAACTTCCCGCAACCGGGGCGCTGTACCGGCAGCCGGGGCAGTGGGTTCAGCTCAAGGGCGATCCTGCAATACGCGGCGGAGTGTTCCGCCAGGAGCGGGTTGAAAGCGCGATGGATCGGCAGATGGACACGGTGCTGCATGTTATCAACGAGCTCATCACGATACACGGGGTTTATCACGCGAAGCTCCATTTCTCGAGCTCGCGCGCCACGTTCTGGCAGATGAGCGATCCCTACCGCTTCCGCCTTCACGGCATAGACGAGCTTTCCAAACCCGATCTCTGCCTTGCCTATCCGCGGGTGGATTATCCGGCCGATGCGCTGATCCCGGCCCAGGCCGTGCGCGGGATACTGGGCGGATTTCGCGAACTGCGATTCATGGACGAGACAATCTATCTGCGCACCGGACTGCTCAATATCTTCAACGGCCTGATAGGCCTTACCTTCTCCTGTGACGGTTCGCACTACATGCCGTGGCAGGAGTTTCTGGAAAGGAAGCAGGACTTCCTGACGGGCGCGGGGCAATAGGCGGGGCAGCAGGTTGCATAGCGCCCATCGAGGATGTCGAAGAACAACCGGGGGGAAACGGCCAGGCCAAGCGACTCCATCGCGGCTTTGCACCTTTCTGACTCGCGAAAAGCCTAGTCTCTTCACCGTGGCTTTGCCAGCGCACAGGCCTCCTCTGACGAGAGTGATTTCCAGGGGAGAGGTATCAGGGCGGGAACGCGCGCCTTGTAGCGGCGGTAAACATCGCCGTGATAGGCCAGCAGTTTTCTCTCCTCCATGCGCGATCCGATCGCGAAATACAGCGTGATGAGCATGCCTGACAACAGCGTCGCCGCGTTCATGTCGCGCGTCCAGATCAGTACCAGGCCGAAGAAATACCAGGGGTGGCGCACATGGCGGTGGAACGGGGAAAGATGGAAATGCTCCTGATCCTCGACCTTGCGCACTTGCTGGCGCAGCTGACGAAGGCCGAGGAATTCCTGCATGTCATAGCTCCTGAGGCTGATCAAGAAGCCGAGGAGCGCAGCCAATGCCAGCCCATTGGCCAGCCATGCGGCGCTGCCCTGCCAGCGCCACAGCATCGGCCCGGGATTCTGGTAGGTTAGCCGCAGGACAGGCAGGATCAGCAGAGACGCCAGGAGGTTGAACGTCAGCCGGTAATACGGCATCAGTTTAGGCCATGCTGCGGCAACCTGGCGCTTGGTCGTCAGCGACGCCAATGCGGAGTGCAGGGCGAAGTAGCCGATCCAGCAAAATGCCAGCAACACAATGTCTTGCCATGAGGGTCCAGTCATGCGATATCGCGGCCTTTCTTCCCGTCTACAGGGATGAGCGGGGATGGATGATCCCTCCCCGCTGGCCCGGAAGTATAGCGGCAGGCGACGGTTCCCGCAGAGGCTGCCTGATATCGGCAATGGCCGGATGGCGGTCAAACGCGTTGCCTCAAGATAAAAGGTTACCGAAGCAGGTGAGGGATTGCCTGCGAAATTGAGGTTACCGAAGTAGGTTAAAAATGGCCCTCAGTTTACGCTGAATTTGCTGTTGCAGTTGGAACGGATC
>JAJZTF010000012.1 GCA_021821945.1 Pseudomonadota bacterium
CTGGGCGAGTTGCACACAAGCGCGCGCAACAAACTCAAGAGTGCGCAAAAACGCCCTTCGATTATCGCTGCGTGTTGGATGCAGGCTACGCTCTGGTAATGTCATGATTTATGGAAAGCTCAATAATCAATCAGGGAGGAAATGTATGAGTAGCGAATCACCCGGTTTTTTCCGTCAGCTTCCGAGTGCGCTTCCAGGGCTGGTATTGATCATCGTCACCATGATGGTCATACGCATCTGGATCGAACCCTGGATGGCGCATACCAAGATATTCGGCATGTCCAAGCCGCTCACGGATGCTTTTCATCTCAATTACATCCTGCTTGGCATCATCAGCGGCATGTTTTACCGCAACGTCATCTTCGGCGGAAGGATGCCTGCCATGCTGGTCGACGGCTTCAGGCTTTCGCGGCTGATGATCAAGGTCGGGATCATACTTCTGGGCTCCCTTTATACCTTCTCCGCGATCATCAGGCTTGGCTTCACGGCAATCGCGCTGATCAGCGCATTTGTCGTGCTCACGGTGCTCCTGGTGCTCTGGCTTGGCAGGGTCTTCGGGCTTGACCGCTCGATGACCGCGGTGCTTGCCAATGCGCTCAGCATCTGCGGCGTGAGCGCAGCGGTGGCGACCTCCCCCGCGGTGGAAGCCAAGGCCAGCCATGTGGCTTATGCGATCGCGACGATACTGGGCTTTGGCGTACTGACCATGTTCCTGAGCCCCTACATCGGGCACGAGCTTGGCCTTACCAGCATGCAATACGGCGCGTGGATAGGCACCGGGATATTGAACACCGGACAGGTGGTGGCCGCTGCGCTGGCTTTCGACCCGCAGGCAGGCCCCGGAACCGCGCTTGCCGTCGCCGAAGTGTGGAACGTGATGCGCGTGATCGCCATCCCTTTCGCGGTGTTCGCGGTCACGCTCTGGTACTGGGCGGGCAAGGATGCGGTGGACAGCCAGGGAAAAAGGCAGGGCCTGGGCTCGCTGCTGGTCGAAAAGTTTCCGGTGTTCGTGATCGGCTTCATGGCGATGGTGTTTCTGACCAGCATGGGCGCGTTCGGCGATGTGGGCGTGGAAAGCGGACATTCCCCCTCCCCGGCCATCATGTCCTTGCGCGTCACGATGCAGTGGATCTTCGGTTTCGGCCTTGTGGGCCTGGGCGGCTTCATAGACTTCGATGAACTGCGTCAGGCAGGAGGTGCGCCCTTCAGGCTGGGCCTGCTGGTTGGCACGACGAAATACATCGTGGCATTGCTGGTCGTCCTGCTGCTCAAGCAGTACTTTGTTTAATCTTGCTACCGGGAACAACAATGGCTAAAGAAGATAAGGTTAACGAGGCAGGCGATGCGGGCATGGGGAACAAGGCATCGCTCTTCAAGGACGATCGTGCCGAGGACATCGGCGCGATCATCATCACGGTGGTCATCGTGGTGGCGATCGTGCTGCTGAAAAAGTAGCATGGGTTTTGGCAGCATCGTCGTCGCGGTCGACGGTTCGGAAGCCACAAACGAGGCGCTGGACCACGCCGTCTTTCTGGCCAGGAATCAGCAGGCGGGGCTGCTTGGCATCTTCGTCGTGGATTCGAAGTGGCCGGATTTCATCGGCAACGACTGGCAATCAGCGAGGGGGGCGAGGCAGGGCTTTCTCGACTACATAAGAAGAGAACAGGAAGAACAGGCCGAGCTTGCGCGCTCGCAGTTTTCGCTTGCCTCGCAGGGAATGGAAGGAGCGGTGTTTTCTGTTCATGCGGGAGATCCTGCTTCGGTGCTTGTCGCGCAGACGGGCACCGCGGGAATTCTGCTCGCGAGCAGGCGCGTCTTCCAGGTCAGCGGAAGGCCGAGCCTGAGATCGCTCGCCGCAACGCTTGCCAAGAAGGCCCTTTGCCCCCTGATGCTGTTTCCCTGAGCCCCGGCTAGATGCATAGCAAGGATGCCGATGCGATGGCTGCGCCGAGCGCGATCCCGGCCAGCACGTCTGTCGGGTAGTGCAGCCCAAGCACGGGGCGGGAGAGGGCGACCAGCGCTGCAAAGGGGATCACAAGCCAGGCGAGACCCGGGAAATAGTATGTCGAGATAATGCTGAAGGAAACGGCGTGCATCGTGTGGCCGGAGGGGAAGCTGAACTGGTCCAGGGTTTTCCCGGCGCAGATGATGGATGGATGGACGTTGAAGGGCCTGGGGCGCAGCGTGTGTTTCTTGATGAGCTTGTAGATCAGGGTTGCGATGAGTCCGACCGCCAGCATGTGCAGAACGGCCGGCAATGCCTGCTGCTGGAATCTGTAAAGGAGCAGCGCCATCAGCGTGTACCAGAATATGCCGTCTCCCAGGCGGCTTGTCAGGCGGAAGAGATGGCGCACATAGAGATTGCGGCTCTGCCTGTTGAACAGCAGGCAGAGCGCCGCGTCGAAGTCGTTAATCCGTTGCAGCGGCGAATTCAGGTTGGCCATTCGATGTTCCCTCCGTACGCAATGTCTTGAGCAGCATGGATTCCATCTGGTTCATGATGTGATTCCATCCTTGCGTCCTGACCGCCTCGTGCGCGGCCTGGCCCAGGCGCGCCATGCGCTGCCGGTCCTCGATGAGCAGCACAGCCTGCAGGACGAAGGTCCGTTCGTCGCCCATGGGCACCAGCACGCCGTTTATGTCGTTGACGATGTGCTGGCGCGCCGCCGCGTAATCGAAGGCGACCATCGCAAGGCCGCTTGCCATCGCCTCTATGGTGACATTGCCATAGGTCTCGGTCAGGCTGGGGTAGATGAAGATGTCGCCGGAGGCATAATGCTCGGCCAGTCTTTCCCCCTTCTGCATTCCAGCAAAGAATATGTCCGGATGCTGTTTCTGGAGCCCTGCCCGCGCCGGCCCGTCGCCCACCAGCACCATCCTGGCATCGGGGCTTGCTTCGCGCATCCTGTAAAACGCCTCTATCGCAAGGCCCAGATTCTTTTCCGGGGCGAGGCGGCTCACCAGCATCACGACCGGCGTGCTGTCGTCCGCCCCCCAGGACGCGCGGAGCTCGGCGCTGCGCCTGGCCGGATTGAATAGCCGGGTGTCGACGCCGCGGGAGACTACTTCCACATTGCGGTAGCCGGCTTCAGAGAGCTGGTTCTGCAGTTCGTGCGTGGGAACCAGCGTGCAGGCGGCCCTGTTGTGAAAATGCTTAAGGTAAGCCGCAATGGGCCATTTCAGAAGGCCTATTCCATAGTGCTTGGTATAGCTGTGGAAGTTGGTGTGGAAGTCCGTGCTGACGGGAATCCCTAGCTTTTTCGCGGCCGCGAGGGCAGACCAGCCAAGCGGCCCTTCGGTTGCGATATGAACGATGTCAGGGCGCTCCTCCTTCCAGAGCCCAAGCAGCCTGCCCTTGGCAGGAAGGCCGGACTTGAGTTCGGGATAGCCGGGAATGGGCATGCCTCTGACCAGCGTCTCCCGATAGTTCGGGTCGCTCGCCGGACTGTCGTTGCGATGCTGGCGCGGCCTGATCAGGTGTATCTCGTGGCCGCGTTCGCAAAGCCCATGGACCATGCGCCCTATCGTGATGGCAACGCCATTGACCTCGGGTATGTAGGTTTCAGTGACCAGCGCGATGCGCAGGCGTCTGGGCAGTCCTTCTTCGTTCTGTGTCATCATGAGGCGCATCGTGCAGCGGCCGCATGAATCTTTCGTGAAGCTTTGTTGAAGATTTCATGAAGCCATCAGAACCAGCGCCCAGACGACCACCACGTTGATGAGGCTCACCAGCACTGCAGCGCTGCCGATGTCCTTTGCGCGCTTGGCAAGGTCGTGGCTGTCAAGGGAGATTCTGTCCACCGTCGCCTCTATCCCGGAATTGATCAGTTCGACGATGATCACCAGCAGCACGCTGCCTATCATCAGCGCCTTGCCGATCAGGCTGCCGGGCAGGAACAGGGCGAGCGGTATCAGGATGAAGGCCAGCAGCACTTCCTGCCGGAAGGCGTCCTCATGCTTGTAGGCTGCGCGAAATCCGGCCAGGGAATAGCCGAATGCATTGATCAGGCGACGCAATCCGGTCTTGCCTTTGTAGGGACTTTCCATTGCTGTTCATCCGTTGTGGTTTTAAAAGTTCGAGCGGGCCTGAAGATAGCATGCGCAAAAAAAAACGCGCAATGCGCGTCAAGGGGGGATGTGCGGTTTTATGAGGCACGGCGCAGGAAATGCCGGGTCGCGCGCGCGCTGATGCGCGATACGGGAAGCAGGATGAAGAGATCCGCGCAGTTGAACTCGGGATCCCAAGCGGGCTCGCCTGCGATATATGCGCCAAGGCGCAGATAGCCTTTGATCAGCGGCGGTATGATCACGTCGAGATTCTGTTCCAGCGATTCGATGGGCAGGCGTTGATGGGGCGTGACGCGCAGTTCCTCGGGGGAGGCATGAAGCTTGAAGACCTTGTTGAACACGCTCGCTGCATAGTGGCCGCCATCGCTCATGCCGATGCTGGCGCAGCCGATCAGGTATTCGTGATTGCGCCTCGTGATGTATTCGGCAAGCCCCGACCAGAGCTGGGCGATCGTCGCGCCGTCCCTGTAGTGAACATCCACGCAGGAGCGGCCGACTTCGGCCATGCGTCCCCTCAGATGTCCGAGACTGCTCATGTCGAATTCGGTTTCGGAATAATATCCGCCTGCCTTGCATGCCTGCTCGGGGGAGAGGATGCGGTAGGTTCCAACGACCTTGCTGTTGCTCTGGTCCCGCACCAGAAGATGGTCGCAGTATTCGTCGAAGCGGTCGATGTCGAGGCCAGACGAGGCGCTGGGAAGTTTTGCGCCCATTTCCAGACCGAACACCTGATAGCGTATGCGCTGCGCTTCCTTGATGTCGTCGGGTGATTTTGCAAGTTCGCAGCTCAGGCCGCGAACGGGCTTTGCGGTTGCAGGATGTAACAGGTCAAGCATGATCGCCTCCAAGGGGTAGTGCGATCAGCTTATGTCCTGCATGTTGCAGGCGGGTTAAGCGCATGTGAAAGATAGGTTAAACGGCGCCCTTCATGGGCTGCGCGATGACAGCGCTTCCCCACAGCCTGGACATGATCAAGGTCGCGGTATTTGCATATCCGCTGGTGAAGAAGCGGCAGGTTCCTGCGCCTGCTCTGGTATCAGTAAGCTCGGTCAGGAGCCTGCGCTGCAGCTGGCGGGCGACCGCCTCTCCCGTGTCGATCAGCGGGATGGCGGGGCCTGCGACCTGCCTTATCATCGGTGCGAGAAACGGATAATGGGTGCACCCCAGGATCAGCGTGTCCGCACCGCGTGAGAGGAGTGGCCTCGTGTAGCGCTCGACGAGGCTCAGGGTGCGGGGCCCCTCAAGATCGCCCGATTCAACCTGCTCGACGAGGCCGGGGCAGCCCTGAGTGATGACTTCGATGTTCTTCGCATGGCGCTCGAGCAGCGCTGCAAAGCGCGCGCTCCTGAGCGTGCCGGCTGTCGCGAGCACGCCCACCACGCCGCTACGGGTCGCCAATGCGGCGGGCTTGACGGCGGGCTCCATGCCTATGATCGGACATTCAATATCGCAGCGCAGTTTGGCTGCCGCTGCCGCAGTCGCGGTGTTGCAGGCGACCACGATGGCTTCCGCGCCCTCTGCGACCAGAAAACGCGTCAGCTCGACGGCGCGCTGCTCTATGTAATGCTGGGGCTTGTCGCCATAGGGTACATGGGCCGAATCCGCGACATAGACGAGATCCGCATCGGGAAGCGTCGAGCGGATGTGGCGCAGCACGGAAAGTCCGCCCACTCCGGAATCGAACACGCCTATGGTTGTCATGGGATCAGAGCGCCATGCCCTGCTCGCGCAGATATTCCTCGTAGGTGCCGTGGTAGTCGGTCACCCCTTTTTCGGAAATCTCGATGATGCGGGTGGCGAGCGACGAGACGAATTCGCGGTCGTGGCTCACGAAGATCAGCGTGCCCTTGTATTCGAGCAGCGCCGTGTTGAGCGACTCTATCGACTCCATGTCCATGTGGTTGGTCGGTTCGTCCATCAGCAAAACATTGGGCCGCGAGAGCATCAGCTTGCCGAAGAGCATGCGCCCCTTTTCGCCGCCCGACAGCACCTTCACCTGCTTTTTCGCCTCGTCGCCTGAGAAAAGCAGGCGCCCGAGGGTCGCGCGCACCGCCTGGTCGTCGTCATTCGGGCCGCGCCATTGCGTCATCCAGTCCGTCATGCTCAGGTCGGCTGCAAATTCCGCGCTGTGGTCCTGGGCGTAATAGCCTATCTTCGCCTTCTCCGTCCATTTGATGGAGCCGGTGTCGGGAGTCAGGTCGCCCGCAAGGCAGCGCAGGAGCGTGGTCTTTCCGATGCCGTTGGGGCCGATGATCGCGATCTTCTCCCCGGCATCGATGCGGAAGTTCACGTTGGAGAAGAGCACGCGGTCGAAGCCCTTGGACAGCTTCTCGACCTCGACTGCGGTGCGGTGCAGCTTCTCCTTCTCGTCGTATTCGAAGCGGATGAACGGATACTGTCGGCTGGATGGCTTGATGTCCTCGATCTTGATCTTTTCGAGCTGGCGGGCGCGCGAAGTGGCCTGCCTGGCCTTGGAGGCATTCGCGGAGAAGCGGGCGACGAAGGCCTTGAGCTCAGCGACCTTCTCCTTCGCGCGCGCGTTGTCGGCAGCCTGCTGTTCGCGGGCCTGGGTCGAGGCCAGCATGTAGTCGTCGTAGTTGCCGGGATAGGTCGTGATCTTGCCGTAGTCAAGGTCGCACATGTGGGTGCAGACGCTGTTCAGGAAATGGCGGTCGTGCGAGATGATGATCATCGTCGACGTGCGCGTGTTGAGGATGTTTTCCAGCCAGCGTATGGTGTTGATGTCGAGGTTGTTGGTCGGTTCGTCGAGCAGCAGGATGTCCGGGTTGGAAAACAGCGCCTGGGCCAGCAGCACGCGCAGCTTGAAGCCAGGCGCGATCTCGCTCATCCTGCCCTGGTGCAGGTCGATTCCGATGCCGAGCCCCAGCAGCAGTTCTCCCGCCCTGGCTTCCGCGGTATAGCCGTCGAATTCCGCGAAGGCCGCCTCGAGATCGGCCGCGCGCATGTAATCCTCCTCGGTCGCGTCGGCATTCGCGTAGATCGCATCGCGCTCCGACATCACCTCCCACATCTCGCTGTGGCCCATCATCACCACGTCCAGCACGCGGTTCTCTTCATAGGCGAACTGGTCCTGGCGCAGCTTGCCCAGGCGCTCCCCCTTGTCCAGCATCACCTCGCCCGAAGTCTGAACGAGGTCTCCTCCCAGTATCTTCATGAAGGTGGACTTGCCGCAGCCGTTCGCGCCGATCAGGCCGTAGCGGTTGCCGTTGCCGAATTTGACGGACACGTTCTCGAACAGCGGCTTGGAGCCGAATTGCATGGTGATGTTGGCGGTGGAAAGCATATGAGAGACCCGTTCTTCAAAATTTCAAATGCGGATTTTAACATCGCGCGGCATTCAGCGGTTCCGGGTTCTTGGGATCAGCATGATCCATGGCGATAGGCTAGAATATGGGTATTCCTTTCCGGCAAAATACTCATGGTTCCTCATCTGACGACTGCACTCAATGGCCCGCTGCTCGATCTCGAAAGGCGGTTCCTCGCCGCCCTGCCCAACATAGAGCACTGGTTTCGCAAGCAGTGGCAGGAGCATGCAGCACCCATCTATGCGTCCGTGGACCTGAGAAACAGCGGCTTCAAGCTGGCGCCCGTCGACACGAATCTCTTTCCGGGCGGGTTCAACAACCTCAACCCGGACTTTCTTCCGCTCTGCGTGCAGGCGATGCAGGGCACGGTGGAGAAGATCTGCCCCGAAGCGAGGGGCGTGCTTCTGATCCCGGAAAATCACACGCGCAACCTGTTCTATCTGCAAAACGTCGCCCAGCTCGTCACGATACTCAAGCAGGCCGGCATGCTCGTGAGGGTGGGCAGCCTCCTGCCAGAGATCGTGAGTCCCACCAGGATAGCGCTGCCGGAGGGGGGCGAGCTGACGCTAGAGCCCCTGGTGAGAAACGGCAACCGGCTTGGACTATCGGGCTTCGATCCCTGCGTGATACTGCTCAACAACGATCTCTCGGCAGGGGCGCCGGACATCCTGAAAAACCTCGAGCAGACCATCTTCCCGCCGCTTTCGGCAGGCTGGTATGTCAGGCGGAAATCCAGGCACTTTGCCGCATATGATCGCGTGGCGAACGAGTTCGCAGCACTTCTTGGCATAGATCCCTGGCTCATCAATCCCTATTTTGCGACCTGCAGCCAGATCAATTTCCACGAACGGGTGGGCGAGGAATGCCTCGCAGCGCAGGTCGACGCGGTGTTGCAGAAAATGCGCGCCAAGTACGCCGAGTACGGCGTGAAGAACGACCCCTTCGTGATCGTCAAGGCGGATGCAGGCACCTATGGCATGGGCATCATGACGGTCAAGGACGCCAGCGAAATCACCGGCTTGAATCGCAGACAGCGCAACAAGATGGCGGTCGTGAAGGAGGGGCTCGAAGTCTCGGACGTGCTGGTCCAGGAAGGCGTATACACCTTCGAGAACATCAACGAGGCGGTGGCAGAACCCGTCGTCTACATGATCAATCATTCCGTGGTCGGCGGATTCTATCGCGTGCACACCGACCGCGGCGTGGACGAGAATCTCAATGCGCCGGGCATGCATTTCGTGCCATTGGCTTTCGAGTCGTCCTGCACGCTGCCCAATCCGGACAGGGCACCTGACGACATGCCCAACCGTTTCTATGCCTACGGCGTGGTCGCCCGCCTGGCATTGCTTGCAGCCTCCCTTGAGCTGTCAGAGGATAAATGAGCGCATTGCATTTGAAATTGCCATCATCCTGGCTGTGGCTCGTGCAGTGCTGCATCATCGGGCTGTTCCTGGCCGGGTGCAGCAAGGAGCCCATGTATCAGGAGGAAGGCTATGTGTTCGGCACGATGGTCGAGGTCACGATCTACGGGGAGACGGAAGCGCGGGCGAGGCCTGCTTCGGCCCAGGTGATGCACGAATTCCAGCGGCTGCACAACATGCTGCATGCCTGGAAGCCTTCCGAGTTGAGCGACCTGAACAAGGCCATCGCGGAGGGTCGGGATCTGGTCGTGAGTTCCGAACTGGCGTCGATATTGCAGGATGCGGCAGCCCTTTCCCAAAAGTCTCATGGTCTTTTCAATCCGGCCATAGGCGGCCTGGTGGGGCTATGGGGATTTCATTCGGACACCTTCAAGCCCTCGGAGCCGGATCCCAAGGTGATCGCTGCCTGGGTGAAGGCCAATCCGCAGATGAGCGATCTTTCCTATACGCCTGTCGCAGGCGGAGTGAAGGTGCACAGCAGCAACAGGGCCGTGCAGATCGATCTCGGGGGATATGCGAAGGGATATGCGCTGGACAGGGCGGAGAAACTTCTGAAGGAGGCGGGGATACGCAACGCGCTGGTCAACATAGGCGGCAACATCATCGCGCTCGGCAGGCATGGGCAGAAGCTCTGGCGGGTCGGCGTGCAGCATCCCAGGGATGCCGGTGCGCTGGCCGTGGTCGATCTGCAGGACGGGGAGGCGATAGGAACATCGGGTGACTATCAGAGATATTTCATGCTCGGAGGCAAGCGCTATTGCCACCTGATCGACCCTGGCAGCGGTTATCCGGTGCAGGGAGTCGAGGCCGTGACGGTGCTGACCCAGGGCGCCCGTGCCGGGGTGCTGTCCGATGCCGATTCAAAACCTTTGTTTGTAGCCGGTGTCCAAAAATGGCGTGAGGCGGCAAAATGGATGGATCTGACCGATGCGATGCTGGTGGACGGCAATGGCGGAGTCCATATCACAAGCGGTCTCAGGAAGCGTCTGGAATTCAGCGACAAGAATTTGCGCCTGCAGGTTGAATAGGGGCGTTTGGAGGAATCTGAATTGGTTGGAATATTACTCGTGACGCACAACGGGCTTGGCAACAGTCTCGCCGATTGTGTCAGGCATGTGCTGGGAAAAATGCCCGACAATCTGAGGGTCCTGTCTGTGCTTGCAGAAGAGGATCCGCAGAAGAAATTCGCCGAAGGGGAAAGGCTCATCAAGGAGCTCGACAACGGCAGCGGCGTGCTGATCCTGACCGACGTGTTCGGCGCAACCCCGGCAAACATAGGACGCAGGCTCTGCCATGCAGAGCGCGTGTCGGGCGTGGCCGGCGTGAATCTGCCGATGCTGCTCCGCGTGGTCTGCTCGCCAAACAAGCCCCTGCAGGAGATGGCCGATCTGGCCGTCGAAGGCGGACGGGAATGCATCGTCCACATGGAGCACTAGCATGCAGCAAGACATCATGATCATCAACAAGCTAGGCCTGCATGCAAGGGCTTCCGCGAAACTCACGCAGCTGGCCTCGAGCTTCAAGTGCGAGGTGATGCTCTCGCGCAACAACCGCCGCGTGAATGCCAAGAGCATCATGGGCGTGATGATGCTGGCGGCAGCCAAGGGTGCGACCATCACGATAGAGACCCATGGGGAAGACGAGGAGGCGGCGATGGCCGCGATCGTCGCGCTGATCAACGACTACTTCGGAGAAGGCGAATGACTTTTGCGCTGCATGGCATTGCGGTTTCAAGCGGAATTGCGATCGGCTATGCGCATCTGCTTTCCCACAATTCACTCGAGGTGGCGCACTACACCCTCCCCAAACCCTTTGTTGCCGACGAAGTCGCGCGCTTCGATGCAGCACTTCAGGCCACGCGCAGCGAATTCGCGAGCCTGCGCAGCAACCGCCCAAGCTATGCCGCTGCGGAATTCGACGCCTTTCTCGAACTGCACCAGATGATACTGGACGATCCGCTGCTGAGCATAGGTCCGAGACAGATGGTCGAACGCGAGCATTGCAATGCGGAATGGGCGGTCAAGGTGCAGACCGACGCGCTGGTCGGGCAGTTCAACGAGTTCGAGGACGCCTATCTGCGCGAGAGGCAGGCGGACGTGAAGCAGGTCGCGGAGCGTTTGCTGAAGCAGCTTTCGGGACAGCCCGGGCACCAGCCTACGCATTTGCGGCGCGATGTCGAAACGATACTGGTCGCGCATGACCTGAGTCCGGCAGACATGATCCAGTACAAGCCGCAGCAGTTTGCCGCCTTCGTCACCGATGCGGGCAGCGCCACCTCGCATACCGCGATCGTTGCGCGCAGCCTCAACACGCCCTGCGTCGTGGGGTTGCACAATGCGCGCGAGCTGATCCGCGAGGACGATCTGCTGATACTGGACGGAGAGCAGGGCATCCTGATCGTCAACCCCGACAAGGCCATCCTTTCGGAGTACAAGCTGCTGCAGAGCGAATGGGAGCTCGAGCGCAAGAAACTCAAGCGCCTTAGAACCGCGCGTGCGAACACGCTGGATGGCGAAACGGTCGAGCTGCATGCCAACATAGAAAAGCCCGAAGACATCGCGGATGCGAAGGAGAATGGCGCGACCGGGGTCGGCCTTTTCAGGAGCGAGTTCCTCTTCCTGAATAGGGACGAGTTGCCGGGCGAGGAAGAACAGTTCGAGGCCTATCGCGCTGCCGCCGCCGGGATGAACGGCATGCCGGTCACGATACGCACCTTCGATCTGGGTGCCGACAAGCAGATCAAGGGCGTGGAGCGCGTCGCGAGCAATCCTGCGCTGGGGCTGCGCGCGATAAGGCTCTGCCTTGCCGAGCCGCAGCTCTTCCGCACGCAGCTGCGCGCGCTGTTGCGCGCGACATACTATGGCAACGTGAAGATACTGATACCGATGCTCTCCTCGGTCTCCGAGCTCAACCAGACGCTGCAGTTCATCGATGCGACCAAGCAGAGCCTTGAGATAGAGGGCATACCCTATGACAAGGAAGTGAAGATAGGCGGCATGATAGAGATTCCGGCTGCAGCCCTTTCCCTGAACGTGTTTGCAAGGCAGCTGGATTTCCTGTCGATAGGCACAAACGACCTGATCCAGTACACGCTCGCGATAGACCGCACCGACGAAGACGTCGCGCATCTATACGATCCGCTGCATCCTGCCGTGCTTCATCTCTTGTCTCATGTGATAGGGATGGCGAACAAGCTCGGCGTGCCGATCTCGGTGTGCGGAGAGATGGCAGGCGAGCTTGCCTATACAAGGCTGCTGCTGGGCATGGGGCTTAGGAATTTCTCGATGTTCTCGGCGCAGGTGCCGAACATCAAGCAGCGCGTGCTGACCACCAGCCTGCGCGAGATCGGGCCGCTTGTGCAGAAGATCATGCGTGCGGATGATCCGATGAAGATACGGGAGCTTCTGGACAGGCTGAACGATTGAGAGAAGAACGACAAAGTTGAGGAGGAGTGGAATGGAACTCAGATTTTCTAACGAGACGATCACCAAGATCCTGGAGCAGTCCATGGTCTACCAGTGCGCCTGTCCTGCCCAGGTCTGCAGGGCCATCAACGAATTGCGCGGCCTCTTCGCCTATCAGGCGGGTTGCCTGAATTTGAGCGATACGGATATCGCCGTGCATCAGCGCATCGTCGAGGCAGTGAAGGTGAGCCATGCAGAGATGGAAAGCTGTCTCGAGGATATCCTGCGCATGGAAGGCTGGGACATGAATACCTATCAGATGCCCGATGCGCTGGTGAACCGCATGCTTCAGCAGCTCTAAGCTTGTGAAGCGCCATTCCCGCGCGGTCTGCTGGTTGCGCCGCGATCTGCGCTTGACGGATCATGCGGCGCTCTATCATGCGCTGAAGGAAAGCGAATCGGTATATTGCGTTTTTCTGTTCGACAGCGACATACTGGATCGCTTGACCGACAAGCAGGACAGGCGGGTCGAGTTCATCTGGCTTAGCCTGCTCGAGCTCCACGAGCGCCTCGAGAGCCTGGGAAGCGCGCTTCTTGTGCTTCACGGCAGGGCCGAGGAGGAGATTCCCGGGCTTGCCAGAAGGCTGGACGTTCAGGCCGTTTATTGCAATCGCGATTACGAGCCGGATGCAGTGCACAGGGATGCGGCGGTGGAAAAGGCGCTAGGCAACATTGCGCTGCATCGCTGCAAGGACCAGGTGATATTCGAGGATGCGGAGATCCTGACAGGCACGGGAAAACCCTATGGCGTTTTCACCCCCTACAGGAATGCCTGGCTCAGGAAGCTGGACGACTTTTATCTGGGCGCTTATCCTGTGGCGCGATACCTTTCCGCGCTTGCCAGGTGCGGACCGGCCGATTTCCCGCCCCTTGAGTCCTTCGGCTTTTCGCGCGGAAAACTGGATGTCGAAGCGGGGGAGCAAGGTGCCAAAAAGGCGCTGGAAGACTTCATGGGCCGCATCGACCAGTATCACAGGACGCGCGACTTCCCGGCGCTCGATGGCACCTCGCATCTTTCCGTGCATCTGCGCTTTGGCACGATATCGATACGAAAGCTCGCCGCCCTCGCATGCAGCAGAGGCGGGGAGGGTGCGGCATCCTGGCTTTCGGAGCTCGCATGGCGGGACTTCTATCATATGCTGCTCTGCCATCATCCGGGCCTTGGGAAGGGACACGCCTTCAAGCCCCAGTTCGAGAACATCGCTTTTACCAATGACCAGGAAAAGTTTGCGGCATGGTGCGAAGGCCGCACGGGATACCCTCTGATAGACGCCGGCATGCGCAAGCTCAATCGCACCGGAAGGATGCACAACAGGCTGCGCATGGTGACCGCCTCCTTTCTGGTGAAGGATCTGCATGTGGACTGGCGATGGGGGGAGAAATACTTTGCAGCGCATCTTCTCGATTTCGATCTTGCGGCCAACAACGGAGGATGGCAATGGGCCGCCTCGACAGGTTGCGATGCGCAGCCCTGGTTCAGGATATTCAATCCGGTGACGCAATCGAAAAAATTCGACCCCAAGGGCAGGTTCATCCGCCTTCATCTGCCCGAACTCGCAAACTGCCCTGACAGGTGGATACACGAACCCTGGCTGATGCCAGAGCAGGATCAGCAGCACTGCGGTGTTATCATGGGCCAGACTTATCCCTTCCCCGTCGTGGATCATGCGAAGGCCAAGATTGCGACGCTGGCGATGTACAAGGAAGCATCGGATCATTGAAATAAGGAGGACAGCATGAGACTGAAAGGAGGACAGCATGAGACTGATAGGCACTCTGACCAGCCCCTATGCGAGAAAGGCACGCCTGGTCTTGCTGGAAAAGGGCATTCCCCATGAGTTTGTCATCGACCTTCCCCAGGGGAATCTTGCGCTGCAGGCGAACCCCATGGGACGCATCCCCGCGCTCGTTCTGGATGACGGATTCTGCGTTTTCGATTCTGCCGTGATCGCCGATTACGCGGATACGCTGAACGACGATCCCGTTCTGATTCCGCGTCTGGATTCGAGAGCCAGGCTGCGCGTCAAGCGCTGGGAGGCGCTGGCAGACGGCATCGTGGACTCGGCAGTCGTGGTGCGCACCGAGCGCATGAGGGATGGGGATAAGCAGGATGCCGCAACTCTCGAGCTGCACAACAGGGCGATATCGAATGCGCTCGATCATGCTTCATCGCTGCTTGGCAAAAGCGAGTGGTGCAAGGGAGAGTCCATCACCCTGGCGGATCTTGCGCTGACAAGCGCGCTCATCTACCTCGACCTGCGTCAGCCCGAGCGGGACTGGCGGGGCGCATATCCTGACCTTGCCTCTTGGTTTGCGAAAATGGCCCGGCGCGAAAGCGTGATTGCAGCCGGGAGCTAGAGCAGGCTCTCTGGACTCACATGAGGCAGTCCGAGGCTTGCTGCCACTGCGGGATGAGCGACCCTTTTTGAAGCGATGTTGAGCCCGCGCATCAGGGCGGGGTTTTCTCCGAGCGCCATTCGCCATCCCTTGTTTGCCAGTTCCAGCAGATAAGGCAGCGTGGCATTGGTCAGCGCAAGCGTGGAAGTGCGCGGAACTCCCCCGGGCATGTTGGCAACCGCATAGTGGATCACGCCATCGACCGCATATACGGGGTCGGCGTGCGTGGTGGGGCGCGTGGTCTCGGCGCATCCGCCCTGATCCACCGCGACATCGACGATCACGGATCCCGGCTGCATGAGATCGAGGTCGGTCCGCCTTATCAGGCGAGGGGCTGCGGCACCCGGTATCAGCACTGACCCTATGACCAGATCGGCCTGCCTGATCTGCTCGAGCAGGTTGTGGCGGTTCGAATGCAGGGTTTCCACGCGCAGCGTTTCATCCAGATGGCGCAGCCTTGCAATCGACACATCCATGACCGTGACCCGCGCGCCCATGCCCGATGCAATCGCGGCTGCATTCCTGCCGACCGTGCCGCCTCCCAAGATCAGCACCTGCGCGGGAAGCACGCCCGGCACGCCTCCCAGGAGTATGCCACGCCCGCCATGCTGCCTTTCCAGATACTTTGCCCCCTCCTGTACGGCCATGCGGCCCGCCACCTCGGACATCGGGGTCAGCAATGGCAGTTCCCCGGATGGCAGTTCGACGGTCTCATACGCAATGCAGACCGCGCCCGAGTCGAGAATCGCCCGCGTGAGGGCGGGATCGGATGCAAGGTGGAAATAGGTGAAGATGACCTTGTCCTTTTGCAGATGATGCCATTCATCGGGCATCGGTTCCTTGACCTTGGCGATGAGCCCGGCCTGGGACCAGATGTCTTCTGCATGAGGGGAAAGCTTAGCACCCGCACTCCTGTATTGTTCGTCTGAAAACCCGCTGCCCATCCCGGCACCGCTTTCAACCAGCACGTCATGCCCCGCCTCGACCAGTGCGGCGGCACCGGCGGGAGTGAGAGCCACCCTGTGTTCGTTCGCCTTGATTTCCCTTGGTATGCCGATCTTCATTTCCGAATTTCCCGGTTATGGGCGCTGCCAGGACTGCAATGCGTTGCGCCTGTCGCGCATTGTAGAGCAGTTCCTGGCCTGAAAATTGACATGAGGCGCTAAAACGCACAAACTTATGCCCGTGCCGATTTGATATCAGCTTGCCGGGGCACAGGCGCATGCATCACGCGCTCAAACATACCAGCTAAAGCGAGGGGACCCGTTTTGGCGCAGGCTGAACGGGTTTTTTATTTTGGGTGGAATTCTTGGGCAATTCTGTAGGCATCGTCAGGGCAGAGCGCGCATCATTCGAAGAACCGCTGGCATTTCGCAGCGGGGCTGTGCTGCCGCGCTACGATCTAGTATATGAAACATATGGCAAGCTCAACAGCGACAGGTCCAATGCGATCCTGATCTGCCATGCGCTCTCGGGACACCATCACGTCGCGGGCGTATATGCGGATGCGCCGAAAAGCCAGGGCTGGTGGGACAACATGGTGGGGCCGGGAAAGCCGATAGACACGGACAGGTTCTTCGTCATCGGCATGAATAACCTGGGGGGTTGCCACGGCTCCACTGGGCCATCCTCCATCGACCCCGAAACGGGCAGGCCCTATGGGTCGCGTTTTCCGGTGATCACGGTCGAGGACTGGGTCGAGTCGCAGGCGAGGCTGGCCGATCATCTCGGCATAACGCGCTTTGCCGCGGTGATAGGCGGAAGCCTTGGCGGCATGCAGGCATTGCAGTGGTCGCTCGCCTATCCTGACAGGGTGCGCCATGTCCTTGCGATCGCGAGCGCGCCTCGCCTGACGGCGCAGAACATCGCATTCAACGATGTGGCCCGCAATGCGATACTGACCGATCCGGACTTTCATGGGGGGGACTATTACCAGCACAACGTCGTGCCGACCAGGGGGCTGAGGCTCGCGCGCATGCTGGGTCACATCACCTATCTTTCCGATGACGCGATGGCGGACAAGTTCGGGCGCGAGCTCAAAAGCGGGCAATACAATTACGGCTACGAGGTCGAGTTCCAGATCGAATCCTATCTGCGTTACCAGGGAGACAAGTTCGCCGGGCTTTTCGATGCGAACACCTATCTTCTGATGACCAAGGCGCTCGACTATTTCGATCCCGCCAACGGGGGGGATCTGAACAGCGCATTTGCGAAGGCCAGGGCAGACTTTCTGGTGATCTCGTTCACGACCGACTGGCGCTTCTCGCCGCAGCGCTCGCGCGAGATCGTCAGGCCGCTGCTGCACAACGGACGTCGCGTGAGCTATGCAGAGATCGCCTCCGCGCATGGGCACGACTCCTTCCTGATGGAGCATCCGCATTACTTCGATGTCGTGCGCGCCTATCTCGACAATGTCGGACGCGAGGTGTCGGCATGAGCGACCGTCCCGATTTTGCGGCCATCGCGGCCTGGATACCCGAGGGCGCGTCGGTGCTCGATCTGGGGTGCGGCGATGGCAGCCTCATGCGTTACCTGAAGGATGCGCGTTCGGTGCGCGGCTATGGGGTCGAGATCAGCGACCGGGATATCGTGTCCTGCATCGCCAACGGGGTGAGCGTGATCCAGAACGATCTGGATGCGGGGCTTGCAGATTTCGAGGACGGCTCCTTCGATTTCGTGATCCTGTCCCAGACCCTGCAGGCGATCCGCCATACGGAGCCGCTGATACAGGAGATGCTGCGCGTGGGGCGCGAGGGCATCGTGAGCTTCCCCAACTTCGGCTACTGGAAGAATCGCATGCAGGTGCTGCTGGGCAAGATGCCAGTATCTTCCGATCTGCCGTATCAGTGGTACAACACGCCCAACGTGCACCTTTGCACGCTGAACGACTTCGAGGAATTCTGCCGTTCCTGCTGCATTACCGTGACCGCCCGCCGTGTGATGACTGCCGGGCGTGAGGTGGGATTGATGCCCAACCTTATGGGCAGCACGGCGGTATACCGCTTCCAGCGGGGGATATGAGCGTCATCCGACAGATATTCACGCGGCGCATGGCAATCTGCGTGTTCACCGGATTTTCCTCTGGCCTGCCGCTTTATCTTCTTTTCAATCTCCTGCCCGCATGGTTGCGAAGCGAGCATGTGAGCCTCAAGACCATAGGCCTTTTCGCACTGATCCAGTTTCCCTATACCTGGAAATTCATCTGGTCGCCGCTGCTGGATCGCTACGCATTGCCGATGCTCGGCAGAAGGCGGGGCTGGATGGCGGTCACCCAAATAGGGCTCCTGGGCGTGATCGCGGCGATGGGCAGCTTCACGCCGTCAAGCCAGCTTTCCGCGATCGCCCTGTTTGCGGCTTTGCTTGCGGTGCTTTCGGCCACCCAGGACATCGTGCTCGATGCATACCGCAGGGAGCTTCTGCCTGATTCGGAACTCGGGCTTGGCAATGCGGTGCACGTCAATGCCTATCGGGTGGCGGGACTGGTGCCGGGATCCTTGTCGCTGATCCTGGCAGATTTCATGTCCTGGGAGAAGGTGTTCATGATCACTTCGCTCTTCATGCTTCCCGGCCTCATCATGACGCTTTTGGTGAAGGAGCCTCATCGCGCGGTGCCGCCCAGGACGCTGCGCGAGGCGGTCATTGCCCCTTTTCGCGAATTCATCGGGCGCAAGGGCTGGCAGGAGGCGCTGCTGATCCTCGCATTCCTGCTCTTCTACAAGCTAGGCGACAGCATGTGCACGTCGCTTGCAACTCCCTTCTATCTCGACATGGGTTTTTCCAAGACGGACATCGGCCTGATCGCGAAGAACGCGGGCCTGTGGCCTTCGGTGATCGGCGGCATGCTGGGGGGGCTGTGGATGGTGAAAATAGGCATCAACCGCGCGCTCTGGCTTTTCGGCGCAGTGCAGATGCTGGCGATTCTGGGCTTTGCATGGCTTGCGATGATCGGCCACCACAGCGAAATAGGCGCGCTCGCATTGTCCCAGCTCGGGCTGGTGATCGGCCTCGAGGCGCTGGGAGTGGGTTTGGGAACGGTGGCCTTCGTGGCCTTCATCGCGAGATCCACTCATCCGGCCTATACCGCCACGCAGTTTGCGCTCTTCACGAGCCTGATGGCGATGCCGCGCACGTTTGCCAATGCAGCGGCTGGCTGGCTTGTGGAGTCGCTGGGCTGGGTCGGGTTCTTCCTGCTTTGCGCGATCATGGCCGTGCCGGGCATGCTGCTGCTGTTCAGGGTGGCTCCCTGGCGTGAAAATTCTGCAACAGCCTGAGAGCCCGGATGCATGGCGGGGGCGTTATGGGGTAGAATGACCGGCCCGATGCGCATATATCGATATCATGTCTGAACCGTTCCCGTTAGTAATGAGTTTTGCCGCCACCGACCCTTCGGGCGGCGCAGGTCTGCAGGCCGACATGCTGACGATCGCCAGCATGGGCTGTCATCCGCTGTCTGTTGTCACGGCGATCACGGTGCAGGACACGAGCGGTGTGGAGGATGTGCAGCCCACGGATTCCGAATGGGTCGTGGACCAGGCGCGCGCAATGCTGGAGGACGTTCCGGTGGATGCCTTCAAGATAGGATTGCTGGGCAGCGTGGAAAACATCGTGGTGATCGCCGAGATACTCGCCGATTATCCCGATATCCCCTTCGTGCTCGACACGGTGCTGGCATCCGGGCGCGGTGATGAGCTGGCCGATGAAGACATGCTGGATGCGATGCGCGAACTCCTGATCCCCCAGGCGACCATAGTCACGCCCAACAGCCTTGAGGCGCGCCGCCTTGCGCTCTACGAGGACGACGAGGAGGACGATCCGAGTCTTGATGAATGCGCAAGGCGCATACTCGAGATGGGCTGCGAATATGTGCTGATCACGGGTACTCACGAGCAGACGAACAAGGTGGTCAATACGCTCTACAGCGAGCAGGGAGTGGTGCGCAGCGACAGCTGGGAGAGGCTGCCCGGGATCTATCATGGTTCGGGATGCACGCTTGCATCCGCCATCGCCTCATTGCTGGCGCAGGGGGTGGATGTGCCGGAGGCCGTGAGGGAAGCGCAGGAATATACCTGGCAGACCTTGAGCGCGGGTTTCAGGCCCGGAATGGGGCAGATCATCCCGGACAGGCTGTTCTGGGCGAGAGGCGGGGAAGACGAGGGCAGGCCCAAGGCGTGAGGGGAGCTTTCATGGGCATGCCGCGCGAGGCGATCAGCGGACTATACGCGATCACGCCTGATGAGCAGGATACCGGCAGCCTGCTGAGGCGTGCAAGGCTTGCATTGCAGGGCGGTGCCCGTGTCCTGCAATACCGGAACAAGCGGGCTTCATCCGGCCTGCGGCTCGAGCAGGCGATCGCATTGCAGGCGCTTGCAGGGGAGTTTGCGGTCCCCCTTATCATCAACGACGACATGGCACTGGCGCTGGAAGTCGGTGCGGCTGGAGTGCATCTGGGCGAGAGCGATGGCAGCGTTCCAGCGGCCCGCAGGCTTCTGGGCCCCGACAAGATCATAGGCGTGTCTTGCTATAATCGCCTTCCTCTGGCCTCCTATGCAGAGGCAGAGGGCGCGGACTATGTCGCCTTTGGCGCATTCTTTGCATCTGGCATCAAGCCGGCCGCGCCGGTTGCGACCATAGCCCTGCTTCATGAGGCAAGGCGCAAGCTTGATCTTCCCATCGTTGCGATCGGCGGCATCACGGTGGAAAATGGAGCGCAGCTCTTCAGGGCAGGCGCCGATGCGCTGGCGGTGATTTCGGCGCTGTTTGCGGCGGATGATGTATTGCTCGCAGCAAGGCAATTTGCGGATATGAATTTGAACAGGAAAGACGCGACATGACTTCTCACAACCAGGAACTTTTCGATGCTTCGCAACAGCGCATACCGGGCGGAGTCAATTCGCCTGTCCGCGCATTCCGCTCGGTGGGCGGCACGCCGCTGTTTTTCAAGCGGGGAAACGGCGCTTATGTCTGGGATGCCGATGACAAGCGCTACATCGATTATGTGGGCTCATGGGGGCCGATGATCGCGGGGCATTGCCATCCTGACGTGGTCCGCGCAGTCCAGGAAGCGGCAGCGCAAGGCCTGGGTTTTGGCGCGCCGACTGCGGCCGAACTCGAAATGGCCGAGCTGCTCTGCAAACTGCTTCCCAGCCTCGAGATGGTGAGGCTGGTGAGCTCGGGAACGGAAGCCACGATGACCGCGATACGCCTGGCGCGCGGTTACACCGGCCGCTCCCGCATCATCAAGTTCGAGGGCTGCTATCACGGGCATTCGGACGGACTGCTTGTCAAGGCGGGTTCGGGGGCATTGACATTCGGCCAGCCCAGTTCATCCGGCGTCCCGTCCGAGATCGCGGCATTGACCACGGTGCTCGATTACAACGATGCGGCGGGGCTGGAGCGCGCCTTTTCCGAGATGGGCAGCGAGATCGCGGCCGTGATCGTGGAGCCGGTCGCTGGAAACATGAACCTGATCGCGCCCAAGAGGGAATTTCTCGATGCCCTGCGCAATCTTTGCACAAGGCATGGCGCAGTCCTGATCCTGGATGAGGTGATGACCGGTTTCCGCGTCGGCCTGCAGGGCGCGCAGGGATACTATGGCATCAAGCCCGATCTGGTGACGCTGGGCAAGGTGATGGGCGGAGGTTTGCCTGCTGCCGCCTTTGGCGGAAAAAGGGAGATCATGCAGTGTCTGGCGCCCTTGGGCGCTGTCTATCAGGCAGGAACGCTCTCGGGAAATCCGATCGCGGTGGCGGCCGGCCTTGCAACTTTGAAGCTGGTGCAGGAGCCTGGGTTCTACGAGCGGCTTTCAGGACTTGCGAAACAGCTGACAGAAGGGTTGAGCATAAGCGCCAAGAAACACGGAGTCGCTTTCTGCGCCCAGTCGGTGGGGGGCATGTTCGGCCTTTATTTCAGCGACGCATTGCCGGCAAGCTACAAGGCGGTGATGGCATGCGACAAGGAGGCCTTCAACCGCTTCTTCCACGCGATGCTGGATCAGGGCATCTATCTCGCGCCTTCTGCATTCGAGGCGGGTTTCGTCTCCTCGGCGCATACGGAGGCGGACATCGAGGCGACGGTGGCGGCAGCCGATGGCATTTTTGCCTCCTGGAAATGATGTTTTCCAGGGCGACTTTCTATACCACGGTCAATCACATCAGGGATCTGCCCACGCACGGGGGGCGGGAAGTCGCCTTCGTCGGCAGATCCAATGCGGGCAAGTCGAGCGCGATCAATGCGCTGGCGAACCATGTGCGCCTGGCCTATACCAGCAAGACCCCCGGGCGCACCCAGCACCTGAATTACTTTTCGCTGGGCAATGACCGCTTCATCGTCGATCTGCCGGGATACGGTTATGCAAAGGTGCCCCCCGAGGCCAAGCGGCATTGGGAGGCGCTGCTTGGCGAATATCTGCAGCACCGCCAGGAACTGTGCGGCCTTGTGGTGATCATGGACATCAGGCATCCTCTGACGGATCTCGATCTGGCGATGCTGGACTGGTTTTCCCCTACCGGAAAGCCCGTGCACATACTGCTTACCAAATCGGACAAGCTGAGCCGGCAGCAGGCCACGCTGACGCTGAACAAGGTCAGGGCTTACCTTGCGGACAATTATCCGCAATGTTCGGTTCAGATCTTTTCCAGCCTGAAAAAGCAGGGGGTCGAAGAGGCGGAAGCGGTGATCGCAGGCTGGCTTGCCGATTGAAGGGCAAAAAAATGCCCCCAGCTTGTGGGGGCAGAAATCTTAACCTGGAGGTTAAGACACGCTCAGGGAGGAGAAACGTGGAATGATTCATCATCACTCAAACGGTCAGATAAGCGTTTCCTTAAATAGTTCCAGAAAAAATAAATTTTTTTAGGAAAAATATGCAGACACTCGGAAAATACCCCAACAAGCGCATGCGTCGCATGCGTCGAGACGCCTTTTCCCGCGACATGATGCGCGAGAATCTGCTCTCTGCCGCAGATTTCATCTATCCCGTTTTCGTGCTCGAAGGCAGGGCAAGGACCGAGGATGTGAAATCCATGCCCGGCGTAAAGCGCAAGACCCTGGATTTGCTGCTACATGATGCGGAAGCCTGTGTGAAGCTCGGCGTGCCTGTGATGGCCATCTTCCCGGTCATCGATGCCCCTTTGAAATCCCTGGATGCAAGAGAGGCCTTCAACCCCGAAGGACTCGTGCCGCATGTGGTGTCGGAGCTCAAGAAGAATTTCCCGGAACTTGGCATCATGACCGACGTCGCGCTCGATCCATATACCAGCCACGGTCAGGATGGCCTGCTCGACGAGTCTGGCTATGTGCTGAATGACGAGACCATCGCGGTGCTGACGCGCCAGGCGGAAAGCCATGCCGCAGCCGGTGCGGACATCGTCGCCCCTTCCGACATGATGGACGGGCGCATAGGTGCGGTGCGCGAAACCCTGGACCAGCATGGCCACATATACACGAGGATCATGGCCTATTCGGCAAAATATGCCTCGAGCTTTTACGGGCCTTTCAGGGATGCGGTGGGTTCGAGCGGCAATCTGGGTTCGGGCAACAAGTACACCTATCAGATGGACCCGGCAAATTCCGACGAGGCGCTATGGGAGGTGGGGCTGGACTTGCAGGAGGGGGCTGACATGGTGATGGTCAAGCCCGGCATGCCCTATCTCGACATCGTGCGCCGCGTGAAGGATGAATTCAAGGCGCCGACCTTCGTCTACCAGGTCAGCGGGGAATATGCGATGCTGAAGGCAGCAGCGCAGAATGACTGGCTGAACGAGGAGGCGTGCGTGCTCGAATCGCTGCTGGCATTCAAGCGTGCGGGGGCGGACGGAATCCTGACCTATTTCGCACTCGATGCGGCGCGCTGGCTGAAAGCACAGGGTTGAGGAGCGAAAGGCCGCCCGGCTTTTTGATTTCCCTTAATCCTCAATCCCCGCGCCTGTATCCTCGATCAATTTGCTTATAGCGGCGATGCCGGCGTGCGTGTCCGGATGGCGGCTGCCGCTGTGGCGCGCGCTCTCGGGCAGCACGATGATGTGTATCAGGGTGCCGGATTCGCTGCTCAACGTGTAGCTCGGCACGCTCTCCTCGCGGCCGCCGAGCCTGATCCGCCAGGTCCCTTCCTCGAAGGCAAGCTTGCTCCTTAGCAGGAAGAGCAGGACTGCCTTCGCGTCGTCCGAATAGAGCGTCAGATTGATGTCGGAGTGTTCGCCTGCGGTGCCGCTTAGCACCGAGCCCGTGAGATAGGGGTTGAATGCGGAGAATTGCTGCATGCGGACCAGCGCCTCGGTGCGGAGCTGATGCAGGATGTCCGGATGGCTCTCGTGCTGGTAGAGGGCGCGGTAGCTGTGCAGGGCTTCTTCGACTTCCCTGTTGCTCGGAAGGTGCTGCGTGTCCGATGCGCCCAGCTGGCGGGCGGCCTTGCGCTTGGCAGAGGCAAAATCCGCGATGCCGTCCTCCGCGATCAGTTTTGCCGCATGGTGTGCGAGCTGTTCGCGCATCAGGTCGCGTTTGAGCGTTTTTCCCATCAGAGCAGCTGGTCTTTGATCGACGTGCCTGATGAAGGGGTGGGCGCCGTAACAGGCGGCGCTCCGGGTACGTTCTCCTTGTAGAAGTATTCGACGCGCGTGCCGTTGTCGTCGCGCCGTCCGTTGTCGTTGATGCGGACAGCCTCCATGTTGTCCGGCATGCTGTACTCGGCCTCGGGAACGCCTTTGAGCACGCGGCTCATGTAGCTCATCCAGATGGGCAATGCGGCCATCGCGCCGGTTTCATGGCCGCCCAGCGTGCGTGGCTGATCGAAGCCTATCCAGGCGATGCCGACCACAGTGGGCTGGAATCCGCAGAACCACGCGTCCACCGAATCGCTGGTGGTGCCCGTCTTGCCTGCCAGATCCTGGCGCCCGAGCTGCATCGCGTGCGCGCCCGTGCCGCGCCTGACCACGTCCTGCATCATGCTGACCATGGTGAAGGCGTTGCGCACATCGATGACCTGCTCCGCAGTCTCATTGGCGACGACGGGCTTGGCCTGGCTCAATATGTGGCCCTGCGCATCCTCGACGCGTTCAATGAAATAGGGATAGACGCGGAAGCCGCCGTTGGCAAAGACCGAATAGCCGGCAAGCATCTGCATCGGGGTGACCGAGCCCGAGCCCAGCGCCATGGTGAGATATGGCGGGTGCTTTGCGGCATCGAAGCCGAATTTGGTGATGTAATCCTGGGCATAGGCCGGCGTGATGGACTGCAGTATCCTGATCGAGACCAGATTCTTGGAATGAACGAGCGCTTCCCGCATGCGCATCGGCCCATCATAGGTGCCCTCGTAGTTTTTTGGCTCCCAGGGGGCGCTGCCGGTCTGTTCGGCGGTGAAGGACAGAGGCGCATCGTTTATGATGGTGGCCGGCGTGAATCCCTTCTCGAGCGCGGCAGAATAGATGAATGGCTTGATGCTGGAACCGGGCTGGCGCCATGCCTGCGTGACATGGTTGAACTGGTTCTGGTTGAAATCGAAGCCGCCGACCAGCGAATAGATCGCCCCGTCTTTGGGATTGTCGGAAACGAATGCGGCCTCGACCTGCGGAAGCTGGCTGATCTGCCAAGTTCCCTGATCGGTTTTCTGCACGCGGATGATGGAGCCGGGAACGATGCGCTGGTTCAGCGCAACCTTGTCGGAGAGCGAACGCTGCGCGAAACGCAGGCCATCGCCGCTGATCGCAATGCGCTCCCCACCCTTGCAATAAGCCTGTATCTGGGAGGGGGAGGCGGAAAGAACGATGGCCGGGAGGAGGTCGTCGTTGTCCGGGCTGTCCTGCAAGGCTTCTTCCATACCCTCTTCGCCACCTTCCTTTTGCAGGTCCACATAGCCTTCGGGTCCGCGGTAGCCGTGGCGCCTGTCATACTCCAGCACGCCCTTGCGCACCGCCTGATAGGCAGCCATCTGGTCCTGCAGGCGGATGGTGGTATAGACCTTGATCCCTTGTGTGTAGGCGGCATCCTGATACTTGTCATACATTGCCTGACGCACCATCTCGGTCAGGTAATCCGCCTTGACCGGGAATTCCTGGCTGACATGCTTGGGAACGATGGGTTCGTTCTGGGCTTCCTTGTACTGGGCGTCCGTGATGTAGTGCAGCTCGTGCATTCTGCGCAGCACGTAAAGCTGGCGCAGCTTGGCGCGCTTCGGGTTGACGACGGGATTGTAGGTGGAGGGCGCCTTGGGCAGGCCCGCCAGCATTGCATCCTCTGCGATGGAAAGCTGGTTGAGCGGCTTGCCGAAGTACATCTGCGATGCGGCGGCGAACCCGTAGGCGCGCTGGCCAAGATAAATCTGGTTGATGTAAAGCTGCAGGATCTCATCCTTGGAGAGATGATGCTCGATCTTGAACGCAAGCAGCATCTCGTTGAATTTGCGCGTGAAGGTTTTCTCCTTGGAAAGGAAGAAGTTTCTCGCCACCTGCATGGTGATGGTGCTCGCGCCCTGCTTGTTGCCGCCGCCGGTCAGATCGGAGATCGCTGCGCGCACCACGCCCGTGTAGTCGACACCGCCATGCTGGTAGAACCGGTCGTCTTCGGCGGCGAGTATCGCATGCTTCATGTTGACGGGCACGTCGGCGATCTTGACGAGTGCCCTTCGCTCCTCGCCGAACTCCCCTATCAATGTGCCCTCGGCGCTGTAGACGCGCAGCGGCATCTTGGGGTGATAGTCGGTCAGGATCTCCAGCGATGGCAGGGCCGGATAGGCCAGCATCACAGCCATTCCGAACAGCAGCACGGGCAACAGTATCAGGGTGAGAACTGCGATGAGGGGGAGCAGCCAGCGGCGTGTAGGCATTGAATAGTTGCTCAAAAATAATTAAAGGTGGTATTGTTTGTCCAACGGCCGGATTATATACGAGATAAATGCGCATCTAAAAACGCCTTTACAGCGGTGACGGTTGTTGTTAGGATTTTGTCCACTTTATACGGAACTTTTCCGAACGGCCTATGCCAAAAGTAAATTTAGAAAGTTTGCTGGATTTCATCCAGTCAAGAACGCCACCCCTGATCGGCGTGGATATCAGTTCATCATCAGTCAAGTTGGTAGAGCTTAGCCAGGCCCCAAACGACGCAGGTTATACCGTAGAACGCTATGCGATAGAGGTGTTGCCGAAGGACGCGGTCAGCGATGGCAACATCAACAATCTCGATGCGCTGGCACAAACCCTGCAGCGGGCCTGGAAGCATCTGGGAACCAAAATCAAGAACATCAGCGTCGCACTCCCTGCTGCGGCGGTCATCACGAAGAAGATCCTCCTGCCGGCCGGCATGCGCGACGAAGACATGGAATACCAAGTCGAGTCAGAGGCAAATCAGTATATCCCGTTTGCGCTGGACGAGGTGAACCTGGACTTCCAGGTCCTGGGGCCCGCTCCCAACAATCCCGACGAGGTCGAAGTCCTGCTTGCGGCATCGCGCAAGGTGAATGTGGAGGATCGCGTCGCGGCCGCCCAGGCGGCGGGACTCAAGGTGACCGTCGTTGACGTCGAGCCCTATGCGGCCGAGACCGCATTTTCGCAGATACGCGCACAGCTTCCGGACAACGCCGAGGACAAATGTGTGGCGCTGATAGACATCGGTGCCACCGTGATGAATGTCAATGTGCTGAGGAACGGCAAGTCCATCTATGCGCGGGACCAGCAGATAGGCGGCGAGCAGCTGACCCAGCAGATACAGAATGCCTTCGGTCTGACGGCCGAGCAGGCCGAGGTCGCCAAGCGCTCCGGAGGACTGCCTGACAACTACGAGAGCGACGTGCTCGCGCCCTTTCGCGACAACCTTGTGATGGAGATTGCGCGCGCCTTGCAATTCTTCTTCACCTCGTCCCAGTACAACGAAGTCGACTACATCATCCTGGCCGGCGGCAGCTCGGTATTGCCGGGGCTGGACGATGCAGTGGCAACGCGCACCCAGGTGAGCACCATGGTTGCAAACCCGTTCGCGCTGATGAAGCTTTCAAGCAGGATAAGGAGTAGGCAGCTTCAGGTGGATGCGCCTGCGTTGATTGTCGCTTGCGGTCTGGCGATGCGGAGGTTCGATCCATCATGATACGCATAAATTTGTTGCCGCATCGCGAAGAGAAGCGCAAGGCAAGACAGATCCAGTTCTACTCGCTGAGCGTGCTGACGCTGCTGGTTGCGGTGATCGTGTGGGGGCTGGTGCACATGGCGATCGGCGCCCGCATCGACTATCAGGAGCGCCGCAACGCATACCTTGAGAAGGAAATCTCGCTGCTGGACAAGCAGATAGACGAGATCAAGAAACTCAGGGAGCAGACCAAGATACTGCTGGAGCGCAAGGATGCGGTCGAGAAGCTCCAGAGCGACCGATCGAGCGTGGTGCATCTGATGGATCAGATGCTGCGGATTTTGCCGGAAGGGGTTTATCTCAAGTCCATCAAGCAGACCGGGGATGACATCAATCTGGTCGGATATACGCAATCCAATGCGCGCGTTTCCACTTTGATGAAGGCCATTGCGGATTCGGCCTGGCTGGAATCGCCCAACCTGGTCGTGATCAATGCAACGACGGTGAATGGTTCGCCGATCAGCGAGTTCACGCTGACATTCAAGCTGCGCAAGTCTTTTGGCGCTGACGCGGCCAAGCCTGCTGCCGGAAGGAATTAGCCGTGAAGATGACTTTGGATGACCTGAAGAACCTCAATCCCAAGACGCCGGGCGCATGGCCGTGGCCTGCAAAACTGCTGGCGTTTGCAGTGATGTTCGTCGCGGTGGTGGCGACAGCCGCCCTGCTTGACTGGCAGGACCAGTGGAACAGGCTCAAGGGGGCGCAGCAGAAGGAGGAGACGCTGAAGGAGAGCTTCCTTACCAAGAAGAAAGTCGCGGTCAATCTCGACCTGATCAAGAAGCAGCTGCTCGAGACCCAGGAGTCTTTCGGCGCCTTGCTGAAGCAGCTGCCGAACAAGTCCGAGATGGACGAATTGCTGACGGACATCAATCAGGCCGGATTGGGCAGGGGGTTGCAGTTCGACCTGTTCCGCCCCGGGCCCGAGACGATCAAGGGATCCTTTGCCGAGCAGCCGATTGCGATCAAGGTCACCGGCAATTACGACGATCTTGGCAAGTTTGCCAGCGATGTATCGATGCTGCCGCGCATAGTCACGCTGAACGACATTGCGATTTCTCCGGACAAGTCTGGCGTTCTGACGATGGATGCGACCGCCAAGACATTCCGTTATCTGGATGAAGAAGAGATTGCGGCGCAAAAGAGAGCTGCAAAGGCAGCAGGAGCCAAAAAATGAAGCCAACCTATCTGGCGCTTGCATGCCTTCTGCTGGCGGGCTGCGGCGGCGAGGAATTTTCCGACCTGCATGACTTCGTGAAGAATGCGGGCGCGGACATGAGAGGCAAGATAGAGCCTCCGCCCAATGTGAAAATGTATGAGCCATTCATTTACGACAACAGCACCAATCTCGAGAATCCTTTCAAGCCCAGGAAGCCTGTTTCGAATTCCTCGGGCAAACGCGGCGAGAACGAGCCAGACATGAATCGCCCCAGGGAGGCGCTGGAAGCTTTCCCTCTCGAGAACCTGAAGATGGTGGGCTATGTGCTGAAAAACAAGGTACCCCATGCCGTCGTGCGCGCGCCCGACAAGACCCTGCATACGGTCAAGGTCGGAAACTACATAGGCATGAATTTCGGTTTGATCACCAAGATAAGCGATACGAAAATCGATATCGAGGAGGAAGTGCAGGACAGCACAGGAGACTGGTCGAAGCGCGAGAACAGTCTGCAATTACTTGAAGGAGCAAAGCAATGAGACAGGATAAGATGATGAATCTGGTGACGGGAACCCAAAGGCTGAAGCGCGTATTGGGCTTGTTCGGATTGCTGGCGATGTTTGCTGTAGCACCTGCTCACGCCGATGCGCAGAACAAGATCACGGGCTTGAGCGTCAGCGAGCCTGCTGCGGGCACGACGGTGCTCAAGGTCGACCTGGAAAACCCGCTTGGCGCCTTGCCTGCAGGATTCACCGTCAACGCGCCTGCCCGCATCGCGCTCGATTTCCCGAATACCGCGAATGGCACGGGCAAGTCCACCCAGGAGTTCGCGGCTGGGGATTTGCGCAGTGCGAACATCGTGCAGGCCGGGGCCAGGACCAGGCTCGTGATCAATCTCGATCACATGATGACCTATAACACCAGGACCGAAGGCAACAGTCTCCTGATCACCCTGCATCCGCAGGCGGCAGGTCCTTCAGAGGCGGTCAGCCGGTTTGCCGAGGCCGCGACCGGCGTGCAGCAGCACTCGCTGACAGGCATCGATTTCCATCGCGGAAAGAATGGCGAGGGCCGCATACAGGTCAACCTCTCCGATCCCGGCGTGGGCATAGACATACACCGCCAGGGAACCAAGCTGGTCGTGGACTTCCTCAAGGCCAGCCTGCCCAAGAACCTGCAGCGCAAACTCGACGTGATCGACTTTGCAACCCCCGTTCAATCGCTGGATACCTATGCCGAGGGCAGCAATGTGCGAATGGTGATCGAACCCAAGGGGGAATGGGAGCATGCGGCATACCAGACTGACAAGAAATTCATCGTCGAAGTCAAGCCTCTCATGGAGGATCCGCACAAGCTGACCAAGGGTCCCGGTTACACGGGCGAAAAACTGACGCTCAACTTCCAGGACATCTCGGTGCGCGAAGCGCTCAACGTGATCGCCGACTTCACCAACAAGAACATGGTCATCAGCGACAGCGTGACGGGCAACCTGACGCTGCGCCTGAAGGACGTGCCCTGGGATCAGGCGCTGGACATCATCCTGCAAAGCCGCGGGCTTTCGATGCGCGCGAACGGCAACGTGATCCAGGTGGCGCCCACAGCCGAGATGGCAGCATCGGAGAAGAACGACCTGACCGCGCGCCAGGAAGTCTCCGAACTCGAGGAACTGCACACGGAAAGCTTCAAGCTTGGCTACCAGACGGCTTCCTCGGTGGCATTGATGCTGAACGGGGTATCTGTCGCAGCGCCCGGCGCCCCTCCAGCGACGCCCATGCCGGGAACGGCCGCGCAGCAGAGCACGCCTTTGCGCATACTCTCCAAGCGCGGCAGCGCGATCGCGGACGGAAGGACCAACACCCTCTTCGTCCAGGATACCGCATCGCGTCTGGATGATGTGCGCAAGCTGATCAAGCAGATAGACGTGCCGGCAAAACAGGTGCTGATCGAGGCGCGCGTCGTTCAGGCTCACGACGGCTTTGCGCAGAACCTGGGCGTGAGGCTGGGCTATACGGGTGCCGGACCAGGCCCCACGGGTGGCAACAGTCCCAGGCTGCAAATGACCGGGGCGGGTGGCATCGGCGGCCAGGCGCTGGGGAATCCCGCCAGTGCGGGTGGCATACAGGGCACAACGAACATAGGTTCGGTGTTCTCGCCCAGCACGACCAACGTGAATCTGCCTGTCGATCAGGTCGGAAACCCTCAGGCGGGCATCTTCCAGTTCGCGCTGTTCAACGCAGCGGCATCCAAGGTTCTGAACGTCGAGATCAACGCGATGCAGTCGGATGAAGTCGGCAAGATCATCTCCAGTCCGCGCGTCGTGAGCGAGAACAACGACTCGGAATGGGCGGTCGTCGAGCAGGGCCAGGAGCTTCCCTACATCATCAGTACGGTCGCAGGCGGAACGGTGGTCAACACGGTCTCCTTCAAGGATGCGGTGCTGAAGCTCGGGGTGAAGACCAAGATCACGCCGGACAACAACATCGACATGACGGTCGAGGTGAAGAAGGATTCGGCAGGTGTCGCGATCTCCGGCGCAATCCCGATCAACACCAACAAGGTGATCACCAAGGTGCTTGTCGAGAACGGCGGAACGGTGGTTATCGGCGGCGTTTATACGCAGAACGACGACAGGACCGTGAACAAGGTGCCTTTGCTGGGCGACATTCCCATACTGGGCGCACTGTTCAGAAGCAAGGCTGTCTCGTCGGTGAAGGATGAACTCCTGGTCTTCCTTTCGCCCAAGATCATGCAGGATGAACTCAACCTGCGCTGAGAAAGTTCGAGGGGATAAACAGCACAAGGCCCGGCAAGTCCGGGCCTTTGACTGAATGATATGCAATCGGATAACGACAGGAAAACCCGTTCCGGAAACCTGATCCTGGTGGGGATGATGGGTTCAGGCAAGTCCACCATGGGGCGCGTCCTTGCGAAGCATCTGCACAAGGACTTCGTGGACAGCGACGAGGAGATCCAGCTTCGCACCGGCGTGACGATACCGCATATATTCGACGTGGAAGGCGAGTCCGGATTCCGCCAGCGGGAGATGGCGGCGCTGGAGTCGCTGCTGGGGAGAAATGACCTCGTGCTCGCGACGGGTGGTGGGGCCGTGCTGATGGACAAAAACCGGGAGCTGATGAAACAAAACGGCATCGTCATCTATCTCAAGGCGAGCGCGCACGATCTGTGGCTTAGAACGCGCAACGACAAGAGCCGCCCATTGCTGCAAAATACCGACCTGCATGCGAGGATCAACGAGTTGCTG
Source organism: Pseudomonadota bacterium (assembly GCA_021821945.1). Classification (GTDB taxonomy): domain Bacteria; phylum Pseudomonadota; class Gammaproteobacteria; order Burkholderiales; family Gallionellaceae; genus Gallionella. The sequence continues at coordinate 32,196 of JAJZTF010000012.1, forward strand.
GCCCAGAGGGAGGCGCTCTATCAGCAGGTGGCAGACATCGTGATCACGACCAGCAGGCAGAGCGTGCATGGCCTGATGCTGAAACTGGTCGGCGAGATCGAAACATACCGGAAGAAATACGCATGATGCAGACATTGACCGTTGGGCTGCAGGAACGCAGCTATCCCATACACATAGGCAGCGGCCTGCTGCTTGATTCTGGCCTGCTGTCCCCGCATATTCCGGGGAAGCGGGCGGCAATCGTGACCAACACCACGGTGGCGCCGCTTTATCTCGAAAAATTGCAGCGCACCCTGGCGCAGACCGGCGTGGAGAGCTTACCCATCGTCCTGCCGGACGGCGAGAAATACAAGACTTCGGAGACGCTAAACCTGATCTATGACGCGCTTCTTGCGAGTCGCTGTGAGAGAAAGACGCCGCTGATCGCGCTAGGCGGAGGCGTGATCGGCGACATGACGGGCTTTGCGGCCGCGACCTATCTGCGCGGCGTGCCTTTCATCCAGATACCCACGACACTGCTCTCGCAGGTCGATTCGTCGGTCGGCGGCAAGACCGGCATCAATCATCCCCTTGGCAAGAACATGATAGGCGCATTCTATCAGCCAAGACTGGTGCTCGCCGACATCGGGACGCTGGACACATTGCCCGACAATGAGCTGTCGGCAGGACTGGCGGAGGTGATCAAATATGGCCTGATCCGCGACCTGCCCTTTCTCGAATGGCTTGAACAGAACATGGAAAAGCTGCTGGCGCGGGACAGGGATGCGCTGCAGCATGCGGTGTTGAGAAGCTGCGAGAACAAGGCGGAGGTGGTGGCCGCTGACGAACGCGAGAGCGGGGAGCGCGCATTGCTGAATCTGGGCCATACCTTTGGCCATGCGATAGAGACCGGGATGGGCTATGGCGTATGGCTGCACGGTGAAGCGGTCGCTGCAGGGACCGTCATGGCAGCCGAGCTGTCCAGCAGGCTTGGATGGCTGAGCGACAAGGATGTGGCCCGCGTGCGCGCGCTGCTGCAGCGGGCAGGACTGCCGGTCGCATCCCCGGATCTCGGCATGGAGAAGTATCTGGAATACATGGGCCACGACAAGAAGGTGGAGGGGGGAATGCTGCGCTTCGTGCTGCTAAGGCAGCTTGGAAAGGCGGAGCTGACGGGCGATGTGCCCCGCGATCTGATCGAGAAGACGATAGCTGCCTGCACGGGAAAATCATGACTGGCCTTGCCGGATATGCGGTCGACGAGACCAATTCGCGCGGCAGGAGGTTTCCGGAAAAACCGCCGGAAGGCCGCAGCGAATTCCAGAGGGACAGGGACCGCATCATCCATTCGGGCGCTTTCCGCCGCCTGGAGTACAAGACACAGGTTTTCGTCAACCATGAAGGGGATCTCTTCAGGACGCGCCTGACCCACAGCATAGAAGTGGCGCAGATTGCGCGCTCGATTGCCCGCCACCTGCACCTCAACGAGGACCTGGCGGAGGCGATTTCCCTGGCGCACGACCTCGGCCATACGCCCTTCGGACATGCGGGGCAGGATGCGCTGAATGAATGCATGAAGGACTACGGGGGATTCGAGCACAACCTGCAGTCTGTCCGCGTAGTGGATGTGCTGGAAGAGCGCTATGCGCAATTCGATGGCCTGAACCTGTGCTTTGAAACCAGGGAAGGCATACTCAAGCATTGCAGGCTGGAGAAGGCGGCTGAAATGGGCGAGCTTGGCGAGCGCTTCATCAGGAATCAGCGCCCGTCCCTCGAGGCCCAGATCGCCAATCTGGCCGACGAGATTGCCTACAACAACCACGATGTGGATGACGGCCTGCGTTCCGGGCTGATCACGCTGGAGCAGCTCGAAGCCGTACCGCTGGTTGCAAGGCATCTCATGGATGTGCGCGCGGCCTATCCCGATCTTTCCGGTCGCCGCGTGGTGCACGAGATGGTCCGGCGCATGATCAACACGCTGGTGACGGATCTGATACGCCAGAGCGCTGCCAACATCGAGGAGCAGGGACTCGAGACCCTGGATGACGTGAGATTTGCGCCGGCGCTGGTTGCATTCAGCGAGGAGCTGAACCGTGAACAGCGCGAGCTCAAGAAATTCCTGCATCTGCACCTCTACAGGCATTACCGCGTGATGCGCATGAGCTCGAAGGCGCAGCGCATCGTTCGCGATCTGTTCGGCGTCTTCATGGATGACGTCAGGCTGTTGCCCACGCAGTTCCAGGCCAGCGCAAACGAGTCGCAGATGAACAGGGCAAGGGTGGTTGCCGATTACATCGCCGGCATGACCGACCGCTATGCGATCCGCGAGCACAGGCGCATCTTCGCGGTTGAAGAAGATCCTGTCTGAACGCGGCGCATGATGAAGGGCAGCCGGACGCCTGAGCCTTGAAGCCGCGAAAGAATTGCTGCTTAAATCGCGCTTTGGGTGTAAAGTCGCGCCCCAATTCCAGGGATGACTGAACAGGATACGAGATGAGCGAGAACAAGCAGAGACTGCCCACGCTGGTGCTGGGCTCGATCGGCGTGGTGTTTGGCGATATCGGCACCAGCCCTCTATATGCGCTGCAGACAACTTTTACGGGGTCCTCGCCTCTGCCCGTGGTCGAGGCCAACATCCTTGGCGTGCTCTCGCTGATGTTCTGGACCATCATGCTTCTGGTGTCATTGAAGTATGTCACCATCATCATGCGCGCAGACAACCATGGCGAGGGAGGGTCGCTTGCCCTGCTCTCCATGGTCAGCGAACTGACATCGAAGAGCCCGAAAACCAAATGGTTCGTCACGTCCATAGGAGTGTTCGCGGCTGCGCTTTTCTTCGGCGACGGGATGATCACCCCGGCGATCTCGGTGCTTTCCGCGGTCGAGGGGCTGGATCTCGTTTCCCATCAATTCAAGGCTTACATATTGCCGATCACCTTCGTCGTGCTGACCGGCCTTTTCATGCTGCAAAAGCGCGGCACGGCGACGGTCGGCATGGCGTTCGGGCCCATCATGATCCTTTGGTTTTCATGCATAGGCATTTTCGGCATCCATGCCATTCTGCAAAGCCCCCAGGTGCTGTGGGCGATCAATCCGTATCATGCATACCGTTTCATGGCGGCAGACCCCTGGCTCGCATTTCTGGCGCTGGGCTCGGTGGTGCTCGCGATCACGGGCGGCGAGGCGCTGTATGCGGACATGGGGCACTTTGGAAAATACCCGATAAGGCTTGCATGGTTCGGCTTCGTGCTGCCGGCGCTGGTGCTCAATTATTTCGGCCAGGGCGCCTTGCTGCTGCACAACCCCAAGGCGATAGAGAATTCGTTCTATATGCTGGCGCCGGCCTGGGCGCTGGTGCCCATGGTGCTTTTGGCCACCGCAGCCACCGTGATCGCATCCCAGGCCGTGATCTCGGGCGCGTATTCCCTGGCAAACCAGTCGGTGCAGATGGGCTTCATGCCGAGGATAGAGGTGCGTCAGACTTCGGACAAGGCGCAGGGGCAGATCTATGTGCCCTTCACCAACTGGGTGCTATACATTGCCGTCATCTATCTGGTCTTCACGTTCCAGAGCTCGAGCAACCTGGCTGCGGCCTATGGAATCGCGGTGACCGGAACGATGACGATCACCACCGTGCTGATCACCTTCGTGATGGTGCTGTACTGGCGCTGGCCGCTGCTGTTGATCATCCCGCTGATCACCGTGCTGTTCACTGCGGACATGACCTTCTTCGCGGCGAATGCGATGAAGATACCCCAGGGAGGATGGTTCCCGCTGGGGATAGCGGGGCTCTCGTTTACCGTGCTGACGACCTGGAAGCGGGGAAGGAAGCTTCTGTTCGACGAGATTTCCCGCCAGTCCGTGCCTATGCAGGTGATCCTCGATGATGCGGAAAACTTCACCCGGGTCGAGGGAACCGCAGTCTTTCTCACCAACGTCGGGGAAGGCGCGCCTTCCGCCCTGTTGCACAACATCAAGCACAACAAGGTGCTGCATGAGCGAAACATACTGCTCACCGTGATTGTCGAGGACAAGCCTTATGTCACCCAGGGCAACCGCTTGCTGATCAACGAGATGGGCAAGGGATTCTACAGGGTGAGAATCTTCTACGGCTTCATGGACAGGCCAGATCTGCCCGAGGCCTTGAACTCATGCGCGGCGCTGGGGCTGCCCTTTGACATGATGAGCACTTCCTTTTTCATATCCCGCGCGATGATCGTGTCCTCCGCGAATCCAGGCATGGTCAAGTGGCGGGAGAGGCTGTTTTTGGTGCTCTCCAAGAATGCGATGAATGCTGCGGACTTCTTCAAGATCCCGACCAACCGGGTGATCGAGATGGGGACGCGCATCGAGATATGAGGCCTTCTTCCTAGAATTCGAGCCTGGTCTGGTCGGTGCCGGGATGGTAAAGCCTCACCGCATTGCGGCCGCTGCGCTTTGCATCATACATCGCGAAGTCCGCGTTCTTGAGCAGCGTATCCTCGTCCAGGCCGTGTTCGGGGTACATGGAAACGCCGATGCTGCAGGAGATGGACAGTTTTCCGGCCGGGGAATCAAAAGGCTGGCAGAGCATGTGACGTATCTTGTCGGCCACGATGGCTGCCTGCTGCTCTGATTCCACGGAGGGCAGGAGCACGATGAATTCATCCCCGCCAAGACGCGATACCGTGTCCGATTCGCGTATGGAGTCATGAATCCGTTTTGCGGCCTCCATCAGAAGCAGGTCGCCTATGGCATGGCCGTGAATGTCGTTGATCGGTTTGAATTCGTCGAGATCGATGAACATCAGCGATACGTGCGATTTCTCGCGCCTTGCCGAAGCCAGCGCCTGGGCGATTCTGTCGCTTAGCAGCTGGCGGTTGGGCAGGCCGGTCAATGCATCGTGCTTGGCGAGCCTCGTGAGCGCATCGTTCGCATCCTGCAGTTGCCGCGTGCGCTCCTCTATCTTGTCTTCCAGTGTGGCATTGATTTCATTGATTTCCGCTATCTTCTGGTGGATGGCGTTGTTCATGCTGATGAAGCTTCCCGTGAGTTCGCCCAGTTCGTCGCCGCGATGTTCGCGCATCAGGTCGAGCTCCTGGCCTAGCGTCTGTTTTCCGCTTGCGACATCCTTGAAGATTTTGCTGAGCAAGGTAAGCGGGCGGGATATGGAATTGGCCAGATACCAGGCAAGCGGGAACACGATCAGCAGGCTTGCCAGGGAAATCATGAAAAGGATGCGCACCATCTCGAGTATGTTGCCGTGGACGGTTGCGTCGGACTGCAGCGCCGCGATCGTGCCGACGAGATGATCGCCGGTGTAGAGCGGGATCAGGATCTGCTGGAAACGCTCATCGCCTATCGATATCGTGTTGGAGGCGGATGAGCTTCTGCTCGCGCCTGTCCAGTCGGGTTTCCGGTAGGCGGGCAGGTTGCCGCTGCTGTAGCCGCTTGCCGTGAAAAGATTGATCCTGATGTCGGTCAGGCGGCCGATGTAGTCTACGAAATCGCGATCGAGCGACTGCACCATCTCGATCGTGCCGAGCCGTCCGGTTTGCGTATTTCCGGAGGCGGGGTCCAGGGTTTCTCCCATGATAGGGACGATGTCCTTTATGGCAAGCGAATTCCCGACGACCGCATATTGCACGCCGTCAGGCTGTGCCGGATTCAGTTTCATGCTCAGGCCGGGAATGCTGTCTGTCTTTTGCAGATCCTTCTGGATCAGTTCCTCACCTGTCTTCACCGGCGAGGCCAGGATATGAGACCTGTCGACAAACCCTGCAAGATTGCTTTTAAAGGATGAGAAGGCGAGCAGATTGCCCTTTCCGTCATAGATCGCGATTTGCGTGAGCTTGGCCACCCTGCCTATCCTGTTGATGTCCGTGACCAGTTGCTGGTAGGTGTTGAACAGGATGTCGCGGTTCGTGTCCAGCTCGGCGTACTGTCCGAGATACCAGATCGTCGAACCTAGATTCTTCTGGTCAGCGAGCTGCTTCGATGCATCCATCATCATGACCTTGCGGTCGTTCAGGTTGTCCGTGATGATCTTTCTGGCCCTTTCCAGCAGCGCCCTTGATTGGTCGTGGTATTGTCGGCTGATCACGACGGATACCGCGATCATGGAGGTGGATGTCATCACGAGGCTGATCAGGAATGCGCCCAGGAGCAGTTTGTATTTGAGGGGCGGAAATTTCATTGCCTGTCCGGATGGAAGGAGAGCACGGGATCGTAATGCGCCGGTGCGATGGAGCTTTCGAAATCGTAGGTGGCAAGGTTTTTCCGATCGAGCAGGCCGAGCCTGACCAGGATGGTGTCAGGCAGTTTGGGGCCCCTGCCTTCGAGGTAATTCACTGCGGCATCGGTGACTATGCGCGCCTGGCTCACGCCCTTTGTATCGGCCGCCGCCTTGATGTACCCCTTCCGGATCTGGTCGGCGATTTCCCTCGTGAGATCATATGCGACGATGCTGACCCTGTTCTCGAGCCCAGCCATCCTGACCGGCAAGACTGCCGCAGGCGCGCAGCCGGTGCAGCCCAGGATGTAATCAAGCTTCTTCCCGTGCTCTGCAAGCACCTGGCCGGCCAGCCTGGATTGTTCGACGAGGTCGCTGTCTCCATAAAGGATGCTCACGATCCTGACCTTGATCGGTGCGCGATTGGCGGCTTCCTGGCTTCCCTCCACCTCACCCTTCACCCAGCCGGCATCGGCAGGACCCGGGAGCAGGGCGACGTTCACCGACTTCAAGCCGCGCCTCGTTGCGTCCCTGATCACCCATTGCATCGCGGTGCTTCCCATGCCCTTCAGCGATGAAGTCACCTTGAGGGTCAGCTTGTCGCTGGTGCTGTCGTTGGCGAGCTCAAAAACAGGGATGCCCCGTGCCCGGGCGCGGGCTATGGACGAATTGTTGGCGGTATGGCTGATCGGCGAGATGACGATCGCATCGTATTTCTTCGCGATGGCCAGATCCATGGCGTGCAGCTGGCCAATCAGGTCGTCGTATCCGTCGGATGGCAGGATGTCGACCGAGATGCCGAGCCTCCTTGCCTCGCTGATCACCCCGTAATCGCATCCGACCCAGTAGGGATCCTTGAGGTGCGGGAAGAGGAATGCAATTTTCCATGGCTTGCTTGCCGGAGCCGCCATCGGGAATTTTTCTTCGATCGCCCTATCCCTGGCGAGCGCTTCGTCCGCCGATTTATAGCTTCCGGGAGGGGAATAAATCGCGGTGACCGGTATCGGGTCAAATCCAAATGCGGGAGATGCCGCATTGAGCAGCACCGCGCAACAGATGATTTGTAAGTTCCTGACTGGCATATCGTTTCAACTTGCTGTTCCTGTATTTTTGTTTCAGCCATTCCGATAGCCGTGAAGCGATATTAAACATATTCCGGCCCGGATACAACGCGAATTTGCCGCCTTCTTGCAAAGCCGATGACAGGCCGTTCCAACAGGCTATAATGGGCGCGTTTTGGCATGCGGCTGAAACATCCCAACCCGGTGGGATAAAACCAACTCAATTGTGGAGAAACTCATGAATAAAGTGATTGCATTGGCTTTTTTGGGAATTTCTGTCGCACTGTCCGCGCCTGCGTTCGCAGGATCCCAGCAGGAGAAGATGAAGGGCTGCAATGCCGAGGCCAAGGGAATGAAGGGGGAGGAGAGGCGCGCCTTCATGAGCAAGTGCCTGAAGAAGGATTATGTGCTGAAGTCTGACGCCGCTGCGGCATCCGCAGCGCCGGCAAAGCAGCAGGACAAGATGAAGACCTGCAATGCGGATGCGAAGACCAAGGGGCTGAAGGGGGATGAACGCAAGGCATTCATGAAGGACTGCCTGAAGAAGTGATGCCTCTTTGAGCCGGGAAGGGCGTTTTCGCCCTTCCCGGACTAATCCAGCAATTCCTGTATCCGCAGGTTTGCGTCCTGCAGTTTCTTGAAGAGCGCGATCAGCAGCGCCTTGTCCATGTAATCCTTTGCCTTCGCGTCGCTGCGCAGGATTTCGATGCCGGTCTTGTCGAGTTCGGCTGCGACCACTTGATCGTCGGCGATGACCGTCGCGGAGCGGGAGATCTTGTCGTTGCTAAAGAATGCGCCTTCCCCTATGCATTCCCCGCTGACGATGTTTCCTACCTCTTTTTCGTTGCAATAGGCTGTCGTTGTGCCCAGGAGCACCACATAGAAGGTGTCGGTCGGCTCCTTCTCGCGCGTCAGCCTGTCGCCGGCTGAAAAACTGCGGATCCTGACCAGCTTCGAGATGGATTCCAGATATTCGTTCGGGATGGGATCGAAGAAGGAGCATTTGCGCAGCTCCAGGAAGCGTTCCTTGGAGTCCTCCAGCTGTCTGATGAAGCTGGCAAGGCTCGTCTCAATGTCGTCTGTCTCGTCCATGTTCCCGCCCGGGTGAGTCATGAAAGCGCGCGAATCGGATTGGCCGGCACACGCGCATGCCTTTCGCAGAGCGAAACTTATCACAAGCCTGGCGCCGTGTCTTGCGGCGAAAACGGCTCCGGTTTGATGAGGCCTCCCTAATCCGCTATAATGTGCAGCGATCTTTGCGGGTTGAGCTCACGGTTCTTCCCGCTTCTTTATGTCTATCTTGGGAGCTTCTGGTGACGCAAACGAATCCTGCCATACTTGTGTTAGCCGATGGGACGGTGTTTCGTGGCGTGGCCATAGGCGCTGCCGGCAGCAGCGTGGGCGAAGTGGTCTTCAACACCGCGATGACGGGATATCAGGAGATACTCACAGACCCTTCCTATTGCCGCCAGATCGTCACGCTGACCTATCCGCACATAGGCAATGTCGGCACGAACGGCGAGGATGTCGAATCCCGCCAGGTTTTCGCAAGCGGCCTTGTCATCCGCGATCATTCGCTTGTGATGAGCAGCTGGCGCGGGCAGAAGCCTCTTTCGGATTATCTCAGGGACAACAACGTGGTGGCGATCGCCGGCATAGACACGCGTCGTCTTACGCGCATATTGCGCGAAAAGGGTTCGCAAAACGGCTGCATCGCGACCGGAGAAAACGTGGAGGCGGCGCTCGAAGCCGCTCGCGGCTTTGCAGGGTTGGCCGGCATGGATCTGGCAAAGGAAGTGAGCTGCGACAGGCCCTATGAATGGGTTGAGACCGAGTGGAATCTCGGTTCCGGCTATGCGGCCCAGAAAGCTGCCGAATTCCATGTCGTGGCATACGACTTCGGCGTGAAGCGCAACATCCTGCGCATGCTTGCATCGCGCGGCTGCAGGATCACCGTGGTGCCGGCGCAGACGCCGGCCAGGGAAGTGCTGGCAATGAAGCCTGATGGCATATTCCTCTCGAACGGCCCGGGAGATCCCGAGCCTTGCGATTATGCGATCTCGGCGACCCGGGAGATATTGGCGACGGACATCCCGCTTTTCGGCATCTGTCTTGGTCATCAGATCATGGGGCTGGCGGTGGGCGCGAAGACGGTGAAGATGAAGTTCGGCCACCGCGGCGCAAACCATCCCGTGCAGGATCTGGCCAGCCGCCGCGTGATGATCACGAGCCAGAATCACGGCTTTGCGGTGGATGCCGCGACATTGCCATCGCACGCGCGCGCAACGCATGTCTCGCTGTTCGACGGGACGCTTCAGGGTTTCGAGCTGGCAGACAAGCCCGCATTCTGTTTCCAGGGGCATCCCGAGGCGAGCCCCGGACCGCACGACGTGGACGGACTGTTCGATAAATTTGTTGAAAAGATGAAAGGAGCAGGTAGCCGGTAGCACGCTACAGTCCTATGCCAAAACGTACCGACCTCAAATCCATACTCATCATCGGCGCAGGCCCCATCGTCATCGGGCAGGCATGCGAATTCGACTATTCCGGCGCGCAGGCCTGCAAGGCGTTGCGCGAGGAGGGCTATCGCGTGGTGCTGGTGAACTCGAATCCCGCCACGATCATGACCGATCCCGACATGGCGGATGCGACCTATATCGAGCCCATCACCTGGCAGATCGTCGAGAAGATCATCGCGAAGGAAAGGCCGGATGCGATCCTGCCGACCATGGGCGGGCAGACCGCGTTGAATTGCGCGCTCGATCTTGCAAGGCACGGCGTGCTCGAGAAATACAAGGTCGAGATGATAGGCGCGTCCCGCGAGGCCATAGACATGGCCGAAGACCGCGAGAAATTCAAGCAGGCGATGACGCGCATAGGCCTTTCGTCCGCGCGTTCGGCGATCGCGCACAGCATGGAGGAGGCATTGCAGGTGCAGCAGGTGATGGGTTATCCGACCATCATCCGGCCTTCCTTCACGATGGGCGGAAGCGGAGGCGGCATCGCATACAACCGCGAGGAATTCGTGACCATCTGCGAAGGCGGGCTCGAGGCTTCGCCCACCCGCGAACTCCTGATCGAGGAATCCCTGCTCGGCTGGAAGGAATACGAGATGGAGGTGGTGCGCGACCGCAACGACAACTGCATCATCATCTGCTCGATCGAGAACCTCGACCCGATGGGCGTGCATACCGGGGACTCGATCACGGTTGCCCCCGCCCAGACCCTGACGGACAAGGAGTTCCAGATCATGCGCGATGCATCCCTTGCGGTGCTGCGCGAAATCGGCGTGGAGACGGGCGGCTCCAACGTGCAGTTCGCCATCAATCCGGACAACGGGCGCATGGTGGTGATCGAGATGAATCCCCGCGTATCGAGATCGAGCGCGCTGGCATCCAAGGCGACCGGCTTCCCGATCGCGAAGGTGGCTGCCAAGCTTGCGGTGGGATATACGCTGGACGAGCTGCAGAACGACATCACGGGTGGCGCCACGCCTGCCTCCTTCGAGCCCACGATAGACTACGTGGTCACCAAAATACCGCGCTTTGCATTCGAGAAATTTCCCCAGGCGAACGACAGGCTGACCACGCAGATGAAATCGGTGGGCGAAGTGATGGCCATAGGGCGCACTTTCCAGGAGTCCTTCCAGAAGGCGCTGCGCGGCCTCGAGGTCGGGGTGAACGGGCTGGATGCCAGATTCTCGAATCTCGAAGAGATCGCGGCCGAGCTCGGCAATCCGGGACCGGCCCGCATCTGGGCCGTTTCCGACGCTTTCCGCCTCGGCATGAGCGTGGAGGAAGTTTTCAGCATCAGCAGGATAGACCGCTGGTTCCTGGTGCAAATCGAGGATCTGGTGCGCCAGGAGTCGGCGCTACTTGGGCGCTCTCATCGCGACCTCGATGCATCCGAAATGCGCTCACTGAAGCGCAGCGGGTTTTCGGATGCGAGGCTTGCCCACCTTCTGGGCACGGATGCGGAAACATTGCGCGCCTTCCGGCATGGGCTGGGCGTGCGCCCGGTGTTCAAGCGCGTGGACACCTGCGCTGCGGAATTTTCCACCGACACCGCCTACATGTATTCGACCTATGAGGAGGAATGCGAAGCGCTGCCCACTGACAAAAGGAAGATCATGGTGCTGGGCGGCGGTCCCAACCGCATCGGACAGGGCATAGAGTTCGACTATTGCTGCGTGCATGCGGCGCTTGCGATGCGCGAGGACGGCTATGAAACCATCATGGTCAACTGCAATCCGGAAACCGTATCCACCGATTACGACACATCGGACCGCCTGTATTTCGAGCCGCTGACGCTTGAAGACGTGCTGGAGGTGGTCGAGGTCGAAAAGCCCGCTGGCGTGATCGTGCAGTATGGCGGCCAGACACCGCTCGGGCTTGCCCGGGGCCTGGAAAGGAACGGCGTTCCCATCATAGGCACGACGCCTGACATGATAGATTGCGCGGAAGATCGCGAGCGCTTCAAGCGGATGCTCAACGGGCTGGGTTTGAAGCAGCCGCCCAACCGCACTGCAAGCACCGTGGCTGAAGGGATTGCGGGGGCTCGGGAAATTGGCTATCCCCTGGTGATGCGGCCATCCAATGTGCTTGGCGGGCGCGCGATGGAGATCATCCACGGGCAGGCCGATCTCGAGCGCTACATGCGCGATGCGGAGGCGATGTCCCTGACCTATCCCGAGCGCATGCCCATATTGCTCGACCGTTTCCTGAACGATGCGATCGAGGTGGATGTGGATGCCGTATCCGACGGGAAGGACGTGATCATCGGCGGCATCATGGAGCACATAGAGGAGGCGGGCGTGCATTCTGGCGATTCTGCCTGCTCCCTTCCGCCATTCAGTCTGCCCAAGGCCATGCAGGACGAGCTGCGCAGGCAGACTTTCCTGATGGCGCGCGCGCTCAATGTGGTGGGACTGATGAATGTGCAGTTCGCGATCCAGGGTGAGACCGTCTATGTATTGGAGGTCAATCCGCGCGCATCCCGAACCGTGCCCTTCGTGTCCAAGGCGACTGGCGTTCCGCTAGCCAAGATCGCGGCGCGCTGCATGGCAGGGCAGACGCTTGCCCGGCAGGGCATCACTGCGGAAGCGGTGCCGGCCTATTATTCCGTGAAGGAAGCCGTATTCCCGTTCATCAAGTTCCCGGGCGTGGACACGATACTCGGCCCCGAAATGAAGTCCACCGGCGAGGTGATGGGCGTGGGTGAGACCTTCGCAGAGGCTTTCGTGAAGTCGCAGCTTGCGGCGAGCGTCAAGCTTCCGAGGGAAGGGAAGGTGTTCATCAGCGTCAGGGATGCGGACAAGCAGGGGGCAGTCGATGTGGCGCGTTCCCTCGAAGCGCTGGGATTCACGCTTCTTGCGACCCGCGGAACCGCAGCGGCGATCGCTGCGGCAGGCATCAGGGTGTCCGTCGTGAACAAGGTTGCGGAAGGACGACCGCACATCGTGGACATGCTGAAGAACGGCGAGATCAGCCTGATCGTCAATACCGTGGACAGCAGGCCTGCAGCGATGCGTGACTCCTATTCGATAAGGCATGCGGCCTTGCAGGGCCGGGTGACTTATTACACCACGCTGGCCGGCGCACGAGCCGCCTGCATAGGCATGCATCACCTGCAGGATCTGCAGGTTTACGATGTCCAGTCCCAGCATCGAAGAAGTGCTGGCCAATAGCCCGCATCGGGTTTGAAGAACATGCGACCGAGGTTCATAAATGAGCGAGTTTGTGTATGAGTAAAATTCCATTGACTCTGGTGGGGGCGGAGAAACTGCGCCAGGAACTGCACCGCCTCAAGACGATAGAGCGCCCCTCCGTGATCAACGCGATTTCAGAGGCGAGAGCGCAGGGGGATCTTTCCGAAAATGCCGAATATGAGGCGGCAAAGGAGAAGCAGGGGTTTGTCGAGGGGCGCATCATGGAGCTCGAAGGAAAGCTTGGCAGCGCGCAGATCATCGATCCCAAGACGATCAATGCGGACGGCAGATGCGTGTTCGGTTCGACCGTGATACTGGAAGACATCGAGAGCGGCGAAGTGGTGACTTACCAGATCGTCGGCGAAGACGAGGCGGACATCCGCGAGCGCAAGATATCGATCGGCTCCCCGATTGCAAGAGCGCTGATCGGAAAATACAGCGGCGACGTCGCCGAGGTTCAGGCGCCGCATGGCGTGCGGGAATACGAAGTGGTCGAGGTGCGCTACATCTAGCGGAAGCTATCCGCGGCTGCCCAGCTGCTTCTTGGTCAGCGGCTTCTTTCCCCTGTGTCTTGGCATCTGGCGGATCTCGATCTTGTGGGCCTCGGGGTTGGGCTTGAAGATCACGAGTATCCTGCCGATATGCTGAACGGGTGCCGCCTCAAGCCTTTGGCAGATCTCGCTCAGCATGGCTTCGCGTTCCGGGCGCTCGGCCATGACGCGAATCTTGATCAGCTCGTGGAGTCTCAGGGTCTTGTCGATTTCCTGCAGGACGGAATCCGTCAGGCCTGCATTGCCTATCATCACGGTGGGCTTTAATTGATGCGCTCGGCCCTTCAAGGCAAGGCGTTCGGATACGGTCAGGGCGGTCATGATTTCCTCTAAAACATTCGGTTTGCGATTTTAAACGATGAAGCCTTCCAAAACCAGCAAACAATGGATGCGTGAACATGTCAGCGATCCCTTCGTGCAGCAGGCGCAGAAGGAGGGCTATCGCTCGCGCGCGGCCTACAAGCTTCTGGAGATCGATGAGCGGGACCATCTTTTCAGGCCTGGACTGGTGGTTGTGGACCTCGGGGCGACGCCTGGCGGATGGTGCCAGGTGGCGGCAAAGCTCGTCGGGGAGACCGGAAAGGTTATCGCCCTCGATCTGCTTCCCATGGAACCTTTGCGCGCTGTCGAGTTCATACAGGGTGATTTTCGCGAAGCAGAGGTATTGCAAAAACTCGAGTCTTGCCTGCAGAATAGGCGGGTAGGGCTTGTGATTTCGGATATGGCCCCCAATTTCAGCGGTGTGGCGCAGCTGGATCAGGACCGTGCGATATATCTTGCAGAGCTTGCGATGGAATTTGCCCTGAAGCATCTGACACCGGATGGGAGCTTTCTGGTCAAGGTTTTTCAGGGTTCGGGATTCGAGGCTTTTGTGAAATCGATGCGCAGCCACTTTTCCAAGGTGGTCATCCGCAAGCCCAAAGCATCCAGAGACCGAAGCAGTGAAGTGTATCTGCTGGGTTCCGGAGTGCTTGAGTAATCAGCCGATACATAGTCTAATGGCATACCTCGGCAGTGCATATTAAGGAATTATCTCGTGAACAATTTTAAGAGTATTGCAATCTGGCTGGTCGTGGCGCTGGTCCTGATGACCGTGTTTAACCAGTTCAATTCACGCCAGCAGATGACGGCCCAGTCTCATCTGGACTATTCCCAGTTCCTGGATGAGGTCAAGAAGGGCGAGATAGCCAAGGTGGTCATCGAAGGGCGTACGCTGAATGCGACGACGACAGAAGGCAAGCATGTCACCACTTATGCGCCCAGCGATCTGTGGATGGTTTCGGATCTCCTCAAGAATGGCGTCAGTGTGGAAGCCAAGCCGGAGGAGGAGCAGTCCTTCCTGATGAGCGTGTTCGTCTCTTGGTTCCCGATGATTTTGCTGATCGCGGTCTGGGTCTTCTTCATGCGCCAGATGCAGGGCGGCGGCAAGGGCGGCGCCTTTTCCTTCGGCAAATCGCGCGCGCGCATGCTGGATGAGGCGAAGGAGCGCGTGACCTTCGCGGATGTCGCGGGCTGCGACGAGGCCAAGGAGGAAGTCTCGGAACTCGTGGACTTCCTGCGCGACCCGACCAAATTCCAGAATCTGGGCGGGCGCATTCCCCGCGGCGTGCTGATGGTGGGAAGCCCTGGAACCGGTAAGACCCTGCTCGCAAAGGCGATCGCGGGTGAAGCCAAGGTGCCTTTCTTCTCGATCTCGGGTTCCGATTTCGTCGAGATGTTCGTGGGCGTGGGTGCGGCGCGCGTGCGCGACATGTTCGAGCAGGCGAAGAAGCAGTCCCCCTGCATCATCTTCATCGACGAGATAGACGCGGTGGGCCGCCAGCGCGGCGCCGGACTTGGCGGCGGCAACGACGAGCGCGAGCAGACCCTGAATGCCCTGCTGGTCGAGATGGACGGCTTCGAGGGCGCCTCCGGCGTGATCGTGATCGCCGCGACCAATCGGCCTGATGTGCTGGATGCGGCATTGCTCCGCCCGGGCCGCTTCGACCGTCAGGTCGTGGTGCCTCTGCCGGATATCCGCGGTCGCGAACAGATACTGACGGTGCACATGCGCAAGGTGCCATGTTCTCCGGACGTCGATGCGAGCGTGCTGGCACGCGGTACGCCCGGCATGTCGGGCGCGGATCTTGCGAACCTGGTCAACGAGGCCGCCCTTTTTGCCGCCCGTCGCGCCAAGCGCTTTGTCGAAATGGACGACTTCGAGGCGGCCAAGGACAAGATCTTCATGGGAGCGGAGCGCCGCTCCATGGTGATGCCGGAAGAGGAACGCCGCAACACGGCCTACCACGAGGCGGGCCATGCGCTGGTCGCTAAGCTGATGCCCAAGACGGATCCCGTGCACAAGGTCACGATCATCCCGCGCGGCCGCGCGCTGGGCGTCACGATGCAGTTGCCTTCCGAGGACAGATACAGCATGGACAAGGAACGCATCCTGTCCACGATTGCGGTGCTGTTTGGCGGACGCATCGCGGAGGAAGTCTTCATGCACCAGATGACGACGGGCGCTTCGAACGACTTCGAGCGCGCAACCGACATGGCGCGCAAGATGGTCACCCAGTGGGGCATGTCCGATGCGCTGGGCCCCATGGTTTATGGAGAAAACGAGGGCGAGGTTTTCCTCGGGCGCTCGGTCACGACGCACAAGAACATCTCCGAAGCGACCATGCAGAAGGTCGATACCGAGATACGCCACATCATCGACAAGCAGTATGCGCTGGCGCGCAATCTGATCGAAACGCACCGCGACAAGATCGAGGCGATGGCTGCAGCGCTTCTGGAATGGGAAACGATAGACGCGGAGCAGATCGAAGACATCATGGCGGGCAATCCGCCGAGACCCCCAAAGCCCAGCCAGGCAAAGCAGGCGCCCAAACCACCCAAGGACGAGACGCCTTCTGCGCCGGCGGTCACGCCCACGCAGCCCGCGCAGGAAATGTAAAAGACAGCGAATGGGGAAGCGTGGAGGGAAAACCCTTCTCTCTCCCCCTTCTCTCTTCCCATGTATTTCCACTGCGGCCTCTACCGGTTTGACCTCTCCCGCCCGCTGGTGATGGGCATCCTCAATGTCACGCCCGATTCCTTCTCTGATGGCGGCATGTACAGCAAGCGCGATGTCGCGATAAGCCGCGCGATGCAACTCATCGAAGAAGGGGCGGACATCATCGACGTCGGAGGGGAGTCGACCCGCCCAGGTGCCGAACCCGTATCCTTGCAGGAAGAGCTGGACCGCGTTCTTCCCGTCGTCGAGGCATTGAAGGGAGTGCCGGTCTCGATCGACACCTTCAAGCCTGAAGTCATGAAGGCCGGCATCGCTCTGGGGGCGGCGATGATCAACGACATAGACGCGCTGCAGAACCCGGATGCGATGGATGCCGTTTCCCGAAGCGATGCGGCTGTATGTCTGATGCACAAGAAGGGCAGTCCGAAGACCATGCAGCATCAGCCGGATTATGGCGACGTTGTTTCCGAGGTGATGGAGTTTCTGAAGATCCGCATGGATGCGGCGTTGACCTCGGGGATCGCGCCCGACCGGATCGTCATCGATCCGGGATTTGGCTTCGGCAAGACATTGGAGCACAATCTGAAGCTGCTGCACAATCTCGCGGAATTTAAGAAATTGAACGCACCTCTGCTGGCCGGACTTTCGAGAAAATCCATGCTGGGTGCAATCACGGGGCAGGATGCGGAGCACAGAATGGCCGCGAGTCTGGCGGCCGCATTGATCGCAGCCGAACGGGGTGCCGCAATTCTGCGCGTGCACGATGTGCGTGCGACGGTGGATGCAATTAAGGTCTGGGACGCGGTAAACAGGGGGAGAGCATGAGCAGAAAATATTTTGGCACGGATGGCATACGCGGCAGGGTCGGAGAATTTCCGATCACGCCGCAGTTCGTGATGGCGCTGGGCTATGCCGCAGGGCGTGTGCTGGCGGGGGCCGAGCATACGGCCGGCGAGCGGTCAGCCGTGCTGATCGGAAAGGATACGCGCATCTCGGGCTACATGCTGGAGTCGGCGCTTCAGGCTGGGCTCATCGCCGCAGGTGTGGACGTATACCTTGCAGGCCCGGTTCCCACGCCTGCGGTGGCCTACCTCACACGCGCATTGCGCCTGCAGGCCGGGATCGTGATCTCGGCCTCGCACAATCCGTTCGAGGACAACGGCATCAAGTTCTTTTCGGCGAGCGGCAGCAAGCTCCCGGACAGCGTGGAGCAGGAAATCGAGGCTGGCATGGACCAGCCCATAGAAATCGAATCCTCCGACCAGCTTGGCAAGGCCAGGCGACTGGAAGATGCGGTCGGGCGCTACATCGAGTTCTGCAAGGGGACCTTCCCTTCCGCGATGAACCTGCGCGGGATGAGGATAGTGGTGGACAGCGCACACGGCGCGACCTATCACATTGCGCGCAACGTTTTTCACGAACTGGGCGCGGAAGTCTTTGCGATAGGCGTGCAGCCTGACGGAAAGAACATCAACGACGGATATGGTGCGACCTCGCCTGCCAATCTGCAGAAGGCCGTGATCGAACATCATGCCGATCTTGGGATCGCGCTGGACGGGGATGGCGACCGGCTGGTGATGGTGGATAACGAAGGCCGGCTTTATGACGGGGATCAGCTGCTTTATGTGATTGCGAGGCACAGGAAGGAACAGGGCAAGCTGCAGGGAGGTGTGGTCGGCACGTTGATGACGAATCTGGCATTCGAGCACGCGATGAAGCAGATGGACATTCCATTCATGCGCGCAAAGGTCGGAGACCGGTATGTGATGGAGCTGCTGCAGCAGCAGGGATGGCAGCTCGGCGGGGAAAACTCAGGGCACATCATCTGTCTGGACAAGCACAGCACCGGGGATGGCATCGTGTCGGCGCTGGAGGTGCTGCATGCGCTTTGCACCAAGAAGATGGGGCTGGCCGAGGTGGCGAGCGGCCTTGCGCTTTACCCGCAGATACTCGTCAATGTGAGGATCGCCAAGGGCGTTGATTGTCTTGCAAACCCGAAAGTGCGGGATGCGGTCACGCAGGCGGAGCGGGAACTCAATGGCAGCGGGCGGGTGCTGCTCAGGCCTTCCGGGACGGAGCCGCTGCTGCGCGTGATGGTGGAAGGCGAGAACAGGAGCCTGGTCGAGCAGTGCGCAAACCGTATCGCGGATGAAGTGAGGCTGGCGTCAAGCTGATCAGGCTGACGCCTTGAGGCAGCCGGAGAGCTTTTCCGGACGCCAGTTTTCCACGCCCCAGGCCAGCATTTCATCAATGCGGCGAAGATGCCTGGGCGGCTGCTGTCTCAGGAAAACCAGCGCATCGTAAAGGGCGGAAGGAGTTTTTTCGACAGGACTTGCCAGCGTCTGTTTGCTTAGCTTCTCGCCTTTTTCGTTCACCGCGACTGGCAGATGCATGTACTTTGGCGTGGGGAGTCCCAGCAGCCTTTGCAGATGCATCTGGCGCGGCGTCGAATGCAGGAGGTCCGCGCCCCGCACCACATGCGTGATCCCCTGCTCCGCATCGTCCACGACAACGGCCAGCTGGTAGGCAAAGAAACCGTCAGCGCGCCGGATCACGAAGTCGCCGACCTCGCCTTCCAGCCCCTGGGATATCGTGCCCTGCAGCATGTCCTCAAAAACGATGGGCTCATCATGCGTGCGCACCCGCCATGCCCTGCCTTCGCGATCATGCGGGATGCCGTCCCTGCAGGTTCCGGGATAGACCGGGCCCTCTATGCCGTGCAGCGCGGAATCCAGGATCTCGCGCCGCGTGCAGCAGCAGGGATATGCGGCGTTCATGCCGCGCAGCCTGTGTAGCGCATTCTCGTAGGCCGGATTGCGCAGGCTCTGGTAAATCACGGGCTCGTCGCTTACGAGTCCAAAGCAGGCGAGCGTATCCACGATGTCTTCAGCGGCACCAGGGACGGAGCGCGGGACATCCAGATCTTCCATGCGCAACAGCCAGATGCCGCCACGATGTTTTGCATCCAGATAGCTTGCAACCGCCGCCACAAGGGAGCCGAAATGCAGCGGGCCTGTGGGAGAAGGGGCGAAGCGGCCGCGATAGCCGCCCGCCGCGTCAGGCAGCGACAGACTCTTCCTCGAACTCGAGGACGATCTTGTCGTCCTTCACATCCACGGTCACCTTGCCGCCATGGGCGAGCTTGCCGAACAGGAGTTCGTCGGCGAGAGCCGCCCTTATCTTGTCCTGGATCAGGCGTGCCATGGGACGCGCACCCATCAGCGGATCGAAACCCTTCTCGGCGAGATGCGCCTTCAGCGCATCGGTGAAGGCGGCCTCGACCTTCTTGTCGTGGAGCTGTTCCTCGAGCTGCATCAGGAACTTGTCGACCACGCGCAGGATGATTTCCTGGCTCAGGGGCGCAAAGGAGATGATCGCGTCCAGACGGTTCCTGAATTCAGGCGTGAACAGGCGCTTGATGTCTGCCATCTCGTCGCCTGCGGATGACGTCTTGGTGAAGCCTATCTGCGTCTTGTTAAGCGCCTCGGCACCTGCATTGGTGGTCATGATGATCACGACGTTGCGGAAATCCGCCTTGCGGCCGTTGTTGTCGGTCAGCGTGCCGTGATCCATCACCTGCAGCAGGATGTTGAACACATCCGGATGCGCCTTTTCGATCTCGTCGAGTAAGAGGACGCTGTGGGGCTGTTTGGTGATCGCCTCGGTGAGCAGCCCGCCCTGATCGAAGCCGACATAGCCTGGAGGCGCGCCGATCAGGCGCGATACGGCGTGGCGTTCCATGTATTCGGACATGTCGAAGCGGTGCAGCGGCATGCCCATCGCAAAGGCCAGCTGGCGCGCGACCTCGGTCTTTCCGACACCCGTGGGGCCGGAGAAGAGGAAGCTGCCTATCGGCTTGTTCGGATTGCCAAGACCACTGCGCGACATTTTGATCGCGGTGGCCAGCGCGTCGATCGCCGCATTCTGGCCGAACACCACTGCCTTGAGGTCGCGGTCCAGCGTCTTCAAGGCATTGCGGTCGTCGTGGGAGACGGTGCGCGTCGGGATGCGCGCGATCTTCGCGATGATCTCCTCGATTTCATGCTTGCCGACCACCTTCTTCTGCCTGGATTTGGGCAGGATGCGCTGGGCGGCGCCGGCTTCGTCCAGGACGTCGATCGCCTTGTCCGGAAGATGGCGGTCGTTGATGAATCGTGCGGAGAGTTCGGCGGCGCTGGTGATCGCGGCAGAGCTGAACTTGATGCTGTGATGCTGCTCGAAGTGCGATTTCAGGCCTTTCAGGATCTCTATGGTCTGCTCGACCGAAGGCTCGGACACGTCGATCTTCTGGAAGCGGCGCGAGAGCGCGGAATCCTTTTCGAATATGCCCCTGTATTCCTGGTAGGTTGTGGCGCCTATGCATTTCAGGGCGCCGCTGGAGAGCGCAGGCTTCAGCAGGTTGGATGCATCCATGGTGCCGCCGGATGCCGATCCTGCGCCTATCAGCGTGTGTATCTCGTCGATGAAGAGAACCGCGTGGGGCGCATCCTTCAGCTCCTTCAGCACGGATTTCAGCCTCTGCTCGAAGTCGCCGCGGTATTTGGTTCCGGCAAGCAGTGCGCCCATGTCCAGCGAATAGACATGCGCATCCTTGAGGATGTCAGGCACGCTGTCTTCTATGATGCGGCGAGCAAGCCCCTCCGCGATGGCGGTCTTTCCGACCCCCGCCTCACCGACCAGCAGCGGATTGTTCTTGCGGCGGCGGCAAAGCGTCTGGATCACGCGCTCGAGCTCGAGCTCGCGGCCTATCAGCGGATCTATCTTGCCAGACAGGGCAAGCGCATTGAGATCCACCGTATAGTGCTTCAGCGCGCTTTCCTCGCTTGCCGGCTGCTCTGCTGCCGGCTCCTGTGTGGACGCGGGAGCGGCCTGGGGCTCCTTGACGATGCCGTGGACGATGTGGTTCACCACGTCCAGGCGGTTGATGTTGCGCTCGGTCAGGAAATGCACCGCATGGGAATCCTTCTCGCCGAACAGCGCTGCGAGTATGTTCGCACCCGAGACTTCCTTCTTGCTGGCGGATTGCGCATGAAGAATGGCGCGCTGTATCACGCGCTGGAAGCCCAGCGTGGGCTGCGTGTCCATCTCGCCATCGCCAGGCACGATGGGCGTGTTGCTGTCTATGAATTCGGTCAAAGTCTGACGCAGCTCTTCAATGTCCACATGACAGGCGCGCAAAACCTGTGCGGCGGAGGCATTGTCAAGCATGGCGAGCAGCAGATGCTCCACGGTGATGAACTCGTGGCGCTTCTGGCGCGCTTCGACAAATGCCAGATGCAGACTCACTTCTAGATCTTGAGCAATCATTTCAAATTTCCTCCATACCGCATCGCAAAGGATGACCGTGTTGTTGTGCAAACTCGCTGACCTGGGTGACCTTGGTCTCGGCGACATCGCGGGTATAAACGCCGCAGACCGCCGAGCCCTGGTTGTGTATTTGGAGCATGAGCTGTTGCGCGCGTTCACTGTTCAGCGAAAAAAAACGCCGCAAGACCTCTATGACAAATTCCATCGTCGTGTAATCATCGTTAAACAAGAGCACCTTGAACATGCCGGGGGGCTTGGTCTTAGCACGCTCGGGTGCAAGTGCCGTATTGCTGTCTCGTTCCTGGGACATATTTCTTATGCCGTATTCTGACACCATCATGGTTACCTATGTTAGCGATTAACGCTACTTTTTCAAGCCTGTTTTGTAGATTGAAAATCATTAATTTGACAATTTTGACAAAACGGGGGTTAAATACAAACTGGTGTTTGATTCGAAGTATCTGCAGGACAGGTTTTGCCGTGTGCGATCTTAGATTCAAACAGTTTTCGGGGGGGCCCCGTTTTTTATAGTAAGGAAGTTATCACATGGCAACTGGCACAGTTAAATGGTTCAACGACGCAAAGGGTTTTGGTTTCATTACACCCGATGACGGCAGTGAAGACCTGTTCGCGCATTTCTCTGCAATCAACATGAGCGGTTTCAAGTCGCTCAAAGAAGGTCAGAAGGTCACCTTTGAAGTTGTTCAGGGTCCAAAAGGCAAGCAAGCTTCCAACATCCAGACTCCTTAGTAGTACTGCAGCATGCTGGAAGAACCCGGCGGAGCCGGGTTTTTTTATGCGTGTCGAAGGCGCATTCCCCATCCAAAGCCGACACATGGCGCTATAATTTCCCCCTGACTTGAGGGGGTGCGATGAATAAAGTCCTCAAATACGGCCTGTTTGCTGCGGGTTCCATCCTGGCGGCTGCCGTGGCAACCATGGGGTATCTGGTTGCAACTTTCAACCCCAACGAATACAAGGATGAAATCATCCGCGCGGTGAAAGACGGCAGCCAGCGCACCCTGCATCTCGACGGGGACATCAGCCTGCGCGTCTTCCCCTACATAGGCGCAAGCCTGGAGCGGGTTTCCCTTTCCGAATACAGGAGCGAGCAGATCTTCGCCTCGGTGGATACGGTCAAGGTGTCGCTCGAGCTGTTTCCCCTTTTCAGGCACGAACTGATCGTGGACGACGTGATCGTGAAGGGGCTTGCCGCAAACATCGTGAGGCACAAGGACGGCACGACCAACCTGGACGATCTTTTCGGGCAGAAGAAGGAAGAGAAAAAGACGCCTGTCAGGTTCGATGTCGCATCGGTGCTGGTCAAGAATGCCCGCATCTCCTACCTTGATGAGGGGGCTGGCGAGCAGTATGCGCTGAATCTCGAGAAACTGGAGACGGGGCGCATCGCACCAGGCGTACCGGTGAAGGTCGAACTCGCCGCGGATGCCAGGGGCGCGAAGCTCGACCTCAACGCGAAACTTGCGGGCATCCTGGACTTCGATCCTGAAAAAAAGCGCTACGGCATGGCTGACATCAAGCTCATGGTCACGGGCTCGGCACAGGACTACTCCGGCATCAAGCTGACCGCCTCCGGCGACATGGGTGCGGATCTTTCATCCGGGGCATTATCCGCAAAGGGCTTCGAGCTCAATGCATCCGGCAGAAAAGGAGGTTCTCCATTCGAGGCGAAACTTTCGCTGCCGGAATTGTATGCGGCCAGGGACAGGCTGTCCGCGCGGCAGATGAGGCTTGATGCAAAGCTCGACAACGGCAATCTGGTCGCAGGAGTCGCCTTGCAGGATCTTTCGGGCAATGCAAAGTCATTCGGCGCCGGCAAGCTTCTCCTTGATGTTGCGCTGCAGATGCCAGACCAGGCCATCAATTTCAAGCTCTCCTCCCCGGTCTCGGGTAGCCTGGATGCCGGAAGGCTGGACCTCAACCGGCTGGATATCGCGGTCAACGGACAGTTCGACACCCTGCCCGGAAAACCCGTGAGCAGCCAAATGAAGGGAAGTGCGAGCATCGATGTGAAGAACCGGGTTTTGCAGGCGTCGCTTGCGGGAGGATTCCTGCAAAGCAGGGTCAAGGCAAAAATCGGTGTATATGGTTTTCCTGATCCGGAAGTGAAATTCGATGCGGATATCGACCAGTTCGATGCCGATCTTTACATGCCCAGGAGGGCAGGGCAGGGCGAGAAGCCCTTCGACCTGTCCTTTCTGCGCGGCCTGAATCTTGACGGCAGCCTGGCCCTTGGCAGGCTCACCGTTCAAAACATCAAGGCAGGCGATGTGAAGCTCAACATTGCGGCGCACCGCGGGAGTCTTCTCGCAAGCCCGATTTCTGCGAAACTTTACCGGGGAAGCGTTGCCGGCAGCCTGGGTGTTGATGCAAAGGACGTCCCTTCCTTCAGGGTCGATGCGAATCTGAACGGGGTAGATGTGGCGGCGCTGACGCGTGACGCAGCGGACTTCGACATGCTGGAAGGAAGCGGAAACTTGGCGGCGAAGGTTGCGATGCAGGGCAACAGGGTGAGCGTCATGAAGAAGACGATGTCGGGAAGCGTCTCGCTGCACCTTGCGGACGGCGCGATCAAGGGGATCAACATCGCGCAGAAGCTGCGCGATGCGAAGGGCATGCTGACAGGCCAGCAGACGCAGAATGCGGACCAGCGCCAGAAGACGGACTTTTCGGAACTCAGGGGGACATTCGATATCGCCAAAGGGATCGCGCACAACGAGGATCTGGCGCTCAAGTCGCCGCTGCTGCGCGCAACCGGTTCCGGCGACATCGACATAGGCGAAAGCCGCATGAACTACCTTGCAAGAGTCACGCTCGCAGGAACGCTGGAAGGGCAGGGCGGGCGGGAGAACGTGCGCGGCATCACCGTTCCCGTGCGGATCGAAGGCCCTTTCTCGGGGCTCAGGTACACGCTGGATTTCGGCGCGATGGCGAACGAGGCCGCAAGGCAGAAGCTGGAGGAGGCAAAACAGAAGGTCAGGAGCAGGGCGGAGGAGCAGCTGAAGGACAGCCTCAAGGGGCTCTTCAAATAATGCCATCTGGTCCAGTTTTTCCGTCGGACTGAACCTTCCGTTCGTCGGAAACGCGCCGGACAAAACCGATGTGCTTTCCGCTTGTCACCTGATTCCTGCCTATCAGCGGAATCTTATGGAAAGCGACTTGCGCTTTCATTATGCTGCAACTCCGAACATTCCCAGAGACGATCATGAAATCCAGATTCCAGGGCGGTTTCACGCTGATAGAGCTGATGGTCGTGGTTGCCATCGTGGGCATCCTGGCGCTGATCGCCTATCCCAGCTATCAGGATTCCGTGCGCAAGGGGCATCGCGGCGATGCACAAAGCTATATGATGAGCCTGGCGCAGCTCGAGCAGCAGTACTTCACCGACAACCGCTCCTATGCGGGATCGGTGGCGGCGCTGAATTCCTCCGTTCCCGCATCGGTGTCGCCCTTCTATACGGTATCGGTGGCGGTGACTGCCGGGCCTCCTCCGGGCTATACGATCACCGCGACTGCGATCGGCTCCCAGGCTGCGGACGGCAACCTGACGCTGGACAACTTTGGCACCAAGACGCCGAGCTCATCATGGTGATGCGGCTGCAACATGGATTCACGATGGTGGAGATGCTGGTGACGCTGATCATCGTCGGCATACTGGCGGGGCTTGCCGCGCCTGCGTTTACCTCGCTTGTCGCGAGCCAGAACATCAAGACATCTGCATCCATGCTCCAGTCTTCGCTGCTTGCTGCGAGGTCTGAGGCCCTGAAGCGAAATACCGACGTCATCGTGTCTCCGATTGGCGGCCAGTGGGCGTCGGGCTGGACGGTTGCAGTGTCGGCAACCGGGGAGGTTCTCACGAACAACAACAAGGCCTCGCAGGCCGTGATCGCCGGACCCTCCGGCATCACATACAACAACGCGGGCCGCGTCTCGTCCGGAGGCGGAGGGTCGTTCAAGTTCTCCTCCGCAGCGACCAGCGACATACGCTGCCTGAACATCGGGCTTTCCGGCATGCCCACGATCACGATATCGGGGTGCTGATGATGAAAACTTTGAAGTCAATTCAGGCAAAGCAGGGCGGCTTCATGCTGCTGGAGGTGCTGATCAGCATCATCATCCTTGCCTTCGGCCTGCTTGGCTTGGCCGGACTGCAGCTCAAGGTGCAGGGCTCCGAGACCGAGTCCTATCAGCGTGCCCAGGCGATATTGCTGACCCAGGAGATGGCGAGCATGCTAAGCGCGAATCGCGCAAATGCGTCCAGCTATGTGACCAGCTCTCCGCTTGGAACCGGGGATGGCGAGCCGTCGAGCTGTACCAATCTGACCGGCGTGCAGCTCGACCAATGCACCTGGAGCAATCAGCTCAAGGGCGCATCCGAGGTGAATTCGGGAGCCAACGTGGGTGCGATGACGAATGCGGTTGGCTGCATCGAATCTCTGGGCGGATCTCCCAGCGTGTACCGGGTGACCGTCGCATGGCAGGGCATGACGCAGTTGAGCCCGCCTGCGCTGACCTGCGGGCAGAATCTCTACGGTAATGACGGCAATCGCCGGGCCATTTCCTCTCTCGTCACCATAGCCAGCCTGACAGCGCCATGAACAGCCAAGCAAGAATCAAGGGATTTTCCCTTATCGAACTGATGATAGGCATCACCCTGGGACTGCTCGTGGTGGCGGGCGTCGGCACCATCTTCGCGAACAACTACAGGACGCGGGTGGAAACCGAGAAGACCAACCTCCAGATAGAAAACGGGCGCTATGCGGCGCAGCTTCTGGCCGACGAGATGCGCATGGCGGGCTATTACGGCGAATTGGATCCCACGAGCCTCCCCACTCCCCCAACGCTGCCCGATCCCTGCGATACCACCAATGCGACGCTGGTTTCCGCAGTCGCCCTGCCGGTCCAGGGGGTGGACAATGCGGCTGTTGCGCCTACCTGCATATCGGATCTGAAACCGGGCACGGACATCTTTGTCGACAGGCGCGCGAGCGGCTGCGTGCAGGGAACCCCGGGCTGCGCCGCCGGAAACTATGTATATTTCCAGGATTCGCTTTGCAGCACATCGGCCGGCCAGTACCTCATCAGCTCGAACACCGGAAGTCTTAACCTGACGGCCAAGGACTGCGCGACGACTGCCGACATCCGTTCCTATCGCACCAACATCTATTTCGTGGCGCAGAATGATCAGCCGGGAGACGGCATACCCACGCTCAAGGTTGCCGAGCTCGGCAGCGCGGGATACACCATCACGCCGCTGGTCGAAGGGATAGACCAGTTCCAGATCGAATACGGCATAGACACCAACGGCGACAGCATCCCCGATGTCTATGCCTCGGATCCTGGGGCATATGGAGGTTGCACAGGCGTTGCCTGTCAGACCAACTGGAGAAACGTGGTGACGGCAAGGCTTTACATCCTGGCAAGGAACACCCAGCCCAGCGGGGGATACACCGATACCCATGTGTATACCGCAGGCGGCAACACCTATGGTCCTTACAACGATGCCTACAAGCGCCATCTTTATACCAGCCTTGTGAGGTTCAACAACATAGCCGGGAGACTGGAATGAAAAAACAGCGCGGGTTTTCCCTGCTCGTCAGCATGATCATGCTGCTTTTGATGACGCTGCTTGCGATCGCCTCCTTCCACATGGGAAGCAGCCAGACTGCGGTCGTAGCGAACGCCCAGCACAAAAACGAAGGCATGGATGCGGCAACGCAGGCGATAGAGGAGGTCGTCAATTCCAGCAACTTCACGCAGAATCCCGCGGCAGCCATCCCCAACACCAACTGCACGGCAGGCGGCGGAGCGAACACCTGGTGCGTGGACAGCAATGGCGATGGCGTCCAGGATTTCACGGTGACCATGCCTGTTCAGCCCAAGTGCGTGGAAGCCGCACCGATACAGAACAGCCAGTTGAACCTGCAGAATCCGGATGATCTCGCGTGCTCGTCAGGCACGCAGCAGAATTTCGGCGTGACCGGAGGAAGCAATTCCGGCAATTCGCTGTGCGCCAATTCGACCTGGGAGATCACGGCGCAGGCCAATGATCCGGCGACGGAAACCAGCACCACGGTCACGCAGGGCGTGAGCATGCGCATTCCTGTAACCGCCATGACCAACAACTGTCCGTAAGGAGAGGAAGATGAATTCCAAAATGATCCTGAAGCGCCTGCCGTTTCTCCTGCTGGCTTCAAGCATGACAGCAAAGGCGATGGATATCGATCTTTACACGCTGAACAGCGGCACCAACAATCCCGCGCCCAACGTGCTCATCGTGCTGGACAACACCTCCAACTGGTCTAGGCAGGATCAGCACTGGCCGGACAGCGGAATCAACCAGGGTCAGGCCGAAGTTCAGGCGATACAGAACGTCCTGCAAACTCTCAATGCGAATGTGAATGTGGGTCTTCTGGAATTCGTCACCGGCGGCAATTCGAACGACAACGGCGGGTTCGTGCGTCAGGCCATAGCACCCATGGGACCGAACCAGAACAACGGTCCGGCGAACTTGAGCGCTTTCTCAGCCAAGCTCACCACCATTTTCAACAACACCACCTCCAGCACGGAAAAGCAGAACTCGGGCGAGGCCTACGGCAACCTGATGTACGATGCCTACAATTATCTGGCGGGGAAAACGCCGTTTGCCGCGAGTGCCGACGTGGTGTCCTCCATCGCCGACTCGAACGGCTACAGCACGAACTATACGCAGTTCAAGACGCCGCTCACGAGCGATGACGGATGCGCGACCACCTACATCATCTTCATCGGCAATCCGAACAGCAAGGGGCCGGTCAAGGACCTTGCCGCGAATACGACGGCCCTGTCCGGTCTGGGCGGAAACACCGCCCAGCTCAATCTGCCGAATTTCACGGTGTCGGCGACTGGCACGGGCCTTGCGACCGATGTGCCGACCGGGACTTCCACGCTGGACACCAATCCCTTCAATGCGGACGAGTGGGCGCGCTTCATGTACCAGAACGGGGTCAACGTGGGCGGCACCGTCTATAACGTCAACACATACACGATAGATGTCTGGTATTCGGCGCCCAATGCGCAGCAGAGCGGGCTATTATCGAGCATGGCGAGAAACGGCGGGGGAAAATATCTGGTCGCCAACAACGAAAGCCAGATCGCATCAGCCTTGCAGTCCATCTTCTCGGAAATACTGGCGCGCAACTCGGCATTTGCCTCGGCCAGCCTGCCGATCTCCGCGACCAACCGCGCGCAGAACGACAACCAGGTCTATATCGGGATGTTCAGGCCCAATCCCAATTCCCTGCCGCGCTGGTTCGGCAACATGAAGCGTTACCAGATCGCCAACTTCTCGGGGCAGGCCAACCTCGCGGACGTGAACGGGCTGCCTGCGACAGACACGACCACCGGGTTCATCACGCCCTGCGCGGTCAGCTGGTGGACAACTGATTCGTTGAATTACTGGGCGAACGTTTCAGGAGGCACGATAAGCCCACGAGTCTTCTTCACATCCGCCAACACGCCGGGGCTTTCCTGGGGAACCCAGGGGGATGACACCAATCTTGCCAAGAGCATCTGTTCGCTCACCGGAACCAATGTGTATTCCGATACCCCGGATGGCCCCATCGTCGAGAAGGGCGGTGTTGCAGAGATGCTGCGCAATGCGACCAGCCGCAACATCCTGACCCAGTCTGGCAACTCACTGGTGCCATTCAATACGGCGAATGCGGCGATCTCGTCGAACACCACCATCAATGCAAACATCGTGAATTTCATATCAGGCCAGGATGTCACGGGGGAGATCAATGCGACCGCATCGACTGCCAACCGTCCTTCGATACACGGCGACGTGATCCATTCCAAGCCTATCCCTGTGGACTATGGCGGTACGACCGGCATCATGGTTTTTTACGGGGCCAACGACGGCACATATCATGCCGTGAATGCGGCGACCGGGACAGAGTCCTGGGCATTTGTCGCGCCGGAATTCTTCCCCAACCTTGAGCGGCTGATGGACAACACACCGGCGATTTCATCGACATCCCCCAAGGGATTCTATTTCGATGGTTCCACGGGAATCTATCAGAATGCCAACAATTCCAGCGTGTGGATATATCCCGCGATGCGCCGCGGCGGACGCATGATCTATGCATTTGACGTGAGCACGCCTTCCAGCCCTGCCTTCCTCTGGAAGGCGGGATGTCCGGCTGTAGGCAGCAACACCGGATGCACTGCAGGTCTTGCCAACATAGGGCAGACCTGGTCCACGCCTTCTGTCGCCATCCTGCCAGGCTATTCGACCACCAAGCCTGTCGTGATCGTCGGCGGAGGTTATGATGCATGCGAGGATGCGGATACCAGCACGCCGAGCTGTTCTGCACCCACCGGAAATGGAGTGTATGTGTTCGATGCGCAAAGCGGCGCGCTGCTTGCATCCTTTGCCACGGTGCGCAGCGTCGCGGCAGACGTGGCACTGGTGGACATCAATTACGACGGCAATGTGGATGCGGCCTATGTGGCCGACACCGGAGGCAACATATACCGCATAGACTTTTCGGATCCTGCGAATTCCTTTGCTCCAAAGGCGGCTGCAAACTGGAACATCACCAGGGTTGCCTACACGAACGGTTCTGGCAGGAAGTTCCTGTTCGCGCCGGCAGTGCTGCCCTACAACAATCAGGTATACGTTGCGCTAGGTTCGGGCGATCGCGAGCATCCCCTGATCACCAACTATCCCTACAAGACGCCGATCAAGAACCGCTTCTATGTCTATCTCGACAATCCGAACAGCGGCTCCACCACACCGGTCAACCTGGACGGCGCGAGCATGCTTAACAGCACGACAGACCCGGGTTGCGGCAACAGCCAGGTGCTGCCCAATGGCGCCTATTCCGGCTGGTACATGGATCTGACCGCCTATGGGGTGGGCGAGCAGGTGGTGACTTCCGCGCTGATCACGGGCGGGCTCGTCACCTTCAGCACCAACCGGCCGGTGAGCAGCGTCAACAGTTGCGCAAATCCATTGGGCGAGGCGCGCGGCTACTGGGTCAACCTGCTGAACGGGTCTGGCGCTGTCGGCACGACTGGCGCAGTCTGCACGCCGATAGGCGGGGTGGATGCGAACGGCAATGCCATCTCGCGTTCGACGACCTTTGTCGGCGGCGGCCTGCCTCCATCTCCGGTGGTTGGCAACGTCAACGTCAATGGATCGGTCGAGACCGTGGTGATAGGTGCGGCACAGAAAAATGGCGGTGCGAGCACGGCGATCTCCGGACAGAACATAAAGCCGCCGATCTCGACGCGCCGCAAGCGGGTCTACTGGCGCATCAACGGCGACAACCATTAGCGGGAAATGCTAGCGCATCCTGATGATGCCGGTTGCAAGCGATATCTCGCGCAGGAAGCAGAGCAGGGCCAAGGTGAGCGCTGCCATCGCGGCGATGAAGAAGAGGGAGACAGTCCCGGAAGGGTCGCGGTTCAGCTCTGATCCGATGAAGAGCGCCGCGATCACGATGCAGACGAACAGGGCGGAGATCGTGCAAAGGCTGATGGACCAGTGTATCCAGCGCGCCCGCAGCACGAGGACTTTCATCTCGTCTCCGTGAGTGTCCCAGTCTACCGAGCGGAATCTGTCTATCACGCGTCCCAGCCTGCCGGACAGCACGCTCAAGAATGCCCCGACGCCTGTCAGGAGGAATACGGGCGCGACTGCCTGCTGTATCGCATGCGCCGCAACGATGAGTTCAGCATGCATGTTTCTTTTCCTTTTTCGGCCATTCTAGCACGGGAATGCGCAAACTGCATTCCGCATATAATGCATCCATGTCCTCTGATCGCGCCTCGTTCTCGTCTTCCCTGATCGCCTGGCAGCAGAGCCACGGGCGCAACGACCTGCCATGGCAGGGAAAAGACCCCTATCGCGTGTGGCTATCCGAGATCATGCTGCAACAGACCCAGGTTGCGACGGTGATTCCCTATTATCTCCGCTTCGTCGACGCATTCCCGAGCGTCGGGGCTTTGGCGCAGGCAAGCGAAGATGCGGTGCTTGCCTGCTGGAGCGGGCTTGGCTACTACGCGAGAGGGCGCAATCTGCACAAGGCTGCCAGGATGATCATGGCGCTTCACGGCGGCGTGTTTCCCAAAAGGCATGAAGACATCCTGAACCTGCCGGGGGTGGGGAGATCGACTGCGGCGGCGATCTCGGCCCAGGCATTTGGCGAAAAGCGCGCGATACTGGACGGAAACGTCAGGCGCGTGCTCGCCCGCCATTGCGGAATAGCGGGGCATGGCAAGGCGGTGGAGGATGAGCTCTGGAGGATCGCAGAGTCTTTGCTCCCTGACCGCGATGTTGCGATCTACACTCAGGCGCTGATGGACATGGGGGCCATGCTCTGCAAAAGGAGCAGCCCGATGTGCGGTTCATGTCCAGTAAGGACCGGATGCGTTGCTTTCGACACGGGCCGCGTGCATGAGCTGCCCACGCCAAAGCCCAGGAAAAGGCTGCCGGAGCGCCATGCCAGATTCCTGATCGCCCTGAACGATGGAATGATCATGCTGGAAAGGCGCGGATCCAGGGGGATATGGGGAGGGCTTTGGAGCCTGCCACAGCTCGAAGACGGGATTGATCTTCATGACTGGGAGATAGTCGAGCGCATCGAAATGCCGGGGCTCGTTCACACCTTCACGCATTTCAGGCTTTGCATTTCCCCTGTTGTTTTGAGGCTGAGTGAAAGACCAAAGCACCAGGGGGAACATGCGTGGATGAGAGTGGATGAGGCATTGCAGGCGGCTATCCCTGCGCCGGTCAGGAATTTGCTCCTGAGCCTCTAGCCTCAATCTTCATTCATCACAAGTACCAGTGCGCCCTGCACTTTCCCGCCGCGAAGAAGTTCCAGCGCCTTGCCCGCATCGCCGAGCGCGAATTCCTGCACATGGGTCTTTATTCTTAGCCTTGATGCGATATCAAAGAAGGCCTTGCCATCAGCGCGAGTCAGATTGGCGATCGAGCGCACCATGCGTTCCCCCCACAGGATCCGGTAAGGAAA
Source organism: Pseudomonadota bacterium (assembly GCA_021821945.1). GTDB lineage: Bacteria > Pseudomonadota > Gammaproteobacteria > Burkholderiales > Gallionellaceae > Gallionella. The sequence continues at coordinate 65,052 of JAJZTF010000012.1, forward strand.
GGCCGGGATCTCGCTCATGTGTATGCCGGCGCAAACGACGGTCCCGCCTTTTGCGACGTGGCTCAGTGCCTCTGGCACAAGTTCGCCGGCAGGCGCAAAGATGATCGCGGCATCCAGCTTTTGAGGCGGGACCGATGAGGAATCCCCGGCCCATGCAGCGCCAAGATCCAGCGCGAAGCGCTGTGTCGCCTCATCATGGGGTCTGGTGAACGCATGGATTTTCCTTCCCTGCCAGACCGCAACCTGGCAGATGATGTGTGCGGCGGCACCAAATCCATATATGCCGATTCTATCCGCGTTCCCGCAGGCCATCAGGGCGCGGTAACCGATGAGCCCCGCACAGAGGAGCGGGGCTGCCTCCGCATCGGTATAGCCATCCGGCAGCGCAAAACAATAGCGCTCGTCGGCGACAGTGTACTGCGCGTATCCGCCATCCAGTGTATAGCCCGTGAAGCGCGCATGATCGCAGAGATTCTCCCGGCCGTCTTGGCAATACCGGCAGTGTCCGCAGGTTCCCGCAAGCCACGGCACGCCCACTCTCTGGCCCATGGAAAACCTGAACGCCCCTTCGCCGTTTCCTTCCACGATGCCAACGATCTCATGGCCGGGAATCAGGGGCATCTTCGGATTCTCAAGTTCGTGGTCGAGAATGTGCAGATCCGTGCGGCAGACGCCGCAGGCCTGAACCCTGATCAGGACTTCACCCGGCCCGGGAGCGGGTTTTGGAATGTCCCTCGGATGGAGTCCGGACTGGTCGAGTATCATCGCCTGCATTTCTCCTCCCATTTTGTTCAATGCGTGAAGGCGCGGCCGGCCAGCTCACGCAAACGTTCATACAGTTTTCTTTCCTCCGCGTTGAGCCTTTCCGGAACATGCACCGCGATCTTGAGAAAAAGGTCCCCTGTCTCGTCGCTGCCGAATTTCGGAAGACCCTTTCCCCTGATGCGCAGCATGGAATATGGCTGCGTGCCGGGAGGGATGGTCACGCTGATGGTGCTGTCCAGGGTAGGCACATCTATTGTCTGCCCCAGGACCGCATCGGTCACCGTGATCGTTTCCTGGCGCAGCAGATCCGCCCCCGAGCGTTCGAAGCGCGGATCGTGGAGCGCATGCACTGCGATCAGGAGGTCGCCTGGAACGCCCGCAGCGCCTGGCATGCCCTTGCCAGGTATGCGCAGTTCCATGCCTTCCTCGACCCCTTTGGGGATGGTCACCGTCAGCGTTTCCTCCTTGCTGATTTTTCCGCTGCCGCGGCATGCATTGCAGGGATGATCTATCAGGGTTCCCCTGCCGTGGCATGTCGGGCAGACGCTGATGCGCTGGATTTCCACGGATTCCTGGCTTTGTCTGGAAACGACGCGACCGGAGCCCTTGCATGTGGGGCAGGTTTTGGGGCTTGCGCCGCCTTCGCTGCCAGTTCCTTTGCATGCGGAGCATGCGGCGGGGCGTTCTATCGTGATCTCTTCGGGGCCGCCGGTTGCGATAAGCGCAAGCGGAATGGAGAGCGCCATCCGGATGTCCTGCCCCTTCCCGGAATCGGCATGGCGGCGGAAGAACCGGTCGAAGATGCTGCCCGAACCAAAATCCAATCCGCCAAAGAGGTCTTCCAGATCGATGCCGCCGAACAGATCCTCCTGGCTGAAGTCAGCAACGCCAGGGAATCCGCGCGCATCGTATTCCGCGCGCTTTTTCGGGTCTGACAGCACCGCGTAGGCCTCTGCGATCTCCTTGAAGCGTTCTTCTGCGCCGGGTTCCTTGTTGCGGTCCGGATGGTATTTCAGGGCGAGCGTGCGGAATGCGCTCTTGACAGTCTTTTGATCGGCATCTCTTGCAATGCCGAGCACCTCGTAATAGTCGCGTTTGTCATGAGCGGTCATTTTCACCGGATCTGCGGTGCTTTTCGGCAAACGACCGCCTGATCTCGTTCAGCTCTGCCAGGCGGGTAGCAACCCTGCGGTTAAGGCTGCCTTCGGGGTAGACGCCATTCTGGTCCGGCGTGCCAGCCGGCAGTCCGGTCAGAAGCGCTATGGCCTGGTCTGCGTCTTCCACCGCATAGATGAAGAATTTTCCGTCCTTCGCGGCTTCCACCACATCTTGTCGCAGCATCAGATGCTCCATGTTGGATGAGGGGATCAGAACGCCCTGTTCTCCTGTCAGGCCGCGCGCATTGCAGATGTCGAAGAATCCTTCGATCTTTTCGTTGACTGCGCCTATCGCCTGCACTTTGCCGAACTGGTTCACGGATCCCGTGACCGCAAGCGACTGGCGTATGGGTGCCGAAGCCAGGTTGGAGAGCAGCGCGCAGAGTTCTGCAAGAGAGGCGCTGTCGCCTTCTATCATGCCGTAGGACTGCTCGAATACCAGGCTTGCAGAGAAGGAAAGCGGCAGCTTTCCGCCGTGACGCGATGCAAGGAAGGATGAGAGGATAAGCACGCCCTTTGAATGCGTGGCGCCGGACAGTTTGACCTCTCGCTCGATGTTGATCATTTCGCCGTCACCCAGCCTTGTGGTCGCCGTGATCCTGGTCGGCTGGGCAAATGCAAAGTCTCCAAGCGTGATCACGGAAAGCCCGTTGATCTGGCCGGTTGCAGAACCTTCGGTGTCTATCATCAGGATGTTGCGCAGGATCGCCTCCTGCAGCCTTTCCTTGAGGCGGCCCTGGCGGAAAAGCTGTGCATCGATGGCGCGCTGCACATGGATTCTTCCGACCTGATCCTTTTCCTCTTCGCGCGCCCAGTGATCGGACTCGCGCAGGATGTCCAGCAAGCCCTGCATGTGGGTTGACAGGCGGTGCGCATCGTCCGCAAGACGCGCAGCATGTTCTATTGCGCGTGCCACCGCATGGCAGTCAAAGGGAAGCAGGGATTCACGGCGCGCCAGGGTCGCGATCAGCCGCGCATACACCTTGTGGGTTTCGCCGTTTCGCTCCATGCGCTCCTCGAAGTCGGCGGCCACCTTGAATAGCTCCCCGAAGTCGGGATCGTATTCCTGCAGCAGGTAGTAGAAAAGGCGGTCGCCGAACAGGATCACCTTGACGCTCAAGGGAATGGGTTCGGGCTCTAGCGACACGGTGCTGACAAGGCTGTACATCTGTCCCAGGGATTCGATGCGTATCTTGCGCGACTGCAGGGCGTGCTTCAGCCCCTCCCATGCAAATGGCTGGGACAAAACCTTGCGGATGTCGAGCAGCAAATAGCCCCCGTTTGCCTTGTGAAGCGCACCCGGCTTGATCAGCGTGAAGTCGGTGATCAGCGCACCGAACTGTGCGAGATGTTCTATTCTTCCGACCAGGTTGCTGTATGTCGGATGGTCTTCGCTGATGATGGGAGCACCGTGCTTCTGCCCGTTTATCGCCAGCAGATTCACGCGATAGCGATTGAAGTTGGAATGCGAGACGATGGTCATGTCACCAATCCTCGCGGCATTTTCCTGCCTGCGGAAATCCTCGATGTTATCCAGCATGTCCTGCTGCACCTCGTCCAGATATTGCAGGATCTGGGCAGAGTCGGCATGGGATTTTTTGATCTCGTCTATCGAGTGATTGATCGCGAGCAGTGCGGTATCCCGGTCCAGCTGCTTGATTCTTTCGTGGCGTTCCCGGCGCCATTGGGGGACCTGCCTCATGAGCTTTTCGAGGCGGGATTGCAGCGCGGCGATGATGTCCTCTATGCGCTTCCTTTCCTCTTCGGGGAGCTGTTCGTACTCTTCGGGCGGGATGACTTCATGATTTCTGGTCGGCGCGAATGCAAATCCCTCAGGGGTGCGCAAGAGCGCGATTCCCTGATTCTGTGCATCGTCGCCCAGGTCCTTGAAGAGCTTTTCCTGGCGCGTGTTGAATTCCTCGCGTATCGCTTCTGCCTTGGCGTGGTACTCCTCGCTTTCCAGAAGCGAGGGAATCGCGTTCTTCAGGTATTCAACCAGCTTTTCCATGTCTGCCTGAAGCGCAGATCCCTGGCGTGGCGGAAGGCGGATCGCAATCGGCTTGTGGGGGTGGGCGAAATTGTTGACGTAACACCAGTCGTCCGGTTCTTCTTCGCTGCCCGCCCTTTTCTCCAGCAGTTGCAGCACCATGCTGCGCTTTCCTATGCCGGCGGGCCCGAGAACGAAAAGGTTGTACCCCTCATGGCGTATGCCAGTGCCGAAGCGCAGCGCATCCATCGCGCGCATCTGGCCTATCGTTTCGGAGATGTCCTCGAGCTCCACCGTGCTCCCGAATCCGAGCTCTTCCGGATCGCACGAGAGATAGAGCTGGCTTGCCTGAAGTGGTGGATGGTCGGTCATTTATGGATGGCGGCTTTCCTTGTATTCTGCATCTACGACCTTGCCCCTGTCGGAAGGCGTCCCGCCTTCCCAGCGCGTTTCTGCATAGGGTTCTCCCTTGCCCGCCTTTCCGGTCTGGGCATAGATCACGGCTCCCGCCTCCTGGAGAAGCTTGTTCAGAGAAGCTGCACGTTCGGTCGCGGAGGCTGCCTCTTTTCTGAGCAGTGCATCCTTGGTCTCGCGCAGTCCCGTCTCGATGCGTGTCTTGAGCTCGTCGGTCAGCTTGAAGGCATAGTTGGCGAGCAGCTTTTCGGCCTCGTAGCATGTGGCATCCGCTGCGTTGAGTTTTTCCGCATCACTCCGGCGAACCTTGTCTGCCTCGGCAAACCGATCGGCATCCTCCATCATGCGCTTCTTGTCCTCCTCTGAAAGCCGGGTGGATCCGGATATGCTGATGGATTGCGACTTCCCGCTCGCCGTATCCACTGCGGACACGCTCAGTATTCCATTGGAGTCGATATCGAAGGTCACCTCTATCTTGGGGGTGCCGCGGGGGGCGGGAGGGAGCCCGTCAAGCTTGAATTCTCCAAGGCTGGTGTTGTCGCTGGACATCGGCCTCTCGCCCTGGAACACATGTATCATGACGCTGGTCTGCATGTCGGACGCGGTGGTGAATGTCTCGGTTTTCCTGACCGGAACAGGCGTGTTGCGCGGGATCAGGGCCGTTGCGATGCCGCCTAGCGTCTCGACGCCCAGGGTCAGCGGCGTGACATCCACCAGCACGATCCCGCCGACCTCGCCTCCCAGCACGCCAGCCTGGATCGCGGCGCCTGCGGCCACGCACTCCATCGGGTCCACGCCCATTTCCGCATGGCGCCCGAAAAGCTGCTCGAAATAGTTGCGCACGGACGGCATGCGGGTGGGGCCGCCCACGAACACGATGCGGTCCACTTCCTTCGGCGTGATGCCGGCGTCGCGCAGCGCCTGCTCCACGGGTTTCTGGCAGCGTTCGATCACGGGATGCACGAGACGCTCAAGTTCTGTGCGGTTGAGGTCCATTTCGAGGTGGCGGGGTTCGCCGTTCACGGTCGCAAGATAGGGCAGGCTGAGATGTGCCGTGACGCTGGTCGAAAGCTCGATTTTTGCCGCCTCTGCCGCTTCCAGCAGCCGCGCCGCGGCACGGCTGTCCGTTCTGACATCGAAGCCTGTGGCCATCTGGAAGCGCTCTGCAAGATGCTCGTATATCTTCTGGTTCATGTCGGTGCCGCCAAGCTGGGTATCTCCGCTTGTGGCCTTGACCTCGAACACGCCATTGCCGAATTCCATGATGGTAACATCCAGCGTGCCGCCGCCGAGGTCGATCACCGCGATGCGCAGTTCCTGTCCCAGCCTGTCCAGGCCATAGGCGAGCGATGCGGCGGTGGGTTCGTTGACCAGCCTCAGGACTTCGAGTCCTGCGATGCCGCATGCATCGCGGGTCGCGGCGCGCTGATTGTCGTCGAAATACGCTGGCACAGTCACGACGGCCTTCTGGACGGGCTCGCCCAGGAATGCCTCTGCATCCCGCTTGATCTTCTGCAGCAAGAATGCGGACAGCTGTTCGGGAGAATACTCATGGTCCTTCAGCCTTATGGTCTCGCGCTTCCCCATCTTGCGCTTGAAGCCGGTGGCCGTTCCATCCGGGTTTGCGCTGGCCTGGCGGCGTGCAGGCTCGCCTATCAGCATCTCTCCGTCCTTGGTGATCGCAACATAGCTCGGGAATGCCTTCCCGCCTACGCTGACCCCTTCAGAGCTCGGAATGATCACGGGGCGCCCGCCGCGCAGCACCGCTGCCGCAGAATTTGATGTGCCAAGATCGATTCCGATGATGTTCATGTCGACTCCTTATCGAGAGGGTGACAGCGCGTGGTCGGACTGCCGGTGGCCGGGTTCCGGGAAACCGTAATACCGTTGATTCAGGTAATGCGCGACATCGGTGATTTCTTCCTGGCTCCATTGCAGATCGATGTTGGATTCCCAGCGCCGCACCTGGGCCAGCAATGTTCCCCAGTCGGTCGCAATTTTCCTGTTGCGCTGATGCATCTCCGGCCCGTGGCAGGCATGGCAATGCGTTTGGTAAAGCAGCTCGCCTCGCTCGGCGCTGGCTGCGGCCTGGTAAGAAAGCAGAAAACTGAGCAACAGCATCCTTTTCATGCAGGCCTCCCGGTCAAGCGCGGAATAAAAAGCATGGCGGGTCTTCCGCCATGATCTCAGTCATTTGTCGATGCTTTCCAGCTGTTGGATCCCTTGTACGCAGTGGAGCGCCTGTGCGATTTCTTCACCGCAGGGGATTCGCATTCGGGCAGCGCCATTGCGGGAGTCCACGATTTGCTGTGCACGCAGATGCCATGATCGTCCCTGACGAAATTGCCGTATCTGTCGGTCACATAGCCATTCGTTGCGGTATGGCCGCCGGCCATGGCCAGGGTTGAAAACAGGCCAAGCGCACAAAATAGAATGAGGGGTTTCATGATGTCTCTCCTGTCGGTCAGGTTGGCTCATCAGCGTTCCCAGTTCACGCGCAGCAGATTTTGTTCGGAGTTGTAGTGGTATTCCAGCTTTCCCTGATAGGCATGATGCAGCGCTTCTCCTATGCCGCGTGCAAGATGTATGTCCGTTGTGGTGAGCAGCGTGTTCTCTGGTTTCGCTTCGATTGCCATGATGCGCTGCAGCGGATGTTCTTCGCGTTCGCGCTGTTCATGGTGGCGTACGAGGCTCATGATCTCGTCGCGATGCGAGTTGAGGAATTCGCCCTTCAGAGTGACGAACCCGGCCGGAAAATGATCGTTCATGCGGTGGCATGCGGGGCAGGTGACGCGATGCGCATCCTTGGGCGCTGCAAGCCACTGCCAGCGGCCCTCGTGAAATACTGCCCCGCACTGCGTGCAGACTGACGGTTCGTGCAGTTTCCCCTTCTCCTTGTAGGCATCGTGCACATGTTCCTGGAAAAGGTTGTCGTGGCGGGCGACTTTTCCAAAGCCGGATGAAGTGTAGCTCATGGGACGCTCCTTAAGCTCGGATCGTGAAGGATCACGACCAAAACATACGCCCAAAATCCTGTGGAGTATATATGCCGAAATATATAGGCGGCGCCTGGCGATGCTTCAGGAGAGAGGGGGAATTCCCTCGTGCAGGCGCTGCTCGGCGAGCTTCAATGCTTCTGGAAGGCCAAGCAAAACAAGCACGTCCCCTGTCTGCAGGATCATTTCCTCATGGGGTTCTGCGCCATGCACGTTGTAGCGGCGCAATGCCTTGACCTCGACGTTCAGTGTCTCGAGTTCCGCTTCTCGCAGGCGCATGCCGACAAAGGCGGAATCCATCCTGAGCAGCACGTTCATGAAACGCGGCTGAAGCTCGTCGCTGATTTCCTCGATTCCGGAATTCTGCAGGTAGCCGTTGAACATCGCATAGCGGCGGGCGCGGTTTTCCTGGACGTGGCGGACGACGCGGTTGAGCGGCACGCCTGCGAGCAGCAGCGCCTGGGATGCGAGCATGATGCTGCCTTCCAGCACTTCTGCAACGACCTCTGCAGCGCCGGCGTCCTTCAGCATGTTCACATGGCTGTCGTCGTTGGCGCGCACCACGACGGGAAGGTCGGGGCGCAGCTCCTTGACATGGCGCAGTATGGAAAGCGCGGAGTGCCTGTCCTCGTAGCTCACCACCAGCACCTTGGCGCGCATCAGACCCGCCGCCATCAGCACTTCGCGCTTTGCCGCATCCCCATAAACCACGCTCTTCTTCGCGGCCGACGCTTCCCTCACCCGGCGCGAGTCCAGATCGAGCGCGATGAAGCGCAGGTTCTCCTCCTCCAGTATGCTTGCAAGCTTCTGCCCGCTCCTTCCATAGCCGCAAAGGATCACATGGTCCTTGGTCGACATGCTCTGGATCGCGATCTGGTGCATCTGAAGCGCGCGATATGTCCAGTCTGCAGCGGATATGCGCCGCGTGATCGCCTCTCCGTGCTGGATCAGGAAGGGCGCTGCCAGCATGGAAAGCAGCATCGCGGCGAGCGTGATCTGCATCAGGTTGCCGTCAAGAAGACGTGAACCGTATGCCAGGGTCAGTAGAACGAAACCGAATTCACCGGCCTGTGCCAGGCCTATGCCGCTGCGCACGCCGACTCCCCAGTTGTCGTCGAAGGCGCGGGCCAGGACGGCAATGATCAGGGCCTTGAGGGCAATCAGGAGAAGGAGTGCGAGCAGCACCCATCCCAGGTTTTGGGCCACGCTGGAGATGTCGAGCATCATGCCCACCGTGACAAAGAAAAGGCCCAGCAGCACGTCGCGGAACGGCTTGATGTCCTCCTCCACCTGGTAACGGTATTCGGTCTCGGAGATCAGCATGCCGGCGACAAATGCGCCAAGCGCCAGGGACAAGCCTGCCGACTCGGTGAGAAAGGCAAGTCCCAGCGTGATGAAGAGCATGTTGAGCGTGAAGAGCTCGGAAGACTTCTGGCTTGCGACTACGTGCAGCCAGCGGCGCATCACATGCTGGCCGAACACGAGCAGCACGAGCAGCACCAGTGCGGCTTTCAGTATCGCATAAACGAGCGTGGCGGTCAGATCTCCGGGAGGGCTCGCAAGGGCGGGGATGATGATCAGGAGCGGGACGACGGCAAGGTCCTGGAACAGCAGCACGCCCATCATCTGCTGGCCATAGGGAAGGTTGAGCTCTGCCCGCTCGACCAGCATCTTGCTGACGATCGCGGTGGATGACATCGAGAGTATGCCGCCCAGCGCGAGCGAGGCTCGCCAGTCCATCCTGAATGCCCAGCCGGCTAACATAACCAGCAGCATCGTGGCCAGCACCTGCGCGCCGCCCAGTCCGAACACCGTGCGCTGCATCGCCTTGAGCCTGGTCAGGCTGAATTCCAGCCCTATGCTGAACATCAGGAACACCACGCCGAATTCTGCGAGATGCCTCGTGCTCTCGGTGTCGGCGATCCACCCCAGCGCATGGGGGCCTATCAGGATGCCGACCGCAAGGTATCCCACCATCACCGGCAGTTCCAGGATGCGGCACACCACGACCACCATCACGGCGGTGGCAAGCAGTATCAACACGGGCGAGAGCGGGTTTTCCATTTTTCAGTGCAATGTTGCAGTCGCCCCGATGATGCCGCACTCATGCAGAGTTTGCAAAGCGGAAATATGTGTTGAGCCTCTGCTCATTCATAGTGTGTCCACATGCGCAGGACACGAACCGTTTTCTCTTTGGTAAAGACCTCGTACACAATGCGATGCTGAATATTGATTCGCCGGGAGTATGCGCCAGCAAGATCACCGACCAACTTTTCGAAGGGTGGCGGATTTTGAAATGGGTCGTCGGCAAGAACTTCGAGCAATTCTTGTGCCTTTGGTTTAAGGCCGCTTGCAGCAAGCTTTTTTGCGTCCCTCATGGCTTGCCTGGCATAAACAACCTCCCATCTCACCACTTTAGTGTTTTCGAGCTTTTTGCGAGGGGCTCGGCCATCCCTGCCTTGATTGATTCGCGCATGCCAGGAACGGCCAATAGATACAGGGTTTCCTGAATTGCGTTCCAATCTTCCGCGGAGAGCAGAACGGCGCTGCTGCGTTTGCCGGAAATAATGATAGGCTCGTGAGATTCCGCCGTTTGGTCGATGAGTCGATACAGGTTTGCGCGAGCTTCGCTGGCGGTAATTGCGTTCATTTCTTGTTCCTTCAAAGAAGCGTTCATGGTACGCTATTGCGTACGCTTGTCAAGCATGGGAATTAGCACATCTGTTCAGCCTTCTGCGGCGATCTGATCGGAGAGTTGTCTTGCCAGTTGCAGCAATTCTGCGCTGTTCTCAAGGCCATCGATGAAGCGTTGCGGAATTCCTGAAAGTCCTGTCATTGCGCCCGTCAATGCGCCGGCGAGTATCGCGCGCGCCTGGTTCTGCCCGCCACCGTTGACTGCGTGAAGGACGGCGGATTCATAGTCATCCGGGAATCGCGCCGCGAGATAGTAGGCGGCGGGGAACTGGTGATACACGGCGCAGGGCATGCCATACACCAGAGATGCCTTCCATGCGGGCTCTATGCATATGCCAGGATCGCGTGCAGCGCGCGCGATGCAGGAAGGCGTGAGCAGCGCATCGGGTGAAGGGAATTGCCCAGCGCAAGGCGCATCGGCTGCATCCTTCCTGGGCATCTGCAGGTTGCCCGTCGTGACTGCATGGAAGGGCAACTCGCCGCTTTTAACACGCGCCATCAGCTTGTCTGATGTCTCTTCATCCAGTCTGTGGCCTTCCACCAGGAGGCCCAGCACGGCGCAGAAGGCGACGGTCATCGCGACCACGGTGCCGTCGGTCTGGGTAAGCACCGTGTTGCGGGCAACTGCGGAGGCCAGCGCCGACGGTCTCATTGCATGGCGCACCGCAATGGCAACAGCCCTTTCGGCGGCCTCCGTCGTGTCGGCATTGCCGCTGACCTTTCCCCAGGGCAGCCCCTGCAGCCTGCGCTTCTTCCATGCCTCGCGTATGGACTGGCTGGTGTAGCCGCCGGGGCCGTTCATCGGCGTGCCGTCTATCAAGGGGAAGAAATCCCGGTCCATGCGCAGGCAGAAATCCGCCTCATCGTAGCCTCGCTGTTCAACCAGAGATTCGAGCGTCAGGCGCAGCAAAAAACCTGCCTGTGACGATTGTCCTGCTGCGAGGCCCTCGTGGTAGCGCCCGGGCTTGGGATCGGTATAGCCGTCGACCCACTCGCCGTATTCACGGCGCAGTTCGTCGAGGTCGTAGTACCAGTGGGGGCCCAGTGCCAGCGCATCGCCTATGAATGCGCCCAATAGCGCGCCCATGGCGCGGTCCTGCAGGGTCGAAGCTGACATGGGAACTCCCGTGGATTGTCCAGCCGGTTGAACCGGATCAGGATCGCTATAGTAACCCTGACAGCCGCTTGGCGGGCGACCTTGCTATAATGCACGTATGGATAAATCTCATGCAGTTTCCCAAAAGTCCCTTGATCTTGGCCGCAAGGTTCTCGACATCGAGGCGTCCGCCGTGCAGGCGCTGAGTTCCCGTCTTGACGAGAGTTTTCTTCATGCGCTGGAACTGATCCTGAATTGCGAGGGAAGGGTGATCGTGAGCGGGATGGGAAAATCCGGACACATCGCCCGCAAGATCGCGGCGACCATGTCGAGCACCGGAACCCCTGCCTACTTCGTCCATCCGGCCGAAGCGAGCCATGGAGACCTTGGCATGGTGGCAAGCTCCGACGTGTTCATTGCGCTTTCCAATTCTGGAGAGAGCCAGGAACTCATGACCATCGTACCCATCATCAAGCGCCAGGGTGCGAAGCTCATCAGCATGACCGGGAATCCTTCTTCGAGTCTTGCAAAAGTTGCAGATGTCCATCTCAATGCGGGCGTGGACAGGGAAGCCTGCCCGATGAACCTTGCGCCGACAGCCAGCACCACCGCGTCCCTGGCCCTGGGCGATGCACTTGCGGTCGCACTGCTGGACGCAAAGGGCTTCAACGAGGAGAACTTCGCGCGTTCCCATCCCGGTGGAAGCCTGGGAAGGCGCCTCTTGACCCGCGTCCGGGACGTGATGCGCACGGGAAGCCGCATGCCCATGGTGCGTGAGGACGCGATGCTGAGCGATGCGCTGATCGAGATGTCCCGCAAGGGAGTGGGGATGACCGCGATCGTGGGAGGGGAGGATGTCGTGAAGGGCATCTACACAGACGGTGACCTGCGCCGGACGCTGGAAAAGAATCTCGACTTCAGGAGTACGCCCGTGCAGAGCGTGATGTCGAAGAGTCCGCGCTGCATAGGCCCTGACAGCCTCGCGGCGGAGGCGGTGCAGCTGATGGAGCAGCACAGCATCAACCAGATGCTGGTGGTCGATGAAATGCACCGGCTGATTGGCGTATTGAACATGCATGACCTTTTGCATGCGAAGGTGATCTAGATGACGGCGAACTCGACTGCAAGCGGATTTCTGAACCGCGCGAAGCTGGTGAAGCTGATAACCTTCGACGTGGATGGCGTGCTGACGGACGGCGGGCTCTATCTCTCGGATTCGGGGGAGGAGTTCAAGCGCTTCAATTCGCTGGACGGACATGGCATCAAGATGTTGCGCGCAAGCGGCGTGGAAGTTGCGATCATCACCGCGCGCACATCGCGCTGCGTCGAGCTTAGGGCAAGGAATCTCGGCATATCCCATGTCTATCAGGGCGCCGAGCGCAAGCTCGATGCGATGGTTGATCTTCTGAACAGGCTTGACATCCCCCGCGATGCCGCTGCCTACATGGGGGATGACGTGGTCGATCTGGTCGTGATGCGCCATGTTGGACTTGCGATCAGCGTGCCGGAGTCGCCCGAGATCGTGCGGGAGCATGCGCATTACGTGACCCGCCGCAGCGGAGGGCACGGCGCGGTGCGCGAGGCTTGCGAGCTGATCATGTCGGCGCAGGGAACGCTGGAGGCGCAGCTGGCGCCTTATCTCAAATGAGGATAAGCTCGAAGTCCCGCTACTGGCTGCCTCTTCTGCCGCTGCTCGCGTTGCTGGCCTCTGTCTACTGGCTGGACAAGCAGGTCAGGATGGAGGCTGTGGCGACCGCCAATGTTCTGCGGCATGATCCGGACGGGATCATGGATGACTTCTCTGCGGTCAAGATGGATCTCAAGGGGGTGCCCAGCACGCTGCTTTCCGCAAAGCAGATGCGGCATTATCCGGACCACGACACGACCGAGCTCGATCTGCCCGATCTCACGATGCTGGGATCGGAGCATCCTCCGGTGCACGTCTCGTCAAAACGCGGCAATGTTTCAAGCCACGGGGACGAGGTGATATTCAGGGACAATGTGGTGGTGACGCGGGACGCTTCAGCCAGGCAGTCAGCGATGACGCTGCGCACGGAATATCTTCGCGTGCTGCCCAACCAGGACTGGGCGGATACGGACAAACCCGTCGTCCTGTCGGATGCCTACGACACGATACATGCGACCGGACTCGAGATGAACAACAAGACGCAGATACTGAAGCTGCTGGCAAACGTGAGAAGCGTGCATCTTCCCCATGTTAAATAGACTATTCCTTTTGCTCTTCTTGCTGCTTCTGGTTCCGTCAAGCCGTGCCGAGAAGGCGGATCGCGACAAGCCCATAAATATCGATGCGGACAAGGCAGAGGTGGACAACGCAAAGCAGACCAGCACTTTCATCGGCAACGTCGTGGTGACCCAGGGAACCATGGTGATACGTGGCGACAAGATGGTCGTGACGCAGGACAAGGATGGATACAAGCACGGCACCGCATACGGCAATCCGGCGAGCTACAGGCAGAAGCGGGAAGGCCTGAATGAATATGTGGAAGGTTATGGCGACCGCATCGTATACGATACGCGCGCCGATACCGTCGATTTCTATGAGCATGCGAAAGTGAAGCGCGGGAACGACGAGGTTCGAGGGGAGCATGTGACCTACAACTCGAATACTGAGATATTCCAGGCGAACGATCAGGGAAGCACGGGCGCGCCCCAGAGGGTGCATGCGGTGCTGTATCCTAAGCCGAAACCCGCAAGCGGGGTGAGCGCGGAACCCGTAACGGAGAAAAAATGAGCGAGTTGCGCGCTGTAGGCCTCAAGAAAAAATACGGACTGCGCACCGTGGTGCACGATACCTCCCTCTCGGTCGACAGCGGGGAAGTGGTCGGCCTGCTGGGCCCGAATGGCGCGGGCAAGACGACCTCCTTCTACATGATCGTGGGCCTTGTCGCGGCGGACGGAGGAAAGATAACCATAGACGGACAGGACATCACGCGGTTTCCGATACACCGGCGCGCGAGGCTTGGACTTGGCTATCTGCCTCAGGAGGCGTCGATTTTCCGGCGCATGACGGTGGCGCAAAACATACAGGCGGTGCTCGAGCTTCAGGAGCTGTCGGATGAGGAAATAAGCGCCAAGCTCGAGTCCTTGCTCGATGATCTCAACATACAGGCGATCAGGAACAATGCGGCGATCAGCCTGTCCGGCGGCGAGCGCCGCCGGGTCGAGATTGCGCGGGCGCTGGCCACCAATCCCCGCTTCATATTGCTGGACGAGCCCTTTGCCGGCGTCGACCCGATCGCGGTGCTGGACATCCAGAAGATCATACGCTTCTTGAAGGAGCGCAATATCGGGGTCCTGATCACCGACCACAATGTGCGGGAGACGCTGGGCATATGCGATCGCGCCTACATCATCAACGCGGGATCGGTGATGGCGGAAGGCAAGCCCGATGAAATCATTTACAATGAGGGTGTGAGGAAAGTCTATCTGGGCGAGAACTTCAAGCTTTGAGGTATGGCCGGATCGGGAATTCAGGATGAAAGCCTCTTTACAACTTCGCATGTCGCAGCAGCTGACGCTCACGCCCCAGCTGCAGCAATCCATTCGCCTTCTCCAGCTGTCCACCGTCGACATGCAGCAGGAAGTCGCGCGCATGCTCGAAGAAAATCCCATGCTTGAGCTGTCCGACGAGATCTCGTTCGGCCAGGCCGAGTCGCCCACGGAGGGCGGGCAGGAGGGGCAGAGGGAGGCTGGCGAGGAGGAACAGGAGGTCCATGGCGACGACGTGATGGACTGGAATGGCGCACCCCACGGCAGCGACGACGAGAACGAGGATTACCCGGAGCATGCTGCGCTGCAGGCCAGCATGCGCGAACATCTGCATGCGCTGCTTGCGGTGAGCAAGTACGACGAGCGCGACAGGCTCATCATAGGCATGCTGATCGATGCGCTGGACGAGAGGGGCTACATGACGCAGGACCTGGCTGAGCTTGCCGAGCTGCTGCGGCAGAACCAGCCGGATGACGAGCAGGCGATCACGCTCGACGACCTCGAGACGGCTCTTGTGCAATTGCAGTACCTGGACGGGCCGGGAATTGGCGCACGCGATTTGAGCGAGTGCCTGGCCTTGCAGCTCAAAGCCCTGCCCGAGGATACGCCGGAGCGCGATCTGGCTCTGCGTCTGGTCACCCAGCATCTGGATCTCGTGGCGGCCCACGATTTTGCAAGGATCAAGAAATCCTTGCGCTGCACGGATGATCAGCTGCGTGCAGCGCAGAATCTGATCCTGAGACTGAATCCCAAGCCGGGCGAGGCTTTCGACAGCAGTGTCGCGGATTTCGTCGTGCCCGACGTCATCGTGGAGAAACGCGGGGATAAGTGGCGGGCGAGGCTCAATTCGAGCGCGATGCCGAAACTGCGCGTCAATCAGCTTTATGCGAGCCTTTTGCATCAGCGCGACGAAAAAGGCTCCATGTCGGCGCAGCTGCAGGAGGCGAGCTGGCTCGTCAAGAGCCTGCGCCAGCGCTTCGAGACCATACTGCAGGTGGCTCAGGCCATCGTCGAGCGGCAGGGCGCATTCCTTGAGCACGGCGAGATCGCGATGCGCCCGCTGGTGCTGCGCGAGATCGCCGACGAGCTTGAATTGCACGAGTCCACAGTCTCGCGCGCGACCACGCAGAAGTACATGCGCACCCCGCGCGGCATCTACGAATTCAAATATTTCTTTGGCAGCGGTCTGGTCACGGAAAGCGGCGGCATCTGTTCTTCGGCATCGATACGTGAACTGATCAAGCAGTTGGTCAGCAGCGAAGACCCATGCAAGCCGCTGACGGACGGGCGCATGTCGGAAATCTTGGCGCAGCAGGGTTTTAAGGTTGCCCGCCGCACCATAGCAAAGTACCGGGAGGCGATGCACATACTCCCGGTGAATCTCCGTAAATCACTCTAATGCAAGGAGCATAAAATGAACCTCCACATCACCGGACATCATCTCGAAATCACGCCAGCCATCCGCGAATATGCGACCGGCAAGTTCAGCAAGATCAAGCGTCATTTCGACCATGTGATGGACGTCAACATCATCCTCTCCGTCGAAAAGCTGAAGCAGAAGGCCGAGGCCACCGTGCACATGAGCGGGAAGGACCTGTTCGCCGAATGCGAGGATGAGAACCTTTATGCCGCCATCGATGCGCTGGTGGACAACATGGATCGCCAGGTGAAGAAGCACAAGGACAAGCTTTCCGCGAGACGCCATGACGAAACCGGCGGCCATGCCGCGGCAGAAGAATAGAATCAGGGGGCTGGAACGCCCCTTGCTCAGGGCATAGAAAGATGAACCTAATCAGCAAAATCCTGACGCCGGAAAACATCTTGCTGGATGCCGAATCGACCAGCAAGAAGCGCGTGTTCGAGCGGGCCGGTCTGCTTTTCGAAAACCAGATGAAGATCTCGCGCAGCCAGGTTTTTGAGAGCCTTTTTGCGCGTGAAAAGCTGGGATCGACCGGGCTCGGTCAGGGGGTGGCGATCCCGCACGGGCGCATACCCAGGCTGAAGGAGGCGACCGCGGCCTTCGTCAAGACCGCCCATCCCATCCCCTTCGATGCGCCAGACGGCCAGCCTGTCAACCTGATCTTCGTGCTGCTCGTGCCGGAGCTTGCGACGGACCTGCATTTGCAGATTCTTGGCGAATTGGCGCAGATGTTCAGCGATCCTTCCTTTCGGGAAAGACTCAATGCATGCGAAGATGCTGCCTGCATCCACCGGGCTTTCCGGGAATGGAACGGTGAGGCATGAGCCAGATAAGCGTCAGGCAGCTGTTCGAGCACAAGCAGGTCCGCCTGGAGCTTAGCCATGTCGCGGGCGACGACGGCACCAACCGCATCATAGACAGCGAGGCGGTGGACTCGTTGAACCGGGAGATGGTGAGCCATCTGAGCCGGATACATCCGAGCTGGGTGCAGGTGCTGAGCGAGACGGAGATCGATTATCTCGACAATCTGACGCTGGAAGAGCGCGAGGAAGTGTTCGCGCAGGTCGAACAGAACGGCACGCTCTGCCTCATCGTTGCCGGCAGCACCAGAGTGCCGTCGGATCTCATCGATTTTGCCAACCGCTCCGGAATCCCGCTTTTTGCATCGACCAAGGCCAGCGTGCACCTGATGTGGCTGATCCGCCATTATCTGGCCAAGGAGCTTGCAGAAACCACCACGCGCCACGGCGTTTTCCTGGACGTGCTGGGGGTGGGCGTGATGATCACGGGAGAGAGCGCGGTAGGAAAGAGCGAGCTCGGACTCGAGCTCATCACGCGGGGGAGCGGTCTGGTTGCTGACGACGTGGTCGAACTGCACCGCATCGCGCCCGATACGCTCGAGGGGAGATGCCCGGAATTGCTGCGCGACTTCCTCGAGGTGAGGGGGCTCGGGATGCTCAACATACGCACCATGTTCGGCGAGACATCGGTCAGGCGCAAGAAGAGCCTCAAGCTGATCGTGTATCTGCACCAGACACAAAACGGCGACCTGTCCAGGATGGACCGCCTGCCTCTGGTTGCGACCCACCAGGAGATACTCGGCGTAAAGATCAACACGGTCAACATACCCGTCGTGGCAGGAAGAAACCTGGCCGTTCTCGTGGAGGCGGCTGCGCGCAACTTCGTTCTTCAGCAGCGCGGCATAGACACCATGCAGGAATTCATCAGCAGGCACGATCAGTTTCTGACGGGTGACTGAGATGCAGCTCTTTCTGATAAGCGGGCTGTCCGGATCCGGCAAGAGCGTTGCGCTCAAGGTGCTGGAGGACAGCGGTTTTTATTGCGTGGACAATCTCCCGGCCGAGATTCTGACGACGCTCACCGATTACCTGCTGTCTGCCGGATATGACAAGATGGCGGTCAGCATAGACGTGCGCAGCGCCAACAGCGTCCAGAGGCTGCCCGAGATGCTCTCCGGCCTCAAGCGCAACGACCTCGAAGTCCATCTGCTTTTCCTGGATGCAAAGACGGATACGCTGGTCAAACGCTTTTCCGAGACGCGCCGCATGCATCCCCTGAGCGATGGCGTTCGCACGCTGCCCGAATGCGTGCAGTACGAACGCGAGCTGCTGGCCGGGATCAGCCAGATCGGGCACCGCATAGACACGAGCGAGCTCAAGGCCAATGCGCTTAGAAACTGGATAAAGCAGTTCATAGAGCTGGATGGAACGCGGCTGACGCTGCTTTTCGAGTCTTTCGGCTTCAAGCAGGGCATTCCTCTGGATGCCGATTTCGTCTTCGATGTGCGCTGCCTGCCCAACCCGTACTACGATGTCCAGCTGCGCCCGCTCACAGGGCTGGATGGGCCCGTGATCGAGTTTCTCGAAGGCACGCCGCTCGCCCAGGACATGTTTTCCGACATCTGCCGCTTCCTGGAGCGCTGGCTTCCGCATTTCATATCGGACAATCGAAGCTATCTGACCATCGCGATAGGTTGCACCGGCGGCCAGCACAGATCGGTTTACATCAGCGAAAAGCTGGCCAGACATTTTAACCTGGCCCACCAGCAGGTATTGCTGCGCCATCGCGAGCTTTCCTGATGAAATCCGGGATGCAGGTTTTTTGCCACATCAAACCCGGTGACTGGCTGACGATGTGCATCGGGTGCGTCGTCGTCGTATCGCTTGCGCTCAAATTATGGAACGGCGAGCTTGCCGACAAGGTCGTGATTAAGAGCCGGGGAAAGCTGTTTCTGGAAGTGCCGCTTTCCCGCAACCAGCGCATCGAAGTGCCAGGATACATGGGCATCAGCCTGGTCGCCATCGAGAACCGCAGGGTGCGCATCGCATCTGACCCAGGCCCCCGCCAGTATTGCGTGAGGCAGGGCTGGCTGAAGCAGGCGGGCGAGATCGCCCTTTGCCTGCCAAACCAGGTGAGCGTCGAACTGGTTGGAAGCCACAAGCGATACGACAGCCTCAACTATTAGGAAAGAGGAATGAGGATGGAGAAATCAGGATTGAGGATCGCGGATCGGGCGGAGAACCCGTGTCATTCCACTATGCCCGATCCCCAATCCAGTATCCTGCTACGCACCACGGCAGAAGACCATCACATCGCGCGTATGGCCGCCGTCGCGCTTGGCCTTGCGATCATAGAGGGCGCGATTCCATCCCCTCTTCCAGGTGTGAAACCGGGACTTGCCAACATCGTGACGCTGATCGTGCTGTCGCGCCATGGTTGGCGGGTGGCGGCCTGGGTCTCGCTGCTCCGTGTGCTTGCGGGAAGCCTGCTGTTCGGCAATTTTCTGGCCCCCGGATTTTTCCTGAGCCTGTCCGGCACGCTGCTGAGCCTGCTGGCGCTGGGGCTTGCGATGCATCTGCCAGGCCGCTGGTTCGGCCCGGTGAGTCAGAGCATAATCGCAGCCTTTGCGCATATCTCGGGGCAGATGATGGTGGTGTATCTTTGGCTGATACCGCAGGCAGGGATCGCCTATCTGATTCCGGTGTTCGCCGCCGCTGCGCTGGTGTTCGGCACGGTGAACGGCGCGATCGCGGCAAGCTTCATGGAGGAGCGGGAAATGCGGGAGTTCAAGGTATGATGGACAGCGTCGAATCGAATCCCGATGGGAGCCCTGTGAAGACCATCACGCTTGCCCTGACTGGCGCATCCGGCATGCCTTACGGGATGCGGTTGCTGGAATGCCTCCTCAAAGGCGGGCAGCGCGTGCATCTGGTTTATTCGCAGGCAGCGCAGATCGTCGCTCACCAGGAGATGGGCATAGTGCTTCCAGGCCGCGCGCAGGATGCGGAGCGCATGCTGGCTGAACGTCTTGGCGAATACAGCGGCAGGCTCTGCGTGTACGGCCGGGAAGACTGGTATGCGCCCATGGCATCCGGCTCGAACCCGGGCGATGCAATGGTGATCTGTCCCTGCACCATGGGCACTCTGGCCAAGGTCGCCTCAGGCATGAGCGACGATCTGATCGCGCGGGCCGCGGACGTGATGATCAAGGAAAACCGCAAGTTGATCCTGGTGCCGCGCGAGATGCCCTTCTCGGTGATACATCTCGAGAACATGGTGAAGCTCGCGAAGGCGGGGGCGGTCATCATGCCGCCGAATCCCGGCTTCTATCATGCGCCATCCAGCGTGCAGGACATGGTGGATTTCGTGGTGTCGCGCATTCTCGACCACCTGGGTGTAAAAAATGCGCTGCTGCCCAGGTGGGGAGATGCTCGCCGTTAGGATTGCGAAAGTTCGAACCGGTCGAGGTTCATGACCCTGCTCCAGGCGGCAGCGAAATCATGCACAAATTTCTGCTTTGCATCCATGCTTGCATAGACCTCGGCCAATGCGCGCAATTCCGAATTTGAGCCGAACACCAGGTCGACGCGCGTGCCTGTCCATTTGACTTCGCCCGTTTTCCGGTCTCGTGCATCGAACAGGAGTTGATCTTCTGAAATTGCATGCCACTCGGTCCCCATGTCAAGCAGGTTGACAAAGAAGTCATTGGTGAGCGTTCCCGGCCGGCTTGTGAAAACACCGTGGCGGGTTTGACCGAAGTTGGTCCCGAGCACACGCATGCCGCCGATCAGCACCGTCATTTCTGGCGCGGTCAGGGTGAGGAGCTGCGCCTTGTCCACCAGCAGCGCTTCTGATGGCACGCTGCTCCCGGCCTTGAGGAAATTGCGGAAGCCGTCGGCGTAGGGCTCGAGCACTGCGAATGACTCGATGTCGGTCTGATCCTGCGTGGCATCCATGCGGCCGGGGGTGAAGGGTACGGTCACGCCGATGCCTGCATTCTCTGCCGCCTGCTCGATTCCGGCGCATCCGGCAAGCACGATCAGGTCGGCCAGCGAGACCCTTTTATCTCCTGCCTGCCCGGCGTTGAAGTTCTGCTGGATCTTATTCAGTGCGGTAAGCGTCCTGTTCAGTTGCTCCGGCTCATTGACCGCCCAGTCCTTCTGCGGCGCGAGGCGGATGCGCGCGCCGTTGGCGCCGCCACGTTTGTCCGAGCCGCGGAAAGTGGAGGCAGAGGCCCAGGCTGTGGACACGAGCTGCGAAACGGATAGCCCTGACATCAGTACCATCTTTTTCAGGCTGGCGATGTCCTGTGCGTCGATGAGGGGGTGGTTTACCGGCGGAACCGGATCCTGCCAGATCAGCGGTTCGGCGGGCACTTCCGGACCCAGGTAGCGCGAGCGCGGCCCCATGTCTCTGTGGGTCAGCTTGAACCAGGCGCGGGCGAATGCGTCTGCGAATTGATCGGGGTTTTCGTAAAAGCGCCTGGATATCTTTTCATAGGCCGGATCAAAGCGCAGCGACAGATCCGTCGTCAGCATGGTCGGGGAGTGGCGCTTTTCAGGATCGTGGGCGTCGGGGACGGTTCCACTGCCTGCCCCATTCCTGGCCTGCCACTGCTGGGCACCTGCCGGGCTTCTGGTCAATTCCCACTCATATCCGAACAGCGTCTCGAAAAAGTTGTTGCTCCACCGGGTGGGAGTGGTGGTCCAGGTGACTTCCGGTCCGCCACCGATGGTGTCGGCACCTTTTCCGCTGCCAAAGCTGCTGTGCCAGCCAAGACCCTGCTCCTCGATGGGGGCCGCTTCCGGTTCGGGCCCGACATGGGTGGCGGGGCCGGCCCCGTGGCTCTTGCCAAAGGTGTGGCCGCCGGCGATCAGTGCGACGGTTTCTTCATCGTTCATCGCCATGCGCGCGAAGGTTTCGCGGATGTCGCGAGCGGCGGCGACGGGATCGGGTACTCCGTTCGGACCCTCCGGGTTGACGTAGATAAGCCCCATCTGCACTGCGGCGAGCGGATTCTCCAGATTGCGGTTGCCCGAGTGACGACGGTCCTCGAGCCATTTTTCCTCCGGCCCCCAGTAGGTCGACTCGTCCGGCTCCCAGGTGTCCGCCCTTCCGCCGGCGAAACCGAAGGTCTTGAATCCCATTGATTCCAGGGCGACATTGCCCGCGAGTATCATCAGGTCGGCCCAGGATATTTTGCGGCCATATTTCTGCTTGATCGGCCATATCAGACGGCGTGCCTTGTCAAGATTCACATTATCCGGCCAGCTATTCAGGGGCGCGAAGCGCTGTTGCCCCATGCCCGCTCCTCCGCGTCCGTCGCTGATGCGATAGGTGCCGGCGCTGTGCCAGGCCATGCGGATGAAGAGCGGCCCGTAATGGCCGAAGTCTGCCGGCCACCAATCCTGCGATTCGGTCATCAATGCCTGCAAATCCCTTTTTACGGCTTGAAGGTCGAGGCTCTTGAATTCCTTCGCATAGTCGAAGTTCACGCCCATGGGATCGGATTTCGAGGAATGCTGGCGCAGGATATTCAGGTTCAACTGGTTTGGCCACCATTCTCTTCTGGTCTTGATTCCACCTGCGGCGCTTGCATGAAATGGGCATTGCGACTCAGTAGTCATTTGATCTCTCCTTGATGGTTGACGTAAAGAATGCTGCAGGTGAAATGTATAGGGGGTATCTTGATTAGTAAAATTGATTTAATTTATTTTTCCGATAGTTAAAGTAAATCATGAGTCCGGATTCTGCTATCCGTTGCCGGGAAGCCCCTGCGCTGAGGGCTTTCCGGCTTGCAGCGCGCACTATGGGCGTTAGGCGGGTTCCTGTATCACCTCGAAATCATGGGTGATCTTTGCGGTCGCGCCCAGCATGATGGAGGCTGAACAGTATTTTTCGGCGGAGAGCCTGATCGCCTTCTCGACAGCCTCGGGTTTGACATTGCGTCCCCTGACCACGAAATGCATGTGTATCTTCGTGAACACCTTGGGGTCGCTTTCGGCTCGCTCGGCATCCAGCTCCACATAGCAGTCGGTGATATCCTGGCGCCCCTTTTTCAGGATGGTCACCACATCGAAACTGGTGCAGCCGCCGGCGCCCATCAGCAAAAGCTCCATAGGGCGGGGCCCCAGATTGCGTCCTCCGCTGGCGGGAGCACCATCCATCAGTACGCCATGGCCGCTTTCGGATTCTCCGAGAAAGGAGACTTGTTCTACCCATTTGACGCGTGCTTTCATGTTTTTTCCTTGGCTATTGAGAAAAGATCGATCTTGCGCGATACCAGAGCATGCCGACTGTCTCGTGGACAAATATCGAGCTTTGTCGCAGCGACTTTGCGCGCGGGAGGAAGGTCAGCAGGTCGGTATGATAGCGCGTCGTGTAGCCTGCGGGCGCCTCGATGACTTCGAATCCTGCGCGGCGGAATGCGCTGGCAGCGCGCATCATGTGCGATGCGTGCGTGACCAGGCATATCCTTGTGATGTGCTCCTTTTGCAGGATGAGAAAGGAGTTGCGCGCGTTTTCATAGGTGTTGTCGGAAGCGGCCTCGACCCATCGCACGGGCACGCCGAAATCCTGTTCGAGCGCTGAGCGCATCTGCAGGGCTTCGGCGACGGAATTGCCAAGCGGCCTGCCGCCCGTGACCAGGACTGGCAGGTGCAGCTCGCGTTCCAGTCTTGCGCCATAGCGCAGGCGCGCCAGCGTCTCCTCGTTGACTGTGTCCTCTCCGGAATACTCGGGCGCATGGAAATAGGTTCCGCCGCCCAGTATCACGATCGCCGATGCACTCCTGGCCTCTGTCATATCCACTGGCGTGGGCTCGATCAGGCGCATTGCGCCTTCGCTGAAATACGGCGTGGAGGCAAGCAAGAGCAGGATGAAGGCCGTGATGCCCAGTCCTCGGGCTATTCTGTAACTCCGGAAAAAATAGCCCGCCGCGATCAGGATCAGCAGGCTGAGCGGCGGCAGCAGAAATGTGGCGATAAGATTGGTCGCGAACCAGGACATGGATGGCTTTGATCTGTGCAAAGCGGTCATTCTATATCAGCCGGGGATGAGCGATCCGACAGGAGAGCCCGGATTTGGCCGGTGCGGTTGCCGATAGGACTGATTAAAGGTAATATTCCTGCCCTTTCGCTTTTGTAATTGGCGTAGGCAGTACGCATGGCGACTCGTGTCGTCATTTTTTTGCTTTCATTCGGGCGCGGCGTAGGCGCAGGCAGGTGCTTGCGAATTGCGTGTCCGGAACTGATTTGATTGAGGGATGCTGTGGTTAATTTGCCTGAGCAACAAGGTTTGTATGATCCGCGCCAGGAGCGCGATGCATGTGGCGTGGGATTCGTTGCCCACATCAAGGGTAAGAAGAGCCATGACATGGTCAGTCAGGGGCTGCAGATACTGGAAAACCTGACGCACCGCGGGGCGACGGGCGCCGATCCTCTTGCGGGCGACGGGGCGGGGATACTGTTGCAGATTCCCGATGGTTTTTTCCGCAAGCAGAATCTGGGCTGGCAGTTGCCCGAGGCGGGAAGCTATGGCGTGGGTATGCTGTTCTTGCCAAAGGATGCTGCGGCACGCGCGGCCTGCGAGACTCTGGTTGCAGAAATGATCGCCGAAGAAGGCCAGAAGCTGCTTGGCTGGCGGGATGTTCCGGTGGACAGCAGCATACTCGGCGAGGGAGTGAGACTCGTGGAGCCTGTCATGCGGCAGGTATTCATCGGTCGCGGTGCGGGTTGCGCCGATGAAGATGCCTTCGAGCGCAAGCTGTTCGTGATCCGGAAGATCGCAGAGCATGCGGTGAGCAACAGGCTGGGAAGCTGCGGCTTCTACATCTCTTCCATGTCGGCACGCACCATAGTCTACAAAGGCATGCTGCTGGCAGACCAGGTGGGGAAATATTATGCCGATCTTCGCGACGAGAACGTGGTCAGCGCGCTCGCACTCGTGCATCAGCGCTTTTCCACCAACACCTTCCCGACCTGGAATCTCGCCCATCCTTTCAGAATGATCGCGCACAACGGGGAGATCAACACGGTGCGCGGCAACGTGAACTGGATGAAAGCCCGCCATGCCGCGATGTCGTCTAAATTGCTGGGCGAGGATCTGGAAAAGCTGTGGCCGCTGATCGTGGACGGGCAGTCCGACTCGGCATGCTTCGACAACGCGCTTGAATTGCTGGTAGCCGGCGGCTACTCGTTGCCTCATGCGATGATGCTGCTGATCCCCGAGGCATGGGCCGGCAATCCGCTGATGGACGAGGAGCGCCGCGCATTTTACGAGTACCACGCTGCATTGATGGAGCCATGGGATGGTCCTGCTGCAGTGGCCTTCACCGACGGGCGCATGATAGGCGCGACGCTGGACAGGAATGGCCTGCGCCCTGCGCGCTATCTGGTCACCGATGACGATGTGGTGCTGCTGGCGTCCGAAATGGGCGTGCTCAACATCCCGCAGAACAAGGTGGTCAAGAAATGGCGTCTGCAGCCGGGCAAGATGTTCCTGATCGACATGATCGCAGGGCGCATCATAGATGACGCGGAGTTGAAGAAGAGCATCTCCACGGCCAAGCCATACCGCAAGTGGATAGAGGAGTCGCGCTATTTCCTGGGCGATCTTCCGCTGGTCGAAGGCAATCCCGGGCTCAATGCCTCTTTGCTCGATACGCAGCAGGCATTCGGCTATTCCCAGGAGGACATCAAGTTCATCCTGACGCCGATGATCAATGCGGGCGAGGAGCCTACCGGCTCCATGGGGAACGATGCGGCGCTTGCGGTGCTTTCCAACAAGAGCCGTTCCTTCTACGATTATTTCAAGCAGCTCTTTGCCCAGGTCACCAATCCTCCGATCGATCCGATACGCGAGGAGATCGTGATGTCGCTGACCTCTTTCATCGGCCCCAAGCCGAATCTCCTGGGCGTGGATGAGACGCAGCCTTCGATGCGCCTGGAGGTGCATCAGCCTGTGCTCTCCAATGATGACATCGCCAGGCTGAAGGGCATAGATGGTCTGACCGGCGGGCGCTATCGCTCGCAGGTGCTCGACATGACTTATCCCGTGAGCATGGGTGCTGCGGGGTGCGAGGCTTCCATCAGGGCGCTCTGCGCGGCCGCGGACAAGGCGGTGGCCGGCGGCTACAACGTGCTGATCCTGTCCGACCGAGCGATGTCGGCCGATCGTGTGGCGATCCCCGCGCTGGTCGCCTGTTCGCGAGTGCACCAGCATCTCGTCAAGGAAGGGCTGCGCACAAGCACCGGACTCGTGGTCGATACGGGTTCCGCGCGGGAGGTTCATCACTTCGCGCTGCTTGCAGGCTATGGCGCAGAGGCGATATGCCCCTGGCTGGCATTCGAGACCATAGGGAATCTGTCCCCGGGTCTGGATCCCAAGGAAGCCAAAAAGCGCTTCATCAAGGCGATCAACAAGGGCCTGATGAAGGTGATGTCCAAGATGGGAATATCCACCTACCAGTCCTATTGCGGGGCGCAGATTTTCGAGGCGATAGGCCTGAATTCCGCTTTCGTCGCCGAATATTTCACGGGCACCGCAACCCAGATAGAGGGCATAGGCCTGACCGAGGTGGCGCAGGAGGCGCTGCGCATGCACAGCGATGCATTCGGCAGCGATCCCGTGCTTGCGAATGCGCTCGATGCGGGCGGCGAATACGCTTATCGCGTGCGCGGCGAGGAGCACATGTGGACGCCGGATTCCATTTCGAAGCTGCAGCTTGCCACGCGCACCAACAGCGCCTCGACATACAAGGAATACGCAAGGCTGATCAACGATCAGGGCAGGAAGCTGAAAACGCTGCGCGGGCTGTTCGAGATCAAACCCGCAGGTCCTGCAATACCGCTGGACGAGGTCGAGCCCGCGAAGGAAATCGTCAAGCGCTTCGCCACCGGCGCGATGTCGCTGGGTTCGATCTCGACCGAGGCGCACAGCACGCTTGCGATCGCGATGAACCGCATCGGCGGAAAATCCAATACCGGCGAGGGCGGCGAGGATGCCGCGCGCTTTGGCGTGCTGAAGGGCGGAGAGATGCTCTCGGACATCGTCGGCAAGAACCGCATCGAGGCCGACCGCGAGCTGAAGGCCGGCGATTCGTTGCGTTCCAAGATCAAGCAGGTGGCATCCGGCAGGTTCGGCGTCACTGCGGAATACCTTGCCAGCGCGGATCAGATCCAGATCAAGATGGCACAGGGTGCGAAGCCGGGCGAAGGCGGCCAGCTTCCCGGACACAAGGTTTCCGAATACATCGCGAAGCTGAGATTCTCGGTTCCGGGCGTGGGGCTGATTTCCCCGCCGCCGCATCACGACATCTATTCGATCGAGGATCTGGCGCAGCTGATCCACGATCTCAAGAACGCGAATCCTTCCGCGTCGATTTCCGTCAAGCTGGTGTCTGAAGTGGGCGTGGGCACGGTTGCTGCAGGCGTATCCAAGGCCAAGGCCGACCACATCGTGGTATCGGGTTACGATGGCGGCACGGGCGCATCCCCCTTGTCTTCCATCAAGCACGCGGGAGCGCCATGGGAGCTTGGCCTTGCTGAGGCACAGCAGACGCTGGTGCTGAACCATCTGCGCGGTCGCGTTGCCCTGCAGGTCGATGGCCAGCTCAAGACCGGGCGGGACGTGCTGATAGGCGCGCTGCTGGGTGCGGATGAATTCGGTTTTGCGACGGCGCCCCTGGTGGTCGAGGGCTGCATCATGATGAGAAAGTGCCATCTCAACACCTGCCCTGTCGGCGTTGCAACCCAGGATCCTGTGCTGCGCCGCAAATTCACGGGCCAGCCGGAGCATGTGGTGAATTACTTCTTCTTCGTTGCGGAAGAGCTGCGCGAATTGATGGCGGGCATGGGCATACGCAAGGTGGATGATCTGATCGGACGCAGCGACCTTCTTGAGATGAACCACGGGATCGCGCACTGGAAGTCGCAGGGACTGGATTTCTCAAGGGTGTTCCATCAGGTTGACGTGCCTGCAGGCATAGCGCGCCGCCATGCCGAGTCACAGGATCACGAGCTGGAGAAGGCGCTGGACAATACGCTGATCGCGAAGGCAAAAGTTGCGCTCGAGAACAGGACGCCTGTCGTCATCGAAAGCCAGATCAGAAACGTAAACCGCACGGTCGGCACGATGCTCTCGCATGAGGTCGCAAAGCGTTATGGCCATGCAGGATTGCCTGCCGACACGATACAGGTGAAATTCACCGGAACCGCCGGACAAAGCTTCGGCGCATTCCTTGCGAAGGGTATTTCTTTCGAGCTCAAGGGCGAAGGCAACGACTATGTCGGAAAGGGCCTGTGCGGCGGCCGCATCAGCATCAGGCCTCCTGAGGATGCAAAGCTGGTCGCGCACGAAAACATCATCGTCGGCAATACCGTGCTTTATGGCGCCACAACCGGCGAATGCTATTTCAGCGGGGTCGCAGGCGAACGCTTCGCGGTCAGGAATTCCGGCGCGATCGCTGTCGTCGAGGGGGTCGGAGATCATGGCTGCGAATACATGACCGGCGGCATGGTCATCGTGCTCGGTCAGACCGGGCGCAATTTTGCGGCGGGCATGTCGGGCGGCGTCGCATTCGTGCTGGATGAGACGGGTGACTTCAAGCAGCGCTGCAATCTTTCCATGGTCGAGCTCGAGCCGGTGGAAGCCGAGGTAGCGGGTCTCGACGTGACCGATGCACTGCCGGAGAGCCATGGAAGGGTGCATTTCAATCATCTCAACAAGGCCGACGAGCATGCGCTGCGCGAACATGTCGAGAAGCATCTGCTCTACACCGGAAGCGAGCGCGCTAGACTGATACTCGAGAACTGGCCTGAATATCTGCCGAAGTTCACCAAGGTGATGCCGACGGAATATCGCCGTGCCTTGCAGGAGCAGGCGGCGCAACAACAAAAGGATGCTGCATAATGGGTAAGCCTACTGGATTCATGGAATACAAGCGCCTGTCGGAGGCGAGTCTGCCGGTCGAGGAGCGCCTTGCAAACTACAAGGAATTCGTGCTGCATCTGACAGACGAGGAGGCCAAGGTGCAAGGCGCACGCTGCATGGACTGCGGCATTCCCTTCTGCACTTCCGGCTGCCCGATCAACAACATCATTCCCGACTGGAACGACCTGGTCTACAAGGGAAAATGGCGCGAGGCGCTGGATGTACTGCATTCGACCAACAATTTTCCCGAATTCACCGGCCGTCTGTGCCCTGCGCCCTGTGAGGCGGCATGCACGTTGAACATCAACGACGATGCTGTCGGCATCAAGTCCATAGAGCATGCGATCGTGGACAAGGGATGGGAGCAGGGGTGGATTGCGCCGCAGATCCCAACGGTCAAGACCGGGAAGAAGGTGGCCGTCGTGGGTTCTGGCCCCGCAGGCATGGCATGCGCCCAGCAGCTTGCTCGCGCGGGCCACAGCGTGACGCTGCTGGAAAAGAACGATCGCATCGGCGGGCTGATGCGTTACGGCATTCCCGATTTCAAGATGGAGAAGTCGCACATCGATCGCCGCATCGAACAGATGAAGGCGGAAGGCGTCGAATTCAGGACATCGGTGTTCGTGGGAAGCGAGTGCGAGACGAATGTCCTCAACCTGGCGACTGAAAATGTTTCACCCGAATCATTGCTTGCCCAGTACGATGCCGTCGTTCTTGCCGGCGGTGCCGAGACGCCGCGCGACCTCAAGGTGCCGGGGCGGGAGCTTGCCGGGATATACAATGCGATGGAATTTCTGCCGCAGCAGAACCGCGTCGATGCGGGGGATGTCCTGCCCGAACAGATCAGGGCGACGGGCAAGCACGTGGTCGTGATCGGCGGAGGCGACACGGGTTCCGATTGCGTGGGCACATCGAACCGTCAGGGCGCATTGTCGGTGACGCAGATAGAGCTGATGCCGCGCCCGCCCGAGCAGGAAAACAGGTTCCTGGTCTGGCCCAACTGGCCGATGAAGCTCAGGACATCGAGCTCGCATGAAGAGGGATGCAGCCGCGACTGGGCGATAGCAACCAAGTCATTCTCCGGAAGCAACGGCCGCGTCGAGAAACTCAACGCGGTTCGCGTCGAATGGGTGGACGGCAGGATGGTCGAAATTGCCGGCAGCGAGTTTGAGCTGAAGGCGGATCTGGTCTTTCTGGCGATGGGTTTCGTGAGCCCCATGCAGAAGATGCTCGATGCCTTCGGGATCGAAAAGGACGCCCGCGGAAACGCGAAGGCCGACACCGATTGCTACCGCACCAGCGTGGATCGGGTATTCGCTGCAGGCGACGTGCGCCGCGGCCAGTCGCTGATAGTCTGGGCGATACGTGAAGGGCGCCAGTGCGCCCGGGCGGTGGACGAGTTCCTGATGGGGTCGTCCGTATTGCCGCGTTGATACGGCACACAAAACTTTGGGTCAGCCATGAATTTCAAATTGAAGAATGATGCCTTTCTGCGCGCATTGCTGCGCCAGCCGACCGAATACACTCCCCTCTGGATGATGCGTCAGGCAGGGCGATTTTTGCCTGAATACAGGGAGACGCGCAAGCGCG
Source organism: Pseudomonadota bacterium (assembly GCA_021821945.1). Lineage (GTDB taxonomy): Bacteria > Pseudomonadota > Gammaproteobacteria > Burkholderiales > Gallionellaceae > Gallionella. Next base: position 95,416 of record JAJZTF010000012.1, read on the forward strand.
CAGGCAGTTTTCTGGGGCTTTGCAAGAGCCCGGATTTTGCGACCGAAGTGACGATGCAGCCCCTGGATCGTTACCCGCTGGATGCGGCGATCTTGTTTTCCGACATATTGACCGTGCCGGATGCGATGGGGCTGGGCCTTTATTTTTCGGAAGGTGAAGGACCAAAATTCGAGCGCCCGTTGAGAGATGAGGCGTCCATCATGGCTTTGAAGGCGCCCGATGTGGAGCGTGATCTGAGATATGTGACCGATGCAGTCTCGCAGATCAGGAAGACGCTGGATGGCCGCGTTCCGCTGATCGGATTCTCGGGCAGCCCTTTCACGCTTTCCTGTTACATGGTCGAAGGCGGCAGCAGCGACGACTATGCGAGGGTCAAGACGCTGATGTACAGCGAGCCCAGGCTAATGCATCGCATCCTAGAGGTGACGGCAGGGGCCGTGATCGCCTATCTGAATGCGCAGATAGAAGCGGGTGCGCAGGCCGTGATGATTTTTGACTCCTGGGGCGGGATGCTGTCCCATTCCGCCTATCATGAATTTTCGCTGCCCTACATGCAGCGCATCGTGGAAGGCCTGATCAAGGAAAAGGATGGGGTGCGCATCCCCAACATCGTTTTCACCAAGGGCGGCGGGCTGTGGATAGAGAGCATCGCGCACACGGGATGCGATGCGATCGGCCTCGACTGGACGATGGATATCGGGGTCGCGCGCCAGAAGGTGGGCAGCAAGGTTGCGCTTCAGGGAAATCTCGATCCCGCAGTGCTGTTCGCGCCACCCGATGCGATACGTGCGGAAGTGGAGAGGGTATTGAGCAGCTATGGTTTCGGCAGCGGACATGTGTTCAATCTCGGGCATGGCATTTCTCAGCACACCGATCCTGATCATGTGGCGGCCATGGTTCAGGCGGTGCACGAGCTGAGCCGCAAGTATCACTGAGACATCTGCACGGTCGACATTTTTTAAATTTATTTCAGAAATATGTTGACGTTCGGGAATGAATGTCTATAATGCGCACCTCTTTCGCCGGTGGGCGACGATCTTTAAAAATGAGCTAGATAATCGATGAGTGTAGGTGCTTGGTTTTT
>JAJZTF010000023.1 GCA_021821945.1 Pseudomonadota bacterium
TCCAGATACGCCTTTCTTTCCTGTTTCCCCATGTCCGATTACCTGTGAAATTTCGGTAACCTTTAACTTGAGGCAACGTATCCCTTTCACTCAACCCTTCGGTAACATTTATCTTGAGTCAATTCGTGCCATCTGATGCGATTGTGCTGTCCCGACTTACTCTATACAATCGATTCAAGCTCCCTCCTGGGAGTGGTCGGAAAGGAAAATGCAATGCTGATGAATTCTGAGCGCCCGTCGGTGCTGGTGATAGATGACGAGCCATTCAACCTGAGCCTGATGGAAGGTGTGCTGGGCAGCGGTTACAACGTGCAGAAGGCCACAAACGGCCCGCAGGCGCTGGAACTGGCCTTCGCCTATCCCCCGGACCTTATCCTGGTCGACGTGATGATGCCGATGATGGACGGCTTCGAGGTCTGCCGCAGGCTCAAGGAGAATCCTGCCACCCTGCATGTGCCGGTGATCTTCGTCACGGCGAAGAACGAGATCAAGGACGAGGAGCTCGGGTTCAACCTCGGTGCATCGGATTTCATCCACAAACCCATCAGCGCGCCCATCGTCGCGGCCAGGGTAAGGACCCATCTCAAGGTGAAGTTCATGCAGGACTTTCTGCGCGACGAAAATTCGAGGCTGCTTGCCAACGCGAGCGAGAAGGCTGCCGAGCTTCAGCAGCTGAAAGACTTCATGTGGCGCACCACTCCTTTTTCAAGGCGCTGAGCTTGCCGGTCTGAATGCGTTCGGAGGCCTTTAAGGCATGAGCAACCAGTTCAGGCGCAGCTTTTTTGCGCTATTCATCCCGCTCGCATTGCTGCTATTGCTGGCGGCTTTCTATCTCTTTAAGCAGGAAGTCGACGAGCAGAAGACCCTGCTTCAGGCCGACGCTCTCCTCGACGTGGTCTCTGGCGTCAGGGCGATCGAGCGCTCCCTGGACGACACCGTTGAAGACGCGCTCTACCTTGCGAGCATTCCTGCATGGTCGTCGGAAAGCAGGGCCGATCGCGCCCGCCTGCTGAACCAGGATTTTGCCACGTTCTGTCTCACCCATCCCAACTACCAGAGGCTGCGCTGGATAGACGAGAACGGCCGGGAGATGTTCAGGGTCAACAATGTGGCCGGCCATGTCGAGGCCACCGATGTGAGCCGCCTCGAAAGCAAGGCGGACCGCTTCTACTTCAGGGAAAGCGTGAAACTCGAGCGGGGCACGCTCTATGTCTCCCCCATGCAGCTCGAGATCGAAAAAGGCAAGGTCGTCGTGCCCTACCGCCCCATCATACGCATAGCCACACCCGTGTTCGACGGGAAGATGAGGCGGCAAGGCGTGCTCGTGATCACCGTTGCGGCAGACAACCTGCTCGCCCGCATCGGTCCGAGCAACCATGTCTCGATGGGCATGAACATGCTGCTCAACAGCGACGGCTACTGGCTGAAGAGCAGCGATGCGAAGGAAGCATGGGGTTTCATGTTCGGAAGATCGGACACCCTTGGGAGGAAATACCCGGCAGTATGGAAGAAGATCGCGGCGAAGGACAGGGGACAGTTCGAGGAAGAAAGCGGGATATGGAGCTTCGGGACGGTCTATCCTTTGAAATCGCAGCAGGAGAAGAAGGCCGTATTCAATGCCAGGACCAGCGTCGATCCCGACAAGTATTTCTGGAAGGTCGTCTCCTATGTCCCCAAGAAAAAGATATGGGAATTGAGCTCCAAAGTGATGTGGTCGACCGCGCTTTATTCAACCGGCACGCTGGCATTCCTTTTCGTCGGATGCTGGTATCTGGTCAGGATGCGCTTCTCCAAGCTCAAGGCCCAGCAGGATTTGAGCGCTGCTGCGCTCGAATACGACAAGCAGCTTGCGGTGCGGGACTCGGAGGCGCGCATCTATGCGATCCTGCGCACGATCGCCGACGGCATCATCTCGTTCAGCGAAAACGGAACCATAGAGGAGTTTTCCGCGAATGCGGAGCGCATCTTCGGCTATGCCTCGGAAGAGGTGATAGGGCAGCCCATAAGCATGCTGATGCCCAATTACGATCTTAACGAGGCGATGAAGGCGCGCAGGGAGCCCGGGGTGGCCGGCGGCGAGCGCGAGATTTCCGGGCGGCACAAGAACGGCAGCGTCTTCCCCCTCGAGCTTGCAGTGAGCGAGATGAAGCTCGGCGGAAAGATACACTACACCTGCATGGTGAGGGACATCACGAGGCGCAAGCGCAACCAGCAGGAACTGATTGCCGCGAAACAGGAGGCCGAGCTTGCCAATCAGGCCAAGAGCTATTTTCTTGCGAACATGAGCCACGAGATCCGCACGCCGATGAATGCGATCATAGGCTTCACCCATCTATGCCTTGAGACCAGCCTGACCCGCGTGCAGCGAGACTATCTCGAGAAGGTGCATCTCTCGGCCAATTCGCTGCTCGGCATCATCAACGACATCTTGGATTTCTCCAAGATCGAATCCGGAAAGATGGACATGGAGCATGTGCCCTTCGACCTTGAGTCCGTGCTGAAAGGGGTGGCCGCAGTCACCAGCATAAAAGCAGAGGAAAAGCATCTCGAATTCGTGATCGAACAGGACAGGGGGCTTCCCGGGACGCTGGTCGGGGACTCGCTGCGCCTTGGCCAGGTGCTGAGCAATCTCGCCAACAATGCGGTGAAGTTCACGGAATCGGGCGAGGTAATGATCAGGATAACTGCAGAGGGTCCTCAGGAACATGGCAGGATTCCGCTCAGGTTTGCCATCAGCGATACCGGAATCGGCATGACCGAGGAGCAGATCGGGAAGCTCTTCCAGTCGTTCACCCAGGCCGATGTGTCGACCACCCGCAGGTACGGGGGCACCGGGCTTGGGCTTGCGATCTCCAAGCGTCTCGTCGAATTGATGGGAGGCCGGATATGGGTGGAAAGCATGCCGGGCAAGGGCAGCGTGTTCACTTGCGTGATTCCTTTCGACTTTCTGGAGGCCGAGGCGGGGAAGATGCCCGGCCTTGCCAGACTCAGGGTGCTGGTGGTGGATGACAATATGACCGCGCGCAGGCTCATGCTTTCCATGCTGGAGGATCTGGGCATGGATGCGATCGGCGCGGCCAGTGGCCATGAGGCGATGGAGGCGCTCGAAAGGGAGGGGCCCTTCAATTGCGCGATGCTGGACTGGAGCCTCCCGGATATCGACGGGCTGACGCTCGCGGGGATGATCAGGCAGGCAGGCGACGCCAGGATAGTCTATCTTTCGGGTCACAAGCACATGGAGACGGTCAATGCGTGGAGCCAGGCGGATCTGCTCGATGTGGTGATCAACAAGCCTGTGCTGCGCTCCGAACTGGCTGGAGCTTTGGGCGCCTGCACATCGGGTGGTATTGGTCGGGTGCACGAGAAACGGGCTTCGGACATTCCATCCGATCTCAAAGGGCTGCGCGTGCTGCTGGTCGAGGACAATCCTTTCAACCAGCAGCTCGCCAGGACGCTGCTGCTCGATGCAGGGGTTGCCGTGCGCATCGCGGAAGACGGGGAGGATGCATTGAGCGCCCTCGGGCAGGAGCTGTTCGACGTCGTGCTGATGGACATGCAGATGCCGAAAATGGACGGGCTGGAGGCGACGCGAAAAATCAGGGAGAATCCGGCCTGGGCCGGGCTTCCCATCATCGCGATGACCGCGAATGCGATGAGGGGGGACAGGGAAAGCTGTCTTGCCGCCGGCATGAACGACTACCTTTCGAAGCCGCTGCACTACAAGGCGCTGTTCGATGCGCTATCGCGCTGGACGAATGTTCGTGACGAGTCCGTCCTGGATGCGGCGGGCGCGATGGCAAGGATGGGGGGCAGGAAACTCTATCTCATGATGCTAGGGGAATTCGTCTCGAGCCAGGCCGATTCCGCTGCCGCGATAAGGGATGCGCTGGAGAAGAAGGATGAGGCCTGTGCGGAAAGGCTGGCTCACACGCTGAAGGGCGTTGCGGCGAGCGTGGGCGCGATACGGCTTTCTGAATTCGCGATGCAGATGGATCAGGCAATCCGTTCTGGCAGCCTTGAGGCCTATGAGGGACTGATGGATGCGCTGGAGGGCGAGCTTGGGCGGGCGATTGCCGTGATCAGGAATTATCTGGAGGCGCAATCAGGAGCGGACTCCGAAGGGGAGGAAGCATGAGAATCCTGTTTCTGGTTTTTCTGTTGTCTGCCTGCGCGCATCAGCATCGGACGGAAGTCCCTGATGAGCCCGCCCATCAGGCAACGCACGAGCAGAAGCATCGCCCGCAAAAGCCCAAGGAGCAGACTAGGGAGCAGCCTGTTGCGCCAAGACCCCAGGGGAATCCGATAGAGGAGGACTGATCACTTCCCGCAGGCGATGTTCCAGAGCGCTTCCTCCGCGCTGTCCTTGGCGATGATTGCCCACTTCTCCCGGACATTGCTGGTATAGATGATTTCCCCCTGCGCCATGTGTCCGGCATAGGCCGCCTTTGCGATGATCCTGGATCTTCTGCTGCGGCAGGCGTATTCGCGTTCTATCTTCACGGAAAGGTAGTCCATGTCGCCTATCGCGCGGGGCTGCTTCAGGTCGAAAAGTGCCGACATCGCCGTCAGCCCGTTCGGATACCGCTTGATGCCTGCGATGTCGACGTAGGCCGTCTCGGCATCGCTCTCGCCTATGCTCTGCCATTGGGCGGAAGCCTCGCTTGAAATCAGCGCCAGGATCAGGATGCAGAGGAGTCTGCGCATGGTGGTCTGCCCAAAAATGCGAACAGTAGCATCAAACCGCTGCATTGGAAAATCATCCGGTTGGAATCGTGGTAGAATTCGCGCCCTTTACATTTCAGCAAGGCTGTTTTCATGTCACGCCCACTTCGCAATATCGCCATCATCGCCCACGTCGATCACGGAAAGACGACGCTGGTTGACAAGCTGCTCTCCCAGGCAGGTTCCTTCTCCGCGCATCAGCAGGTCGCCGAACGCGTGATGGACAGCAACGACCTGGAAAAGGAGCGCGGCATCACGATCCTGGCCAAGAACTGCGCGGTCGAATACAAGGGCGTGCACATCAACATCGTGGACACGCCGGGCCATGCCGACTTCGGCGGGGAGGTCGAGCGCGTGCTGGGGATGGTCGACGGCGTGCTGCTCCTGGTGGATGCGGTCGAAGGGCCGATGCCGCAGACCCGCTTCGTGACCAAGAAGGCGCTCGCCCTGGGGCTCTGCCCCATCGTCGTGATCAACAAGGTGGACAGGCCAGGATCCCGCCCGGACTGGGTCATGAACCAGACATTCGATCTCTTCGACAAGCTGGGTGCGACCGACGAGCAGCTGGATTTTCCCGTCGTTTACGCCTCCGCGCTCAACGGCTATGCGAAGCTCGATCTGGCCCAGGAGAGCAGCAACATGCTGCCGCTGCTCGACGCCATCCTGGAGAACGTGCCGGCGCCCGAAGATACATCCGACCAGCCCCTGCAGCTTCAGATCTCCGCACTCGACTATTCGAGCTTCGTCGGCCGCATAGGCGTCGGTCGCATCGCGCGTGGCCGTCTCAAGCCGGGCCAGGAAGTGATGGTGATGAACGGCGACAAGTCTTCGAAGAAGGGGCGCGTCAACCAGGTTCTCGGATTCCGCGGGATAGAGCGCGTGCAGATGGAAGAGGCGGTGTCGGGCGACATCGTGCTGATCAATGGCATCGAAGAGATTGGCATAGGCGTGACGATTTCGGATGTGAACAAGCCCGAGGCGCTTCCCTTGCCCAAGATAGACGAGCCGACGCTTACCATGAACCTGATGGTGAACACCTCCCCCCTTGCCGGGCAGGAAGGAAAGTTCGTCACCAGCCGCCAGATAAGGGACAGGCTCAACAAGGAACTTCTGGTCAACGTGGCGCTGCGCGTCGAGGACACCGACGAGGCGGACGTTTTCCTGCTCTCCGGACGCGGCGAGCTGCATCTGACCATCTTGCTGGAAACCATGCGCCGCGAGGGATACGAGATGGGTGTGGGCAAGCCGCGCGTGGTTTACCGCGACATAGACGGCGTGAAGTGCGAGCCATACGAAGTGCTGACGGTCGACGTTGAGGACGCGAATCAGGGTGCCGTGATGGAAGAGCTCGGCCGCCGCCGCGGCGACCTGCAGGACATGCAGCCTGACGGACATGGCCGCGTCCGCCTCGAATACCGCATCCCGGCCCGAGGCCTGATCGGCTTCCAGTCCGAATTCATGACCTTGACGCGCGGCACCGGCATCATGGCGCATGTTTTCGACGACTATGCGCCGGCCAAGCCCGACATGCCGGGACGCAGAAACGGCGTCCTGATCTCGGCAGAGCAGGGAGAGGCAGTGGCCTATGCACTGTGGAAGCTCGAGGACCGCGGCCGCATGATCGTCTCCCCCGGAGACAAGCTCTACGAGGGCATGGTGATCGGCATACACAGCCGCGACAACGACCTCGTCGTCAACCCGATCAAGGGCAAGCAGCTCACCAACGTGCGCGCATCAGGAACCGACGAGGCGGTGCGCCTGACCCCGCCAGTCCGCATGACGCTGGAATCCGCGGTGGAATTCATCGCCGACGACGAGCTGGTCGAGATCACCCCGCAGTCCATCCGGATACGCAAACGCTATCTGACCGAAAACGAGCGCAAGCGCCAGGCACGCGGCCTGTAGCCCTGCTCCATGGGATGGACGCCGCCCGGTGATATACTGGGCGGCGTTTTTTTCAGGGTGAGTGTCATGCTTGAAATGATCAATCTCTTGTTGCTGCTGGTTCTGGCGGTCCTGCTTTTGATTCTGTTGAGGGCGCAGTCGCGCGCCCAGCGCGCATCTTCGGAACTCATGCCGCGCCTGCTTGAGGAAAAGCACAGGCTGATGATGGGAGACCTGCACGAGGGGCTAGTCAGGCAGGGAGACAGGATTTCCCAGGCCACCCTGGACAGTTCGGAGCGCCTGAAGGAGGGGGTGGCGCAGGAGTTGAAGCTCACCCGCGAAGCGATGCAGAATCTCCAGCTCGCGCAGCGGGACGGCCTGTCTGGCACGAGAGAGGACCTCCTGCGGCAGCTCTCATCCCTGTCTTCTGAGCTCCAGGCCAAACAGGAGACGCTGCGCGCGGAGCTGCTCACCAAGACCCTGCAGACCATGGCGGATCAGGGGAGGGCTGACCAGGAACTGATACAGTCTGCGCTGAAGCGCAGCAGCGAGATGCTGGCTGCAAGCATAGAGGGCCTGACCAAAAGCGTGGACGCAAGGCTGGAGCAAATTTCCGGCAAGGTTGCCGAGCGGCTGGACGAGGGCTTCAAGAAGACCAACGAGACCTTCACCAATGTGATGATGCGTCTTGCCACCATAGACGAGGCGCAGAAGAAGATAGACAGCCTGACCTCCAATGTGGTCAGCCTGCAGAACCTCCTGGGGGACAAGCGCTCGAGAGGCGCCTATGGGGAGGTGCAGCTCGAAGGCCTGGTCCGCAACATACTGCCGCCGAATGCCTATGCATTCCAGGAGAAGCTCTCGAACGGGAACCGCGTGGACTGCCTTCTGATGCTGCCTGCGCCGACCGGCCGCGTTCCGGTCGATGCGAAGTTCCCGCTCGAGAACTACCACCGCATGCTTGCATCCGACCAGCCCGAATCGGAAAGGCAGGCGGCGCGCCGCCAGTTCAAGGCCGACATCAGGAAGCACATAGACGATATCGCCGGAAAATATCTGATCAGGAACGAAACCTCGGATGGGGCCGTGATGTTCGTGCCGGCGGAGGCCGTGTTCGCCGAGATACATGCCTATCATGCGGATGTCGTCGAATACGCGATGAACAAGCATGTGTGGATAGTATCGCCGACCACGCTGATGGCGGTCCTGAACACGGCGCGCGCGGTGATGAAGGATGTGCAGATGCGCGAGCAGGTGCACATCATCCAGAGCGAGCTTGGCAAGCTGAGCGCAGACTTCAAGCGTTTCGACGAGCGCATGAAGCGTCTTGCCGACAACATAAGGAAGGCGCACGAAGAGGCCGGACAGGTCGAAATATCAAGCCGGAAGATCAGCGATCATTTCTCGAAGATCGAGGCAGTCGAGGTTTTGGAGGTGAAGATGGAACTGTAAGGACAGTCAAACTGTCACATTGGCTCCGCATGATGCACCCTGACATCTGAAAGGACAGACATGAAAGTGCTTGAACCCTGTACGCTGGTCATCTTCGGTGCCGCCGGCAATCTGAGCCGCCGCAAACTCATCCCCTCTCTTTTCCGCCTCGAATCAACCAACAGACTGCAGGAGCGACTGGTCATCCTGGGCTGTGGCATAGAACAGATCGGGCAGGAGGAATGGAAGAACACGGTGGAGAAAATGCTGCAGCAGTCCCATCCCCAGGGCGTTGACGGGGATGCGAAGGAGAGGTTTCTCGCGCGCATGCATTACCATGCGATTCCCCCTGGCGACGACAAGGCCTATGCAAGGCTGCAGGCGCTTTTGGTAAGCGACGATCGTTTCCCCCCCAACATGGCGTTCTACATGGCGGTCAGGCCATCGGAGTTCAACGCGATCATCGAAAATCTGAGCCAGGTCGGGCTGTTCAAGGAAAACGGCGGATGGCGAAGGCTCGTGATCGAGAAGCCTTTCGGCTACGACCTCCTCAGCGCGCAGACACTGCAGCGCAATCTCTACAAGCATCTTGATGAACCCCAGATCTACCGCATAGACCACTATCTCGGAAAAGGCACGGTGCAGAACGTGATGGTGTTCCGCTTCGCGAACCTCCTGCTCGAACCCTTATGGAACCACCACTACATAGACCATGTGCAGATCACGCATTCGGAGACGCTGGGCATCGAAGGGCGGGCAGACTACTACGAGGGCGCCGGCGCACTGCGGGACATGATACAGAGCCACCTTTTGCAGCTGCTCACGCTGGTCGCAATGGAGCCTCCGGTGACGATGGATGCCGAGCACCTGCGCGACGAAAAGGTCAAGGTACTGAAGGCGATACGCCCCATCACGCAGAATGCGGTTCATGCCCATGCATTTCGCGGCCAGTATGCGAGCGGCAACATAGACGGCAAGGCGGTGCCGGGATATCTAGATGAGCCGGGCGTTCTTGAAAACAGCACCACCGAGACCTATGCGGCCTTGAAGCTCTACATAGACAACTGGCGCTGGGCGGGCGTGCCGTTTTATCTGCGCACGGGAAAGCGCCTGCATGAGAACAGCTCGGCGATCAGCATACGCTTCAAGAAGCCTCCCCAGGACCTGATGCGCTTCACGCGCCAGGGGGCCGCGCAGCCCAACTGGATCATGCTCGGCATACAGCCGGACGAATGCCTGAAGGTGGAGATGCAGGTGAAGGAGCCGGGCCTTGATCTGCACACGCGCAGCATCAGTCTGGATGCGACCTACAGGAAAATCAGCGAAGAGGATTTCGGCGCCTACGAGAGCCTTTTGATCGACGTGATGCTGGGCGACCATTCCCTGTTCCTGCGCATGGACGAGGTGGAGGCGGCATGGCGCGTGGTCGATCCCATCATCAAGGTCTGGTCCATGGAGCGGGACTTCATCAATACCTATCAGGCCGGAAGCTGGGGGCCTCGCGGCACATACAGGCTTTTCGACCGGGAAGACCAGTTCTGGCGCCACTCGCTGAACCTCGACGGCGCCGACCTGCAGGCCTACTGACCATGCATACCGTTCTGGCGGGCGACATAGGCGGCACGAAGACCAGGCTTGCGATTGCGGAAGTCTCGGGCAGCCAGGTCAGGCTGGACGTCGAGGAAAGCTATGCCAGCCGCGAACATTCTTCGCTCGAATCCCTGCTTGGGGACTTTCTTCGCGGAAAGGCGGCGCCGATGCGCGCCGCCTTCGGGGTCGCGGGACCAGTCGATGGGAGATCGGTCGACGTGACCAACCTTCCCTGGCGCATCCATGCCGATCAGCTGATGAAGCGATACGGCTTTGCAAGCTGCGCGCTGCTCAACGATCTCGAGGCGACAGCCGCAGGACTGCCCGCGCTTTGCGAAGGAGATCTTCTGACGCTGCAGGAAGGCAATGCCGGTGCCACCGGCAATGCCGCGGTGATTGCGCCGGGAACGGGGCTTGGAGAGGCGGGACTGTTCTGGGACGGGAAATCGCACAGGCCCTTCGCGACCGAAGGCGGACATGCGAGCTTCAGTCCCGAAAGCGGGCTCGAGATGGATCTATTGAGGCATCTCAAGGCGCGATATGGTCATGTGAGCTGGGAGCGCGTGGTTTCAGGCGAGGGGCTCGTTAACATCCACGATTTTTTGCGCATCAATCTTCCGGACAGTCCCGCGCGCGATGCGGCGGCCATCAGCCAGGCTGCACTCGACGGGAGCGATGCGACATGCGTCAAGGCCCTCGAATGCTTCGTGAGACTGCTGGGTGCGGAGGCCGGCAATCTCGCGCTGAAAGTCATGAGCAGGGCGGGCATCTATCTGGGCGGAGGCATCCCGCCCAGGATAGTGCCGGCGCTCAAAAGCGGCGCATTTCTCGAGGCATTCCTGGACAAGGGCAGGATGCGGCATCTGCTGGAAAAAATGCCGGTCAGGGTGATCATGAATGACAGGGCGGCGCTTTACGGGGCGGCCTTGCGCGCGGCGGAGTCGCCATGATCCATGTTCACGAGGACGGCCGGGAAATGGCGGAAGCCGTGGCGCGAAGGATAGCGGCTCTCGCTGCAGAGTCCGTCGCGGAGCGGGGCTTTTTCAGGCTGGCGCTGGCAGGAGGGGGGACGCCGAAGCGCTGCTATCGGGAGCTTGCAATGATGGATGTCGACTGGGAGCATGTGCATGTGTATTTCGGCGACGAGCGCTGTCTGCCGAAAGGCGATCCAGGCCGCAACGACAGCATGGCGCGGGATGCGCTGATAAGCCATGTGCCGGTCCGCGAAGAGAACGTGCATCCCATCATGGCCGAATTTGGTGCAGAGGAGGCAGCTTCGCGCTACAAGCTGGTGCTTGAAGGCATCAGGCTGGACCTCGTTTTGCTCGGCATGGGGGAGGACGGACATACGGCGAGCCTTTTCCCCGGAGGCGCATTCGGCAGCGAGGCAGTCGTCGCTGTTCACAATGCACCCAAGCCTCCTCAAGATCGCGTGTCTCTGGGCTTGAGCACCATCAATGCGGCGCGCGGAAAGATTTTCATGGTTTCGGGCGAAGGAAAACGAAGCGCGCTGGAACGAATATTGCGTGGGGAGATGCTGCCTGCCGCACTGGTTGCCGGTGCGGAGTGGCATGTCGATCGCGCGGCTTTGCCAATCACTTGAGAGGAGCTGAAAATGCAGATAGGGATGATAGGCTTGGGGCGCATGGGGGCGAACATGGTGCGAAGATTGCAGAAGGCGGGTCACCAGTGCGTTGTGTATGACAGAAGCAAAGATGCGGTGCAGGGCCTGGTCGATGAGGGCGCGACAGGCGCATCAAGCCTGGAGAATCTCGTTGCCAGGCTCAAATTTCCTAGGGCCGTCTGGCTGATGCTGCCCGCTGCAGTCGTGGATGCGAGCATTGCTGAAGTCGCGGACCTGCTTGCGCCTGACGACGTGCTGATAGACGGCGGCAATTCATACTACAAGGACGACATCGCAAGGGCCAAAGCGCTTAAGGAAAAATCGATACACTACATGGACGTCGGGGTGAGCGGTGGCGTGTGGGGCCTTGAGCGGGGATACTGCCAGATGATAGGCGGGGACGATGCGGCATTCGAACGCCTCAGGCCGGTATTCGAATCCCTGGCGCCCGGGGTCGGTGCGGCGCCTCGAACCGAAGGATTGAGCGGTGAGCCGGGAAGCGCGGAAAAGGGATACCTGCACTGCGGCCCTGCCGGCGCGGGACATTTCGTGAAAATGGTGCATAATGGCATCGAGTACGGCCTGATGGCGGCCTATGCAGAAGGCTTCAATCTCTTGCGGCACGCCAATGCCGGCGCCGAAAACAGGGTGGCCGACGCTGAGAACGCGCCGCTGCGCGAACCCGATGCGCTGCGCTTCGACATCGATGTCGCAAAGGTTGCGGAGCTTTGGCGGCGCGGCAGCGTGGTGGGCTCCTGGCTCCTGGATCTCACTGCGCATGCGCTGCAGGGCGATGCGGACCTCTCGGGTTTCGGCGGCAGGGTTTCAGACTCGGGCGAAGGCCGCTGGACCAGCATCGCAGCAATCGAATCGGGTACGCCGGCACCTGTGCTGACCGCTGCCCTTTTCAGCCGGTTTTCGTCGCGGGGAGAGGCGGACTATGCAGACAAGCTCCTGTCGGCGATGCGCTTCGAATTCGGCGGACACCGCGAGCAGAAGGGCTGATCGCAAAACACTATCAACCATGGAATCGAGATCATGAATTCTTCGGAAAACCACGAGCCATTCGACCGCTGCGACCCGGCTGTCTTTCAGCGGGTGATGACCAACCATCTGGTCTTCACCGAGGGCAAGTCCCTCAAGACGGCAACCCACAGGGACTGGTTCGAGGCATCGGCGCATGCGGTGCGCGACCAGCTCATCGAGAAGCAGTTGAAGAGAACGGAAGCCTGTCTGGAGCAGGATCCAAAGCGTCTTTACTATCTGTCCCTCGAATTCCTGATCGGCCGCAGCCTTTCCAATGCCGCGCTCAATCTTGGCATGGAGCAGCCCCTGAAGGAAAGCCTGCATGCGCTGGGCCAGAGCATGGAGGTCGTCGAGGAGACCGAGATCGATGCGGCACTTGGCAACGGCGGCCTGGGCCGCCTTGCGGCATGTTTTCTCGATTCGTTGGCAACGCTGGACCTGCCTGGCCAGGGCTATGGCATACGCTACGAATACGGCATGTTCAACCAGCGCATCAAGAAGGGGGAGCAGGTCGAGCGTCCGGACAACTGGCTGCGCTTTGGCAACCCCTGGGAGTTCCAGCGACCCGAGCACATGTATGCGGTCAGGTTCTTCGGCCATGTCGTGCATTTCCCGGACGAGAAGGGAAACATGGAGCATCACTGGGTGGACGGCGAGACCGTGATGGCGATGGCCTATGACGTGCCGATTCCGGGATACAAGACGGATACGGTGAACAACCTGCGCCTCTGGGCCGCGAAGGCCGCGCGGGAATTCAATCTCGAGTCGTTCAATGCCGGCGATTATCTCAGCGCGGTTTACGACAAGAACATTTCCGAGAGCCTCTCCAAGGTGCTCTATCCCAATGACAGCTCCGCGGTCGGCAAGGAATTGCGCCTGAGGCAGGAGTACTTCTTCGTTTCCGCCTCGATACAGGACATTCTTTCGCATTTCCTGTGCGACCATTCTGACTGGCACCAGTTGCCGGAAAAGGTCGCGATACAGTTGAACGACACGCATCCGGCCATCGCGGTGGCGGAGATGATGTACCAGCTGATGGACGTGCATCATCTGAAGTGGGACTTGGCCTGGTCGCTGGTGACGAGGATATTCGCGTATACCAACCACACGCTGATGCCGGAGGCGCTGGAGACTTGGGAGGTGGCGAAGTTCGAGCGCGTCCTGCCAAGGCACCTCGAGATCATCTACGAGATCAACCGGCATTTCCTCGAGCATGTGAATCACCACTTTCCCGGAGACATTGATCTTCTGCGCCGGGTTTCCATCATAGACGAGGAACACGGAAGGCGGGTGCGCATGGCCCACCTTGCGATCATTGGAAGCCACACGGTGAACGGGGTTGCGGCGATACACAGCGAATTGCTGAAGACGACGCTGTTCGCCGACTTTCACCGCATATATCCCGAAAAGTTCGTCAATGTCACCAACGGCATCACGCCGCGCCGCTGGCTGAACCAGTGCAACAGGGGACTTTCAGGACTCATCGCATCTCGCATTGGAGGCGGCTTCGTGCGCGAACTGGGAGAGCTCAAGAAGCTTGCAGCCTATGCGGAGGATGCGGAATTCCGCAGGCAGTTCCGCGAGGTGAAGCATGCGAACAAGGAGCGCCTTGCCAGATACATCGAGAAGGTGACGGGCATAGAGGTCGACACGAATTCGATGTTCGACGTGCAGATCAAGCGCATACACGAATACAAGCGCCAGCTTCTGAACGTGCTTCACGTGGTCACCCTCTACAACCGCATACGCGCAGGCCATGCGATCACGCCCCGCACGGTCATCTTCGCCGGCAAGGCCGCCCCGGGATACCGGATGGCCAAGCTGATCATCAGGCTGATCAACGACGTGGCCAGCATCGTCAACGAGGATCCTGCCGTTCACGGCCTGCTGAAGGTTGTGTTCCTGCCCAATTACGACGTGTCGTCAGCCGAGAAGCTTTTTCCCGCGAGCGACCTTTCGGAGCAGATATCGACGGCCGGAACCGAGGCGTCCGGCACGGGCAACATGAAGATGGCGTTGAACGGCGCGCTGACGATAGGGACGCTGGATGGCGCCAACGTCGAGATCAGGGAGGAAGTGGGGGAGGAGAACATCTTCATCTTCGGCCTCACGACAGTGGAGGTCGCCCAGCTGCGCAGGCAGGGCTACAGCGCGTGGGACTACTATCATGGGAACGAGGAGCTGAAGCGGGTGCTCGACATGATAAACACCGGCTTCTTCTCTGTGGACGAGCCGGACCGCTACCGCCAGATTTTCGACAGCCTGACCCACCACAACGACCACTACCTGCTGCTCGCGGACTACGCAAGCTATGTCGCGACCCAGGACATCGTCGGCCTGCTCTATCAGGACAAGGAGGAGTGGAGCAGGCGGGCGATCCTGAACGTGGCGAACATGGGCAAGTTCTCAAGCGATCGCACGATCGCGGAGTATGCGAAGCAGATCTGGGGCATCAAACCCGTGAGCATGGTCTGACATGTTTCCCATCGGCCCGGGTATGATGAGATAATCGCACATTTTTAAACGCCCCGGGTTTAGAGATGTCTGAATTGAAAGTCCTGTTCGTCACATCCGAGATCGCGCCTCTCATCAAGACCGGCGGTCTTGCGGATGTCAGCGGAGCCTTGCCTGCGGCGCTGCGCGACATCGGCGTGGACGTGCGCGTGATCGTCCCCGGCTATCCGCAGATCATGGCGCAGATGGAGTCCTGGGACGAGCTGGCTGACTTCCAGGACCTGCCGGGTTTTCCGCCTTGCCGGCTGCTTGGTGCTTTCAGGGAAGGCGGCGTGCCGCTGATGGCGATAGACTGTCCGGCCTTGTATCAGCGCGACGGGGGGCCTTATCTCGATGAAAGCGGTCATGACTGGCCTGACAATCCGCTGCGATTCGGTCTGCTCTCTAGGATCGCTGCGATACTGGGATGCAGCGGCACACCGCTTTCCTGGCATCCCGATGTCGTGCACGGCAACGACTGGCAGGCCGGGCTGACAGGCGCATATCTCAGCGTGGCGCAGGGTGCGGCGCCTTACATCTTTACCATACACAATCTTGCCTTTCAGGGAAATTTCGAGCCTGAATACGTCGCACGTTTGCATCTTCCGGAGCATTGCTATTCGATAGACGGTCTCGAATTCTACGGCAGGATGTCGTTTCTTAAGGCCGGCATCTACTATGCAAGGCGCATCACCACCGTCAGCCCGAACTATGCGCGAGAGATCCAGACAGACGAGCTGGGATTCGGCATGCAGGGCCTCTTGCAGGTTCGGACGGAGGACGTCACGGGCATATTGAACGGCATCGATACCGATGAATGGAATCCCGCATCGGACAGATATCTGCCTTTCCGTTTCTCGACGAGAAACATGACCGGAAAGGCGAAGAACAAGCGGGCGCTCCAGGAACTGCTCGGCTTGCAGGCGGATGAAGGCATCCCGCTGCTGGCGGCTGTGAGCCGCATGACTTTCCAGAAGGGGCTCGACCTTCTGATCGAGATCGCGCCCAGGCTGCTCGAGGTTCCCGTCCAGATCGTGATGCTGGGGACCGGGGAGAGGCAGATTCAGGAGCAGGCGCTCTCTCTGGCCGCGCGCTATCCCGGAAAGTTTGCAGCGATTATCGGTTTCGACGAGGGGCTTTCGCATCATATCGAGGCGGCCGCAGACATGTTCGTGATGCCTTCGCGGTTCGAGCCCTGCGGCCTGAACCAGTTCTACAGCCAGCGCTATGGCACGCCGCCCATCGTGCACAGCACCGGAGGACTTGCGGATTCGGTGGTGGACTGCACCTTGCAAACCCTGAAGGACGGGACGGCAAGCGGGTTCGTGTTCAGCGGGATGACGGCAGACAACCTTCACGCATCGGTCATAAGGGCGGTCGGGCTTTACCGCAAGCCTGTCCAGTGGAAGCGCCTGCGCAAGCTTTGCATGATCAAGGATTTCTCCTGGGAGACCAGCGCCAGGGCCTATCTCGGTGTTTACCTCGAGGCGCTGGGTCTTGAATCCGGTGGCGATTAGGATAAACTGTCTTCGCGCGGCCAGCATCCGGTCTGCGCAGTTCATTTGATCAGGAGAAAACATGAAACAAACCTTGGCAATCGCTCTTTTGTTGTCTGTCAGCGCCAGCGCATATGCGGTCGATGGCGAAACCCTGCTGGGTGGCGTGCTGGGTGGTGCCGCCGGCGCTGCGGTCGGGCAAAACCTGGGAGGCAGGGAAGGAGCGATCATAGGCGCCGCAATCGGCGGCGGAGCGGGTGCTGCGATCGGCAGCCAGGCCGATGGATATCGCGGAGGCGATGGCTACCGTGGAGGAGAAGGCTACCGCGAGGGATATCGAGGAGAAGGTGACCGCGGATTCCGCGACCACGGAGAAGGGCACGGCCGCTGGCGCCGCGAGGGCGACGACGACTGAACCATAGGCCTGAATAGGGCGGTTTTTCAGTTGCTGTTCGATGCATCCATGATCTTGCCTTGCGGGTACAGTGTGCACATGTGCCTGCACCCGCAGGAAATCCCATATCGGAGGTCATGATGAATGTTATCAGCGGTTTGTCGATGCTAGCCAGCCTGCCATCCCTGCTTTCTTCCGGGACGCAGCGCGCTTCGGGCGACTCGGACGGGGATAAGGGTCAGGGTGGCGTCGGAAAATCGAACTTCATGAATGCAGTGATCAACGCGCTGGACCAGACCATGTCCGGCGCTCAGGCAAGTCCCGGCGGCACGCATTCCGCGCACAAGCCTTCAACAGCCACCACAACCCAGGATCCGCAGGTCGCCCTTCAGGGATTCCTGCAGAATCTGTATTCTTCCCTTTCCCAGGTGTCGGACAGCAAGCCTTCCGACCAAGGCGTGTCGGCCGTTGCCAGCCATCACGGTTCCCACCTCGGAGCCGAACTGCAGAATCTGATGCAGCAGCTTTCTTCGTCAAGTGGCGGTTCTTCCGGCAGTTCTTCCTCGCTAGGCAGGCTCGATTCCAGCTTCCAGAACCTGGTCTCGTCGATCAACAGCGCGCAGGGGCAGGGAGCCTCTGCAGCGCAGCCCACGCTTCAGGCCTTCCTGCAGAACCTGATGCAGGGTGTGGGCAACGGGCAGAACGTCAGCGGCGCGATCTTCAGCACGCAGGCCTGATTTCGCAGTGCGATGCCGCATTTTGGTATTATCTTTTTGACAGTTGGCGTCTGGCAGGCGATAATGCCCATCTTTCCGGGTCGTTAGCTCAGCTGGTAGAGCAGCGGACTCTTAATCCGTTTGTCGCAGGTTCGATCCCCGCACGACCCACCATATAGAATAAGGCTTGCAGCGATGCAGGCCTTTTTTATTGATTATCGAAAGTAAGCAAAAAGTAAGCAGTAGGATTAAAGCTGGCTTTCCCTGTGCTGCATAAAAATCTGACAGTGTCACCTTTCATGGGGGGGCTGCAACCCCTTCAGCTCCGCCGGATGTTCGGGGGGTGAGTTTCAAATGCGACCCAGGCGGAATGCGGGTTTGCGGGGAGTTTTGTAAACTGTTTACATCCACACTTTAAGAATGGGTGGTAACGGTTACCACCCCTACGCTCTTGTCGGGAATTATCGCGTTAATCGCGCCAGCTTCTCCCTTGCCTCGCGCAAGGCCTGCGCAGCTCGTTCAATTTCAGCTTTGGCTGCATCCAGGCTGCGCTGACGGTTCATTGATGATGTTGCCATGCCTTCAGCCGTTCGCGGCCCCGTAGAGCGCGTCCAGGGCTTCCATTGACGGATTAACTCTGCCTGCCTTGCTCGCCGTTCTGGTGTCCAACCGTTCGCCATGCTGTCAAACCTCCAAAAGTTCGTTATCGCTAAAAGTGTTGCGTTTGAGTTCACGATGCCATGCGAAGCCGGGCCGTTGCTGGTTTTGACTGTTCACTTTCGCGTTCAGTCGCTCGATCAGTTCCAGCAGCTTGAACGGATCATATTTCGACCTTGGTATTAGCAGTTCGCAGGTCTGCATGTACGACCTCACAGCCACGAACAGAACGATGTTGTCAGGATCAATCTGATCGTCAACATAGATGCCCCTGGGGGTATCAGGCGATGCGTTCATCAGCGCGATTGCCTTCAGCCTGTTTTCCTCGCGCCGACGATCCGTGAGCGTTTCCAGTTTCTGGGCCGTTGCGATTTTCGCGATTTTTGCGATTTCTTCAGGGCTTTCTGTAATTTCCGTCTGAAAAGTCGCAGGAATCGCAGGAATCGCAGCCCGTGGGATTTCTAATTTCACAAGTTCAGCAGGGTTAAACCACATGGATCACCCTCCATGATTTGGTGGCTGCGACGCCATCGACCAGCGTTCCCTTCTCATTTGCAACGAGATACCCGTTATCGACCAGCTCGTTTATTGCCGCCATCAATCGGGATTTGTTGCGAAGCTGGTTCGGGCCTCCATTCAAAACTTGTGTTGATCTAAACAACCTCATATCTCTGGAATGAAGCCATGCCGATAACATCTCAGCATCCAGAACCGATTGCGGGACTGTAGCAGCGCCGCGTATTCGCAGGGTTTCTGCCAGATACCATTGAATGAGTTTAAGACCGCGCTCCAGGTGGTTCCTAGCAATCTCTTTGGCTGACAATCCGCCTTCGATCACCGCGAGTACACCAGCAATCCGGCAAGCGTTCTCGACCGCCTTACTGGTGCGATCTCGAAGTTCTGCAAGGTCTGCGCCTCGCGCCATCAGCGTTTCAAACCGATTGTTTGCTGCGACCGCCAGGTTCTTTGCATCCTCGGATAGCGGCAATGCAACTGGATCAAGTTCCTGTGGAGATTTACCAGAAGGCGGTTCGGCTTCCATCAGTCCCTTGAATACGGCAAACAGTCTTTTAAGTTCGGGCCGATCACCAGCCCATTCATACTGCTCAATGTGCCGAGTTCCAATAGTTGAGTCAGTGACGTAAGCTGAATTTCAAAGAGTCCAACGTTTCGTAAAATATAGGAAGAAACGGAGGATTAAAATGGAGAAATTACCGAAAGCGGAATACAGTCCGGAATTCAGGGAACAGGCGGTACGGACATATCAGGAAAGTGGGCTGTCGGTTGCCGAGATTGCCAAGCGGTTGTCGATACCGAAGTCTTCACTGAATAACTGGGTGTTGGCATCCAAGAACGGGAAGCTGGCATCGGTTGGCAAGAATCAGAAGCCGGTTACCGAAATGGAAATGGAGTTATCCAGGCTGAAACGGGAATTGGCGGAAACCAAGATGGAGCGCGATTTCCTAAAAAACCGCCCACACGGCTCGCCGCGTCCCTTATGCATAGAAACACTGGCGAGTACACTGATGTAACGCGTGGACAGTGGCCGCCTGCTTCTTGGAGGTTTCTACCCCGTCAAAAAACATGGCCCAGGGGAAACTGCGGACCCTTCTGTGGCGGCACCTATTGGTGACCCCGTTTAGGAAATTGATTTAATCCGAGACCCCCGTCCTGCGTTTTATTCTTCAGGAGGTGGATCATGTCCAAAAGTAAAACCAAGCCCAATGGGCTGCCAATTATTAACGAATTTGCCGCAGGTATCGATATAGGTTCACGGTTTCACGTTGTTGCAGTTGGTTCTGACCTGTGTGATGAGCCTGTACGAACGTTTCAGGCATTTACGAGTGATTTGCTGCGGATGGCAGATTGGCTGATTGAGATTGGCATCCAGACCGTAGCGATGGAGTCGACTGGTGTTTACTGGGTTGCCGCATACGAGGTTCTTGAATCGCGCGGCATCAATGTCATTCTGGCCAACGCACGTGAAGCGCGTGCCGTGCCAGGCAGAAAGAGCGATGTAAGCGATGCGCAATGGCTGCAAAGGCTCCACGCCTGTGGGTTACTGCGGGCAAGCTTTCGACCTGGGCGTGAAATTGCGGCACTGAGGGCTTATTTGCGTTCACGCGAACGGCATTTGGATTATGCGGCATCACATATCCAGCATATGCAGAAAGCACTGACTTTTATGAATCTGCAACTGCAGCATGTCATCAGCGATATTACTGGCGTGACAGGTATGCAGATTATTCGCGCCATTGTTGCGGGTGAGCATAATCCGGATGTGTTGGCTGCGATGCGCGACGTTCGTTGCAAGGCCACAATTGAAACGGTACGTGCTGCACTCGTGGGCAACTATCAACCCGAGCATGTGTTTGCATTAAAGCAGGCACTCGCGCTCTACGATTTCTATCAACAATGTGTGGCTGAGTGCGATATACAAATTGAGCAAGTCGTTGCAGCGCTGAATGCCACTCGACAAATTCCGGAGACGCCGCTTCCCAAAGCACGTCACCGCACCAAGCAGCCAAACGATGTTAACTTTGATGTTCGCTCTGCCATGTATCAATTAGCCGGAACCGATCTGACGCAAATTCATGGTATCGGTCCATTTCTTGCCTTGCGACTGATAGCCGAATGCGGCACTGACCTATCCCGATGGAAGACAGCAAAGCATTTCACCTCATGGTTAACACTCTCGCCAGGTTGTAAAATCAGCGGCGGCAAGGTGCTGTCGGCACATACTCGTAAGACCAGTAATCGAGTGACCGTTGCTTTACGGTTGGCGGCGGTTACAGTCGGACGTACCAATACGGCGCTGGGCGCATTTTACCGGCGACTGGCGGCGCGCATTGGTAATGCTAAAGCAGTAACGGCAACGGCTCGTAAGATTGCCATACTGTTTTACAATGCGATGCGGTTTGGCATTAACTACAACGATCCCGGTGCTGATTATTATGAGCAGCAATATCGAGATCGTGTGATCAAACAGCTGCACCGCCGTGCAGCACAGTTTGGTTTGATTCTACAACCGCAAAATTCGCTACTAGATGAATGTGTTTCTTAGGAAAGCACGGCGTATTTCGCGAAGGGGTCGCGGTGAAATATCGCCAGATTGAATCCATGCGACAGAACTATGCGGTAGCGTTGATGTGCCGGTCTCTCGGGGTGTCGGAATGTGGTTACCATGCTTGGCGA
>JAJZTF010000013.1 GCA_021821945.1 Pseudomonadota bacterium
AGGGGATAAATCCCCATTCGAGCCTCACAGAGGCAAGGTAATCGATGAAAATTGATCAAATATTCGAAAATTCAGTCACGCCAGAGAATGTGTTGCGCCATGCGCATACTTATTCGGCGTTTCCCTAGACTCCTCGTCGTTTAACGGCTAAAACAAACCCTATGGGCAGATCAGCAAATGCACGATTAATAATATTTAATGAAGTACTGAAGCGACATCGGACAATCCTGATTTTTGCTTCATACATAATCTTATGGTCACAGGGATTTCCCCAGCATGGTCATGCTTCCAGAAGGGAATGCGGCGCAACCGCATGGGTACAGAATGAGACTGTCAGATATCAGACAGAAGTGTTTCTTGAGGATCTTTCAAGTTTTCCGATGCGCATGTTGACGGGCCATTCAACGCTGCGCCGCTCATCGTCATCTCCCCAGAGCTTTTCCATCTCCTTTGCAAAGTTCAAGAGGATTTCCCGCCTTCCCTCTTCCCTCGCACGGCGCACCGCGGACCAGGTCGAGATGTAACCCAGCAATTCGGAAAGACTCCATTGCAGATCGATGCTCATGGTTGGCGCGGAAAACTCAGGGAATGGGAAACCGATTCCTGCATAACCCTCATCGACCAGCTTTCTTTCGGGCGGCCAGAATGGGCCGATCTCTTCACGGTAGAAATGAATGAAACGCTCGTTCAATCCCGTCTCAAGGCGAGGCACGCCATAGCTGATCAAGGCCAGCACGCCGCCCGGCACGCAAACCCGCCTGACCTCCTCATAGAAGGCGGGCAGGTCGAACCAGTGGGCGGCCTGCGCCGCTGCAACGAGGCTCACGCTGCCATCGGGCAATGGCAGCCTCTCTGCAGCCGCACACCGGTATTCGACCCTCTCGTGTTGAGCGGCATGCGCCAGCTGGTCGGCGCTGGGATCTATCCCGACGACGCGCTCGAAGTTTTCTGCAAGTAAAAGCGCAAGCTGTCCGCTTCCGCAGCCGACGTCCAGTGCAAGGCGCTTATCTGGAGATGCGGAGACCAGAAATTTGGCGAGCCTGTCCGGATAAACCGGCCTGAAGCGCGCATATGCTTCGCCTCCCCGATCGAACCAGTTCCGCGATGCATCAGCGCTCATCTCGCGCCCCCGTAGCGCCAGCCCTGTGACTTTCAATCCCCCGCGAAACATTCATACTGATTCGATCACGCAAGCACGAAAGACATTAAAACAGATGCAACTATGCTTCATAGCTAGACCCGACCCCGTATTATTGGGTGGAGTGATGGGTTATGCATCGCAGATTCACACAGTTAAGTGCAACAACGGTTCTACTAATTCTGTATAGCCGTTAACTTGCCGTTCTCAAAATATAGATAGTTGTTACCACCGTACACCCATTGTTCATTCGTCCCGTTCTGAGTGACGGTACGATTAACTTTTTCCGGCTTTCCCCAATTCGAGTTGAGCACTTGTATTGTAGTCATACCAACTGTGACACCGCCTCGGGCCTTCCACTCCGCATTAGCTTTGGCCTGCTTCGCCTTACGTTCTGCAGCCGCCTTTTTTTCGGCTGCGAAAATCTCTTGCGGTGGTCGAGAGAATATGTATTCTTCAAAGTCGTTGGCATTTCCTCTGCCAGGGTATAAATGTTCTATCGCCGGATATTCATCAGGCGACATAGTTGCGAGGATATATACACCCAGGTATCCAATTTTCTCATCCGGGAACTCCAACCTTAAATAGTACCTGTCGTCTTTGTCTGCCTCATAGCCGGTCACAGTGAAACTTGTTTCAGTTTCGACAACAAATTTGTTTTCATATGGATATGCGGGGACGTCGCCATCTTTGCTTGGTTCGAGGAACTCGATTTTTGAAATTGCATCTGGTTTTGGCTGATACCAAAAAGTCTTTCCACGCAAGGCATCCAATTTTTCTATCAATTTAGCGTGCTTATCCGCATCAGCTTTACTTTCGAAATCCCTTTCTGAAACGTATTGCGCGTTCGGTTGTTGCGCGATAGCTGGGTCCTTGGTCCATATTAGAAAAGCAACCAGTAATACGGTCCGAATTGCGGGGGTTGTTCTTCCCCCAAATAGGTCGCTTGACGTCGAAGACGAAATCATGGGTAGCTCCTTAGCAAAGAAATGCGAACACCGCTAATGAAAAAGGCGCTTGCGCGCCTCTTTCGTTTTAATCCCAGGAGAGCGACCCGCCGCTCTGGTATTCGGTCACGCGCGTCTCGAAGAAGTTCTTCTCCTTCTTGAGGTCGATCATCTCGGACATCCAGGGGAAAGGATTGGTCGCCCCCGGATAAAGGATGTCGATGCCGATCTGCTGGCAGCGGCGGTTCGCGATGAAGCGCAGGTATTCCTTGAACATGCTGGCATTCAAACCCAGCACGCCGCGCGGCATCGTGTCCTCGGCATAGGCGTATTCGAGCTCGACCCCCTTCTGGATGAGGCCGCGGATTTCCTCTCTGAATTCCGGCGTCCAGAGGTGCGGATTCTCGAGCTTGATCTGGTTGATCACGTCCACACCGAAGTTCAGATGCATGGATTCGTCGCGCAAAATGTACTGGTACTGTTCCGCGGCACCGGTCATCTTGTTCTGGCGGCCCAAGGCCAGAATCTGCACAAAGCCCACGTAGAAAAACAGACCTTCCATGATGCAGGCGAAGACGATCAGGCTCCTCAGCAGTGCCTGGTCAGCCTCGACCGTCCCGGTCTTGAACTCCGGATTGGTCAACACGTCGATGAAAGGCAGCAGGAATTCGTCCTTGTCCCTGATGCAGGACACTTCGTGGTACATGTTGAAGATCTCGCCCTCGTCCACGCCCAGGCTCTCGACGATGTACTGGTATGCGTGCGTGTGGATCGCCTCCTCGAATGCCTGGCGCAGAAGGAACTGGCGGCACTCGGGATTGCTGATGTGGCGGTAGGTTCCAAGCACGATGTTGTTCGCGGCGAGACTGTCTGCCGTGGTGAAAAAGCCCAGGTTGCGCTTGACCAGGCGGCGCTCGTCCTCCGAGAGCTTGTCGCTCTTCCACAACGCGATGTCCGCAGTCATGTTCACTTCCTGAGGCATCCAGTGGTTCGCGCAGGCGGCCAGGTATTTCTCCCATGCCCACTTGTACTTGAAAGGGACGAGCTGGTTCACGTCGGCCTGGCAGTTGATGATGCGCTTGTCCTCGACGCGGATGCGGCCGCTGTTCGCCTCTGGCGCTTGCGGTTTCTCCCCCTTGAATGCATCGAGAACTCCGGATGGTATCGCGTTGGTCGTGATTTCATCGTCGAATGTCAGCATGTTTTCCCCTTGAAAATTGTCTAGTCTGTTTGTTTTATAGCTTCCTGAACGCGCCATGCCTACTGGCATGCTTCGCATTCGGGGTTGTCGATCGAGCAGAACTGCGTGCCTTCGGCCTGCGCTTCCGGCGAAACCGCGACCGCATTGAGCGTGCCCGCACGTCCCGTTGATTTCTCCGCGGATGTCGCAGCCAGCGTGCGCAGGTAATAGGTCGTCTTGAGTCCCCTCACCCAGGCGAGCTTGTAGGTCTCGTCGAGCTTCCTGCCAGAGACGCCCGCCATGTAGATGTTCAGGGACTGCGCCTGGTCTATCCACTTCTGGCGGCGCGATGCAGCCTCGATCAGCCACTTCGGTTCGACCTCGAATGCGGTCGCATAAAGATCGCGAAGCTCGGAAGGCACGCGGTCTATCTTGGCCAGGCTGCCGTCGAAGTACTTGAGGTCGGAGACCATCACCTCGTCCCATATTCCAAGCGCCTTGAGATCCGCGACCAGGTACTCGTTGATCACCGTAAACTCTCCGGAGAGGTTGGACTTAACGAAGATGTTCTGGTAGGTCGGCTCTATGCAGGCAGAAACGCCGATGATGTTCGAGATGGTCGCGGTCGGCGCGATCGCGATGCAGTTGGAATTCCTCATGCCATACTGCTTGATGCGCGCACGCAATGCATCCCAGTCCATCACGAAAGACATGTCCACGTCGACATAGCCGCCCCGCTCCTCGCGCAAAAGTGCCAGCGTGTCCTGAGGCAGTATGCCCTTGTCCCAGAGGCTGCCCTTGTAAGTCGAATAGCGGCCGCGCTCCTCCGCCAACTCGGTCGATGCGAGGTAGGCGTAATAGCACACCGCCTCCATCGAACGGTCCGCGAATTCGACGGCGGCTTCCGATGCATAGGGCATGCGAAGCGCGTGCAGGCAGTCCTGGAAGCCCATGATGCCAAGACCCACCGGGCGGTGCTTGAAGTTCGAGTTGCGCGCCTTGGCAACCGCGTAGTAGTTGATGTCGATCACGTTGTCCAGCATGCGCATCGCGGTGGAAACGGTGCGGCGCAGTTTGTCGTGATCGAACTGCCCTGCCTTCTCGTGACCTGCTGGATAGAGGTGGGCGAGCAGGTTCACGGACCCCAGGTTGCAGACCGCAATCTCGTCGGCATTGGTGTTGAGCGTGATCTCCGTGCAGAGGTTGGAGCTGTGCACCACGCCCATGTGCTGCTGCGGAGAGCGGATGTTGCAGGGATCCTTGAAGGTGATCCATGGGTGCCCCGTCTCGAACAGCATGGTCAGCATCTTGCGCCAGAGGCTGGCAGCGGGTATGGTCTTGAAGAGCTTGAGCTCGCCGCTCGCGGCCTTCGCTTCGTATGCGACGTAGGCCGCCTCGAATTCCAGGCCGTAGAGATCGTGCAGATCGGGCACGTCGGATGGCGAGAACAGCGTCCAGTTCCCGCCCTCCATCACGCGCTTCATGAACAGATCCGGTATCCAGTTCGCGGTGTTCATGTCGTGCGTGCGGCGCCTGTCATCGCCAGTGTTCTTCCTGAGATCCAGGAACTCCTCTATGTCGAGGTGCCAGGTCTCGAGGTATGCGCAGACCGCGCCCTTCCTCTTCCCGCCCTGATTCACGGCGACGGCGGTGTCGTTCACCACCTTGAGGAAGGGAACCACGCCCTGCGACTGGCCATTGGTGCCCTTGATGTGCGCGCCCAGCGCCCTGACCGGCGTCCAGTCGTTGCCGAGGCCTCCTGCGAACTTCGCCAGAAGCGCATTGTCCTTGATCGCCTCGTAGATGCCGTCGAGATCGTCCTCGACGGTGGTGAGATAGCATGAGGAGAGCTGGGAGCGACGCGATCCGGAATTGAACAGCGTTGGGGTCGAGCACATGAAGTCGAAGCTCGAGATCAGGCGGTAGAACTCGATCGCGCGCTCCTCGCGCTCGATCTCGTTCAAAGCCAGGCCCATCGCGACGCGCATGAAGAATATCTGCGGCGTCTCGATGCGCGTCCCCTGGATGTGCAGGAAATAGCGGTCGTACAAGGTCTGCAGGCCGAGGTAGCCGAACTGCATGTCGCGCGATGTGTCGAGCTCTGCCGCAAGCCTTGCAAGATCGAAGCTCGCCAGGCGCTCGTCCAGAAGTTCTGCCGCGATGCCGCGCTTGATGAACTTGGGGAAATACTCCGTGGTGCGCGTAGCGACGTCCTGGGGCGCCACGTCCTCGCCGAACACTTCACTGCTGATGTTGTCGAGCAGAAGACGCGCGGTGACGAAGTTGTATGCGGGCTCCTTCTCGATCAGCGCGCGCGCGGAAAGGATCAGACACTTGTGCACCTCGTGCAGGGGTATGCCGTCGTACATGTCCTTCAACGCGCCCTGGATCACGGTTTCCATGCTCACCACGTCGCCAAGGCCCGAGCATGCCGCCTGCACCACCGCAGTGATGCGATCCAGATCCAGCGGGCGCAGCGCGCCATCCTCTCCGGTCACGTTGATCACGTGCACCGGCTGCTGCGTCCTAGACTGGGCACGCGAGCGCGCGCGCTCCTCGCGATAGAGCACATAGGCTCTTGCGACATCGTGCTCGCCCGAGCGCATAAGCCCCAGCTCGACCTGGTCCTGTATGTCCTCGATGTGCAGCGTTCCGCCGTTGGGCTGACGGCGCATCAGCGCCTGCACCACGCCCAGCGTCAGATGCTCGACCAGCTCGCGAACGCGCGAGGAAACCGCAGCTTGGCTGCCATTCACGGCGATGAACGCCTTGGTCAGCGCGATCGAAATCTTCGCGGGCTCGAAAACCACCACGGAGCCGTTGCGGCGGATCACCTTGTATTGATCGAATTGGTCGTCAGTGCGTACATCTGCGGGGGATATCAGTGAACCAGGAATAGCGGTGTTTGGCATGAGCGTATCCTTTTTATAGACTTGTCGGGAAATTCGGATAACCACTATATATAGTATTTTTTTAAGCGGCCGGCGCTAATTGTAGTGCCATCGGATAATATTGCAAGCGGAAAAATATGACAGATATTAAGCCACGGCGAATCAAGGAACTGCGCGATGGCGCTATTTTTTCAGGCGCTCGTATTCCGAGATGACCTGAGCGCCGAGCAGAAAAAGCGTGGCCGCGATCTCCATGCTGAACAGCGCAACCACCGGGGTGGTGAGCGACCCGTAGACGATGCTCGCCCTGGACAGATTGGAAAAATACCAGATCAGGATGCGGCGTATGGCTTCCCAGAGCGACATCGCGACGAATCCCCCGATCAGCGCATGGCTTGCGCGCGTCCTTCCTGTCGGCAGGATGAGATAGAGCATGGCCAGGATGAAGGTCTCCACGAACAGGCCCGCCAGATAGAGCAATGCCCCGGACAGGCCCTTCAAAGACCAGTGATGACCCAGCAAATGCACGCTCTCCTGCGCCATGCTCTGCAGCGTGACCGAGATCACGGTCATGCCGAGCATGCAAAGCCCGAGCAAAAGCACGAAAAAATAGGGAAGGATGGCGGAAACCAGGAAATGGCGGCTCTTCACATTTTCTCTGTGCGAGAAGATCACCGCCATCGACTTCTCAAGCACAGAAAAGGCGAGCGAGCTGAAAAAGACCAGGGTGACCGTCAGCGCCAGACCTATCTCGGCCTGGTTTTCGAGCAATGCGGATATGTCCTGAAGGACAACCTTGGACTGGCTCGGCACGAGCCACGCCAGGGAATGGCCGATCGCGGCAAGCAGTTCCGCCCGGTCCATCCAGTGCGAAAGCACGATGGCGGACAGCGTCAGCAAGGGGACCATGGAGAGCAGCGCATAATACGCGATCGCGCCAGCCAGAAGCAGGCCGTGGTTGCCATTGAAATCCCGGATCGTCTGCCGCGCAAATCCGGCTGCCGACTTCATCCGGCCGAAAATCCGTCCGCCGGAAAAAGCCGGACTCACCGGGGCGCCTTGAAGGGGCTGCGCTCGTTCAGGGAGTCCACGTATTCGGCGACGGCATCGGTCTCGCGCGAAAGATAATCCTCGACGGCGCGTGAAAACTGCGGATGCGCAAGCCAGTGGGCCGAGCGCGTGGTCACCGGCAGAAATCCCCTCGCCAGCTTGTGCTCGCCCTGCGCGCCCCCTTCGAATTTCCCTATCCCTTTCGCGATGCAATATTCGATCGCCTGGTAGTAGCATGTCTCGAAATGCAGGCCAGAGTGGAACTCGAAAGTCCCCCATGAGCGGCCGTACATCGCATGATGCGTCACATAGTTCAAGGCGCTGGCGATGGGTTTTCCCGCCCGCCTCGCGATCACGAGAAGCGCATTTTCAGGAAGCACCCGCCCTATGCGCTGGAAGAAGTCCTCGTTCAACTGGTGCGGAGAACGGTGAAGCGCCAGGGTGTGCAGATAGCAGGATGCGAAGAATGACCAGTGTTCCGGCGTCGCATCCGCGCCAGGGACGCACTGCAATTCGATGCCGGCTTCCATCACTCGCCTCCTCTCCTGCCTGATGCGCTTTCGCTTGTCGCGGCTCAGGGTCGAGAGGAAGTCCTCGAAGTCGCGATAGCCCTCGTTTTTCCAGTGGAACTGCACATCCTGGCGCATCATCATGCCGAGATCCTGAGCCACGGCTGCATCGGCTTCATCGAGGAAGAGCAGATGCAGCGAGGAAACACCGGTTTCCCTGGCGTAATCCAGCGCGGCAGCAAGCAGGCCCCTTCTCTCATCATCGGATCCGGCAAGCAGCCTTCTTCCCGTAACAGGGGTGAAGGGAACGGTGCAGACGAGCTTTGGATAGTAGTTCAAGCCGTGGCGATGATATGCGTCCGCCCATGCGAAATCGAAAACATGTTCGCCAAAGGAATTCGTCTTCAAATAAAGCGGCATTCCGCCGGAAAGTCTTCCTTCCTCCCAGAGCGTGAGAAACTGCGCCTTCCAGCCATACCTGGGCTCAGCGCAGCCGCTTTGCTGCAGCGCAAGAAAGAAGGCGTGCGACAGCAGGGGATCCCCCTTTGCGAGCGCATCCCAGTCCGCAACGGGAATTTCCGGAAGGTTTTCGATGATCCTTGTCTGGTGCATGAGGCTATTGTAGTGCGAGTCCTGACACCTCTCCACCGAAGCAGAAGAAAAATCGCGTTGCCGTTTCGGGAAAAATGGCTCAGAATCAGCAAATGCTTATTCTCACTGGACAGCCATGAATACTCCATCCGATCCGAAACTGCTGATGCGCTCCATCATCCAGCGCATCGCCACCGGCCCCGACCTCTCCAAGGACATCAGCCGCGAAGAGGCGCGCCTTGGCACGCTGGCCATCATAGAGAACCGCATAGACCCAGTGCAGGTCGCCATATTCTTCATCGCGCTGCGCATGAAGCGGGAAACCATGGACGAGAACATCGGCGTGCTGGAAGCCGTGCTTCAGACGACCCGGCGCGTTGCGGCCGGAGTCGATGAAGTGGTCGACATAGGCGACCCCTACGACGGCTACAACCGCTGCCTGCCGACCGCCCCCTTCCTGGGGCCGCTGCTCGCAGAACTCGGCGTGCATGTCGTGAGCCATGGCCTGGACAAGGTGGGCCCGAAGTATGGCGTGACCGCGCGCCATATCCTGCAGGCGGCAGGCGTCCCCGTGGATCTGTCGCCCGAGGAGGCGGCGGCCCGCCTTTCGGATCCGAAAACCGGCTGGACCTATCTGGACCAGGCGCAATCCAATCCCGGGCTTCACGGTCTGGTAGGCCTGCGCGCCCAGATGATCAAACGCCAGGTGCTGACCACGGTCGAAGTGCTCTCAAAGCCGATAACGGGGCGCAAGAAGACGCATTTCATCACGGGCTTCGTGCACAAGCCCTATCCTCCGATCTATGCGGAGCTCGCGCGCGTCGCGGGGTTCGACACGGCCTGCATCATCCGCGGCGTGGAAGGCGGAGTCGTGCCTTCTCTGCGCCAGCCCGGGCGCTACTTCCACTACCACGACAAGGGACCGGAGAGCGAAGTGGCGATCGACCCTGAAGCGCTGGGAATCAGGCAGGACGTGCGGTCCGTCCCGCTGCCGGGTGCGGTCGCAACAGCCGAAGGCGAGGACGAGATCGTCGCCGCGATCGACATCCCCGCCACCGCGCGCGCCGCGGCAGAAGCGGGCATGGCCGCCCTGAAGGGGCAAAAGGGCGCGTTCTACGACTCCCTGGTGCTGAGCGGGGCCATCATCCTGAATCACGTCGGAAAGGCGGAAAGCCTGAATGATGCCGCATCGCAGATACGCACCGTTCTCGACTCGGGCCGCAGTGCCGAACGGGTGAAGTGATGGAGGGCTATGTCGCAGTCGCGAGGGATGATGAGCTCAAGCCCCAGCAGATGAAGCGCGTCGTGATCAACGGCAGGCGGCTTCTGCTCTGCAATTCGATGGGCGAGTTCCACTGCGTGGACGAGATGTGCAGTCACGAGGATTACTCGCTCTATCTTGGCTGCATCAAGGACGGGAAGATCAAATGCTCGCTGCACGGCAGCTATTTCGACCTTGCGACCGGCAACCCCACCTGCGAGCCTGCCGATCAGCCGATACGCACCTACCCCGTGAAGATTTCATCGGGGCAGGTGTGGGTCAAGGCCTGATCCTCCGAAATCCCGCCCTCCGGCGGAATCTCAGAGCGTTTTAAGCAGCGCTTCCGCCTCCTGGAGCTGCGGGAAGCTCTTGCCGGACGACACCAGTTTCGAGAGCTCTTCCTTGGCATGGGCCTTGTCTCCCGACCTGGCAAGGGCAGCCGCGTAGTGGTAACGGATATCGGGCGCATCGGCAGCCAGGGAAACCGCCTTCTGCAGGATGTCGAGCGCCTCCTTCACGTCCGGTTTTCCGGCCAGTATCCAGCCCAAAGTATCGAGGACTGCCGGATTGTTCGGCGCGATTTTGTAGGCATGCCTTGCCATCTCTTCCGCCTTCGGTTCGTCCGACTTCTGATACAGCACGGCCAGATTGTTGAGCACGACGACATTGTCAGGCTGTATCTGCAGCACCGCCTGATACTGCGCTTTCGCCTGTTCCGCATTGCCTTCCCTCAGGAATGCGTCCCCCAGGTAGCTTCTGGCCAGCACATCCTTGGGATGGGCGTTCAGCCATTGCAGCATGCCCGCATCCGCCTGCTTCGACTTGCCGTCGGCCGTCATCGCGCCGTGGAGCTTGATCGCGCCCACCGTGGTCTTGTCGACAGCCTGCGCCTTTCCATATGCGGCGGACGCCTTCTCGAACTCCTTCTGCGCCATCGCGACATCGCCTTCCAGAAGGTATCCTTCCGCGGCCTTGGGGAAACGCTGCTGGAAATCGGTCGCGACCTTCAGCGCCTTGGGATATTTTCCGGTTTTGATGTAGAGGCCGACCAGCGCATCGGCCGCCTCGACGAATCCCGGCCTCAATTCCAGCGCGCGCGCAAAGGCGCTCGCCGCCGCATCCGCATCCTTGCCTGAAGAAAGCGCAACGCCCAGCTTGTAATTGGCGAGCGGCGAGCGGGGAACCAGCTCGAGAAGCTTCTTGTAGGTGGCGACCGCATCGTCGTTCTTGCCGATCGCAAGCTGTGTGCCGCCCAGAAGATCGAGCGCCTCGGGGCTCTTGGGATTTGCATTCGCTGCACCTTCAGCATGGGAAAGGGCTTCCTTCTGATCCTTCTTCTGCAGGTAATAGCCAGTCAGCATGCTCCAGGGCTGCAAGGCTGCGGGGTCGGCCTTGGTCGCCTTCTCGAGCCAGTCGAGAAATTCCTTTTCGTTTCCGGCATTCTTCGCGATCGCCGAGAGATAGAGCATCGCCTGCACATTCTTCTTGTCCGTGTTCAGCACGCCCTCGAAGAGTTTCCTGGCGGCATCGGGATTGTCCTTCATCTCGAGCTGCCCCAGGTTGATTGCCGCAGGCACATAACCGGGGGAGGCTGCCATCGCAGCCTCGAAGCTCTTCCTGGCACCCGCCACGTCGTTCTTTCCGACATAGGCCGCGCCCTGCAGATTGAAGGTCGCAGGATTCTTCGGATCCTTCTTCAGCATGAGCTGTATCGTCGAAAGGGCCCGGTCGTAATCCTTCCTGCCGATATAGGTCAGGGCCAGCGCGTTTTGTGCCTCGAGCTTGCCAGGATCCAGCTTTGCCGCCGCTTCGAGATCGGCGATCGCCTGGTCGGTCTGACCGCCTTGCAGGCGAACCAGGCCCAGCTGCATGCGCAGTTGCGCATCCTTGGGATTGCTCGCGGCCACCTTCTCGAGATACTGCACTGCCTTGCCATACTGTCCTGCCTGCGTATAGGCATCGGCAGCAATCATGCTGGCCTGCATGTCGGCATTCTTGCCACTGAGCAGAGGATCCAGGGTCTTCAATGCATCCTCAGGCTGCTTCATCTTGAGGAAAGTCTGCGCGAGCAGCTTTCTTGCATAGGCGTTGTTCGGGAATGCGCCGACGTAGCGCCCGAGATCCTTCTGGGCGACTTCCAGGGAGCCCAGCTCGAGGCTGACCGCACCCATCAAGAGGAGGCTGGGCATGTGGTCAGGCGCACCCTTAAGCACCTGCTCGAGATCATCCTTCGCGGCCGCGAATTTCTTCTCGCGGAACTGCAGCATCGCATGCAGATACTTGCCCATGAGATTGTTGGGCTGTATCTTGGCGAGCGCGTCGATCTCCTTCTGCGCCTGATCGAGCTTGTTCTCGTCGAGGGCGATGGAGGCGAGGTTCACATGCGCGGCGATGTTGTTGCCGTCCACCTTCAGAACTTCGTTGTAGGCCTTTGCCGCGCCTTCAGGATCGGCCTTCAGGCGCAGCATGTCTCCCTTCATCAGCCACGCCTTGACGTAGTCGGGCTTTCCTGCGATCACCTGGTCGATCAGCCTCATCGTCTCGTCGAACTTGTTGCTTGCAGCGGCAAGACGCGCCTGCCCCAGCACCGCATCGGCAAAACCTGGCACCGCCTTCAGTGCGTCCGCATAGGAAGATCCCGCATCCGCCAGCCTGTTCAGGCCGAGATAGGCATCGCCGCGCAGCACCAGAAGCGCTGCGAGCTCATCACCCTTCAGCGCAGGATCCACCTTCATCTCGTCTATGATCTTCTGGAACTCCCCGCGCTGGACATATATCTGGCCCAGCGCATTCTGCACCTTTTCCCGGTCCTTCGCATTGGACAGCGCCTTGTGCAGCTCGTCCTCCGCGGCCGCCAGATTGCCGGCATTGCTGTATATCGTGCCCAAGAGGTAGCGCGCGTCTCCATTGTTCGCATCCTTCTGCAATGCATTCTTGAGCTGGATCACGGCCGACTTGTCGTCGCCCTTTGCATGATAGGACTGTGCGTCTGCAAGGTAGTCCTGGCTCGTCTTGGTCTTGCTGCAGCCAGAGGAAATCGCGCCGGCAAGCAGCGCCATCATCAACAAGGAAACAAATCGGCGATTCCTGCTACGACTTATCGGCATGGCATACTCCTTGAGAAGTTTGATGGGATCGGCGCCGAGTATATCGCAAATTGCAGGCATCAGACGGGGGCTCTCGATATACTTGGTGCGCCTGACAGGCTAGAATGGCAAACTCATCGTGTGAAACCAAGCGTGCTCATGGAAGCAATGGATCTTGCCCTGAAAATACCTGGAACACTGCTCTCGCCCCCGGGAAAGAATGCACGACTTTCCATCCTGATCTATCACAGGGTGCTGCGAGAGCAAGATCCTCTGTTTCCCTCGGAAGTGGACGGCGCAAGGTTCGACGCCCAGATGAGGCAGGTCTCCAGGATATTCAACGTCATTCCGCTGAGCGAAGCGGTCGAAAGACTGAAATCCGGCACACTGCCGGCAAGGGCCGCCTGCATCACCTTCGACGACGGCTATGCGGACAATGCCGAGATCGCGCTCCCCATCCTGAAAAAACGCAAAATACCCGCAACCTTCTTCATCGCGACTGGCTATCTCAACGGCGGCATCATGTTTAACGACAGCGTCATCGAATGCATCAGGATGACCGACAGGAAAACCCTGAGCCTCCCGTCACTCGGGCTGGATGAGCTGCCCGTGCAGACGGTTGCAGAAAAACGCCTTGCCATCGGGAGCATCCTGTCCAGCCTCAAATACAAGGAACCGGTGCTTCGTCAGGAACTGGCCGAGGAGATAAGAAGCCTGACCGGAATCGATACGCCAGCGCGCCTGATGATGGAAGACGAGCAGGTGAAACTTCTTTCCGATTCGGGCATGGAGATAGGCGGCCATACCGTCAATCATCCCATCCTTGCCAGCGTCGATCGGGAGACCGCAAGGACGGAAATCCTGAACGGAAAGGAATACCTCGAAGCGCTGACCGGAAATCCCGTCCGCCTCTTCGCCTACCCCAACGGAAAGCCTGACAGGGATTATCTTGCAGAGCATGCAACCATCGTGAAGGAGCTGGGTTTCGATGCGGCAGTCTCGACGGCTGCCGGTGTGGCCCACAAAAAAAGTGACCTCTTCCAGCTGCCGAGGTTCACGCCCTGGGACAGGTCTTCGCTGCGCTTCTCGCTGAGGCTGGTCGGCAACCTGTCGAAGACCGGCGCCAAGACGGCCTTGCCTGATGGAAGGCGTTGAAATAGACTAGATTCCGACAAGATCAAGAAAGACAAGATGACGACAACCAAGCCTGTCCATTTCCCGCCAAGCGCTTTCCAGATCAAAAACGACTGCCTCGAGGTCGGCGGCCTGCCCTTGACACGTCTTGCCTGCCGCGTCGGCAAAACCCCCTTTTTTGCCTATGACCGCGCCCTGCTGACGGCAAGAGTCAGGCACCTCAGGGAAAACCTGCCGGATGGAATCCATGTTCATTACGCGATGAAGGCAAATCCCATGCCGGCCGTGGTGCAACACATGGCAACCCTGGTCGACGGCCTGGATGTCGCATCGAGCGGCGAGATGCAGGTCGCCCTTGACACCATGACTCCTGCTGAAAACATCAGCTTTGCAGGACCGGGAAAGACGGATAGCGAACTTGCCTCCGCGATTGCGGCCGGCATCGTGATCAACCTGGAATCGGAAAGGGAAATGGAAAGTGCCGCCCGCATAGGCCTGTCCCTCGGATACCGCCCAAAGGTCGCGGTGCGGGTCAATCCCGATTTCGAACTCAAGTCCTCCGGCATGAAGATGGGCGGCGGCCCCAAGCAGTTCGGGGTCGATGCCGAGCGCGTTCCCGCCATGCTGAAGCGCATGGCTCAGCTTCCTCTCGATTTCATGGGCTTTCACATCTTCAGCGGCTCGCAGAACCTGAAGGCCGAATCCATCATCGAAGCCCAGGAAAAATCGGTCGAGCTTGCGATCAGGCTCGCACAGGACGCGCCGGGCGCCGTCAGACTGCTCAATATCGGGGGCGGTTTCGGCATACCCTATTTCCCCGGGGAGGCGCCGCTCGACATCTCATTGATAGGCGAACGCCTGGCCGATCAGCTTCCCAGAATCAAAAAGGCGCTGCCCGAAGCGCAGCTCGTCATCGAACTGGGCCGCTATCTGACAGGTGAGGCGGGAATCTATGTCTGCCGCATCGTCGACAGGAAGATATCCCGCGGCCAGGTCTTTCTCGTCACCGACGGCGGGCTGCACCACCATCTTGCCGCATCCGGAAACTTCGGCCAGGTGATACGCAAGAACTATCCGGTTGCGATAGGCAACAGGATGAACGCCGACGAGCTCGAGACCGTGTCCGTCGTGGGTCCCCTTTGCACCCCCCTTGACCTGCTCGCAGACAGGATGGAAATGTCAAAGGCCGATGTCGGCGACCTTGTCGTCATATTCCAGTCCGGCGCATATGGAAAAACCGCAAGCCCCGCCGCCTTCCTGAGCCACCCGGCTGCCGCGGAGGTGCTGGTATGAGCGGCATATGCGGGTGGTTCGGCCTGAAGGATGGCTCCAAGCAAACCATAGAGGCCATGGCATCGGCGCTAAGCCGGTCAGATGACGCACTATTCGACACCCTGACCGGGAGCAATGGCGCAATTGCAGCCGGCAAGCCGGGCTCGATCGCATCCATGGAAGGCGTGCTTGCCGCGATTTCTGGAAGCCCGGAATTTCGCGATGCAAAGTTCGAAACGCTGGCGGAAACCGAAGGTGCGGCCCATGCGCTGGCTCAAGGGTATGCCGAACACGGCGCGTCGATATTCGAGAGGATATCGGGCGCATTTTCAGCGGCCATACTGGATGAAGGAGAGGGCCAGGCCCACCTCGCGATCGACAGAAGCGGAATATGTCCCCTGGCATACAGCTTCAAGGACGGTGTTCTGGTGTTCGGCTCGACGCTCAAGGCGATCAACAGGCTCGTCAAACCGGAACTCAACAGGCAGGCCATTTACGATTACGTCTACTTTCACATGGTGCCCGGCCCCGAATCCATCTATCTCGGGCTGCATCATCTTCTCCCGGGGGAATACCTCAGCTTCAGGGACGGAAAGGCAAAGATCGGGACCTACTGGAAAATGCGCTTCATCGAACACGAGAAGGCGCCATTCGAGGTGCTCAAGGCGGAATTTTTGAGCACGCTGCTGCAATCGGTGGAGCGCTGTTCGAGGGGAGCGAAGACCGGCGCCTTCCTGAGCGGTGGCACGGACAGCTCGACACTCGCAGGCATGCTGGGGGAAGTGACAGGGAAGGCCGCCCCCACCTATTCCATCGGATTCGAGGCGGAAGGCTACGACGAGATGGAATATGCGCGCATTGCATCGAAGCATTTCGGCACGCAGCACCACGAGTATTACGTGACGCCAGAGGATGTCGCCCAGGCGATTCCGGAAATCGCCTCCGTCTACGATCAGCCATTCGGCAATGCTTCAGCCATGCCCGCCTACTACTGCGCGAAGCTTGCAAAGGCGGACGGCATAGAGCGCCTCCTGGGAGGCGATGGCGGAGACGAACTGTTCGGCGGCAATGCGCGCTATGCAAAGCAGCGCATATTCTCGCTCTACGACTCCATCCCCGCCGCCCTGCGTCATCGGGCAATCGAACCTCTGGGCGCCAGGCTTCCCGAAAGCGTAGCACTCCTCAGGAAGGCCAAGAGCTATATCGCCCAGGCTTCCGTTGCCATGCCGGGAAGACTGGAAACCTACAATCTTCTGGAGCGCCTCGGCCCTGCCAACGTGTTCTCTCCGGAATTCCTGGAACAGGTCGACACCCAAAACCCGCTCAAGCTTCTGGAGCAGACCTACCACGGCGCGGAGGCCAAGACCATGCTCAACCGCATGCTTGCGCTCGACTTGAAGTTCACGCTGGCCGACAACGATCTGCCCAAGGTCGTCAAGACCTGCGAACTTGCAGGGATAGATGTGGCCTTCCCCATGCTCGCCGACAGCGTCGTCGCGTTTTCAGCGAGGCTGGAACCCGGGCTGAAACTCAAGGGAACGAAGCTGCGCTACTTCTTCAAGGAGGCATTGCGCGGCTATCTGCCCGATGAGATCCTCACCAAGAGCAAGCACGGCTTCGGCCTGCCTTTCGGGGAATGGCTGAAGAACGACAAGACGCTGCAGGCGCTGTCAAAAGACAGCCTCGGGAGCCTGAAAAAGCGCGGCATCTTCCGCCCGGAATTCATCGACGAGATCACGAGGCTGCACGCAGAGAACCACTCCGGATATTACGGGACGCTGATCTGGGTGATGGTGATGCTGGAGCAGTGGTTCGCCCAGCACCACGACTGATCAGCCGAGGCTTTCGATATACCACTTCGCGGCGATCTCGAGTCCGCTTCTCACCGAATGCTTCGGATCATAGCCCAGGAGCCTCTTCGCCTTTCCGATGTCGGCCAAGGAATAGCGCACATCGCCTTCCCTGAAGTCCCGGTAGACGGGGTCCGGAATCACCAGGCCGGATTTCTTTTCTAGAAGCTGGTCGCGTATTAGGCCGAAGAGCTGGTTCAGCGTCGTGGTCTCGCCAAAGGCGACGTTGTAGACCTGGCCCAGCGCTTCCTCGTTGCTGGTGCAGGCGGCCAGAAGGTTGGCCTGTACCGCATTGTCCACATAGCAGAAGTCCCGGTTCGTCTCCCCGTCGCCGTTGATGTAGACCGGCTCGCCG
Organism: Pseudomonadota bacterium; assembly: GCA_021821945.1. GTDB lineage: Bacteria > Pseudomonadota > Gammaproteobacteria > Burkholderiales > Gallionellaceae > Gallionella. Next base: position 17,265 of record JAJZTF010000013.1, read on the forward strand.
TGCAGCATGCTGTAAAACCACTTCGGCATCACCGCCGCATAGGCACCGTTGGGATTCTGGCGCGGCCCGAACACGTTGAAATAGCGCAAGCCCGTGGCCCTGAAGCCATAGGTCCTGGCAAAAACATCCGCATAGAGTTCGTTCACGTATTTCGTGACTGCATAGGGGGAGAGCGGTTTGCCTATCCTGTCCTCCACCTTGGGCAAGCCTGGATGGTCACCATAGGTCGAACTCGAGGCCGCATAGACAAAACGCGCAACCCCTGCATCCTTTGCCGCGACCAGCATGTTGAGAAAACCCGTGATGTTGCTTGCATTGGTGGTCACGGGATCGGCGATCGAACGCGGCACGCTGCCCAAGGCCGCCTGGTGCAGCACGTAATCCACGCCCTCGCAGGTGCTGCGACAGCAGTCCAGATCGCAGATGTCCCCCTTGATGAAAGTGAAGTTCTTCCACTGTTCGGGTGTGACGAGCGGCTCGACCCGGCCGAGATTCCTCCCGTCCTCGGTCGACAGGTTGTCCAGCCCTATCACGGTCTGATTCAGCTTCAGCAGGGTTTCCAGAAGATTGGAGCCGATGAATCCGGCAACCCCGGTGACCAGCCATTTTTTGGGCGCAAGCAGCAGGCCCGACTTTACTTCATCGTATGCACTCATCTGATTTCCCAGTCCGTCAGAGGCGCCAGAGGCGGATTCCGGCGGCGCGGCAGGCTGCAGGATCGTAGATGCTCTTCACGTCTATCAGCACCGGATTCCCGGTCGTCAAAGCGATCAGCTGCTCCGGCGTGAACGCGCAGTATTGCGCATGGGAGACGGCTGCGACGACCGCGGAGGCGGGCTTCAGGTCGGAGAAGGGAGTAAGCTTTACGCCATATTCATGCACGGCCTCGTCTGAATCCGCAAGCGCGTCGTGCACCTGGACGTTGATCCCGTAATCCTGCAGCTCACGAATGATGTCGATCACCTTGGAGTTCCTGAGATCGGGGCAGTTTTCCTTGAAGGTCAGGCCAAGCACGGTCACGGTGCTTCCCAGCACGTTGTGGCCTGCGCGTATCATCTCCTTCACCGTCCTTTGCGCGATGAACTTGCCCATGCCATCGTTGATGCGGCGCCCTGACAATATCACCTGGGGAATGTAGCCCAGCCTCTCCGCCTTGTGCGTCAGGTAATAGGGATCGACGCCTATGCAATGCCCGCCGACAAGCCCCGGCTTGAACTTCAGGAAGTTCCACTTCGTGCCCGCCGCCTCTAGCACGTCGTTGGTGTCTATCCCCATCCTGTCGAAGATCAGCGAGAGCTCGTTCATCAGCGCGATGTTGAGGTCCCTCTGGGTGTTCTCGATCACCTTGGCCGCTTCCGCCACCTTGATGCTTGTCGCGCGGAACACGCCCGCGGTCACGACTGAGCCGTAGACTTCGGCGACGATCTCCGCGGATTCCTGATCCTGGCCCGACACGACCTTCTTGATCCTGGTGAAGGTATGCTCCTTGTCGCCCGGATTGATCCGTTCGGGGCTGTAGCCCACCTTGAAATCCACGCCGCACTTGAGGCCGGAATGCGCTTCCAGTATCGGCACGCACTCGTCCTCCGTGACACCCGGATAGACCGTGGACTCGTAGACGACGATGTCTCCTGGCTTCAATGCGCGGCCGACGGTTTCGGATGCCCTGTGCACGGGGGTCAGGTCAGGCTGGTTTGCATCGTCCACGGGGGTGGGAACGGCCACGATGTGGAAATTCGCGAGCTTCAATTCCTCGATCTTGTCGGTGAAGAGGATGTCGGCAGCGGCAAGGTCTGCGCTTTCCACCTCGCATGTCCTGTCATGCCCGCTCTTCAGTTCCGCAATCCGTGTCGAGTTGATGTCGAATCCCACCGTCTTCCTGATCTTGCCGAAGGCGACCGCCACAGGCAGCCCGACGTAACCCAGACCCACTACCGATACCACCCTTTCCGTGCCTTGAAACATTCCGATACCTTTCAATGAAATTAAAACGGTCGCATGCTCATCCGGCCCGAGTATCGCCGATTCGCAAACCCACTGCAACAATGCTGGAATCTGTTTTGGAGAACCATCAGGGATTGAGGCCAGCCTCCCTGATGAGGCTGGCGATGTAAGCGCCGGGTATCGCATAGGCGATGCCGCTTGGCTCGGAGAGCACATGCTCCTTGGTGTCCTTGACGAACACCATGTTCACCACACCCACCACCCTTCCGCTTTCAGGCTCATAAAGCGGGCTGCCGCTGTTGCCGGGATAGGCCGTCGCGTCGAGCTGATACACCGAGAAGGGCGTCATGAGCTGCCTGATCGATTTTGCATTCAGCTGGCTTGCATTGGCCGCCGGTATCACGATGGGCGTGATGGCCGACAGGGTTGCCCTGTGGGTCACGGGATAGAGGCCCAGCACCATGCCGATGGGGAATCCGGTAAAGGCCAGAGACTCGCCCTCCCTTGCGCCGCCGTCAAGATGCAATACGGGCAATGGAGGGCCGCTGATCTTGAGCAGCGCCAGGTCATGCTTGGGGTCTATGCTGACAGCCGTCGCGGTGCGCGCCTTTGCCTGATCGCCTTCGCCAGAAAATACGGCGAGCGCCTCGTGATTCTCCGAATCAAGCGGGGGCGGCAAAACATGCGCGTTGGTGATAACGTGGTTGCCGTCGCCGACCACGAAACCTGTGCCTATGAATTTCGAAGGGGGCGCCCTGTCCTGCTGTATGGTTCCCACGGCGACGATGGAAGGCTTGACAGACTGCACCGTGTCTTCAAGGGATGAGGCAAGAGCAGGCAAAGCGATGCAAACAAGGCCGAGGAATCCGATAGCCGGGAAATACATCGATCGCATCGGCATTCCCGCCATCCCAGGGTCAGCCGGTTCTGCGGCGCAACGCCAGGGCAAGAGCGCCTATCGCGAAGAGTGCGATCGTGCCGGGCTCCGGGACCGTCCTCAGGTTGTTGCCAGGCGCCGTGCCGAAACCGATCAGCACGTCGGATACGGTCGATGTCGCCAGCAGGCCTGCCGCCTTTATCGTGAATGTCGCCTGGTTCTGGATGAAGGGATTGTGCGAATTGTATAAGGAGCCCCCTACCTGGCCGTAGCTAGTGTTATTTTGATACATCGCTGGCCCTATGATGGTCTGGTCTGGCTGGCCGCCGCCGTTCAGATCATTGAAATAGGATTGACTGCCTGACTGTCCTTTAGTCCAGTGCACAATACTGGAAGCGGTGGAACCAACTATTGCATTGTTCAGCGTACTTGGTGAAGGGTAAGACAAGGCGCCGGTCGAGCTAATGTCGACCAGATTTCCCGAAAGCGTCACGTTGGCGCCGCTCAGGCTCAGTATGGAAGAACCATTGTTGACGGTAAACCAGAGCGAGCTGATGTTCTGGCCTACGCTCGTGATGTTGGGCTGGAGGTTGGTCAGCGTGACGACCATCGAACCTGCGGAGACATCGAAAGTGGCCTTGGCCCAGACGGGTTCATTGGCCGGGTCCGTCGCATTCGGCAAGGTGGAATAGGAATAGAATTTCGCATAGGCAGGGGTCGCCACCAGCAATGCCAGCACCAACATGCCATTTCGAATGAGATTCCAGTTCATCTTTACACCTGCAGCCTTGAATAAATTCCTAACGGAATATAAGCAAAATCTGTACCATAAAAAAATAACGGTTTATTTTCAATTTGCTACAGAATCCGATGCGTGGAACATTCATCTCGCGGATCATCGGATGTAAAATTTTCCGACAAATCCCAACGAAGCAACCCGTACCCGACGGAGGCAGGCTATAATCCCGGCCGATTTTCCAACTGGAGCAGGCATGACGAATTTTGACGAAGTCCGGACGATTGTAGGCAACTCTTTGCAGCTTGGCAACAGAATACAGACGATGACGCGGGAAACCCATCTTCTTGGCAGCCTGCCCGAGCTGGACTCGATGGCCGTGGTCAACCTGATCGCAGCGCTCGAGGAGCACTTCGGGTTTGTCGTTGACGACGACGAGATCAGCGCGGAGGTTTTTTCGACCCTGGGCAGCCTTGAAGATTTCGTGACGCAGAAGCTCTCCTCATGAGCGCATTCCGGCCCTTCTTCATGCAGACCGAAGCGGGCCGGCGTTTTTTCATTCACCATCCCTGCACTACCGCCTGCAAGGGCGCTGTCCTGTATGTGCATCCCTTCGCCGAGGAAATGAACAAGAGCCGCCGCATGGCGGCCATGCAGGCAAGAAGCCTCTCGGAAACCGGCTATTCCGTGCTGCAGATCGATCTTTACGGTTGTGGCGACAGCGAAGGCGACCTCCGGGATGCCAGATGGGAAATCTGGAAACAGGACCTGAGGCTCGGCCTTCAATGGCTAAGGGAACAGCATGAGCTGCCTGTCACGCTGTGGGGTTTGAGGCTGGGTGCACTGCTGGCGCTCGATTTCGCAAGAGACGAGAATTTTCCATTCGAAAAAATGCTCCTCTGGCAGCCCGTGCACAGCGGCGAGGCCCATCTTGCGCAGTTTCTGCGCCTCCGTCTTGCAAATGCGATGATTTCAGGCAAGGCGAAGGTCAGCCTTCAGGACCTGAAACAAGAACTGGCATCGGCAGGCACGCTCGAAATTGCGGGCTATGAATTGCCATATGAACTTGCCGAATCGATGAGCCGCCTGAAACTGGAAGAGCTCGGCAAACCCGGCGTTCCCCATCACTGGCTGGAAACCATGCCCGATGCAGGTTCAGCACTCCCGCCCGCATCTGGCCGGATTGCAAGCGCATGGAAAAGCAGCGGCATCCCGATCCGGATTCACAAGGCCCAGGGCGAGCCATTCTGGTCGACCCAGGAGATCACGGATTGCCCCGATCTCATCGCCCAGACAACGGGGATATTTGCGGCATGAGCGCATACACGGAAACCGCGTTTTCTTTCGAGTGCGAAGGAAACAGCCTGGCGGCCATCCTCGCAGCTCCCGACAAGCCTTCCGCACAGGGCGTGCTCGTCATCGTCGGCGGACCGCAATACCGCGCAGGCAGCCACAGGCAGTTCACGCTGCTGTCCAGGTCCCTGGCGGAGGCAGGCATCCCCTGCATGCGCTTCGACTACCGGGGCATGGGGGACAGCGAAGGCAGGCTGCACATGTTCGAGGAAGTTGAAACGGACATAGCCAGGGCTCTGGATGCCTGTTTCGCGAACTGCCCCGGGCTCGAGAAGGTCGCGCTCTGGGGGCTGTGCGATGCGGCTTCGGCCGCGATCTTCCATGCGCATCGAGATTCAAGGGTGAACGGCCTGGTGCTGGCAAATCCCTGGGTCAGGACACAGCAGGGAGAAGCCAAGGCCAGGCTCAAGCACTACTACCTGTCCAAGCTGACAGATCCCGCCCTGTGGCGAAAACTCTTTTCCGGCAAATTCGATTTTTCGGATTCCTTCAGGAGCTTCTTTGGCTCGGTCTCGAAAGCAAGACGGGAACCGCAAAAAAGCGATCAGCCCCTGCCCGAAAAAATGCGCATCGGCCTTGAAAAATTTAGCGGCAAGGTTCTCCTGATCCTGAGCGGCAACGATCTCGTCGCGCGCGAATTCGAGGATGCGGTGCAAGCATCCGGCGCATGGCAATCCCTACTCGGGAGCCCGAGGTTTTGCCGCAAGGATCTTGCCGATGCAGACCACACCTTCTCTTCCAGAAAATGGCGGGATCAGGTGAGCGAGTGGACCCGCGAGTGGGTCAAGAAACTCTAATCCGCTTAGCCGCCCGATAACAGCCCCAGCCTTTTCGCGACCCATGAAGTCGTCGTCGCCTGTATGAGTATCGTCACCAGGATCGCGATGAAGGCAACGGATGCGACGATCTCGGCCCCCGGCGCCCTGGCTCCCAGAAGCATGCCGGAGAGCGCGCCCGGAATCACGCCAGTCTCGCGCGTCCAGCACATGAAGAGCAATTCCTTGAAGCTCCATCTGGCGCGCCTGTCAGGCAATGCACAAAGAAAAACCGTGCAAGGCCTGGCGACCAGCATGAAGATCGCCACCACGGCAGCGCCAGCGTAAAGATAGCGGTCCATCAGTGCAAAATTCACCTGACTGCCGAGCAGGATGAAGATGAACATGCGCATGATCAGCGCGGTGGTCATCACGAAATCCTCGAGCTGGCGGTTTTCCGCCTTCGAGCGTGAAAAGCCCAGGGACTCGACATTGCCCAGCATGATGCCGAAAACGAACACCGCCATGAAACCGCTGGCATGCATTCCGTCTGCAGCGATGTAGGCGCCGATCACGGCCATCAGGGTGACCACCGGGGCGAATTCCTCGAGGAAGCCGAATCGCTCGTGCGAAATCAGCAGGGCGGCAAGGTAACCCAGAATGCCGCCTGTCGCGATGCCGTATAGCGACTGCTTCAACAGACCAGACAACGCATCCGCAGTGGAAAAATTCTCCGAACCCGTCGCGATTCCCAGCACGGTGAAGGTGAGTATCGCACCCATCGCATCGTTGAAGGCCGACTCGCTCATCACGGTCTGGGCGATGCGCGGCCTTATCCTGACCTCTTTGAAAACAGGGACCAGGGTCGCCGGGTCCGTGGAAGAAAGGACTGCGCCCAGAAGCAGGGCGATGATGAAGGGCACATGCAGAAAGTAGTAGGCGGCAAGCCCCGTGATTGCCGCCGTGATCAGAACACCGGCTGTCGCGAGCAGCAGGATCGAGATCCATACTTCCTTCAGCACCCCAAGCCTGATCGACGCCCCGCCATCGAACAGGATATAGCTGGCACCGAAGATCAGGATGAGCTGGTTGACGCTGGAGGTGGCGCTTATATCCAATAGCCCCAGCGCGTCTGGACCGACCAGCATGCCCACGAGAAGAAACACCGCGACATCCGGCGCGCGGATGAACCTTGCCAGAAGGCTGGAAAGCGTGCCAAGCCCAAGTATCACGCCGAACAGAAGAAGCGTGTGCTTGGCCAATTCCAGCGCGTGAGAACTTTCCATCTAGCTGCGCTTGTAATCGTCCTGGAAACGCACGATGTCGTCCTCGCCGAGATAGCTGCCGGACTGGACTTCTATCATGAAGAGCGGAAGCTTTCCCACGTTCTCGAGGCGGTGCGTCTGGCCGATGGGAATATAGGTGGACTGGTTCTCATGCAGCAGCTCGACCCTGTCTCCGCAGGTCACCTTCGCCGTGCCAGAGACGACTATCCAGTGTTCCGCCCGATGATAGTGCATCTGCAATGAGAGCTTGGCGGCCGGCTTCACCATGATGCGCTTGACCTGGAAGCGCTCTCCCATGTCTATGCCCTCGTAATAGCCCCAGGGCCTGTAGACCCGCCTGTGCACGAGATGCTCCGTGCGCTCGGCCTGCTTAAGATACTCCACAGCATGCTTCACATCCTGCGCCATATCCTTGTGCATCACGAGAACCGCATCCGCCGTTTCGACCACCACGAGGTCTCGCACCCCTATGGTCGCCACCATGCGGCTTTCGGCCCGCACGTACGAGCCCTGGGTCTCCGCGATATAAACATCGCCGCGCACCGAATTGCCGCGCGCATCCTGCTCGCTGACTTCAGCCAGCGAAGACCATGAGCCGATGTCGTTCCAGCCGATATCGACGCAGACCAGGGCTGCAGACTTTGTGCGCTCCATCACTGCATAGTCGATGGATTCGGATGGGCAGGCTGCGAAATCGCTCTCGTGCAGGCGGCAAAAGTCGAGATCGTGCGTGCTGTTCTGCCAGGCGAGCTCTGCGGCCTTGTGGATGTCCGGCCGGTGAGCCTCTAGCTCGGCAAGATAAACCGACGCCTTGAACACGAACATGCCGCTGTTCCAGAAAAACTTTCCGGATGCCAGAAATGCCTTCGCCGTATCAAGATCAGGCTTTTCCACAAAGCGTGCGACCGAGAAGGAGTCCTCCTCTGCAAGAGCGATTCCTTGTTCGATGTAGCCAAAACCCGTGGCGGGGTAGTCCGGCCTGATGCCGAAGGTCACGAGCCTGTCCTGCTGCGCAAGCGCACCTGCCTTGCGGATCGCACTTTGAAAGCCCTCCACATCCCGGATCAGATGATCCGCGGCCATCACCAGAAGGATCGCGTCCTCGCTTCTATCGAGCGCTGCAAGTGCAGCGACGGCAACCGCAGGCGCTGTGTTCCTCCCGGCAGGCTCCAGTATATGCAGAAGGGGCTGCGTGCCTATCGCCTGCATCTGCTCCGCAGCCAGGAAACGGTGATCGTTGTTGCAAACCACGAGCGGCGCACTCACATTGGGCAATCCCTTCAACCGCAATACTGTTTCCTGGAACAGCGTTCGCTCGGACAAAAGCGGCAAAAACTGCTTGGGCAGCGCTGTACGCGACAGCGGCCAAAGGCGCGTCCCCGAACCGCCTGACAGAACAACGGGATAGATATTGGGCAGCATGGATTATTTCCTCGGATCTCTAAAAAGTGAACATTGCGCCCAGTCATCACCCAGGCTTTCATAAAGGCATGCGCAACCTCTTGTCCGTACTACTGATGTTCGTCGTTTGCCTTGCCGCTTCCTTCCATTCTCTCGATTGCTTCCGAGTTAAGCGGAATGAACTGTCCTGCAAGACCGATAAATTCAACATCTGGCAGATCTTTATTAAACGCTCTCATCACATGCATATTAAGTGTGAAAATCTTAAACACCAAGAAGTTTTGCTCTTCCACTGCGGAATCTAAAAATAAATTTGTCATGCCTTGCGCAAAGCTGCCAAACAGCGGATCGCTCCCCGGCTCACTCCTATCGATTCTTGAAAATATCCTTTTGGTTAAAAACTCGGTAAACCGGGGTTTGCTGGGCGCAGTAAGAGCGAGAACTATTGCAACAAGAATTGTTGCAATGCTCAGCAGGAGGAATTTATTATTCTTCACCGATGAAACAGCCGGCGCATGCAGCATCTCTTCACTATGCTTGGACTTGCCGGCATCCGAGTTAATTTCTTCAGCACTGGATTTCTTTGTCATGGTGCACCTTTCCTTGGATTCGGGTTTGAATCGGACGTCTGAAAATCATGTTTCAGATTAACCATGCACAAGGCTTCTGCTCATGATGAATGGCATACAGCATTCGATATTAAACGGTTTCCGGCAGCTTTCCAATGGCTTTGGACTGGTGCCCGGAGCCGGGGTCGAACCGGCACGCTGGTTTTACCCAAGCGACGGATTTTAAGTCCGTTGTGTCTACCAATTTCACCACCCGGGCAGGCGTATGGAGGTGCGTCCCAGAGTCGAACTGGGCTGACCGGATTTGCAATCCGGGGCATAACCGCTTTGCTAACGCACCATAAAAATAAGGGAAAGCCTGATGCTTTCCCTTGAATGTGGAGCGGGAAAAGAGTCTCGAACTCTCGACCTCAACCTTGGCAAGGTTGCGCTCTACCAACTGAGCTACTCCCGCATTTGGAGCATCGCATCGTAAGGTTGACAGTATATCTGTTCAACTGGAGCGGGAGAAGAGTCTCGAACTCTCGACCTCAACCTTGGCAAGGTTGCGCTCTACCAACTGAGCTACTCCCGCATTGCGAGGCGCGAATTATAGGTTTTCCAGGATTTCTGTCAACATATTTTCGCAGCTACACCCTGAACAGACGGGAGAAATTCGCACTGGTGGCATCCCCGACTTCCGCCGCGCTGATGCCGCGAAGCTGCGCGATCTCTTCGGCCACATGCCTGACATAGGCGGGCTGGTTGACCTTTCCCCTGAAAGGCACGGGCGCGAGATAGGGGGAGTCGGTTTCGATCAGCATGCGGTCAATCGGCACCTGTCTTGCGACCTCCTTCAGTTCCTTCGCGCTCTTGAAAGTCACGATGCCCGAGAAGGAAATGTAGAACCCCATGTCCAGCGCGGCCCTGGCCACTTCCCAGCTCTCCGTGAAACAATGCATCACGCCGCCGACTACGCAGGCATCCTCCTCTTCCATGATGCGAAGCGTGTCCTCCGATGCGCTTCTGGTGTGGATGATCAGGGGCTTCCTGCACTGCTTGGCGGCCCTGATGTGGTTGCGGAATCTCGCACGCTGCCATTCGAGATCGCCCGTCAGCCTGTAATAGTCGAGCCCCGTCTCGCCGATCGCGATGACCCTGGGATGATCTGCAAGTTCGACCAGGCGCTCAACGGTCGGCTCTTCGACCGCCTCGTAATCCGGATGCACGCCGACAGACGCATAGACGTTGGTGTGCGCGACTGCCAGTTCCAGCACTTCCGGGAAATCCTCCAGATTGACGGACACGCATAGTGCGCTCGTCACATCGTTCTGCTGCATCCGCTGCAACACACCTTCGATGTCGGCCGCGAGATCCTTGAAGTTGATGTGGCAATGCGAATCTATGTATGGCATGGTTTCACGATCTGGCAGTAATTGAACAGAAGGGATTCGAAAAAGAGCCTGGGGTTCAGCGTATGCCGGGCCTCCTTTTTCGCCGTTTTCAAAAGCCCCTGCAGGCGCACGAGATCCAGGGCATCCAGCGGCTCTATCAGATTGCCGATCAGTTTCTCATGGCCCGGATGGTAGCGCAGCCTGCCTGCAAGCTTTTGCGATACGAGGTCATGACACCACTGCTGCAGCCATTGCACCACCAGCGTCTGCTCGGTCTTTTGCAGCGCTTCGGCCACGCCAAACACATCCATCTGCCTCTGCTGCAAGGCGCGCATGAGCTTTTCCCGCGCATCGCTGTCGCCTTCATCCTGCAGCGCAAGAAGCGGCGAAAATCCCGATCTCGCGAGCGCATCTAGCGGGTTCTTAACGCCCTCCCCGGCAAGGAACCGCGTGGCGATTTCGACATCGGGCGATGAGAGGACGACCCGGATGCAGCGGCTAAGTATCGTCGGAAGCAATGCGTGATGCCTGTGCGTCACCAGGATGAAAAGCAGGCCGGGAGGCGGCTCTTCGAGATTCTTCAGCAGCGCATTTGCCGCATTCGCATTCATCGCCTCGGCAGGGGATATGATCACCACGCGCCGTCCGCCCTGATGTGCGGTCATGCCCAGAAAATCGGAAAGGGAGCGTATCTGGTCGACCGAAATCTGGCGGCTCGGCTTCTTTCCCGCCTCGACCTCATCGGCCTCCGATTCTGGCTGCAGCAGGCGATAATCCGGATGCGATCCCTGACTGAACCAGTGGCATGCCGGGCATTCCCCACAGGCAAACCCCCGATCATCCGGTTTCTCGCACAACAGCGATTTCGCATAGCGGATTGCAAGTTCGAGCTTGCCTATGCCCTTCTGCCCCTGGAACAGCAGGCCCTGCGCTGCGCGCATGCGCTGAAGACGCTCCCAGTCTTCCATCTGCCATGGATAGAGTTCGCTCATCCGATGTTCCCTGCGATGGATGCGAGCTGCCGCTTCACTTCATCCAGAGACTGGGCCGCATCGATCACCTCGAAGCGCGAAGGGTCCTCGGTGACTCTCCTGTGATAACCTGCCCGCACGCGCTCGAAAAATTCTCCCTCTTCCTTTTCGAAGCGGTCGAGCGCAACATTGTTCGAAAGACGCATCCTTGCAACCTCGATCGGCACATCGAAGAACAGCGTCAGATCCGGCCTGATGCCGACCCATTGTTCGAGCTCTCTCAGCCTTTCCCATTCCATGCCCCTGCCTCCGCCCTGATAGGCGAAGCTGGCATCCGTAAAGCGATCGGAGATCACGCACTTTCCGGAAAGCAATGCCGGCCTGATCACCTGCTCGACATGTTCTATCCTAGATGCAAACATCAGCAAGGCTTCCGTCCCCATGCCCATGGGCTGGTTCAGGACCATTTCCCTGAGCTGCTCCCCCAAACGGGTTCCGCCCGGCTCACGCGTTACGACCACATCCAGCCCGCGGCCCCTCAGCGCATCCGCGAACCATGCGAGGTGCGTGCTCTTGCCCGCGCCGTCCACGCCTTCAAATGTGATGAATCTACTCATGCGCCATCCGCCAGATTGCAAAGGCTCAATGATATAGTATAGCGGTTCAGTTTTTAACCTTGATGCCCTCCCGGGCCTCGCAGAATTTCAGATGAAAAGCTTCCCGCTGTGCAAATGCCGGAAAAATTGGATCGCCCTGGCAGGCGTGCTTCTTTCAAACGGCTGCATGGCCTCTTCCGAGGAACCCGCGTCGGACTGGTCGAACATGGTGGACCGCACCCTGCAGGCGCAGCCGCACTGGGCGACCATGATAGGCGTCCCCTCCACGGGCCTGACCCAGGGCTTCCGCTATCACTATTCCAGGCAGTACCAGCCCAACGGCACGGAGATCGAGAACTTCGGCAGCAACAAGGGACTGGAACTCATCGTGGGCGAAGACACGCAGGTGCAGTTCGGCATCCCCTCCTACATCGACCGTGAAACGGTTAAGACGTCGGCTTCCGGCTGGGGAGACGAAAATGTCCTGGCAAAGCACAGGTTCGCTTCGGCAAACGAGGAGAACGGCAACTACGTCTTCAGCGGTTCGCTGGGATTGAGCATGCCGACCGGGAACAGCCCGTTCACGTCTCACAGCACGATATACACCCCCGCACTGGCTTTCGGAAAGGGATGGGGGACCAGACAGCGCGAGATCGCCTTGCAGAGCCTGATATCCTGCTCCATTCCCGATCACAATCTTTCAACCATAGGGATGCCCATCTCCTGGAATACAGGATTGGAGGCCCGCATTTTCAGGCATGTCTGGCCCGAGATCGAGGCGAACCTTACCCGCTGGAACAAGGGACCCTATGACGGAAAGAACCAGCTCATCGTGACCTATGGCCTGGTCTTCGACAACAGGATATTGAACCGGGAAAAGGTGACACTGGGACTCGGATACCAGGAAGCCAAGGGGACTGGCATCACCACCTTCGGCAGGGCATGGGTACTGATGGGGAAATTTTCCTTCTAGGAAATCACTTCTGATATTCGTCGACGGCGCGGTTGTGGTCCGCCAGATTTCTAGAAAACTGCGAGCTGCCATCCCCTTTTGCGACGAAATAAAGCGCATCGGTGTTCGCAGGATGCAGCGCCGCATAAACCGCATCCCGCCCCGGCATCGCGATCGGCGTCGGAGGGAGCCCCTGACGCGTATAGGTATTGTACGGCGTGTCCCTCGTCATGTCGTCGTGATGGAGAACGCCTCTGTATTTCTCCCCCATGCCGTAGATTACCGTGGGATCGGTCTGGAGCAGCATGTGCTTGCGCAGCCGGTTTGCAAATACCCCTGCTATCATGCTGCGGTCAGCCGCAGCACCGGTTTCCTTCTCCACGATGGATGCAAGGATCAGCGCCTGATATGGGGATGCAAGCGGAATCCCGGGGTCACGTTCCTGCCATGCCTGCTCCAGCCTGCGCTGCATGGTCCGATGGGCAAGCCTGAGAAACTCGACATCGCTGCTCCCCGCTGCGACAAAATAGGTGTCGGGCGCAAACATCCCTTCCGGGTTTTCCCCTGGCGCACCGATCTGCTGCATGATCTCCGCATCGGACCGGCCTTCTGTGTCGTGGCGGATGTTTCCGTTGGCGTCCAGGGCCGTTCGCAACTGCCTGAAGTTCCATCCCTCTATGATCTTCATCTGGCTCTTGCCGGCATTGCCCTGGGTGATCATCCGCAAAAGCTCCATCTTGGATACCGCATGGTCAAGCTGGTAGACGCCCGCCTGGATCTTGTTCGAGCGGCCGAGTAGGCGGGCGAACAGGGAGAACAGCCTGCCTTCATCGAGCAGGCCCTCGCGCTCGAACTGACGGGAAATCGCATTCAGGCTGTTCCCCTGGTTCAGCGTGAAATCGAAGGGCTCTTTGGGAAGCGCAACAGGACTCAGCGCATAGTAGAGGAGGCCGATCGCAAGCAGCAGGAGGATGAACAGCAATGCCTTCAGCTTACCCATGATCCTTCCCGTATTCTGCAGCCGGCCGCCATTCCTCCGATCAGCGCATCCAGACGAGTCCACAGCCGCATCATTTTCGTTCGCGGACTCTCAAGGTCTGATCAGATCTTGCGGAACACCAGCGTACCGTTTGTTCCGCCGAAGCCGAAGTTGTTGTTTATCGCAACGCTGATCTTCATGTCGCGAGCGACATTCGCGCAATAATCGAGATCGCACTCCGGATCCTGCTCGAATATGTTGATGGTCGGGGGGGAGATCTGGTGATGTATCGCAAGCACGGAAAAGATCGACTCGACGCCGCCTGCGCCGCCCAGCAGATGGCCGGTCATCGACTTCGTGGAATTCACCACCAGTTTGTAGGCATGGTCGCCGAACGCGAGCTTGATCGCATCGGTCTCGTTCTTGTCGCCAAGCGGGGTCGATGTGCCGTGCGCGTTCACATACTGCACGTCCTGGGGACTGATCCCCGCATCGTTCAATGCGTTGAGCATGCTGCGCCTTGGCCCGTCGCTGTTGGGCGAAGTGATGTGGAATGCATCCGCGCTCATGCCGTAGCCCGTGAGCTCCGCATAGATCTTAGCACCCCTCGCCTTCGCGTGCTCGTATTCCTCGAGCACGATCACACCCGCACCCTCGCTGATCACGAAGCCGTCGCGCTCCTTGTCCCATGGACGGGAGGCGGTCGCAGGGTCGTCGTTTCTCGTGCTCAAGGCGCGCGCGGATGCAAAACCGCCGACTGCCAGAGGGCTCACGGTCGCTTCAGCCCCTCCCGCGATCATCACGTCCGCATCGCCATAGGCGATCATCCTCGCCGACTCGCCTATGCAGTGCGTTCCCGTGGTGCAGGCGGAGACCATAGCCACATTGGGGCCCTTCAGACCGTACATCACGGAAAGATTGCCCGAGATCATGTTGATGATGCTGCCGGGTATGAAGAATGGAGAGATCTTGCGGGGACCTGCAGCCAGGTAGTCGTTATGCGTTTCCTCTATGGTGGGCAAACCGCCTATGCCCGAGCCGATGTTCACGCCGATGCGCTCGGCGTTCTTCTCGGTCACCTCGAGGCCGGAATCGGCAAAAGCCTCCATGCCGGCAACCAGACCAAAGTGTATGAATCTGCCCATGCGGCGCGCATCCTTCGCCGGCAGGTATTGCGCGACATCAAAGTCGGTCACTTCGCCGGCCACCTGGCTTGCGAACTGGCTCGCGTCAAAATGCGATATCCTGACTATTCCCGACTTGCCCGCGACGATGTTTTGCCAGGCTGCAGAAATCCCAATACCGACCGGAGAGACGATCCCCAATCCGGTCACGACAACTCTACGTTTAGACAAATGAACTCCGCCTGCGGTGAAATGGACTGTTACTTTTGATGTGCGATGACGTAGTCGATGGCTTGCTGCACGGTCGTGATCGTTTCCGCATCCTCATCCGGAATTTCGCATTCGAACTCTTCTTCCAGCGCCATCACAAGCTCAACGGTGTCCAGCGAATCGGCACCCAGATCGTTGACGAACGATGACTCGTTCTTCACCTCGGCTTCATTCACGCCGAGCTGTTCAGATACGATCTTTTTTACGCGTTGTTCAATAGACATTAGAGACTCCACCCTGTTGATAAGTTAAAAAATCAAATCTAATTGTACCAAAGTTGCCGAAAATTCCCAAATCCATCGGCGAATTAAAATTCAGCCGCAAAAGGCCTCCCCTATTCGCCGCGCAGAATGGGGAGAGGAGAAGCGCTGACGAGGCTTCTGGTATTGAGCCAGCCGGCCAGCATCACCAGGGCCATCCCGCCGAAGATTCCGACCAGCCACACCGACATGCCCGACCTGTAGGGCATGTCCAGTACACGGTGCGCCAGCACGAAACCCAGGAGAGCCGCGCTTGCCGCCGCAAGAAGACCGGCCAGCGCTCCTGACAACGCGAATTCGGCCATGTGAAGCCGGTCCAGATAGGCCCTGCCGGCTCCCAGCACGCGCAGTATCGCTGCCTGCCTCACCCTCTCATCCTGGGTTGCAAGCAGCGCGGCATACAGCACCACAAGCCCGGAAAGCAGGGTGAACAGGAAAACCGCGCTGATCGCCCGGGACACCTTCGAGATGATGTCCCTGATCTGCGAAATCACGGCATCCATGTCGATGATCAGCAGATTCGGGAATGCCTCCGCAAGTTCGCCCCCGAATCCCGCCCTGTCCATGGGCAGATGAAAGCTCGTCAGATAGCTTGGCGGGTAGTTTTCCAGGAGCTCCGGCGTGGCGATGACGAAGAAATTAACCCGCATCGAATCCCATTGCACGCGCCTCAGATTCGTGACCCTGGCCGTCAGCCTGGTTCCTGCGACATCATAGGTCAGCCTGTCGCCAAGACGGATCCCCAGCGTTTTTGCCAGCCCCTCCTCCACGGAAAATAGTGCCGTTTCTTCGAGTTTCCGCCCCCTGTCACCGCCCCACCATTTTCCGCCCGTGATGGCATTCCAGGAAGGCAGATGTTCGGCATAGGAAAGATTGAATTCGCGCTCGACCAATGCGCGCGCCTTGGGCTCCGGATAATCCGAACCGCTGATTTCACGCCCATCGATTGCAACCAGGCGCCCCTTCACCATGGGCAGGAGAACGGGCTCAGGCAGCCTGTGGCTCGCAAAGAAATCCAGCACGGACTGCTTCTGGCCTGGCTGTATGCCGACCAGAAACCGGTTCGGTGCATCCGGCGGCAGCTTGTCCTGCCAGCTCTGCAACAGATCCCCCCTCACCAGCGTCAGAACCAGCAAGGCCATTCCGCCCAGGCTCAGCATGACCACCTGGAGCGCAACGCTTCCACTGTGGCGCGCCAGATTCCTGAATGCCTGCCGCGCAACGCCCCTCCCGCCCGCCAGTCGCGCCAATGCGCGCAACAGAAGCTGGACCAGTGCCGCATCGGCAGCCAATCCCAGAATCAATCCGCCGAGCACGGCAAATCCGAGCTTGACGGTCCCCGCCTGCCAGAGGAAAAGCAGGCAGAGCACGATCCCCCCAGCGCCATACACCAGCCAGCCGCTCAAAGGCGGCAATCCCGCCTCGCGACGCATGACCCTCATCGGCGAGACCCGGCTCAGCCTCGCCAGCGGGAGATAGGCAAAACCGAACAGCAGCGCAAGGCCGCTGACTGCCGCCTTGAAGGCCGGCATCGCACCAGGCCATGGCAAGTCCGCATCGGGCATGAGATACGAAACCAGCGCCCCCTGCAGGGCATAGGCGAGCAGGATCCCGAAGATCACGGCAAGGACGCCGGAAAGCCAGAACTGATGAAGAAAAATCCAGCGCACCTGGCTCCGTTTTGCACCCAGGCAGCGCAGCACGGCGGAGCTGTCCATGTGGCGAGACACATAGCGACGGGAGGCCAGCATGATCGCAACGCCGGCAAGCATCGCGGAGGTGAGTGCGGCAAGGCCCAGGAAGTGGCCTGCGCGCTCAAGCGTGGTGCGTATCTCCGGGCGCGCATCCGTCACATCCTCGACCTTGTCGTCCTTCCCCAGGGACTTGCGGAACGCGGCAATTCCGGCCTTGCCTCCCGCAAACAGCATCCTGTAGGTGATGCGGCTGCCATTCTGCACGAGGCCGGTCGATGCGACATCGGCCTGGTTCATCATCACGCGCGGCGCAAAACTGCCAAAGCCCATCGTTTGCCCGACATCCTTGACCATCATCGCAGCCACGGTGAAGCGCCTGTTCCCTATGCCCACCTCGCTGCCTCTCTTAAGGCCGAGGCGGCGCATCAGCCTGTCGTCAGCCCAGACCGTGCCCCTCGCGGGTATGCCTTGTGCCGCGCCGTCTGTCTGTATCCTCCCCCTCAGCGGATAGCCCTCTTCCACCGCCTCTATCTCGGCAAGCAGCACCTTTTCGCGGTGCGAGACCATGCTCGGAAACACCAGGCTCTCCACGGAGCGCAGGCCGTGGAGCGCTGCAGATCTCCGATAGCCTTCAGGAATGGGGCGGGTTGAGGTGATGCGCAGGTCTGCGCCCAAAAGGCTCGCCGCCTGCCGGTCAAGCCCCTGACCAATGCGGTCGGCAAACATTCCGACCGTGGCGAGGCTGCCCACCGCCAGCACCAGGGCAAGGAACAGCACCCGCCATTCCCCTTCCCGCCAGTCCCGGCGCAGGAACTTCATCGCCAGACCAAAGGCGCTATTCATCAGTCCTTCTCATCGGAAGACATGACATTCTCCCTGATGCGCTTCTTGTCCAGCTTGCCCACGCTGGTGCGCGGAAGCATGGATACAAACGCGAACTGGATCAGGCGGGCATAGCGCGAAAGCCTTCCCTCGTCGACTTTGCGGTCTATGGATTTTCGCAGATCGTCCACGCCTGCGGCCATGCCTTCCTTCAGCACGACCAGCGCGCAAGCCCTCTCACCCCACTTGGCGTCCGGCACGCCGATCACCGCGACTTCGCTCACTGCCGGATGCTCGAGTATCAGGCTTTCCAGCTCCAGGGAAGAGAGCCACTCTCCGCTGCACTTGATCACATCCTTCATGCGGTCCGTGATGTTGACCACCCCCTTGCCATCCTTCGTGCCCATGTCTCCGGTGTGCAGACAGCCGCCGCGCCAGAGGCATTCCGATGCCTTCTCGTCCTGCAGATAGCCCTGAGTGAGCCAGGGCGCCCTCACCACGACCTCCCCGACACTCTTCCCGTCGCAAGGCAATTCGTTGCCGTCTTCATCCACAATGCGCATCTCGACCAGCGGAATGGCGCGACCCGCCTTGATGCGCCGGGCGAGTTGCTCCTCCGGTGCGGGATCGTCGCCGCACTCGAGATGGCCCAGCGAGAGGACCGGGCAAGTCTCGGACAGCCCATATCCTGCAAAGATGTCCACCCCCTTCGCCAGGGCTGCCTGTGCCAGCGCCCTGGGCAATGCAGATCCCCCTATCACCACTTTCCATCCAGAAAGATCGGATGCCAGGGGGCTTGCAAGCAGGAGATGCAGCACGGTCGGCACACAGTGGGAAAAGGTCACCCCCTCGTCCTTGATCAGGCCGAGCAAGACATCCGGCTGATAGCGCCCCGGATACACCTGCTTGATGCCCAGCATCGTGGCGATATAGGGGAGCCCCCAGGCATGCACGTGGAACATCGGCGTGATCGGCATGTACACGTCTCCCCTGCCGAATCCCCCGTGCAAAGGCGCCGTACCCAGAGCAGCGGCGACCGAAAGGGTATGAAGCACGAGCTGGCGATGGGTGAAGTAAACGCCCTTGGGCGCGCCTGTCGTGCCCGTGGTATAGAAGACGGTCGCACGCGAGTTCTCGTCGAAATCCGGAAAGGCGTGATCCTCGACGCCTCCCTCGAGCAGCGTTTCATAATCTGCCAGAAAGAAAGGCGGGCAAGCAGGTCTTTCCTTGTCGGAAAGCAGCACGAAATTCCTGACCGTTTCCAGCCTGTCGCGAATTTCCCCAAGCAATGGCAGAAAATCCTCGTGAACCAGAAGCAGATCGGCACGCGCGTGATTCAAAGTATAGAGGACCTGCTCCGGCGGCAATCTCACATTCACCGTCTGCAGCACCGCGCCCAGCATGGGGATCGCAAAGAAGCATTCCAGATAGCGGTGACTGTCCCAGTCCATCACCGCAACCGTCTGGCCAGGTTTCACCGGCAGCGCGCTTCCCAGGCGGCTGATGCGCGAAGCCAGCGTGCGATAGTCATAACGCGATATGTCGCGGTAGACGATTTCCTGATCAGGAGCATTTGCAAGCGGCGTATGCAGAAGCTGCTTGATCAACAATGGATAGGTGTTCACCTGGCTTCTTCCAGAACAAGATTGCAATCTGACATCATATCCCAAGGCCTCAAAACAGGGTTCTGATCGCGGCCATGCAGAAAAGCGCATAGCCTGCCGCCAGAAGATCATCGAACATCACACCCAGCCCCCCGTGCCAGTTGCTGTCGAAATGGCGTATCGGAGGCGGTTTTGTGATGTCGAAGAAGCGGAAAAGCAAAAAGGCCAGAACCGACCAGGATGCGCCTTGCGGCGTGAAGAAAAGCACCAGCAGCATCGCGACGATCTCGTCCCAGACGATGCCGCCGTAATCAATGACGCCGAGCTTCTTTCCGGTATGGCCGCAAGCCCATACGCCGGTGAAGAAGGCCAAAACCAGAAACAGCATGAATTTGTTGTCGGAAAGGCGGGGTGCCAAATACCAGTATATCGGATAGGCAACGAGCGTTCCGAAGGTGCCCGGGGCAAAACGCGCAAGGCCGCTGCCGAATCCGAAGGCAAGAAGGTGCGCGGGATGGCTCAGCAGGAAGCGCCAGTCCGGCCGCACCTTCAGTTCATGATGCTTTTCATCCGAAGTGATCATAGCCCCCGCTTTCAACGAGCAGCCTCGTTTCCCCTTCCATGACGACGCAGCCCGATCCCTCGACTATCCTTCCTATGCAGGCCAGCGGCATGTCCAGCGCGAGCACATCCGAATGCCTCGAGGCGGGAGCGGTGAAGCAGAGTTCGTAGTCGTCCCCTCCGGATAGGACGCACCGCTTCGCGGCATCGAGCCCGATGTACTTAAGCATGACCCGGGATACGGGGATGGACCTGAAGTCGATAACGGCCCCCACGCCGGACGCGGCGAGCACATGCCCCAGGTCGGAAAGCAGGCCGTCGGATATGTCTATCGCGCTCGTGGCGATGCCAGGCAGCTCAAGGCCCAGCGCGACCCTGGGCTGGGGACGGTGCAGCGCATCAGAACATGAGGCGTATTCCTCGTTGCTCAGGACGACATTTCCCTTCAGATGCGAAAGCGCGAGCGCTGCATCCCCCAACCTTCCCGAAACCCATATCTCGTCGCCGGCTTTCGCGCCGCTGCGCTTGAGCGCCGAAGCGGCATCGACCTCGCCCATGATCGTCACGCAGAGATTGAGCGGGCCGCGCGTGGTGTCACCGCCGACAAGCGCCACATCATGGATATCCGCGAGCGAAAAAAAACCCGCACTGAATTTTTCCAGCCATGCCTCATCCGCTTCGGGCAGCGCGATGGAAAGGGTCGCCCAACGCGGGATCGCGCCCATCGCCGCCATATCGGAGAGATTGACCGCCAGCGTCTTGTGCCCCAGCGAATAAGGATCGGCATCGGGAAAGAAATGCGTCCCGCACACCAGCATGTCGGTGGATACCGCAAGCACCTTGTTCTGATTCACCCGCAGGAGCGCGGCATCGTCCCCCACCCCGAGCAGGGCCGAAGGCGCGGGCCTTTCGAAATAGCGGCGTATCAGCTCGAACTCGTTCATGAAAGAAACAGGCCCGCTAGCGCCTCGCGTGTTCGAACTCGACCGGACGCAGCTTGGGGGCGAGCTTGTCCAGCACGCCGTTCACATACTTGTGCCCGTCCGTACCGCCGAAGGTCTTGGCAAGCTCGACCGCCTCGTTGATGACCACCTTGTATGGCACTTCGGGCTGATGTGCAAACTCGAATGCGGCAAGCAGCAGCACCGAATATTCCACCGTGCTGAGCTCAGACACCCCCCTATCCAGATGCGGGGCAAGCAAGGCCTCGAGTTCACCCGGATCAGACAGCACGCCGCGCAGGAGCCTGGCATACAAGGGCTTGTCGTAGCGGCCCAGATTCTTTTCATTCTGCATCTGCTTTTCGATGTCGGAGGCCACCGTCCCGGACACCCGCCACTGGTAGATGCCCTGCATGACGAGCTCCCTTGCGCGATGGCGCGGACTCTTGTGCTGATCGTTCATGCCAGATCACGCAACAGATTGGTCATCTCGATCGCGACCTCCGCGGCCTCGGCGCCTTTCACGCTGGTGCGCGCCAGCGCCTGATCGTCATTCTCGGTGGTCAGGATCGCATTGGCAATCGGCACGCCGGCGATGAGCTGGACATCGCCCACTCCTCTTGCAGACTCGTTGGAGACCACCTCGAAGTGATAGGTTTCTCCGCGTATCACCGCACCCAGGGCGATCAGCGCATCAAATCTCTCGCTCCTGGCCATTTTGAGCAGGACGAGCGGTATCTCGAGCGCGCCCGGCACGGTCGCCAGCGTGATGTTTTCGTCAAGAACGCCAAGCTGCACGAGACGGGTGCGGCATGAACCGAGCAGCCCCTCGCACACATCACGATTGAAGCGGCTTTGCACGATGCCGATGCGCATCCCCTTGCCGTCCAGATTCTTCTCTATTTCCTTCATAGTCCGATTCCCTGTTCCTGATTCGCATATCCCACCACTTCCAGCCCGAAGCCGGCCATGCTGGGCATCTTGTGAGGGCTTGAAAGCAGCCTCATCTTGCCCACGTTCAGGTCGCGCAGTATCTGCGCGCCTATGCCGTAGCTGCGCGTATCCCAGTGCTGCTGGGCGCCCGCATCCAGCGTTGCGCGGGAAAGGAGCTCCTTTGGCGTCTCGCCGCGATGCAGAAGCACCAGAACGCCAGCCCTTGCCTCGCTGATTTTCTGCAATGCCTCGAGTGCGCTGGTCGAATGGCCCTGCGAACCCGTCTCGAGAAAATCCATCACCGAAAGCGGTTCATGCACGCGCACCAGAGTCTCCTGGTCCTGGCTAATCTCCCCCCTGGCGAGCGCAAGATGGGTGCGCTGCGTGGTCTTGTCCACATAGACCATCAGATCGAATTCGCCGTGCACGGTCTGCACCCGCCGGCTTGCGACCCTCTCCACCAGCTTCTCATGGCGGCTGCGATATTCGATGAGATCGGCGATCGTGCCGATTTTCAAACCGTGCAGCTTCGCATATTCGATGAGATCCGGCAGCCGCGCCATCTCCCCGTCATCCTTGAGTATCTCGCAGATCACCGAGGCAGGCGTCAGGCCGGCCATTCTCGCAAGATCGCAACCCGCCTCGGTATGCCCTGCCCGCACCAGCACGCCGCCGTTTTGCGCGCGCAGCGGAAAGATGTGGCCCGGCTGCACGATGTCGGAAGGCTTGGCATTGCTGTCCACCGCAGCGAGCACGGTGCGGGCGCGGTCGGCTGCGGAAATACCCGTCGTGACACCCGTGGCCGCCTCTATCGAAACCGTGAAATTCGTCGCCAGACTGAGGCCGTTTTCCTGCACCATCAATGGCAGATTGAGCTTCTTGCAATGCGCCTCTGTCAGGGTCAGGCAGATCAGGCCGCGCCCGTGACGCGCCATGAAGTTGATCTTCTCGGGCGTGGCGAACTCGGCGGCAAAAACAAGATCGCCCTCGTTCTCGCGGTCCTCCTCGTCCACCAGGATGACCATGTTGCCTTTCCTGATCTCCTCGACGATTTCCTCTATGGGTGCAATATCTGTCATCATGAATAACCTTAACAATGGCGTTTGCCATTCTACCATCTGCGCTGCCACCCATGGAAAAGCACTGGTCAGGAAAAGTGACACGCGAAAGTTCTGCGCTGGATCTGGAGGCGGGCGTCTTCACCTGGCACGACCCTTTGCGCATCGCTGAATCGCTAAAGAAATCGGCGGAAATGAGCAATCGCCGCAAGGCAGCGCCTTTCAACTCGGCGATGTCGATGCTGGTGTTCTACATCAACAGGGCAGGCAGGAACCTCAACGAAGACCAGAAGCGGATACTGGAACAGGCCAAAGTCGAATTGCGCAAACTTTATGGCCGCTAGGGCCGGTCCGCCGTCATCATGCGCTCGACATAGCGTGCGATCAGGTCGACCTCCAGGTTCACCCTTGATCCCTGCTTCAGCTCGTTCAGCGTCGTCGCATCGAGCGTGTGCGGGATCAGATTCATCTCGAACTCGTCGCCTGCGACGCGGTTCACGGTGAGGCTCACGCCGTTGACCGCGACCGATCCCTTGGCCGCGATGTATTTCGCCAATGCGTGAGGCGCCTTCACGACAAGGCGCCAGCTCTCCCCGATGTCGTTGAATGCGATGACTTCGCCAACGCCGTCCACATGGCCGCTCACGAGATGCCCTCCCAGCCTGTCGGAAAGGCGCAGCGCCTTCTCGAGATTGACGTGGTTTCCCTGCCTTTCGAGTCCCGTCGTGCAGCTCAGCGTCTCGACAGACACGTCGGCTACGAAGGTGCGCCCTGCGATTTCCACCGCGGTCAGGCATACGCCGTTGACCGCAATGCTGTCGCCTATCTGCACGTCATTCATGTCCAGCGACTCCGCCGCGACGGTCAGCCGCAAGCCGCCCATCCGCTCCTCCGCCTTCGCAATCATCCCCACATCCGCAATGATCCCACTAAACATGCTCCACCTCCGCCATGATGCGCAAATCGCGCCCTATCCGACGCACATCCTTCCATTCAAGACCGACGCGCTGATCAAGGCTTGAAAGCTCGCCCAGACTTGCGATCCCACGCGCCATGTCGCCCAGAATGGAAGGTGCGACATAAAGCAACAGTTCATCCAGCAATTTCTCGCGCAAAAGCGCGCCATTGAGCACGGCACCCGCCTCGACCAGAAGCTCGTTGCAGCCCCGGCCTGCCAGGTCTTTCAGCATGGCGCGCAAGTCCACGCGCCCATTGCCATCGGGCAAGACCACCACGGCACCCCCCTTTTCTTCCAGAATCGCGATCTTCTTCTCATCCCTGACCGCACTGTAGATCAGCGCACCGCCTTCGAGGATGCGCGCGGATGGCGGCATGCGCAAATTGCTGTCCGCCACAACCCGCAGCGGCTGCCTTTCGCATTCGAACTCCCTGACGTTGAGCCTCGAATCGTCCGCGAGTATGCTGCCGATGCCTGTCAACACCGCGCACGAGCGCGCGCGAAACCGCTGCACATCGCGCCTTGCATCATCCCCCGTGATCCACTGGCTCATGCCGTTGGCAAGCGCGGTGCGCCCGTCGAGGCTCATGCCCATCTTGCTCGTCACGCGGGGCAGACCCCGCGTCATGCGGGAAACGAATCCGGCATTCAATTGCGCCGCAGCAGACTCCATCAGCCCGCATTCGACCCTGATGCCGGCCTCGCGCAATCTTGCGATGCCGGAGCCGGCAACCCGCGGATTGGGGTCCTGCATCGCGACCACGGCCCTTGCAATTTTCGCTTCTATCAGCGCATCGGCACAGGGAGGGGTTTTGCCAAAATGGCTGCAGGGCTCGAGCGTGACATAGGCCGTGGCGCCAATCGCCGCATTCCCGGCTTCGCGAAGCGCAAGCACCTCTGCATGCGGCTCCCCGGCCTTCCTGTGCCAGCCGCTTCCGACGCGCTTTCCGTCCCTGACCAGAACGCAGCCCACCCGCGGATTGGGGCTAGTCGTATAAAGACCAAGCCTTGCCAGCTTGAGCGCCTCCCCCATCCAGAAATGATCCTCATAGCTGAACATCAGCTTTCGCTCGGCGTCCTGCGCACCGCCTTGACGGCTTCGGTGAAATCGCCCACATCCTGGAAGCTCTTGTAAACGGATGCGAAGCGGATGTAGGCGACCTTGTCCAGCTTCAAAAGCTCCTGCATCACCATCTCGCCAACCTGCCTCGAACCCACCTCGCGCTCGCCCAGCTGATAGAGCTGCCGGGTCACGCGGTCTATCGCTGCGTCTATCGCCTCCGTCGACACCGGCCTCTTGTGCAGGGCGCGCTTGAAGCTGGTGCGCAGCTTGCCCGCATCGAATTCGCTCCTGGTGCCGTTCTGCTTGACCACCTGCGGCATCCTTAGCTCCACCGTCTCGTAGGTCGTGAAGCGCTTGTCGCAGGAAACGCAGCGGCGGCGGCGACGTATGCTGTCGCCTTCCTCGCTTTCGCGGGTGTCCACCACCTGCGTATCAGGGCCTTTGCAGAAAGGACATCTCATAGGGGAAGGGAAAAAAGGGAAGAGAGAAGGGTAAGACCGGCCTTGAGGGCACCAGCATTGACCCTCCCCCCACTTCCCTTCTCATGTTCAGGCTCCATATACCGGGAATCTGGTGGTCAGCTTCCTGACTTCCGCCGTCACGCGTTCGATCACCGCATCATCGTTCGGCGCATCGAGCACGTCCGCGATCAGATTTGCAAGCTGCTCCGCCTCGAGTTCCTGGAAGCCTCGCGTGGTCATCGCAGGGCTTCCTATGCGTATGCCGGATGTGACGAAAGGCTTCTGGGGATCGTTGGGGATCGCGTTCTTGTTGACCGTGATGTGGGCGCGCCCGAGCGCCGCTTCCGCATCCTTTCCTGTCAGATTCTTGGCCTGCAGGTCGACCAGGAAGACATGGCTGTCGGTGCGGCCGGACACGATGCGCAGGCCTCTTTCCTGCAGCACGCGCGTCATCACGCGCGCGTTCTCGACGACTTGGCGCTGGTATAGCTTGAACTCGTGGCTCGCGGCCTCCTTGAAGGCGACCGCCTTGGCCGCGATCACATGCATCAGCGGCCCCCCCTGGAGGGATGGGAAAATCGCGGAATTGAGCGCCTTCTCATGCTCTGCCCTGGCCAGAATCAGCCCGCCCCTGGGCCCGCGCAGCGTCTTGTGGGTCGTGGTGGTGACGAAATCAGCTATGCCCACGGGGCTCGGATAGACGCCTGCCGCGATCAGGCCCGCGTAATGCGCCATGTCCACGAAGAGATAGGCACCCACGCTGTCCGCGATCTGCCTGAAGCGTTTCCAGTCTATCACCAGCGAATAGGCCGAAGCGCCCGCCACGATCATCCTGGGCTTGTGCTCGTTTGCCAGCGCCTGCACCTGGTCGTAGTCTATCTCTTCCTGCTTGTTCAAGCCGTACTGGACCGCGTTGTAGAGCTTGCCGCTGATGTTCACCGTCGCCCCGTGAGTCAGATGGCCTCCGTGCGCGAGCGACATGCCGAGTATCGTGTCTCCGGGTTTAAGCACCGAGGCGTAAACGGCCTGATTGGCCTGCGATCCCGAATGCGGCTGAACGTTCGCATATTCGGCGCCGAACAGCGCCTTGGCCCTGTCTATCGCGAGCTGCTCCGCCACGTCCACATATTCGCAGCCGCCGTAATAGCGCTTGCCGGGGTATCCTTCTGCATACTTGTTGGTGAGCCTGCTCCCCTGCGCCTCCATGACGGCCGGGCTCGTGTAGTTTTCCGACGCGATCAGCTCTATGTGGTCTTCCTGGCGGCGGTTTTCATTCTGGATCGCAGCCCACAATTCCGGATCGGTGACGGCGATGGTGTTTTTGCTCGAGAACATGGCGATTCCTGCTTGATGAAATAAACCGGATTCTACCATGCCACGGGCCTTGATTGCCGCGACCATATCTAGATGTGGTAATGGGGCACGATGGGCCTGAAAAACCTCACGACCTCGGGCTTTCCTAGGTGATAGCCCTGCGCATAGTCTATGCCGTATGCGCGCAACAGCTCCATCGTCGACTCGTCCTCGACGAATTCCGCGATGGTCTTCTTTCCCAGCGCATGGGCGATCTCGCTCATCGCCTTCACCATCGCCTGATCGACCCGGTTGACGGCCATGTTCTTCACGAAGCGCCCATCGATCTTGACGGAATCCACGGGCAGATCGCGCAGATAGGCGAATGAGGACATCCCCGACCCGAAATCGTCGAGCGATGTCTTGCAGCCTATCTGCCTGAGACTGGACAGGAACTCCACGGCCAGCGACATGTCGGCGATGGCCGCCGTCTCCGTGACCTCGAAGGTGAGCGCCGAAGGATCGAGCTCGCTTTGGCGCAGCGTCTCATGTATCAGGTCGCATACGCTTCTGTCCGAGAGCGTATGCCCTGAGAGGTTGATCGCATAGCGCATTTCCGGATGATCCTTGCGCTTTTCGACGAGCGTCTCGATGGCGTGAACGATCACCCATCTGTCGATGTCCACGGCAAGGCCGAAGCGCTCCGCAGAAGGCAGGAATACGCCGGGCATGATCAGGTTGTTATGGTCATCCAGCATGCGGATCAGAACCTCGTGCGATTCGATCTCGCCGCTATGCGCGACCACGATGGGCTGGCAGGCCAGCGCGAAACTGCCCCGCTCCACCGCCTCCCTGATGCGCCTTGACCAGCCCATGTCGGTCGACATGGCCGCGACATCCGCCTCGTCCGTCTTGCTGAAGACATGGACCCTGTTTCTTCCCCCCCGCTTCGCGAGATGACAGGCGATGTCGGCATGGGAAAGCGTTTCCGCCGCAGAGCGGGTTTGTTCCGTGATCAGCGAAACGCCTATAGAGCAACCGATGTCGACCTGTTCCGCGCCATTCCTGAAGGGATAGTCTGCCAGGGCCTTGCGGAAGGATTCTGCAGAATTGCCGATCTGCTCTTCCGGTATGTTGTACAGAAGCACCGTAAATTCATCGCCGCCCAGCCTGGAGACGAGGTCGCTCTTGCGGGCGCGCCTGTTGAGTATCGCGCTGATCTCCTTCAGCAGCCGGTCCCCCGCGCCATGCCCCATGGTATCGTTGACATACTTGAAGTGGTCGAGATCGATGTAGAACAAGGCGCTGGTCTGCCTTGTTCTCCTGGTCAGCTCGACCAGACGCTCGAGTGACTCCTGGAAATAGCTGCGGTTGTAGAGGCCTGTAAGCCCGTCGTGCTCCGCCATGGACTTCAAATGTTCCATCATCGCCTTGCGCTCGCTGATGTCGTCCGCCAGCGCCGTGTACATCTCCTGATCTTCCAGAACGACCTTGCTGATCTTGATCGCCATGTGGAAATTCTCGCCGTTCTTGCGCCTGCCCAGGATTTCACCCTCGCGGCCTATAAGCCGCCCGATTTCCTCCTTCATGAAGTGTTCGAGATGGCCCTTCCCACGGTCCGGCACGTCAGGGAGCGGCATCAACAGCGTGATCTCCCCCCCGACGATCTCGTCTACTTCGTAACCGAAGAGCTGCTCGGCAGAACGGTTGAAGCTGCGGATGATCCCCTGCCTGTCGAAGGTCACGATGCCCTCTGCCGCATTGTCAAGAATCGCCACATACCGCGCCTCGCTCGCGGCAATCTGCCTGTTTCTTGCGACCAGATCCTGGCGCATCAGCTCGAGGTCGTTGCCCAGACCCGATATCTCCGAGATGTTGCTCTCGACGTTCAGCGCATGGTCCACATGCCCCGAGGCAATCTCCCTGCTCGCCTGCTGCAGCGTCCTGATCGGCTTGCTCAGGCGCATCGCAAGAGAGGCGACGATGAGCGTCAGCGCCCACATGTAGACCAGGGCAAACACGATGCTGCGGTGCACCATGTGCCTGATCTGCTGATCCAGCCTCACCTCGTCGTAGCCCATCCTGAGCGTCCCGACAGCCTTGCCGTCCGCATCCTTGACAGGTTCCGACAGATAGTACACATGGTCGTTGTGCCCGCCGAAAACCGTGTCCGGCTGGAATTTGAGGCCGGCATCGCGGGCCATGCTGAACCTGCCCACGCCCTTGATGCCCGCCAGATCGACATAGACCACGCCGTGCGACTGCATCATGTTCTTGAACATGCTCGAGACAGTCTGCGCATCCGTCCCGCGACCCAGGATGTCCGCAAGCGAACGCGTCTCCTCGTGTATGTTCTTTACGAAGAATTCCTTCTGCACGTTGATCGACACAAGCAAAATGCTCGCAAGCAGGAGCGTGCCGAAGATCAGCGTCACCACCAGGATGGAGACGATCATCTTGCCAAGCAGACTCTGCATGAATGCCGTCCGTTTCATTCGGCCTGCCTGAAGCACGGGACCGGAAGGCAATGCCGCTTCAGTCAATGCCTGCCGCCTTCAGCACGATTTCCAGAGGGCATATCTTGGTGAAGGCGCTCTGGAAAAGATTGAAACCGATGAAAATCGCAAGCCAAAGCCAGTTGACATCCAGAAACAGCGGACTGCCCTGCATGCCGAGCGCAACCGACAAAAGAACAAAAAAACCAGCCACCATCCTGACAATCTGCGTTGCCGTCATATGCCTCTCCCCATTTATTGCGTGCTTTTCGCGCACGTCTAAAATTTATCTTGATTCAATCGCCGACAAAACGATAGCAGTTCCTTCCGCCATGCTTTGCCAGATACATCGCGGCATCGGCTATCTTCACCAGCTGCTCGGCCGTTTGCCCGTGTTCGGGATAGAGGGCAATGCCTATGCTGACGCTCACCGAACATTCCTTTCCGTTCAGCAGGAAGGGATTGGAGATGGCCTCGATGATTTTCTCCGCCACGCGATCCTTGTTCGCGACCGTCTTCACATTGCAGAGTATCACGGTAAACTCGTCTCCACCCATGCGCGCCACGGTATCGGATGCCCGCACCGAGGCGCGTATTCTCCTTGCTGCCTCGCACAGGAGGGCATCGCCGACATCGTGGCCGAATCTGTCGTTGACCTCCTTGAAGCCGTCGAGATCGAGATAGAGGATGGCGAACACCTCCTTTTCACGGCTCGCCCTGAAGATCGCCTGATTGAGCCGGTCGTAGAACAGGATCCGGTTCGGCAGTCCGGTCAGGGAGTCGTGATGCGCAAGCTCCGTGACTTGCTCGTTGGTTCGCTTGAGGCGGGTCAGGAGAGTCCAGATGAAGCGGGCCTGGAAGCCGCCTATGATATTCGCGCTGCCGAGCTTCGATTCGACGTAGTCGGTGATGCTGTCATCGCCCGTGAGATTGAAGGCAAGGCAGGGGCCGCTTTCCTCGACGGCTTTTGCAAGATCGGTGAAGCTTCTAATCCCCAGTTTTTTCGCTATGGCCAGCGCAGGCGCCTCAGGATCCACATCGACTATTCCGACCACTCTGATGAGAGGGTCATCGCTGAAAAGCTCCAGCATCGCACTGCCACCGCGCCCTGCGCCTATGACGAGTATCCTCTGGATCCTGGGTGATGCCATCGCATGCCTTTTTGCAATGATGTACCAGAAATACTACCACCTCCCGGAAAAACTGTCTCGTCAGTTTCCCGCCACCGTCATGCCTTCGATCAGAATGGAGCCGCACTGGCGAGAACCCTGCACCAGCACGTCGTTGCCGACCGCCACGATGTTGCGGTACATCTCCTTGAGATTGCCCGCGATGGTGACTTCATGCACCGGATACTGGATTTCGCCGTGCTCCACCCAGAATCCTGCGGCACCTCGAGAATAATCCCCCGTGATGGTATTGACCCCCTGTCCCAGAAGCTCGGTGACCAGAAGCCCGCGGCCCATGGTCTTCAGCATGCCTTCCAGACTGAGATCCCCCAGGCCCGAGGGTTTCATCACGAGATTGTGGTTTCCCCCTGCGTTTCCCGTGGTGTTCAGGCCCAGCTTGCGCGCGGAATAGCTGCCCAGAAAATAGCCGCGCAGCACGCCGTGCTCCACGATGTTGCGGCGCAGCGTTCTTACGCCTTCGTCATCGAAGCTGCCGGAGGCGAGTCCTCTCTGGATATCCGGCACATCCTCTATCTCCACATGCGATGCAAAGACCTGCCGATCCAGCTGGTCGAGCAGGAAGGAAGACCTGCGATAAAGGCTGCCTCCGCTTGCCGCATTGACGAAATGCCCGAGCAGGCTGCTCGCCACAGACGGCTCGAAAAGCACCGGAACCTGCATCGTCGCGATCTGCCTTGCGCCAAGCCGGCGCACGGTGCGCATTGCGGCGATCCTCCCGACTTCCCGTGCGCTCAATAGATCGGAAGGGGAGCGCGCGACGCTGTACCAGTAATCCCGCTCCATCGCATCGTTCTGTTCGGCGATCACCGAACAGCTGATGCTGTGGCGCGAAGTGGGATAACCGCCGATGAAACCCAGGCTATTGGCGAGCACGAATTGCGCTTCGTTCACGTTCACCGTAGCACCTTCGGAATTCTGTATGCGCTTGTCGCTTTCCAGCGCCGCACTCTCGCATTCCCTTGCAAGCTCGATCGCCTCCTCGACTGGCAGATCCCACGGATGGTAAAGATCGAAATCGCGGAATTCGTGCGCCAGGTTCTCCTCATCAGGCAAGCCTGAACAATCGTCGACCGCCGTATAGCGGGCGATCGAAAGCGCCGCATCCACCGTATCCCTTACCGCGACCGGCGAAAAATCCGAGGTGCTTGCATTGCCGCGCTTCTTGCCGATATAGACTGTGATGCCCAGCCCCTTGTCGCGGTTGTATTCTATGGTCTCGACTTCCCCCTGGCGCACGCTGACCGCCTGTCCGAGTCCTTCGGACACTTCGGCAGAGGCTGCGGTAGCGCCCTTCTGTTTCGCATAGCTCAGCATGTCCTCTGCGATTTCGCGCAAACTGGCTGCAGAATTTGAAAACCGGTCCCTCGGGCCTTCAGGTATGGACTTGTTCATGAGTTCAAGCGTTGGAATGGTGAAAAGCGTTATCATAGCAGCATCTGGAAGACACATAGCACCCCATGAACCAAAGCCACATAGATAACGAGCGCCATGCAGGCGATGAAGACTCGCGCGAGCCGCAAGACGCCGAACATGTCGCGTTAAGCAAGACCAAGATCAAGAAGCAGATGCACGACCTGCAGGATCTTGGGGCCGAGCTCGTGGCCCTTGGCAAGGACCAGCTCGCACAGCTCGACCTGCCTGAAAACCTGCGCGATGCGATACGCGAGATGCACCGCATCAACAAGTTCGGCGCCCAGCGCCGCCAGATGCAGTACATAGGCAAGCTGATGCGGGACGTCGAGACAGCCCCCATCATCGCGAAGCTTAACGCCTGGAAAGGCATATCCCAGCAGCATACAGGCTACATGCATCAGCTCGAGCGCTGGCGCGAGCGCCTGCTGGAAGACGAGGCAGCACTCACCGAACTGCTTGCAAGGCATCCTGAAGCCGACGCGCAGCACCTTCGCGCGCTGATACGCAACACGCACAAGGAGAAAGAAGCGAACAAGCCACCAAAGAGCTACCGGGAAATTTTCCAGGTACTTAAAGAGATCATCCCTGAACCATCCTGACTGCCATGCTCGAGCACATCGTTTTGGAATCGGGAAACAATCCAGAGTACAGCATCATCTGGTTGCACGGCCTGGGGGCTGACGGGCAGGATTTCGTCCCGCTCGCCGAAGAAATGCAGCTGCCAGTGGCGGTGCGCCACTTCTTCCCGCACGCCCCCCGCCGCCCCGTCACGATAAACGGCGGCTTCGTGATGCGCGCATGGTACGACATCGAAAGCGACCGCATCGACGCAAGGCAGGACGAAGCGGGCATACGTTCATCGCAGGCCGAGGTCGAGGCTTTCATTGCCAAGGAAATCGAGCGCGGCATCCCCTCAGATCACATCTTCCTGGCCGGATTCTCCCAGGGTGGGGCGATTGCGCTGCACACCGCAATGCGCCTTCACATGCCGATCGCGGGCGTGCTCGCGCTCTCGACCTATCTTCCTCTTGCCCATAAGGCGGATAACGACGCCACTTCCGCTTCCCGGGCAACCCCTATCTTCATGGCTCACGGCAGAAGCGATCCCATCGTGCCTTACGCGCTGGGACTCTCATCAAGGGATCGCCTGGCATCCCTGGGCTATGAAGTCGAATGGCACGAATATCCGATGCAGCACTCTGTCACCGAGCAGGAAATAAGGGACATCGAGATATGGCTTTCTGGCAGACTCACGAAATGATGAACCCAGTGGTACATTTACCGGCACCTTTTAGGGTGCCTGATTTAAGTCATGAATTCCAGAGGGGAATTGCGAATCGCCATGCTTGAAATTAAAACCATTTTGCTTTTTCTGGTAACGGCTGTTGCTGAGATTATAGGATGCTACCTTCCCTATCTTTGGCTCACGCAAGGAAAAAGCCCATGGCTTCTCGTCCCAGCAGGGGTGAGCCTCGCAGTTTTTGCATGGCTTTTGTCGTTGCACCCAGCAGCAGCGGGGCGTGTCTATGCTGCCTATGGTGGCGTTTACATTTTTGTTGCCATTCTTTGGCTCTGGGCAGTTGAAGGGATAAGGCCCACGGCTTGGGACTTAGTGGGATCGTCCATAGCCCTTGTAGGCATGTCAATCATCATGTTTGCACCAAAAAATGCATAACCCTGCGCTTCACCGGACCTGCATGAAAAGCCGCGCAGGCCGATGAATTCCAACGTCATGCATAGGAGACGGACCGTTTCAAACGGTCATTCCTCTTCCTGCTCTATCATGCGAAAACTCGCCAGATCGTAATCCAGTCCGGATTCCAGGAGCTTGACCGGCATCAGCAGATAATTCCTGCCATCGAAGGATGCCTTAAGGGAGCGCTGCATGGAAAACACATCGGCCTGCATCAAAAGCGTCGCAATGCCTTCTTCCGCATGCAGCAAGAGCTGTTCCGCCCCTGCCAGAGATACGACAGATGCCTTTGCGGTCAGCATTTCCGCCCCCGCATGAAGGCGACCATCCGCATCGCGCGAAAGGCGCCTGACGATGTACACTCCCAGCCCTCCCGACGTCTTCACGCCGAAGACGTGGCCTATGCGCACCCTGTCCGCACCTTTCCCGGAAAGCTCGGAATAGAAACCGCCGGGGCTCGCGTTTAAAAGCCTCATCTGCATTTCTTCTACTTCATTTCCCAAAGCCAGGCGCAAAAGGCTCTCGCAGCCGAACACGGCAAAGAGATCCGCCTGCATTTCCCGCCTCTTGGTCGCGCGCTGCGGAGTAAATACCGCCTGATTCAGAACATGCCTCGCAGCCTCCAGCACCCATTCCGCGGCATAGGGACAGCCCGGACTGAACGCTTCCGGCACGACATCCTTTTCCAGAACCCTGATCATGGCCTCGAACCTCGCCTGCATCGCGCTTAAGCCCACATAGCGCATCCCGGGGCTCTGCTTCGCATCCGGAAGCATGCGCAGCGGCGGCTGCGCGGAAGAAAGATCGAAGCTGCAGAAATCCTGGCTTCCAGGCTCTTTTGCGACCGTGATGGCATCGCTGTTCCGGGCCAGGATGAGCTCTGCAAGGTGCATGCTGCGCGGGCTCAGGGATGTGATTCCCAAGGCATGCCAGGCAAGCAGCTTCCCGGCTTCCTTCTGGATCGTGGTCTGGATGGACGGATAAATGCTCAAGGATTCGCCCGCGCAACCTTGCGATTCCGCATGCCGGTACAGCCTTGCGAAGTTGCGCCATGCGTTTTCGTCCTGGGTCTGATAATTCACGGCCATGTATTTCAATTTTTCGCACAGCAGCCGCACCGCGCGCACCACGAGCAGGCTGGAAGCCCCGCCCTCGCAGCGATCGAACATCAGGCAGTAAGCGTCGAACATCGTGCGGGAAAAGTTGCCAAGCGCCATGCAAAGACGGTTGCCATGGAAGGCATGCATGTCGGGCAGCGTGAAATATTCGCAGGTCAGCTTCCTGACATGGGGCTGGGCCGTTTCATCGAGCAGGTTCAGAACGGCCAACTGATCTATAATTCTGTAGTCTTCACGAGCGGAAACCGACTCTATCCAGTCGGTCAATTCCTGAAGCGATTTCAGATGGTCGTTCTTGGGCAGATCCATCAGCAATGCTTGTGCAGACTTGACATCCGCCATCGGGTGATCTGATTTTCTGCCGAATATTTTCCCAAACATGCAAAAGGCCCCGATGATTTACCTTTCATCCCGTGGCAATATAAACACATCTTCCCCCATCTTGTACAGACGATGATACCCTGGCTTGCCGCAAACTCCCCGTTCCCCCCTATCACCAAGGCACTGAAGGAACCCAACGGCCTTCTCGCGGCCGGAGGATCCCTGAGCCCCGATCGCCTGCTGGATGCATACCGCCATGGCATATTTCCCTGGTTCAACGAGGAGGATCCTATATTGTGGTGGAGCCCGGATCCTCGCATGGTGCTTTTCCCGGAAGAATTGAAAATATCCTCCTCGTTCGCGAAAATCCTGCGCAACAAGCCTTATGAGGTGCGCACAGACAGCGCTTTCGAACAGGTGATGCGCGCCTGCGCCGCGCCCCGCGCAGGCCAGTCAGGCACATGGATCAGCGAACAGATGATCGCCGCCTATTGCGCGCTGCAAGGACTGGGCCATGCGCATTCGATCGAGACCTGGATGGATGGGAAGCTGGCGGGCGGGCTTTACGGCGTTGCGATCGGCAAGATGTTCTATGGCGAATCGATGTTCAGCCTGAAGCCCAACGCATCGAAGATCGCGCTGGCGCACTTGTGCAGGCGGGGCCCGTTGATGATAGACTGCCAGATGCACACGCCTCACCTTGCCTCTCTAGGAGCGCGACTGATCCCGCGCGAAATATTTATTGCAAGGCTCGAAGAGTTGATAAACTGCGAGCCTGTAGACTGGCATTCCGCGCCCACAAGCCTACCATGAGCTCATTCAATGACATTCGCATTTCCGCGCTGAATTTCTACCTGACGGCGCCCTATCCCTGCAGCTACCTGCCCGGGCTGCAGGCGCGCTCGCAGGTCGCAACACCCGCATTCCTGATCAACACCCCTCTTTATTCCGACCTGGTGAGGCACGGATTCAGGCGCAGCAGCACCTATATCTACCGCCCGCGCTGCGATACCTGCAATGCCTGCGTGCAGATGCGCGTGTTGGCCAGGCAGTTCAAACCCGACCGCACGCAGCGGCGCGCATGGAAGCAGCACGCCGACCTCAAGGCCACCCTGCATCCCTTGCAGGACAGGGACGAATATTACGAGCTCTACCTGCGCTATCAGCGCGCGCGCCATCGCAACGGCGGCATGGACAACGACGACCGCGATGCCTATCGGACCTTCCTGCTGCAAAGCCATATCGACACGCTGCTCGTGGAGTTCAGGGAACAGGAAACGCTGCGCATGGTCAGCGTGATCGATCTCTTAAGCGACGGGCTGTCATCGGTATATACCTTTTTCGACCCCGATATGCCTCGCGCACGCTATGGCGTCTACAACGTGCTCTGGCAGATCGAGCTTTGCCGCAAGCTCGAGCTCGACTATGTATACCTTGGCTACTGGATCGGGGAAAGCCCGAAGATGTCCTACAAGATCCGCTATCAGCCCGCGGAAGGACTGCAAAACGGCACATGGCAGCCACTTTTGGAAAGCGGAGAAGGCTGAATGTATTCCATGCTGCGCCCCGCGCTGTTCTGGCTACAGCCCGAAACAGCCCACCATGTGACGCTTGCCGGCCTGAACGCCTTGCACAGGCTTGGCCTTAGCGGCTTCTTTGCACCGCCCATCCCCGATGATCCGCGCACCGTGATGGGGCTGCGATTCCCCAATCCGGTGGGCCTTGCGGCAGGCCTGGACAAGAACGGCGAATGCATAGACGGCCTTGCAAGCCTGGGTTTCGGATTCATCGAGATCGGCACCATCACTCCTCTTCCCCAGCCAGGCAATCCCAAGCCCCGGCTGTTCCGCCTGCCGGAGGCACGTGCGATCATCAACCGCATGGGTTTCAACAATGCCGGCGTGGCCGCGCTGATCGAACATGTCAAACGCTCGGAATACAAGGGCATACTCGGCATCAACATCGGCAAGAATGCAGCAACCCCCATCGAGCGTGCCGCAGGCGACTATCTCTCCTGCCTGGAGAGCGTCTATCCTCATGCGAGCTACGTCACCGTCAACATTTCATCCCCGAACACCCAGAATCTGCGCAAGCTCCAGGACGAGAAGGCGCTGGATGACCTGCTCATGCAGCTCAAGCAGGAACAAGGGGCGCTTGCCGACAAACATGGCAGATATGTGCCCATCGCGCTCAAGATCGCCCCCGACATGGAGGACGAACAGATCGCCCAGATCGCGGGCCTCCTGATGAAGCACAGGATGGACGGCGTGATCGCGACCAACACCACGGTATCCAGAATTGGTGTCGAGCATCTGCCGCACGGGCGCGAGACAGGGGGGCTTTCGGGCGCACCGGTCAGGGAAAAATCCACCGCCCTGATCAGGAAGCTCTCCTCACACCTTCAGGGCGAACTCCCTATCATAGG
This sequence comes from Pseudomonadota bacterium, assembly GCA_021821945.1. GTDB lineage: Bacteria > Pseudomonadota > Gammaproteobacteria > Burkholderiales > Gallionellaceae > Gallionella. Next base: position 54,754 of record JAJZTF010000013.1, read on the forward strand.
CGCTGGCGGAATTCTTGACGGCGCCGATGCCGCGGAGAAAATCGAGGCAGGCGCATCCCTCGTGCAGATATACAGCGGGCTTATCTATCGCGGCCCCCGACTGATAGCCGAATGCGCAAAGGCGATCCGCAGCCTGCGGCCCTGACCTTTAATCGCGTTCAGGCCTAAAGTTATTCCAACAAAGCGGTTGAAGGCGCCTTTGAATCGTCGGATAATCCGCGCCTGATGAGAGATCGCAACGATGACGACTGACTATCTTCTACTCTTGCTAAGCGCGGTGTTCGTGAACAACATCGTGATGGTCAAGATACTGGGCCTGTGCCCGTTCATGGGCGTTTCCAAGAAACTGGAAGCGGCTGTCGGCATGGGCGCTGCGACCACCTTCGTGCTCACGCTGGCCTCGGGCTCCAGCTATCTCATCAACCGCTACCTCCTGGGCCCCGATCTCGCCTATCTCACGACCCTCTCCTTCATCGTCGTGATCGCCGGCATCGTCCAGTTCACCGAGATGGTGATACAGAAAACGAGCCCCGAACTCTACCAGACGCTGGGCATCTATCTCCCGCTGATCACCACGAACTGCGCGGTGCTCGGCGTTCCGCTGCTCAACGTGCAGGAGAAGCACAACTTCATGCAGTCCCTGGTCTTCGGCGCGGGAAGCGCGCTCGGCTTCACGCTGGTGATGGTCCTGTTCGCCGGCCTGCGCGAGCGCATGGAAGGAGCGGACGTGCCCGGCATCTTCAAGGGCTCCGCGATCGCGATGGTGACTGCCGGGCTTATGAGCCTGTCTTTCATGGGATTCTCCGGGTTGATCAAATAATGTTCAGCGCATTGCTGGCCATGGGGGCGATTGCGATCACGCTGGGCGCAGTGCTGGGCTTTGCCGCGATCAGATTCCGCGTGGAGGGCAATCCCCTTGTCGACAAGATAGACGCGGTGCTGCCCCAGACCCAGTGCGGCCAGTGCGGCTATCCGGGCTGCAAGCCTTATGCGACCGCAATCGCGGAAGGCACTGCCGACATCAACCTCTGTCCGCCCGGCGGCGAGGAAGGCATACACAAGCTGGCCGACCTTCTGGGCACCGAGTTCAAGCCCTTCGGCGGCTCGACAGTCCCCAAGCCCAAGAGCGTGGCGCTGATAGACGAATCGACCTGCATAGGCTGCACGCTTTGCATACAGGCATGCCCCGTGGATGCGATCGTCGGCGCGGCCAAGCAGATGCACACCGTGATCGCGGCCGAATGCACGGGCTGCGAGCTCTGCGTTCCCCCCTGCCCCGTGGACTGCATCAGCATGGTGCCCATCATGGAGACCACCAGCAACTGGAAGTGGAAATACCCCGTATACGCAATGACGCCTTCGACACCGTCATGAGAAAACTCTACACATTCCACGGCGGCGTGCACCCTGACACCTGCAAGGCGCAATCGAACGGAAGGCCGATCGCGAAAGCAAAGCTCCCGTCGAAACTGGTCATCCCGCTGCGCCAGCATGTGGGCCATGGCGCAAGGGTGGTGGTCGAAGTCGGCGAGCACGTCAAGAAAGGCCAGATCATAGGACAGGCCGAAGGCCATGTCTCGAGTTCCGTCCATGCCTCGACCTCGGGCACGATCGCCGCGATAGACATGCAGCCTGTCGCGCACCCTTCCGGGCTCCCCGAGCTTTGCGTCACGCTGATCCCGGACGGCCTTGATGAATGGGTGACGCTCGAACCCCTTGAAGACTGGCGCGGCATTCCCCACTCCGATCTTCGCCACCGCCTGCGCAATGCCGGGGTCGTCGGGCTGGGGGGCGCGGTTTTCCCGAGCGACATGAAGCTTTATGCGCACAAGCACAAGATCAGGACGCTGGTGCTCAATGGCGCCGAGTGCGAACCCTACATCACCTGCGACGACCTTCTGATGCGGGAACGCGCGGAAGAAATACTGATGGGCGCGGAACTCATGCGCGAACTTCTACATGCCGACGAAGTGCTGATCGGCATAGAAGACAACAAGCCGGAGGCGATCGCCGCGATGCAGAATGCCGCGAGCAAGCATTCGTCCATGGAAGCAATCGCCGTTCCGACGATCTACCCGGGAGGAGGTGCGAAGCAGCTGATCCGCGTGCTGACCGGGATAGAGGTCGCGGCCGGCGTGCGCTCGACAGACCTCGGCGTGCAGTGCTTCAACGTGGGAACCGCATACAGCGCCTGGCGCGCGATACGCTTTGGCGAACCTTTGATCTCGCGCATCGTCACCGTGACGGGCAATGTCGCATCGCCGCAGAATTTCGAGGCGCTGATCGGCACGCCGATCGCCGAGCTGATCGCCGAGGCGGGCCAGCTTCCCGGCACCACCGGCATCATCATGGGAGGTCCCATGATGGGCGTGCTTTTGCCATCCGACAAGGCCGGCGTGATCAAGGCGACCAACTGCCTCATCGCCGCATCGGATGCGCTTTTCCCGCCACCCAAGCCTGTCCTCCCCTGCATACGCTGCACCCGCTGCGCGGAAGTCTGCCCCGCCGAACTGCAGCCGCAGGATCTGTACTGGTTTGCGCGCGCCAAGAATCTCGCCAAGGCCGAGGACTATCACCTGTTCGACTGCATAGAATGCGGCGCATGCAGCTACGTCTGCCCGAGCAACATTCCGCTGGTACAATATTACCGTTTCGCCAAGAGCGAGATATGGGCGCAGCAGGCAGGGCAGAAGGCTGCCGATGCCGCGCGGGAACGGCATGAATTCCGCGAGAGCCGCCTGGAGCGCGAGAAGCGCGAGAAGGCGGAGAAGCTGGCGGCCAAGGAAAAGGCTGCCGCAAAGGGCGCCTCCCCGCCCGTGACCGACAAGCAGAATGCGGAGCCGGTCGATGAAATGCAGCGCAAGATACAGGCGGCGATCGATCAGGCCAAGGCTCAGGCTGCCACGGTCAAGCCCAGAAACACGGAACAGCTGACTCCGCAGCAGATGGCTGAAATCGCCGAGATAGAGGCAAGGCGCGCAAGAATACGCGAAATCGCACAGGCTTCCACGGATGCGCAACCCAGGGAATAGACATGCTTTTTTCACCCTACATCACAAAGCCCGACAGCGTATCCAAGATCATGCTGCAGGTGCTTTTCGCACTGATTCCCGGCGTGATTCTGTATGTGTGGTTTTACGGGCCGGCCATTCTGGTCTCCATCCTGCTTGCAAGCGTGACTGGGCTCTCGACCGAGGCGCTGATGCTGAAACTCAGGAAACGCCCGATTGCGCCATTCCTGAAGGACAACAGCGCGCTGCTCACGGCCTGGCTGCTTGCCCTTTCCATTCCCCCCCTCGCACCCTGGTGGCTGATCGTCGTGGGCACGATGTTCGCCATCGCCATCGCCAAACACCTGTACGGGGGGCTCGGCAGCAATCCCTTCAATCCTGCGATGATAGGCTATGCGGTGCTGATCATCTCCTTCCCGTCCCAGATGACCCACTGGCTCGCCCCAGTCGGGCTGGGGAGCGCGGGGCTGGACTTCCAGTCCCAGCTCAACTACATCCTTAAGGGCGCGCTGCCAGACGGACTGACGCTGGACGGCGTCACCATGGCCACACCGCTTGATACGCTGAAGACCCAGCTGCACATGAACGGTCAAATGCAGTCCATCCTTGAAATGCCGATCTATGGCCGCGTTGCCGGCGTGGGAAGCGAATGGGTATCCCTCGGCTTTTTGCTGGGCGGGCTTTATCTCTACCTGCGGCGCATCATAAGCTGGCACATACCCGCAGTCTTCCTGATCACGCTGTTTGCGATATCCGGGGCCTTCCACCTGATCGACCCGGCGCGCCATGCCGGCCCGCTTTTCCAGTTGTTCTCGGGAGCGTCCATGCTGGGCGCGTTCTTCATCCTGACCGACCCCATCACCTCCCCTGCCACGCCCAGGGGACGCATGATCTTCGCATCCGGTGCCGCGATACTGACCTACCTGATCCGCGTGTATGGCGGCTTCCCGGATGGCGTCGCATTCGCCACGCTGCTGATGAACATCTGCGTGCCGCTGATCGACGCGTGGACGCAGCCCGCGGTTTTCGGCAGAAAGGATGAGCGATGAGGCGGACGATGGCCAAGGCCGCCCTGATGACGGCGCTCAATCTGGGCGCCTTCGCGCTTTTCGGCACGGCCCTGCTCGCCTTCATCTACAACCAGACTCACGTGCGCATCGCCAGGAGCGTCGAGGAAGAGAAGCTCAAGCTGATCTCCCAGATACTGCCCGGGAACCTCTACGACAACGACATCATCAGAAACACGAAGGAGATCGCACCCGACCCCCTTCTCGGCAATGAAGGAAATACCACCGTTTACCGGGCAACGCTCAAGGGCAGGCCTTCCGTCGCCGTGCTCGAGGCGGTGGCGCCCGACGGCTACAGCGGGAAGATATATATGCTGATCGCGATACGCGAAAACGGGGAAATCGCCGGCGTGCGCGTGGTGTCACACAAGGAGACGCCGGGCCTTGGCGACTACATCGACATCGCGAAGAGCGACTGGATCAGGGGATTTGATGGCAAATCGACGGCGCAGTACAATGACCAGGACTGGAAGGTCAGGAAGGACGGCGGGAAATTCGACTACATGGCGGGTGCGACGATCACTCCGCGCGCCGTCGTGAAGGCCGTGCACAAGGCATTGCAGTATTTCGCGCTGCACCGCGATCAGCTGTTCGCAGGAGAAATCAGATGAGCTATCAGGAATTCAAGGACATCTTCTACAACGGGGTATGGAAGCAGAACACCGGCGTCGTCCAGCTGCTCGGCATGTGCCCCATCCTGGCTGTCAGCACCTCGGTCGTCAACGGCGTGAGCCTGGGGTTGGCCACCACCATCGTGATGGCGCTCTCGAACGCATCCGTCGCATTGATCCGCCAGCTGGTTCCCAACGAGGCGCGCATCCCCGTATTCATCCTGATCATCGCCGTGCTGGTCACCGCGATCCAGTATCTGATGAACGCCTATCTCTATTCGCTCTATGTGGTGCTGGGCATCTTCATCCCGCTGATCGTCACGAACTGCATCGTGCTGGCGCGCGTCGAGGCGTTTGCGGCCAAGAATCCCGCCTCCCAGTCCGCATTCGACGGCATGGCGATGGGCCTGGGCCTCACCGCAGTGCTCGCGGTGCTGGGCGGACTTCGCGAGATCATGGGCCACGGCACGCTGCTGTCCGGCATAGACCTGGCGTTCGGCCCGTCCGCAAAGTCTCTCGTGATCACGGTGCTGCCGGATTATCACGGCTTCCTTTTGGCGATACTGCCGCCCGGCGCCTTCATCACCCTGGGATGCCTGATCGCGGGCAAGAACTGGCTCAACCAGCGCGCAGAATCCAGACAGGCCCGTGTTGAGCCGGTTGCCTCCGCCGCATGAATGCAGAAAAGCGGCGAGAGATATTTCTCCGATTCAAGGCGGCCAATCCGCACCCGACCACAGAGCTCGAGTATTCCACCCCATTCGAGCTCCTGGTGGCGGTGATCCTGTCGGCGCAGGCGACCGACGTCAGCGTGAATGCCGCCACAAGAATGCTCTATCCGGTTGCGAACACACCGGAGGCGATGCTCGATCTGGGCGAAGAAAAGCTCTCCCGATACATAGAGCGGATAGGGCTGTACAAGACCAAGGCCAAGCACGTGATCAAGACCTGCCGCATCCTGGTGGAGCAATATGGCGGCCAGGTGCCAAATACGCGCGAGGCGCTGGAAGCGCTGCCCGGCGTTGGGCGCAAGACCGCGAACGTGATCCTAAACACCGCATTCGGGGAACCCACGATTGCCGTGGATACGCATATCTTCCGCCTTGCAAACCGCATCAATCTCGCGCCCGGCAAGACCGTGCTCGAAGTCGAGAAGAAACTGCTCAAGGTGATACCGAAGGAATTCCTGCATGACGCGCATCACTGGCTGATCCTGCACGGCCGCTATGTCTGCCAGGCGCGCAAGCCGAAGTGCGCGGAATGCCTGATTCGGGATCTCTGCGAATACAAACACAAGGGCGGATGAATGTTCTTCAATCCCTCACGAGACGAGGCGAGAAACTTCCTTTTCGAGGCATGGCGCAAGAGAACGTCGAATGAGATCCTGACGCCGCTCGAGGACCTTGCGGCCCAGCTGATCGCAAAGCACCCGGAATACTTCTCCGTCTTCGAAGACCCGGAGCGCTACCTCGGGCGCGAATATCTGCCTGAAGCGGGGGAGCCGAATCCCTTCCTTCACCTGATGATGCATCTTGCGATCGAGGAGCAGATTTCCATAGACCAGCCGCAGGGAATACGCGCGCATTTCGTTCGCCTGACACATGAGCTCGAGTCCGAGCACGAGGCGCAGCATCGCATGATGGAGTGCCTAGGCGAAATGATCTGGCGGGCGCAGCGCGATCGCACTGCGCCCGATGCTTCCGTCTATCTCGATTGCCTTGCCAGCTGACGCATCACTTCCTGTTCAGCTGCCTGATCAGGGATTGAAGCTCGGTCGCCGATTTCGATAGCTCGAGCGAAGCATAACGCGCGTCCTCGGCGATGCTCACGTTGCTGTTCACGAGATCGGAGATGCTCTCCAGGTTGTGCGACACGTTTTCGCTGGCAACCGACTGCTCCTTCGAGGCTTCGGCGATGCGCTGCGCATTTTCCGTCACCATGCGGCTGACGTCCATGATCTGTTTCAGCGTCTCGCCGTTCTCGTGGACGATCTTAGATTCCTCCTCGACCTCCCTGATCGCCTCGTGCATGGACTCGACCACGCTCTGGCTCACCGCATGGATGTTGCCCACCATGCTTGCGATGTCTGTCGTGCTCGAACCCGTGCGCTCGGCAAGCTTCCTCACCTCGTCCGCGACCACCGCAAACCCCCTGCCCTGTTCGCCTGCGCGCGCGGCCTCTATCGCCGCATTCAGCGCGAGCAGATTGGTCTGGTCTGCGATCTCCTTGATGACTTTGCTGATGTCGCCTATCTTCTGGATGGCCGACTTCAGGTTGTCTATCGCATCGCTCGATGAGCGCACCGCCTTGACCACCTTGGATGCCGAGAGCACAGCCAGCTCCATGCGCCTGTTGCTTTCCTCTATCATGCCCTGGGAACTGGTTGCGGCGCCTGCGGAATCCCTGGCATCCTGAGCGACCTGGGAGACGGACCTGCTGAAATCCTCCATGCTGCTCGTGATCTGCTGGATGTTGCTGCGCTGATTCGACGACTGCTCGGCCACCCTGACCACCTTCTCGTCGAGCTCGGTGCTGTGCTCCATGATGATGGATGCCGCAAGCTCCATCTCGTCCAGCATGACCTGGATCTGGGACTGCATGACCTGAAGCTTGCAGTAAAGTATCCCCGGTTCATCCCGCCCCGAGATGTCGATGTCGTTTGCAAGGTTGCCTTCTATCACGCCCTCGAACTGCTTCTCCATGCCGACCAGCGGGCGCTCGACAAACCGCTTGAATCCGAACCTCATCACCAGGAAGATGAAAAGCTGGATGCCGATCTGCGATCCTATCAGCGTGATCAAGAGATTGTGCAGATGCGCGTATTCTCCGGTCAGATCGAGAGTGATGTCGGATGCGCCATTCGAGCTCCCCACTTCGACCGCATGACAGCTAAGGCAGTCCGTGCCGTGAAAGGCATGGGATTCGATGTAGGGCGTGATCGCACGGAAGAGGAGCTTGTCGCCCACCTTTTCCTGGCTGAAGCTGGGAATAGACTTTCCGGCCCTGACCGATGCCTCTATCGTCTCCTTGACCAGGGGATCATCCAGATGCTCTTCCGGCAACCCGGGACCGAACTGTCTGACCACCTGCTCTGTGCGTACCAGGCGAAGCGACGTGAGATGCTGGCCCTCCATGATCTTGCGGATCATCAGCTTGCGGTTTTCCGGTTCGCTGATCTGCCCTGTCACCATCAGCATGTTCGCGCTGTCTATCACCTGCATCGCAGTCGCCTCCGAGCGCTGCCTTGCATGCTCCAGCATGGTCGATTTCATCTCCCCGTAGAGCAGATAGGTCGCGCCTGCCAGGACGATGAAAAGTACGGGCTGTATGAATAGCTGCAGCTTCAGGTTCAAGGAGAGGTTCCTGAACCTGAACTTGTCGAACCTGGAGCCTATCGCAGCACCTGTCTCATTAAGCTTCCTGTACAGCGCCTCCGCCTCGCTTATCTCCTCCCTGGAAGGCTTGTGCCTGACGGAAATATATCCGACCACCTTGCCATTCTCGCTGATCGGGGATACCAGCGCCTTCACCCAGTAATAGTCGCCATTCTTGCAGCGGTTCTTCACGATGCCGCGCCATGGCAGTCCCGAAAACAGCGTATCCCACAGCCACTTGAATGCCTGGGGCGGCATGTCGGGGTGGCGCACGATGTTGTGGCTCTTGCCGACGAGCTCCTCCCTAGAAAACCCGCTTATTTCGACAAACGCATCGTTTGCATAGGTGATGATGCCCTTGAGATCGGTTTTTGAAACGAGCAGCATGCCTTCCGGAAGCAAATGCTCATGCTGCGTGACCGGCTGATTGTTCTTCAATTTGCATTCCCCCAAGTGGCAGCGGGTCTCTCGCCCGGCGCCTTGATGTTCAACGTGATATACCCTTATCGGCAATCCGCCATATTACTTTAATAGTCACGACGAGGATAAAAAAAATCCCTCGCAAGCGAGGGATTGGGAACGCGATCGTTGAAATCTCAACCGTCAGGTTGCATGGGACATGAAGCGCCGGTGGATCAGTAGCGTGGCGCGGGAGATCCGCTGAACAGGATCATCAGCACCAATACAATGTATGGCGAAAAAACGAATAAAACCGACAATGCACCTACCATTCCGACATCTTGCATTCTGACATCCTCCACAATGAACTTGGCAAAGCCGCCGGAACCAAGGATATAGCCCCGCCTTCACCGGAATATTGATCCAGATCAATTTTTGGCAAAAAAAAACCTTTTTTAACGCATTTTTCATGGTCATTGTGTTATCGTTATAGCGGGGGAGATTCCAAATAGCCTCAAATGCAATCTCGTTTAGAGGGCAACGCAGGGGGAATCGGTGCTGCACATAGCTGGATGCACCTGGTAAAAATGCAAAGAGCTGATCAGTCTATTCGCAACAAACTGCTGGTGGCGCGTCTGCCGGTCATGCCGCAGATACTCTCGAAACTGCTCGCTCTCTGCCAGAGGGACGAGATCGGGGTGGGGGAGCTTGCCAAGCTCATCGCGCATGATGCAGGCATGGCGGTCAAGGTCTTGAACGTCGCAAACGGCGCCGCCTATAACCGGAACAACCGGAAGATAGGCCTGATGCAGGCGCTCAACGTGCTCGGCGTCGAAATGACCAAGACGCTGGTGATCAGTGAATCGATATTTCAGACTTTCAACAGCCTATCCCCTGGCGTCGAACTCGAGGGCTTCTGGGCTCATGCGCTGAAGACCGCGGTGATTGCCCGGGAGCTCGCAAGGAAAATGTCCTATCCCCACAGCGAGGAAGCCTATCTCGCAGGGCTTTTGCACGATGTCGGGCGCCTGGCTCTTCTGGGCACAGGCGGCTATGGGTCGAATTTCATGGCGAGGGATGACGAGCATCTGTGCTCGGTCGAGATGAGCTCGATGGGCATGACCCATGCAGAAGCCGGCGCATGGCTGATCGAGCGCTGGAACCTCGACTCCTTCATGGCCGACAGCGTGCGCTACCACCACGAACCCATAGGGCGCCTGAAATCCGCCCATCCCCTGATCCGCCTGTTGTGCCTGGCGCACCTCCTGAGCAGCCACAGGACAGATGCGCTGGAAGGGATGGGGGAAATTTGCGGCATTAGCGACGAAGAGCTCAAGGCAATCCTGGATGCCGTGGAAGCCCAGACCAGGACAGCCGCCGCCTATTTCGGCATCAGCCTTGGCGAAGCCGCAGCCCCCGCCGCCGAATATTCCCCGCCTGCGAAGTCCGAGGACAAGAGGCAGGCAAGGCTGGCCGACGAAGTCAGGAACGCATCGCTGGTGTCCGCAGCCGCCCAGTCCTTTTCCCGCTGCAGCGGACGCGAACTGCTCGAGACGATCGCACGCACCGCATGCGTGCTGTTCAATTTCGACGACACGCTGCTGCTGCTGAACCATGCAAAAGCGCTCACAGGTGTTCCCGTCACCGAAAACCAGCAGCGCATCAGCGAAATCTCCATCCCCCTGACCGACGAAAGCGCGGCCGCGGAGTCGGTGCAGAAGCGCCAGATCACCTTCATCAGGCGCGACGACTCACTGAGCATCGTTGACCAGCAGCTCCTGCGCAGCATGAAAACGGAATATCTCGTTTACATGCCATTGATCGCCGAACAGTCCTGCCTGGGCGTCCTGGCGGGGGGGCTTTCAGCTCCGCAGGCAGCCGAGCTGTGGGACAGCGAACGCTTCTTGAAGGCCTATGCAACGCAGGCCGCCGCATCGCTGAAATCGGCAACCCAGCTGAGATCCGAGATCGAGAAGAACATCGCCAAGATAAACAAGGAGCACCAGGAAGCCTCGCGCAAGGTGATCCACGAGGTGAACAATCCGCTTTCCATCATCAAGAATTATCTGGGCGTGCTCGACGACAAGATCGCAAGAAACGAGCCCATCGTCGAGGAACTTTCGGTGCTGAATGAAGAGATCGACCGCGTCGGCCGGATCGTGGGTTCTCTTGCCAGCCAGGAAGCGGAACCCGAAACCACCGAGATCAACGGCGTGCTGAAGGATGTGGTCCGCCTGTTCTCCATCAGCCGCTATCTGCCATCCTCGGTGAACATCGTGGTCAATACCGGCGAGAAACCAGAAGAGATCGCATGCGCTGCCGATCCTTTGAAGCAGATCCTCCTCAATCTGATCAAGAATGCGGTCGAGGCCCTGCCAAACGGCGGCACCATAGAAATCAGGAACAACGGCCGCAGGATCCAGGATGGCCGGGCCTATTGCGAGCTTCGCATCAGCGATACCGGGACCGGCATCCCTGCCGAAGTGCTGGCCAACCTCTTCTCCCCGGTGAGAAGCAGCAAGCGCGGCGAAAACCGCGGCCTGGGACTCAGCATCATCCATGATCTGGTGAAGAAGATCGGAGGCCTCATCAGCTGCGACAGCGGGCCCGCAGGAACCACTTTCACGGTGCTGCTCCCTTCTGCCATCGCGAAGGCGGAAAATCCGAAATACGCGGCGGCCCAATCATGAATGCAGCCCACTCGCTGAATTTTGCAGCAGCGCTCGTCGGCGAGGCTTCCGAGGCAATTCCCAGAATCCTGCTCGTGGACGATGAGCCAAGGATGCTGAGCAGCCTCCACGAGCTTTTGAAGCCCTTCAACTTCAAACTCTCCACAGCAGGCAGCGGAAAGGATGCGATCGAGCAGCTTGAACTTGAAAAGTTCGATCTGGTGCTTCTCGACATGAGGCTGCCCGACATGAGCGGGCTCGACATCATGAGCGCCATCAATGCAAGAACGCCTGAAACCGACGTGGTCGTCATCAGCGGAAACACGGATATCGATTCGGCCATCGGCGCGCTAAAGCGCGGCGCATTCGACTACCTCAGGAAACCCTATGCCAGGGAAGAGCTCCTGAAGACCGTGGACAATGTCCTGAAGCAGCGATCCCTTGCGGAAAGGCACCGCCAGGTCACGATGCGGCTCGAGAACTCCGAGAAGAACTATCGCTATCTCGTCGACAACTCCCCGGACATCATCTATGCGCTGGACGAGGAAGGAAAATTCACCTTCGTCAACAACCGGGTTCAGCAGCTGCTCGGATACACGCGCGAAGAACTGATAGGCCAGCATTATTCCGTGCTGGTCCACGAGGAGGACATCGATCGGGCCAGATATGTCTTTCAGGAAAGAAGGGTGGGCGAGCGCGCATCGAGCAATGTCGAGCTCCGCCTGAAGTGCCACAAGGCACTGGGCGGCAGCATCACTTTCGAGAATTCGCTGCTCACCATTTCCTTCAACTCCATGGGCATGTATCTGTCCGACACCCGGAAAAGCAGCGGGGAATATTTTGGCACCTACGGCGTCGCGCGCGACATCACCGAGCGCAAGCGCGCCGAGGCCCTGATCACCTACCAGGCATATCACGACATCCTGACCGACCTGCCTAACCGGGCGCTGTTCAAGGATCGCCTCGGGCTTTCGATCATACAATGCAAGCGGAATGACTCGAAGCTTGCGGTGATGTTCATCGATCTCGACCGCTTCAAGCTGGTCAACGACACGATGGGCCATGTCATGGGCGACGAGCTCTTGAGGCAGGTTGCCATCCGCCTGAAGGGATGCCTGCGGCGCGGGGACACGCTCGCGCGCATCGGCGGCGACGAGTTCATCCTCCTGATGACGGATCTCAAGGAAAAGCAGGATGCCATCGAGGTTGCGGAAAAATTCCTCAAGTCGCTGCAGCAGCCCTTCCACTTCGGCAGCAATGAGGCGCAGATCTCTGCCAGCATAGGCATCGCGCTCTATCCCGATGACGGCGCATCCATAGAGGAGCTGATCCGTCACGCGGATCTCGCGATGTATCACGTGAAGGCGCAAGGAAAGAACGGGCATGGCTTCTATGACTCATCGATGATAGACGCATCCCATCAGAAGCTCGCACTCGAAAAGGACCTGCGCAAGGCGCTCGAAAGATCCGAGTTCGAGATGCACTATCAGCCGCAGGTGGACATCGCCACCGGCCGCATCACGGGTGCCGAGGCGCTGATGCGCTGGCAGCATCCTGTGCGCGGCATGCTGACCCCGGGAGAATTCCTGCCCTACGCCGAAGAAAACGGGCTCATCGTGCCGATCAGCGAATGGATGCTCGAGACGACGCTCAAACATCTTGCGGCCTGGAACGAGGCAGGCATCAGCCCGACCAGGCTTTCGATCAATCTCTCCCCCCAATGCCTTGAGCGAGGCTTTCCAAAGAAACTCCAGGAGGCGCTGCTGCGGCATGACATTTCCCCGAGCCAGCTGGAGGTCGAGATCACCGAGAACATCTGCATCCGCAATCCCAACCAGGCGATAGACCAGCTCAACATGCTGAGCAGGATAGGGGTCAGCGTTGCCATAGACGATTTCGGGACCGGCTACTCGTCGCTGGCCTACCTTCAGCGCTTCCCTGTCCACACCCTCAAGATAGACCAGTCCTTCGTGAAGGAGATCCTGTTCGAGAATACCCGTTCGCCCATCATTCTCGCGATCATCTCGATCGCCAAGGAGCTCGGGCTGAACCTGATCGCGGAAGGAGTGGAGACAGAATTGCAGGCAGACTATCTCGAAAAAGCAGGCTGCCCCACCATACAGGGATACTACTACCACAGACCGCTCGGACTGGATGCGCTGACCCGCATACTGGTTCAGCAGGCCGCCTGAATCACTCCTTACCCACCAGAAGCGTGTGCAGCCTGCGGCTGTCCGCGCGCAGCACGGTGAATACATAACCGCCGGCATGCAGGGTCTCGCCGGACTTGGGCAGCCTCCCGGCGGCCTTCAGCACCAGGCCTCCCACGGTGTCGTATTCCTCGTCGCTGAAGTCCGCATCCAGGGCTGCATTGAAATCCGATATCTCGGTGTCGGCCTTGACGCGGAACTTTCCTGAGCCATCCGGAATGATGTTGTCCTCGTCCTCATCGAAATCGTATTCATCCTCGATGTCGCCCACGATCTGCTCGAGCACATCCTCTATCGTCACCATGCCGGATACGCCGCCGTACTCGTTCACCACCAGCGCAATGTGGTTGCGGTTGCTCCTGAACTCCCTGAGCAGGACATTCAGCCGCTTGGCCTCGGGCACGAAAACGACAGGGCGCAGCATGTCGCGCATGTTGAATTCCTCGCCCGCGTAGTAGCGCAGCAGGTCCTTTGCCAGAAGGATGCCGATGATGTTGTCCTTGTCGCCCTCGATCACGGGAAAGCGCGAATGCGCCGTCTCGATGACGAAAGGGATGAATTCATCCGGGGAGAGGCTGATGTCTATCACGTCCATCTGCGCCCTCGGTATCATGATCTCGCGCACCTGCCTCTCCGACACCTGAATCACGCCCTCCATCATGGAAAGCGCATCGGCATCCAGCAGGTTGTTTTCATATGCGCCATGCAGCAGCGTGATCAGCTGCTCGCGGTCTTCCGGCTCGCGAAGCAGCAGCGCGGACAGTCTTTCCAGAAGCGTCGGCTTGTGACTCTCGGGTTCGGGCATTTTCGGGTTTCAGGCTTCCGTGTAGGGATCGGGATAGCGCAATCTTACCATCAAGCGGGTTTCCAGTGCCTCCATCCGCTTTGCATCCTCATCCGTCTCGTGGTCGAACCCCTGCAGATGCAGCACCGCATGTATCACCATGTGCGCATAATGCGCCATCAGGTCCTTGTGCTGCTCGAGCGCCTCCTGCTCGACGACGGGCGCGCAGATGGCGACATCCCCATTGCCTGCATCGTCGTAGACGAAGGTGAGGACGTTGGTCGCATAATCCCGCCCGCGATAGGCACGATTGAGTTCGCGCCCTTCCGCCTCGTCGACGATGCGCAGGGTCATTTTGAGATCCCGCTGCATCGCGATTGACACCCAGCGGCGCAGCTGCTGCCTGGTGGGAAGCACGGCCGCATCGCTTGCATACTGCACGGCAAGAGAGAGCCTATTTTTCATCGAGCAAACCGCGCAGCGTATGCTTGACCACCTCGGTCACCCTGACGTCCACGAAGCGCCCTATCATGCCGGGGGAGCCCCTGAAGTTGACCACGCGGTTGTTGTCGGTGCGCCCCGCAAGCTCCTGAGCATCCTTCTTCGAGACGCCCTCCACCAGAACGCGCTGCACGGTGCCCAGCATGCTTTCGGCAATCGCCGTCTCCTGCCTGAAAAGAAGCTCCTGGAGGCGATAAAGGCGTTCCGATTTCACCTCGGCCGGCGTGTCGTCCTTCATCTCGGCAGCCGGCGTTCCGGGGCGCGGGCTGTATAGGAAGCTGAAGCTGTTGTCGAAACCGATCTCCTCGATCAGCCTCATCGTGAGCTCGAAATCCTGTTCGGTCTCCCCCGGGAATCCCACGATGAAATCCGACGAGATGCAGATGTCGGGGCGGACGGCCCGGATCCTCCTGATGATGGACTTGTATTCCAGGACGGTATGGCCGCGCTTCATCGCCGCCAGAATGCGGTCGGAGCCTGACTGGACCGGCAGATGAAGATGGCTCACGAGCTTTGGCGTATTCGCATAGACATCGATCAGCCTCTGGCTCATGTCCCTCGGATGCGAGGTCGTGTAGCGTATGCGCGAGATCTCCGGAAGACCCGCGATGGCCTGGATAAGGTATGCGAAATCCACCGTGTCCCCGTCCTCCGCCTCGCCCGCATAGGCGTTCACGTTCTGCCCTATCAGCGTCACCTCCTTCACGCCCTGACCCGTGAGCACCCCGACGTCGCGCATCACGTCGGCAAAAGGGCGCGAGACTTCCTCACCCCGCGTATAGGGCACGACGCAGAAAGTGCAATACTTGCTGCATCCCTCCATCACCGAAACGAAGGCGGATGCCGCCGTCGTCTGTGGCGCGGGCAGATGGTCGAACTTCTCGATCTCGGGAAAGCTGATGTCAACCTGAGCGCTGCCGGACTCGCGCCTCGCCCTGATCAATTCCGGAAGACGGTGCAGGGTCTGCGGGCCGAACACCACATCCACATAAGGCGCGCGCCTGATGATGGTCTCGCCTTCCTGGCTTGCGACGCATCCGCCCACCCCAATCAGAAGATCGGGTCTGGCCTCCTTGAACTGGCGCACGCGCCCGAGATCGGAGAACACCTTGTCCTCGGCCTTCTCGCGTATCGAGCAGGTGTTGAACAGGATGACATCGGCCTCCTCCATCCTGTCCGTCTGGCTCATCCCGTCGCAGGCGCGCAGCACATCCGCCATCTTGTCCGAGTCATACTCGTTCATCTGGCAGCCATAGGTCTTAATGTAGAGCTTTTTCATCTCATGTCCAAAGTTCGGTGGGATTTTTTTCAGCGCGTCATTATACTGGAAGTGAAAAAGCCCCGACTGGCGGGGCTTGTCTGCGAATCCGGTGGTGGTGATAGGTACCCTTGAACATCCTTCATTTACAATAAATTATAGCAGATTAATTTACTAATACTCACATTAATACTCACATTAAATTTTGCAGTTCTAGTTTATCTTAAGTTCATTTCTGTCAGGTCACACATATTCACTTCTCTAACCCAGCTAAGTGGCTAGCGCTAGCCACTTCCCTAGACACCCCCTAGCCACCAAACAGAAACAAACAAAAAATCAATCGGCTGAATAAATTTCAAAAGACATATTGCAAGCCAGCCCCCAAGAGGGTTTTCAATGCTTGACATGTTCAACAACACCCAAAGAGGTTCAAGCATGTCACAAAAAATCCTTCGCCTTCCTGCCGTTCAATCTGAATCCGGCTATTCCAGATCGACACTTTACTTGCGCATTGCTCAGGGTCTTTGGACCAAACCAGTATCGCTCGGGGGGCGTACTGTTGGTTGGCCTGCGAGGGAAGTTTCCACTTTGCTTTCAGCAAGGATCGCTCAAAAATCTGAAAGCGAAATCCGCGCCCTCGTTGACAAACTTCAATCGGACCGCAAGGCTGTTTTTTAAGGAAGAATGATGGATCAAAACCGAGATGCACCCGCGTTCCAGGAATATGCCGCCGCCATGCTTTCACGCCTCACGTTCCGCACCATGTCATTGCAAGAACGTGGTTTACTTTACACAATGCGCTTGGAGTGCTGGGTTAATATGCGTCTGCCGAGCGATCAAATAAACTTGGCAAAAGTGCTGGGATTGCCGATTGCCGAAGTAGCGGCCGCACTCCCAACCGTCATGCCATTTTTTAAAGTTGCGAATGATTTCATCATCTCCCCGGAGCTAGAAGACTACAGGCATTATCTTGAGATGCGAAAGTACAGACAAAGCCAGGGTGGGAAACGAGGCGCAGCCACCACAAACAGTAAACTTAATCGCCCAACAAAAGCTACAGATACAGTAAATTCGACTACCACGTCGAGTAACCCGCGGCAACCCCATCAGGGTAGGAACGGCTCCTCAGCACAAAACAGAACAGCACAAGACAATCAAAACCAGTCTAGCAAAAAGTGGATTAATGATTCCTTCGTTGAAGAGTATCAAAAGTGCGAATCAACCGAAAACGACTATCGTAAGAAAAGCAGAGGAGATTAAGGATGGCGACAAACTCTTCTACACTGCCCTTACCAGCTCATCCCACCGCTCTGTATTGTTGGGGATCATCCGCAAGCAGATCATTTCAAAAGTCGCTATCATGTCTTGCATGGAACAAAATCTGAAATACACTGTGTTTGAGGAAGATGGCGCGTTTGTTGCTCGTTGCCTCGATGTTGAAGTGGCGAGTGAAGGGGATACCAAAGAAGGAGCCATAGCTAAT
Organism: Pseudomonadota bacterium; assembly: GCA_021821945.1. Classification (GTDB taxonomy): domain Bacteria; phylum Pseudomonadota; class Gammaproteobacteria; order Burkholderiales; family Gallionellaceae; genus Gallionella. Next base: position 72,121 of record JAJZTF010000013.1, read on the forward strand.
CTGCGGGAAGCCTTGGCGCTTTACTTCGAGGATCATGCTGCCAGCAGGGCAAGTGTCGAATATCCCAATGGCTGTACTTCGCATGACCAAGCTTGAAATGTCGCATCAGCTCAATCAGCGGCCGAGTGGAGCACCAGCTTGGAACGACTGCTATAGATTCTAGCTAGCCTTCACCAGCTCATCCCACCGAGTCGTATAGTTGGGGCTCATCCGATCTCTGCGCATTGTCCAGCTTCGTCGTGTGCCACTGCCGGCAAACGCGATGGTGTCCCTGCCCATCTTACGGTTGATGGCGTCAATGGCTTTCATGCGGATGTCAGCCTTCTCATCCGTTACCGGCATGTTGTCAAACAGTTCGCCTTGCATCACGCCCTTGGGCTGAAGCCCCATCAGCATCACGCCGCTTTTCTTATACTGATACCCCGGCAGATAGATGTGCTTCAACCCGAACAGCGCTGCCTTGATCAACATGGCAGTGTCATCGTTCGGTTGCATCAACGGCACCACAATGGAGCGCTCGTATTGCGGTTCATTTATCTTGAAGGGATTGGTCCGTATGAAGACGCAGACGCTATTAGCGACGGAGCCATCCTTGCGCAGCTTCTCGGCAGCCCGTGTGGCAAAGTACGTAACGGACTCGTTCAGATTTTCCAGCGTGACAACGGGCATGCCAAAGGAACGGGATACCAGAATCTGCTGCCGGGGTGTTCCGGCCTGCTCCAGCTCGATGCATGCGATGCCGTTAAGCTCCCTGACCGTCCTCTCCACCACCACCGAGAACCGCGTGCGGATGAAATCCGCATCCGCCGTTCTCAACTGTTCGACCGTTTCGATGCCCAGCAGGTTGAGCGATTCGGTGATCTTTCTCCCGATGCCCCAGACCTCGTTGACTGGAAGAGACTGGAACAATGCTTTGCGCGCTGATTCGTTTATTTGCCCAAAGTCGCACACCCCTTCGCTTCCTGCGAGATTCTTCTTGGCGCAATGGTTCGCCAGCTTCGCCAGAGTTTTGGTCGACGCAATGCCCACGCACACCGGAATGCCGATGTTGCGTTTGACGGTCCTCCTGATCTTCTGGCCATAGTCCTGTAGCGTGTGTGCCGGGAATCCCTCCAGATCCAGAAAGCTCTCATCGATGGAGTAGATTTCCTGGCGCGGTGTAAAGGTCGCAAGGGTGGCCATCACTCGGGATGAGATGTCACCATACAGGGTATAGTTGCTGGAGAAGGCAATGATGCCGTGTTGTTTGGCTATCCGCTCCATCTTGAACCAGGGCTCTCCCATCTTGATGCCCAGCGCTTTCACTTCATTGGAGCGCGATACCGCACAGCCATCGTTGTTGGACAGCACCACCACCGGTTTGCCTTCCAGCTTGGGGTTGAATAGCCGTTCGCAGGAAACATAGAAGTTATTGCAATCCACCAGGGCGACAGGCATGACGCACCTCAGACCAGCGTCTTGATGGTGGACGTGACCACACCCCAGACGATCAACTCCTGACCCTCCTTCAGCACGATGTCCTTGAACCGCGCATTGGCGGGTCTCAAGATGGTTTCGCCGTTTTGCTGCACCAGGCGCTTGACGGTGAGCTCGCCATCGATGACCGCGATCACGATATGACCGTGAACCGGCTCGATGGATTTGTCCACGACCAGCAGGTCGCCATCGAAGATGCCTGCATCGATCATGCTGTTGCCAACCGCTCTGACGAAGAAGGTGGATTCCCTGTGCGGGATCAGGTGCTGATCCAGGCTGATGCGCTGATCGATGTAGTCATCCGCGGGTGAGGGAAACCCCGCAGGGATGCGGTGGGAGTACAGCGGGATGGAAGCCGGATCGGGATTATCTGCTGGCAACAATACTCGGTCTCTGGTTTTGGCAAGCAGCGTTCTTTCCTTGCAGGACTCCAGTATTTCGGACACGTGGGCTACCACGCTTTCCGGAATGCGCATGACCTTGGTGTTCTCGCCATAGGGGCCGGTGCCTGGGGTGCGGCCGGGGCGGTTGGGATTGTGGTGTGTGCGCGATTTGTTCATGTAATTATCGTAACGATAATTATCATTCAGCGCAAGACTTGCTAAAATCCCCCCATGTGCGCCCATTACGAATCCTGCAAGAACCCCGAGAAGCTCAAACAACACTTCGGCATCGACACCGTTCCGGAAGCGGCGAAGTCCGACCTGTGGCCGGGATACCTGGGCTTGTTCATACGCCGCAACCAACCGGAAGACGCCAGCACTGGTGATGCCGAGTCGGGGCGAGAAGCGCTGGCAGGCTCGTTCGGTCTGATCCCCCATTGGGCCAATGACACCAAGATAGCACGCAATACCTATAACGCCCGTGCCGAGACCGTTGCCGAAAAGCCCAGCTTCCGCGATGCATGGCGTCTTGGCAGAAAGTGCATCATTCCTGCTGACGCCATCTATGAGCCGGACTGGCGATCCGGCAAAGCCGTTCCCGCCAGAATTAGCCGCACGGATGGCCAACCCATGGGCATTGCCGGGCTCTGGACAGCCTGGAAAACGCCCAAGGGCGAGATCCTCCGCAGTTATACCATGCTGACCATCAATGCTGATACGCACGCACTCATGAATCAGTTCCACAAACCTGCCGATGAAAAGCGCATGGTGGTGATCCTGCAGGAAAACCAGTACGACGATTGGCTGAACACACCCATGAATCAGGCGAGAGAGTTTCTAAAACCCTTCCCGGCAGATTCGCTGAGTTGTGATACGCGATGAGAATCACTCAAAAAAAGTAGATATAAGCAGACATGTCGTAAATAGACGTTTTGAGCGAAGTGACGGCTTGCGCGTGCTCTAATACCTATTCAAGCAATGTCGCCATGCATCTTCGCGAATATCCATGACCTTTGGAGCGCTTTCATGACAGTTTTTTCTACTCCACCTGACTTCAATCGATTGCCACTACGCGCTTTAGTCGCTTGCGCCCTACGCAGCGCCAGCCGCGTCCAGCCGTTAATCCAGGAACGTGATTCCGCAACTACTGGAAACACTAAACTTTCCAATGCACGCGTTAACAATATTGCACTTCTACTCTGTCAGACATTTTGTCGCGAGGGACTCAACGTTGGCTCGCGTCTTTCGGATCTTGTAGACGAGGCGAAGTGGAATCCGCCCAGAGAATTTTCCGACGAGGCCTATCACCCTGCCTTGGAATCCGGGAGAGCGACTTTCTTTGCCACACAAAACGCTGCGTTTGGGAACAAGGCCATGCCAGGAGTTGCAACTATTAGCACTGCAACAGCCGTTCGTGAGCAAACAACCGCTGCAATCCAATTCGCATTGGAAGCCGTTTGCGTGTTAGGAAAAGATGCCCAAAACTTGCTGCAGAATGCAGTAGACCGCGATGTTGCACAGCTAGCATCACTAAACTTGGGGTTCTATCCGGAAATCGGAGGATTTCTCGATCCAACGGAAACAGGACCGCTTGGTGCACTCTGGCCATCTGGCGAGCCAACGGACCTAAGAGCATTAGATAAAACCACCGAGTTAGCTCGTCCAGCCACCTTCCTAGCTGCCCCCCAAACCGCGTCTACAGCATTTAGCCAAATGACAGATATAGGAAACGCGGTTGAGCCCAATCCCACAACTTCCCAGCCTCCAAGGCTATGCCGCTATTTCCGCCCAAACCGTCTTATCCAGGCCCTGAGAGAGAAGAAGTTGTACTGCGCCACACTCTCTAGCTTCAATGACCCTTTTGATGGGCAACTCTATTCACATTACCGGTTTGGGAAAAAGGAGCTGATTGTCGCTGTCCGCGAAGAAATCACCCGCCTCAATATTAGCGGTGAACGGGTCCCTGATAGTGAATCTCCCCTGCCGCTACAAGCACTGATTCAGCTCTACCAAGATGGCGCATTTGAAGGAATGACTTCCGACGTTTTCTTAGAGTTTGTTAGTTCATCTCTCGAATCGCAAAAATTTAATTTTGAGCCGCCCGAGGTCGAGCGCACAGTTATCCCACAACTCGCTGATCAGGTCCGCGTACTTTGTTTCTCGGAAGAGCACGACAATCTTTTACTCTGGGCTCATTACACCGAAGACCATAAGGGAGGTGTTATTCGCCTACGATCCGATAAAGGATCTCCATACCTTCCCCTAGCGCAACCTGTTCGATATTCCAGAGACATCCCCCCCAATGCAACGCCCTCTGATGTAGCCCGGACACTACTTGGATTCTCCATAGACTCGCGCGCGCAAATGGCACGACAGTTCTACACAAAGAGCCAAAACTGGGCGTATGAGAAGGAATGGCGTGTTCTAATGAAACACCAGCATCTCGATAAAAATCATTGCGCGGAAATTCTCGAAGATGACATCGAAGCGATCTACCTTGGCTGTCGCATGAATCTTTCCGAAAAGCGATCTGTCCTTGATATCGTTGAGGAACAATATCCAAACGCAACGGTATACCAAATGCTAAAAGACGACCAAGAGTTTTGTCTGAACGTTGTCCCTGTCTATAGTTCAATCAACGCACCCGCCGAAGATACTTCGCAGAGAATCTCACAGTTAAACGAGCTGTATCGCAGCTGTTTGAAAATGTACCTCCGATTTTGGAACGAACCGCAGTGGCAAGAGGATCTTTTCACCTTAGAAATGCTTAAGTTAGATGCCACCCTAGGACAGCGATCACCCCCCGCGATACGACGGATTTTTCGTCAAATGCTTGATCAGTTACAGCACACGTTCAAACAAAATGCATCACATCAATCAGCAGAGAATGTATCTCACAAATTATCGGAGGACGAAAAAATAGCAATGCTTCGACCATCAGCGATATTGTTAAGGGAGTTGTGCGACGTAATGAATGAGCATTTAGTTTCGCTTGGTGGGACGCCAATAGATATAAATTCTCCCACGTGACGTTTATTCGTCCATAGTAAATGAAGTGGGTGCAGAACGATCATTTCGATATCCATTTCGTTTTCACCCAAAACAGCACGAACTGAAAACCCACGAACAACGCACCGCAGGTAACAGCCATCGAAACATCTCCCTTGGCTGACGCGATGCCGGCAAGGAAAGCATAGAAATACATCATCATTCGGGTGCTGGATGCGAATTGCTCATATTGTCTCTCGCTCATCTTGAAGCTCCGGATGTACCCCAAGAAGGAGAAATCCGGCGTCTTGGGAATCTTTGGAGTCTCTGTAGTCTCCGACGTCTCCTGCCTCTTTGACCATAACGCCCAAGCCGTTAAAGCTATCGCCCAAACGGTTGTGATCCCCATCGATATGTAAATTGCCATTTCCGTGGTCATGATTTGCTTCCTTCCTTTTCTGATTTTCCGGGTTTGAAGAGGTCGTAGAACATGAAGATCAACATCATAATCACGACAGCGTATACGGCATCAGTAATGAAGGATGCTCGCCTCTGGTCAGGCGTATCTGGTAATTTTACATCCGTGTCAGCATTGCCCAGGACAGCGGCCGACGAGAGCGTGACGAACCGATCATCATCGAGCAGGATTGCCCCATTCGAACCCAGAAAGCCGGAACTGTATCTCGCAATGATCGAGCAGCCTGAGGTCTCATGCTTTGGCACCAAGCCAAGGCTCGAGACGTAGTTGCAGCCCTCCCGGGTCAAAATCAGCTTCTGTGTGTGCATTTCCCGATACCGGTTCTCCTGGGATATGGCGACCATACAAAAAACTGCGACGAATAGGAAAATGAGGGCCATATTCACGTTTCGGTTTTGCTTCTTCTGTTTGTTTCTCATGTCAGGTTGCTGAATTTCTGCGTCCATTGTTGACTCCTTAGTCTTGCCAAAAATCTTTGAACCGATCTGCCGATAGCTGGGTATAGCGCACGGTATGCTGGATGTTGCGATGTCCCAGGTAATGCTGGATCGCGCGTGTGTCCTGTCCTGCCTGCGCCAGCTTGTAACCGCAGGCATGACGCAACATGTGGGGGTGAACAGGGAACGGCAGCTTGGCTTCTTTTCCTGCTCTGCCAAACACCTTGCGGATCGCATCCGGTGTCAGCGGGGCTTTGCGTTCGCTGCTGAATACGTAAGGCATGGTGGGGTAATCGCGCTGCAGCCGCCTCAATGCTCTCAGCTCCGGTCCGCGTAACGGGTGAACGCTGGGATTGCCCTGCTTCAGTCGATTGACATGCATCAATCCCTGCCGGAGATCGATCTGCTCCCATCGCAGGCTGACCAGCTCGGTCACCCGCAGCCCATGACGGAACGACAGCATGATCAGCGTCGCATCGCGATGACCATGACGTCCAACTTTTCCAGCAGCATCGATCAACTGATCGACCTCTTGTTCTGTCAGATATTCCCGGCTCCGGTAGTCCGCATTTTTGCGGCGAATCGGAACTTTCCGGTTTTCGGTGTTTGGCGCATCCCGCTTCGGGAACGGCAACACCGCATGATTGCTCGATGCCATTTCGTGAACTCTCCGTATAAGGGGCTTTTTACGGAAAGTTTCTCGATCTCCGTATATCAACCCGCCGATACAACATACACGAGTCGATCAATTTCCCAAGTTTTTTCGTACAAAAACCTCCCGATTCCATCTACAGAAGAATGACAAACACACCAACATAAAAAAATAAAAAAAAGTGGCAAAACGAGCCAGTTTCTCTGATCGACTTCTGTATGCTGTTCTCCATCACCGCGATTCCGCGATGCAATAAACAGGAGACATACAGATGAACAAACTGAAAGTTTTTACGCAAGCCACGGACTCACCCGACACCTTCCTGGTGTACTGGACCAACAATCTGATCAGCCCCAAGGGCGTGATCAAAACTACCGTGCCGGAGAACATGGATGACAAGATGATCGTCGCTGAACTGCGCGCGATTCAATATCTGCTTGAAGAGCGCTCGGTACTTGGAGAACATGCTATCGGGAATGCCCATATGCACATCACCGTATCCCTGGGCGCCATCAAGAAGCTCAAGCTCGGACGTTCCGACAAAGCCCATCTGGCACGATATGCCGAGTTCCTCTGCACCCGGTTTGCCGGATGCCAGATCGAAGTCGACAAGGATGATCGCGTCTTCAAGGATAGCGCTCCCGAGCAGACCGAACTGATGGTGACAGCCCCGGTACCGGAAAACGTCGAGATGCGCGGCATTGGGCGGGTCAGTGTCACTCGCCATGTACTAGAGCGCATGGCCAAGCGTCTTCCAACCGATCGCGCAGGGGACCCAGCCAAGGCTTGGAAAATGCTGCAGCGCATGGCATCCGACCCTTCCGTCAGGGAAGTCGGGCGCAACAGCGACGTCTTCACCCGGCTGGCCTTCCTGAAACGTGGGCAGGCTGAAGGACGTTACTTCCTGAACCCCAAGATGAACATGATCCTTGTCGTGGCCGACAATGCGCGCGGGAAAAACCTGGTGACCACCTATTCTGCGAATTCGCGGTTCTTCAACATGACGGCAGCAGCCTAGAAAGACAGGAGGCATCATGCTCACACTCAGCCAATTCAAGCAGCTCAAGCGTTACAAGGCCCGTGCACTTCAATACACGCATCTGGACGAAAGCCATCTCCTCAGAGACTACCGGAACGACCAGCGGGCCAAACCCGAATTCAGGCACATTCATTATGTTGGTTTCGAGGTCTGCACTGAGGATCAGACGTTCTACTATCACACGTCCATCCTGTCGGACTGTATGGAGGCGATCTATGACGGCGTCACCGCCATACGCAAGGGGCTGCACAAGCGATTCGCGCCATTGCAAAAACTGACGTTGATCTATCTTCGGAGCTACCTGACTGCCGATGAGGACCAATTGGATGCTGACGTCCAGGCATCGATGCGCACTCAAACCGACGCCTTCGCCTGCAAAAAGAAGATCAACCAGTTCATTGCGTTCACGATGGTCGGCAACCGTCGAGTCGCCCGCCTGCAGGCAGAAGGGCGAGACGCCATCGAGATCTCTATCCGGCTAGATACGCATGTACAAGAATTGCACAAAGAAGAGAATCGCACTTTCTTGTGGATATGCGCGGCGCATCCGGTTTCTGTCGAATTCAGCGAGCATTTCGATTATGCTGCAACCCGACTCAAGATGATAATCGACGAATCTGTGGATTGGACATCATGCACAATACACTGAACATGGCGACACAGGAGTTCAAACAGGGATTGGCGAAAGGGTGGATCGGCGCATGGCGATATGGGTACTTTGCGCCGATCACCGCCTTGAAGCTGGCCATTACTCGTCCTGGCAGTTACTTCTGGCATATCCGCGCGCTGTAAGAATGTGCTACTGGCGAGGAAACTACCCGATACCGCACGCCCCCGCACGAAAGAAACAAGCATAGAAACCAAATCTACGCACATCACTCCGGTGGGTGGCAACAAACAAATCGTCAGGCTGCAATGAACCTGTTGCGGCCCCTCGGCCACCCAGCTTTGCGGTCATTTGAATGGCTGCTGTACTTCGGGAGCAGTCATCAACCGGGGAAACCTCTTAGTCGGCTTCGGACGATCAACGGTAGCTGTCGAGTTACAGCCTTGAATGAAAGCAATCAATTTTTTGTGGGCACGGTGACCAAATCTCAAAAATTGCGTATCTTTCCTGCTGCCAAATTTTTATGGGCACAGGTTGGGCACAGGTTGGGCACGAGAATTTCTGCAGAAAAATTTATGACCATTAGTGTGGAAATCGGTAAATCAAGAGCTCAAATTCCGGCAATACATAACCGGAATGGCCCTATTTTCTCTCTCTTTGATAAGTTTCAGGTATTCAGATTCCGGCAATTAGTGCACTTGAGGTGGATTATTCCGGCAATTAGTGCACTATCAGAACTCAGCCTTCGGTTGAATAGATTCCCAAGCACGCAAATATATTGCCTCTGCATCAGGAGTGGCGATAGTTGCTTGTAGCAGATTCTGCAACTCTTCCTGTGTGACTACAACCACGCCAGATTGCTTCGCTTGCTCAAGCTCACCCTTAACTTCTTCTTTAGTCTTGGCTGTTACGATAACCGGTAGCAACTTCAAATGGCTATTCCCTGAAGCTGCTATTCGTTTCCTTACGGCCTCAGTACGATCTACCAAATTAGCCAGCTTGTTTTGGGCTTTAAGAATACCAGTGGTACATTCAACAACCATGATGTTGCCTTGTGGACTAGTAGCCAATATATCTGCGGCATCCGAAGAGCGGTCAGTTCCCCCAGCTTGGGTAACATTGAAGCCGAGCATCCACATCAGCCAAGCGACTCCGAATTCAAAATCTCTTGAATTCTTCCGTGGATTTTGTTCTTCGAATAGGTAATCACGAAGTATGGTCAGCTTTTCGTCAGATGCCTCAAGGGAAACCCGACGTGCGTTTTGAGAGTGGGCGGGATCCACGACCCACCACTGATGTTGGGCGTATCCGTTATACGAGGCGACACAATGCAGTACTGCTCCTTCTTGTATACCTACCCATCCTTTGCCTCGAAGAAAACCATCCTGTTCATTCCATTCCAGGTCATGCCCTTTAATCGCCCCTCTACCAATAACTTTGCCATGTAAGAATACGCGATAGCCAATTTGGCATTTATTCCTGTTAAGGCTTTTTGCAAGCATAATGCACGGCGCAGCATTATCACCTTTAACGCTTGAGCTTTGGTCTATAAATGCGACCGTGTATGCGACAATCTCGATTGTCGCCGAGTCTGAACGTTTTCCGCCGAGTACAAGTTGTATAAGCAACTCATCGACTGAATCATACGGCTGGGGCTGTGCTTTAAGCTCCCAGTCGAACTTCCATAGGTCCATGAACAAATGCTTAGATTCTCCAGATATTGTAAGCACAGGCAACCTATTTCCGCTTGCAATGCCCTCCTGATGAAACGGGTCAAAATATGCTGAATAATCCCCGTGACTCGATTTTGGGAAAATAAGCTTCCCATAGGGCGTGATTAAAGCGCCATCGCTCACAATAACATCAACTATCTGTCTGATACCAAGCCCCAATTCTGACAACGGGAAATGTCCAGCCATCATGCTTTGAGTCTCGATATGTATTTTGGGAATAGCGGATGGTGCAGCGTTCAAAAATAGCCTGGCTTGGAGTAGGAAAGTTTCGCTGTTTTTGCGAACGGCAAAGAAACTAAATCCAACATTCGTATATGCGTCTTCCCACGGCTGAATCGTGGAAAAGAAATTATCAATTCTCTCTAGGTCGTATGAATTCATGCTAATAGCCGTGATCGTGATAGTAAAACGCCAAAGGTGAATCCGTCCGCGATTCCGCAGGCAGCATTGTCTGCTATCCATTAGGCAATGGACAACTGGGATATGATCGGCTATATGCAAACTAGGGTTGGGAATCTCATGTCCGTGCAGAAAATACTTCTCGCCGTTTCGTGCAAAACCTGGTTGGATGTTCCGGGTAAGAAACTATTCCCTTTCGTGCATTTCAGGGTTGGAATGAGTCGGAAATCGTGTTCCGGATCCCGCTGACCGTCAGCTTACTGGGGAATTGGCGTGTGGTGGCAAGGAACCTGTTGCGGCCCCTCGGCCACCCAGCTACGCGGACATTTAATGGCTGCTGTACTTCGGAACCTACCGAAAGGCCAATTCACACGGCTCGGCCTATGTAGTGCGATACATAAGGCCGAACAGCGGGTACCAGAGAGCACTCAAATTCTTGATGCGAGAAATAACTTGGCAAAAATCAGGTGGGGATTTAAATTTGCGCAGAGAGGGTAATTCGTGGCGCGCATCAACACTTATTATCTCCTCGTCCGGTTTACACAGAATTCAGGACACGCTCAAAACAGGATATTCAGTGGTTCACCTTACGGCAGTAGCAATAGACAAATTGCTGTGTCTTGCCTGCTGGGGTGTGATGAATTTCTTCTTTATGTTCGATGAGATTAAACCCACCGCCAAATGCATCATGCAAGGATTCTGGGTTATATCGCACCACAGGAAGCCCGCTGCATTGGGTCGGCCCATTTTCACCAAAGGTGGCAACGATCACATGTCCACCTGGTCGGACAGCTCGCATAACCTGTTCGACATAGGCTTGGCGGTCTGTAGGGTCGGTTAAGAAATGGAAGACCGCACGGTCATGCCAGATATCTAAACTATGCTTAGGAAAATCTGCACGAGTGATATCGCTGCACAACCAGTGAACGGAATCTGCACTTTTACCTAAGCGCCGTTTTGCAACGTCAAGGGCGGTAGAAGAAAGATCAAGGATCGTGACGTCGGTATATCCCTCATTTACCAAATCATCCACCAGTGTCGAGGCTCCGCCACCTATGTCGATGACGGCAGCATCTTTCCCAAGGCCGGTATCGTGAATTAGCTTAAGAGATATATCTGCATGCTCTTGAAACGTAAGCGATCCACAAACTGCGGCCTACTCAGGCGATCATATTGCTGGTTAAATCCAGCACATGCAAATTCCACGGCAACAGGGCTTCAAATTCTTCCAGCGTCTTGGCGGCAGGCAGCTGACGCAT
>JAJZTF010000014.1 GCA_021821945.1 Pseudomonadota bacterium
CGTGGCTGTATCCGGTGATGCGGGTGCAGGCGGGATTGGCCTCGAGTATCGTTCCGTCCTTGTCGGTGATCAGGATGCCTTCCTCCGCATGATCAAAGACGCTCGAGATCAGCCTCAGGTGATCGTCTGCCAGCTTGCGATCGGTGATGTCCCTTGAGGAGCAGAACAGCACAGGCTTGCCGCCAAGCAAAAGCGGGAAGGCGCTTACCTCGACATCGAAAACAGTGCCATCCTTGCGCCTGTGACGGCTCTCGAACTGGACGCGTTCACGCTGTGCATACTGGTTTTTCAGGTTCGAGGTGATTTCGGCGCCGGACATTCTGAGCTCCGCATCCCATTGCGTGACGTTCATGCACAGCAGCTCCTCCCTGGTGTAGCCTAGCATGTCGCAGAACGAGTCGCTTGCCTCGAGGATGTTTCCGTCCATGTCGAGTATGTGGATGCCGTCGCTGGCATTTCGCAGGAGCGCCAGATTCTTTTCGTTCTCTTCTTTGAGCGCCAGTCTGCTGGCGATCAACTGCCTGACCAAAGGGGTTGTCACCCAGTAAAGCAGGAAGCCGCCGGCTGTCACCAGCCCTGCCACAAGCAGCGCGATGTATTTGAGTTGTTCTGTGACCGGGCTGTATAGTTCCGACTGGTCTATCTTCAACACGGCGCCGAGATTGAAGCTGTGCAAAGGCGCATAGGCTGCGACTACCTTCACTCCCCGGTAATCCCTCGCATGAATGATTCCGGTTTTCCCATCCAGCGCGTGGCTCATGGGCAATGCCTGATCCTTTGTTGTCCTGTTCAGGCGTTTGAATTTCCAGCCTGAAGCGCTGTGCAGAAAGCAGTCCATGCCCTGAGGATCTTCCTGCAACGGGCTGCACAGCGCAAATTCGCCGCTCTTGCCTATGGACACGATGTCGGCCATGACATGGGCGGGCAGTTTCAGATCCGCCTCCACGGCCACACTGCCGATGCGCCCATGCGGGTCCTTGATGTCGGCTTTGACATGCAGCATGAATTGCCCATCCCAGATCAGGTATGCGCCTTCGGCATCGACCGGCATGCGCAGTTTTGGGGACTGCAGGAAACGGCCGGCGCGCGCCACTTCGGTGCCGGCTGCATTGTAGAATGCCACGCCATTGAGGCCCTGCGCGACAAAGGATTGTGCGGTTCGCTGCAATCGGTTTTTTGTCTGCTCGGGCTTTGACAGGTTGTCGGTGATGAAGGGGCGCGTGGCGATCATCTGCGCTTCATCCATTCTTTCCGTGATCTGGTTGCCAAAGAGGTCCATGCCGCTCTTCAGCGAGACTTCGAGGCGTTTGCTCAGCATGGATTCGGCCTGATGCTGCATGACGGCATAGACAGAAATGCCGGTGATGACGGTCAATGTCATCAGAACAAGAAAACCAACCAGGCCGATCCTGTATTCCTCGAGCTTCAAGACTGCTCCCCCGTTTCTTGTCAGTGCGTCTACCTGCATGGTATCCAGAGCGGGCGGTGCCGTGGGCGGAGTGTCTGGCAGACAGGCGCTGTTTTGCATCGCAATTTTATCCGAACTGCAGCCCATTCCGCAGGGCTTGCAACCTGCGGGCAGGGTCAGCCGCAGGCAGGGCCCTGATGCGGTTCTGAGTTCACGAGTCTTTCGAAATCCTCTGCAGGGAGGGGATGGCTGAAGAGAAAGCCCTGATAGGCATGGCATCCGATCCGGATCAGGAATTCGCGCTGCTCATCCGTTTCCACGCCTTCTGCAGTCACCTGCAGCCCCAGGCTTTCGGCGAGCTTCACGATGGTTCCGGCGATCGCCGCATCGTTGGCATCGGTTAGAACATCGCGGACGAAGGACTGGTCTATCTTCAGCTGGTCGAGCGGCATGCGTTTCAGATAACTCAGGCTCGAATAGCCGGTTCCGAAATCGTCCAGCGAAAAACCCACACCCAGCGCCTTGAGCTTGCGCATCTTGTCGATGATGTCCTCTATGTTCTGCACCATCAGGCTTTCGGTCAGTTCGATCTTGAGTCGCGCGGGATTCGCCCCGGTCTTCTCGATGATGGCGATCACCTGTTCCACAAAGTCGGCCTGGCGGAACTGGTGGGCGCTGACATTGACGGCGAGGCTGAGATCCGCAAGGCTCGAGCGACCCGCCCAGGAGGCAAGCCTTGCGCATGCGGCCTCCAGAACCCAGCTGCCCATCGGAAGAATCAGCCGGGTTTCTTCCGCAAGGGGGATGAATTTCGATGGAGGCACGATGCCGCGCTCCGAATGATGCCAGCGCAAAAGCGCTTCAGCGCCGGTGATCATGCCGTCTATCGTGACTTGAGGCTGATAGTAGAGCTCGAACTGGTTTTCCTTGATGGCGCGGCGCAGTCCCGCTTCAAGGACGGATCGCTCGACGACCACCGTCTGCATCGCGGGGTCGAAGAAATGTATCGAATTGCCCCCCATGTCCTTGGCCTGGTACATCGCGAGGTCGGCCTGTTTCATGAGTTCTTCGGCAGTGACATGCTGGCCCTGGAACAGCGTGATGCCTATGCTGGGCGTGCTGTTGAAGCTCACTTCCTTGAGCTGATACGTCTGGTTCAGCGCCTGCAGTACGCGCTCGGCGACTGATTCCGCCTGGCCTGCAGCATTGCTCTTCATCGCATCCAGGCCTGTCAGTATCACGACGAATTCATCGCCGCCGAGCCTTGCCACCGTTTCTTCGGCATGCAGGCATGCGTTCAGCCGCTCCGCGATCTGCTTTAGCAACAGGTCGCCCATGTCGTGCCCCAGCGTGTCATTCAGGGTCTTGAAATTGTCCAGATCGATCAGCATCACTGCCCCGTGATGTTTGTGCCGGGTGCTTGCGATCATCGCAAGCTTCAGCCTGTCCTGGAGCAGCGTGCGGTTGGGCAGGCCGGTCAGCTGGTCATAAAATGCCAGTTCGTTGATCTTGTCCTCGGCCTTTTTGCGTTCTGTGATGTCGAAGTGCGTGCTGATGTAATGGGTGACGGTGCCGCTTTCATTCTTTACCGCCGTGATGGTGAGCCATTCCGGGAACACTTCGCCATTCTTGCGCTTGTCCCATATCTCTCCCTGCCATCCTCCGGTATGGTTGATCTCTTCCCACATTTTTCTGTAGAAATCCGCATCGTGCTGACCCGACTTGAACATGCGCGGCGTTCTGCCGACCACCTCCTGGCTGCTGTAACCCGTCGTCCTGGAAAATGCGCTGTTGATCCTCAGGATGATGCGATTGGCGTCGGTGACCATCATGCCTCCCTGCGACTCGAAGGCGGTCGCCGCAATGCGCAACTGTTCAAGGTTGGCCTGTTGCGCATCGACCATGGTGTTGAACTCCTGGGCGACCGCCGCGATGTCGCGGGGGCCTTCCACCGTTGCCCTGGCTCCCATGTCCCCCTCGTGCACGGCGCGCGCGGCATGCTCCAGCGTGGCGATCGGGCGGGTGATGCGCTTTGCAATGATCATCGCGATCATGAGCAGCATGAGAACGACGCTGAAAACGATGGCGGTTGCGATCTGCGCGCGCCTGTTGGCCTTTTCGTAGATCGCAGTGACGGGTTCCCCTATCCAGGCAATCCAGCCCGTGCCGGGTATCGGCATCACTGCATAAAACCGCTTCACCCCATCCTTCGCCGTGCTTTCGATCTCGCCATTCCTGATCGCGGTGACCTCTCTTGCCGCCTCCGATGTTCCATGTCTGCCTATCATGTGATCGGGATCCACGTTGCGCCAGACCAGGATGCCATCCTCGTTGAAGAAGCCATAATGGCTGTTGGGTGCCAGGAGTTGCGCGGGGATGTTCGGATCGTATGACTGAAGGTCGAGGGGGAGCTGTATCGTGCCTATCATCTCATGCCGCGCATTGAAAATGGGCGAGGTGAGCACCGAAACCCACTTGCCGCTGATCGGCCCGAAATGGGGCTTGCCGACGACGAAGCGCTTTTCCTCCGTCACCTTTTTGAACCAGGAAGTGTCCGAGATGTTGAGCAGCTTGCCGCCGGGTTCCGGCACGGCGGAACAGACCATCACGCCGTTCTTGTCCGTATAGTCGACATTCGCATATTCAGGGTGGAGGTTGTAGAGATCCTGCAGTATGGGATCGCAGTGCCCGGGATCGAGCGCTTGCACGATGGGCCGCTGGGCCAGCCGTTCGAGGAGCAGCCGGCTCCTCTCTATCTTGCCGCCGGTGTTGGTGACCATCGTGTTGGCGAGTATCTTCAGCGACAGCTTGGTGTGGGCGATGGTCTGCTGCCTGTCCGAGTATATGCCGTATCCGACCACCATGACCAGCGGCACGGAAAGGGCCAGGACCAGGAGCAGAAGGTAGGTGCGTATCGAATGGTTGCGCATGCTATCGCGCAGCCTTGTCTCGGCGGCAAATCGTCTGAATGAGCTTCATTTTTGGAGGATATATCGTTTTTCCCCATAAAGCCATATGAAGCCCATGCTCAGGGAGGCAGCATTCAGACGGTCAGGCGGCGGTAGATCTCGGCGACCTTCAGGGGCAGCAAGCGAGCCTCATCGATCACCACGTAGTGCGCGGGGCCGTAAAGATGCGGCAGGTAGTCGCGCCCCTCCTTGTCTATCGTGATGCCGAAGGGATGGATGCCAGAACGTCGCGCTTCGGTCAGCGCCTGCCTGGTGTCTGCGATGCCGTATCCGCCGCGGTAGTTGTCGTTGTAATCCTCCGGCCTGCCATCGGTTATCGTGATCAGGATGCGGGTTTTCGCATCCATCTCCTTCAAAAGCGCGTTCATGTGGCGGATCGCAAAGCCCATCCTCGTGTAATCCTGCGGGCGGATTCCGCTGATGCGCGCCTTGACCTCATCGCCGTATGGCTCGTCGAAGCGCTTGATCCTGAAGAGCTCGCATTTCTTGCGCGTCATTCCTGAAAAACCGTATATTGCATATCGGTCGCCCAGCGCCTCGAGCGCCTCGGACATCAGCACCAGCGCTTCCCGTTCCGCATCGTTGACCCAGCCCTTGGTCGAGCCGCTCATGTCGACGAGGAAGGCGACCGCGATGTTGCGTTCGGCACGATATAGCCTTGCGTAAAGCAGCTCCGACATTTCGCTGCCGGCATTGACGTCGGACAGGGCCTCTATCAGCGCATCCAGATCGATGTGCTCTCCCTGTGGCTGGCGCTTGAGCAGCCTGTCCTCATCCCGCATCCCCTCGAAGGTGCGCCTGATCTGCCGCACAAGCTGCGAATGCTTGGCCAGCGTCATTTCTATGAAGCCGTCGTGAATCGCCGGCACGTCCCTTTCCCGCATCACGCACCAGTTCTTGCGATAGCTTCCGCGGCCCATATCCCACTCCGGATAGAGCGTTGCACCTTCCTCGTGATAGGTGCCCTGCCAGACCTGCTCGGGGTCCTTCTGCACCGCACGATCAAGAGTCGGGTCGTATTCTCCGGGGCCTGCCGCAACCAGATATTCAGGCGGTATCTCGCCAAAATCGAGCATCACCGAGCTTAGCAGCTGGCGCACGTCTTCGGGCGGCGCGATGGGCATGTCATCGAGCATGAGCTCCATCTCGCCACTCGCGCGATCGTGCGCGACCTCAAACTTTTTCGGGGATTCATTGGGTCCTGGAATGCTCCTTGCGATCTCGGAGAGCTTTACGCGAAGCTTTGCATTCTCTTCTGCGATGCGCTTCATGATCGCATCCGTATCGAGTTTGCACTGGTAGCAGGGAGGATCGGGGATATCCGATTGCAGCGCATCGGGGAGCAGGGAAAGGCTGTCCATGCTCGTTGCATCGGGATGCGACAGGCGAACGGCATAGGCCTGCCAGGTTTCGGGGAGGACATCGTCCTTGATGCGCAGCATGTCCCTGAAGAGCCCCGGAAGCTCGCGAGAGATGCAGGCCTCGAGCCTCAGCGTTTCCAGTCTGTTGAAAAAGGCGAGCGCGCGCATCGGGTCCGGATGGTCTTTAAGCATGCCCTCGAATAGCACGCGCATCGTGCCGAATCTCCCCTGCGCCCAGAGCATCGCGACAAGCGCCTTGCAAAGGACGAAATTGTCCGCGGCGTTTTCCATGCGCGCGATTATCGCCGGAAGATGGAGGGTTTCTCCGTCCGTCCATGCCTCGTCAGAAGTGTCGAGAAACAGTCGCCTTCCCGAGAGGCCGCAGGCAAAGGTGAGAATGATCCCGCGCACATCCTCAAGAACGATGCCTGCGGCATGCTCATGGTCCTGCTCTATGAAGCGGTCGACTTCCCGCAACACCTTCACCGCGGCCTGCAGACCGTTGCGGTCGTGCGCGTCGAGCGACTGCATGACCCATGCCTCGATCAGCCTTTGATCCATGCGCCTTGCAACTTCCGGCGCCAGGGTTGCGAAGAGCGTGGCGATCTGCACATGGGCGGCCGAGAGCCTCTGGGTCCAGTTCAGGATGAAATCCTGGTCTTTGGGGGGCAATGCGGCAATGTCTTTGGCGATGCCGCTGACATCCCTCATCGAGAATTCGACTTCCAGGAAGCGTTCCAGCTCCTTGAGTATCGTCCCGAAATCACTCATCAGAACAGCGAGGATGAAAGCTCAAGTATGGCTGCGAGCGTGTCCGCGTCATCGGTCAGCGCTTCCGCAATCGCGCTCCGGCATGCATCGGCTGGCGTGAGCCCTGATGCGATGAGCTGTCCTGCATGCACCAGGAGCCTCGTGCTGGCCCCCTCTTCGAGCCCGTTTCCCTTGAGATTGCGCGTCATCGCGGCAAACTTCACGAGATTGGCCGCAACCTCGGGTTTGATGCCGGATTCGCGCATCACGATGCCGGCCTCAATGGCAGGGTCGGGGTAGCCGAATTCGCAGGCCACGAAGCGCTGGCGTGTGCTCTGCTTCATCTCCTTCAGCACGCTCTGGTATCCGGGGTTGTAGGAGACGACCAGCATGAATTCATCCGGCGCATGAACCACTTCCCCGCGCTTTTCTATCGTCAGGATGCGCCTGTCGTCGGCAAGCGGGTGTATCACCACCATGGTGTCCTTCCTGGCTTCGACGATTTCGTCCAGGTAGCAGATCGCGCCGCTGCGCACTGCGGCGACCAGAGGCCCGTCCATCCATACGGTCTGTCCGCCAATGATCAGATAGCGGCCGACGAGATCGGATGCGGTCAGGTCGTCATGGCAGGCGACCGTCACCAGCGGGCGCTTTAACCGCCAGGCCATGTATTCGACGAAGCGGGTCTTGCCGCATCCCGTCGGCCCCTTGAGCAGCATCGGCAGGTGATTCCTGTAGGCTGCTTCGAACAGTTCGACCTCGCCCCCAGTTGCCTGATAATAAGGCTCCTCGGCCATGCGCTGGGGGGAGAGGGTGAGCAGATTGTCAGGCGGGATCATGAATGATCACTCGTCTTCATCCATGGGGCCCTCTTCCTGCTGGGCCCGCAATGCGGCCGCCTCGAGTTCCAGGCGCATGCGCTCGTCTTCGACCTGTTTGCGGCGCACGAATACCGCGTCCTCGCTCATCTTGATGCTCTCCTCGCCGAACAGAACCTGGCGCAGGAAGCGGAAGGCGAATTGCAGCAGGACCTCGTCGGACGCCCATGTTGCACGCTCTTCATCGGAAATGGTGTATATCGTATTGAACGATTCGCTGGTGACGAATTCGCGAAACCGGTCCAAGTCATAGCAGGCCATGAAGAATAGCTGCAGGCTGCGTTTCGAAGGTTTGCCTATCGTGGGGCCGGAGGATTTCTTCTTCAGGATCAGCTGGCGCCAGCCTCTGGAGGCCTCGTCAAAGGGCTCTAGGCCCTGTTCGTTGCGGTAATCGTCTATCGTCAGGGAGCGTTGCTCATAATGCCCCAAGCAATGCTCTTCCTTGACCAGCGCATAGGCTTCCCGGTCGACGTATTCGTCCTGCTTGCGCATCGAAAGCAGGGCGACAGGATAGTAGCGGCATGCGGTGGGCCGGTCCTCGTACACGCTGCAGCCTTCATCCGTCATGAACTGGCAGGCCGTGCCATTTTCGACGGGTTTCAGTTTGACACCGGCGATGCCGTTGGCTTCCATCTCGAAGGGGAAGGTGAAGTGCTCGAGAAACTCCGTCGAGGTGAGGGAGAGCCGCTTTTTCAGACGCAGGATATCGTAGGGCGTGAGGCTGATGTCTATCGACCTGCAGCACGCATTGAAACAGGCTATGCCCTTGTGGCAGCGGAATTGGATGACCTTGTCGCCTTCGAACATCTCGGGCATCACAGGGCTTGTTGGATAGGTGTTCTGATTCATCGGTGATTTCCTGGTTCGCTACAAAAAAAGCGGACGCCCAAAGGTTCTGAAGAACCCGGGGGCGTCCGAATTACATCGCTGCTTTAATGTGCAGCCGGCTTGAACAGCTTGGATTTGTCGACCAGATCGACATGCTTGCGCTTGAAGCAGGTCCATTTCTTCGAGTGTCTGTCATAGACGGAATTCACGAAGCAATGCCAGTTCTCTTCATCGACAAAGTTCTTGTCTGTGCGGTAGTAGAAGCCCGGGTAGCGGGATTCCTCGCGGAACTGGATATGTTTCATGTGCGCTTCGGCGGTGATGATGCGATGGTAGTTTTCCCATGCGCGCAGCAGCTCGTGCAGATCCTTCGCGCGCATCTTCAGGGAGTCCTCCTTCAGCATCGCAAGCTTCTCTTCGGCAACCGCCAGCATCTTGTCGTTGGTGTTGTAGTAGGTCGCAACACCGGCCACATATTCGTCCATGATCTTCTGTAGGCGGAACTGCAGCATCTTTGGCGTGATGTAGTTGGGGTTGACGTCGATCGCCGTCGTGTAGTCCTTGTGCTCGAGGAAGTTCCTGACCGGCTTGTAGATCTCTTCTGCGAGCTGTTCGGCCGTCTCGGCAAATTCGGGCTTCCAGTCCTTGTTGTCCACGGCGAATTTGACCATGGCCTTGGCGGCCAGGCGGCCTTCGGTGTGCGACCCGGAGGAGAACTTGTGGCCCGACGCGCCCACGCCATCGCCTGCGGTGAAGAGGCCCTTGACGGTGGTCATCGAACGGTAGCCCCAGTTCCATCCCTTGGGGAGGTGGGCCGGGATCTTGTCCTTTTCAGGATGATCTTCATCGGTCGGTGCGCCGACGTCCGTAGGGCCTGAAACCCAGATTCCGCAGCAGCCTGAATGCGAACCCAGGAGATAGGGCTCGGTCGGGATCAGTTCGGAATTTTTCTTCTCGGGCTCGATGTTTTCGCCAACCCAGATGCCGCACTGGCCGATGCACATGTCGAGGAAGTCTTCCCAGGCTTCCGCTTCCAGGTGCTTAACTTCCTTGGGGGATAGCGTTTCGCGCAGCTTGCCGAGCGCTGTCACCGTGTCCATGTAGATGGGTCCTCTGCCTTCCTTCATCTCCTTCAGCATCAGGTGATTCCTCAGGCAGGAAGCGGGAACGGCGGCCTGTCCGTATGGCGGATAGTCGTTCAGCAATTCCTTGTTCTTGGTCATGTAGTCTTCGCCATAGGCGTTGGTCGCCTTGGCCTTGAACAGCAGGAACCATGCGCCCACAGGGCCATAGCCGTCCTTGAAGCGGGCGGGCACGAAGCGGTTTTCCATCATCGTGAGTTCAGCGCCTGCTTCTGCTGCCATCGCGTAGGTGGAACCCGCATTCCATACGGGATACCAGGCGCGACCCGTGCCTTCGCCGACCGAGCGCGGGCGGAAAAGATTCACGCAACCGCCTGCCGCAAGCAGGATGGTTTTGGCCTTGTAGATGTGGATGGTATTGGTGCGGACCGAAAATCCGGCAGCACCGGCGATGCGGTTGGGGTCGTTCTTGTCGTTCAGGAGCTTGACGATGAAGATGCGCTCCTGGATGCGGTCCAGGCCCAGCGCCTTCTTGGCGGCTTCGGCGACGATCCACTTGTAGGATTCGCCGTTGATCATGATCTGCCATTTGCCAGAGCGCACGGGCTTGCCTCCGTCTTTCAGCAATGGCAGGCCTTCCTTGATGGATTCCGCGCCATCATGGCGCACGCCTTCAGCGTCTGTCTTCCAGATCGGCAGGCCCCATTCCTCGAAAAGGTGCACGGAATCGTCGACATTGCGGCCAAGGTCATAAGCCAGGTCATCGCGCGTGATGCCCATCAGGTCGTTGGAGACCATGCGGGCATAGTCTGCTGGATCCTGCTCCGAGCCGATGTAGGTGTTGATCGCGGAAAGCCCCTGGGCGACGGCGCCGGAACGGTCCATCGCGGCCTTGTCGACCAGCTTGATCTTGAGGTCTATGCCGGATTCGGCCTTGACGACCTCTGCCCAGCGCATCATTTCATAAGCGGCACCGCAACATGCCATGCCGCCGCCGATCAGGAGAATATCCACTTCTTCCTGAACGATAGTTGGATTTCCAAAAGTTCCTTCAGACATAATTCACTCCTGTTATTCTGGTTTTATTTGCGGATCAGCTCGTCTGGGCGGCCTGCTCTGTAGCCCCCCATCACTTCCTTCGTATACACGCCAGGAGCCGTCAGGTCGGCCATCTTGGGCATGGGCTTGCCGCCGTATGGATTGATGGAGCCTTCGCTCGTTGTGCGGATCGGGAACTTGAAACGCTTCAGGGTGCCGTTTCTGAACTTGATGGTCCACATGATGGAGTCGGAGCCGCGCATCGGTTGCACCGAACCGCCCAAAGGCACGATGTCGGCATAGTGGCGCACTTCGATTGCGTTTTGCGGGCAGATCTTGACGCAGGAGTAGCACTCCCAGCACTGTTCCGGTTCCTGGTTGAACGCCTTCATCGCGTGTCCCGTCTCGGAACCGTCCTTGTCGAGTTTCATCAGGTCATGGGGGCAGATATACATGCAGGCGGTCTTGTCTTGCCCCTTGCAACCGTCACATTTTTCGGTACGTACGTATGTTGGCAATTTGATACTCCTCAATTTGAAAATTCAAACACGAATATCCACAAGTTGCGTGGAACCCACCATGAAACTCCTGGAGAACCGCCCAGGCATTGCATTTTCAGCGCCCGGAATGACCGCTGAGTTTTACTTCCACTTTCTCGCTTTCAGCCAGGCTGCCGTAATAGGTGCGCAGGATTTCGAGCACCTCGGGGCGGCTGAATTCCGCGGGCACATCGCTGCCTTCCGAAAGCATCTTCCGGAGCTTGGTGCCCGAGAGCAAAAGACGGTCCGCATCGCCATGGGGACAGGTGCGCGCGGACGCCATGCCGCCGCACTTGTAGCACCAGAATGTCCAGTCTATCTTGAGCGGCTGTGTCTCCAGGGCGTCCTTGGGTATCTTGTCGAAGATGTGATGCGCATCGAATGGGCCGTAATAGCTGCCTACGCCTGCGTGATCGCGCCCGACGATGAGATGGGAGCAGCCGTAATTCTGGCGGAACAGCGCATGCAGCAGCGCTTCCCTGGGGCCGGCATAGCGCATGTCCAGCGGGTAGCCCGCCTGTATCACGGTCTTGGGTACGAAATAATTGTCGATCAGGGTGGAAATGGCTTCGGTTCTGACTTCTGCCGGAATGTCTCCGGGCTTCAGGTTGCCGAGCAGCGAATGGATCAGCACGCCGTCGCAGATTTCTATCGCGACCTTTGCCAGGTATTCGTGAGAGCGATGCATCGGGTTTCTGGTCTGGAAGGCGGCGACCTTGCTCCATCCCATCGTTTCGAAGAGTTCGCGGGTCTTCTGCGGGGACATGAACTGCTCGCCGTACTTCTTGTCGAATCCGCCCTGTGACAGGACTTTCACGGGGCCTGCAAGGTTGACGTCCCCTTGCTGCATTACCATCTTCACGCCGGGATGTTCGAGATCCGTGGTGCCGAACACGGTTGCGCATTCGTGCGCCTTGTCTATGGTGTATTTTTCCGTGACGCGCATGGTGGCGAGTATGCTGCCATCGTCGGGATCCATCAGCGCGATGTCGCTGCCGGTATGTATCGCTGCCGCGCGGGTTTCATCTACAGAGAGCGTGATCGGTATCGGCCAGAACAGGCCGTTTGCCATCTTCATCCCGGCGCACACGCCTTGCCAGTCTGTGTAGGACATGAAGCCGTCAAGCGGGGTGAACCCGCCTATCCCCATCATCACCAGATCACCCTTCTCGCGCGAAGTGACGGTAATCTTGGGCAGGGTGTCTGCGTGCTTCAGTTCGGCTGAGAGTGCCGTTCCTTCCAACAACAGGGGATTGAGATCTCCCCCCCCATGCGGTTTTACTAATGCCATCCTACTCCTCCCGATCAATGGTTGAACTGCCGGATATGAAGCTTTGAGACTAGTACGCGATGCTGGGCTTGCTAAACACACATTATAATTATGTTTATCCCCATTATCACGATTTTTTTCGGTTGCGCGACCCCTCTTACGGGTTATAGACGGATAGCTCATGACGGCTATGGATACCGGGGTTTGTGATTGGGGATAATCGGGCGCGTCTGAGAAAACTGCCGCATGGTGGGTGGCGGCTTGGCATGTCCGGCTGACATGATAATATCGCTTTCTGGTCGCAATGGTTTTCTGCCATCCGCAAGGACCGGAATTCGCAACGCAGGCGAGATCACTTGTTCGGAATCGCGTTTATCGTGCAATATGCGCGTTTTCCGGGCAGGCGCTTGGGCAGGGTCGTTGAGTGAATCTGGAACATCTAATTTGATAGGCGACACGCGATGTTGAATATGTTTTCTCAGAGGCTGAATGGCGCAAGGATCGAGGCGATATTGCTTTTCATGATGCTTGCGATGTTCACGGCGGGTGCCTATGCATCGGATGCGGCGACAACGATTGCGCTGCCCTGGTGGGGCTGGGCGCTTGCCCTGTTCTTTACCTGTTTCGTTCTCGGCATAGTTGCGGTTCCCTCTGGTGTGGGAGGTGGGGTGCTTTTTGTCCCCATCGTCGGGGGCTTCTTTCCATTTCATCTTGATTTCGTCCGGGGTGCGGGTCTGCTGGTTGCGCTGGCGAGCTCGCTTGCGGCCGGCCCTTCGCTGATGCGCGCAGGGTTGGCGGATCTGAGGCTCGCCTTGCCGCTTGCGGTATTGGCTTCCGCCAGCGCGATTGCAGGCGCGCTGGTGGGTCTGGCGATACCTTCCAATGTGGTGCAGATCGCGCTGGGCCTTACGATATTGGGGATCGTGGTCCTGATGGCGACTGCAAAGAAGTCGGAGTTCCCGGTCGTGCCCGTCGCGGACAAGTTGTCCATCGCGCTTTCGATGCATGGGTATTTTCGCGATACCGCGCAGAACAGGGTCATCGCATGGAAGGTGCATCGCACGCCTCTTGGCGTTTTCCTGTTTGTGCTGATCGGTTTCATCGGCGGCTTGTTCGGCGTGGGGGCGGGCTGGGCGAATCTTCCGGTGCTGAATCTCCTGATGGGCGCGCCGATCAAGCTTGCCGCAGGCACGTCCGGTTTGATCCTGACCCTGGCGAGCTCTTCTGCGACCTGGGTATATCTCAACGAAGGATCGGTTCTGGCAGTCATCGCCGTACCCTCTGTGATCGGCATGATGCTCGGAGCGATGATAGGTGCGCGCCTCCTGCATGTTCTGAAGGCCTCTGTCGTGCGCAAGATGGTGATCACGCTGCTCCTGTTTGCCGGAATGCGCGCCTTGCTCAAGGGAATGGGAGTGTGGCCATGAACGAACGGAATGAAGACAACCTCCTGTCGGAGGAGCAGAGGCGTTATGCGACCTGGCTGCAATGGGGGGCACGCTCGGGTCTTGTGATGCTCATCGTCACCTTCATTGCCTATGTGGCGGGCTGGCTGACTCCCCATGTTCCCCTGGAGCAGCTGCCCTCCGTCTGGGGGCTGCCGGTCGAGGAGTATCTCAAGAAAACCGGTGCGCCGACTGGCTGGAGCTGGCTTAGCGATCTGGCCCAGGGCGATTTTGCGAGCCTGATCGGCATCGCCTGGCTTTCTGCCAGTTCGCTGTTCTGCCTTTTTGCGGTGCTGCCGATCTATTTCAAGCGCCGCGACTGGGTTTTCGTGGTGTTGTGCATTTCTGCGCTGGTCGTGCAATTGCTCGCTGCATCCGGCATGCTGGTGGCGGGAAAGTAATTGTGGCAACCGGTCTTCAGCGCTATCATGCGTTTAATTCTAGGTTGCTGATTCTGATGGAATATAAGCGTTTGTTTCTAGATAACCCTTGAGGGTTATATGTGTTTTCCCTAAGTGGGTATGGACGAAACGGTGTAGCTCGTTCCTAATTGCGTATCTGCTGACTCGTTGCTTGGCGGTGTTTTATTAACTTGTAGGAGATTGAAGAAATGAATTTTGACAAAGAATTTGATGCCAGCGGCCTGTCCTGCCCTCTGCCCATCGTGAAGACCAAGAAGTCGCTCGCTGACATGCAGTCGGGCCAGGTGCTCAAGGTGATCGCCACCGATTGCGGCGCGGTCAAGGACATGCAGGCATTCTCAGATCAGACCGGTAATCCGCTGCTTTCCAGCAGTGAAGAAGCCGGCAAATACATATTCTTCATACAGAAGAAGTAAGCGATCACTCAACTAACAGGGGGAGTAGCATGAGTAAAAAGATGGCGATCATCGCAACCAAGGGGACGCTGGACATGGCTTATCCGCCGTTCATCCTGGCGTCCACCGCGGCGGCGTTGGGTTACGATGTGCAGATATTCTTCACATTCTATGGCTTGCAGCTTTTGCGCAAGGATCTGTCCAGCGTGATGATCAGTCCGCTGGCCAACCCTGCGATGCCCATGCCGGTTCCCATGCCGGTGATGGTGCAGATGCTGCCCGGCATGGAATCGATGGCGACGATGATGATGAAGCAGAAGCTGAAGAAGCACGGCGTTGCGTCCCTTGAGGAACTGCGCGAGCTTTGCCTGGAAGCGGATGTCAAATTCATCGCCTGCCAGATGACGGTCGATCTCTTCGAATTCGACAAGAGCGAATTCATCGATAACGTCGAATACGGCGGCGCATCCATGTTCTTCGGCTTTGCCGGCGAGACGGACATTTGCCTGTTCGTATAAGCTGAAATAGAATGGCCATTGCAGTAAAAGTGTTTTAGAAGACTAATCAACTCGGGGAGATTTGAATGAAGATGAAGAAGATTCTGGTTGCGATGATCGCGGCAGGCGCGATGGGTTCGGCTTATGCGACCGACGGCTATTTTTCTGACGGTTTTGGCATGAAGTCCAAGGGCATGGCTGGTGTGGGTATCGCGCTGCCTCAGGATGCGCTGGCTGCGGCCAACAATCCGGCCGGCATGGTGATGGTGGGCAACCGCGTCGATCTGGGCGCGGATTTCTTCGAGCCCAGCCGCAGCACACAGATATCGGGACTTACAAACGGAGACTATTCCGGCAACAGCAGGCCGCTCTTCGTGATCCCCGAGTTCGGTTACAACCACATGCTGGATACCAACAAGTCCCTGGGCGTATCGGTTTATGGCAACGGCGGCATGAATACAGCCTATGCCAACAGCCCGTTCGGCCCCAATGCTGGCATCAACCTGTCGCAGCTTTTCATAGCGCCCACCTATGCGATGAAGATCAATGACAGCAACGAGATCGGTATCTCGCTGAACCTGGTTTACCAGATGTTTTCCGCCAATGGCCTGCAAAATTTTGCACTGATGTCCAGCAATCCCAGTGCGTTGACCAACAACGGCACGGACACGTCGACCGGCGTGGGCGCGCGCATCGGCTGGATGGGCCAGGTCAGCCAAGCCGTGACCCTGGGCGCGACCTATGAACCCAAGACCCACATGAGCAACTTCAGCAAGTACTCGGGTCTCTTCGCGGGCGGCGGAAGCTTCGACATCCCTGCAAGCTATGGCGTGGGCGTCGCGGTGAAAGCCACCAACAGCACGACGGTCTCGGCTGATTACAAGGTGATCAAGTACGGCGATGTGCCGGCGATTGCCAATACTGCGACACAGGGCGGCCCTCTGGGTGCAGCCAACGGTGCAGGTTTCGGCTGGCAGGACGTGAAGGTGATCAAGCTGGGTATCAGCCAGCAGGTGAACGATCTTTGGACCGTGCGCGCAGGCTACAGCCACAACACCCAGCCCATCCCGGCAAGCCAGGCGCAGTTCAACATCCTGGCGCCGGGCGTGGTTCAGGATCAACTGACGCTCGGCATGACCTATGATGTGACCAAGACCAACGAGCTGACCGTGGCTTACATGCACGCATTCCAGAACAGCGTGTATGGTGCAAATACATACCAAAACCCAACTCAGACCGGTCTCAGCAATATCAATCTCAAGATGTACGAGGATTCGCTGGGCATAGCCTACAGCTGGAAACTCTAAGCAAGTTTGAAAGGGTTCAAGGACCCGCTCTGAAAGGAGCGGGTTTTTTTATGCCCGAAGTTTTATTTAACTACTGAAGAGCATCAACATGAAGAAAATCGTTTTATCCCTGCTTGCCGCACTTACGCCCGTTCTGGCCCATGCCACGAACGGCGACACGATGATGTCGGTGGGTTCCGAGAATACCGCGCTGGGCGGCACGGGTGTTGCGCATTACGTGGGTGCCGAGAGCGCCTTCGCGAACCCCGCGATGCTGGGTCTGTCGACAGGGGATGAGCTGGTCGGCGGGGTGGTTCTTTTTAAACCAACGGTCACCAACAGCGGTATGCAAGGCATCACTGAAAGCAGCACTGCCAATACCAGTTATATTCCGGATGTATCCTACTCCAGCCGCATCAGCGATCACTTCACCTATGGTATCGCCATAGCTGGAATTGCCGGCATGGGCGTGGACTATACCGGCGGGATTGCAAGCAATACCATGGATGCCAGAACCCAGCTGAGTATCCTGAAGGTTTTGCCGACCATCGCGTACAACGACGCCAATTTTGGTTTGGGTTTCTCTCCGGTGCTGCAATATGGCTCCCTGGCGATGTCTTTTATTGGAAACACAACGATCAATCCGAATCAGAATGCGACTTCCGATACGCGCTTGGGTTATGCCATGGGCGGATATTTCAAGCCTGTGTCTGCGCTGACTTTGGGCGTGGCTTATAATTCCAAAATCAAGATGAATTATGCGCCTCAGATTTCATACGCCGCATCTCAGGGTTTCGGTCAAACTTATTCGGATAATCTGACTCAGCCTGCCGAGATCAAGGTGGGGGTTTCTTACGATCTCAACCAGAGTTTTACGTTGACCGCTGATTATCGTCAGATTCAATGGGCAAGTGCGCAGGACTATGGTAATTTGGCCTGGAAGAATGAAGATGTCACCGCGATCGGTATCAAGTACAAAAATGACGGCTACTGGCTGGGTGCCGGCTATAACAATTCAAATAATCCGATCGGCGTATTCGCCAATGGAGTTGCAGCGAATGCGCATAATGGCCAGAACGGCATAGGCAATTTGTTCAACAACCTGATGTTCCCCGGCATCATCAAGAGTGCGTACACTTTCGGCGGCGGTTACATGCTGAACAAGCAGTTCGAGCTCGCAGGCTCCCTGATGTATGCGCCCAAGGTCACGACAACGGTGGATGTCAGCGATGCCGCACAATTGGCGCCGGGTTCGCTGTATAACACGACGACGCATTCGCAGAAGGCGCTCTCGATATCCCTGCGCTACAAGTACTGAAACATGGTCCCGGCCTTTCCGGCCGGGACAGTCAGACGATGAATTTCCGGGTGGTGTTTGAAAGCGCGCGGGCCACTTCGGCCATGCGCGCCGAGTCATCGATGCTTTTCCTGGTGTACTGCGCGGCCGTCTCGGTTCTTCCCTGATTTTCCTCTATGCGGTTTAGCACGATGCCGACCAGCATCTGCTGATCGTCTGCCGCTTCGCGCACCGCGTCGACGGAATCCTTCATTTCGGCTGTCGCCCTTTCTATCTCTTCGAATATTTCGGAAGAAGATCTGGATGCCTGTAGCCCATCCCTGACGGCGACCGCATTTTCCTCCGAAATGGCGACGGTGGATGCGACATCCATGTTCACGCGTTTCAGCACTTCATCGATGCGGGCTGTCGCCTGGGCTGCCTGCTCGGACAGCTTCCTGACCTCGTCGGCGACGACCGCGAACCCTCGTCCCTGTTCGCCCGCCCTGGCCGCCTCGATTGCGGCATTCAGCGCCAGCAGATTGGTTTGCTCTGCGATCGCGCGTATCATGGAAACTGCCGTTTCGACCTCTTTCGAGCTGACTTTCAGGCTTTCCGCATTGGCCGAGATCTTGTGGCTTGCCTCATCCAGCACCGAGATGGCTTTTTCGGTCGCCTTGACTTCGGATACGCCGCTTTTCACCAGTTTGTCCGCGGAAGAGGCGCTGTTTCTGGCGGCTTCTGAGAGTTCGAGTATGGATTTCGCCGCATCGGCCATGCCGTTGATCACGTTGGTGATCTCGTGCGTGTTCTGGCGGAATTCATCCATGCCGTTGCCGAGCATCTGCATCGATGACCCGATCTCGAGCGAACTCGATTCGACCGCATCGGCCGACTGCGAGACTTCGCGCAGCGTGCTGCGCAGCCCGTTCGCCATGCTGTCGAACCCTTCGGTGATCTCGCCTATCGTGTCATTGCTTTGTATCCCGCATCCTTCGCGCAGGTCTCCCTTGCGGATGCGTTCGGCGGCCACCGCGACCTTGCGCAGTTTGCGTATCAGCAGATATTCAAGGAGCTTGTGGTTGACGACCCCTATCGTGATGCCGGCGATGATGCAACCCAGAACGAACCAGACCAGCATGCCTTCCTTCCATTCGACGAAGATGTTGGCATAGAAGGGGAAGATGATGCCCATGGTGAGGCCGAAGCCCAGGAAAGCGTATTTGAGTTGCCTGAGTATCGAAGGATGCGACATGGTGTTCCTTTCATGCGTCACGGATTCGAAAGGGTATAACGATTATATCGGCAAGCGTTGCGGAAATCTTAGCTGATTCATTCCCTGGACAGGCGGTCCAGATAGCGCGCGCGAAACAGAAGGCGCGGATGCAGAGGGTCGTCTGTAAAGCCGCTTCTGTCGTGCAGCACGTTGTTGCAAAGCAATCCCTGATTGGCTTCGAGCTTTACGGTGTGGATGTGCTCCGTGCCGGACGCGAGCAGATTCTCGAGGCATGTGACTGCAGCCCTTGTCGCATCGTCATCCTTCCATTCTATGCTGCGGGTGCGTGCGGTGTAGCGCATGTGCAATGTCCCCTGATCGACAAAAAAAACGGGGCCGGACTGTGCGGGCCGAGCGATTCCGGCTTCATCCGTGCGGGCGGGTATGGTCATTGCGTCATTGCAGGAAAGCGCGCGTATATGAGCGGGATCGAGATCCCTGAGCAGAAGATAGACGATCTCGTGATCCATCACCCGGTTGATCCCGCCAGACATGGCAGGCGATACGCAGTGCAGCACCATCGCGCGTATCCGCCTGTCCTCGGGGTTGTAGTAGCCGTCGGTATGCCACTTGATCGCGCGGTCCGTGTAGGGGATGTAGGATTGGCGCACGCCTTCGCTTTCCGTCACGGTGATGCGGGATATGCCCTGTTCGCCGGCGAGCCAGTTGGCATCCAGGCGTTTCAGGCCCAGCTGGAGTGCGAGTTGCTGCAGTCCGTTCTCGTCGATCTCGGTGTTCGAAGCATAAAGCGCCATGTTGCTTCTGTTGCATCGCTCGAGCAATGCGCGGCGTTCGGCTACGGTCAGCGCCAGCGGGTTCCTGACCTCGACCAGCAGCTCCGATGTATCGGAAATCGCATGCGCGAGCTTCTGGTCGCGCCAGGATTGGTACGCGTCCGTGTCTTGCAGGTCGAATGGGTTGCTCATGCTTCCTTTGGAGCGGTGAGCCTTTTTCTTGCGGGGCGCGCCTTCGTGGGTTTCGCATGGAGCAGATCCTTGAAGTTTCCCTCCAGCATGTCGATCGCTTCGGGCGCTTCGATGCTGATGATCTGGTCTATGATCCAGCCGCTGTCCTTCTCGTCCATGATCTGGTTCAGGCAGTAGGCCAGATAGCGCAGGAAGGCATATTCAGGGCCGTTTTCGGTGTAATTGAATTCGGCATATTCGCCCGCGCGTTCATTGAGCGAGTCGATGAACTTCTGCTTGCATGCGCCAAATTCGCGTTCCATCAGGCGGCTCTGGTTTTCCGCATAAGTCGCGCCCACGTGGTTGGCAAGCGCGCTGGTGAAGGTGACGCGCTCATCTTCGCTAAATTGCCGGTAAGCCAGCCGGTCTGCGACCAGTATCAGAAACACCAGGAATTCGCGCAGAAAGTCGAAATACTGGGGGCCGATCTCGATGTCGAACTTGGCTTTGCGGGTGTTCTTCAGCGCATTTTCGGCTATCCTCGATATGTTGAATGCGACCGCCCCGGCAAGCTCCGCCGGGGTGTGCTCGCGATCCGCCCTGAACCATTTGCTCTTGATGCGCATGCGGGATCAGCTCTTTTGCAGGAAAAACGCATAGACGTCGGCGGCGATCTCGGATGTGTCCAGTATCTTCACGTTGGTGGCTGCAGCCCAGTCGACGATGTCGGAGTGTATGCCCGGGCAGTTGCTGATCAGTTTCAGCACTTCCTCCCTGGCCATGCCGTTTAGCAGCTTCTTCGCCTCTACGATGGGGCCGGGGCAGACGACATTCCGGATGTCGAGCACGACGTTCGCCTTGATGGTTTCGCCGGTGCCTTTCCTGACGAAATAGGCCGTTCCGCCACCCGGGATCGGTTCGGTTCTCAATACCTGGTTGCCGGTTTGTTCAGACCAGGCGAAGAGATCGTCGCTGGTGCCGGGACAGTCCGACATCAGCATCATGATCTGCTCGTGCTGCAAATCGTTGATGATGCGTTTGACGCCGAGCAGCGGCGCAGGGCAGGAGAGCCCGCGCATGTCCAGGGTGACATTGGTGTGCAAATTTTGATGGCTCATGTTCGGTGTCCTCGGTTTGCAGAAGGGGAAGGCTCAGTAGCCGCCTTTGCCGTATGGCTGCGGCAGGCCTGCGACCTTTGCTGCCTGCTTGGCGGGGCCGGTCGGGAAGAGGTCGTAAAGCGCCTTGCTGTCGGCTTCTGGCCAGAACTCGTTCACACCCTTGAGCATGTTTCGGAAATTGGGCGTTGCGCCGTGTTCGCGATACTGATCGCGCATGTAATTGATGATCTCCCAGTGCTTGGGGGTCAGCTCTATGCCTTCCGCCGCGGCGATCACGTTGACCACTTCTTCGCTGAAGTCGGCTTCGAGCAGATACCCGTCCGCGTCAGTTTCAAGTTCGACTCCTGCTACGATATATCCCATTGCTTCTCTCCTTGATATAAGTGTGTGCTGATGAAAAAATCCACGAGGCCATCACTCGAGGTCGGTGATCACCTTGTAGGGTATGAATATGCCGCAGCCGTAGCGTCGGTATTCCGCCAGTCCTGCATACTGCAAGCGCAGCGAATCGTCCTGCTTCAAATCGTGGATCACGAGGCTGTAGCCTTGTATCGTCCGGTCCTTGTCGGCGAGGCTGTTTTTCATGCCGCAAAGCAGCTTCCCGTCAACCCCAAGCTCGGCAAGCCTTTTCGATACCTCCTCCAAAAATGCCACCTCGTCCTTGTCGCTTGCAACAAGATGCGCATGCAGTGTGGAGTAGGGCTGTATCTTGCGCAGCCTGCCGCTTCCAAGATGGAGCGTTGCTCCGCCGATTTCAAGGTGCTTGTTTGCAAGCTCGGCGAAATTGTCGGCCATGGACAGGCTGAGGCGCACCACCAGCTTGCTGCGCTTTGCAAGCAGCATGCCGGCTTCGCTGACCGAGGTGCGCAAGGGCACGACCCCGGCATGTGGATCGTCTGCAAGCATGGGGGCATGCTGCACCAGTGCATCCCATAGCGCAAATTGATAGATTGGGGGTATGATGTCACCGCTGACATCGAATACCGCCTCTGTCATCTCGACGAAGCTCATCAGGCCTGTCCCTGGGCGTCGGCCCATTCGTTCATGGTCTTGGCCCACTGTCTTGCGGTCTGCGGATCGATGTCGAATATCGTGAAGCGTTTGGCCTCCCGTATGCGGATGCGCATCATGCTCATGCCGCCCTCGGCATGGTCGATCTGCTGCAGCTCGATTTCCTGGTTCCCGAGAGGAACTTTGAATTTTGCTAATTCTCTAATTTGCGCCATAATGCATTTCCAGTAACTCTGTGGTATGTTGTTTAAAAGTATATCCTTTATCAGGATGTTTTTGAAATGCTACTGCGGGAAGATTGAAGCAACCCGTTAGGGTTATAGTTGATAGCCGCAATGGGTGATGTTCTGCCTTTATCAAGCCAAGTAACATGCCTGAAATAATAAATGGCGTGCCAGATGGCAGAGTCTAATACAATAAATCGTTTGAAACGCGAGTCTTTGAAACTGGATCATTGTGATCAATTGTCGGACCAAGGCATCTTGGCACGCTAACTGAAAGGAAAATATCATGGCAAAGAAACTATATGACACTCCCCATCTCGATCAGCTTGAGTCCGGCCCCTGGCCCAGCTTTGTGACGGGCATCAAGGAGCTGGCGAAGAACAATGATATGGCCGTCGATCTTCTGGGGCAGCTCGAGGCTTCCTATGAGACCAGGAAGGGCTACTGGAAGGGCGGCACGGTTGGCGTCTTCGGTTATGGCGGCGGCGTGATTCCCCGCTTCACCGAGCTGAAGGACGAAAACGGCGAGGCAAAGTTCAAGGATGCGGCCGAGTTCCATACGCTGCGCGTGATGCCTCCACCCGGCATGCACTATGACACGGACGTACTGCGCAAGTTCTGCGACATCTGGGAAAAGCACGGTTCGGGCCTGATTGCTTTCCATGGCCAGTCCGGCGACATCATGTTCCAGGGTGCCACGACTGAGAATGTCCAGCCTGCTTTCGACGAGATCAATGAGTTGGGCTTCGATCTGGGTGGCGCGGGTCCTGCTGTGCGCACTTCGATGTCCTGCGTGGGTGCTGCGCGCTGCGAGCAGTCCTGCTACGATGAGGCAAAGGCGCATCGCGCAATCATCAATACCTTCCTCGACGATATCCATCGCCCCTCCCTTCCATACAAGTTCAAGTTCAAGTTCTCCGGCTGCCCCAACGACTGCATGAATTCCGTTCAGCGTTCGGACATGGCTGTGATCGGAACCTGGCGCGACAACATGCGCACCGACGAGGCACTGGCCAAGAAATGGTTTGCGAAGCATGGCATGGACGAGCTGGTCAACGACGTCGTCGCCCACTGCCCGACCAGGACTTTCCAGGTCAAGGAGCTTTCCAAGATCAAGAGCGGCGAGCACATCACCAGCGTCGCGGTGAGCGATACGCACGGCATCGAGATCAACAATCAGGACTGCGTGCGCTGCATGCACTGCATCAACGTGATGACGGGCGCCCTGGCTCCCGGCATGGACAAGGGTGCGACGGTGCTGGTTGGCGGCAAGAGCCATCTCAAGATCGGCGGCCTGATGGGTACCGTGGTGATCCCGTTCATGAAGCTGGACAGCGATGAGGCGATCGAGAAACTGGTCGATTTCGCCCAGCGCACGATCGATTTCTTTGCCGAGAATGCGCTGGAGCATGAGCGCACCGGTGAGATGATCGAGCGCATCGGCCTGGCCAACTTCCTGGATGCGATGGAGATTGACGTCGATCCTTCGATGGTGAACTCGCCGCGCATGAATCCTTATGTCCGTACCGATGGATGGGATGAGGAAGTTGCCAAGATCAACGCTAAAAAACAAGCTGCCTGAAGGAGATAGATGATGGATCAAGTCGTAGCTGAAAAACCGGCGGCAAAGCGCAAGCCCAAAGAAACTGGCGTGCCGGACAACAAGAAGTTTCTTCATCCCCTGATGGAGAAAAATTACGGAAACTGGAAGTATCACGATCGTCCGCGGCCCGGTGTCCTGCACCATGTCGCGCACAGCGGAGACGAGATCTGGACGGTGCGTGCGGGTACGCAGCGTCAGATGGATGTGCATACCATCCGCAAGCTGTGCCAGATCGCCGATGACTACGCGGAAAGCCGCGTGCGCTTCACCATCCGTTCCAACATCGAATTCATGGTGTCGGACGAGAAGAAGGTCGCGCCGCTGATCGCGGAACTCGAGAAGAACGGCTTTCCTGTGGGTGGTACCGGCAACTCGGTGACCATGATTGCGCATACCCAGGGCTGGCTGCACTGCGACATCCCTGGTACCGATGCCTCCGGCGTGGTCAAGGCGCTGATGGACGAGCTGTATGACGAGTTCAGGCGCGAAGAGATGCCCAACCGCGTGCATCTGTCGACTTCCTGCTGCGAGATCAACTGCGGCGGGCAGGCGGATCTTGCGATCATCGTCCAGCACACCAAGCCTCCCGTGATCAATCACGATCTGGTGGCGAACGTCTGCGAGCGTCCTACGGTCGTTGCGCGCTGCCCCGTTGCGGCGATACGTCCTGCGATGGTGAACGGCAAGCCTTCCCTCGAGATCGACGAATCGAAGTGCATGTGCTGCGGTGCCTGCTATCCTCCATGCCCTCCGATGCAGATCAACGATCCCGAGCATTCCAAGCTCGCGATCTGGGTTGGCGGAAAGAACTCCAACGCGCGTGGCAAGCCGACCTTCATGAAGATGGTTGCATCGGGTCTGCCCAACAATGCGCCCCGCTGGCCTGAAGTGGCTGCCGTGGTCAAGAACATCCTTGGCGTTTACAAGGAAGATGCGCGTCCCTGGGAGCGTCTTGCAGACTGGATCGATCGCATCGGCTGGCCCCGTTTCTTCGAGAAGACCGGACTGCCGTTCACGAAGTACCTGATCGACGACTGGCGCGGTTCTCGTGCAAACCTGAACGCATCGACCCATATCCGTTTCTGATAAAGGCCGGGCTATGAAATTTGGAATAGTTGTCAACGAAGGTCCTTACCAGCATCAGGCGAGCGATTCTGCTTACCTGTTTGCCAAGGCTGCCATCGAAGCGGGTCATGAAGTCTGGCGCATATTCTTCTATCACGATGGGGTGAACAATGCGTCCAAGCTGACCGAGCCGCCCCAGGATGACAGGAACATCGTCAACCGCTGGACCAAGCTCGCCGAGGAGCACAAGGTCGACCTGGTGGTCTGCGTTGCAGCGGCGCTGCGCCGCGGCATCAGGGAGGAGAATCTGGCAACGGGTTTTCGCATCTCGGGTTTGGGGCAGCTGGTTGAGGCGGGTACGAAGTGTGACCGTCTGGTCACCTTTGGCGATTGAGGAGAAGCGTGATGAGTGATGTTAAAAAGTTCATGTTTGTCAATCGCAAGGCGCCTTACGGCACGATCTACGCTCTGGAGTCCCTGGAGGTGGTGCTGATCACCGCTGCATTTGATCAGGATGTGTCGCTGATGTTCACCGATGATGGCGTGTTCCAGTTGAAGAAGGGTCAGCAGACCAAGGGCATCGAGACCAAGAATTTCTCGCCGACATATCGTGCGTTGGAAGGCTATGACATCGAGAAGCTCTATGTCGATCGTGAGTCGCTGCAGGAGCGTGGCCTGACCGAGGATGACCTGCTGGTGGATGTCACCGTTCTGAGCCGCGCCGAAGTGGGCGCGCTGATGGACGAGCAGGACGTGATCTTGAGTTTCTAAGGAGAATATCCAGATGTTGCACATTATCAATCGATCACCCTTGGCCGACAAAGCGCTTGAAAACTGCCTGAACACGGCGACCGGTGGCGATATTTTGCTGATTGAAGATGCGGTTTATGCAGCGACAACCGGCAATGCATTCGAAGCCCGGTTGCGCGCGGCGATGGGCAAATTTAAAATCAATGTCCTGCGCCCCGATCTCGAGGCGCGTGGCATGGCTGATCGCCTTGTCGATGGCGCGAATCCTGTCGATTATGCCGGCTTTGTCGCGCTGGCTGTCGCCAACAAAACCTGCCAATCCTGGCTATAAACTAAATCTACACAAAGGAGAAACACATGGCGAGCATCGAAGTAAACGGAAAGTCCTATGAGACTGATGAAGAGGGTTACCTGGTCGACCTGAACGAGTGGAACCCGGAAGTCGCCAACTTTCTGGCTCAGTCCGAGAACATCGAGATGACCGATCAGCACTGGGAAGTCATCAACTTCTTGCGCGAATATTTCGAGGAATATCAGATTGCGCCGGCAGTGCGCGTGCTGACGAAGGCAATCGGCAAGAAGCTCGGCCCCGAGAAGGGCACCAGTGAATACCTGTACGGCCTGTTCCCGTATGGCCCAGGCAAGCAGGCATGTAAGATTGCAGGCCTTCCCAAGCCAACAGGCTGCATCTGATCCACTGGTAACCGAGCCTGGCGATGAGCACATTGTTAGCGATATTTATTTACCTCTCGACACTGGTGTTCGTTGTCGGCCTGTTGCAGCGCATCCGCGATTACGCGGGCACGCCGGCTCCGCTCAAGATACCCACCACGCCGGCACCCACCACGGGCGGCGGCGTGGTCCTGCGCATGGTGCGCGAGGTGGTGTTCTTTGAAAGCCTGTTCAAGGGCAATCTCTGGACCTGGGTATCGGGCTGGCTGTTTCATTTCAGCATGCTGCTGGTGGTGTTCCGGCACCTGCGTTATTTCACCGAACCCGTGTGGGGCTGGGTGGATTTCATACAGCCCTTCGGCATCTATGCCGGGATAACCATGGTTGCGGGTCTTCTGGGGCTGCTCGCGCGCCGCATATTCGTCGAGCGCATACGATACATTTCAACACCCTCGGATTTTCTGATGCTGGTTTTGCTGATCGGCATCGCGTCTTCGGGTCTCCTGATGAAATTCGTGGGTCATCCCGATGTCATCATGGTCAAGAACTATTTTCTCGGACTGATGCATCTTAGCATTCGCGAGTTGCCATCCAATTTCGTGCTCTATGCGCATCTGTCCATGGTGTTCACGCTGTTGCTCATATTCCCGATGAGCAAGCTTCTTCATGCGCCAGGCCTGTTCTTCTCGCCTTCGCGCAATCAGGCAGACAACCCGAGAGAAAAGCGCCACATCGCGCCCTGGGCTGCCAAATTGGAATCGGAGAAATAAATGGCTGATATCGCCCCGCCAGCCTATCGGACTTTTCCCATCATCCCTGAATTGAAACCGGGGGCGATGGAAGGGAAGGGGCCCTTTGTCGCCCCGGACAAGATCAATGAGGCGCTGGGATTCCCCGGT
The DNA here is from genome assembly GCA_021821945.1 of Pseudomonadota bacterium. Taxonomy (GTDB): domain Bacteria; phylum Pseudomonadota; class Gammaproteobacteria; order Burkholderiales; family Gallionellaceae; genus Gallionella. Next base: position 26,968 of record JAJZTF010000014.1, read on the forward strand.
CATCTCGAGGATGACTGGCACGACAAGGCGATCGCCAAGATGGGCGATCTGCTCTCCCGCTATCGCTCCCTCAAGGTATACATGGATGCCTGCGTGCATTGCGGCGCGTGTTCGGACAAGTGTCATTACTTCATTGGCACCCAGGATCCCAAGAACATGCCCGTTGCGCGCCAGGATCTGATGCGCAGCGTCTATCGCCGCTATTTCACGCTTCCGGGAAAACTGTTTCCCAAGCTGGTCGGCGCACGCGACCTGACCCGCGAAGTGCTCGACGAGTGGTTCAACTATTATCACCAGTGCTCCGAATGCCGCCGTTGCTCGGTATTCTGTCCGTACGGGATCGATACTGCGGAAGTCACGATGGCTGCGCGCGAGATACTCGACTCCGTGGGATATGGCCAGAAATATGCAAACGAGATCATCGGCAAGGTTCACAAGATAGGCAACAACCTGGGTCTGCCGGGACCTGCGCTGATCGACACGCTCGAAGGTCTTGAAGAGGATGTCAAGGAGGCGACCGGTGTGGACGTGCGCTTCCCGATGGATGTGAAGGGTGCGGAAGTGCTCCTGATCACGCCGTCCGCCGACTTCTTCGCGGAGCCGCACATCGACAGCCTGATCGGCTATGCGAAGGTGTTCCATGCGACAGGAACCAGCTGGACGCTGTCCTCGATGTCGTCCGAGGCGGGCAATTTCGGTCTTTTCATCGGCAACTACGACCAGTTGCGCACCATTGCGATGCGCATACGTCAGGCTGCGCTGGAATTGGGCGTCAAGCGCATCGTGGTCGGCGAATGCGGGCATGCATGGCGAGTCGCCTACAGTTTCTGGAATACGCTGACTGGTGTTGGCGACGGTGCGGACCCCAACGACCGCTTTGCACAGATGCTGCAAAAGCAGCTGGATCACCGCTACAAGCAGCCTTCGCACATCTGCGAATTCACCTGGGACATGATACAGGACGAGCGTCTGGTCTTCGACAAGTCGAAGAACGACAAGTACGTGATCACCTACCATGATTCCTGCAACGTTGCGCGCGGCTCGAACATGGGCGGATATCCCGGCGGTCAGTTCGACATACCGAGAAACATCATCAGGGCGGTCGCCAACAATTTCGTCGAGATGGATTCGTCGACCAGTTATGAGCGCACATTCTGTTGCGGTGGCGGCGGCGGACTGCTGACCGACGATCTGATGGATGTGCGCGTCAAAGGCGCATTGCCCAGGATGGAAAAGCTGCAGCAGGTCAAGGATGAAGAGGGCGTCAACTTCATGGCCTGTATCTGCGCGATTTGCAAGGCTCAATTCACCAAGGTTCTGCCCATATACGGATTCGACCGGAAGGTCGTGGGCGGTGTTCACCAGCTGGTCAGCAACGCGATTCAATTGGGTGTCAAGTAATAATTTATCTGGAGGTAGCTAGAAATGTCAGAAACGATGGAAATGCCCCAAAAGTTCACCTTTCGCCGTTATAAGGACGGAGACAACAAGGTTCGCAGATGGACTGATAAGATTTTTCAGGCCAGCCATACCTACAAATGCCCGACCTATATCCAGTCGACGCCGCCGTGCCAGGGCAGCTGCCCTGCGGGTGAGGACATCCGTGGCTATCTCGCGATCGTGCGCCAGACTGAAAAGCCACCTGTCGGCAAGGATGGCAAGCCTGCGATGCCGTGGCAGGAATATGCCTGGCGCCGCCTGACGGAAGCCAATCCCTTCCCTTCCGTGATGGGCCGCGTATGTCCTGCTCCCTGCGAGACGGGCTGCAACCGCAATGCGCTGGAAGACCATGTGGGCATCAATTCGGTCGAGCATTTCCTGGGCGAATATGCGATCGCAAACAATCTCGGCTTCAGCACCAAGGCCGAGCCGACCGGCAAGAAGGTCGCGATCATCGGCGGCGGTCCTGCGGGGCTTTCCTGCGCTTACCAGCTTGCACTCAAGGGCCATGAGGTCACGATATTCGACGATCATGAACTGCTTGGCGGCATGATGCGCTACGGCATCCCGGGTTTTCGTACGCCACGCCACGTGCTCGATGCAGAAATCAAGCGCATCACCGATCTGGGTGTGAAGACCAGGATGAACTGCCGCATCGGCACCGATGTGACGATGGACGAGCTGCGCAAGGATTTCGATGCCGTGTTCCTGGGCATGGGTGCGCAGGCAGGCCGCGCGCTGCCGCTGGCAGACAGCGCTGCGCCCAACGTCGTGACAGCGACCGCATTCTTGAAGGCCTTCAACGATGGCCGCCTGCAGCATGTCGGCAAGCGCGTGGTCGTGGTCGGCGGCGGCGATACCTCCATCGACGTTGCAACCGTTGCGCGCCGTCTGGGTCATCTTGAATCTTCCAAGCCCACCGATTTCGAACAGGCGATCGCAGGCCAGATGGCGCACGACGTGGCCGAGATTTCCGTCAAGCAGGGCGCCGACGTGACGCTGACCTCGATCTTCAACATCGACAAGATGGCAGCGAACAAGCATGAGATCGAGCAGGCGCTGGCCGAAGGCATCGACATCCGCGGCGGCCTGGTTCCTGTCGGCATCGTGCGCGGTCCTGACGGACGCGCGACTGCATTGCGCGTTGCGAAGTGCGAGGCCAAGATGGTTGGCGGCAAGCTGGACATCAAGAACATCGAGGGCAGCGAGCACGACATCCCGGCCGACCTCATCGTGTCCGCGATCGGTCAGGCGGTCGATTTCACGGGCCTCGAGGAGTTCGACAACGGCCGTGGTCTGGTATCGACCGACAAGAACTACCTGGTCAACGGCCACAAGAATGTGTTTGCCGGCGGCGACATCATCAAGCCGCATCTTCTGACGACCGCGATAGGTCATGGTTCCATCGCTGCAGACGGCATAGACAGCTATCTGAAGGGTCATGATCTCGAGAAGCGCCCCAAGATCGATGCGCACCAGTTCGATCTCATGCGCAAGATGATGGAGAAGGGTCTCGAGATCAAGGAGACGCACGAGCCATTGCGCGGCACCTGCAATTCGAATGTCGCGGTACACAACTTCGACAACCGTTCGGATCGCTACATCATTCCGCACGAGGAGCTTTTCCTGGGTCACTTCAACATTGTGGCACGCAACATGCGCGAAGTGATCACGCTGGACAAGGAAAGCGCGCTGGGCAACTTCGAGGAGAGGCTGAAGGCGCTGTCGCAGGACGAGGCCGTCGCCGAAGGCAAGCGCTGCATGAGCTGCGGCATGTGCTTCGAGTGCGACAACTGCGTCGTGTATTGCCCTCAGACTGCGGTGTTCCGCGTGCCCAAGGCAAAGGCGACGCTGGGCCGCTATGTCGACACGAACTATGACAAGTGCATAGGTTGCCATATCTGCGCCGATGTCTGCCCGACCGGCTACATCCAGATGGGCCTTGGCGAGTAAAGCGAGATGAGCGTGTCAGGTGTGCGCCTATTGCTGCTGGTGCTGATCAGCTTTCTCATTCCGAATGTGTGGGCTGATCAGATGACCTTGCCTTACAAAATCGACATAGGGCGTGGCGGACACTGCGTGAGGGATCCGGTCTGGATGCGCAAGAACCACATGCATCTGCTGATCCATCAAAGGGATCTGGCTGTGCGTGAGGGTAAGCGCGACAAGGAGATCAGTCTTAAAAATTGCATAGAATGCCATGCCAGCACCAAGGATGACAGCGTGATTGCGAGGAGCGACAGTTTCTGTGTGGCATGCCATCGCTACGAGGCGGTCAAGATTGACTGCTTCGACTGTCACTCCGGCATACGCAAGAGCGCCTGGCTGCAGAGGAATGCGAAATGAAAGACGTCCAGCGTAGAAATTTCCTGAAGACATCGGTAGGGCTGGCCGCGGTGACGATCGCACCCGGCATGTTGCTGTTCAAGGTCGCTCATGGCGAATCGGATGACAACAGCAAGGTCAGATGGGGCATGTTGATCGACACCTCGGGCTGCACCAACGGGTGCCGCGAATGCATCGATGCCTGCAACAAGGAAAACGGGCTTTCGGGAGGACTTGCGCCGACGGATTCCCAGTGGATACGCAAGATCGAGATCAAGGATGTCAGCACGGGGCACGAGTTCGGGTTGCCGATGATGTGCCAGCATTGCGCGGAGCCGCCGTGTGTGGATGTCTGCCCGACGGGCGCATCGTTCAAGCGGCATGACGGCATCGTGCTGGTGGACAAGCACCGTTGCATCGGTTGCCGCTACTGCATGATGGCTTGCCCGTATAAGGCGCGCTCCTTCGTGCACGAGCCGCTGCACAACCAGAATCCGGATGTGCCCAGAGGTAAGGGTACGGTGGAGAGCTGCACGATGTGCGTGCATCGCGTCGATGAAGGCAAGCAGCCGGCTTGTGCGGAAGCATGCCCCAACAAGTCCATCCTGTTTGGCAATCTGCACGACCCGAACAGTGAAATCGCCAAGAAGATACGCGCCGTTGCTTCGACCCAGGTCCGCGCTGACCTGAATCTCAATACCGGCGTGCGCTATCAAGGAATCTGATCATGTCGACATCCTTTGCTTTGCAGCACAAAAAGAACCGTCTGTATTATGCGCTCCTGGCCGGCGCAGGCCTGGTCGTATTGCTTGCGCTCTATGCCGTGGACCTGATGGAGGAGAAGGGGCACATCATCACCGGCATGAACAACCAGATCGTCTGGGGCATGCCTCACGTGTTCGCGATTTTTCTGATCGTGGCGGCCTCCGGGGTGCTCAACGTCGCGTCCATTGGCTCAGTATTCGGCAAGGCGATCTACAAGGCGCGCGCGCCGCTTGCAGGCCTTCTGTCGATCGCGATGCTCGCGGGCGGCCTGGCCGTCCTGATGCTGGATCTGGGGCGTCCCGAGCGCTTCATGCTGCCGGCGCTTGACTTCAATGTCACCTCGGTCTTTGCCTGGAACACGATACTCTATTCCGGCATGTTCGGCCTTGTGATCGCCTATCTCTGGTCGATGATGGAAAAGCGCATGAATGTTTACAGCAAGCCCTTGGGGGTGGCTGTTTTCGCATGGCGCTTCATACTGACCACGGGCACGGGCCTCATCTTTGCGTTCCTGACCGCGCGTCAGGCGTACGGTTCCGCGATACTGCCGCCGATGTTCGTCGTGATGTCGTTCGCCTGGGGCATGGCTGTTTTTCACATCGTTCAGATGGTGATCTACGCCTGGAATGACAAGGAGCTGGAGCCTGAGATCCTGGAGCGCAAGAAGCGCCTCCTGGGGATTTTCATACTCGGCTCCCTATACATGGTCGTCGTCTATCACATGACCAATCTGTATTTTGCACACAGGATGTCATTCGAGCGCTTCATCCTGCTCGATGGCGGGGTCTATCCTGCGCTCTTCTGGTGGGGCTATGTGCTGATCGGCAACGTGCTGCCGCTGGCGCTGATCTTCATGCCGGGAATGAAGACGAAGAAATCCGCGATGATGGCTTCACTTGCCGTAGTCCTCGGCGGATTTGCCTTCCTCTACGTTTTCATCATCGGCGGCCAGGCCTTCCCGCTGGAACTTTTCCCTGGGTATCAGGTGAGCAGCACTTTTGGAGATGGTCAGATCGGAAGCTACACGCCTTCCATCTACGAAATCCTGCTGGGCTTCGGCGGGCTGGCGATTGCGTTCATCATCACCACGGTCAGCGTGCATGTGCTGAATTTCATGCCGCATGACAAGTCTTACATCGCGGACTGATTTGCCGTAAGGCAGCCATGAACCGTTTCCTCATCTCGGCAGCGCACAAGTCATCTGGCAAGACGATGGTCAGCATAGGCTTGTGCGCCGCCCTGAAGGCGCGCGGCCATTCCGTGCAGCCCTACAAGAAGGGTCCCGACTACATCGACCCGATGTGGCTTACCCAGGCATCGGGCAGGGCCTGCCGCAACCTCGATCTGTACCTGATGCACAACGAGGACATCATCTCCACTTTTTCCCGTCATCTGTCCGAAGTCAATCTGGTCGAGGGAAACAAGGGGCTTTATGACGGGCTCGCGCTCGATGGCAGCAACAGCAATGCAGCGCTTGCGAAGATGCTCGATCTTCCGGTTTTCCTGGTGATCGACGCGCGCGGCATGACGCGCGGCATAGCTCCCCTGATCCTGGGCTATCAGGCATTCGACCGCGACATCAACATCGCCGGCGTGCTGCTCAACAATCTGGGCGGCAGCCGGCATGAATCCAAACTGCGCGCGGTGATCGAGCATTACACCGACTTGCCGGTGGTGGGCGCGATCCACCACGACGAGAGGCTCTCCATCGTCGAGCGCCATCTCGGGCTGATGCCCAGCAACGAATCCCATGTCGCTGCCGCCAAGATCAAGCAGATAGGTGATGCGATATCCGAGCAGGTCGATCTTGAAAAACTGCTCCGCCTTTCGGAAAAGAAGATCCTAGAAGTGCCGCAAAAGGCGGAGGTCATCGACTTGCCTGCCAGGGACAATGTGCGCATCGCGATCGCGCGCGACCGCGCATTCGGATTCTATTATGCGGACGATCTCGATGCGTTGAGGCAGGCGGGTGCCGAGCTCGTGCCCTTCGATGCGCTGCGCGATGCAAAGCTACCGGAAGCGGATGCGCTCTATATCGGCGGCGGGTTTCCCGAGACCTGTGCCGAGGAACTCGAAGCGAACGTGAGCCTCAGAAAAGAGATCAGGTGTCGCATTGAAGAGGGGATGCCGACTTATGCCGAATGCGGGGGATTGATGTATCTTTCCCGCGGCATCGAATACCAGGGCAGGACATACGAGATGGTAGGCGCAATCCCCGGAGATGTGAAGATGCATGCCAAGCCGGTAGGGCGCGGCTATGTGCATCTCAAGGAAGAAGAGGCGCATATCTGGCCCAGGCCGGAGTTTCCGGCGGCGTCCATCAAGGCGCACGAGTTCCATTATTCCAGCCTCGAGAATCTGCCCGGGGACTGCAGATATGCCTATCGTGTCGAGCGCGGCCACGGCATAGATGGAAAGCAGGACGGCCTGATGCTGCACAACATGCTCGCCTCCTACACGCATTTGCGCACGATAGGCAGCTGCTACTGGGCGCAGCGTTTCGTTGCCTTCATCAGGCGCGTCAGGAGCCAGACGGCTGCCCGCATTGATGAAGGCACGATGAATCAGTCAAAACACTCAGGGTAATAGAAGATGGATTTTCTGCCGATTTTCATGAACATCAAAGGCAGGCTTTGCCTCGTGGTGGGTGGCGGCGAGGTGGCCAAACGCAAGGCCGGCGTGCTGCTCGAGGCGGGGGCAAGAGTGCGCGTGGTGGCCCCCGAGATAGATCCTGCGCTCTCGGCGATGGACGGAGTCACGAGCATCGTTCAGCGCTTTGATGCAACGCACCTCGAAGGCGTGATGCTCGTGATCGCGGCGACCAACGACAGGGCCGTGAATGCCGAGGTTTCGCGTCTGGCAAAGGAAAGCAGCATCCCGGTGAACGTGGTCGATGACCCCGAGCACTGCAGCTTCATCATGCCGGCCATCATGGACCGCTCCCCTCTGATGGTCGCATTTTCCAGCGGCGGCGCATCGCCTGTTCTGACGCGCATGATGCGCGGCAAGCTTGAGAGCATGATCCCCCAGAACTTCAGCCGTCTTGCCGCGTTTGCCGAGCGCTATCGGGAGAAGGTGAAACAGTATGTCACCAATCCCGCGAAGCGCCGCATCTTCTGGGAGAACGCGCTGGATGGCGTGGTCGCGGAGAAGGTTCTGACCGGCGACGAATCGGGTGCGGAGGCCATGCTGCAGGCGATGCTGAACGACGAGGACAACATCGTCAGGGGCGAGGTATATCTTGTCGGCGCAGGCCCCGGGGATCCGGACCTTCTGACCTTCCGGGCGCTGCGCCTGATGCAGAAGGCGGACGTGGTGGTCTATGACAACCTCGTGTCCAAGCCCATCGTCGACATGACAAGGCGCGATGCGGAGCGCATCTATGTCGGCAAGAAGCGCGCGGATCACACGCTGCGTCAGGAGGAGATCAATGCCCTTCTGGTGCGCCTGGCGCATGAGGGCAAGCGCGTCTTGAGGCTCAAGGGTGGGGATCCGTTCATCTTCGGGCGGGGTGGCGAAGAGATCGAGACGCTGGCTGCACAGAACATCCCCTTCCAGGTGGTGCCCGGCATTACCGCGGCGTCGGGTGTCGCATCCTATGCAGGCATACCGCTGACCCACAGGGATTATGCGCAGTCCTGCATGTTCGTCACGGGGCATTTGAAGGACGGGACGATGAATCTGGACTGGGATGCGCTGGCAAGACCCAGGCAGACGGTGGTCGTCTACATGGGGCTGCATGGACTGGATACGCTATGCGCGAAGCTGATCGAACACGGTCTCCCGGGGGCGACGCCCATCGCGATCGTGCAGCAGGGCACGACCCAGAACCAGCGGGTCGTCACCGGGACGCTCTCGGATCTGCCGCAGAAGCAGGAAGTCGCGCAACTGCATGCGCCAACCCTGATCATCGTGGGCGGCGTGGTGAAGCTGCGGGAGAAATTGCAGTGGTTCCATCCCCATCTTGACTGACTGAAAGAACTGCAGACCGATGCGCTTGACTGGATATCATGAGTAAGCTGTTGAGTCTGACAAGGGCGGCAAGACTGGTCGGTGTGAACCGCGTCGTGCTGCAGAAGAAGATACAGAACGGCGAGCTGGATGCGCACGATGGCATGGTCAATGTGGATGATTTGCTGGCCTGTTATCCGGATGCGGAGCTCGAGGATACCGTGGAAATCCAGAGGATTTCCCGCATCAAGGAGCAGGCTTTCGGCAAGCGCGTGTTCGAGCGCGCCCTGCCTGACCCTGAGGTGCTGGCGGCGCGGGTGACGGAACTCAGCAGGACGCTGGCCTTGAACCAGGCCATGCTGGAGAATTTGAAAGGTCTTTTCAACAAGCTATTGAAGAAGCTTGATGAGACGCAATGCGATGCGGCATCGCAGCAAATGATGGGCGATCTCAGGTTATGGATAAGGCATGAAGCAGAATCAGCGATGGAGCCTGGCTTGGGCAATCTCCTGGCGATCAAGGACAACATGTTGCGCGTGATGGCGGCCCATGTGACCGTTTTGCCGAGCGGCCACGACTTTTTGCTCGAGGGGCAGGACACGCTGCTCGAGGCGGCGATGAGCGCCGGCATTCCGCTCAATTACGGCTGCAGCGGCGGCAATTGCGGCCTTTGCAAGGCGCGGGTGGTTTCAGGCGAAGTCAAGAAGACGCGCCATCACGACTATGTGCTGACAGAGGCGGAGAAGAGCCAGGGGTGGATCCTGCTTTGCAGCAATACCGCAGTCAGCGATGTGTCGATCGAGGCCGCGGTCGCAGGCAGCGTGCAGGACATTCCGTTTCAGGAAATCACGGCAACGGTGAAATCCGTCGAACCGCTTGGGCAGGACATGATGCTGCTTCATCTGCAGACGCCGCGCACCCAGCGTCTGCGTTTCCTTGCGGGGCAGAGCGTGGTGCTCAAGGTGGGCCAGGCCTTCAGTGCGGAGCTGCCGATTGCGAGCTGTCCTTGCGATGACCGCAATGTGCTTTTCCATGTGCGGCGCCAGAACGGCAATCTCTTTTCGGACTATGTCTTCGACAGGATGAAGGCTCGCGAATCGGTCGAGATAGAAGGGCCGCAAGGCGAATTCATTCTGCATGAGAAGTCCCCGCGTCCCTTGTACTTCTTCGCGTTCGACGGCGGCTTCGCGCCGATCAAGAGCGTGATCGAGCATGCGATGTCCTTGAACGCGGAGTCGATCAGGCTCTACTGGATTGCGTCTTCCCGCGAGGACATCTACATGCCCAACATGGTCCGGGCCTGGGCGGATGCGCTGGACAATTTCCAGCATGAAGAACAGGTCGCGGGTTTCGATCTGCGTTCGCTGACGGCAAGGCGCGAGGAAAGTTTGATCAGGCAGTTGCAGGCCATTGCGGAAAAGGATGCCGGGCTGATGGAAGGCGATCTCTATGTCGCAGGCCCTGAGGCTGCCGTGCGGGTTGCCGAACGGTTCTTCCTCGATCTCGGTTTGCCTAGGGCGAGAGTTACGAGTAGTCTAATCACTTGAAAGGAGGAGTCATGGAAAAGCCTGTATGCGCCCAGCGCGCGCCCTATGCGCTGGAATTGGAAGCCGGTGATTACTGGTGGTGTTCCTGCGGGAAATCGAAATCCCAGCCTTTCTGCGACGGATCGCACAAGGGCAGTCAGTTCGCCCCGCAGAAATTCACGCTCGCGGAAAAGACCAAGGTCTGGCTTTGCGGCTGCAAGGCGAGCGAGAAGAAGCCTTATTGCGATGGAACGCACAACAAGATCAAGGATTAGCGTCCTGCAATGACGGTTTGAGGGTGTTTGAAGGTAGTGGTAGATGATTAGGCAGATTCATTCATACATAAGGGGGTAATGATGAGTATCAAGAAATTGCTGGTATCTGCATGTCTGGTGTTGGTTGCGATGGGAGCGCAGGCTGACGAGATGTTGAAGCCTTTCGTGCTGGCCTCTAAGGGGGCAGGCACGGTCGCCGAAAAGGCGGCTGAAGCAAAGTCTGCGTTGACCAAGGAAGGCTTCACGGTGGTCGGCGATTATTCGCCTTACCCGGGTGCCGAGATCATCATCGTCACCAACAACGAGCTTAAGAAGAATGCGGCCGATTCCGAGAACGGCGGTTATGGCGCGATACAGCGCGTCGCGATCACCAAGGTGGACAAGGAAATCCAGGTCAGTTACACCAATCCGGTTTACATGGCGAACATGTACAGGATGAAGGGCGATCTCAGCAATGTGGCGGCCGAGCTTGCCAAGGCGCTGGGCAAGGAAGAGGATTTCGGATCTGCCAGGGGCATGACGGCAAGGCAGGCGCGCAAATACCACTACATGATAGGCATGGAGTACTTCACCGATCCCAGCCTGCTTGCGACCTATGGCAGCTATAACGAGGCGGTGCAGGCTGTCGACAGCAGGCTGACTGCGGGCAAGAACGGCGTAAGCAAGGTCTATCGCGTCGACATACCGGGCAAGGAAGAGACCGTGTTCGGCGTGTCGATGAAGGGCAGCGGGGACAACAAGTACATGGACGATCAGTACATCATGAGCGTGATCGATTTCCAGCCGATCAAGTCGACCGCCCATCTGCCCTATGAAGTCCTGGTGTCCGGCAACAAGGTATATGCGCTCTATGCGCGCTTCCGCATCGCGATGGATTTTCCGGATCTGCGCATGATGGGCGACAACAGCTTCATGAAAATCATGAAGTCTCCGGAAGCCATACGCATGGCATTGCAAAACGCGGTGCAGAAATAGGTTAACAGTTCAGAAAGGAATCATGATGCGCGAACAACTAATTGGGTCCGTCAAGGCAGGCGATGTCGCAGAGGTCATGCGAATGCTAAAGGCCGGTGCGGACGTGAATGCTCGCGACGAAGAAGGCGAAACGCTTTTGATGCTTGCAGCACATCTGGGCAATCTCGAGATGGTGAAGTCGCTGATCGCCGCGGGTGCGGATGTGAATGCGAAGGACGAGCGCGGCTGGTCGGCGATCAGCCGCGCCGTTTACAACGCGGAGCAGAATCGCGGGTTTGCCGATGTGGTGCAGGTGCTGATTGATTCCGGGGCGGACATCGAAGCCTCCATCGGCTACGGTGTGCGCCCGCTGATGCTGGCTGCGGGTTATGGGGAGACGGCGGTGGTCGAGACGCTGCTCAAGGCGGGTGCGGATGTGCTCGCAAAGAACGAAGGCGGTTACACCGCGCTGATGATGGTCAAGCAGAAGCATTATGTGGATGTGGTGAACCTGTTGCATGAGGCGGAACAGATCTCCGGATTGGGCGAAGGCAGCTGCAGCAGCAAGAATGCGCCCAATTCCAATGTCATCACTTTCCTCAAACCTCAAAACAAGTAAGTACCATGCCCTATTTCATTTATCGCATCACAGAACGCCCCGTAAAGCTTCTGACCAAGCTCGAGGAGCACGAGGTCTACCGGAATGCCTCCGCGAGGGTCAAGGAGCTGCGTGCGGAGCATGCGCAGGATAAGAACACCCTCATCAAGATGATCCATGCGGAGACGGAATTGCAGGCAGAGGATCTGCTCAATGAAGTCAGGGAAAGGCAGCCCGAGCTGGGCGATGACTGACCGGGATGGATGAGACCGCTTTCCGACAGCGGTTGGCCGAATTGCACGAGCGCTCCTGCCCGTTTGCTAAGTCCATATTGACGCGATGCGCGGCCTGTTCGCAATCGCTAAAGCGCAACATCGCCGAGCGTGAGGTCGTGACTTGCGCGAGCGCCGATGCGCATTTGCGCTGCGTCACCCTGAAGGATCTGTTGCGCCACAATTTTGCGTTCGCGCTGGGCAGGTCGCATGTGGAAGGCCCGCTGCCGCATGCGCAGGAGATGCGCATACAGTGCGGAGGCATCAAGGGCTTGCAGGTTTTGATCGATGAGAGCGACGAGGTGGGCGACATCCACGGGCTGCTCGATGCCGCGCGACTGAAGTTCGGCGAGCTTGAGGATTTTCCCTATTCGCAGATCATTCGCCTGGCAAAGGAGCACTACAAGGGAAGGTGAATTTCTGCCGCGGCATGAAAAAAATACCCGACAAAAAAGGTCGAGATAATTTATAATGCCGCCTCCAGCATTTATTTCTGAATCCGGGAGCAAGTATGAGTTTGAATGAAACTGATGTGCAGAATGCACTGAAAACCCTGATCGATCCGAATACCAAAAAGGATTTCGTCGGCGGAAAGTCCGTGAAGAATGTCAAGGTCTCGGGCAATGATGTGTCCCTGGACATCCAGCTTGGCTATCCAGCTAAGAGCGTCTGGAGCGAGATCGCCAAGATGGTCGAATCGCACATCAGATCGAGCCTGCCTGCTGTAGGCAAAGTGAATGTCAGCGTGTCGAGCAAGGTCGTGCCGCATGCGGTCCAGCGCGGCGTGAAGCTGGTCGATGGCGTGAAGAACATCATCGCGGTGGCAAGCGGCAAGGGGGGCGTGGGCAAGAGCACGACCGCGGTCAACCTCGCCCTGGCGCTTGCAGCGGAAGGCGCCAACGTGGGCATCCTGGACGCGGACATATATGGCCCTTCGCAGCCCACGATGCTCGGCATCTCGGGGCAGCCGGAGTCGGACGATGGCAAGAGCCTCTTGCCCATGAAGAGCCACGGGTTGCAGGCGATGTCCATCGGCTTTCTGGTCGATGCAGACCAGCCGATGATCTGGCGCGGTCCCATGGTCACGCAGGCGCTGGATCAGCTGCTTCGCCAGACCAAGTGGGACAACCTGGATTATCTGGTGGTCGATCTTCCTCCGGGCACCGGTGACATACAGTTGTCGCTGGCGCAGAACGTCCCCGTGACAGGCGCCGTGATCGTGACCACGCCGCAGGACATCGCGCTGATGGATGCGCGCAAGGGGCTCAAGATGTTCGAAAAGGTCGGCATCAAGATCATCGGCATCGTCGAAAACATGAGCACGCATATCTGCAGCAAGTGCGGTCACGAGGAGCATATCTTCGGCGCGGGCGGAGGCGAGAAGATGTGCGCCGATTACAACACGGAATTTCTGGGCGGTCTGCCGCTCGATATCCGTATCCGCGAGCAGGCTGATTCCGGTGCGCCGACTGTGGTGACGGATCCGGATGGCAACATCGCAAGGGTCTACAAGCAGATCGCCCGCCGCATCGCGGTCAAGGTGGCCGAGATGGCGCAGGATCACAGCGCCGTGTTCCCCAAGATCGTCGTTCAAAGCACCTGATTTTCAAAAAGCCGCCGGCATCCAGAATTCTGGATCCGGCGGGCCTTGCATAATTCCGTCAAAAAAACCATCCCCTCAGACGGGTTATGGCGCATCACTCCGGCGAGTTAGATGGTCGTCCCGTTCCATAACTCTCAAGATTATTTAATCTCATATCTGTTGTGAAGCCTTGATGTGTCAGCGTAAGATATCCCCCATGGTCGGTAAGTATTAATACACTGAGGAGGAGTCGAGATGGAAAATGACGTAAAAGAGGGTGGGGATCGTCGAAATTTTTTGATCAAGTTGACCTCAGTAGTGGGGGGGGCCGGCGTCGCAGCGGCCTGCGTTCCCTTTGTGTCAAGCATGAATCCGACATCGGATGTGCTGGCCAAGGCAGAGACCGAGGTCGATCTTTCCGGCATTCCTCCGGGAGGCGTGCATACCGTTGCCTGGGAAGGCAAACCGGTATTCGTGCTGCACAGGACACCCGAGGAAATCGCGGCTGCCCAGGCGTCCAACGGGGTGATAGACCCGGAGCCGGATGCCAAGCGCGTGAAGAAGCCTGAGTGGCTGATCGTGATCGGTGTCTGTACGCACATGGGCTGCGTGCCGACAAAGGAAGGTCCTGGCTGGACCTGCCACTGCCATGGCAGCCAATATGATGACAGCGGTCGCGTGGTGCGCGGTCCTGCGCCCAAGAATCTTGAAGTCCCGCCGTATCATTTTGAATCAGATACCAAGATCATTATCGGCAAAGCCTAGGAGAGAATATCATGTCCGGACCCATCATCAATTGGATAGACAAACGCTTTCCCCTGACCAGCTTCGTCAAGCATGAGTTGACGGATTATCCGACGCCAAGAAATCTCAGCTACTGGTGGAATTTCGGCTTTCTGGCAGGCATCGTGCTGGTGCTGCAAGTCGCGACCGGCATATTCCTTGCGATGCACTACAAGGCCGACGCAACGCTCGCGTTCGATTCGATACAGCACATCATGCGCGAAGTGAATTACGGCTGGCTGCTGCGTTACATGCATGCGGTGGGCGCTTCCGCATTCTTCTTCGTCATCTTCGTGCACATGGCGCGCACCCTGTACTACGGCTCCTTCAGGGCGCCGCGAGAATTGCTCTGGTGGACGGGGCAGGGGCTGCTTTTGATGCTGATGGCCACCGCTTTCATGGGCTATCTGCTGCCCTGGGGGCAGATGTCATTCTGGGGGGCGACCGTGATCACCAATCTTTTCAAGGTCACGCCTTTCATCGGGGACGACATCGTGATCTGGTTGCGGGGTGACTATTCGGTGGGCGATGACACGCTCACGCGCTTCTTCTCCTTGCATTATCTGTTCCCGTTTCTGATCATAGGCGCCGTGATCGTCCATCTCGTGGCACTTCATACCGTCAAGAGCAGCAACCCGAGCGGCATCGATCTGAAGGCCAAGGACAACATTCCCTTCCATCCGTATTTCACTGCGAAGGACCTGTACGGCCTGGGCATCTTCCTGATCGTATACAGCGTGTTCGTTTTCTTCATACCGAACAGCCTGATCGAACCGGCCAACAACGTCCCGGCCAACCCGATGGTGACGCCCAGCCATATCGTTCCTGAATGGTACTTCCTGCCCTTCTATGCGATTCTGCGTTCCGTGCCCAACATGTTCGGCGGCGTGGTGGCAATGGCGCTGTCCGTGATGATGTTCGCGTTCATGCCCTTCCTCGATCGCTCGAGGATACCGGGCGGTGCGCGCTACCGTCCGATCTACAGGCTGCAGTTCTATCTGTTCCTGATCGACATGCTGGTTTTGGGGTATGTGGGCTATGTGCCTCCAACCAACCACAACATCGTGATCGTGGGGCAGGTGGCCACCTTCTGCTATTTCGCATCCTTCTTTGTCGTGCCTTTCGTTTCCAAGATGGAGGAAAACTGGCTGATCAAGCGCGGATTGCCTGAAGGCATCATGGAACTGATGGAAAGAGAGAAGCGCGATCTGGAAGCGCGCAAAGAAGAACAGGGTCGTCGCAAGGGGGACAGGATATGAAAAAGCTGCTGAAGATCATGTTGCTGGGCTGTCTTAGCATGTCAGTCCATGCCGAAGAAGCAAAACTGGAAAAGATACAGGTCCCGAAAGACAAGCCGTCGATCGCCAGGGGGGCAGAGGACTGGATCAACAACTGCCTGACCTGCCATACGATGAAGTATGTCAAATATCGCGACCTTCTGAGCCTGGGGATAGACAAGGCCAAGGTCGACGGCTGGCGCGGGGAGGCATCTCTGGACACGCCCTTGACGGCCCAGATGCCGGATGCGGTTGCGATGGCGACCTTTGCCAAGCTGCCGCCTGATCTGAGCCTGATGGCCCAGGCCAGGGATGGCGGACCCAACTATGTGTATTCCTACCTGATAGGCTACTACGTGAAGCCGGACGGCAGCGTGGGAAATCACATCTTTGCCGAAACCAAGATGCCGGATCCGCTGGGCATCAGCTCGGCTGCCAATGCCGCAGAACGCGCTGACAAGCAGAAGACGGCCAGGAGCATCGTGACTTTCCTCACATGGGCGGCAGATCCTCATGCGGGTGAGCGCGACACGCTCGGAAAATACGTGATAGTCTATCTGGTCGTGCTTTCAGCCCTGCTCTATGCCGTCAAGAAGCAGATCTGGTCCAGGTTGAAGTAGGCATGCGGCCGGCGCAAGCCGGCCGCTATTTGGCGGGCGGTGGCGGCTGTGAAGGAACGGGCCGCCATGGTTCGGGGCAGGTAGGCACATAAGGATAATATCCTTTGGCGGAATCGCAGTAATACCATACCGGGGCTGCGGGCTGGATCTGGATGGGTTCTGTGTAGACCGGGTATGCCTGTTGATATACCGGATAAGGGTAGACGTACGGATAGGGGTAAAGGTAGCGATACGGATAGGCAAGGTTGTAGCCTATCACGCCGCCGATCAGCGCGGGGCCTATCCAGCCGCCGTCCCATCCGCGTTCATGCCACGCTCCCCTGTGCCAGCCGCGGCCGACATATGCATGGGCCGGAACTGCGGCAAGGAGTGCGAGCAACAGGACAGATAATCTTTTTATGATGTGCCCTTTCGTCAATGATTCTACAGGCCTGCCCGATTCACTGCAATTCGACTGCACGGAACCCTGCAGAGTTCCGCATGGCCAGGACTGGTAGAATCCGGCCATGACATGCGACGGGAAGATCAGGATGCTCGAAAATCTGCTTACAGCAATTGTAGATATTGCCCGAGATGCGGGTCAAGCCATCATGGAGATCTATGCGGATCCGGAGATGACTGTTCTGTCAAAAGCGGACAGCTCCCCCCTCACGCGGGCGGATCTTGCATCCGACAGGGTGATAGCAGCAGGGCTTGAAAAACTCGATCAGGGGCCGGTGCTTTCCGAAGAGTCCGCTGCGACAGATTATGCCGGGCGCAGAAATTGGCAGCGCTACTGGCTGGTGGATCCGCTGGACGGAACGAAGGAATTCGTCAAGCGTAACGGCGAATTCACCGTGAACATCGCGCTGATAGAGAGCGGCGAACCGGTACTCGGGGTGGTTTATGCGCCAGTGCTGGATGTTTGCTATTCTGCAGCCCGGGGCCTGGGCGCGTTTGTCAGGCGCGGCACCCAAGAGAGGGAAGCGATACGCGTCAAAGAACACATGCCGGACGAACCCTTGAGGGTGGTTGCAAGCCGCTCGCACAGCGATGCGAAAACCTGTGCGCTGCTGGAAATGCTGGGGAAACACGAGACCATCAGCATGGGCAGCTCCTTGAAGCTCTGTCTGGTCGCTGAAGGGAAGGCGCATCTCTATCCCAGGCTGGGGCCCACCATGGAGTGGGATACCGCGGCCGCACATGCCATCGTGAAGCAGGCGGGCGGGAGAGTATGCGATATCCATGGCGAGGAACTGGTCTATAACAAGGCCGATCTGCACAATCCCGAATTCTTCGTGTTCTCCGCGAAGGATCAGCAACTGTTTGGGAAAATCCGTTCAACAGCTACTTGTTAAGCACCACAGGCTGGACCGGGGCGATGGTTCCGATTTCGCTGTATACCGGGGTTCTGGGAGCGGGTCCTTTGTCATGCGGCTTTGCCATGTCGAAGGAGCCATCCGTCATGCGGTAGGAGGCGATGGCTGCCGCGACTGCGGGATCGGCCGAATTGGGGGCGACTGCATTGGCCGGTGCGGGGGAAACCGCTGGAATCGCAGTTGCGGCGGTGGTCGCCGGAGTCGCGGGGACTGCAGTGGCTGGAGCCGTGGTCGGTGCGGTGGTTGGAACGGTGATGGTTGGCGCAGTGGCAGTCGTTGTAGTCGTTGCGGTGGTCGCTGCAGGGGTTGGAACTGCGGTCGCCGCGCTGGTTGGCGGCGTGGCGCTTGGCGCCGGATTCACGGCTGCAGGAGCTGAGGTGGTGGTCGCAGTGCTGAGCGTGTTGAGCTGGGCTGAAAGGGCGGTGAATTGCGCTGCAAACTGCCCGGTTATAAGCGCCGTCTTGGCCAGCAGGGAGACCGTTGCCGAGGGATTTGCGATGAACGCGGCTTGCAGTGCCTGATAGTCTATGGTGATCTCGCCCGTGGTCAGCGAAACGCCTATCGCAGAGAGCCCTGAAATATCGAGGTTTGCATTCAAGGCCTCGACAAACGGAAGATTGAGTGCTCCGCTTATGGCGCTCTGCAGTATGCCGCTTTGCAGGAAACTGTTGTAGGCATCCGCAAAGTATTGGGTTGCAACAGAAAGCGCTGCAAAATCATTCTGGCCGGCCTCGAACAGCGCGGAAGCGGACAGCAGCTTTCCTGCCTCGGAGATGGTGACGGTGTCGGTGCTTAAAGGAGGCGTGGAAACAGCCTGCAGGACACCGGTGGGATGAACGGTGTCAGGGCTTGATAGCGCTGTGACCGGCGAGATGTCCATGGCTCTTGAATGAAGCTTGGCGTATGGTGCAACGCTATGCCTGTTTTCTTGCCTTGTCAAGCGACCAGCCAGCGCCCGTTTCTGTAAACAGTTTCGCCGTCCAGCAGGACCGACTGGGTCGCGGCAAACACGTCGACGTGGAACTTGGCGGCCGACTTTTTTATCTCGGGCTTGTTGTAGCTGCCGTGCTTGGCGCCCAGAGACAAATGCACGCCGCACATGCGCTCGAATGTGCCGATATCGCTCACCGTCCTTTGCTCGCTGAAGGAGCGGTTAAGGCCCAGTCCGAGTTCGCGCAGCCAGACTTCCCCTTCATGCTCTCGTATGCTGGCAAGCACGCGGTCAAACTCGGGCGTCGAATCGATCGCCTCAACGATGCGTCCCTTGTTCACCACCAGCGTGATCGGCTTTTCAGGCTTGTTGACCGAGAAGGTGGTGTCGCCGAAGATCGAGATGCGCACGCGGCCATTGACCGCTTCGAGGTCTTTCGATTCGGTGAACACTTCGCCTATCGGAAACTGTCCGCCCACATTGCGCATCTGGCTGTAATCGCCCACGTTGAGCTTCGCAGGCTCGAGACCTGCCGAGAAGATGAGCTGCTCGCCGCCGCTGTCGACGATGCAGGTATGTGCGCCGTCTATTCTCGCCTTCAGTGCATTGCCAACGCCGCGGTAGTAGCCGGGATCGTAGGCCAGGGACTCGATGTAGATCAGCGCCTCGTTACCTGGCATGCGCGAGAGATGCGGGTGTTCGATCACCTTGAGATCGCGCTTGAAGAGCTCGACGCGCAGGCGGAAAGCGTCGAGGCGGAAGCTGGTGGACTGTATCAGCACGACGAGATCGCCGGGGGAGAGTCTGTCGAATGCGGCGTACACGTCGGTTGGCTGGACGTTGTCGAAATCGAGAAAGGTCGCATCCGGCAGGCAGCGCCGGTAGGCCTGGGTCAGTGCCATGGCAAGATCGCATTGTCCGTCCCAGACCACGAGTGCGGCCTGGGTGTGTCCGATGGCGATCTTGAGAATGTCGTGCAGATTTTTTTCTGCCTCGTCTATGGCGGTGTCGGGTAGGCTCATATCTCGCTTCCGCTGACCCGGAACCATCCGGCGATGCTGCGACGGGTGTTCTGCGAGATCAGCACTTCATGGGGGAAATGTTCGCTAAGAAAAATGATCATGGTGCCGTATTCGGGCGCTACGGTTTCAAGTATCGCATCTTCGGCATCATAAAGCACAAGCTCGCCGCCATCGCCCTTCTGCCAGCCCTTGTTCAGATAGAGCACGGTAGAAAGCACGCGGTTCCTCTTTCCGGCAAGCACGTCGCTGTGCTTTGCATAGCCCAGACCTTTCTCATAGATCGCATAGTGACATTCGTAATCGAAAAGCCCGAGAAAAAGCCGCTCATTGAGCCCCAGCCTCAGCTTCTCCATCAGGGCGAGATAGGCTGCATCCACGGCGTTCGCATCGGTCAGCCAGGAGATCGCATCTCCCCTCACCGAGGATATCCTTTGCTTGTTCGAGCCTCTTCCTATGTGGGCGGGCTGGAATCTCGAAGCGTCATCATGCTGGCAGCGCGCGAGAAGTTCATCGAGCAGAATATCGTCCAGGGGTTTTTCAAGGATGATATAGCCGCGCCGGTCAATCTGTCCGGCAATTTCTCGAATGTCCATCTGATGCGGTTCCTGAATCGAAGCGGTCCGATTTTACCCCTTTTGCAGCGGCTTGTGAGGGCGGGCGGCGCGGCGTAGAATCTGCTGAAATCTCCGGAGGGAGGCTTGCGATGAAGAAGAAGTCTTTGCCCCTGGGTCGTGTCTATCGCCTGCTCGAGCCGGGCCCGGTCGTCCTGGTCTCGAGCCTTGGCGTCAGGCGCCCCAACATCATGACGATGTCGTGGCACACGATGATGGAGTTCGAGCCACCCCTGGTCGGCTGTGTGATCAGCAACCGGAATTACAGCTTCGGCCTCATCAATGAAAGCCGCGAGTGCGTGATCAACATACCGACGGTCGAGATCGCAAAGCAGGTGGTGGGGTGCGGCAATTGCTCGGGCCGCAGGGTGGACAAGTTCAAAAAATTTGATCTTACCGCGGCCGATGCTGCCGTCGTTTCGGCGCCCCTGATAGACGAATGCTATGCGAACCTCGAATGCACGATCTTCGACGATGAACTGGTCGAGCAATACAATTTTTTCGTTTTTCAGGTGGTCAAGGCATGGATAGATGCGGAGAAGAAGGACCACAGGACGCTGCATCACCAGGGGATGGGGAGATTCATGGTTGCGGGGGAGGGGATATCCCTGCCATCCAGGATGAAATAGGCCGTCAGGCTTAATCGGTGTATACTGTTTGTATTATGGAGGAAGCATGATCATGAAGAAGATTGTAGTTGCATTGCTCTTTGCCCTTTCCGCATCCCTTGCATACGCTGCGGATGCGCCTGCGAAAAAACCCGCAAAAAGGGTCGTCTGCGATGACCGGTATCACGACTACCATGGCATGATGGGCGGCCAGGGCATGATGATGGGGGTGGGGAGATACCACATGCTGAACCTGAGCGCGGATCAGCGGGCCAGGATCAGCAAACTTTCAGACCAGCTCAATCACGACAACTGGGCGAAACAGGGGATGATCAACGATGAGTCGGCAAAGCTTCGCGACCTTTACGAGGCCGACAAGCGAGACCCCGCTGCGATAGGCGAAGAATACAGCAAGATATTCGATCTGAAGCGCCAGATGATCGAAGCCTACCTCGCGACCGAGAATCAGATCGAGGACGTCCTGACGCCCGAGCAGCGCGACCAGCTAAAAAGCATGAGGAACAGGCAGAGATAAGATCATGCTGAAGTTATTCCTGTCGCTTCTGCTTTTCTCGGCAAGCGCGCTGGCCGACACGGCCCCCGATGCGGTCGTGAAACAAATGGTGGACGATGTGCTCTCGCCCATCCGGCAGGACAGAAGCATCACCAAGGATCCGGCAAGGCTGGATGCGATAGTCGATGCTAGCGTCTTCCCGCATCTGGATCTTGAGAGGCTGAGCCGGCTGACGGTCGGCAAGGATTACTGGAAGCAGGCAACGCCGGATGACAGGGAAAAACTGGTTGGCGAATACCACATGTTTCTCCTTCACGCCTTTTCGGACGTGATCTCCCAGTATACCGACCAGACGATACTTTATCTTCCATTCAGGATGAAGCCCGATGCGAAGGAGGTGATGGTCAAGACCGTCGTCATGGATCCCAGGGACGAATCGACCGAGCTCGACTACAGGCTTGAAAAAGCGGGCGGGAGCTGGCTCATCTATGATGTGGACATCGACAACATGAGCATGATCAGGATCTACCACTCCAATTTCGGCGACGCGCTGACGGAAGGCGGCGTGAACCGCCTGATCGGCATGCTGCATGAAAAAAACCTGAAAGTGGAAGCATCCAGAAAGTGAAGCGTTAGCGTATCCCCATCAGCTGGAGCAGGCGCGCATTCGACACCGAAAGCTTGTCGTTGAGGGATCGCAGGAACGCACGATCCATGCGGATGCCCACGTCTTTGGAAAACGCCTCCAGCCTTTCCTTCGAGATCTCGAGCGCGATGACCTCTCCCTGCGCTGCCACGCTTGCCCCCCTGATCGGGCTGCCATTGTAGAGGCAGGCATTTTCGCCGACACAGTCGCCGGCCTGTATCAGGTTCAGCATGCGATCCTGCTTGGTGACGGCGACACTTCCCTTGAGCACGATGAAAAGCGAAAAGCCGTGTTCGCCTTCCCGTATGAGCGCCTCGTTGTGCCTGAAGGTACGGGGCTCCGATGCGCGCAGCACCTCCCATATCTCGACCGTCAGGAAATCCTTGAAGAAGGCGCAGCGGCTCATCAGGTCGAACATCGCCTGCTCGTCCGACTGCTTTGCAGTCCTCAATACGCCCGTCGCGGCATAGAGGTCGCTCAGGAATTCCTTCCAGTCCGGATAGCGGTCCTCAAGGCTCTTCTGCAGCGCGCGATCCGTGATGCGGACGATCTCCTTGGGCAGATCCGCCCTGCGTATCCCGATCGGGATATGCGGATGATTGACGATCTGGTTGATTGCCGCATAATTGTCGATGGCATTGAAGGTGTTGTGCCCGGTCAGAAGCCGGTAAAGCACCGCCCCCAGGGAATAGATGTCGCTCTGGTGATTGAGGCTGGTGCCTGATACCTGTTCGGGCGACATGTAGCTTAGGCTTCCTGCACCCGAGATCTGGGTGGTATCCGCATTGAAAAGCAGTGCGCAGCCGAAATCGGCGAGCTTGACCTGGCCATCCACGCGCAGCATGATGTTGGCAGGCTTCACATCCCTGTGGATGACGCCCATCTGCAGCGCGTAATTCAACGCCTCTGCGACCTGCCTCACGATGTCCATGACCTTGTCGACGGAAAGCAGCCTGTCGGGCGATGAATATTTGTCGAGCGACTCGCCTTCCACATACTCCATCACGATGTAGGTGTTGTCCGCATCCGTCCTGCTGGCCTCGATGAGGGAAACGATGTTGGGGTGCTTCAGCATGCCGCAGAGGGAAGACTCGATCGCGAACATCTTGTGCTGCATGCCGATGCTGCATTCCGGGCGCATCTTCTTGATGGCGACGCGCTGCTTCGTGTTGACATCGATGGCGAGATACACATCGCTGGTGGCACCCTTGCCGAGCACGCTCATGATCTTGTAATTCCCGATGTCCTCGATCAGGGGCGCGCTGCGGGCATCCAGCCGGCGGGTCTTTTCGATGTCGGCCATCGGAGATTCAAGGCGCAGGGTTGGGGTAGAGCTCATGAACGGTTTCTATCTTCTTCAGCAATTCATCTGACAGCGTGAGTTCGCTGCTTTCCAGGTTTTCCTCGAGCTGGGCCGGTGTCGTGGCGCCCACGATGACGCTGGATGTGAACCAACGGGTGCGGGCAAATGCGAGCGCCATCTTCGCAGGACTGATGCCGGCCTCCTTCGCGATCTGCAGGTAGGCGGCGGTCGCGGCAGGCACATTGGGTTTCTGGTAGCGCTGTCCGAAACCCGGAAACAGCGTGATGCGGCCTTGGGCCTTTTGGTCTTCGAGGTATTTGCCGGTGAGATGGCCGAAGGCCAAAGGGCTGTAGGCAAGCAGCCCGACATCGGCGTGGCGGCAGACTTCCGAAAGGCCGCTCTCGAAGGTCCGGTTCATCAGATGATAGGCGTTCTGTATCGAGACGATGGGGGGCAACCCTTCCTGTTTTGCCAGACGCGAGAATTCACAGACGCCCCAGGGAGTCTCGTTCGACAATCCGATGTATCTTATCTTTCCCGCCTTGATGAGATCGAAGAGCGCGGCAAGCTGCTCTGCCACGGGGGTGCTGTCCCGCTCCTGCGAGGCGTCATAGCTCGTCTGGCCGAACATCGGGACATAACGGTCCGGCCAGTGTATCTGGTATAGATCGATGTAGTCCGTCTGCAGGCGCTTGAGGCTTGCATCGACTGCGGCATTGAGGTGCTCGCGGTTCACGCGCGGGCCGTTGCGTATCCAGCCGAATCCGCGGGAGGGACCCGCGATCTTGGTGGCGATGATGAATTTTTCGCGCGCTTGCTTCCTGAGCCAGGATCCCACATAAGATTCCGTGCGACCCTGAGTCTCGGCGCGCGGCGGCACAGGATACATCTCTGCCGTGTCGATGAGGTTGATGCCGTGCGCTGCAGCCATGTCGAGTTGCTGGTGCGCATCCTGTTCGGTGTTCTGTTCGCCGAAGGTCATCGTGCCGAGTGACAGGGCCGACACTGATAGATCGCTGCTTCCCAGGCGTCTGTATTCCATGATCTCTCCGAGGTTGAAGTCCGGATATTCTATCCTTGCGGCGCAAACGCGGCTAGAAATCCTTGTGCAGCCTCATTCCGAAAAAGGAGATGGGACCGCGGTCATGATTGTATGCCGGGTTGATCACATACTGATAGTTTGCGGTCAGAAAGAAATGGTCGAGTCCCGGCAGGGCATAGGAATAATAGGTCTCCGTGATCTTTTCATAACCGTAATGAGGAAGCTGTCCATCGCCGATCAGGATGCCCATGCCGCCTGCCGCAAAATAGCTGCGCGCGGCACCGGACAGTCCGTTTGCGACGAAGGCGAGACCCGCCGTGTCGTCATTGCGTCTCCAGCGGCTGCCCTTGAGGGAAAGCCCTGCCGACAAGGACTTGTTGATTTCGGTGAACTCGAAGGCCTCCTGGCTTCCCTGGTTCGCGCTCGCACGGGCAAAGGCGCCCAGGTCGGATGCGATCTCCTGTTCGAGGTTCAGGGCAAATCCCGAGTTCGAGCTGCCCCGCCGGACGAGCGCCGTGTCGGGTGTGCTGTTGGTCTGGGCGGCGAGTCTCAAAGCATCCGCGTAGCTGCCCATGTTGCCCTTGTTGATGAAACCCAGCAATTTCAGCTTTCCGGGATGCCCCTCCAGTTGATGGCGTTCCTCCACTTCGCCCACCCATTCGTGCTGCGCGAAGGTGTGATCCAGCACCGTGGTGTTGGGGATGGTGGAAAGGTCGAAGAATCCGCCCCTCAAGGTCCATCTGGCCCTGGTCCATTCGATGGACATGCCCTTGGTGTATCCCCATGCATCCGCCGCATAGTCGAATGCGCCGGCATCGACGACGGACCAGTTCAGAAAGTCTGAACGCGGATCGTGCGCATAGGAATTGGTGTCGAAGACGTCCACCACGGAAAACTTGCCTATCGTCAGGATCACGTTGTCTGCGGTCTGGGTGCGTGCCAGCTGGTTGGCGGAAGCTGAGATGCTCTGCTCCTCGCCGCCCAGATTGAAGACCTTGCGGTAGAACGCGCGGGGCAGCCGCAGATAGGGGGTGTTTGCGCCGACCTTGTATGCCTCGCCGCTCGGAAATCCCGCCACACCCAGCGTGTTGCTGAGACCGAATCCCTGGTCTATCTCCGGGTTGATCCAGAGCTCGCCAGTGCCCAGGCGCATTCCGGCAAACAGCGTGATGTCCGTGGTCTCGGCATTGTTGTTGCCGGTCTGCAGGCTGTTCTGTCCCTGATAGGGGGAATTGAAGCCGGAATGGGACTGGTAGACGAAGGTCGACTGGCCATAGAGGCCGTAGTCCTGGGATTCCCCGGCGATTGCGGCATGGGAGATGAAGCATGCACAGAGGAATGCGGCGAGGAACTTGGTATGCGTGGTTATCGTGAGCATGCTGCCGCCTGGAACAAAATCGCGGAATTATAATCGAATTTTGTTGCGCTGAAATGAATGCGCCATTTGCGTGAAGCCTGAAGAAAATTGCAGTAAACTTGTCGGAAAATTTTCCGATGCGCTGACCTTGTGGTGAATCCATTGAAAGAGCCGACGACTGAAATACTGGGGAAAGGTAAAAGACGCTCGGATTCCTTTTTGCGCGCCATCCTGCAGACCATACCGGATCTTGTCTGGCTGAAGGACGAGAACGGCGTCTTCATCGCGTGCAACAAGATGTTCGAGCGCTTCTATGGCGCGAGCGAATCAGAGATCGTGGGCAGGACCGATTACGATTTCGTCCCTCGAGAACTGGCCGATTCATTCCGCAAGCACGATCTCATGGCGATGCGCTCAGGGAAGACGGATATCTCCGAAAGGTGGATCACGTTTGCCGATGACGGCCACCGCATCTACATAGAGACGATCAAGGCTCCCATGTACGATGGGGAAGGCAGGCTGATCGGCGTGCTGGGCATCGCGCGCGACATCACCGCGCGCCGCTCCGATGCGGCCCGCATCCACAGGCTGACCCAGCTTTATGCAGCGCTCAGCCAGTGCAATCAGGCGATCGTGAGATCGACCTCAGAAGCCGAGCTTTTCCCCCAGGTCTGCGACGATGCAGTGCACTTCGGCGGCATGAGAATGGCCTGGATAGGAATCCTGGATCAGGAAAGCGGAAGGGTGAGACCCGTTGCGTTTTCCGGCGAAGGTTCAGAATATCTCGCCGACATAGAAATCACGGTGGATGGCACCCTTCCTTCTGGGCGCGGGCCGACCGGTGTCGCGATACGCGAGAACCGTCCATTCTGGTGCCAGGACTTCCAGAACGATCCGGCGACCATGGCCTGGCATGAAAGGGCGAAGCGTTTTGGCTGGGCATCCTCGGCTTCGCTGCCGCTCGTGAAAAAAGGCATTGCGGTCGGCGCCTTCACGCTTTATTCCAAGGATGTCGATGCGTTTGACGAGCCTTCCCGAAATCTGTTGCTCGAGATGGCGACGGACATCAGTTTTGCGATGGACAATTTCGAGAGCGAGGCCGTGCGCAAGAGCCTGGAGTTGCAGAGCGAGAACGAAAGATCCGTGCTCGAGCTTTTGGCGCGCGGCGAGTCGTTGCCGGCAATGCTGGATTTTCTTGCAAGAAGCTATGAAACGATGTATCCGGGCATGTACTGTTCGGTGCTGCTGGCAAGCCCCGACGGGAAGCATCTGGTGAAGGGGGCTGCGCCCAGCCTGCCGGATGCCTACATCGGCGCATTGGACGGCATGGAGATAGGGGAGGATTCGGGTTCTTGCAGCGTGGCGGCGTTCAGCAGGGAAGCCACCATCGTCGAGGACATCGCAAGCGATCCGCAATGGCGAAAATACAGGGAGATCGCCCTGAGCCAGGGCCTCGCATCCTGCTGGTCCATCCCCATCCTATCCACGAAGGAGCAGGTACTGGGCACCTTTGCGCTTTACGGTTCGCAGCCCAGAGCCCCCAAGCCTCTGGAACTGGCCGCACTCGGCAGAGGCGCGCATCTTGCGAGCCTTGCGATAGAGCGCGCGCAGAACGAGGCGCGCATCGTGCAGCTTGCGCATTTCGATGCGCTGACTGGATTGCCCAACCTGACCCTGCTCAAAGACAGGGTCGCGCATGCGATGGGCATGGCGCAGAGGAGCGGCAGCCAGGTGGCCTTGATGTTTCTCGATCTCGATCACTTCAAGAATGTCAACGACACTTTGGGGCACAGGATAGGCGACGAGCTCCTCGTCCAGCTTTCCCGGCGATTGAAGAGCGTGCTGCGCGATGAGGATACGCTGTCCCGCATGGGGGGGGACGAGTTCATCTTTGTCCTGCCAGGCACGGATGCCGACGGGGCTGCGCATGTGGCAGAAAAATTGCTGGAGACGGTGGCGAGCCCCTATCAGATCCGGCAGTACGAGCTGTCCGTGACGCCTTCGGTCGGCATCGCGATCTATCCTGCCGACGGGACCGATTTCGACAGGTTGTACCAGTGCGCCGATGTGGCGATGTATCGCGCGAAGCGGGATGGGCGCAACTGCTTCCGCTTCTTCACGAGCGAGATGCAGGAGCGCTCTTCAAGGCGCATGCAGCTCGAGAATGCGCTGCGCCAGGCGCTTATGCATGACCAGTTCGAGCTCTATTATCAGCCCCAGATCTCCATCGAGGACGGCAGTCTGGTCGGTGCAGAGGCGTTGCTGCGCTGGCAGCATCCGGAACTCGGTGCAATTTCTCCGGCTGAATTCATCCCGGTTGCCGAGGAGAGCGGACTGATCCTCGGGATAGGGGAGTGGGTGCTGCGTGAGGCCGCAAGACAGGCAAAGGCCTGGCTGGGCCAGGGATTGGAGCTCACGATCGCGGTGAACCTTTCCGCTGTCCAGTTCCGGCAGGCGAACCTGTCGCAGAAGATCATGCAGATTTTGAACGAGGCGCAGCTGCCGCCGCGGCATATCGAGCTCGAGCTGACCGAAAGCGTGGCGATGGAGGTGCCCATGGCGGCCATCGCGGTGATGGACGAGCTTCATGAGCGGGGCTTTCGCATGTCGATAGACGACTTCGGCACGGGCTATTCCTCCCTGAGCTACCTCAGAAAATTCAAGATCAACAAGCTCAAGATAGACCAGTCCTTCGTGAGCAGCATCTTCGATGATCCCGAAAGCCGGGCGATCGTGAGCGCGATCATCACGCTTGCGGACAGCCTCGGATTCGAGACGATCGCCGAAGGAGTGGAGACGGAGGAACAGCTGGAATTCCTGCGCATGAGGGGATGCAGGGAGGTCCAGGGATACTATTTCAGCAAGCCTTTAAGGGTCCGGGAGTTCGAGGCGTTTGTGCTCACCCGGCGGTAAATGGCGGGTTTTTCCGCATCTTTTCGGCGTTTCGCCATACATGCCATGTGATATTTTGCAGTTGTCGCTAATGCACAAGGGCAGATCATGGCACCCAATCCAAAAATTCGTTTAGTTGACACCGAGAGCGAAGAGTCCATCGCCCGGGCCATACAGGAAGCGCGCGCCCACCAGGAAGCCGAGACCCAGGCGGGATTCTCGGCGCAGGCAAGGGCCCGCGCGGAGGCGCATGCGCGCGCGATCGCCCAGGCGCGCGTCAAGATGGAAATGGAGCTGATCGCCCAGCTGGAATCCAAATGCCAGGAGGAGGCGAAGCTCTTCGACCTGGCCCAGGCCCGCATGGAGACCGAGAAGCGGCTTTCCCTCGAGATCGCGGAAAAGCAGAGGCTGGAAAGGCAGCTGGCCGAGGAAAACCAGGCGAGACTGCTGGCAGAGGAGAAGGCGCGAGAGGAACTGCAAAAACGCCTGCAGGCCGAGCAGGAGGCAAACGAGACTGCTGAAAGGAAGGCGAATGCGGAACGCGAACTGATTGCGCTGCTGGAACAGCAATGCCATGCCGAGCAGCAGGCTTTAAGGCGTGCCGAAGACGAGATCAGGGCGGTCGAAATCAAGAAGGAAAGGCTACTGGCCCAGGCCGAGCAGGCTGTCTCCGAGCGCATGGCGGCTGAACAGCAGCAGCGCGAGATTGCAGAGGAAAAGCTGAAGATAGAGACCGAGCTCGCCGAGACGGCGCGCCTGCGCATCGAGAGCGAGGCCGAATTGCTGCGCCTTTCCCGTGAAAGGGCAGAGAGCGAGCAGTATGAAATGGAACAGATCGGCAAGCGTCTCGAAGCTGAACGCGAAGCCGAAAGGGCGTCGGAAAACCGCGCCAGGTTAGAACAGCAGGCAGCCTTGCTTGCCCAGGAAAAGGCCGCCACGGACAGCACGATCGCCCGCCTGCAGGAAGAAAAACTCGCAGAGCAGCAGCGTCTCGTTGAATTGCTCGACGCCAAGCGCCTTGCAGAGCAGGCCGGGCTGGACGCCGAAAAATCGAGAACGGAAGCCGAGGCGGAAGCGCTGCGCGAACTCGAGGCAAGAAGAAGGGCCGATGCGGATGCCGAAGAGGCAGCCATCAAGCGCGCCGAGTCTGACAAGGCCGCAGCCCTGATGGCGATGAGGCGCAAGGAAGCCGAAGAACAGGCAAATGCACTAGCCGATGAGCGCATGCAGCAGGAAAGCCTGGCTTTCGATGCGGCAAGAAAGCGTGCGGAAGCCGAGGCAAATGCGAAGGCAGAGGCTGAACGCAAGGAAGCGGCAGAGCGCGAATCGACCAGACTCTTGCAGGGCCTGGCCGAGGCGGACAGAAAGGCTGCAGCTCAGCATGAGGAAGCGCAGGCATTGCTGTTGCAGGCGGAGCACGATGCGAAGGCAAGGCTGGAGTGCGAGAATCTGGCATTTCACGCCGCCGCGCAGAAGATGGCGAGCGAGCGGGATCTGCTGCAACTTGCCCAGCAGCGCGCAGAGACGGAAATGGAGGCGGCAAAGGCGCTGCAGCTGCAGCTGCAGGCAGAAGCGCATGCGGTCAGTCTGGAAAATGAACGCAGGGCCGCAGCAGAGCGGGCGCTTGAGGCGGCTCTGGAAAAGGCTAGGCTGGAGGCCGAGCTCAAGGAATCTGCACAACGCGAGATCCACGCTGTCGAGATTGCAAGGCAAAACCTGCTTGAAAAGCTGCAGCTCCAGAATGCCGTCCTGCAGGCGGCACAGCAGCATGCCGAAGTT
Organism: Pseudomonadota bacterium; assembly: GCA_021821945.1. GTDB lineage: Bacteria > Pseudomonadota > Gammaproteobacteria > Burkholderiales > Gallionellaceae > Gallionella. The sequence goes on from JAJZTF010000014.1 coordinate 57,399, forward strand.
CTGCTCGCCGAGAAGCTTGCCGTTCAGGAAAAGCTCGGTGCTGAAAAGGCGCTGATATCGGCAGTCCAGGAAAAAATATCGGCCCTCGAAAGAGCGGCTGAAGAATCCATGCTACGCGCCGCACTCGAAGACGAGGAGAGGCGCATTGCCGAGGAAAGGGAAGTGGCTGAGTCGCGCGCGAACGCCGCGCTGGAAGCCGCGCTGAAAGCCCATCAGCTCGCGATCGATTCGAGCAATCGGCGCGCGGAATCGGAAGCCCGCGCAGAAGAAATCGCAAGGGAAACCGTTGAGCTCAACGAGCGTGCGTTGAGCGATGCAAGAAAGCAGGAAGAGGCGGCGATACGCGAGCTCAACATCGCAAGGTTGCGCGCCGAGACGGAACGGCGGGCGCTTGAAGAGAAGGAAGAGCTGATCAGGAAGGAAGCGCTTGCAACCGCAGCCCTGAACAGGGAAATGATCGAGGCGAGGAAGGCGCACGAGGAGGCGATGGCCCGCGCAGAGAACATGGCAAGGCTGCGCGTGGAAGAAGAAAACAAGGCGGCCGAAGCCGAGCGCGAACGCATCCGCAGCGAAGCGCGCGCATCGGTCGCCGCAAAGAAGCTTGCGGAAAAGGCAAGGCAGGCCTCCAGGGCTGCGGAGAAAAACAGGCAGCTTACATTGCAGCTCGCAGAACAGGAAAGGCATCGCCTTGAGAAGGAGGCCGAACTGCAGACTCAGCTCGAGCATCGCGCCCTGCTCGAAGCTCAGGCAGCTGCGCTAATGGATGAGCGGATCGCTGCCGAGAAGCTGGCAGGCGATGCGGAAAGGGAAAGCATCTCCCGCGAGCAGGCACTGAAGATGCGCGCAGAGAAGAAGATTTGCGAAATCACGAAGAGGATAGATGAGGCATCGCTCGAAGCGGAAAAGATGATCGAGCAGAGAAGGCTTGAGCAGATGCGCGCAGCAAAGGCGGAAGAAGAAAGAGCGAATGCCGAACGCCAGGAACTCGCCGCCGCCAGGGAGCTTGCAGCTGCCAAGGAAGAGGCTGCTGCAGTTGCCGCGCAGCGGCTTTCCTTGCAAAGGGAAATTCTCCAAATGGAGCAAGGCAGGCTGGCAAGCGAGCAGGAATCGCTGGCTGCCGAAGCAAGGCGCCGCATCGAAGAAGCCAGTGCCGCAGCGGATGCGGAAAATCGGGCTGTTGCAGAAAGGGAGGCGCTGGAACTTGCGCGCAAGAAGGCTAGGCTTGAAAAGAAGGCCGCCAGGCAGGCGAAGCAGCAGGCCGAACGGGAGTCGCAGGAAGTGTCCATGCTTGCCGAGTCTGTCGGTCGCCATCATTCGCAGGGAAGTTATCTTGTTTCCACGCTCAAGATGACAGGGCTGCTCTCAGCGGTGCTGATCGCAGGTTACGGCAGCGCCTATCTCGGCACGCATACCGCCCAGGTCGTCAATCCCGTGGTGGTCCGGCATCAGGATGCGCCGCCGATCGAATTGAAACTCGATACACAGTTGAGCGCTACAGCATTTCAATCAGGGCATTGAGAAAGGCGCCAGCATCCTGGGGATGACCCAGGATGTCGCCGCTGATCCAGAAGACGTCCTCGGCGCGGCTGCCCAGCGTGTTTATCTTTGCGCGATGCAGGACGATGCCGTGCTGGTCCATCAGCTTCGCGATTTGCGCAAGCAGCCCCGGCCTGTCGCCGGCGATCAGCGAGAGCATGTAAAGGCCGCGCCTGTCCTTTTCGATGTTGATCTTGCCCTCGATCGGAAAGTGCTTAAGCTGCCTGTTCACGCGTCCAGCCGCGATCGGGTCTATCGGCCTGGCCTCGGCGATTCTTGCCGCGAGTTCGAATTCGATGTAGTTCATCAGGTCGCGATAGGCCATTTCGCTCCTGTTGATTTCCATCACCTGAAAGCTGTTCAGCGCATATCCATGGTGGGTCGTGTGTATCTTGGCTTCCATGATGGTGTAATGCATGCGCGCAAAAAATGCGCAGATGCGCGCGAAGAGCTGTCTCTGGTCGCGGCAGTAGACCATCACCTGAAGCCCCGTGCCGGCGCGGCTCAAACGTGTCTTGACGACGGGTGAGGACGGATTGGGACGATAGGCCAGAAGGCGCGTGTGCCATGCGATCTCGTGCGCCTCGTGGTCCTGGAAGTAGCTGTCGTCGAGCTGCGCCCAGAGCAGTCTGTACGACTCGGGAGGGATCGCATAGAGGTTGAGCGTGGCGGAGGCCTCGGCGCGTATCTTTGCAAGATGGTCGGTCGATGCGCCTTCTCTGAGATAGCGGCGCGTCATCTGGAACAGGTCTTCCATCAGCTTCGCCTTCCAGGCATTCCAAACCTTGGGGCTGGTTCCCTGAACGTCCGCGACCGTCAGCAGATAGAGCGCAATCAGATAGCGCTCGTTCTTCATCCGGCCTGCAAAATCGGCGATCACCTCGGGGTCTGAAAGGTCCTGCTTCTGTGCGGTTGCGGAGAGCGTCAGATGCTGTTCCACCAGCCACACGATGAGGTCTGCATCATCCGCATCGAGTTCATGCTGCCTGCAGAACAGGCGCGCATCCTGCATGCCGAGCTTGGAATGGTCGCCTCCGCGCCCTTTTGCGATGTCGTGGAAGAGCCCTGCGATGTAGAGCACTTCCGGCCTTGCGAATTCGCCCATCAGCCTGTGGCAGAGCGGCACTTCATGCGCGTATCTTGCGATCGTGAAGCGCCGCAGATTGCGGACCACCATCAAAATGTGCTCGTCCACCGTGTATACGTGAAAGAGGTCGTGCTGCATCTGGCCGATGATCCTGCCGAACGCCGGGAGGTAGCGGCCCAGTATGCCGTATTGGCGCATGCGCCTTAACGCATCGATGACGCCCTGCGGCTGGCGCAGTATCTCCATGAAGCGCGCCCGGTTCGCAGGATCCTTCCGGAATGCGGAATCTATCCTGTGCCGGGCACGCCAGAGGGCGCGCAGCGTCATTGCGGTGAGGTCCTTGAGTTCCGGGTTCTTCTGCATGATCAGGAAGAGCTCGAATATCGCCTCGGGTTTCTTCTCGAAGAGCTGTTCGTCGCGAATGGCGAGGAGGTTTCCTGTGGTGCGGAAGCGTTCGTTGAGCACGCGCTCCCGGGGCGTTTCAGCAAACAGATGGTCGTGCAGGTTCTGCAGCAGTATCGTGTTGAACTGGCGCACGGCAAGCTTCGTGCGGTAATAGCGCTGCATCAGATGCTCGCTGGCACGGCGGCCCGCCGAAGCATGGATGCCCATCTGTTCTGCAAGGGCTGTCTGGAATTCGAACAGCAGACGGTCTTCCCTGCGCATCGCGATATAGTGCAGCCGCGTGCGCAGCGTCTTGAGCAGCGCATCGTGCCTTGCGAGCTGGCGCGCCTCGGAAAGGGTGATCAGGCCTGCCCTTGCAAGCTCGGGCCACTTCGTGCCTATGTTGGCTGCGCGGCTGATCCAGGTGACCGTCTGAAGGTCGCGCAAACCGCCGGGGCTCTCCTTCAGGTTGGGTTCGAGATTGAAGTCCGCATCGTTGTAGCGCGCGTGGCGCTGCTGCTGCTCCTTGAGCTTTGCGTTGAAGAATGCCTTAGGGTCCAGCCTGAGATGAAGGGCGGATCGCATGCCGTCGAACAGGACTGGATCGCCGGCGATCAGGCGGGCCTCAAGCAGATTGGTCTCTACGGTGATGTCGCTGGATTCTGTGATGCATTCGCCAACGGTGCGTATGCTGTGGCCGACTTCAAGTCCGATGTCCCAGAGCAGGGCGACGAGTTCGTGCAGCTTGCCCTTCAGGTCATCGTCGGGATCCTGGCCCAACAGGATCAGAATGTCTATGTCGGACTTCGGGTAGAGCTCGCCCCGCCCGTAACCGCCGACGGCGACGAGCGCAGGATTGCCGGGGAGGGCTATCGCCTGCCAGACGCTGGTCAGGTGGCGGTCTATCAGCCTGCTGTGTGCTTTCAACAACCGCGCCGCATTGCCGTCCCGGAGAAACGCGAGCTCGAGCGCCTGCCTGTCCTGCTTTATGGATTCCCTGAGCCTTGCGACATCGCAGTCTGACATGATCAGGGAGGCGGCGGGGTGCCTGCGGAGACCGTCAGCACCTCAAAGCCGGTGTCGGTCACGAGTATCGTATGTTCGTACTGTGCGGAGAGGCTGTGGTCGCGGGTTACGATTGTCCAACCGTCGCCAAGCTGCTTGATCTCCTTCTTCCCCGCATTGATCATGGGCTCTATCGTGAACACCATGCCCGCCTCGAGTCTGAGGCCGGTCTTGGGCCTGCCGTAATGCAGCACTTGCGGCTCCTCGTGGAATTTCGCGCCTATGCCGTGGCCGCAGAATTCGCGCACCACGCTGTAGCCTAACGGTTCGACGAAACTCTGGATCGCATATCCTATGTCGCCGAGATAGGCGCCAGCTCTCACCCTGTTGATGCCCTTCCACATCGCCTGATAGGTTGTTTCGCACAAACGCCTGGCCTGGATGGAGGGCTCTCCGACGTAGTACATGCGGCTGCTGTCCCCGTGATAGCCGTCCTTGATCACCGTGATGTCGATGTTGACGATGTCTCCGTTCTTCAGCGCCTTTTCGCTGGGTACGCCGTGACAGATCTGGTGATTGATCGAGGTGCAGATGGACTTGGGATAGGGCGTGTGGCCGTTCGGCGCGTAGTTCAGGGGCGCGGGTATCGCATTTTGCACATTGACGATGAGGTCGTGGCAAAGCCTGTCGAGCTCGTTCGTGGTCACGCCCGGCTTGACGAAAGGCCCGATGTAGTCGAGCACCTCGCTGGTGAGGCGGCCGGCGACGCGCATCTTCTCGATTTCCTGCGGTGTTTTGATGGACACTGGCATGTTCTGTTCTCTATGGGTGAACCTAGGATTGCAATTCTATTCCCGACAAAATAATTTGGGAATATCAGACTCCCTGTTTGAGGCTCGCCGAAATGAAATCGTCCAGATCTCCGTCCAGCACCGCCTGTGTATTTCCGACCTCGTGGTTGGTGCGCAGATCCTTGATGCGCGACTGATCCAGGACATAGGACCTGATCTGGTGCCCCCAGCCTATGTCTGTCTTTCCGTCTTCCATCGCCTGCTTCTCCTCGTTGCGCTTTCTCAGCTCCTCTTCGTAAAGGCGCGACTTCAGCATCGCCATCGCCTCCGCGCGGTTCCTGTGCTGGGAGCGGTCATTCTGGCACTGCACCACGATGTTCGTCGGAAGATGCGTGATGCGTATGGCCGAGTCCGTCTTGTTGATGTGCTGTCCGCCCGCACCCGATGCGCGGAATGTGTCTATGCGCAGGTCGGCCGGGTTGATCTCGATCTCGATCGAGTCATCCACTTCGGGATAGACGAAAACGCTGGAAAAGGAGGTGTGGCGGCGGTTTCCGGAATCGAAGGGGGATTTTCGCACCAGGCGGTGCACGCCGGTCTCGGTGCGCAGATGGCCGAATGCATATTCACCTATCACCTTGATCGATGCGCCCTTGATGCCTGCGACTTCGCCGTCGGACTGCTCCAGGATTTCCACCTGGAATCCCTTGCGCTCCGCATAGCGAAGATACATGCGCATCAGCATCGCGGCCCAGTCCTGGGCTTCCGTTCCTCCCGAGCCTGCCTGTATGTCGATGAAACAGTTGTTCTGATCCATCGGGTGGCTGAACATCCGGCGAAATTCCATCTCCGAGACGCGACGCTCGATGTCCTTGATGTCATCGGCCGTGCTGTTGATCGAGTCCTCGTCCCCTTCCGCTTCCGACATCTCCAGGAGTTCCCTTGCGTCTGAAAGATCCTGACGGATCCTGGAAAGACCCAGGACTATGCCTTCCAGCGTCTTGCGCTCGCGCCCCAGTTCCTGGGCGCGTTTCGCGTCCTGCCAGATCGCGGGATCTTCGGCCAGCGCGGAGACTTCTGTCAGCCTTTCCTTCTTGGCATCGTAGTCAAAGATACCTCCGTAATTCCGCGCTGCGTACTTCCAGGTCCTGCAGCTGGTTTTTGATGGCGTTGATTTTTTCTGCTTCCATGATGTTTTTTCTTGCGTTTCAAAGGAGCATATTATAGCGCAATCGGGCATGGCTGACCCGGTGTCGTCCTCACCTCATGCCATCATTTTTTTCGGTCGTATATACTGATGTCCGTCCCCGAAAAGGCAGATTCATTGGGCTAAGAAGGAGGCCGCCATCGCACACTGGGAGCATTTTCCGCATCAGGCCGATGTCGGCGTGCGCGGTCTGGGTGCCACGCCGGATCAGGCCTTCGAGCAGGCAGGAATCGCGCTCACCGCCGTGATCACCGATCCTGCGCGGGTATCGCCCAGGGAAATGGTCGCACTTTCCTGTGCTGCGCCCAACCTGGAACTGCTGCTGGCAGACTGGCTGAACGGCCTGATCTTCGAGATGGCCACCCGCCACATGCTGTTCGGCAAATTCGATGTGAGCATCAGGGAAAATCGTCTTGAAGGGAAGGCCTGGGGCGAGCCGCTCGATGCCGCACGCCACCGTCCTGCAGTCGAGATAAAAGGCGCCACCTATACCGAGCTTAAGGTCGCTCAGCGGGAAGATGGCAGCTGGCTTGCGCAATGCGTGGTTGACGTATAGCAAGGGAGCGCGTCATGGATCCTGCAAGGCTGGAACGCAAGTCCGCATATGAATGGCATATCAGGCCTTACGGGAAGATGCGGGTCCCCGGCGTGATCTTTGCCAGCGAGGATCTGCTGCGCGGGATGGACGACAAGGTCTATGAGCAGGTCGCCAATGTCGCGATGCTCCCCGGCATCGTCGGGGCATCCTATGCGATGCCCGATGCGCACTGGGGGTACGGATTTTCCATAGGCGGGGTTGCGGCGTTCGACGCAGATCTGGGAGGGGTGGTCTCTGCGGGCGGTGTGGGCTTCGACATTTCATGCGGCGTGCGCACGCTGCACACGGGGCTCAAGGTCGCAGACATCGACAGGGTCAAACACCGCCTCGCGGACGAACTCTATCGCGCGATACCCGCAGGCATGGGAAGCACGGGTTCGATCAGGCTGGATGGGGCCGAAATGGATCGAATGCTGGAAGGCGGTGCCCGCTGGGCAGTGGAGCAGGGCTTCGGTGAAAAAGCCGACCTTGAGCGCATCGAGGAGTCCGGCGCCATGCAGGACGCTGATCCCTCGCAGGTCTCGGCACAGGCCAAGAAGCGCCAGAAGGACGAGATGGGAACGCTGGGCTCGGGTAACCATTATCTCGAGATACAGCAGGTCATCGAGGTGCATGCACCCGGGATCGCCGCGGCATTCGGGCTGGAGCAGGGCGACGTTCTGGTCAGCATACATTGCGGCTCAAGAGGCCTGGGCCACCAGATCGGAACGGAATTCTTGAAGCGCATGGTCATTGCAGCGCAGGATCACGGCATCGCACTTCCCGACAGGGAACTTGCCTGCGCGCCGATAAATTCAAAACTGGGGCAGGAATATCTCGGCGCGATGCGCTCTGCGATCAACTGCGCGCTCGCCAACAGGCAGATGCTCACCCATCTTGCCAGGAAGGTGTTCTCAAAGATGCTGCCCGAGGCGAGGCTGCCGCTCCTCTATGATGTTTCCCACAACACCTGCAAGCTCGAGGAGCACCTTGTGGACGGGGAAATGAATAGGCTATACGTGCATCGCAAGGGTGCGACGCGCGCCTTCTGGCCCTATCATCCGGATCTGCCTCGTGCTTTCAAGGAATCGGGGCAGCCCGTGCTGATAGGCGGAAGCATGGGGACGGCATCCTACATCCTTGCGGGGGCTCGTCAGGGAGCTGCGTTCGGCTCGGCATGCCACGGGGCGGGGCGGGCGATGAGCCGCCATCGGGCGCTTGACCGATGGAATGGAAGACAGGTGGTCGAAGACCTCGAGGAAAAAGGCATCCTGATACGCAGTCCTTCGATGCGCGGTGTTGCGGAAGAGGCGCCTGGAGCCTACAAGGATGTGACCTCGGTCGTCGATGCGGCGGAAGGCGCAGGCTTGGCGCGCAAGGTCGCGCGGGTCGCGCCACTCATCTGCATAAAGGGGTGAACGATGGATAACGCCGGTAATGTGCATCCAGAACTGGGCGATGCGCTTCTGATCGTGGACGTGCAGAACGACTTCTTGCCCGGGGGAAGCCTTGCCGTGCCGGATAGCGCGAAGATACTGCCATCGCTCAACCGCTATATCGGGGTCTTTGCAGCGCTTCCCGTGATTGCGACGCGGGACTGGCATCCGGAAAGGCATTGTTCCTTCAGGACGGAAGGCGGATCCTGGCCTCGGCATTGCGTTGCGGAAACGAGAGGAGCGGCCTTCCCGGAAGGCCTCGATTTGCCGGATACGGCCCTGATCGTATCCAAGGCGACCCAAGCGGATCGGGAGGCCTATTCCGGATTCCAGGGAACGAACCTTGGCAATCTGCTCGATGAAATGGGCGTGAAGCGCCTCTTCATAGGCGGGCTTGCGACGGAATACTGCGTGCTTCATACGGTGCGGGATGCGCGGAAGCTCGGCTACGGCGTGATGCTCCTCAAGGATGCGGTGTGCGCTGTGAATATGCAGGATGGCGAGCGGGCGGAAAACGAGATGGCGGGTCTTGGCGTCCGGTGCATATCGTTAAGGGAAATCCTGTGAGCGCGCTGCTGACGGATCTCTATCAGCTCACGATGCTGCAGGGCTATCACGACTGCGGCATGGATGAGACGGCGGTTTTCGAATTCTTCGTCCGCAGGCTGCCTCCGGAAAGAGGTTTCCTGATCGCGGCAGGCCTGGAGCAGGCGCTGCAGTTTCTCGAGAATCTGAAATTTTCAAGAAGCGAGCTCGAGTGGCTGCAAAAGACCGGCCGTTTCGGCGACCGCTTCATCGCAAGCCTGGAATCGCTGCGTTTCACGGGAGACGTGCATGCGATGAGGGAAGGCACCATTTTCTTTCCGAACGAGCCCATCCTGCGCATAACCGCGCCGATCGCCCAGGCCCAGCTGGTCGAGACAAGGCTGATCAACCTGCTGCACTTCCAGACGCTGATCGCCTCCAAGGCCGCGCGCATGGTGCTCGCAGCACCCAAAAAAATGCTGGTGGACTTCGGCCTGCGCCGCGCTCACGGCGCGGAAGCGGGACTCTTGGCTGCGCGAGCAAGTTTCATCGCGGGCTTTTCCGGCACGGCGACCGTCGAGGCCGGGAAGGAATACGACATCCCGCTTTTCGGCACGATGGCGCATTCCTTCGTGCAGGCGCACGATGATGAAGAACTGGCCTTCGAGCACTTTGCGCGGGCCCAGCCGGAAAATGCGGTTCTGCTGATCGACACCTATGACACGGAGGCCGCCGCATCCAAGGTGGTGTCGCTTGCGAATAGGCTAAAATGCTGCGGCATCCGGATCAAGGGCGTGCGCATAGACTCGGGCGATCTTGCCCTGCACGCAACGCAGGTCCGCCGGATACTCGATGAGGGCGGGCTGAATCACGCCACGATATTCGCAAGCGGGGACCTCGACGAATACAGGCTTGGCGGGATGCTGGCCGGGGGCGCGCCGATAGACGGCTTTGGAATAGGCACCAGGATGGATACCTCGAGCGACAGGCCCTATCTCGATTGCGCCTACAAGCTTGTCGAATATTCAGGAAAGCCAAGGCGCAAGCGTTCGGAAGGCAAGCAGACATGGCCGGGGCGCAAGCAGGTTTATCGAAGTTTCGATGCAGCAGGCCGCTTCGAACAGGATATTCTGACGATCGAGGGCGATGCACATCCGGGAGAGCCATTGATCAGGCAAGTGATGCTGGGCGGCAGGCGTCTGGCGTCAGCCATGCCGCTTGCAGAAATCCGCGCGCATGCAGCCTGGAATCTCGAAAGGCTGCCCGCATCCTTGCGCGATCTCGAGGGGCCTTATGACTATCGCGTCGGCATGTCGCAGGCCCTGATCGGGCTTGCAGGGGGAATGGACCAGGAATGATGAAGGATCTTTACTGGTGCGATGACCGGATCGTGTTATGCTTTCCGGAGTTATTGTCCGAGGAATATGCATGTCCGATCTCAACGACCCCAGAGTGTTCTTTGCCGCCGAACGCACTTTGCTCGCATGGAACAGAACCAGCCTGACGCTGATGGCCTTCGGATTCGTGATAGAGCGTTTCGGGCTTTTCTTGCATCTTCTGCTGCCCAAGCAGCTCGGGGCTGCCGGCAAGGGAGTCTCATTCTGGGTCGGCATCGCGTTCGTGATGCTGGGCGCCTACTGCGCTTCCTCCGCGACCACGCAGTATAGAAAGGTCCTGAAGACCCTGAAACCCGTGGAGATCCCCGAGGGCTACAACGTCCATGCGGGCGTGATCACCAACATGGTCGTCGCATTGCTGGGCGTGGCCCTCGTCATCTACCTCTTCTTCACGCAATAAGTCTCCTCGTGTTCCTGACGGCATAGGAATATTCCTATGGCTTGCCTGCGCACTATTCCTACCCGAATTTTAATCCTCTGCTGATATTTTCCCTCACGGACTTCCCGCATCATGCGCTCCATGGAAAAAGGCGCAGCTCATGTGACTATGGCATGAGGCGGTTTTCGCAACCAGGGTCGGCATCGATAAACGGAAGGACACGAAAATGACAGTCGCACAAAGGATGTATCTGCTTATTGCTTCTGCGGTTATTGGCCTCATTGGCCTGGCTGGACTCGGTTACGTCCAGATCGAAAAGGTGTTTACGGCGGCGAATTTCGCCAACGTGAATGTGGTGCCCAGCCTCGTCGACCTGAACAACGCCTTGAAGAATTTCGAGGAGCTGAGGATTTCAGTCAACAAGTCGGCAGTGTTTTATTCGGATTCTGGAAAAATGTCCGAGATAGAAACCTCGGCCAGGGAATTCCAGGGCGGCCTCAAGGATGCGCTGCAGAAGTATGAAAAGGAAGACATTGCAGACGACAAGGACAGGCAGATGCTGAATGCGGAAAGGACGCTGGTCGAACAGTATGACGAGGGAATCGCACCCACGCTCGATCTTTTCAAGTCCGGTAATGTGAAGGAAGGTTTGGCCGAGCTTGCAAAAGACATCGAAACGGCCAACAAGATCCAGTCCGCACTCGATGAGCATATCCAGTACAACGTCGAGATCGGCAAGAGGGGCGCAGCGGAAGCCACGGCTGCGCAAAGCTTTGCTACCAAACTTTCGATCGGCATCGCAGTTCTCGTGACGGTGGTCGTCGGCGTCATGGGCTTGCTCATTTCACGCAATCTGATGAAACAGCTTGGCGGCGAGCCAGACTATGCGGCTGACATTTCCCGCAGGCTTGCCAATGGTGATCTGTCGATGAAGGTGGAAGTCAAGGAGGGTGATAACAGCAGTCTGCTGTTCGCGATGAAGAACATGGTCGAGAAGCTCTCGCAGATCATCGAGGAAGTCAGAGGTGCTGCGAACAATCTGGCCTCCGCCTCGGAGGAGGTTTCCGCGACGGCACAAAGCATGAGTCAGGCAACAAGCGAACAGGCGGCCTCTGTCGAGGAGACCTCGGCATCTGTGGAGCAGATGACGGCCTCGATCAACCAGAACACAGAGAACGCGAAGGTCACCGACGGCATGGCCGCCAAAGCCGCGAAGGAGGCGACCGAGGGCGGAAGTGCGGTCGAGCAGACCGTGTCCGCGATGAAGCAGATCGCCAACAAGATCGGCATCATCGACGACATCGCCTACCAGACCAATCTGCTGGCGCTGAATGCGGCGATCGAAGCGGCAAGGGCAGGGGAGCACGGCAAGGGATTCGCGGTGGTCGCGGCCGAAGTGAGGAAGCTTGCGGAACGCAGCCAGGTTGCGGCTCAGGAGATAGGGGAGGTGGCATCGAGCTCGGTGCAGCTGGCGGAGAAGGCGGGCAAGCTTCTGGACGAGATGGTGCCCTCGATCAACAAGACGTCCGATCTCGTGCAGGAGATCACCGCAGCCTCGGAGGAACAGTCCTCGGGAGTTGGTCAGATCAACACCGCGATGAGCCAGCTGAGCCAGATCACGCAGCAGAATGCCTCCTCAAGCGAAGAGCTCGCGGCGACCGCGGAGGAGATGAGCAGCCAGGCGGAGCAGCTGCAGCAGGCGATGAGCTTCTTCAAGGTTGAGACCGGAAGTATTGCAGTCAAAAAGGCGGTCGCAGCGAAGCCCGTCGTTCGCCAAGCCAAGGTCGCAGCGGCTCCCTTTGCGGTCAGCGAAGCCGAATTCGTCAGGTTCTGAGGAGGGCTCATGGGCGCGATAGTCAAGAAGGAAGAGGCGACCCTCCATCAGGAGCATGGGCAGTACCTGACCTTTCTGCTGGGCGGGGAGATGTTCGCGATCGGGATACTGGGGATCAAGGAGATCATCGAATACGGCAGCCTCACCACGGTGCCGATGATGCCGGAATTCATCCGGGGCGTGATCAATTTGAGAGGTGCAGTGGTGCCGGTGGTGGACCTGTCGGCGCGCTTTGGAAGAACGCCGACAGAGGTCACGAGAAGGAGCTGTATCGTGATCCTGGAGGCGGGGATCGAGGAGAAGCACGACATCGGCGTGGTGGTGGATGCGGTCTCCGAGGTGCTCGAGATACCGGGGAGCGAGATCGAGCCGGCGCCTGCCTTTGGCGCGAAGATACGCAGCGACTTCATCCAGGGCATGGGAAAGGTCGACGGGAAGTTCGTGATCATCCTGGATTCAGACAGGGTGCTCTCGGTCGACGAGATGGCGATGCTTGCGACGATATAGGATGAAAAATGGAAATCGCGCTGCTCAAGGATGAGGAATTTCAGCAGTTTCGTGCATGGTTGCACAGGACTGCCGGCATCAGCCTGTCTCCTGCCAAGAAACCGCTGGTCTCGGGAAGGCTGGCCAAGCGCCTGAAGCACCACAAACTGCCGAGCTATGCGGAATATTTCAGGATGATCACCCAGCCGGGCGGATCGGATGAGCTTCAGATTGCCCTTGATCTGCTCACCACCAACGAGACCTATTTTTTCAGGGAACCCAAGCATTTCGAGTTTTTGAGCCGGGAAGTCCTGCCGCATGCAAGGCCGGGCCAGCCATTCAGATTGTGGAGCGCGGCAAGCTCCTCGGGCGAGGAACCTTATACGCTCGCGATGACGCTGGCAGAGAATCTCGGCAGCACGCCCTGGGAAATCGTTGCATCCGACATCAGCTCGAGGGTGCTGGAGAAGGCCAGAACCGGGCATTATTCGCTGGATCGCACAGAGGGCATACCCAAGAGCATGCTCGTCAAGTATTGCCTTAAGGGTACGGGTTCCCAGGAAGGCACCTTCCTGATCGACAGAGCCCTGAGGAACAAGGTGCAGTTCATGCAGATCAACCTCAACAATGCGCTGCCCAGGATAGGCGAATTCGATGTGATCTTCCTGCGCAACGTGATGATCTATTTCGACATGGATACGAAGCGCGATGTGGTCTCCCGCTTGCTTCCCCATCTCAAGCCCGGCGGCTATTTCTTCGTCAGCCATTCGGAGAGCCTGAACGGGATCAGCGACAGCCTGGAACTCGTCAAGCCATCCATATACAGGAGGCCCTAAATGGACAAACTGGAAGTGGTGTTGCAGCCCGGGGATTTCCACTTTGGCGATGCAAACACGAGGATACGCACGCTTTTGGGTTCGTGCGTATCGATCACGATGTGGCATCCAGAAAAGCGGATCGGCGGGATGTGTCACTACATGCTGCCCAGCCGGAGTGTGAGAAAGGCCAGTCTCGACGGTCGCTATGCGGACGAGGCGATGGAGATGTTCATGCGCGAGATCAGAAGATCGGGGACCCATCCTTCGGAATACATCGTCAAGGCGTTTGGCGCAGGAAACATGTTTCCCGACATCGCGAGAAATTGCGCCTGCAAGGGTGGAGCCATCAGCCAAAACTGCACCAGCGTTTCCTGCCGCAATGCGGGGACTGCCAAATCCATCGTTGCCATGCATGGATTCAGGCTGGAAGCGCATGATCTTGGCGGCGCGGGACACAGGAACATCACATTCGACATCGGGAGCGGCCATGTCTGGGTGAGGCACAGGAGAGTGCAGACAGAGAAGAGCGCACCTTTTGCGGGAATGTTTCCTGAAAGAGCAGCAGTTCACGCAGGATGAAAGGAGTATCGCCATGCCCAGAAAAAATCTGCATGTCCTGATGATCGAGGACAGCGACGACGACAGCCTTTTGATAAGGCATGCATTGCAGGAAGCCGGGTTTGAAGTCGTGCACGACAGGGTGGACACTGAGGCAGCCCTTGCGGCCGCATTGAAGGGCAGGCCATGGGATGTGGTGATCTGCGATCACAACATGCCCGAGCTCGATTCGACGACAGCGCTCTGCATCGTCAAGGAGGCGACCGAGAATCTGCCTTTCATCGTCGTTTCCGGATCGATGCCGGACGATCAGGCGATCGAGTCGATGCGTGCGGGCGCGAGGGATTTCATCAGGAAGGACAACCTTTCAAGGCTGGCTCCCGCAATCGAACGCGAACTCGAAGAGACTTCGGTGAGGAAGGATCTCAAACTGACCCGCCAGCATCTGGAGCAGGCGATGCATTTCGACAGTCTGACCGGATTGCCCAATCGCGAGCATCTGATCGGATATCTGTCCATGATGATATCCGAAGGCAGAGATGAATTTCCGTTTGCCGTGTTCATGGTCGATCTGAACCGCTTCAGGAAGATCACGAGGTCTCTTGGCATTGAGATCGGAAACAAGGTTCTGATAGAAGTCGCCGAAAGTCTGCGGGGCGCATTCGGGGATCTGATCCTGCTTGCAAGATGCAATGCGGACCGGTTCATCGCGATCGTCGAAAGCCTGGAAAGCGAGGCGCAGGCAGGCGAGATCGCCGCAAACATACATGCAAGCCTGAACAGGGTGCTCGTCGCAGAAGGGCATGAGCTCTTTGTCACGGCAAGCGTGGGCGCATGCTTCTATCCCAGAGACGGGAATGATGTGGAGGCGCTCTTGAAGAATGTGGAGTCGGCGCTTTATGCCGCGAAGCTCGTGGGCGGGAGCAGCTTCAAGGTCTATCAGGACGCAATGGAATCGCGCGAAACGGTGGGCCTTGCGATGGAAAGCGCGCTTTACCGTGCGCTGAAAAATGGGGAATTCCTGCTGCACTATCAGCCCCAGTTCGATCTTTCCGAGTCGCGGCTGATCGGGGTGGAGGCGCTGGTGCGCTGGAAGCAGCCGGAATCGGGCCTGATTTCGCCAGGCATCTTCATACCCTTGCTGGAGGAAACGGGATTGATCGTTCCGGTAGGCGAATGGATATTGAAAAGCGCCTGCGCGCAGAACAAGCGGTGGCAGGATGAGGGTTTTCCCCCGGTCAGGATCGCGGTCAACCTCTCCTCGATACAGTTCCAGCAGGCGGATCTCGTGCAGACGGTCAGGAACGCATTGCAGGAAACCGGGATGGCGCCGGAATACCTGGAGCTTGAAATCACCGAGAACATCGCGGTACACAATGAAGAGGCGGTGATCGGGATCCTGAATGAGCTGCGAGCCCTTGGCATACACATCGCGATAGACGATTTCGGGGTGGGCTATTCCTCCTTGAGCTATCTGAAAAGATTTCCGATAGACAAGCTCAAGATAGACCAGTCGTTTGTGAGGGACTGCAATGACGGCGCGCACGGGGATGGCATCGTCAGGGCCATCATCGGGATGGGGCATAGCCTGAAGCTCAAGGTGATCGCCGAAGGGGTGGAGACCTGGGAACAGCTCGACTTCCTGCAGCGCAATGGCTGCGACGAGGTGCAGGGCTATTTCTTTGGCAAGCCGATGCCGGCCGAGGAATTCTCATCTCTGATGAGGCGTGAATCCATGGAGAC
This sequence comes from Pseudomonadota bacterium, assembly GCA_021821945.1. Classification (GTDB taxonomy): domain Bacteria; phylum Pseudomonadota; class Gammaproteobacteria; order Burkholderiales; family Gallionellaceae; genus Gallionella. Next base: position 73,162 of record JAJZTF010000014.1, read on the forward strand.
GCTTTTGTAGCCCCGGATTGTATTATCCACGGCACTGTGCAATAGTTCGCATGCCGAATCTGTTTCAGGGAACAGGCGGTCTTGGCCATTTCATCCGGGTGTGAATCAAAAGATCTATGTCGAAGGTCAAATCGTCTTTCGGTATGTTGCGTTTGCCTTCAGCATGGCTGGTATTGGCGGGCTCCCTGCTTTTGACTTTCATCGGCTGGAAATTCCTACAGGACAAGGAGCGTGAAACCGCAAAGGCGCAATTCGAGGCGCGCACCAGCGATGTGATAGAGCGCATACAGCAGCGCATGAAGGCCTACGAAAATGTGCTGAGAGCTGGTGCTGCGCTGTTCGATGTGATGGGAACAGTGGATCGCAATGCCTGGCATGACTATGTCACGTCGCTGCAAATTCATTATTGACTCGGCAATAATATATTGAACTTATTGAGCGATGCTTTGTCGAATCGCACATGGAAAAACAAGACGCAAGGACACTCTCGATGCAAGCACTGGCTGAAAGGCGCAGGCGTGCAGTCAA
>JAJZTF010000024.1 GCA_021821945.1 Pseudomonadota bacterium
CCCGAACAGGACAGTGAAACGGCTCCGCGCCAATGATAGTGTGGATTGCCCATGCGAAAGTAGGTCATCGTCAGACCCCTTACAAACAAAACGCCCCCGCTGTATCCCAGCAGGGGCGTTTTGCTTTCCGCAAACCTAATTTTTATGTGAACAGACCTTGCAGTCCGGGTCTTTTTGGAATCTGCTTTGCCTGATGACCATGTCGAGCGCATCGACGGTCAGCAGTTTGCCGGACAGCCCTCTTTCGATGTTCGCCAGCAGCTTCAATGCTTCGGAGGCCTGGATCGAGCCTATCATGCCGGCAAGAGGAGAAAATACGCCGCTGGTGGCGCAGCGCACCTCGGCAGCCTCGCTGTCTTCGGGAAACAGGCAGTTGTAACACGCCGCATCCTGATCCCTAAAATCGTACACGGCAGCCTGTCCGGAAAACTGTATCGCCGCGCCCGATACCAGCGGCTTTTTGTGAACCAGACATGCCCTGTTGATCGCATAGCGTGTGGCAAAGTTGTCGCTGCAGTCGAGCACGACATCTGCCTGGGGCACGAGATTGTCGAGTAACGAATCCTCTGCACGATGGGTGATTTGCACGCAAACGGTCTCAGGGTTAATCTCTGATATGGCCATGCTTGCCGAAGAGACCTTGGGCAGTCCTATCGTCGATGTGCGGTGTGCAATCTGGCGCTGAAGATTGCCGAGGTCGACATGGTCGTGATCGCAGAGGGTGAGCTTACCCGCGCCGCTTGCCGCAAGATAGAGTGCAGCAGGTGAACCAAGTCCGCCCAGCCCGATGATCAGGACGTTCGACTCCAGTATGCGCTGCTGCCCTTCTATGCCGATTTCATTTAGCAGTATGTGCCGTGCGTAGCGCTGAAGCTGTATGTCTTCCATGCGCTATTCGAATTCGCGCAGTTCAGGCGGAATGCTTGCATGCTCGTGGTGTGGGTGCTGGGCGCTGATCTCCACGAACAGGTCCTTTTCATTCCTCTTGGTGTTGTGGGTTTTGATTTCCATGTTGTGAAGGCCGGTATCCTCGCAGTAATAGATGATGTTGCGGGCCATCTGGTGGAGAAAGCTGTGGTCCAGGACAAATCCTTCCTGCTCAAGCGCTCTTTCCAGTCCTTCGAGCGTGTAATTCCTGAGGTTGTAGCTGACTTCAAGCGTGTGCGCCTTTTCGCTTTTCGATGTTCTGAGGTTGGGCAATCCGCTCAGGATGGTGTAGGCGCGATCGACCTGGTCTGGTGGTTCAGCTGCGAATAGTAGTTCTCGCCGTTTCTCCAGGTCGCTGTCCATGGTTCTCTCCGGTTTATTTTCCTTGCAGTATGCTGATGCCCTTTAGCAGATTCATGGCCTGTCCAAGCTGGAAGTCGTCCTTGGAACCGAATTCCGCAGGCGCTGATGTTTCAGGAGCCGCCTTGGGTTCGATTCTCGGTTTGCGCTGCAGGTCTGATTTGTCGTCCGAAGGCTTGTCATTGGTCAGATGCTTGCCAAGATCGGCCTCGCGCAGGTTGAACACGCTCTCGGTGCCGGAGGAGGCGGGATCATCGACGATGATGTCGGGCACGATGCCCTTTGCCTGTATGGAGCGTCCGCTGGGCGTGTAATAGCGCGCCGTGGTGAGTTTCAGCGCGGTGTTGTTTCCAAGCGGCAGCACGGTTTGCACGGAGCCCTTGCCGAAGGTCTGTGTGCCCATGATCACCGCGCGCTTGTGGTCCTGCAGTGCGCCGGCGACGATCTCGGATGCCGAGGCGGAGCCTCCGTTTACCAGCACGACGAGCGGGACGCTCTTGATCGAGGCGGGGATGATCTTTTCATAGTCCTTCTTTGCACCGCTGCGCAGATAGTATTCAGGCGATGCCGTCAGATGCATCTTGGCTTCCGGTGTCCGGCCATCGGTGTAGACGACCAGCGCATCCGGCGCCAGGAATGCGGCGGACACGGCTACCGCGCCGTCGAGCAGGCCGCCAGGATCGTTGCGCAGGTCGAGAACCAGGCCCTTGAGTGGCCCCTTGTTTTCCTTGACCAGTTTGTCGAGCGCGGTCGCCAGGCTTTCACCCGTATGCTCCTGGAATTGCGTGATGCGCACGAAGGCATAGCCGGGCTCCACCATTTTCGCCTTCACGCTCTGAACCTTGATCACGGCCCGGGTCACGGTGATGACGAGCGGCTTGTGCTCGTTCTTGCGCAGGATGGTGAGCACGATCTTGCTGCCGGGTTTTCCTCTCATGCGCTTGACCGCATCGTTGAGGGACATGCCCTTCACCAGCGTGTCATCGAGCTTGAGTATCAGGTCGCCGGCCTTGACGCCGGCAACATAGGCGGGGGTGTCCTCGATGGGCGAGATGACCTTGATCAGTCCATCCTCCATGCCCACTTCAATGCCAAGACCGCCGAATTCTCCCTGGGTGCCTGCCTGCAATTCCTTGTAATCTTCGGCATCGAGATAGGCCGAATGGGGGTCCAGGCCGCCCACCATGCCCTTGATCGCGTCGGTGAACAGCTGCTTGTCGGAAACGGGTTCAACGTAACTGCTCTTGATCTGGCCGAACACCTCCGAGAAGGCCCGCAGCTCATCGATGGGCAAAGGCGTCGCCACGGTTTCCTTGTCTGCCATCGCGGCATAGTGCAGGCTCAGCGAAACACCAGCGACAAGTCCAAGGGCTATCAGACCCGTTTTCTCAAGAATGCGCATAAACACCTCTAATCATTTTTTTGCCAGCCATTTCATGGGGTCGAGAGGATGGCTCTCGTGGCGCAGCTCAAAGTATAAACCGGAATCTGAATTTCCGCCGCTGCTGCCAACGGCGGCTATGGTCTCGCCCCCCTGTATCTTCTCGCCGACCTGCTTGTACAGCGTTTCGTTGTTGCCATAGAGGCTCATGTAGGCGTCACCATGATCAATTATGATGATGTTGCCAAATCCGCGCAGCCAGTCGGCGAAGACGACCTGGCCTGCCGCGATCGCCTTCACGGGCTGTCCTGTCTGGGCCTTGATGAAAAGCCCCTTCCAAAGCACGGTGCTGTCGGGCCGTGCCGTGCCGAATTTGTTGCTGATCACGCCCTTGACCGGCAGGACGAGCTTGCCCATCAGCTGATCAAACGGTTTGCCGTCGAAGCGGCTGTCGGGAAGGCTGTCGTTGCGCAATGCCGATTTGATTTTTGGCTTTGCAATGATCTCGGCAATTCTGCTGACGAGCTTCGAGAGCCTGTTTTCGTCGTGTTGCAGCCGCGTGATTTCATGATGCTGTTCGCTTAGCTGTTTCGAGATCCTGACCAGGACCTGCTGCCTGTCGCGCTGATCCTGCTCGAGCTTGGATTTCTGTGCCGCCTGTTCAGAGCGCAAGGCAGCCAGGGCTTCGCTCTGTGCCTTTGCCTGTTCGCTTACCTTGCCAAGCTGGACCACATTGTCGCGCATGTCCGCAAGCAGGTCCGCGCGGCTGCGGGCGATGTATGAAAAATACTGCAAGTCGCGCGCCGCCTTGTCCGGATCCTGGTTGTCCAGCAGGAGTTTGAGATATTCATGCTTGCCGCCAATGTACTGCTGATACAGAAGTTCGGAGAGCAAAGCCTGCTGGCGGGAGATTCGCTCGTTCAGCTGGCGCTGCTGCGTCTGCAGCGCAATCAGTTTTGCATCCGCCTCGTGCTGCCTTGCGTCAAGTTCCGCTATTTTCCGGTTGCTGTCGCTGATTGCCTTTTCCGATGCGCGCAATGCGTCCGCTGCCTCTGTCTTGGATTCGCTGGTTTTGGCGATCTCGCTTTGCATCCTGCTGATGCGCTGGCGCAGATTTTCCAGATCCTCCTTCTGGCTGGCAGAGGCTGCATCGCAGAAGATGCAGGAAAAAAGACATAAGACAGAGAGTCGTAAGGCGAAGCCGTTCGCCGATTTCTGTCCTGGTGGCTTCATGTCACCTGTCATCAGCCGTCTGGATGAGGCTCCGACCTGTCATTTCCGGCGGTTTTTGCAGCCCCATCATCGATAACAGGCTGGGTGCTATGTCCTGCAGCGATCCCTTTTCCAGAAGTCTTGCCGGGCGCCCTATGTAGAGGAAAGGGACGGGATTCAAGGTGTGTGCGGTGTGGGCCTGGTGCGTCGAGTTGTCCATCATCTGCTCCGCATTGCCATGATCCGCGGTGATCAGGATTTCGCCGCCGATTGACTGCATCGCGCTGACCGCTCGGCCTATGCAGGTGTCAAGCGCTTCTATGGCTTTGGTCGCGGCCTCCATGTTGCCGCTGTGGCCGACCATGTCGCCGTTTGCGTAATTGCAGACGATCAGCGAATACTGGCGGCTCATGATCGCATCGACCAGCTTGTCGGTCACGATGTAGGCGCTCATTTCGGGCTGGAGATCATAGGTCGCGACCTTGGGGGAGGGCACGAGTATCCGGTCTTCGCCGGCATAGGGCTCTTCCTTGCCGCCGCTGAAGAAATAGGTCACATGAGCGTATTTCTCAGTCTCTGCGATGCGCAGTTGCTTCAACCCCTGGGCGGAAACATACTCCCCGATATCGTTGCGTATCGATTCGGGTGAAAAGGCGCAGGGTATCGTGAATTCGGCCCCGTAATTGCTGAGGGAGACGAAGCTGGCAAGCCTTGGGAAATAGCTGCGGGAAAATCCGCTGAATGCCGGGTCCGTCAGCGCGCGGGTGATTTCCCGCGCGCGGTCTGCGCGGAAATTCATGAACACGACCGCGTCATCATCCTGCATCGCCGCGGGTGGGACGTTTTCGGCATGTATGCTGATGGGTTTGACGAATTCATCGGACTCCTGGCGGTCATAGGCTGCCTGAAGCCCGCTCAGTGCGTCTGTTGCAGAGTACTCCGCCTTTCCCTTTGTCAGCAGATCGTAGGCGGGCTCGACGCGCTCCCAGCGGTTGTCGCGGTCCATTGCATAGAATCTGCCGACCATGCTGACGATCTTTCCGACGCCCAGGGCTTGGCATTTTTCCTGCAGCGCAGCCAGGGATTGTGCAGCGCTTTTTGGCGGAGTGTCTCGGCCATCCAGGAAGACATGCAGATAAACCCTTGAAAGCCCGTTTCTTGCCGCCATTTCTAGCATCGCGAAGATGTGGTTTTCATGGCTGTGCACGCCGCCTGCGGAAAGCAGTCCCATGATGTGCAGGAAACTTTCGTTCTTCTTCGCGGTGTTGATTGCCTGGAGCAGCGCCGGGTTGGCGAAGAAGCTGCCGTCTTCGATGGCTACGTCCACACGGCTCAAATCCTGATAGACCACGCGACCCGCGCCGATGTTGAGGTGCCCGACCTCGGAATTTCCCATCTGTTTCGATGGCAGCCCCACGAATTTTTCCGATGCATTGATCAGCGTGTGCGGATATTCGCGCCAAAGCCTGTCCCAATTGGGTTTGTGCGCGGCGGCGATCGCGTTCGATTCGGCTTCCTCGCGATAGCCGAAACCATCCAGAATAAGCAACAAGACAGGAGTGAGCTTCATTAGGGTAATATAATATACAATGTGTTCGTTCAGAGCTGCATATTTTAACCGAATCGGATTGGAGTTATATGGACATGATGAACAAAATTATAGACAGGGACGAAGACATCCAGCAGGCTTCGCAGGCGATCAAGGCAATCGCCCACCCGTTGCGACTCAAGATACTGTGCGTGCTGGGCGATCAGGAGATCAACGTGCAGGATATAGTCGACCATGTCGGCACCTCGCAAAGCAACATCTCCCAGCACCTGGCGATATTGCGCGACAAGGGCGTGCTGGCCACCCGCAAGGATGCGAACAAGGTGTTCTACAGGATAGGTGATTTGCGCACGCTCAAGCTCGTGAGCCTGATGCGCGAGGTTTTCTGCACGGCATGAGTTCTCGCATACACAATATTAGAAATTTCTAATATAATAATGCCATGAGGATGGTTTCGGTGAAAGCGGGTTTTTGATTCGTTTCCCAGGCATTGATTGCCATTTGTTGTCCATTGTTGCCTAAATTTAAGGAGTTTCATCATGAATGCAGAACGCATAGTCAGAATCGTCGCAGGTGCTTTCGTCATGCTTTCCCTGGCGCTGGGCGCGGATGCCAGTCCGATTTTTGTGAGCAAGTATTTCCTGTTCTTCACGGCGTTTGTCGGCTTCAACCTGTTCCAGTCCGGATTCACAAAGATCTGCCCGCTTAACAACATCCTCGCCAGGCTGGGCGTCAAAGGCGGTTCTTGCTAGACAGTTTCGGGTTTCGCCAGGCCTGTATCGGTCTCTTCCTCACGGGACTGATGTGGGTCCTCCCGTTTTTAGACTATCGCCACCAGTATCCGCTGACTACCTTTGATCAGGAGTGGTCAGGCGCGCTGCTGGGCATGCTGGCCGCAATTTTTGCGCTGCTTTTGAGTCCGGACTACTGGAGAAACCAGCAAGTCCCGCGCATCGCCCGCCTTCCCTTCGCGCTGATTGTCCTTGTGTGCTTGCAGTACGCGATGGGACGGATAGCATACTTCGACCAGGCCCTGCTCTACATCCTGTATCTGATGTTCGCGCTCACGATGATGTTGCTGGGCGCGCAACTCAGGGAGCGTCTCGGGCTGGAAAGGATTGCGGCATTCCTTGCAGCCTTTTTGCTGCTGGGGGCGGAAATGAGTGCGGCGATTGGCCTGCTCCAGCACTTCCACTGGCACACGCCTTTGGATGCCGTGATCCTGAATGCCCATGCGGTGGTCTACGGCAATCTGGCGCAGCCCAATCACTTTGCTGATTACATCGCGCTCGGACTGGCCTCGCTGGGATTGCTGTTCCAGTTGCGAAAGATTCCTCCCGCAGCCGTATTGACGCTTGCGCTTCCCCTGCTATTCGTGATGACGCTTAGCGGATCACGCAGCAGCTGGCTTTATCTCATTGCGATGATCGCGCTTTCGTGGAAGAACAGGATAGCCCTGCGCTACTGCCTGGGCATGCTTTTCGGTTTTTTCCTGATGCATCTTATCGTGAGGCTGCCGCTTCTGGCCGGCAGCGTCACGGATTGGCAGAGATTCTCCGGCGAGGACGGAAGCGGCGGCATACGCTTGTACCTGTGGCATGAGGCCTGGCTCATCTTCGCAAGGTTTCCGCTGTTTGGCGCAGGATTCGGGCAGTTTGCCTGGCAGCATTTTTTGCTCGGTCCTGAATTGCAAAGAACGCTCATCACAGGCCTATATGACAATGCGCACAACCTGATCTTCCAGATGGCTGCAGAAACCGGGATTGCCGGCCTGACCATTTTGCTCCTTTCCCTGTTTTCATGGTGGCGCGGCATGCGGCGGATTGAAACGGATCCGGCGCGCTGGTGGGCCTATGCGGTCCTTGCCGTGCTTGGTGTGCACAGCCTGCTGGAGTATCCGCTCTGGTACGGCTATTTTCTGGCGATCGCAGCGGTATTGATGGGGGTTCTGGATGAGGCGAAGTATCGCATCAGGGCGGCCGGATTTGTGTTCATGGGGGTGGTTGCGGGCATGTTCGCGCTTTACCAGTTGAAAGCGGGATACCAGGAGATCAAAGGCGCGCTTGTTTCAGCGTCCGCCCATGAACGTGATATCCTTGTCTCGATGCGCAACAGGTCCATACTTTCCCCCTGGGCCGATTTCTATGCAACGCCATATGTCGAGGTCAATCCGGATCATCTGGAGGAAAAACTGGCCTTCAACGGCAGGGTGCTGAGATTCATGCCGGTTGCCGAGCCCGCCTATCTTCAGGCCTATCTCCTGGCGGAGGACGGGAAGGAGCATCAGGCAAGGACCATGTTCGAGCAGGCATACTGGTCATACCCTGACAGCGGGGAGAAAAAGCAATTGGCTAAATTGGCCGATAAAGATCCCGCGCATTTTTCCTCTCTGTTAAAATTCTCCCTTCAGACTGAACAGGAGTATGCGAGTGCAATTCATAACAACTAATATTTTTCCTATCCTGATGGCCTTGTTCAGCGGCGCGATGATCCTCTGGTCGTTCTTTGGCAACCGTTTCCGCGGTGTCAGGGAGGTCGACGTCAACGGCGCGCTGCAGCTCATCAACCACAAGAATGCCTTTGTCCTGGATGTGCGCGAGCCTTCGGAATATGAAAGCGGGCATCTGCTGAACGCCAAGCTCGTGCCATTGGGAAAGCTCAAGGAGCGCGTGAAGGAACTGGAAAAGCACAAGGACAAGCCCATGCTGGTCGTCTGCAGAAGCGGCAACCGGTCCGGCACCGCCTGCGCCATCCTTTCCAAATACGGTTTCACTCAGACTTACAATTTGATGGGAGGTATGATGGCATGGCAAAAGATGAATCTTCCGGTGCAAAAATAATGGCCAAGATCGTGATGTATTGCACCGAGGTGTGCCCCTATTGCGTGCGCGCCGAACAACTGCTCAAACGCAAGGGCGTGACCGAGATCGAGAAGATCAGGATAGATCTCGAGCCGGAATTGCGCATCGCCATGGTCGAGAAGACCGGGCGACGCACCGTGCCGCAGATTTTTATCGATGAGAAACATATCGGCGGTTATGATGACCTGGCTGAACTGGATCAGGCAGGCGGCCTCGATCCATTACTGAACGCTTAACTTTAAGGAGCTAGAATGACTGATGCACCCGTGTTCAATATGGACAAAATCTATGTCAAGGATCTCTCCTTGGAGATTCCGAATGCTCCTCAGATCTTCCTTGATCGGGATGCGCCGCAAATCGAGGTGCAATTGCATACCGCCGCAAGTGCAGTGGATGAAGGCGTCTACGAGGTGACCGTGACCTCGACTGTGACCGCCAAGATAGGCGAGAAGGTGATGTTTCTGATCGAGGTGAAGCAGGCGGGCATCTTCACCCTGCGCAATGTGCCGGAGGCCGAGAAGACACCGGTGCTTGCCGTCGTCTGTCCCAACATCCTGTTCCCGTATTTGCGTGAAGTGGTCTCCGATGTGTCCGTGCGTGCAGGCTTTGCCCCGGTCCTTTTGAGTCCGATCAATTTCGAGGCGCTGTACCAGCAGCAACAGGCCCAGGCTGCGGGTACGACGATACAGTAATGAAACGCCTTCTGGCGCTGCTCCTGATTACGGCTGCGAATGCAGCGCATGCGGTCGACTATGTTTCTGTCGCGGAGCCCGTTGCGATTCTTTATGACGCGCCTTCCCTGAAGGCAAAAAAACTGTTTGTCGTGAACCGCTACATGCCATTCGAGCAGGTCGTGAGCCTGGAAAGCTGGACCAAGGTGCGCGATCATTCGGGTGGCATGTACTGGGTCGAGAAGAAAGCGCTGTCGAACAAGAAATACGTTTTCGCCCTGAACCCTCTCGTCGACGTGTACGCCACACCGGACGCCTCTGCGTCGCGTGTTTTCCAGGTGAAGCAGCAGGTCGCCCTGGAAGTGCTTGAGTCCACCGGTACCGGCTGGATAAAGGTGCGCCACAAGGACGGCGATGTGGGCTATGTGCGCAGCACCGATGTCTGGGGGCAGTAAGGCATGAGAGGGCGGCCCCTGAAATGAATATTACTGTTATTGGCGCCGGAGCGTGGGGGACGGCCCTGGCCATCAGCCTATCGCAGCGCCATCGCACAACCCTCTGGGGCAGGGATGAAGTGCAGATTGCCGCGATGCGCGATGCGCGATGCAATCGGCGCTATCTTCCGGATGCGGGGCTTCCCGAAAGCCTGCTGCTGAGCTCGAATCTCGCGGAGGCCCTGGCCGGTGCCGGGCTTTTGATACTCGCGGTGCCGATCTCTGCATTGCGCACGACGCTCGGAAAGGTCTCGGGGCATGGCGTTCAAGACGTGATATGGCTATGCAAGGGACTCGAATTGCAGACTTCCATGCTGCCCCATCAGGTGGCAGAACAGGTTCTCCCAGAGGGATTCCGTTGCGGCGTGCTTTCCGGTCCGAGTTTCGCGCAGGAGGTGGCGCGAGGGTTGCCCACGGCGCTCGTGCTGGCCTCCAAGGACGAGGAATTTGCGCAGCGCGCAGCCCAGATGCTTCACCACCCGCGCTTGAGGATATATGCCAGCAATGACATCGTGGGCGTGGAAGTCGGCGGTGCCGTCAAGAACGTGATGGCGATTGCAGCCGGCGTTTCCGACGGGATGAAGCTTGGCAGCAATGCGCGCGCAGCGCTCATCACAAGGGGGCTGGCAGAAATCTCGAGGCTGGGCATGAGGCTTGGCGGAAGAGCAGAGACTCTGGGCGGGCTTTCGGGGGCGGGAGACCTGATCCTGACATGCACCGGGGACATGTCGCGAAACCGGCGCGTGGGCCTGATGCTCGCGGAAGGCAGGAATCTCGATGAAATCCTGGGCGAGATAGGCCATGTAGCGGAAGGCGTTTACGCGGTGCGCGAGGTGCATGAGCTTGCGGCAAGGTTGGGTGTGGACATGCCCATCTGCGAGGCGGTTTACAGGGTGCTGTATGAGCATGTGCCTGCGCGCGAGATGGTCGACTATCTGCTCAATCGGGCGACCAGCCTGGAGTTCGTCCAGTACCACTAACCACGCGCCTTGTCCGGCGCGATATAATCAACATTTATTTTCCGCGCCCAATCCATGTCACTTGCCAAGACATATACGCTATCAGATGTGGTCCGCTGGTACAGCATGCAGGAGTTGAACAAGGCCAAGGCATATCTGAATTCGATTTCCCAGCTCAAGGTTCAGGCAGACAAGATCACGGCACAGGTAAAGGGTACGGCCAAGCTGCCCTATGCTGTCGAGATCACTTTCCAGAACGACATGGCCGGGATGCTCGGCATCAGGCCGGTTTGCAGTTGTCCTGTGGGATACAAATGCAAGCATACCGCAGCCGTCCTGCTTTCCGCGCTGGCCCTGCCGCGCGCACCTGTCGTCAATCCCGCGCTCCTGGCCTGGGTCGAGGCATTCAGGAAGGCGCAAAGCACGGCCGCCAAGAAGAAGGCCAAGCCATCCCAGCGTCCCGAGCGTCTGTGCTATGTGCTGACCAAAAAGCCCCATTCGAACGGGTATTCGATGTTGACCTACAAGGCCAGGCTGTCGCACGAGGGCCAGCTGCTGGGAAGCATGGAAGAATGGCACAACATGGAACGCGCGCTGGTCAAGCCGCCTTTGTTTGTTTCGGAAGAAGACCTGCCGATACTGCGCCTGCTCTGGAGGCAGTGGGAAAAATATGACGGCAATATCCTGGAGGGAGCCCAGGGCAGGGAGATCCTGGAGGGTGCGCTGTCCACCAAAAGGCTGTTTTTCATGGAAAGGATGGCGGGAAACCGCTATTTGATGTCCGCACCCATACGCCTGAAACAGGGACCTGTACGCGATGCCAGATTAGACTGGGGAGCCGATGAGTCGGGAAACATGGTGCCAAGGATCATGCGCGGCTCCGTCATGGTGGAGACGCTGGCGATGCCGGACGCGACGTGGTACCTGGATGCTGCGGCCGGGGAAATTGGTCTTTTGAAGCTCGCGCAGCCGCCGATGCAGATTGCCCAGCTGCTGAGCATGCCGCCTTTAAGGGAAATCGACGTGCCCGTGGTATCGGAAGTGCTTCGCGAGATGGTGCCGGATCTGCCTCCCCCCACGTCGCTGAGGCTGCGGACGATTGCCGCCGATCTTGAGCCCGTGCTGGTTCTTGAGACATCTGCGCCCGCCTACATGGGGCGTTTCCGCGGCTATGGTTTTGGCACTCAGGTCAGGGATTGGGCTTATGTGCGATTCCGTTACGGAGAGGCTACGCTGCGCCCTGACCATCCAGGCGAATTCGTCACGCTGAAGAGCGGGGAAACCGTGCGCGTGAAACGCGATACGAAGCGCGAGCAGCGCTTCCTCAAGTCGCTAAGGGACTACGGCCTTGAGGAGATGCCGCGTTTTGGCCTGTCCGGCGTGACGCTCGATTACCCTGTGTACGTTCTGGAGAACGAAAAGGCGTGGGGCGGCTTCATGCAGCATGCTGTGCCGCAGATGAAGGCGGCGGGCTGGGAGCTTGTCATTCCACAGGGATTTCGCCATCTCATGCTGGAAGTGGATGCATGGGTCGGGGACTTCGACGAGCAGGAGGATGGCTGGTTCAGCCTGAACATGGGCATCGTGGTCAACGGTCAGCGCGTCCCATTGGCACCCATGCTGCACGACCTGTTCAGGCGGGATGCGCGCTGGCTTGATGCCATCCTGCTCGAGAAGATGAAGGACGATGAGGCGATCGCGCTGGAATTGCCGGAAGGCGGCATGGTGCGCGTGCCGGCGCAGCGACTGAAGCCGCTGGCGCGAACGCTGATCGAGCTGTTCGATGCGAGAACAGGCAGCGAGGAAATCCGCCTGTCGCGCTTCGATGTTGCGCGCATCAACGCGCTGGCCGGCATGGAGCGCTGGCAGTTCAAGGGCATGGATGCGGTAGCGAGCCTGGCCGAGAAGCTGAAGGATACGGAGGGCGTCCGGGCAGTCAGTGCGCCCGAAGGATTCGCATTGCAGCTGCGCCAGTATCAGCTGGAAGGCCTGGCCTGGCTGCAGTTCCTGCGCGAGCAGGGCCTGGCAGGCATACTGGCCGACGACATGGGGCTGGGCAAGACCGCACAGACTCTGGCGCATCTTCTGATCGAGAAGCAGTCAGGGCGCATGGACAGGCCCTCCCTCGTCGTGCTCCCTACCTCGCTGATCTTCAACTGGAAGCGCGAAGCCGAACGGTTCGCCCCTCAGCTAAGGTTGCTGTCTCTGCATGGAAAGGAGAGGGCGGACAGGTTCTCTCTGATCGCAAAATACGACGTGATACTCACTACCTATCCGCTGCTCTGGCGCGATGAAGAAGCGCTGATGGCCCATGACTATCACCTGCTGATACTGGACGAGGCGCAGACCGTCAAGAATGTCACGAGCCAGGCGGCGCAGGTGGTGAGGCGTCTTAATGCGCGCCACAGATTGTGTCTCACCGGAACGCCGCTGGAAAATCATCTGGGCGAGCTCTGGGCGCAATTCGACTTTCTCTTGCCGGGTTTTCTGGGAGATGCGAAGTCGTTTACAAAGACATGGCGCACGCCGATAGAAAAGCATGGAAACAGGGCGAGGCGCGATCTACTGGCGCAGCGGGTGCGCCCCTTCATATTGCGCCGCCGCAAGGAGGATGTCGCCAAGGAGCTGCCCGAGAAGACGCTGATCATCAGGACGGTGGAGCTCGAAGGCATGCAGCGCGATCTGTATGAGGCGGTGCGCGTCGCGATGGATAGACGCGTGCGCGAGGAGATCGCCGACAAGGGCTTTGCCCGCAGCCACATTATCATCCTGGATGCGCTACTCAAGCTGCGCCAGGTTTGCTGCGATCCGAGACTCTTGAAGCTTGCCAGCGCGAAGAAGGTCAAGGAGAGGGCCAAGCTTGACCTGCTGATGGAGATGTTGCCCGAGCTTGTCGGCGAGGGCCGGCGCATACTGGTCTTCTCGCAGTTTACATCCATGCTCGAATTGATAGAGGCGGCGCTCGTGAAGGAAGGGCTGGGCTATGTGAAGCTCACGGGAGATACGAAAAACCGTGAAGAAGTGGTGAGAAGTTTCCAGGAAGGAGAGGTGCCGATCTTCCTCATCAGCCTGAAGGCGGGCGGAGTGGGGCTCAATCTCACTGCGGCGGACACGGTGATCCACTATGACCCGTGGTGGAATCCCGCGGTCGAGAACCAGGCGACGGACAGGGCGCACCGGCTCGGCCAGACCAAGAATGTTTTCGTGTACAAGCTGGTCGTGGCGGGCAGCATAGAAGAAAAGATCCTGGCACTGCAGGAGAGGAAGGCCGAGCTTGCGGCAGGCATCCTTTCCGAAGACGGCGCGGGGCTCGCCAAATTCGGCGAGGAAGACATCGCTGCGCTGCTCGCTCCTTTGCCGACCGAAGAGGCGGAGCCCGGCTGAAGCCCTTTTAGTCGGACTTCGCGTTTTGCGGATGGAGCTTCCTGTACAGGGTGCGTTCGCTGATTCCCAGCTTTTCAGCCAGAGAGGATCTGTCACCCTGGTGATGTGCCAGCGCCCATTGCAGGTAATTTTGTTCTGCCTGCTCCAGCGGCACGATGCCTTCCTGCCTTACACTTATCCTGAAGCCGGTGAATTCGGGATCCAGGTGTTCGGGCATGATGGTGTCGCCGTCAGTCATCAGGCTTGCGCGCTCAAGGATGTTGCGCAGCTCCCTTATGTTCCCGGGAAATTCATGGGATGACAGCCGGTCCAGCGTATCCGGATGCAGGTGCAATTTTCGTCCCGGATTGATGCGCGAGAGCAGGGCTTCCGAAAGCAGCGGGATGTCGTCCCGCCTTTCGGACAATGCCGGCAGGTGTATGGGGAAGGTGCTGATGCGATAGTAGAGATCCTTGCGGAAGCTTCCCTGTTCGACCATCGCCTTGAGGTCCTTGTGGGTTGCCGAAACGAGCCTGAAGTCTGCGCGCAATGGCTCGATGCCGCCGACGCGCCGGTATGTGCCCGTCTCGAGCAGCCTGAGCAGCTTGACCTGAAGCGCGAGCGGAATGTCGCCCACTTCGTCCAGAAACAAGGTCCCGCCGCTTGCGCTTTCGACCAGCCCGAGCTTGCGCTGGGTGGCGCCCGTGAATGCGCCCTTTTCGTAGCCGAAAAGCTCGCTCTCGAACAGCGTTTCCGTGACACCGGAGCAATCCACGACCACGTAGGGATTGTTCGCCCTCGCGCTGGCATTGTGAACCGCCTGCGCGACGAGTTCCTTGCCGGTTCCCGACTCACCCAGCAGCATCACTGCCGCTTCGGACTGTGCAACGCGCCTGACCAGGCCCAGCATTGCGGTGAAAGCCGCAGACCTTCCGACCAGCCCCTGCGCGGAAGGGTTTGCGCTTGCACCTCTTATGGTGTGCATCATCTCGACAAAGTATATGAGTTCACCCTTTGCATCGCGTATCGGCGTCAGCTCGACATCGACATGCTCCTCGCCCCTTGGCGTGTGATGCAGATGAAGCACGCGCTGAGGAAGCCCTGTCGCAGCGCTGAGCTTCAGCGGGCAGGATTCCCCGGCCTCGTCGCAGGGGCGCGTGAAGTGGTGTGATACCTCGTAGCAATGCCTCCCAACCAGCGTATCCCCGTGCTGTGTTCGGTAGGCCTTGTTGGCTGCAACGATCGTGTAATTCCTGTCCATTACGATGTGCGGTTCCGGCTTGTTGTTGAGGTAGGACAGCAGTTCGGAGAGTTGGCTGTTTGGCATTTCAGATGGGGGTTGTGTCAATTCTGGCAGTTTATCAGCGTGGTGATACAAATGATACTGCCATTTCTGGCGGTCAGGCCAATGGTTCTTGCATGCATTGGAAACTGCGTGCTGCAAATTTTTACCGATAAAAAACATCGTGATGAAAAACGTATTTCTGAAAATCGCATGACTGGCACGGTTTGTGCATTTCATCGGACAGGTACATTTGGAGGGAGATGAAAATGATTCGAATATCCCGCTTTGGCTGGGAAATGACAGGGGTCCTGCTGCTGAAGGTTTTGTTGATCTTCGGTCTTTGGTTCTTTTTCTTTCGCGCGGAAGAGGTTCCGACGGCCGAACAGGTCAGCCGGGCGCTGCTGACGGTCAATCAACAAGGAGTGAACGCAAATGATCAGCACTGAACTGGTGGACCTGTCGCGGCTGCAGTTTGCGGTGACCGCGCTTTATCATTTTCTGTTCGTGCCGCTGACCCTGGGGATGACGTTCCTGCTGGTCACGATGGAGCTCACGTATCTGGTGACGGGGCGCGAGATCTACAAGGACATGGTGAAGTTCTGGGGCAAGCTGTTCGGCATCAACTTCGCGCTGGGGGTGACGACGGGCATCACGATGGAATTCCAGTTCGGCACGAACTGGGCTTACTACTCGCACTACGTGGGGGATATTTTTGGCGCGCCGCTGGCGATCGAAGGGCTGATGGCGTTCTTTCTGGAGTCGACCTTCATCGGGCTGTTCTTCTTCGGCTGGGAGAAGCTCGGCAAGTGGAAGCACTTCATGGTGACGGTGCTGATGGCGGTGGGCTCGAACCTGTCGGCGCTGTGGATCCTGATCGCGAACGGCTGGATGCAGAACCCGGTGGGGTCGGATTTTTCGTTCGTGTCGATGCGCATGGAGATGGGGAACTTCTGGACCATCGTGTTCAACCCGGTGGCACAGGCGAAATTCGTGCACACGGTGTCCGCAGGCTATCTGACCGCATCGCTGTTCGTGCTGGGGATCTCGAGCTATTACCTGCTGAAGGGCCGGGATACCGACTTTGCGAGGCGCTCGTTCAGGGTCGCGGCGGGATTCGGCTTTGCCTCCGCGCTGTCGGTGATCGTGCTGGGGGACGAGTCTGGCTACACGGTGGGCGAGGCGCAGCAGACCAAGCTGGCGGCGATGGAGGCGATGTGGCACACGGAGCCGGCGCCGGCTTCTCTTGTGGCGTTCGCGCTGCCCAACGAGGAGACGAAGCGCAACGACTACGAGATCAAGATACCCTATGTGCTGGGCCTGATCGGCACGCGCTCGACAACCCAGACGATACCGGGGATCGCCGAGATCAAGGAGAGAAACCGCGAGCGCATCCTGGACGGGG
>JAJZTF010000002.1 GCA_021821945.1 Pseudomonadota bacterium
CCATCTGGTCAATCAGTTCTTTCGGAATGGACGGCAGTGCCGCCGGCTTCTTCTTGCTTGTCTTGTTTGGCATACATGCTCCTTGGTGACATGTTATGCCTCAAACACAAAATTTATGACAGCCTCGCGGGACATGATTGATAAGTCAAAACAATCCCCCGATGAAGTTCTCTTGCTTGAACGTCAAACTCATTCGAACATGTATTTCATCAATGGAGAGAGGATTCTTTTTTACTCAGACAAACTGAAATTTATCGACGGAGAGTACGTGGCAGGCGAGCCGTTAACCAGTATCTGGGATGACATTCTATCGAATAACTTGCACAACGAAGGTGGAGTTGAGTTCCCCAAAGGAAAAAAGCCGGAAGCTCTCATTAAGCGGTGCTTTGATCTTGCGACTAAACCCGGAGATATTGTTCTCGATTCCTTCGCTGGTTCCGGCACCACCGGTGCGGTCGCCCACAAGATGGGCCGCCGCTGGATCATGATTGAGCTGGGTGAGCATTGCCACACCCACGTCGTTCCACGTTTACAAAATGTTATTGACGGTGAAGATCAAGGTGGCATCAGCAAGGCGATGAACTGGCAAGGGGGCGGCGGCTTCCGCTATTACTCGCTCGCGCCTAGCCTGTTGCAGCAGGATTCCTATGGGCAATGGGTCATCAATAAAGAATATAACGCGGAGATGCTGGCGCAAGCCTTGTGCAAGCTGGAGGGCTTCACCTACGCGCCCAGCGATCAACATTACTGGATGCACGGCAGCAGCACGGAAAGTGATTTTATCTACGTGACCACGCAAACGCTGAATGCCGAGCAGTTGCAGGCATTGAGCGACGAGGTGGGAGAAGGTAGAAGCCTGCTGGTGTGTTGCGGTGCGTTCCGTGGCGCGGCGGAGCGTTTCCCCAACCTGACTTTGAAGAAAATTCCCAAGATGGTTTTGCAGAAGTGCGAGTGGGGGCACGACGATTACAGTTTGAAGGTGGAGAACTTGCCCAAGGCTCCCACTCACCCCAGCCCTCTCCCGGCGGGAGAGGGAGTAGAAAAATCAAAAGGCGATAAAAATGCCAATCCTGCCCAGGCTGGACTATTCGCGGGGGATGAGCAATGAGCGCTGAAGCCATCGTCCGATCCATTTCTGGCCGCCTGAGTTTGCGTGCCCCGCAGGCCGAGAGCTTGGTGCATTTGCATAGCGCACTGGAATCTGTGCCCGCTTTGCGCGATTCCAGGGCGCGCTCGCCGGAGGAATTGGCGGCGATGACACAGGCCCTGGCCGCGCAATTCCCGACACTTACAGATTTCGAGCGCGAGTTTCCCTCGCTGTGTTTTGCCCTGGCGACCGGCGTGGGCAAGACGCGGCTGATGGGGGCATTCATTAGCTATCTGCACGCGGCCTATGGCTACAGGCACTTTTTCGTACTCGCACCAAACCTGACCATCTACGACAAGCTGATTACGGACTTCTCCCCGAATACGCCGAAGTATGTGTTCAAGGGTATCGCTGAGTTTGCGACCAGCTTGCCTGAAGTCATCACCGGCGAGACATACGAGCAGCGCAGCGATCTGGTGTCTCAGGCGCTGGATGCACCGGTGCAGATCAACATCTTCAACATCTCGAAGATCAACTCGGAAGTGCGTGGCGGCAAGTCGCCGCGCATCAAGCGGCTGTCCGAATATCTTGGGCAGAGCTATTTCGAATATCTGGCGGGCCTGCCCGATCTCGTGCTGATCATGGATGAGTCGCACCGTTACCGGGCCAGTGCGGGCATACGTGCGCTGAATGAACTGCAGCCACTATTGGGTTTGGAACTCACTGCAACGCCCTTCGTGGAGGCAAAGCCAAAACCGGTTCCGTTTAGGAATGTGGTGATGGACTATCCGCTGGGCCGTGCGATTGAGGATGGTTTTGTGAAAGAGCCTGCGGTGGTTACGCAGCAGAACTTCGACCCTTCCGCGCATAGTACAGAGGCACTGGAACGCATCAAGCTCATGGACGGCGTGCGTGTGCATGAAGAAACCAAGGTTCACTTGCTGACCTATGCGCAGCAGAGCGGCGAGAAGTTGGTGAAGCCCTTTATGCTGGTGATCGCCCGGGATACGACCCATGCCGCCGCATTGATGGTGTTGGTTGAGTCGGCGGAGTTTTTCCATGGCCGCTATCAGGGCAAGGTGATCCAGGTGGATAGCAGCCGCACCGGCGCAGAGGAAGAGGAGATGATCCGGCGTTTGCTGGCGGTGGAAAGCTATGATGAGCCGACCGAGATCGTGATCCATGTCAACATGCTGAAGGAAGGCTGGGACGTAACCAACCTTTACACCATCGTGCCGCTGCGTGCGGCGAATGCCCGCACACTGATCGAGCAATCCATCGGGCGCGGGCTGCGTCTGCCTTACGGCCGCAAGACCGGCGTGATTGAAGTGGATCGCCTGAACATCATCGCTCATGACAAATTTCAGGAAGTCATCGACGAGGCGGGCAAGGGAGATTCGCCCATCCGTATGCGTGTGCTGAAACTTTCACCGGATGGTGATAACGGCACTGCGCTTAAGAGTATCTCGGTGCAGCCCACGGCGAATGTGGTTACGGGAACGGTGACGGCAGGCACGCCGCAATTGGCAATAAGTGATACGCATCGCAATTCTGCGCAATATGGTAGTGCATCTCCAGCGCTTGTCCTGAACACGATCGAGGAACGGCAAATCGCGCAAGTGGCAATGGATGTAATTGCCGAGATCAGCCGGGAAAAGCTGCACGGCCAATCCATTGTGCCGAATAGCGCATCGCTGACGCAGGAAGCGATACAGCAGCAGATCGCCCAACGCGTGCAGGAACGCATGGTTCCGAAGCAAGGCGACCTGTTGGCGACCGAGCAGCAGCCGGTAAATGAGATCGTCAAAAAGACCGTGGCGGTGTTCGTGGAGCACACCATCGATATTCCACGCATCTCGGTCGTGCCCAAGGGCCCGGTGAAGAGCGGATATAGGACCTTCACGCTCGATGTGTCGAAGATGAACTTCCAGCCGCAGGATATGGCGTTGATTGGTCAAGGCCTGAAAACCGGCAAGCAGGTCTTATACGGCCAATCGTCAGCAGTGCTGGAAGACAGACTGGAAAACTACATCGTGCGCGAGCTGATCAACTACGATGACGTCGATTACGATGAACACGCCGACTTGATCTATGACTTGGCGGGCCAAGCGGTTTCACACTTCAAGGGCTATCTGAAAACCGAAGACGAGTTGCACAACATTCTGGGTAACTACGGCAAGAACATTGCGGAAAATATCCACCTGCAAATGGCTCAGCACTACTACGAGGATATATCGGAGTCCGAGGTCGTGGTGAGCCAAGGCTTCACACCGCTCAAGCCCCCGGCGTTCACGTATGTCGGGGAGATTCTGCCTCTACATCAGGTGCCGGCTGATAAGGGAAAGATCGCGCAGTACGTGTACGGCGGTTTTACGAAGTGCGCCTACCCGGTGCAGAAGTTTCATTCCGATACCGAGCGAGTCTTGGCGGGAATACTGGAACGCGATGCCCGTCTCTGGTTCAGGCCGGTTGCTGGGCAGTTCAACATCTACTATCGTGCTGGAGTGAGTCAGCCTGAGTACGTACCGGACTTTGTCGCGACAACCTCTGAACATAACCTGCTTATCGAAACCAAGGCCGCGAAGGACATGGATGTCACAGACGTTAAGGCTAAGGCAGATGCGGCGGTAATTTGGTGCAAAAATGCCAGCATCTTTTCCACACAGCACGGCGGCAAGCCCTGGAAATATCTGCTCATCCCCCACGATGTCGTAGCAAGTAACGCAACTTTAACTTCCTTGGTCAGCCGTTATGCTATTTACAGGTAAAATCAATGACCGTTGAATCCATGCCCAAATTTACCAGGCCGGCAGCGCACTTGTGGGCTGCCATCCCCGGCGATATCAGAAAGCTGCTGCTCTCAAATGTCTGGTGCGGCCACTGCCGCCATGAGGTCACTATTACCAATTTCACAGGGGTAGTGAAAAATGGCGACTTGCTGCTGGTCGGCAAATGTTCCGAGTGCCACAGTGATGTGGCCAGGGTGATTGAGTCGAGTTGATCGATGTAAATTCATAAAGCCGTTTCAACAAGAGTCGCGCAATAGCGCTTCGTGTGTCTGTGGCTGAACTTTGCCAAGGCGGCAAAAAATTACCAAAAGTTACTTTTCGGTTCTTGCTATGCACGGGACAAATCTGGCACACTTGGCACAAATTTGGCACAGTAAAAACCAATTTTCTAGGTAGGCTCAGGTAATTCAAAGTAAGGTTAAGTAACCTTAACTCATTGATTTGGCGGAGAAGGGGGGATTCGAACCCCCGTTGGGATATTATCCCAAACACGCTTTCCAGGCGTGCGACTTAAACCACTCATCCACCTCTCCGAAAGGGCGCGCAGGATAAACCAGATTGGGATTTGCTGCAATAACAATTGCAGCAAAGGGGCGGGAATCCGGCCTGACTGTGCTATATTTCTCTGCAAGATATGCCCGCGACTGCGCGGGCTGCAAGGATATTCAAGACAAGGTTTGCATATGGGTCATCAACACGGAAACTGCTCCCACCACCATCACGGCGATCCGAACAGCCGCGCCTTCGGCATCGCGATTTCCCTGAACGTGCTTTACGTCGCCGTGGAATTCGTCTACGGTCTGATCGCCAATTCGACAGCACTTCTGGCCGATGCGGGGCACAATCTATCAGACGTGCTTGGACTCCTGCTGGCAGGAGGGGCTGCGATCCTCGCCCGCCGTGCGCCGAGCGGCCGCTATACCTATGGCCTGCGCAGCTCCTCCATCCTGGCAGCCTTGGCCAACGCGATGTTTCTGCTCGTCACCTGCGGCGCGATTGCATGGGAGGCCATACTGAGGTTCTACCAGCCTCCCGAGGTTGCCGGCATGACGGTGGTCGTGGTCGCGGGCGTGGGCATCGCAATCAACGGCCTTTCCGCATGGATGTTCTTGAGAGGCAGCCACGATGACATCAACATTCGCGGTGCCTATCTGCACATGGTTGCCGATGCGGCCGTTTCGCTGGGCGTGGTCATCGCTGGCTTCGTCATGCTTTTCACGGGATGGTACTGGCTGGATCCCTTGGTGAGCCTCGTGATCGTTTCCGTGATCGTCGTCGGCACATGGAGTCTGCTGCGAGAATCGGTGCACCTTGCGTTGAGCGCAGTTCCCGCGAACATCGACCTGCCGCAGGTGGAGGCCTACCTGCGATCCTGCAAGGGGGTGGCCGACATACACGACCTGCACATCTGGGGCATGAGCACGACGGAGAGCGCATTGACGGTGCATCTCGTGATGCCCGAAGGCTATCCCGGTGATGCATACATGGACGGCATCATGCATACGCTGAAGGAGAAATTTCTGGTCCATCACAGCACGCTGCAGGTGGAGCAGGGCACGACAGATCATTCCTGCGCGCTGGTTGCGGTCCACTGACATGAGCGAGGAAATCCAGAAGCTGCGCATAGACAAGTGGCTCTGGGCCGCGCGTTTCTTCAAGACGCGCAGCCTTGCGGTGGAAGCGATAGAGGCAGGGCGCGTGCTGGTCAACGGCGCGCGCGTCAAGGTCGCGAAGGCCGTGGGCAGCGGGGACAGGCTTGAGATACGCATCGGGCGATACCAGTTCGATGTGGAGGTCCTCGGCATATCGGGAAAGCGCGGACCCGCGAGCGAGGCGCAGAAGCTCTATTCCGAGAGCGAGGAGAGCAGAAGGCGGCGCGCCCTGCTTGCGGAGCAGCTTAAGGCTGAGCGCCCCACCTTCAGGGGCAGGCCCACCAAACGGGATCGCCGCCTGATCGAAGAGTTCAGGCGTGGCAGGTAAGCCAGCAAACTGGCGAAGGCGCACGCTCGAGATACTGCTCTTCGCGCTCATCATCATCGGTGTGCGTTCATGGCAGCAGCGCGACATGCCCAGCGGCCCTGCACCCGTGCTGCAGGGAACAACGCTCGAAGGCCGGCGCTATGTCCTGCCCGCGCATCCGGAAAGGCCCGTTCTGGTGCACTTCTGGGCGACCTGGTGCCCGATCTGCCGCACCGATCAGGGCACGATAGATTCCATCGCGCATGATTATCCTGAAACCATCACGGTCGCGATGCAAAGCGGAAGCCCGGACGAGGTGATGAAGCACATGAAGGAGGCGCATCTCGGCTTTCGCGTGCTGAACGATCCGGACGGCAGCATTTCGCATGCGTGGGGCGTGAATGCGGTGCCTGCGAGCTTCATCATATCCCCTGACGGAAGGATCCGTTTCATAGAAGTGGGCTATACGACGGAGATTGGCCTCAGAATCAGGCTCTGG
This sequence comes from Pseudomonadota bacterium, assembly GCA_021821945.1. Classification (GTDB taxonomy): domain Bacteria; phylum Pseudomonadota; class Gammaproteobacteria; order Burkholderiales; family Gallionellaceae; genus Gallionella. The sequence continues at coordinate 6,335 of JAJZTF010000002.1, forward strand.
CTCGCTACGCTCTGAACCTGTCATCATCCCTTGTGCAAATGGGTGTATGCTATCGCCACGGAGGCGGAGATGGGCAATCTCGGGAAGATCGTTTCGGTTCGCGGAAGCGTGGTGGATATCCGTTTCGAGGATTTTCTGCCGCCCATCTATTCGCTGCTTCATGCGGGCGAATCGATCGCAATCGAAGTGCTGACCCAGACGAGCTCGCATCTGGTGCGCGGCATCGCATTGACGCCGACCCAGGGCCTCTCGCGAGGCATGACGGTGACAGACAGCGGTGGGCCGCTCAGGATCCCTGTCGGCGCTTCCATCCTTTCACGCATGTTCGATGTCTTCGGCAACGCGATAGACCGCCTCCCAGCGCCTGAGAAAGTCGAATGGCGCAGCGTGCATAGCGCTCCCCCGCCTCTTTCCAGGCGCTCCACCCAGTCGGAAATATTCGAGACCGGCATCAAGGTGATCGACGTGCTTTCCCCTCTCGAGCGGGGCGGGAAGGCGGGCCTGTTCGGCGGCGCTGGCGTTGGCAAGACGGTGTTGCTGACCGAAATGATACACAACATGGCGGGGCACCATTCGGGGGTCAGCATCTTCTGCGGCATAGGCGAACGCTGCAGGGAAGGGGAGGAGCTTTACCGCGACATGAAGGAGGCGGGAGTGCTGCCCAACATGGCGATGGTGTTCGGGCAGATGAACGAGCCTCCCGGAAGCCGCTTCAGGGTGGGCCATGCCGCGCTCACGATGGCGGAATACTTCAGGGACGACGAGCATAGGGACGTGCTGCTTTTGATCGACAACATCTTCCGGTTCATCCAGGCTGGATCGGAGATCTCGGGGCTCATGGGCCAGATGCCTTCCCGTTTAGGATATCAGCCCACCATGGGGACCGAGCTCTCCGGACTCGAGGAGCGCATTGCCAACACCGATACGGGCGCGATCACTTCGATTCAGGCGGTGTATGTGCCGGCGGACGATTTCACCGATCCTGCAGCCGTTCACACCTTTTCGCATCTCTCCGCGTCCATCGTGCTATCCAGAAAGCGGGCGAGCGAAGGACTCTACCCTGCGATCGATCCTCTGCAGTCCGGCTCGAAGATGGCGACCCCTGGCATAGTGGGGGAGCGGCATTACCGGCTCGCGCAGAGAATCAGGAGCACGCTCGCTCAGTATGCCGAACTCAAGGACATCATCGCGATGCTCGGGCTCGAGCAGCTCTCATCGAATGATCGCGCGATCGTCGCCCGGGCGCGCCGTCTCGAGCGCTTCCTGACCCAGCCCTTCTATACCACGGAACAATTCTCGGGCATCCCCGGGAAGCTGGTCAGCCTGAAGGATGCGCTGGAAGGGTGCGAGCGGATACTCGAGGACGAATTTGCGGATGTGCCAGAAAGCGCGCTATACATGATAGGCGCCATCTCCGAAGCGGAGGGGAAATCATGAGGCTAGAGATACTGCTGCCGCACCAGATCTACACAAAGGCGGAGGATGTGGTGCGCATCGTCGCTGAAACGCCCGATGGTTCATACGGGATACTGCCAAGGAGGCTGGATTGCGTGATGGCGCTGACAGCCGGGATACTGACTTTCCAGACCAAAGGACAGGGAGAAACCCATGTCGCAGTGGACGAAGGGATACTGGTCAAGACCCAGGACGATGTAAAGATCGCGGTGCGCAACGCAATCGGCGGAATGGCCCTGGGAGAACTGCGCGAGGCGGTGGAGAGGGAATTCGTCGACATCGACGAAGACGAGAGGCAGATGCGCTCCGTGATTGCAAGGCTGGAGAGCGGTTTCTTGCGCCGCATTGCGGAGTATCATCGTGGCTGACGAACCCGGGAAAAACTTCGCCCGCAGGGTGGGCGAGCAGGAGAGGCGCAAGCTCAAGGCCGGCAGGAGTGTCTCCATCTGGTCGGGCCTTGGCATGATGGGGCTCGTTGGCTGGTCGGTCGCCGTGCCGACCTTGCTTGGCACGGCGCTCGGGTTGTGGCTGGATGGTCGCTATCCGGGGAGCCACTCATGGACGCTTGCGCTCTTGATGGCGGGACTGACGCTGGGCTGCCTTAATGCCTGGCGCTGGGTCGCGAAGGAAAACAGGGAAATCCATAAATGAATGCATCCTTGATCTCTTCATTGTCTCTGGGCGTGGCACTCGGTCTGTTCTTTTTCGGGGGGCTCTGGTGGACGGTGGGCAAGGGCCTGACATCCCAAAGACCCGCGCTCTGGTTCATGGGAAGCCTGCTCTTGCGAAGCGCGGTGGTTTTGTGCGGCTTTTATTTCATCGGAGATGGCGACTGGAGGAGGATCGCTGCCTGCCTTTCGGGGTTTATAGTCGCGCGCCTCATCGCGATCAGATTGCCAAGGAGAAGGAGATATGCACCTTAGTTCCGACGACGTGATTATCTGGCAGCACGGCTTTTTCAGGCTCAACCTCACGATCCTGACCACATGGGGCCTGATGCTGGTCATGGTTGTCACTTCAAGGCTGGTCACAAGAAGGCTCTCGGATGGCATGCGCATCCCGCGCTTGCAGGGCATGCTGGAAGTCATCGTGAGCACGACCGGAAAACAGATCGAGGAGGTGGGACTTTCGCATCCCGAAAAATATCTCGGATTTCTGGGCACGCTTTTTCTGTTTGTGGCGCTTTCCAACCTGTGCGAAATCATACCCGGATACGAGCCCCCGACAGGCTCACTCTCGACGACGGCGGCCCTTGCGATCTGCGTGTTCATCGCGGTGCCTCTTTTCGGCATCATGGAAAGCGGCCTGAAATCCTATCTCGCCACCTATCTCGATCCGACGCCCTTGATGCTTCCTTTCAACATCGTGGGCGAGCTTTCGCGGACGCTTGCGCTTGCGATCCGCCTTTTCGGCAACATCATGAGCGGCTCCATGGTCATCGCGATCCTCCTGACCATCACGCCCTTCATATTTCCGGTCCTGATGAGCATGCTCGATCTTCTGACCGGGCTTGTTCAGGCCTATATCTTCACCATACTCGCCACCGTATACATCGCGGCGGCAACCAAAGCCAGGGAGGAATGAAATGGATAACGCAACACTCATCGCAACGGCATCTGTCATCACGGCGGGCCTCACGATCGCGATAGGCGGGATAGGTCCGGCCCTGGGTGAGGGGCGGGCGGTCTCGACCGCATTGAGCTCCCTGGCCCAGCAGCCGGATGCGGCCAGCACCATCACCAGAACACTGTTCGTCGGGCTGGCGATGATAGAGTCGATCGCGATCTACTGCTTCGTGGTCGCGATGATACTCATCTTCGCGAACCCTTTCTGGAACCATGTGATCGCGACGGCTGCAAAATGAAATGCTGATAGACTGGTTCACCGTCGCAGCCCAGATAGTCAACTTCCTCGTCCTTGTATGGTTGTTGAAGCGTTTCCTGTATGCGCCGATACTGAAGGCGCTGGATGCGCGCGAGAAGCGCATCGCATCGGAGCTTGCCGATGCTGCAGAAAAACAGGCCCAAGCCCTGGCTGAACGCGAGGAATACAAGAATAAGATCGAGGAACTTGAAAGGCAGAAGGCCGAACTGCTGAGAAACGCGGCGGCGGATGCGGCAGCCTTGCGCGAGAAGCTGATGATGGAGGCGAGAAGCGAGACGGAAGCCCTGAGGGAGAAGCACCAAAAGCAGCTGAATGACGAGTATCGGTCGCTGACCCGCGAGATTGCGCGGCGCACCCAGGCAAGTGTTTTCGCGATTGCCAAGAAGGCCCTCGCAGATCTTGCCGGTGCCGATCTCGAGGAGCGCATTACCTACGTGTTCGTTCGCCGCTTGAAGGAGATGGATGCCAGATCAGGATTTCCGGACAGGCTGATCGTGAAGAGCGCATTCGAACTGCAGCCTTCCTTGCGGGCAAGTATTGAGGAGGCCATCAGGAAATTTTCCGGAGCCGAGATTGTATATGAGCAGGATTCCGGACTTTTTTCCGGCATAGAGCTGGTCGCAGGCGGCCAGAAGATCGCCTGGAGCATGGGGGACTATCTCGGCATGCTCGAACAGGAAGTCAGCGCGCTTATCAGGGCGGGAAGCGGGGAGGAAAAATGAGGCTGGGCGATGCGTTCGATCAAGCCTTTTCCGCGATCGACGAAGCGCGGGGAAATTTCAATCCGCGGCTCAAGGAAAGGGAGATAGGCATAGTCGAGAGCCTGTCCACCGGCATCGCAAGGGTGTCCGGCCTGCCTGGCGCGGGCTTCGAGGAAGTGCTGAAGTTTCCCGGCGACCTTTACGGCATCGCCTTCAACCTAGACGAAGACGAGATCGGCGCAGTATTGCTGGGGGATTATTCGCAGCTGCATGCGGGAGCCGAGGTCGAGCGGCGAGGACATGTGATGGATGTGCCGGTGGGGGCTGGGCTGATAGGCCGGGTGCTGAATCCGCTCGGGCGTCCGCTTGACGACAGGGGGGCGGTGATCTTTGAAAGGCGCCTGCCCATCGAGCGGCCGGCTCCCCACATCATGGATCGTTCCCCTGTCACCGTGCCCTTGCAGACCGGCATCAAGGTGGTCGATGCGCTGGTGCCCATAGGTCGCGGGCAGCGCGAGCTGATCCTGGGAGACAGGCAGACTGGAAAGACCGCGATCGCGATCGACACGATCCTGAACCAGCGCGACGTGCTGTGCGTGTATTGCGCGATAGGGCAGCGCGCATCCTCTGTTGCCAAGACGATCGCCAGCCTGCGCGAAAACGGTGCGATGGAATACACCGTGGTCGTGGTGACGGAAGGAAACGACCCTCCGGGGCTTGCCTATATCGCGCCCTATGCCGCGACCAGCATCGCCGAGCATTTCATGGAACAGGGGCGGGATGTGCTGATCGTGTATGACGACCTGACCAATCATGCGCGCGCCTACCGGGAGCTCTCGCTTCTGCTCAGGCGTCCGCCTGGGCGCGAGGCATTCCCGGGAGACATCTTCTACATCCATTCGAGGCTGCTTGAGCGCGCGACCCATCTTAGGGAAGAGCTGGGCGGCGGTTCCCTGACCGCCTTGCCCATCATAGAGACGGAAGCCCAGAACATGGCGGCCTACATTCCGACCAATCTGATCTCGATCACGGATGGGCAGCTATACCTCTCGCCAAGGCTTTTCGAGCTGGGCATCCTTCCCGCGGTCGATGTGGGGAAGTCCGTCTCAAGGGTCGGAGGGAAGGCGCAGAGGCCTGCCTATCTTGAAGTCGCAGGGGATCTGAAGCTGGCCTTCGCGCAGTTCGAGGAACTGGAAACCTTTGCCCGCTTCGGCACCAAGCTCGACGAGAGCACGCTCAAGATCATCGAGCATGGCAAGCGCATCCGGAGCTGTCTCATGCAGCCCGAGTTCGCTCCCGTCGAGGTTCAGGGGCAGATCGCGCTCCTGCTTGCGCTGACAGCGGGCCATTTCGATAGCATCCCGTTGGACAGGATGCGCGAAGCGGAACAAGCGCTCTACAAGGCGAAAATTCCGGATGAGATCGCAACCCGCCTCTTTTCTGCAGAAAGGCTCGCCGAAAGCGACAGAGTTGCGATATTGCAGATCGCGGGGGATGCGCTTTCCCCTTTCCGGGCATCATGAGCGAAACGGTCCAGAGCCTGCGCCACAAGATAGAAGGCGCGACAGAGCTTGGTTCCGTTGTGCGCACGATGAAGGCGCTTTCCGCATCCGGCATCGCGCAGTATGAGCGTGCGGTCGCATCGCTCGACGAGTATTACCGGGCTGTCGAGCTCGGGCTGATCGCCTGTCTGAGAAGCAAGGAGGCGGGCAGGGTTCAGCGTTCTGGAAATCTATGCGCGGTGGTGTTCGGTTCGGATCAGGGATTGGCCGGGCAATTCAACGAGGTGCTCGCAGATTTCGTGGTCGCAAGGCTTGAGCAGGAAACATCCGAAAAGCATGTGCTCGTGATCGGAGAGCGCATGCAGGGATATCTTGAATCCTACCGTATGACCCGAAGCTTTGCGGTGCCGAATTCGATTGCCGCGGTCTCGAAAGCGACCGGACGCATCCTCGAAGCCCTGGAGGCGGACGGGGCGGGCAGGGTATATGTCTTTCACAACCGCCCGCAGGCGGGATCGGCCTATGAGCCGGTGATGCAGCGGCTCCTGCCACTGGATGCGGCCTGGCAAGCGGGGCTTGCGAGGAAACATTGGCCTTCCGGGAATCTGCCGGAAGTCATCGGGGAAGAAACGCTGAAGGCCCTGATACGGGAATATCTCTTCATCTCGCTGTTTCGCGCATGTGCCGAATCCCTTGCGAGCGAGAATGCCGCGCGTCTCAATGCGATGCAGCGCGCGGAAAAGAACATAGAAGAGTTACTGGAGTTTCTGAACCAGGATTTTCATCACCTGCGCCAGGCTGGCATAGACGAGGAGCTCTTCGACGTGATTGCGGGTTACGAGCTTCTGGCCGGGAAGGCGACTGCCATCCTGTAGCCTTCGATCTGGCTGCACTCCGGAAGATCGCAGCTTGCATACGCCATTTCCCTTGCTTCATCCATTTCGGCAAGCGGCAGGTTGAGCGCCTTGCAGCAGGCTTCCATTCTGGCCCAGTTCAGCTCGAAATCGGCGACCTTTCTGGAGGATGGAAGATAGAGCCCTGCCAGCGCATCCGCTTCCGGAATGGAGGCAATCTTGACGATGTCCACCCCAAGCGGCCTGTCAGATGAGAGGCCGATCAGCGCCTTGCCTTCGGCATAGCTCAGGCTGACGTGGAGACCTTCGGAAATCCGCGGCCCGGAAGGCGTCTCAACCAGCGTGATCGATTCTCTTTTCAAAAGGCGTGCTGCCGCATTCCTCACCACTGCCCTTGCCATGAGCCGTGCCTTTTCCCTGGGTGTTTCATGGGGAAGGTCGAGCAGGATCAGCGCAATGCCGTCCAAGCGCTCCGGGCATCGAGGCCAGTTCAGCGCCTCGATGCGCATCATGCAGGCTTAGGCACGGCAGGGGAGCCGGTCCAGCGGGTTCCCTTGGGGATGTTCTCCCCCTTGAGTATCAGCGTCATAGGTCCGAGCGATGCGCCGTCCCCTATGTGCGCGCCGTAGAGGATGATGGCGCGGGGACCCACGGTCACGCCTTTTCCTATGCTCACTTCGCCTATCTTCATGATGCGGTCTTCGAAAAGATGGGTCTGCGGGCCGCTCCAGCCGTTGATTGCGGCGTAGTCGCCTATGCTCACGCAATCGAATTCGGTGAGGAAGGTGGTGTCCATGTAGACGCCCTTGCCCATCTTGCATCCCAAAAGCCGCAGGCAGGGCGGCAGCATGGGCGTGCCGCGCAGGAATTCCACGAAGTTGGGCACGGCGATGGACTCATAAAGATTCGTCACCGCCTCGCTCCTCCAGACAAACGAAGTCCACATCGGAACGGAGCGTGTCCTGTAGCGGCCCACTGCCAGCCATTTGATCAGCACGACGAACAGGAAGGAGCCTATGCCGTACAGGAATCCTGCCAGCGACAGCGCGATCATGGTATCAAGCAGCATCCCTGCGCTTGCCAGCGGCATCACCAGCGCAACGGTGAGGTAACCCACCGCGATCACCACGGCCATGGGCATCACGATGCGCAGCCCCTCGACGATGCCGCGGCTTATGCGCCGCATGAGGCTGGGCTCGAAGGTCAGGCGCTTGTCATATCCTTCAAACTGTTCGCGCGCAGGCAATATGATGGGCGGGTTGCCTACCCAGGTATCGCCCGGCTTCATGCGGCCGTTTTCGGGCACGCTGGACTGCACGCCGATCAGAAGGTCGTCGGGCAATATGCTGCCATCGGGCACGAAGGCGCCGTTCCCGAGAAAGGTGCGGTTGCCGATGACCGTGGGCCTGAGGCTCATCCATCCCCCCTCTATGCGCTCGTCCCCCAGCATCACGCCGTCGGCGACGAAGCTGTCTTCTCCCAGGGTCAGCATGTCAGGAACGACGCCCAGTGCCGTCGATATCTCGGTGCCCTTGCCGACGCGCGCGCCGAGCAGCCGGTACCACCAGGGGGCATATACGGTGGCATATAGGCCGTGAAGCGCAAAAAGGCTGGACTCCTGTATCTGGTTGCTCAGCCACTTGCTGAAATACACCATGCTGTGCACAGACCAGCTGCCTTCCCTGAGCCTGGGCAACACGAGATAGCGGAAGCCTGTCGAGGCCAGTATGGTCGCGATCACAAGCACCGCACTTGCCGGTATGGAAAGGGCCAGATAGGTCAGGAAGGCGCTTAAGGGTGCAACGTGAGCATCGGCGATGTTGAGCCAGCGCCCATCCAGCCAGTCGATCAGGATGAAGCTTGGAAACACCGGCAGGAAGAAAACGATCGCAACCAGGTTCGCTCCCAGGAAATAGAAGAGCGCTTCCATCGCGCTGCGCAGCCTGGATACCGATACGCGCGGCCTTCTCGACTGGATGTCCACTTTTGCCTCGAAGCGCGCAGGCGCCCCTTCCCAGCGCTCGCCGTCGGGCACATGCTGTCCCGAGGACAGGGAGGCGAGGCCGCCGAGATGCGCATATTCGCCGATGGAGCATTCGCCCTCGATCACGGCATAGGAATCGACCACGGCTTCATCGCCTATGCGGATGTTGCCCATGATGAGCTCGTTTCCTTCGACACGCACATTTTCCAGGTTCACGGACGAGCCTATGGAAACCCCGTTTCCGATCTCCAGAAGGTCGGGAGCCCTTATCGACAGCGCGCCTATCAGAGTGTCCCGGCCGACCTTCGCCCCCAGGGCTCTCAAATACATCGCATTGAGCGAGGAGCCGGAAAGGAGGTGCCGCGGCGGAACCTCGCATATCCGGTCTGCCAGCCACCAGCGGAAGTACATCACGCCCCATAGAGGATAGCGTCCAGCTACGGCTCGGCCCATGATCAGCCATTTCGCGGCGATTGCGAAGAAGAAGCTGCCGACGTTCGCGATCAGGTAGACCAGCAACGAGGCGAATATCGCGCGCGACATCGTGTCGCCGGGGTCGCCTGTGAAATAGTGGTAGGTGAAGAAGGGGGAAAGCCATTGCGCCATTCTGAGGCAGACCAGAGGCGGGATGACGGTCGCCTGGGCAAGGCTGCAAAGGATGCGCTTGAGCCTTGGCGTCCCGGCTATCTTGATGGCGACTTCCTCGGGCGGCAATTCCTTTTCCGAGAGCGCCTTGGCGATGGTCCCCAGCGTTCTGTGGGAATAGATGTCGTGCACGGTCGCATTGGCAAAGCGCGCATCCTCGCGCAGATGGGAAACCAGGCGGGCTGCAAGCAGGGAATGCCCGCCGAGATCGGTGAAGAAATCAGCCGTGCGCAAAATCGTCTGTCCCGGGAAGAGGCGATGCAAGGCGGAAAACAGGACGGCTTCCGCATCGCTATCCGGTTTGTCAGATTCGTCGGGCTGGCTGGATGCGGCCAGAGTCAGCGCGCGCAGCGCCTTGCGATCTATCTTTCCTGAGGTCAGGCGCGGCATCGTTTCCATCGCCTCGAAGCGCGCGGGCACCATGTAGGGAGGCAGTTTCTCGGATAGACTCTTGCGAAGCCGCGCCGGGGAGACATCCGCATTGGCGACGTAATAGGCGACGAGCTGCTCCACGCCGTCCAGATCCTTCATGATCACCGCGGCAGTTCCTATGCCTGCTTCCCTGGAGAGCACGGCCTCTATCTCCCCGAGTTCGACTCTGAATCCGCGTATCTTGACCTGGTCATCCACGCGGCCCAGGCAGTGGATGTTGCCGGATGCATCGATGTGTGCCAGATCCCCCGTGCGATAAAGCCGCGCTTCATGTTCGCCCTGGGCGAAGGGATTGGCAAGGAATTTTTCCGCAGTGAGATCGGGACGGCCTAGATAGCCTTCAGCGACACCCGGGCCCGTGATGCAGAGTTCGCCTGTCTCTCCCTGTGGCGCAAGCCTGAGATCGCTATCCACCACGAGCAGGCCATAGTTGGGCAGAGGCTTGCCTATCGTGACCGGTTCTCCGCTGCGCAGTCGCGCAAGACTTGCCGACACGGTGGCTTCGGTCGGTCCATATGTGTTGAAAAGCAGACGGTCTTGAGTGGCCCATCTTTCGACCAGCGACTGCGGGCACATCTCGCCGCCCAGATTGATCAGCCTGAGCGAGGGAATGTCCCTGGGGAGCAGGGCCAGCAGGGTGGGAACCGCATGCAGCACGCTGATGAGATTCTCCTCGAGCGCCAATGTCAGCGCATCCGGGTCGCCCGTGATTTCCTTGGGGGCTAGCCACAGGGTCGCGCCGACCAGATAGGCTATCCAGATTTCCTCGAAGGACATGTCAAAGGCGACCGAGAATCCCTGATAGACCTTGTCGTCGGCGCGCACCCCCAGCACTTCGTTTTCGCTGCGCAGGAAATGGCAGATGCTGCGCTGGCTGATCAGGATGCCCTTGGGATTGCCGGTCGAGCCCGAAGTGTAGATCACATAGGCCGGACTGTCCGGCCCGAATTCGCTGCTTCTGCGACGCATGGGCGCGTCTGATTCGAGCAGGTCCTCTATGGTCCAGCAGGAAGGCGCATGGCCTTCGAGCTGCTGCAAAAAAGCGCGGCAGGTGAGCAGCCCGGGGCTTTGGGCGTCGGCCATGCAGATGTCTATCCTGGCGGGCGGGGTGTCAGCGTCGAAGGGCAGCCATGCGGCGCCGGCCTTGCAGATCGCAAGCTGGGCTGTCAGAAGCTCGGGGCCGCGAGGCAGCCATAGGCCCATGATTTGGCCTGTCTTGACGCCATTTGCAAGCAGGTGGCTTGCGAGCCGGTCGGCTGCCGCATCGAGTTCCGCGTAGCTTAAAGTGCGCGCACCCGAAATCAGCGCGATCTTGTCCGGCATCCTGCGTGCGGTCGCTTCGAAAATGTCGGGCAGTGTCTCGGATTGCAGCAGATCTGGGCGGTTTGGGCCACGCAAAATCATAAATTGGAAAATCCCGGATGAGGGAGCCTGTCTTGGGTGCCGGCAAGTTTATCACGCTGGATGACCCGATTCCTATCCTGAGGTAGGATGGGAAAGGCTAAACCCTGACGCAAGGCGCTGACATGAACGAGATCGTCGAATCCATACTGAAGCATAATTCGGGACGTGAAGCCGAGCGGCTGTCCATGAAGTACCGCGCGATGCGCGAGAACCCCTTTGCCTTCATGCGCGGTACCTGCCACCTTTTTTACGAGGACTGGCCGATTGGCGATGCGCGTCTGAACGATGCGCCCGCAGGCTGGATATGCGGAGACTTGCATCTGGAGAATTTCGGGTCCTACAAGGGGGATAACCGTCTCGTGTATTTCGATCTCAACGATTTCGACGAGGCGGCACTTGCCCCTGCGACATGGGAGCTGGGTCGCTGGCTCGCCAGCATCCTGGTGGCGGCGGGTTCCCTGAATCTGCCCGACATGGACGCGGAAAGGCTTTGCCGGGTCGGGCTTTCAAGCTATTCGGCCGCCCTCGCGGCAGGCAAGGCCAGATGGGTCGAGCGGGATACGGCGAGCGGGATGATCAGGAACCTTCTAAACCCCTTGCGGATGAGGCGCAGAAAGGCGTTCCTGGACAGCAGGACCCGCATGGGCAAGGGTATGCGCAGCATCAGGGCTGATGGCAAGCATGCGCTGGAACTCGATCCGGAAGAAAAGTCGCGGGTCATGGAATTTGTCGGGGAATATGCACAGGCGACTATGCAGCCGGCATTCTACCGTCCGCTGGATGCGGCAAGGCGCATTGCAGGAACAGGCAGTCTGGGCCTTCAGCGCTATGTGGTGCTGATAGAGGGGCGAGGCAGCCCGGATGAGAATTTCCTGCTGGACCTTAAACAGGCGACACCGAGCGCGCTTTCGCCCCATCTTGGCCACATCCAGCCAAGATGGGAGAGCGAAGCGCATCGCGTCGTCAGCATCCAGCATTGGTCGCAGGCGATCTCCCCGGCATTTCTCGATGCGGTGGCCTTCGACGGCAAGCCCTTCCTGATCAAGGGGCTGCAGCCTACGGCAGACAGACTGCAGCTTTCCTTGTGGAACGGAAAATTCAAGCGGCTCGAGCGGGTGATCGTCAGCATGGGCGAGATCGTCGCCTGGGGGCATTTGCGCAGCGGCGGCAGGTCAGGGGCGGCGATTGCCGACGAATGGATTCAATTCGGCCAGAGGCGGGACTGGCAGGCGGGATTGTTGAAGCTTGCGCAAAGGCAGGCTGTGAGAATTCGCGCTGACTGGAAAAAATATGCAAGGGAATACGACAAGTCGGGGAAGTCATGGTGTTAGGACTTGCGGTGTGCTCGATGAGCAGGATTCTGTTACAATCGTTCGGGAACAGGCGTTGGGCGGCATCGCTCGCGGCGGCATGGCTGCCGCGCTTTCTCTGATTTGAAAAGCTGATTCAATGACTTGAAAAAATCGAGCCTATCTCGCGTGAAACCCATTCATACATATTCTGAAGGATACTAAAGCATGACCAGCGTAGAAACCGTAAGCGCCCTAGAGCGTCGACTGAACGCAAAGATTCCCCAGCAGGCCGTGAGCAGCCAGGTGGCAGAGCGGCTCAAGCGCATCGGCAAGACTGCAAAGATTGCAGGGTTCCGCCCGGGCAAGATCCCGGGCAGGATACTTGAGCAGTATTACGGTTCGGAAGCGCGCCGGGAAGCGCTCGGAGATGCGTTGCAGAAATCCTTTGTCGAGGCAATCCAGGCGCAGTCGCTGAGAGTCGCGGGCGACCCCGAGTTCACCGTGAAGACGGCGGACTGGAATGCCGACGAAATCGAATACAGTGCGACTTTCGAGGTATATCCGGAAGTGGTCATAGGCGACATTTCGGGCGAGTCTGTCGTGCGTTCGACCCATGAGCTCACACAGGAGGATGTGGACAACACCATTTCCACGCTGCGCAAGCAGCGCGCGACCTATGCCGGGGTGGCAAGAGCGGCGCAGAACGAGGACAGGGTGGTGATCGACTTTGCTGGCACGCTGGACGGCAAGCCATTTCAGGGCGGCGAGGCCAAGGACTATCCTGTCTTCCCGGGCTCGGGCCGCATGCTGAAAGAGTTCGAGGCTGCGATCGTCGGCATGAGCGCCGGTGACACCAAGTCTTTCGACATGACTTTCCCGGAGGATTATCACGGCAAGGATGTGGCAGGCAAGAAGGTCACGTTCCAGATCACGGTGAAAAGCGTGGAGGCTCAGGTGTTGCCGGAGGTGGATGCTGAATTCGCCAAATCGGTCGGCATCGCGGATGGAGATGTCGCAAGGCTGCAGGATGAAGTGCGCAGCAATCTGGAGCGCGAAGTTTCGCGCCGCCTGAAGGGGCGCAACAAGGATGCGGCGATGGATCTTTTGCTCAAGGTTGCCCGGTTCGATCTGCCCCGTTCGCTGGTCGAATGGGAGATGCACAGGCTGATGCACCAGACTGCCGAAGAGATGGAACAGCGCGGAATGATGAAAAAGGGCGCGCAATTGCCGCCCGAGCTTTTCAGGGAGCGCGCTGAGAAGCGTGTCAGGCTGGGGCTGATCCTGGCCGATCTTGCCCAGAAGCAGGAGATCAAGGCCGATCCGCAGAAGGTGCGTGAGCTGGTCGAGGATTATGCGCAGAGTTTCGAGCACCCGGAAGAAGTGGTACGCTGGCACTATGCCGATCCATCGCGCTATCAGGAGCTCGAGAATCTCGCGCTCGAGGAGAGCGTGGTGGACTGGGTGATGGCGCGCGCCAAGGTCACCGAACAGGCCGTTGCATTCACAGATCTGATGGGAAATTGACATGCATTACGAAGAGACGAAGAATATCGGCATGATCCCGATGGTGGTCGAATCCAGCGGGCGGGGCGAGCGTGCTTACGACATCTATTCGCGCCTTTTGAAGGAGCGGGTGGTGTTCCTGGTGGGGGAGGTGAATGACCACACGGCCAACCTGATCGTGGCCCAGATGCTTTTTCTTGAATCGGAGAACCCGGACAAGGACATACACTTCTACATCAATTCTCCCGGCGGCTCGGTCACGGCAGGAATGGCGATCTATGACACCATGCAGTTCATCAAGCCGGCGGTCAGCACGCTTTGCATAGGGCAGGCGGCGAGCATGGGCGCGTTTCTCCTGACGGCCGGCGAAAAGGGCAAGCGTTTCTGCCTGCCCAATTCCCGCGTGATGATACATCAGCCTCTGGGCGGCTTCAGGGGCCAGGCATCAGACATCGAAATTCATGCGCGCGAGATATTGTATTTGAAGCAGAGGCTCAATCAGATGCTGTCGATGCATACCGGGCAGCCGGTCGAGGTGATCGAGCGCGACACCGATCGCGACAACTTCATGAGCGCAACGGATGCGGTTGCCTATGGTCTGGTCGATCAGGTGCTGGACAAGCGCGCCCAGTGAAAATTTTGAGAGAGGTTTGCCATGGCTAACGATAAGAAATCGGGTGACAAGCTGCTTTACTGTTCGTTTTGCGGCAAGAGTCAGCATGAGGTTCGCAAGCTCATCGCAGGGCCATCCGTGTTCGTTTGCGACGAGTGCATCTCGCTTTGCAACGACATCATGCGCGAAGAGATACAGGGGGAGAACGGGCAGGGCGACAAGTCGGCGCTGCCGGTCCCGAAGGAAATCTGCGCCACCCTCGACGAATATGTGATCGGCCAGGAACGCGCCAAGCGCATCCTTTCAGTCGCGGTCTACAACCATTACAAGAGGCTCAAAAGCAACACGAACGACGGCATCGAGCTTTCCAAGAGCAATATTCTGCTTGTGGGCCCGACCGGCTCGGGTAAGACCCTGCTCGCGCAGACGCTTGCGCGCATGCTGGATGTGCCGTTCGTGATGGCCGATGCGACCACGCTGACCGAGGCGGGTTATGTGGGCGAAGACGTCGAGAACATCATACAGAAGCTGCTTCAGGCCTGCGATTACAATGTCGAAAAGGCGCAGCGGGGCATCGTGTATGTGGACGAGATCGACAAGATTTCCAGGAAGTCGGACAATCCTTCCATCACCAGGGACGTGTCCGGAGAAGGCGTGCAGCAGGCGCTTCTGAAGCTGATCGAGGGCACCAAGGCCTCGATACCGCCACAAGGGGGGCGCAAGCATCCGAACACGGAATTCCTGCAGGTGGATACGACCAATATCCTTTTCATCTGTGGCGGCGCCTTCGATGGTCTGGAAAAGATCATACGCAACCGTTCTTCCAAGTCCGGCATCGGATTCGGCGCGACCGTGAGTTCGGTCGATGAGAGAAAGACCGGAGAGACGCTGCGCGATGTCGAGCCGGAAGATCTCGTGAAGTTCGGGCTGATCCCCGAGTTCGTGGGCCGCCTGCCGGTGGTCGCAACCCTGGAGGAGCTGGATGAGGCGGCGATGGTGAGGATACTCACCGAACCCAAGAATGCGTTGACCAAGCAGTATCAGAAGCTTTTCGGCATGGAGGGGGTGGAACTCGAATTCCGTGAAACCGCCCTGCTTGCCGTCGCGAAGAAGGCGCTGGCCCGCAAGACGGGTGCGCGCGGGTTGCGTTCGATACTCGAGCATGCGCTGCTGGACGTGATGTTCGACCTGCCATCGATGGAGAACGTCAGCAAGGTGGTGCTGGAAGAAACCGCTTCCGCCGGCGAACTCAAGCCCATCATCGTCTATACGGACAAGCCCAAGGCGGCGTGATCCGGCGCAGAAAACCGGGAAGGCTCTCGCCGGCTTTCCCGAGTTTTTTGATCGATCTTTTCCAAACAGGGATTGAATTGGTTTAAGCTATCCCCATCTAGCAATCCTGACAACGAAAAGGTAATTGCCATGTCCACCAAACAAAACACTCCTGTTGAGCTTCATCCATTGTTGCCATTGCGCGATGTCGTCGTTTTTCCGCACATGGTCATCCCGCTGTTCGTGGGTCGCGCCAAGTCCATCAAGGCGCTGGAACTGGCGATGGAGGCAGGCAAATCCATCGTGCTGGTCGCGCAAAAAACCGCATCCAAGGATGATCCGGGAACGGAAGATCTTTTCAACATAGGCAGCATGGCAAACGTGCTGCAAATGCTGAAGCTGCCGGATGGCACGGTCAAGGTGCTGGTCGAAGGCATCAATCGCGTCCGCGTGCTGAGCGTGGAGGACATAGACAGCCATTTCGTGGCGGAAATCGAGGTCATCCCGGCCGAGGATGCGAGCGGAAGCGAATCGGAGGCGATGCGCAGGACTTTGATTTCCCAGTTCGAACAGTTCGTCAAGCTCAACAAGAAGATTCCTCCGGAAATCCTGTCTTCCCTGACCGGGATAGATGATGCCGGGCGTCTCGCGGACATCGTTGCGGCTCATCTGCCGCTCAAGCTCGAGCAGAAGCAGGAAGTGCTCGAGATATCTTCTGTCAGGAAGCGCCTGGAACATCTTCTGGGGCTGCTGGAAGGCGAGATCGACATTCTTCAGGTCGAGAAGCGCATACGCGGGCGCGTCAAGCGCCAGATGGAAAAGAGCCAGCGCGAGTATTACCTCAACGAACAGGTCAAGGCGATACAGAAGGAACTGGGCGAGGAGGAGGAAGGTGCGGATCTCGACGGGCTGGACAAGAAGATCAAGGCGGCAAACATGCCCAAGGAGGCTCGTGCCAAAGCCGAGGCGGAGCTCAAGAAGCTGCGCCTGATGTCGCCGATGTCTGCGGAGGCGACCGTCGTTCGCAACTACATCGAGGTGCTGATCGGACTGCCCTGGAAGAAAAAGACCAAGATCAGCTCTGACCTCAAGAAGGCCGAAACCGTGCTGGAAGAGGATCACTATGGTCTCGAAAAGGTCAAGGAACGCATACTCGAATATCTGGCCGTGCAACAGCGCGTCGACAAGCTCAAGGCGCCGATATTGTGCCTGGTAGGACCTCCTGGTGTGGGCAAGACGTCTCTCGGTCAATCCATCGCCCGCGCCACCAACCGCAAGTTCGTGCGGATGTCCCTGGGTGGCGTGAGGGACGAATCCGAGATCCGCGGCCATCGCCGTACCTATATCGGGTCGATGCCGGGCAAGATTTTGCAGAACATGAGCAAGGTCGGGGTGAAGAATCCGTTGTTCCTGCTCGACGAGGTCGACAAGATGGGCATGGACATGAGGGGAGACCCCTCTGCTGCGCTGCTCGAGGTGCTGGATCCGGAGCAGAACTCGACCTTTGTCGATCATTACGTGGAGGTGGACTATGACCTGTCCGACGTGATGTTCGTCGCGACAGCCAATACGCTGAACATTCCGGATGCGCTGCTCGATCGCATGGAGATCATCCACGTCTCAAGCTACATGGAAGACGAGAAGATCAACATCGCGACCCGCTACCTCGTGCCCAAGGCCATCAAGAACAACGGCCTGAAGCCCGAGGAGATCACCATAACCGAAACGGCGCTGCGCGACATCGTGCGCTACTACGTGCGGGAGGCGGGTGTGCGCGGTCTGGAACGCGAAATTTCAAAGATCTGCCGCAAGGTGGTCAAGGGATTGCTGCTCAAGACGCGCAGCAAGAAGGTGGTCGTCAATTCGCGCAACCTCGACAAGTATCTGGGCGTGCGCCGCTATTCCTATGGCGTTGCGGAAAAGCACAACCAGGTGGGCCAGGTGACAGGGCTTGCATGGACCGAGGTCGGCGGAGAACTGCTCACGATAGAAACGGTGGTATTGCCTGGCAAGGGAAAGACCACCACAACCGGCAAGCTCGGAGAGGTGATGCAGGAGTCGATACAGGCAGCCTTGAGCGTGGTTCGCGGCCGCACCAAGCGGCTCGGGATAGACGATGACTTCTACCAGAAAAACGATCTGCACATCCATCTGCCGGAGGGGGCGATTCCTAAGGATGGGCCGAGCGCGGGCATAGGCATGTGTACTGCGATGGTTTCAGCGCTTACCGGCATTCCTGTCAGGGCGGATGTCGCGATGACGGGAGAAATCACCTTGCGCGGCGAGGTGCTGCCCATAGGGGGGCTGAAGGAGAAGCTGATTGCCGCCCAGCGCGGGGGCATCAAGACCGTCCTGATACCCGAGGAAAACGTCAAGGATCTCGCCGAGATTTCCGACAACGTCAAGAACAAGCTCGACATTCACCCGGTGAAATGGATAGAGCAGGTGCTGGAGCTTGCGCTGGAGCGCAAGCCCGAGCCTCGGGAAGACTCCGACGTGCCTGCGATGGTGGGAGATGCCGTACTGCCCGATCCCGTGGTTGCAACCAAGCATTGAGCGCTTGACCAAAGCTTTGCAGTCTTGATATAAAGCAGGCTTGGCTTGCGTTAAATATAATTAATTATTTAGGGGGATAGTGGAAGATGAATAAGTCTGACTTGGTAGATGCAATCGCGACTTCGGCTGACATCTCGAAGGCTGCGGCCGGCCGTGCGCTTGACGGCATGCTGGAGGCAATCAAGAAATCCCTGAAGAAGGGGGATGAGGTCACTCTGGTGGGCTTCGGTTCTTTTTCCGTGGAAAAGAGGGCTGCCCGCAAGGGTCGCAATCCTCAGACCGGAGCCGAGATCACCATCAAGGCTGCGAAGGTTCCGAAATTTCGCGCTGGCAAAGGTTTGAAAGATGCTGTAAACTGATGGTCTTTGTCGGGTGCTTAGCTCAGTTGGTAGAGCGTCGCCCTTACAAGGCGAATGTCGGCGGTTCGACCCCGTCAGCACCCACCAGTTTACATGATCAGTGACAACTGGGTTACATTTTGGAGTGGTAGTTCAGTTGGTTAGAATACCGGCCTGTCACGCCGGGGGTCGCGGGTTCGAGTCCCGTCCACTCCGCCAAATCGAGGCGAACGAAAGTTCGCCTTTTTTCGTATCTGTCGCGCAGGAGAACTGGGGTCGTTATGTTTGATTTCGTTCATGAAAAAAGAAGATGGGTGCAGATCGTGCTGCTCCTGATCATACTGCCATTCGTGTTCTTTGGAGTGGATTCATATCGACATTCAACGAATTCCGATGCGCCTGCCACCGTTGACGGGGCGAAGATCACCAAGCAGGAATTCGATACCGCCCTTAGTCAGCAGCAGGACAGGCTGCGCCAGATGCTGGGCGCGAATTTTGATCCCGCGATGTTTGACAGACCCGAGATGAGGCAGGCCGTCATGGACAGCCTGATCGGCCAGAAACTTTTGATCGAAAATGGAATCTCCGCCGGGCTGACAGTCACGGATGAGCAGATCGCACAGGTGATCGCCAGCATAGATGCATTCAAGGTCGACGGGAAGTTCGACAAGGCCCGATATGTCAGCGTTCTGGCGGAGCGGAGCATGTCGCCTCTGGTGTTCGAGCAGCGCCTGAAGGGGGAATTGATCGGCGAGCAGATGAGCAATTCCTACACGCAGAATGGCTATGCCGCCAACACCGTCACAGACAGGCTCATTGCGATCAATGAACAGCAGCGCATCGTCAGTATCGCGCAGATTCCGCTGGCCGAATCCGGCATCAAGGTCGACGATGGCGAAATTAAGACCTATTACGACCAGAACCAGAAGGAGTTCCAGACTCCCGAACAGATCAGGGTTCAATACGTCAAATTCTCGGTCGCGGACCTGATCCCCAAGGTTGAAGTGAAGCCCGAGGAGGTCAGGAAGTACTACGACGAACATCAGTCAGAATTCACTACGCCAGAGCAGCGGCAGGCATCCCATATTCTGCTGACGGTGTCGCCCAAGGCATCCCAGGCAGAGCAGGATGCGGTCAAGGCCAAGGCTGCCAAGCTGCTCGAGGAAGTGAAGAAGAATCCTGCGCAGTTTGCGGAGATCGCGAAGCAGAATTCCCAGGATCCAGGTTCCGCCGCGAATGGCGGGGATCTGGGCATGTTCGGCAAGGGCATGATGGTCAAGCCGTTCGACGATGCCGTGTTTGCGCTCAAGGTCGGCGAAATCAGCGATCTCGTGAGGTCGGAATTCGGCTATCACATCATCAGCCTGACGGCGATCAAGCCCGCAAAGGTCGCGCAGTTCAGCGAAGTCAGCAACGACATCCTGGCCAAGCTTCGCGAGCAGAAGGCGGCGGACATGTTCGCCGAAATGGCGGACAAGTTCAGCAACACGGTCTATGAGCAGAGCGACACCCTGGAGCCTGCCGCGCAGCTTGCGGGGGTGAAGATCGAGCAGAGCGGCTGGCTCACGAAAGGCGCGGCCGAGGATGACATCTGGACGCCCAAGATGCTGCAGGCGATATTCAGCGATGACGTGACCAGGAATCACCGCAATACTGCAGCGATCGAAGTTGGCGAAAACACGCTGGTCGCTGCGCGCATGCTGGAACACAAGCCCGCCGCAGTGAAGAGCCTCGCAGATGCGAGCGACGAGATCAGAAAGAAGATACTGCATCAAAAATCACTGGACATGGCCGTAAAACAGGGTAAAATGCTGCTCGCTCAATTACAGCAAGGGTCCAGTCCCGCGTTGAATTGGTCATCGGCTCAGACGATCACTCGTATAAAACACGGTGCGCTGGATCAAGAGATGGTGCGCCAGCTGTTTCAGGCAGACAGTGCCAAACTACCCCAGTATGTCGGTGCAGAGTCCCCGCAGGGCGGGTACATGATCGTGCGTCTGGATGCGGTCAAGGATGGAGCGCCGCCCGACGATGCGAAACGGGCGAGATATGCCCAGCAGTTGAGGCAGATGACGGGTGATGCGATGTTGCAGGCTTATCTCGCCTATGCGAAGAGCAAGGCCAGCATCAAGGTGAAGATGCCAGAGCCGGAAACGGCCAAGCAGTAAAGGGTGCTTAGCTCAGTTGGTAGAGCGTCGCCCTTACAAGGCGAATGTCGGCGGTTCGACCCCGTCAGCACCCACCAGTCTGTAATCGGGCAAGAAATTTGGAGTGGTAGTTCAGTTGGTTAGAATACCGGCCTGTCACGCCGGGGGTCGCGGGTTCGAGTCCCGTCCACTCCGCCAACAAGAAAAAAGCCGCTGAGCAGTCAGCGGCTTTTTTATGCGCTAGAATATCCCTGATAGGAGATGCCGATGAAGATTGCAAGCCCCGAATCCGCCCTGATCTGCGACGAACGAGAAATCTACGAGAAGCTCCTGAGGCTCGAGGATGCCGATGTCCTTGAACTGGGTTGCGGCAAGGCCGAAAAGACGATGGCCATAGCAAGTGAAGGCAGGGTGGCTAGCATCGTCGCGCTTGAAGTGGATGAAATCCAGCATGCTGAAAACCTGCGCCGCGACAAGCCGGACAATGTGATCTTCGCGCGCGGTGGGGCCGAGGCGATTCCCGCTGAGGACGCATCATTCGACATCGTCCTGATGTTCAAGTCCCTGCACCATGTTCCCGTGGAGAGGATGGACGACGCGATGGGGGAGATCCGCCGGGTGCTTAGAAAAGGCGGGATGGCCTACATTTCAGAACCCGTGTTCGCCGGTGATTTCAACGAGATATTGAGGCTGTTTCATGACGAGCAGAAGGTCAGGGAGGCGGCTTTCGCATCGGTCAGGCGGGCCGTGGAAACAGGCCAGCTCTTGCTTGAAGGCCAGACATTCTTTCTCTCGCCGATGCGTTTTTCCGATTTCTCCGATTTCGAGAATAAGATACTCAAGGTCACGCACACGCAGCATCGCTTGAGCGATGCGCTCCATGAAGAAGTCAGGCTAAAGTTCATGGATCACATGACGGAAGACGGCGCCGTCTTTCACATGCCGATACGCGTCGATCTGCTGCGCAAGCCAGCCTAGGATTTCGCCTTGCAGCGGGCGGTCATCTCGCTTCGCTCCTTGGCATATTCTCCGGTCAGCGCAAATCCGATCATCTCTTTTTGCGGATTGAAGAACCCCATTTTGACCCCCTGGCCCTGTTCCAGAACCTCCCACGATCCTGCCGCATCGCGGGGCACCGGAAGGACGGCGATCGGGTGCGCGGGTGTCTTGACCACCACGGGCATGTAGGGGAAGGCCACTGCAGCTTCCTGTCCGTTCAGGGTCTTCGCAAGAGCCCGGGCTGCGTGCATGATGGGCAGCACATAGGGCATCGTCTGCCCATTGATTTCCGCGCAGTCGCCCAGCGCAAAAATCGCCTGGTCCGAGCTTTGCAGTTTTTCATCGACTGAGATGCCGCGGTTGACCGAAAGCCCGGCCTCCTTTGCGAGCTGTATTCTTGGGCGCAACCCGACGGCCGAGAGCACGACATCGGCCGATACTATGGTCTGGTCCGTCAGCGTCAACTGAAAGGACTGGCCGGAAGCATGGACAACTTGAGCGGCATTGCCGAAATGCCAGCTGACGCCCATGTTCTGCAGCGGCTCCAAGAGCTGTCTTCCTGCCTGCTCGGGAAGAAGGCCGGCGATCGGGTAGGGGCCGGGGTCGATCACCGAAACCTTGTATCCGGCAAGTGCGAGGTCGTTGGCGAATTCGCAGCCTATCAGTCCGCCCCCCATGATGGCGACCGATTGCGCGCTTTTCAGCCGGTCGCGAAACCTTGCGTAATCGGCAAGATCGTTGACCGAAAGCACATCGGCATCCCCCTGCAGGGGGATGCGTATCGGGTCGGCACCGATGGCCAGCACCAGCTTGTCGTATTCGATGGGGCCTGCTGTCGTGTCGAGTCTCCTTTCTGCGCGGTGGATTGCGCGCACTTCGGTGTTTGCCAGCAACGTGAATTGCTGTTGCGCGGCCATCGCGGCTGCGGGAGTCAGAACGAGGCTTTCCGGGGACTTGTTCTGCGCAAAGGCGTTGGAGAGGGTGGGCTTGGAATAGTAGTCGCCGCTGTCTTTGGACACCACGGTGATCGGGATCTCGCTGTTCAGTTTGCGCAGCTCGCGCACCAGCGTATAGCCTGCCAGCCCGCTGCCCAGCACGACGATCGGTTTCATGAAATTCTCCTTGTTGGAATGAAAAGCCCCCTGACGGGGGGCCTTGTTTTAGATTTCCACCATCTCGAAATCGGACTTCGCAACGCCGCAGTCGGGGCAGGCCCAGTCGGCCGGGATGTCGGCCCATGCCGTGCCGGGGGCGATCCCTTCGGAGGGCAATCCTTCCGCTTCGTTGTAGATGAAACCGCATACCACGCATTGCCAGACTTTCATTTCATGCTCCTTGGATTAAAGTGTTCGTATTGTATCAGGCGCCAACCTTGGCCAGTACCGCGCGGTACTGATTGGCATGGCGTTCCTCGACCCTTGCCAGCGCCGCAAACCGCTTGGCCGCCTTTTCCAGCGTTGCCCTGAACATCTCGGCGTGTTCCTTCGATTCCGCGATTTGTTCTGCAATTTCAGCGGCGGCAGCCGAATTGCCTTCCTGTCTGGCTGTCTTGAGAAATCCGGGATACATCTCGGTGTATTCGTATGTCTCGCCTTCTATCGCCATTTGCAGGCAGCGCTCCGTGGTCATTTCCGCCTTTGGGTAGAGCAGGTCCAGGTGGCCCAAGGCATGCTGCACTTCCTGATTGGCGGTTTCCTCGAACACGTTTGCCGTTTCTTCGTCTCCAGCGGCGCGGGCGATCTTTGCGAAATAGCGGTATTTGATGTGCGCCATCGATTCTCCGGCGAAGGCCGCCTCGAGATTGGCCATGGTCTTTATTTCTGGTCTTTTCATCTTGCGCTCCTGACAGTAGGTTGATAGGGTGGCTCGTCGTCCACGGGTGCAATGTAACGGTTGTCGATTTATAGATCTAATTGATTGTTTAAACATTATTGATTTATTATTCAAATCTAAAGGGGGAGGCATGACACTCAACGAACTTCGCTTCATCGTGGCCGTGGCTCAGGAGAAGAGTTTCCGCCGGGCGGCTGAAAAATCCTTCATCAGCCAGCCGGCCTTGTCTTTGGCGATACAGAAGCTCGAAGAGGAACTGGGGCTGAAAATATTCGAGCGCGGCAGGAGCGAGGTCGCCATCACGCCGGTCGGCGGCGCAATCGTCGAACAGGCGCAGCGAGCGCTGGAAGAGGTGGAACGCATAAGAGAGATCGCGAACCAGGGTAAGAACCAGCTTGAATCGCCGCTCAAAATCGGCATCATCTACAGCGTGGGACCCTATTTGTTGCCAGAACTGATTCCGGCGCTGAAGGAGGTTGCGCCGAGCATGCCTTTGGAGATCGAGGAAAACATCACGGCCAATCTCGACTCGATGCTTAAGAACGGCAGGCTGGATGTCATCGTCATCGCCCTTCCCTTCGGCGATCAGGGGATATTGACCCATGCCCTATACGATGAATCGTTCGAGGTTGTCGTGAACAGCGAACACCGCTGGGCCAAGCGGCGCAGCGTTCACCCCAACGAACTCGCAGGAGAGAAAGTGCTGCTTCTGGATTCCGGCCACTGCTTCAGCAATCAGGTCGCGGAGGCCTGCCCCGAGATGACCCGAAAGGGTGCCGAAGTGCAGCAGGGCACCTCGCTCGAGACCATAAGGAACATGGTCGCATCGGGTCTTGGCATCACCGTGCTGCCCGCTTCGGCAAACAGCGAGCGCTACCGGAGCCCGCTGCTCAGGGTCATTCCCTTTGTGAAGCCTGCGCCCTCAAGGCGGATCGCGCTCGCCTGGCGCAAGAGCTATGCGCGTACGCAGGCGATCGATGCGCTGGCAAGGGCGGTCGCGCTGGTCAGACTGAGGGGGATAGAGCCACTGGCCTGAAATGCCTGCGTGAACCCTTAACCGATTGGGTGTATATTCAGACAAACTTCCACCGCGGGGCTCTGCATGAGTGGCATCCTGAAAATTGCATTCAAGCTGCTGGTCAATGACAAGGGAAAGTTCGCCGCGCTGCTCGTGGGGATCACGTTTGCGGTTTTTCTGATGGTCATGATGACCTCGATGTTTGCCGGTATCCTGTCCAGAGCCTCGTCCACCGTGACCAACATAGGCGCCAGGATGTGGGTGCTGGACCCCGCCGTCAACAACGTGTCGAGCAGCATACCCGTGCCCGATTACGTGCAGGACGCCGTCAGGAGCATGGACGGCGTGAAATATGCAGTCCCCCTCTATTCCGGTGGCGCACAGGTCAAGCTCAGGAACGGCGTGTACCAGGCAGTGACCGTCATCGGCCTCGATGATGCAACCCTGTTCGGCCGCCCGGAACTGATGGAAGGCAAGATCGAGGACATCTACGCTGAAAACGGCTTTATCGTCGTGCGGGATGCCGAGATCAGAAAGCTTGGCAATCCCAGGGTGGGTTCGGAGTTCGAGATCAACGATCACCACGGGGTGGTCGTCGGCATCGCCAGGGCCAACATTTCCGGGCTTTTCGGGATACCCACGCTATATACAACCTACAGCAGGGCGATCAGCTATCTTCCGTCGACCCGTTTTACCGTGTCCTACATACTCGTTGAGCCCAAAAGCAGGAGCGACATCCCGCATATCAAGCAGGAAGTCAGCAAGCTCGGATATCAGGCGCTCACCGACGACGAGTTCATCGGCAAGATATCGAATTTCTACAAGTACCAGACTGGCCTTGGCATCAACGTGATGCTGATGACGGCAATCAGCTTCATCGTGGGCCTTTCGATATCCGGGCAGACATTCTATACATTCATACTCGAGAATCTGGAGAAGTTCGGTGCGTTGAAGGCGATAGGCGCAAAGGGGCGTGAGCTGGTTTCGATGATCCTGTTCCAGGCGGGCTTCACGGCCTTTCTGGGTTACGGTCTGGGGGTGGGGCTGGCATCATTGGTCATCATCCTGGCAAAGCTCAGGATGCCGGACTATGCCGCACAGATCACTTATCTCAACCTCGGCATCGCGTTTGTCATGGTGCTCATCATTGCGGGCATTTCGAGTTATATCGGCATACGCAAGGTGATCAGGATAGAACCTTTCGACATCTTCAGAGGGTGAAATGGCGAACCTGGCGATCAAGGCGACAGAACTTGCGAAGTGGTTTGGCGAGGGCGATGCCAGGACCATGGCGGTGAAGTCGGTGAGCTTCGAGGCCGGTTTTGGCGAGATGCTCTACATCGTGGGCCCCTCCGGGAGCGGAAAGACGACGCTCTTGAGCATGATCTCGGGCATTCTGAAGCCCAATTCCGGCCAGGTTCTGGTCGAGGACAGGGATATCTGGAAGATGTCGGGCGACGAGCTCGCCGATTTCAGGCTCAACAAGATAGGCTTCGTGTTCCAGGACTATCACTTGTTTCCAAGGCTCAGCACGGTCGAGAATGTCGCGCTTCCCCTGATCCTCAAGAGGCGCGACTGGAAGGAATCGCTCAGGGTCGCCCATGAGTACCTGGAAGTCGTCGGGCTTGCGCAAAGGGCATCGCTTCCTCCCGTCAAGCTGAGCGGCGGCGAGCAGCAGCGGGTTGCGATCGCGCGCGCGATCGCGAGCCGTCCGGACATCCTGATATTCGACGAGCCGACCGCATCGCTGGACGGGGATACCGGACGAAAGATACTCGAGTTCGTCAGGGAGCATGTGCTAAGCGACATGCGCTGCATCGTCATCGTCACCCATGACAGCAGGATATTCGAATATGCGCACCGCATCATCAACATGGAAGACGGCAGGATAAAGGGGGAGGGGCATGAGAAATAGGCTACTGATCGCGATTGCCATCATCGGCATATTGGGCGGCTTCATCAGCGCGCATTTCTACGGTCTGAAGAACAAGCCTCAGCCGCCCGCCTTCAATCCCGCGTCCAATCCCTATGCAAAGGGCATATATGCCAACGGCATCGTAGAAAGCAGCCAGGAGAGCGGCGAAAACATCAACATCTATCCGGAGGTGTCAGGTGCCGTGACGAGGATAGCGGTTGCGGAAGGGCAGCATGTGCAGGCGGGCACGCCATTGCTATCGATAGACGACTCGCTGCAGCGCGCAACCGTCGAACAGCAGAAGGCCCAGGCCGATGCGGCCTTTGCGCAGATTGCACTGGCCAAGGCGAATCTCAAGAGCCTCATGGACACCCTGGAGAAGCAGGAGAAATCCCATCGGATGGATGCAAGATCGGTCAGCCTCGACGTTCTGGACAGCGCGCGCAATTCGGTGGAAGTGGCGAAGGCCAGCCTTGCGGTCGCAGAGAAGCAGTATCAGGCTGCACTGAAGAGCCATCAGGCGTCTTCCGTACTTCTTTCCAAGTATGTGGTCAAGGCGCCGTCTGCGGGCACGGTGCTCGCTGTCAATGCCGCAGCGGGAGGCTATGTCTCCTCCCAGGGCGCTTACGACAGCTATACGGGGAACCTGATGCCGCCGGTCGTGATGGGCAGTGCGGGAGACACCGCTGATGTGCGCTGTTATGTGGACGAGATACTGGTCGGCAGGCTGCCCGCACCATCCAGAATGCATGCGCGCATGTTCATAAGGGGAAGCGATATCAACATACCCCTGGAATATGTCAGGGTCCAGCCCTATGTCACGCCCAAGATCGAGCTGTCGAACCAGAGGACGGAAAGGGTGGACGTCAGGGTGCTGCCAGTCATCTTCAGGTTCAAAAGGCCAAGGGATGTTGCGCTCTATCCAGGGCAGCTCGTCGACGTATACATAGGGGAAGACAGATGAGCAGGATGGCAAAACGCCTGTCCGCGCTATGGGGGGCGATGCTTGCTGCCTGCACGCTGGGTCCCGATTTTGTGCCGCCGAAGGCGCCCGAGGTCACGCATTACAACCGGAAACAGGATCCGGTCGACACGGTCGCGGCAGAAGGCGTATCCCAGCATTTCGAGCAGGCAGCACAACCTGTTTCTGGCTGGTGGAAGCTTTATCGCTCAAAGGAACTGGATGCAGTGGTCGAAGAAGGCGTGGTCAACAATCCGACCCTGGAAGCGGCAGAGGCCAGCCTTCGTGTAAGCTACGACAACCTGAGGGCGGGATACGGAGTCTTCTACCCGCAGGCGAGCCTGGATGCATCGGCTTCCAGGCAGAAATTCTCGCCTGAGCGTTTTGGCAGCAATGCCCCGGCCCCCATCTTCAATCTGGTCACGCTCTCTGCATCGGTGAGCTATGCGCTGGATGTGTTTGGCGGCGAACACCGCATGGTCGAGAATCTGGCAGCGCAGGCGGACCAGCAGCGTGCGATCATGCAGGCCAGCTATCTGGCATTGACAGGAAACATCGTCAACTCGGCCATCGCGATGGCCGCCTATCGCGATGAGGCCGAGCTGACAAGACAGATGGTCGCCTTGCAGAAGGAGGAAATCGCGATTGCAGAAAAGCAGTCCAAGGCTGGTGTGGCCGCCTATTCGACCGTGCTCGCTTTGCAGAACCAGCTCTCCGCATTAGAGGCGTCCCTGCCCGCGCTCGAGCAAAAGAGGAGCCAGTCAGAACATCTGCTGGCAAGCCTCACAGGGCATGCACCCGCGGAATGGCAGCCGCCCGAATTCACGATGGACGATCTGGTCCTGCCCGAAAGGCTGCCGCTGTCGCTGCCCTCCGAACTGGTGCGCCAGCGACCGGACATACTGGCGGCCGAGGCCGCGATGCATGCGGCAAGCGCAAACATAGGGGTGGCGAGCGCTGCACAGTTTCCGAGTTTCACGCTGAGCGCTTCCCTGGGACAGAACAGCACTTCGATGAACAATCTGCTCGCCAAAAGCGGCAGCTTCTGGAGCATAGGGCCGGATATCGCTTCGCCGCTCTTCGATGGCGGCACGCTGGCCGCAAGAAAAGCAGGGGCTGTGGAGGCCTATCGGCAGAGTCAGGCATTGTACCGCCAGACTGTGATCAGTGCCTTGACGCAGGTCGCGGACGCGCTGCGGGCTTTGGAGCATGATGCACAAATATCCAGGGCCTATTCGGAGGGACTTGAAGCTGCAAGGGATGCATTGCAGCTGGCGGAGGCGAATTACCGGGCTGGAATGGTCAACTACCTTCAGGTTCTGAGCGCCGACATGCAATATCATCAGGCTAGGCTGAATTATCTCGAGGCTTGCGCGCAGAGGCTGCAGGATACGACGGCATTTTTCGTGGCCATGGGCGGGAGTCGGGAACGGGTTGCACATTGAATGGTCAGACTGTCTGACTTGGGGGAAGGGGATGCAGGCTCTAGATCCATCATCTGTCCGGGGACTGAGCGAGGATGAGGCGCGACTGAGGCTGGAACAGACCGGTCCTAATGCCATCGCCGAAAAAATCGTGCCAGCCTGGCGGCAGCTGCTCGCAAAATTCTGGGCGCCAGTGCCATGGATGCTGGAAGCGGTGATCGCGCTTCAGCTGCTTCTGGGGCGCAGGACGGAGGCGCTGGTCATCGCCGCCTTGCTCGCATTCAATGCGCTGGTGGCCTTCGCCCAGGAACAGCGGGCGAAGGATGCGCTGGCCCTGCTTCGCAAACAGCTTCATGTGAATGCGCGCGTGCTGCGCGACGGCCAGTGGAAAATGGTGCCGGCCGAAGAGGTCGTGCCCGGGGATGTCGTGCATGTGCGAGCAGGGGACATAGTCCCTGCCGACCTGGTGCTGCGCGAAGGAGAAGTGGCACTGGATCAGTCGGCCCTCACGGGTGAATCCCTGCCTGTCGATGCAGGCCCGGACCAGTCAGCCTATACCGGCGCCATCGTGCGCCAGGGGGAGGCCAGCGGGGAGGTGACGGCCACCGGTTCCCGCACCTATTTCGGCCGAACCGCCGAGCTTGTGAGGACTTCGAATGCGCCGAGCCACATGCAGCTCACCATCTTCGCGATCGTGAAAAGGCTGGTTCTGTTCGATGCTGCACTGGTGGTCGCGGTTGTCATTTATGCCCTGCTGCACCACATGCCGCTGCTGGATACCGCCGTATTCTCGCTGATGCTGCTGGTGGCTTCGGTCCCCGTGGCGCTTCCTGCCACCTATACGCTCGCCACGGCGATCAGCAGCCTGCAGCTTGCGCAAAGGGGGGTGCTGGTAACGCGCCTGCCTGCAGTGGAAGAGGCGGCGGCGATGGATACGCTGGTGTCCGACAAGACCGGAACGCTGACGCAGAACACGCTCACTTTGTCCCGGGTCGTGGCGCTTGCTGACGGCATGGACGAGAATGGCGTGCTGCGCGCGGCGGCGCTTGCAAGCGACGATGCGACACAGGATCCGCTCGACATGGCCATACTCGGGCCTGCGAGGGCCCGTGGTCTTCTGAAGGATGCGCCTGCCAGAAAGGCATTCCAGCCCTTCGATCCGGGGAACCGGCGCAGCATGGGTGTCTATCAGGTGGACGGAAAGGAATGGCATGCCATCAAGGGTGCAGCCAAGGTCATAGGCTCTCTTTGCAGGCTGGATCCTGCTTCCCAGGAAGCGTTGGATCAGGCGAAGGCCAGCCTTGCCGAAAGCGGAGCCAGGGTCCTCGCTGTGGCATCCGGTTATGGCGGGGAATTCGAGCTTCTGGGGCTGGTCGGTTTGTCCGATCCGCCCCGCGAGGATGCCGCTGCCCTGATCGCGGAACTCAAGCGGCTGGGCATCAGGGTGCGCATGGCAACAGGCGACTCGTTGGAGACGGCGAAGGCGATAGGCGCGATGCTCGGGCTTGGAGAGCGTGCGTGCGATGCACAGAGTCATGAGGATTGCGATCTGTACGCGCGCGTGCTGCCTGAAGACAAGCATCATATCGTGAGCGCGCTGCAAGAGGCAGGGCATGTGACCGGCATGACGGGAGATGGCGTCAACGATGCGCCCGCGTTGCGCCAGGCTGAACTCGGGGTTGCCGTCGCGAGCGCTACCGATGTGGCGAAGGCCGCAGCCGGCGTGGTGCTGACCGGGGAAGGGTTGCAAGGCGTGATGGACGTGGTTCGCACGGGGCGCGAGGTGCACAGGCGCATGCTGACCTATACGCTCAACAAGACGCTCAAGACGCTCGAGATCGTGGTGTTCCTGACGCTGGGGCTGTGGCTTACGGGCGGTTTCGTGATATCGTCGACGCTGATCGTGCTGCTGCTCTTCACCAACGATTTCGTGACCATGGCGATCGCATCCGACCGCGTTCAGGTCGCGGCAAGGCCTCAGCGCTGGGCCGTGCCGAATCTGATGGGGGCGGCGCTGATATTCGCGCTGCTGTCCCTCGCATTCTCCTTTTTTGCCTACTGGTGGATACGTGATACCCAGCATCTGAGTGCGGATGCGCTGCAGACCGTGGTGTTCCTGATCCTCGTGTACACCAATCAGGCCTGTGTCTATGTGCTGCGCACGGACGGACGCCTCTGGTCGTTTGCACCTGGAAGATGGATGGCCCTGGCAAGCGCCGGAGACATTGCGCTGGTAAGCATCATGGCGGTCCTCGGATGGTGGGTGACCGCGCTGTCGGGAATGCTGGTGGCGGGCTTGCTCTTTTCTGCAGCGGCTTTCGCGCTGCTTCTCGATCAGGCAAAGCGCCTGGTGTTTCCGCGACTGGCCATCGTCTGACAGGGAGGTCTGCATGAATGAACCCCATGCCAAGAATACGCTGCTATGTTCCGATGTGGAAGGTTTTGATGCCTTGTCGGAGCTTGCGCTGGACATCCGGTCATCCTGGGGGCATGGCGCGGACGACATCTGGAGGAGGCTTGATGATGCGCTCTGGGAGCTGACGCAGAATCCCTGGGTCGTCTTGCAGACGGTTTCGCGCGACAAGCTAGAGCAGGCACTGGGTGACCCAGAATTTCGCAAGAGCGTGGACGATCTGCTTCAGGAAAGGCGGGAAGAGCTCGAGACGACGGCGTGGTTTCAGGAAGCCTATCCCGGATCCGGCCTCACCCATGTTGCGTATTTCAGCATGGAATACATGCTGAGCGAGGCATTGCCGATCTATTCCGGGGGGCTGGGCAATGTGGCGGGAGACCAGATGAAGGCGGCCAGCGACCTGGGAGTCCCGGTCGTGGCGGTGGGATTGCTCTATCAGCAGGGTTATTTCCGCCAGGCGATTGCTGCCGACGGCGCGCAACAGGCGCTTTATCCCTATAACGATCCAGGCCAGCTTCCGGTTACGCCCCTCAGGAAGGAAAACGGTGAATG
Source organism: Pseudomonadota bacterium (assembly GCA_021821945.1). GTDB lineage: Bacteria > Pseudomonadota > Gammaproteobacteria > Burkholderiales > Gallionellaceae > Gallionella. Next base: position 38,032 of record JAJZTF010000002.1, read on the forward strand.
GTTGAGGCTCGAGGTGGTGCTGCCCGGCTATTCGGTATGGCTGCGGGCATGGCAGGTTCAGGTGGGCAGGGTGAAGCTCTATCTTCTTGACAGCAACGATGCGGCGAACTATCCGGTGCATAGGGGCATCACCAGCGAGCTTTACGGGGGAGGTCCGGAGCTGCGCCTGAAGCAGGAGATGCTGCTGGGCATAGGCGGATGGAGGCTGCTGGAAGCGCTCAACATCAGGCCCGAGGTCTGCCATCTCAACGAGGGGCATGCCGCTTTCGCGGTTCTCGAACGCGCTCGCAGTTTCATGGAGAAAACGGGGCAAACCTTCGAGGTGGCGCTGGCCGTGACCAGGGCAGGCAACCTCTTCACCACGCACACCGCGGTTTCGGCGGGATTCGACCGTTTCTCGCCCGAACTGATAGAGCAATATCTCGGGGGGTATGCAAGAAGGCAGTTCGGCATCGGCATTCGCGATCTTCTGGCGCTGGGCCGCAGGGATCCGGACGATCAGACCGAACCTTTCAACATGGCCTACCTCGCGATACGCGGCAGCGGATCGGTGAATGGCGTGAGCGCCCTGCACGGGAAGGTTAGCCGGAAAATATTCGCCCCGCTCTTTCCGCGCTGGCCGATGGAGGAGATACCGGTCGGCCATGTGACCAATGGCGTGCACATGCCGACCTGGGATTCCGCGAAGGCCGATGCGCTGTGGACCGAGGCCTGCGGCAAGGCGCGGTGGCTGGGGACGATGGAATCGATGGAGCAGGAGATAAGGCAGATATCCGATGCGCGCCTCTGGGAGTTCAGGACGGATGCCAGCATGTCGCTCGTGAAGTATGCGCGCGAGCGGTTGTCACGGCAGCTTGCCGCATCGGGTTCTTCCGCGGAGGCGGTCAGGGCCGTCAGGCACCTGTTCGACCACAACACGCTGACGCTCGGATTTGCAAGGCGATTTGCGGTATACAAGAGGCCCAATCTGCTCTTGCATGATCCGGATCGCCTGATACGCCTGCTGACGAATCCGCAGCGCCCGGTCCAGCTCATCATGGCGGGAAAGGCGCATCCTGCAGACAAGGAAGGGCAGGCCTTGATACGGCAATGGGTTAATTTCATCCGCAGGCCCGAGGTCAGGCCGCATGTGATCTTCCTGGCAGACTACGACATGCAGCTGACCGAACAGCTTGTTCAGGGGGTGGACGTCTGGCTCAACACGCCAAGGCGCCCATGGGAGGCTTGCGGCACCAGCGGCATGAAGGTCCTGGTGAATGGCGGCATCAATCTTTCGGAGCTGGACGGATGGTGGGCCGAGGCCTACACCCCGGAAGTTGGCTGGGCCCTGGGCGACGGACAGGAACACGACAGCGACCCCGTCTGGGAGGAACAGGAGGCCCTTGCCCTTTACGATCTGCTCGAGAATCAGGTGATACCGGAATTCTACACGCGGGACGAACGCGGCATACCGGTGGCCTGGGTCAACAGGATGCGCGAGAGCATGGCGAGGCTGACGCCGCGATTTTCCAGCAACCGTGCCGTGCGCGAGTATACCGAAAAGCATTACCTGCCGGCGGCCAGGGCCTATCTTGCGCGCTCGGCGGAGCAGGGGAGGATGGGCGTCGACCTGATCGAGTGGCAGCGCGACTTGGATTCCAAATGGAATTCGCTGCGATTCGGGGAGATGAGGATCAGCAGCACGGACAGCCTGCATGTGTTCGAGATACAGGTCTACCTCGATGACCTCGATCCGGATTCGGTATGCGTCGAGCTTTATGCGGAAGGTGTCGACGGATCGCCCCCCGAGTGCCATGGCATGGTCAGGGTACGGGAGCTTGTCGGTGCGGGCTATGCGTACAGGGTCGAGGTGAGCGCTACGCGTCCTGCAGGGCACTACACGGCGAGGATCGTTCCCCATCGCGAAGGCGTTTCGATTCCCCTGGAATCCCATCGCATCCTCTGGCAGGCTTGATGATGAAACAGATACTGACACTCAACGGAGGTTCTTCCAGCATCAAGTTTGCGCTTTTCGGGTTTGCAAGCCTCACGCGCATCCTGGAAGGGGAGATAGAGCGGATCGGTCTTCCAGGAACGGCCCTAAGGATGAAGAGCGGCGGGCACCATGAGTCGAAACAGGTCGAGGTTTCCGGGCATAAGGCTGCAGCCGATCTGCTGATGGAGAACTTGGACCGGGATGCGCTGGTGGCAATCGGCCATCGCGTGGTTCACGGAGGGCAAAGATACCAAAGCCCGCACTGGATAGACCGGGAGATGCTGGAGGAATTGCAAGATCTCAGTCAGTTCGATCCGGAACACCTGCCAGCCGAGCTTGCGCTGATAGAGGATTTTCAGCTAAGGCTGCCCGATGTCAGGCAGCTCGCCTGCTTCGATACCGCCTTTCATCGTGGATTGCCGCGTGTGGCGCAGCTTCTGCCCATACCGAGAAGGTACAAGGCGGTAAGGCGCTATGGATTTCACGGTCTCTCCTATCAGTTTCTGATGGAGGAGCTGGCCCGCATCGGCGATCCGGCAGCCAAAGGCGGACGCGTGATACTCGCCCATCTCGGCAACGGTGCAAGCCTTGCCGCGGTTTTACGGGGGGATCCGCTGGACACCAGCATGAGCTTTACCCCCGCATCGGGCATCATGATGGGCACGAGATCGGGCGACATGGACCCCGGCATCGCAAGCTATCTGATGCAGAAGGAGGGGCTGACCCCCGAAGGATATGCGAGGGTCGTCAACCACGAATCAGGGCTTCTGGGCGTATCGGAAACGAGTTCCGACATGCGCGACCTGCTGATGCGGGAAAAGTCGGATGAGCGCGCTTCTGATGCCATTGCGCTCTTTTGCTATCAGGTGAAGAAGCTGATCGGTTCCTATGCGGCGGCATTGGACGGGCTGGATACGCTGGTTTTTTCCGGCGGCATGGGCGAGAACGCGCCAGACATCCGGCAAAGAATCTGCGATGGCCTGTCATTTCTCGGCATTTCGATCGACGGCATGCGCAATGCCGGAAACGATGCTGTGATCTCGAATGGAAGGGTGGTCGTGCGGGTGATGCACACCGATGAGGAACTCATGATCGCCAAGTCGGTCTCTTCGATGCTGGCGATTCAAAATTGACAGGGAAAAGAAAATGAAAATACCCGAAAATCAGAACGAAGCATTGTCGCCGGACCTGCTGCGCAGGATGGATGCCTACTGGCGGGCAGCGAATTATCTCTCGGCTGGCCAGATTTTTCTCTATGACAATCCGCTGCTTAGACGGCCGCTTGAGGCGTCTGACATCAAGCGCATGCTGCTCGGGCACTGGGGCACGACGCCCGGGCAGAACTTCATCTACACGCATCTCAACCGCATCATCAACCGATACGACCTCGACATGATATACGTCTCGGGGCCGGGGCACGGGGGCCCCACGGTCGTCTCCCATACCTACCTCGAAGGCACCTACAGCGAGATTTATCCTGACATCAGCCAGGACGAGGAAGGGTTGAGAAAACTGTTCATACAGTTTTCATTTCCCGGCGGCATCCCCAGTCACGCCTCGCCGGAGTGCCCGGGCTCCATCCATGAGGGCGGCGAGCTTGGCTATTCCCTGAGCCATTCCTTCGGGGCGGTTTTCGACAATCCGGATCTCATCGTCGCCTGCGTGGTGGGGGACGGCGAGGCGGAGACGGGCCCTTTGGCAACCTCGTGGCATTCCAACAAATTCCTCGATCCCGTTGGAGACGGCGCGGTCTTGCCGATACTGCATCTCAACGGTTACAAGATCGCCAACCCGACGCTGCTCGCAAGGATATCCCGCGAGGAGCTGGAAAAGCTGTTCGTCGGTTATGGCTGGGCGCCCATCTTTGTCGAGGGAAGCGAGCCTGAATACATGCATCGGGCGATGGCTGCGGCGCTGGATTGCGCGGTAGGCGAGATCAGGAGAATCCGGCATGAGGCGCGAGTCGAAGGAAAGCGCTCGAGGCCGCGTTGGCCCATGATAATCCTTAGATCCCCGAAAGGATGGACAGGCCCGAAGGTGGTGGACGGCCGCAAGATTGAGGACACCTTCAGGGCGCATCAGGTGCCGCTTAATCCGAATTTGCATCCTGAACATCTGAAGCTCCTGGAGGCATGGCTCAGAAGTTACCGTCCCGAGGAGCTTTTCGATGAACAGGGAAGGCTGCTTCCGGAACTGGCCGCGCTCGCCCCCAGGGGCGAGAGGCGCATGGGGGCGAATCCCCATGCCAACGGCGGCATGCTTTTGAGGGATCTGCGCATGCCGGACTTCCGCGACTACGCGGTTCCAGTGCCCGTACCCGGAACGACCGGTATTGGCGACACGCATGCGCTGGGGCCCTTCCTGCGCGATGTCGTGAAGCTCAACGACAGGCGGTTCCGCATGTTCGGCCCTGACGAGACGCTCTCCAACGGCCTTGAGGCGCTGTTCGAGGTGACGAGGCGGCAGTGGGATGGCGAGACCCTGGAAGGCGATGAATATCTCGCCCCTTCCGGACGCGTGATGGAGATGCTGAGCGAGCATCAGTGCGAAGGCTGGCTGGAGGGCTATCTGCTCACGGGGCGCCACGGGGTTTTCAACTGCTACGAGGCATTCATACACATCGTGGATTCGATGTTCAACCAGCATGCAAAATGGCTCACGGTGACGGCGCATCTGCCCTGGCGCCGCAAGATCGCCTCGCTAAACTACCTGCTGGCATCGCATGTCTGGCGCCAGGACCACAATGGCTTCACGCACCAGGACCCCGGCTTCATCGATCTCGTGGTGAACAAGAAGTCTGAGGTGGTTCGAGTGTATTTCCCGCCGGATGCCAACTGCCTTCTGTCGGTGATGGACCACTGCCTGAGAAGCCGCCATTACGTGAACGTCGTGGTTGCCGGAAAGCATCCCGCGCCGCAGTGGCTGTCCATGGATGCTGCGGTCAAACACTGCACGCAGGGCATAGGCATCTGGGCTTGGGCGAGCAACGACCAGGCGGTCTCGCCTGACCTTGTGATGGCCTGCTGCGGCGATGTGCCGACTCTCGAGACGCTGGCTGCCGTTTCCATACTGCGCGAGCATCTTCCGGAGCTCAGGATACGCGTGGTCAATGTCGTCGACCTGATGAAGCTTCAGCCGCAGAGCGAGCATCCCCACGGCCTTTCCGACAAGGAGTTCGACGAACTCTTCACGAAGGACAAGCCGGTTATCTTCGCCTATCACGCCTATCCATGGCTGATCCACAGGCTGACCTACAGGCGCACCAATCACGGCAACATCCATGTGCGCGGCTACAAGGAGGAGGGGACGATCACCACGCCTTTCGACATGACGGTGCTGAACGAGCTGGACCGCTTTCATCTGGTGATGGATGCGATAGACCGGTTGCCGCAGACAGGCGACAGGGGCGTCTATCTCAAGCAGCAGCTGAAGGACAGGCTGATCGAGCACAGGCAATACATCAACAGGCATGGCGAGGACATGCCGGAAATACGCAACTGGAAGTGGCAGGGGTGAAGTCGATTGGAAGTCTTTTTTCAACTTTGATGAGGAGGAAAAAATGAAATTCATGGCAATGTTTCTTGGTCTGCTCTATGCAGGATATGCGATGCAGGCCATGGCGGAGACGCAGTCGCCCGGGAAGATGACCTGCAAGGATTTCGTGGCTCTGGACGATACGGTGAAACCCAAGGTCGTCTACTGGGCGGAAGGGCTGAACAAAAAAGGCAAACCCGTCGACTCCGTCGTCGATGTCGACGAGACGGACAAGCTCGTTCCCGTGCTGGTCACGGAATGCAAGGATGCGCCTGATCAGCCCCTGATGAAGAAGATCACGGAGCATGCGGCACAGAAGCCGAAAGTAGCCGCTGTGGCACCGAAGCCGATGAAGATGAGCTGCAAGGAATTCGTGGCGCTGGACGATGTGGTGAAGCCCAAGGTCGTTTACTGGGCCGAAGGTTACAGCAAAAAGGGCAAACCCGTCGATTCCGTCGTCGATGTAGACGAAACGGACAAGCTCGTTCCCGTGCTGGTCACGGAATGCAAGGAGACGCCCAAACTCACCTTCTGGCAGAAAATCAAGAAGCACTTCTGAGTCATGGCTAAAGAAAGGAGCATGAAATGATCAAGATCATGAAATTCATCGCGGCGCTCACCGGGGCTGTTCTTTTAACGCCGGCGCATGCGGCCGAACCCATGGTGGTGGATCCCGTCGTCGTCGAGACCTTTGTCGTCACAACCTACATGAACGGAGGGGTTGGCAACGACGAGGAAAGAATGATGCACAGGGTCGCGCACGAGTTTCCGCTGCGCCTGATTTTTTCCGAGCGCAAGGATGACGAATTTGTCGCCAGTGTCTCCGTCGTGATCTTCGACGCGAAGGGGAATCCGGTTTTCGCGCTGCCCAATGCGGGCCCCATGCTCTACGTGATGCTGCCGGATGGAAGATACAAGGTCAGCGCGCGCTTCAAGGGGTTGACCGAGATCCAGGATGTCACGCTGAGCGGCAAGGAAGGACGCGACCTCTATTTCCACTGGAAGGGCAAACAGAAGCAGTAAGCAGCGTGGTAACATGTATCCGGGGTGAATGGATGGGGATACATGCTGAATCACTGGATGACATTGCACGGCCTGATTGCGATCGCGGGGTTGATAGTCTATGTCTCTTCCTCCCACACGCTGCATCTTCGGCGCCATCCTTCGGCCGCGATCGCATGGGTATTCTCACTCATTCTGCTGCCCTATCTTGCGCTGCCGCTTTATCTGATGTTCGGCAGCCGCAAGGTGGTCGGGCTGAGGCCGGCAAGGCGCGAGGCGACGCTGCATGTCCCCGATACACTGACTGCGCGCACGCAGCAGCTCGCAGCCGTGATGGCGCTTCCCGATGCTTCCTCCTGTCATGACCTTTTTGTCCATGAGGATGGAAGGCAGGCGCTCAAGACCATGCGCAGCATGCTGGAGCGTGCATGTCACACCATCGATGTCTGCACCTTCATCTTCGCGCGCGACAGGCTGGGCGAGGAGATAGCCGGGCTTCTGAAGCAGAAGGCAAAAGCCGGCGTCAGGGTGAGGCTGCTGGTCGACGGGGTGGGCGCATATCTTGGCGCACGCACCGACTTTTCCGAGCTTGTCAATGCGGGGGTGCAGGTTGCGCTGTTCGTGCCGCCGTTGCGTTCGTCGCTCAAGGGACGAACCAATCTGCGCAACCACCGCAAGATGGTCATCGCGGACGGGGAATGGCTCTGGTGCGGCGGCAGGAATCTGGCAGCAGAATATTTCGAAGGCGATGGGGCTGCTCCCTGGGTCGATCTTTCCTTCGACCTGCATGGCGGTCTTGCGCATCAGGCAGGCAGGCAGTTCGACCACGACTGGGAGTTTGCAAAGGGAATTGCGCATCGCAGCGTCCCTGAGGATAGTGTTCCGGAACAAGGCAGAGGGCAGCTGATCGTGAGCGGCCCCGATCAGGCTGACGACACGTTCTATACGCTTCTGGTCTCGGGTTTCTTCAATGCGAAGAAGTCCATTTACGCCGTCACCCCCTATTTCGTCCCGGACCCCACTCTGCTGATGTCTCTCACGCTTGCCGCGAGGAGGGGGGTGGAGGTCGATCTGCTTTTGCCAAGAAAATCCAACCACCGCCTTGCGGACATGGCAAGGCACAGGGCGTTGCGCGAATTGACGGCGGCCGGCGGCAGGGTATGGCTGTTGCCTTCGATGATACATGCGAAGGCGGTCGTGATCGACGGTGAAGTCGCATTCGTGGGTTCGGCGAATCTCGACCAGCGCAGCCTTTTTCTGAACTACGAGATGATGGTCGCGTTCTACGATGAAAACGATGTGCATCGTTTCTCGGACTGGCTTGCTGCCCGCATCAAGGACGCGAATCCCTATCTCGCGAGAAAACCGAGGATCTGGAGGGAGATCGCGGAGGGCATGCTGTTGTGGCTGGCATTCCAGCTTTGATGGATAATGCGCGCCGCTTAAAGGGGATCGAAGATGAAATTTTTTGCATTGCTTGCGCTTTTTCTATCCGGCATCGCTCAGGCTGCACCGCGGGAGCCGGAAACCTATGTGCCGGGCCTGGGCGAGATCATGGGCTCGATCCAGATGCGGCACGCCAAGCTGTGGTTTGCCGCCAAGGGAGGAAACTGGCCGCTGGCTTCCTATGAACTTGGTGAGCTGAAGGAAGGGTTCGAGGATGCTGCAAGGTATCAGCCGGACTTCAAGGGCAAGCCCATCGCCGAAATGCTGGAGCCTGCCACGAGGAAACCCCTTTCCGAGCTTGTGAAGGCGATAGACGAAAGGGATGGCGCGCATTTTGCCAGGGCTTACGATCAGCTCTCCCGCGCCTGCACTTCCTGTCATGAGTCTGCAGGGCGAGGATTCATCGTGATCCAGCGCCCGACGGCACCTCCCGTTACCGACCAGCGCTACGATGCCCGCCGATGAACGTAAGGAAGGCGCGTGGCAGGTATTCCGGATCTTTCTCCGCCTGGGTCTGACTTCATTTGGCGGTCCGCTTGCGCATCTTGGCTATTTCCGAGATGAGTTCGTAACCAGGCGGCGCTGGCTGAGCGAGAAAAGCTATGCAGACCTGATCGCCTTCTGCCAGTTTCTTCCCGGACCCGCGAGCAGCCAGGCGGGCATTGCGCTGGGACTTGCCAGGGCCGGATACCTGGGGGCTGTCGCGGCATGGGCCGGTTTTACCTTGCCCTCGGCGATCGCGATGATCCTCTTTGCGAAGGGGATTTCAGGCCGCCCTGAGCTGCTTTCTTCGGGCGTGCTGCACGGGTTGAAGATCGCCGCAGTGGCGGTCGTGGCGCAGGCAGTCTGGGGCATGGCCCGGAACTTCTGCAGGGGAGGCCATCGGATAACCCTCATGGTCATCGCCGCCGCGACTTCGTCGATGATGCCCTCGATTGCCGCACAGACAGCCGTGATGGCGCTCTCGGGCCTTGCGGGGCTGCTGTTGTTCCCTGCTGACAGGGCGGAAGCGCACGAGCCGCTTCCGGTCATGCTCACGCATCGTTCAGGAATGTCCTGGCTTGCGGTTTTCTTTGTTCTGCTGATAGGCCTGCCCGTACTGGCAGGTGCCGTGCCAGGACATCTCGTCTGGGAGGTGGACGCATTCTATCGTGCAGGCGCACTCGTATTCGGCGGAGGCCATGTCGTGCTGCCCCTGTTGCAGGCGGCTGTCGTGCCTCCGGGCTGGGTCGGCAACGAGGCGTTTCTCGCAGGATATGGTGCGGCTCAGGCATTGCCTGGCCCGCTTTTCACCTTCGCGGCCTTTCTCGGCGCATCGATGGACATGGAGCCATCGGGCTGGGCCGGCGGCATGGTATGCCTCATTGCGATTTTTGCGCCTTCATTTTTTCTGGTGATGGGCGCTCTGCCTCTGTGGGAGCGGCTGCGCCGCAATCTGCGCGCCCGATCCGCCCTTTCAGGCATCAATGCCGCTGTCGTGGGCCTTCTGCTTTCTGCGCTCTACAGTCCCGTGTGGACCGGCACCATACACGGCCCCAGGGATTTCGGGCTGGCGCTGATCTTTCTGGTTGCGCTTGTTTTCTGGAAATTGCCGCCCTGGCTCGTGGTCATTGCAAGCGCTGCTGCAGGCTGGCTTGTGGCAGGCTGACCGTTCGAGGGCTTACAATGCGGTTTTTTGGGAAGGAATGAAATGGCGGGATACGACGATCTGATCCTTGAGGCGCTGACGCGCGTGAAGGAGATCATGCCATGGGATCTGAGCCGTTTGATCAAGTCGGGAAACAAACCCTTGCTGCTCGACGTGAGGGAGCCTTCGGAATTTGCGACGCTGCGCATACCCGGTTCTATCAACGTGCCAAGAGGCATACTGGAGCAATCCTGCGAGTGGGATTACGACGAGACAGAGCCTTCGCTTGCATCAGGGCGCGACCAGGAGATCGTGGTGATCTGCCGTTCCGGAAAGCGTTCGGTGCTGGCCACCGACATGCTGTTGCGCATGGGTTTTGAAAATGTGGTCTCGCTCAAGACGGGCGTGCGCGGCTGGAACGATTTCGAGCAGCCGCTGGAAGATGCGGCAGGCAGGCTGCTCGATCCGGATCATGTGGACGAGCTGCTTATGCCGAAATTGCGGGCGGATCAGCGCAAGCCCCGCATTTGACGGCGCTCTATCATGCGGGTCGGGAATATCGGGTTTTTGCAGCCATGAGCTTTCCATATTTGACTTCCAGCGCCTCGCGGCTTTCAGCGTGCTTCGGGTCCCTGGGTATGCAGTCCACGGGGCACACTTCGACGCACTGCGGCGTGTCGTAATGCCCCACGCACTCGGTGCACTTTTCAGGATCGATCACATAGACGGTGTCGCCCTGGGAAATCGCGTCGTTCGGGCATTCCGGCTCGCACACGTCGCAGTTGATGCATTCATCGGTAATCATCAGTGCCATTTTTTCTTTTCCATTCTCAATGTCTTCGTGAAATCGGGTGTTAGAGAGTGTCAATCCATCATCCCCGCCGCGACAGTGTCGTTTGTCGTCTCGTCGATCACGATAAAGCTGCCGCAGGCCCGGTTTTTCCGGTAGCTGTCGTAGGCCAGCGGCTGCTGCACGCGGATTACGGCATGCACGATATCGTTCATGTTCACTGCGGGTCCGGCATGCCGTTCGAGCGTGTTGACGTCGATGCGGTAGTCTATGCTTTTGAACAGGCATTTCACGGTTCTCGTGGTGTGCTTGACGAGATATTTGCGATTTCTGTCGAGCGGAGTCTCGGACAGCCAGCACAACATGGCGCAGAATTCCGTTGAAACGCCCGGAAGGTTGTCGGCTTTGACGAGCATGTCTCCTCGCGAAATGTCGATTTCATCGGTCAGCCTTATCGCGACGGATTGCGGCGCATGGGCGACATCCAGTTTCCCGTCATAGGTGGAGATTTCCAGCACATGGCTGGTCCTCCCGGATGGCAATACCGTGATGGGATCCCCCACGGATACTTCTCCTGAAGCGATGCGCCCCATGTAGCCGCGAAAATCGTGATGCGTGCCGGTTTGCGGGCGGCATATCCACTGCACGGGATATCTGAAGTCCCGGGTGTTCAAATCGTGTCCGATTTCGACATTTTCCAGCCACTCCATGAGAGTAGGCCCCTGATACCATAAAAGGTTCTCTCCGCGATCGACGAGCATGTCGCCTGACAATGCCGACAAGGGTATGCATTTGACATCGTGCAGACCGAGCTGTGATGCAAATGCAAGATATTCGGCGCAGATTTCCCGGTAGCGCGACTCCGAGTATTCCACCAAGTCCATCTTGTTTACCGCCAGCACGATATGCGGGATGCCGACCAGGCTTGCAAGATAGGTATGGCGTCTTGTCTGCACCAGCACGCCGCGTCGCGCATCGACGAGTATGATGATGAGATTGGCGGTGGATGCCGCAGTCACCATGTTCCTTGTGTATTGCTCGTGGCCCGGCGTGTCGCCGATGATGAATTTGCGTCTTGGGGTCGCAAAATAGCGGTAGGCCACGTCGATGGTGATCCCCTGTTCCCGCTCTGCCTGCAGCCCGTCGGTCAGCAATGACAGGTCGACCGATTCCATGCCGCGCTTTCTGCTGGTCAACGAGATCGCCGAATACTGGTCTTCGAAGATGGATTTTGCGTCAAACAGCAGGCGGCCGATCAGCGTGCTCTTGCCGTCGTCCACGCTGCCGGCCGTGATGAATCGAAGCAGTTGCGTCGTATTGCTCATGATCAGAAATATCCTTCCTTTTTTCGCAGTTCCATGGATGCTTCGGATGTCTGGTCGTCCATGCGCGTCGCCCCCCGTTCGGTAATCCGGGCCATTGCGGTTTCCTCGATGATCTGCCCGATGCTGATGGCATCGGATTCCACGGGTGCAGTGCAGGTCATGTCTCCCACCGTGCGGAAACGCACCGAAAGGACTTCGATTGTTTCGCCGGATTTGGGTTTCACGAGATTGGATACGGGGATCACGGCATTGCCGCGACGGATCACTTTCCGCTGGTGTGCGTAGTAGATGCTTGGGATATGCAGCTTTTCGCGCTCTATGTACTGCCAGATATCCAGTTCGGTCCAGTTCGATATCGGAAACACGCGGATATTTTCACCCTGATGCACCCTCGTGTTGTAGATGTCCCATAGTTCTGGTCGCTGGTTCTTGGGGTCCCATTGGCCGAATTCATCGCGGAACGAAAATATCCTTTCCTTTGCCCGCGCTTTTTCCTCGTCCCGCCGGGCGCCGCCCAGGCATGCATCGAATCCGAATTCTGCGATGGTTTCCAGCAGCGTGACCGACTGGTATGGATTGCGCGGCAGATCCGGATTCCTGATCACGATGGAACCTCGCCTGATCGAATCCTCAAGTGAGCGCACAATCAGCCGCTCACCGAGGCTGGCTGCCAGTCTGTCGCGCGTCTCTATCACCTCCGGAAAGTTGTGCCCGGTGTCTATATGCACCAATGGAAAAGGGAACTTGCAGGGGCGAAATGCCTTTTCCGCAAGGCGCAGCATCACGATGGAATCCTTGCCGCCAGAAAACAAAAGCGCAGGATTTCTGCAGGCCGCGGCAACTTCGCGCATGATATGGATAGACTCAGATTCCAGCGCATCCAGGTGACCGAATGACTTCATGATTTCTCCATGAAAGGGTATGAACTTTTTGTCTGTGACGGCACCTTGGCTGAGTGCAGGCCGCATTCCTTGCTGCTTTCGTCTTCCCACCACCAGCGTCCGGAGCGCATGTCTTCGCCAACGGTCACGGAGCGGGTGCAGGGGGCGCAGCCCAGGCTGGGATAGAATTCATCGTGCAGCCTGTTGTAGGGCACGTCGTGACTCCTGATGTAGGACCATACATCCTTGTGCGACCAGTCCAGCAGGGGGTTGTACTTATGCAGGCCGAATTCGGCATCGAACGACGACAGTTCCATGTTGCTGCGTGTGACGGCCTGGGCGCGGCGCAGGCCGGTCACCCATGCATCCTTGCCTTTGAGCGCCCGCCGCAACGGCTCGACCTTGCGAACATGGCAGCAGGCCTTGCGGGACTCCATGCTGTCGTAGAATCCGTTTATGCCATATCTTCCGACGTAGTCCTCAACCGACTGATGTTCGGGAAAATAGACCTTCAACGGCACACGGTAGCGTTCCGATATCTTCTGCATCAGGCTGTAGGTTTCTTGAGGCAGGCGCCCTGTGTCCAGGGTGAAGATCTCGATCTCCAGCCCGTGCCTGTCTATCATGTCGGTCAGCACCATGTCCTCTGCACCCAGACTGCTGGCAAAGCACAGGTTCGGGAATTCGCGCACAGCCTCTAGCAACAGGTTTACGGCAAGATCAATTTTCTTTTGCATGTCTTTCTCCTAAGCCAGCAGGCTGCTTTCGGTCAGGTCCAGTTGCGCATCCGCTTCGGTGGCATATCTCGACACTTTCCTGGTCCAGCCATCCACGGCTTTGCTGAAATGCGCAAGCTCCTCCGCCGTGGTGTCACGGCGCTGCGCAAACCTTTCAACGATATCGGAAAAATCACTGCTGATTTCTCCGGGGAACAGCTCGCGCAACTGCAAGGACAATCCTTCGAGATCATGCTGCGGATGTTCACCCCTGAGCTGAGCGAGCCCGGCACCAAGCAGGCGCAGGATGGCTTCGTTGCATTGCGCGGCATCGGGATACTTCCGCTGAAATTCCAGCGCGCTGCGGTATTTGCGTTCATGGGCGGCCTCGAAGAAGTTCGCTCCGATCCGGGTCTGGCTAGCTCCTGCGCACTCGCCGCCGCCCAATTGCAACACGCGAAATTCGCTTTCATCGCCATGGTCCTTCATCACGGATTTAAGATCCTCCTCTTTCACTTCTGCGAGGTCTGCCAGCAAGTCGCCGAAATAGTCCTTGGGCAGGGATCTTGCCCAGACAAAGAAACTCGGATGACCGCTCTCGAGATGGGCCGCCTGGACGCGGGAGATCGCCTCCTCGATGCGGGCAGCCGGCAAGGAGGGGCCTTTGATGGCCAGACTTCCATTGCCGATGCCGTTTCCAGCAAAAAACATCTGATAGTGCGGAACCAGCCTTCCGTGTATCCGCTTGCCTTCCCCGTAAATGCCGATGTCACCGGTCTCGGGTTGCGCGCAGCCGTTGTGGCAGCCCGACACGCGGATGCGCAGATCAGCGCTTCCCCCGGAAAGCCTGGATGCGGCCAGGGTGCTGGCAGTGATGCCGAGACGGCAGGTCGACGTGCCGGGGCAGGCCACCACATTTTTCCCTGTTGCAGGCTCATGCAAATCAAGCGATGCCAGGCCAATGCGCAGCAGAGGCAGGATTGCGCCGGTGACATTCGGAATGATCAGGTTCTGGTCCTGTGTGGTATGCACAAGGTTCAGTCCGTGGGTGCGCATAAGGCGGGATAGGCCGCGCAACTTTGCCGAGGATACTTCCCCTGTCGGCAGTTCGACGGGCAATGCAAATAATCCTGTCTTATGCTGTGCAAACAATGTTCTGGGGGCGCCGGGTCCGGGGATTTCATCGCCCGCAGGCTCGCGCCACTGGCCTTTCGGGAAAGGATGAATGGCCAGCGCCTGCCGGGTTCGTTCGAATTCCTCGCGGTATTTTTCCAGGAATCCCTGGCTGCCGAACCGTTCCACGAGGAACTTGAGGCGGGATTTGGCGCGCTTGGTGCGGTCAGAATACCTGTTGTGCAATGACACCAGCGCTTCAAGTGCAAATAGCAATTCGCTCTCGGGAATGAATTCTTCCACCACGATGGACTCGCGCGGCTTGTGGCCGAGTCCGCCGCCGGCGCGCACGCTGAAGCCTTGTTGCCCGTGTTTTGTCATCGCGATCAGGCCGCAGTCGTGCATCATCGCCTGCGCACAATCAGCCTCGCAACCTGAAAAGCTGATCTTGAATTTTCTGGGCAATTGCTGGTTGAGCGGGTTGCGCAGAAAGTGTGCGGTCGCCTCCTTCACATGGTGACCGACATTCACATGCTCCTTCGGGCATACGCCTGCCAGAGGGCATGCGGTCATGTTGCGTATGGTGTTGCCGCAGGCCTCTCGCGTGGTAAGTCCTGCATCTGCAAGTCGATGCATGGCGGCAGGTGTTTTCCCGAGGGGGATGAAGTGCACCTGTATCGATTGGCGCGTCGTCACATGCGCAACGTCGTGCTGCGCATATTTTTCCACCACGTCCGCGATCGCATCCAGCTGATCGGCGACCAGTCTTCCGCCGGGTATCTTGATGCGCAGCATGTTCACGCCTTGCTGGCGCTGCCCATACACGCCCTGTTGCAAGCGCACGGCAGTGAAGCGTTCCGCATCGATTTGTCCTGAGTCGAATGCGCCGAGCGCCTGTTCGAACCGGACTATTTCCTCGCGGTCGGATAAGTTTTCAATATTCACTCTTGTCTCTCCTATGAAATGATCATCTTGCCGCCGATCAAGGCGAGCATGACTGCCAGCAGGGGTCTCAATGCCTTTTCAGGCACCTTGCTGCTCAGATGGCTGCCTATGCATATGCCGGGCAAGGAACCGATCAGCAGGTTGGCAAGCAGTTTCAGGTCGACCGTGCCCAATGCGAGATGGCACATGCCTGCGATGGCTGTGAGCGGGACTGCATGGGCGATATCGGTCCCGACCACTTTGGCTGTCGACATGCGCGGATAAAGAAACAGCAGGGAAACCGTGCCCAGCACGCCTGCGCCTATCGAGGACACGGTCACCAGTGCGCCCGCAACGGCCCCCGTGGCGATGGTCGCTGCGGCAAGGTGGCGGTGATGCGATTCATGCGCATTGCTGTTCCGGCTAAGGAGGGCTTTCCTGATGCTGTCCTTGAACAGCAGCACGGCGGCTGTCAGCAGCAGTGCTGCGCTGAGAACGCTGCTGACCAGATTGCCCATGACCCTTTCATCCAGAGAGAGGTGTTTCAGCAGCAGCGCGATGAGCAGCGTGGTTGGCAGGCTGCCCGCCGACAGCAGGCCAACTGCTTTCCAGTCCACTGTGCCGCACTTTTGATGGACAAAGGCTCCTGCCATCTTGGTTATCGATGCGTAAAGCAGGTCGGTTCCGACGGCTATCACGGGTGAGACATTGAAAATCAGCACCAGTAGCGGCGTCATGAGAGATCCTCCGCCAACGCCGGTAAACCCGACGGCAAGGCCGACCAGCAGTCCAGAAAATGCATAAACCCAATCCATGAAAACGCTCCCTGAAAATTCATGGAGCGGATTCTAGCCAGCATTTTTTATGCAATTAAATACTTTAATGTTAAGATTTTATAATTAATAGTGATTAGGGGGCGGGCATGAATCTGCACCAGTTGCGCTACCTGAACGAGGTTGTCCGTCAGGGGCTGAACATATCCAGCGCGGCCGAGGCGCTGTTCACTTCGCAGCCTGGAATCAGCAAGCAGATAAAGCAGCTTGAGGATGAGCTGGGTATAGAGATCTTCATACGGAACGGCAAGCGCATCATTGCCATCACCGAGCCGGGGAAGGTGGTATTGTCCATCGCCCAGCGCATGCTTCACGATGCGAAAAACCTAAAGCATGTCGGACAGGAATTCAGCGCGCAGAATTCGGGGTTGCTGACGATAGCGACCACGCATACCCAGGCGCGATATGCGTTGCCCCCGATCATAAAGAAATTCATGGAGCAGTACCCCGAAGTGCAGCTCAGCCTGCACCAGGGCAGTCCTACGCAGATTGCAGAGCAGGTGTTGAGCGGCGATGCCGATCTTTGTATCGCCACCGAAAGTCTGTCGCTCTATGATGATCTGGTCACATTGCCATGCTATGAATGGAATCACTGCGTGATCGTGACGCCGCGCCATCCTCTGCTCAGGGAAAAGCGGCTCACGCTGGAGGCGCTTGCCCGTTATCCCATCATCACCTACGACTTTGCCTTTACGGGGCGCAGCAGGATCAACGAGGCATTCCAGAAGGCCGGCATAACGCCCAAGATTGCGCTGACCGCGATCGATGCGGATGTGATCAAGACCTATGTGGAGCTTGGGATGGGGGTGGGCATCCTTGCACAGATGTCATTTGTAAAGGAGCGGGACAGGCATCTGCGCATGATAGAGGCGGCCCATCTCTTTACGCCCAGCACCACCAGGATAGCGATACACAAGAATGAATATTTGCGCTCGTATGCCTACGATTTCATCGAACTGTTTGCGCCGCATCTGACAAGGCAGGTCGTGAACGATGCGATGCGCCATTCTGCGGATGGCGGCTTGTGAACATCCCCGGAAATTTTTGGCATTGCTTTGCGAGTTGCAGCATGCCTTCCTCAGGATTCATTGCCGGCAAACCGCTTGGCAATTGCGAAGCCTGCCAATGCCATGATCATCAGCGAGCAGGCCCCGAAAAAGCCAGCCAGATAGCCATTCCACTGTGCGGACGATGCTTCTTCTGACTGTTGTCTGGAGTGGCGGATTATGTCGGACCTTATGGCGGCCAGTTGTTTTTGCAAGCTGCGGTCTATCCCGATCACTTGCTTGTCCACTTCGCGGAAAGAAGCAATTTCCAGGGGGTTCAGCAGGGATTTCGCCAGCAAATAATCGGACGATAATGTTTTGTGCTCGATGAGCGTCTGTTCGATCATGGATGTGTCCATGTGTTCGTTTTGCATGGCCACCTTGGTGCGCAGCAATGCTTGCTGTACCTGGTCGCCATATTCAAAAAACGCATTCTTGTGTTTGCTGTACAGTGCCGGATCCTGGGCGCGCAACAGCATGTCCTTCCATTCCTGGATCTGCTTGCTAAAGGCGATGGTTGCATCGTCGACGCTGTTTTGCATTGCGAGCAACCTCTCGGTGCGTTGCTGGCAATAGGCATTCATCCCGAAAATCAGATGCCAAAGCAGGTATCCGCCAAAAATCGACAGAGGCACTATCACTGAAACAAGGATTTTGAAGGAACCGTCGCGGAAGGAATTTCTCATGATGAGTCTGATCGCGGATTTCGATAGAGGGGAAAATATCACACTTCCGGTTGAAGTCAGGCCATGCCGAATGCGGCCATTGTATGATCATCGGGTGAGGAGTGTTTCTGAAAATTTGTGCAGGGCACTCCAAGGCCATCCTTCTCCAAAGGCAGCTCCTGGGCGGAGCAACAGCTAGGCCGCGAGGCGGCAGCGGGCATCATGCGTAATCGGCGTTCTCGAATGGTCATAAAGGGACGGATTCGCCATATGCACGCAAGCTATTAGCAATTAACAATTATGTATTTAAGGCCGGCGCGAGTTGTCGCTAGACTGCTTTCCTGCAATTTGTGATCAATCAAAGCGGAGGTGGGAAAATGATACGGCACATCAAGAATGAGCGGGCTGCAACCGATGTCTGGAAAATATTGAGGGTAAACGGCGACGATACGCCGCAAAGCGTGAGACTGCCAGTCGGGCCGCTGCTGGTGCCTCTGCCGGTTTGGCAGGCGCGCCGCGCCGAGCTGATACATCGCGAATACGAACATGGCTGGCCGCTTGGCGTCTGGCTGGCGGTCGACGACAGGGCCGATGCGATAGCAGGCGACATCGATGATTTCACGGTGATTGCCATCGAGTTCAGTCCCGGCGAGACAGGCCGGGGGCACGCCAAGGCAAGACAGCTGCGCGAGCTGCATGGCTACAGCAACGAATTGCGCGCCATCGAGAAGGAAGATGATGCCGTGCGGCTTTGGGGCGAAGGCCTCGATGCCCGCGTCGCAAAGGTTGCCTGATCTGCCGACATGCCGGGCGTGCGCCCGGCTTTTCATTGCCCCGCTGTTTCGTCCGAGCCCATTCGTTCTGGCAATCAAATTTGCTGCAAGCTTGTCCCGCAGGTAAAATCAGGGTCTTTCGTGCCTCTTAGGCCAACTCGAGAAACGACAAGTGAAACCTATCCTGAAATCTGCAAAACTCGCCAACGTATGCTACGACATACGCGGGCCGGTCATGGAACGCGCAAAACAGATGGAGGAGGAGGGGCAGCGCATCATCAAGCTCAACATCGGCAACCTGGCGCCCTTCGGCTTCGAGGCGCCCGAGGAGATCCAGCAGGACGTGATCCTGAATCTGCCCAACTCCTCCGGCTATTCGGATTCCAAGGGCATGTTCGCGGCGCGCAAGGCGATCATGCACTACTGCCAGTCGAAGAAGATCGCAGGCGTGACCCTCGACGACATCTACATCGGAAACGGCGCATCCGAACTCATCGTGATGGCGATGCAGGGGCTGCTGAACGCAGGCGACGAAGTGCTGGTGCCGGCGCCCGATTATCCGCTCTGGACCGCGGCGGTCACGCTTGCAGGCGGCACGCCCCGCCATTACCTTTGCGACGAGGCCAACGAATGGAATCCTGATCTTGCCGACATGAGAGCCAAGATCACGGAGAACACGCGCGCGATCGTGATCATCAATCCGAACAATCCGACAGGCGCGCTCTATTCCGACGACATCCTGAAGGAGATCGTGCAGATCGCCAAGGAAAACAATCTCATCATCTTTGCCGACGAGATCTACGACAAGATGCTCTACGACGGGGCGACCCACACCTCGATCGCTTCTCTTTCCGACGAGGTGCTGTTCGTCACGCTGAACGGACTTTCCAAGAATTACCGCGCCTGCGGCTATCGTTCCGGATGGATGGTGGTCTCAGGCGAGAAGAAGCATGCCCAGGACTACATCAATGGCCTGACGATACTGGCCTCGATGCGGCTCTGTTCCAACGTGCCCGGACAGTTTGCGATCCAGACCGCGCTTGGCGGCTATCAGAGCATCCACGACCTGGTCGCCCCCAACGGCAGGCTGGCCAAGCAGCGCGATCTCGCCTACAAGCTTTTGACCGAAATTCCCGGAGTCACCTGCGTCAAGCCCAAGGCAGGGCTTTATCTGTTCCCTCGCCTCGATCCCGCTGTCTATCCGATAGAGAATGACCAGCAGTTCATACTGGAACTCCTGGAATCCGAGAAGGTGCTGGTGGTGCAGGGCACGGGCTTCAACTGGATACATCCCGATCATCTGCGCATCGTGTTTCTGCCCAATGTGGACGATCTGGTCGAGGCGTTCGCGCGCATCGCGCGCTTCTTCGAGCAATACCGCAAGCGGCACGGAACATGACCCCTGATCATCAAAACGGACAACTTATGAAACCAATCAATATAGGACTTCTGGGCATAGGCACTGTGGGCGGCGGCACATACACGGTGCTGCAGCGAAACAGCGAGGAGATCACGAGGCGCGCCGGAAGGCCGCTCCGCATCATCGCGGTTGTCGACAAGAACGTGGAGCTCGCGAGGAACATCACCAAGGGTTCATGCCGCGTGACCGACGATGCTTTCTCGGTGGTGAACGATTCCGAGATCGACATCGTCGTCGAGCTGATCGGCGGCTATGGCGTTGCCAGGGAACTCGTGATGCAGGCGATCAAAAACGGCAAGCATGTGGTCACCGCGAACAAGGCTCTGCTTGCAACCCATGGCAACGAGATCTTCGAGGCCGCGCAGGAAAAGCGCGTGATGGTAGGCTTCGAGGCTGCGGTCGCAGGCGGCATCCCCATCATCAAGGCGGTGAGGGAAGGCCTGACCGCGAACAGGATAGAGTGGATTGCCGGCATCATCAACGGCACGACCAACTTCATCCTGTCCGAGATGCGCGACAAGGGACTGTCGTTCGATGAAGTGCTGAAGGAGGCGCAGCGCCTGGGTTATGCGGAAGCCGACCCCACCTTCGACATCGAGGGCGTGGATGCGGCGCACAAGATCACGCTGCTCTCATCCCTTTCATTCGGCATACCCGTGCAGTTCGACAAGGCCTACATCGAGGGCATCTCGAGGCTCGATGCGATCGACATCAGGTATGCCGAGCAGCTGGGCTACCGCATCAAGCTCCTTGGCATCACCAAGCGCACGCCGGAGGGCGTCGAGCTCAGGGTGCATCCGACGCTGATCCCCGAGAAGCGCCTGATCGCGAACGTGGAGGGCGCGATGAACGCGGTGCTGGTGCAGGCCGATGCGGTAGGCGCCACGCTCTATTACGGCAAGGGCGCGGGAGCCGAACCCACCGCAAGCTCGGTGATCGCGGATCTGGTCGACATCACGCGCATGCACACGGCGGACCCGGAAAACCGCGTGCCCCATCTGGCCTTCCAGCCCGATGCGATGATCTCTTTGCCGATGCTGCCGATAGACGAGGTGGTCACGAGCTATTACCTGAGGCTGCGCGTCGCCGACAAGACCGGCGTGCTCGCGGACATCACGCGCATACTGGCAGATGAGAAGATCTCCATCGATGCGGTGATACAGAAGGAGCCCCAGGAGGGCGAGACGCAGACCGACCTCATCATGCTGACCCACAGGACGCGCGAGAAATGCGTCAATGCGGCGATTTCGAAAATTGAGTCGCTTCCAGTCGTGGCCGGCAAGGTGACCAGGCTGCGCATGGAAGAGCTGGGGAAATAACGCATGAAGTACTTCTCCACCCGCGGCAACAGTCCCGCAAAATCATTCACCGAGATACTCTTGGGCGGCCTGGCGCCGGACGGCGGGCTATACCTGCCCGAGCAATACCCCAAGGTCACGCGCGCCGAGCTCGATGCATGGCGCAGCCTTTCCTATTCCGATCTCGCATTCGAAATCCTCTCAAGGTTCGCAACAGACATACCTTCCGGCGACCTCAAGGCCATCCTGGACAAGACCTATACAAAGGAGATATACGGTTTTGGGCGGGCGGACTCCGATTTCTCCGAGATCACGCCGCTGCGCAGGCTGGATGAAAGCGTCTATCTTCTCGAGCTTTCGAACGGCCCCACGCTCGCCTTCAAGGACATGGCGATGCAGCTTCTGGGCAACCTTTTCGAGTATGCGCTTGCAAAGCAGCACCAGGAGCTCAACATACTGGGGGCCACCTCGGGTGACACGGGCTCGGCTGCGGAATATGCGATGCGCGGGAAGCGCGGCATACGCGTCTTCATGCTCTCGCCCAACGGCAAGATGAGCGCATTCCAGCGCGCGCAGATGTATTCGCTGCAGGACCCCAACATCCACAACATCGCGATCAACGGCATGTTCGACGATGCGCAGGACCTGGTGAAGGCGGTATCCAACGACCATGCATACAAGGAGGCGCACAAGATAGGCACGGTCAATTCGATCAACTGGGGCAGGGTTTCGGCGCAGGTCGTCTACTACTTCAAGGGCTATTTCGCGGCGACCCAGTCCAGCGACGAGGAGGTCGCGTTCTCCGTGCCGTCGGGCAACTTCGGCAACATCTGCGCCGGGCATATCGCGCGCATGATGGGCCTGCCGATAGGGCAGCTGATACTCGCGACAAACGAGAACGACGTGCTGGACGAATTCTTCAGGACGGGCGCATACCGCCCGCGCAATTCCGCGCATACCTACGAGACCAGCAGCCCCTCGATGGACATCTCCAAGGCTTCCAATTTCGAGCGCTTCGTCTTTGACCTGGTGGGCCGGGACGGGGAAAAGGTGCGGGAGCTCTGGAGCAGTGTGGACAAAGGCGGCTCCTTCGACATCAAGGGAACGGAATACTGGCATGCCTTGCCTGGCTTCAGATTCGCTTCGGGAAGGAGCACGCATCAGGACAGGCTGAAGACGATACGCGAGCTCTGGGATGAATACGGCGTGATGATAGACACGCATACCGCGGATGGCCTGAAGGTCGGGCTGGAACAGCGCAGGCCGAATCTTCCTCTGATCTGCCTCGAGACCGCGCTTCCCGCCAAGTTCGAGGAGACCATCATAGAAGCGCTCGGCAGGAAGCCCGAGCGCCCGAAGGCGCTCGAGGGGATAGAGGAATTGCCGCAGCGCGTTCACGTGATGGATGCGGATGTGAATGAATTGAAGGCGTACATCAGCGAGAACATTTCGCAATAGCTGGATTCCCGCTTCAGCGGGAATGATGGAATGAACAATCTCATCCTGCTCATCCTCTGCTTCATCGCTGGCATGCTGCTGCATCGCTACAAGCGCATGCCGGTCAATACCCCCGCTGTGCTGAACAGCTTCATCATCCATGTGTCGTTGCCGGCGCTCACGCTGCTCTATGTGCACGACCTGAAGCTCACGGGGGATGTTTGGCTGATGGCTGCGATGGGCTGGCTGCTGTTCGCGATGTCGGCGGTATTCTTCAGGACGCTAGGCAAATGGATGAACTGGCCGAGGGCTACGGTCGGCGCGCTGATATTGACCGGGGGTCTCAGCAACACTTCCTATGTCGGGCTTCCGATGATAGAGGCCTTCTACGGACACCAGGGCATTGCCAGCGGCATCATCGTCGACCAGCTGGGCTCCTTCCTCGTGCTCTCGACGCTCGGGATCACATTTGCGGGCATCTATTCGTCCGGCATGCCGACCTTTCCCGCGATGATCAAACGCATCCTGTTCTTTCCGCCCTTCATCGCGCTCATCATCGCGGTTTTGCTGATGCCGATGTCCTATCCGGAATGGATGAGCGCTGTTTTGAAGCGCATGGGCGATACGCTGGCGCCGCTGGCTCTTCTTTCGGTCGGATTCCAACTCAGGCTTGGCCATCTCAAGGGAAATGCGGGCAAGCTTGCGATCGGCCTCGGATTCAAGCTGGTATTGGCGCCGCTGGTCCTGTTCCTGTTGTACGTTCCCCTTCTGCATGCGCAGGGGCAGGCGATACAGATCACGCTTTTCGAAGCGGCGATGCCGCCCATGATCACCTCGGCGATACTGGCCACCGAACACGACCTCGATCCCCCCTTTGCGACGCTGATGGTGGCTGTCGGCCTTATCTGTTCCTTTGCCACGCTCGCCGCATGGTGGTGGCTGATGAGGGGAGTGTGAGCATGGAAAACCCGCGTGCGCTTTTGGAAGGGATGTTCTTTGCCGCCATTGCCAGCGCGCAGCCGGAGCGCTCCATCCCTCTGCATGTTCCTCCTCTGCCCCGGGGCAGGCTGATCGTGATCGGCGCGGGAAAGGCGTCGGCCGCGATGGCGCTCGCGGTCGAAGGCTGTTATCCCGGTGCTGGGCTTGAAGGACTGGTCGTCACGCGCTACGGTTATGCCGTGCAATGCAGGCACATCGAAATCATAGAGGCAGCGCATCCCGTGCCCGACGAGGCGGGGCTCATTGCAAGCCAGCTCATGCTGGAAATGGTGTCCGACCTCACCGAAGACGATCTCGTGCTGTGCCTGATTTCGGGAGGAGGCTCATCCCTGCTCGCGCTGCCGCTGGACGGAATTGCGCTCGAGGAAAAGCAGCAGATCAACAGGCAGCTTTTGCGAAGCGGCGCCTCGATCTCGGAGATCAACTGCGTGCGCCGCCATCTTTCCGCGATCAAGGGCGGGAGGCTTGCCAGGGCCTGCCATCCCGCAAGCGTCGTGAACCTCATCATCTCCGATGTGCCGGGCGACGATCCGGTGGACATCGCATCCGGCCCCACCGTTCCCGATCCCACCACATGCCGGGATGCGCTTGCCATACTGGAGCGCTATGCGATCGAAGTGCCGGATCACGTGCAGGAGCTGCTCGCAAGCGGCAGGGGGGAGTCGGTGAAGCCAGGAGATGCGAGGCTGCCGGCAATCGAGACGCATTTGATCGCAACACCCCAGATGGCGCTGGAAGCCGCCGCAGAAAAGGCCCGTAGCCTGGGGGTTCCATGCTATATCCTGGGCGATGCGATAGAGGGCGAGGCGCGCGATGTCGCCAGGGTGATGGGGGGCATCGCGCTTCAGGTGAAGAAAAGGGGCCAGCCGTTCGAGCCTCCCTGCGTGCTGCTCTCGGGTGGCGAGACGACCGTGACGGTCAGGGGCGACGGACGGGGAGGGCGCAATGTCGAGTTTCTGCTTGCGCTGGCATTGACGCTGCGCGGGGAGCCCGGAATACATGCGCTGGCAGGCGACACCGATGGCGTGGACGGCAGCGAGGAGGTCGCGGGCGCCTACGTTGCGCCAGACACGCTTTCCCGCGCCCTCGAACTTGGCATGTCAGCTGTTGACAGCCTCGCTAGAAACGATGGGCACGGTTTTTTCGGGAGGCTGGGCGATGCGGTCGTGACCGGCCCCACGCTTACCAACGTCAACGACTTTCGGGCGATTTTCATAGAGGGGTGAGCACCAGCAGCACGCGATACGGGCCGTGTGCGCCCAGCGTCACCGTCTGTTCTATGTCCGCCGTGCGGGAGGGCCCGGAGATGAAATTCACCGTCCTCGGAGGTGCTCCGAATTCGCGACGCAACAGATCCCACGCGTCTTCCATGGTCGCCACGATGCGACGAGGATCGACGATCGCCACATGGGTCTCGGGAAGCAGGCTGACCGAGGCGGGCGTCTTTTCCCCGCCCAGAAGCAGGAGCGTTCCCGTTTCGGCGATCGCGCAGAATGCGCCGGTGATTCCAACCATGTCCTCATTTCCCGCAGGTCTGGCCTCGATTTCCAGCCCCGAATTTCGCCATGGAAGATGGGCGAGGGCAGGCCAGCACACGCCCTTCATCGGAAGCGCCCTTTGCTTGAGATATTCCGCGATCAGTCCTGGAACAAGGCCTAATTGATCCGCCTCGATCAGGTCGCTCGAGAGCTTTGCAGCGCGTTCCGCAAAGCGCTTCTTCAGGTCGTCGAAGGCCAGAGGCTCCGGCCCGCGCGGGTGAGTTTCGAGATGATGCCTCAAGGCGGCCTCGTCAGGCCTGGCCTTCGATATCCTGGCCAGTATCTTTTCCCGCGCGTTCATGATCTTTCCTTGTAGAGTTCGCGGAAGGTCTTTCCTTCTGGCGCCGGAAAATCGCGGCCATCGGTCCAGCCGGATGCGCCGGGAAGCCTGTGAAGCAGCCCTTTGCTGCCGCCCATGAGATTCATTGCGCGGACCGCAATCTTCGTTGCAAGCGCATAGGCCCTGGGATGCAGCGCAAGCCATGACCATGCCTTCAGCAGCGCGGTTTCCCTTTGCGGCCGGATGCCGAGCGTGAGCTGCTTTTCGCGCAGTTTCCTCAGCAGGTCGGGCAGCGGAATCTTGACAGGACAGACGACGGCGCAGGCGCCGCAAAGGGTGGAGGCATTGGGGAGATCGGGCGCCTTTTCGATTCCGTCGAGCAGCGGCGTGAGTATCGACCCCATGGGGCCGGGATAGACCCATCCATAGGCATGCCCGCCTATGTTCTGATAGACGGGGCAGTGGTTCATGCATGCGCCGCAGCGTATGCAGCGCAGCATCTCCTGCATCGGCGTGCCCAAGAGGCTGCTTCTTCCGTTGTCCAGAAGCACGATGTGAAAGTGCTCAGGCCCTTCCGGGTCGCCTTCTCCCCTTTTGCCGGTCAGCAGCGAGACATAGTTGGTGATCGACTGCCCTGTGGCCGAACGCGGGAGCAGGCGCAGCAGGGTGGACAAGTCTTCCAGCGTGGGCACGACCTTCTCTATCCCGGTGATCGCGACATGCACGCGCGGCAGCGTGGTCACGAGCCTTCCGTTTCCTTCGTTGGTGACGATGAGCGCCGAACCGGTCTCGGCGATCAGGAAGTTCGCGCCCGAGATGCCCATGTCCGCATTCAGGAAGGCGGGACGCAGCACCTCGCGCGCTTCGCGGCATAGCTCTGCGATGCCCGTCTTGCGCGGCAATCCGTGCACCTTTTCGAAGAGATCCGAGATCTCCTCCTTGTTCTTGTGGACGACCGGGGCGACGATGTGCGAGGGCGCCTCGTGAGCCTTTTGCAATATGTATTCGCCGAGATCGGTTTCCACGACCTCAACGCCCGCCTTTTCCAGTGCCTCGTTGAGCCCGCATTCCTCGCTGACCATGGACTTGGATTTGGCTGCGGTCTTGACATTATGAAGGGCTGCGATTTCTGCAACTATCCGGTTCGCATCCTCGACGGTCTCGGCCCAGTGCACGACTGCGCCGCGGCTTGTCGCCCGTTCTTCGAATTCCAGGAGCCAGTGCCCGAGGTTGTTGAGGACGCGGTCGCGGATTTGCGCCGCCGCATCGCGCGTTTCCTGAAGATCGTGTATCTCGCTGATCACGGCCGAGCGGCCCTCGACGAAGCGCGACTGCAATCGCGACAGCGCCTGCTGCAGTCTCTCGTCTGCAAGCTTGACCGTGACCTGCCGCTTGAAGTCAAAGGATGCGTTACGCATCAGTCTTCCTCTCCTGCCAGGATTTCCGCGATGTGCAGCACCCTGGTGTCATGGTCTCCATTGCGTCTCAGCCTGCCTTCGATGTTGAGCAGGCAGCCCAGATCTCCGCCTGCGATGGCGCCTGCATGGGTTTCTGTTATGTGCCTGCATTTGTTGTCCGACATGCGCGTTGAAAGCTCGCCATACTTCACCGAGAAGGTTCCGCCGAAGCCGCAGCATGTGGTCGATTCGACCATCTCCTTAAGGACGACGCCAGGCATTCTTGCAAGAAGAGCGCGCGGCTGTTTGTATACGTCGAGCTCGCGCAGGCCCGAGCAGGAGTCGTGGTAGGTAAGGCGCCCCCTGAATGTGCCGGGCATCTTTTCGAGCCTGACTATCCTGTGCAGGAAGTCCGTGAGCTCGAATGTGCGCTCTGCAATATTCAGGAATCTGTCGAGCAGTTCGGGCTCGTCTTCGAAGAGAGCAGGGTAGTGGACGCGTATCATGCCGGCGCAGGATCCGGAAGGAATGACGATGTAATCGAAGCTCTCGAATTCGGAGAGGAATTTCAGCGCGAGTTCCTTTGCCGTTTTGCTGTCGCCCGAATTGTATCCGGGCTGGCCGCAGCAGGTCTGGCTTTCCGGCACGAATACTACGCATCCTGCGGCCTTGAGCAGCCGCAGCGTCGCAAAGCCTATCTTCGGACGCATGGAGTCGACGAGGCAGGTGACGAATAGTCCGATGCGCATCGATTTTTCCTTTTCAGGGTTGCCGGCCGATGAATTCGCCTATGCCAAAGCGCGCAATCTGCGCGTCCTCGTTGGATTTTACGCCGGATACGCCGACTGCGCCCACGCATTCGCCGTCGACCATGATGGGCTCGCCGCCTTCCAGCATGGTGAGCCCTCCCGGTACGGAAAGGAACGCGTTGCGGTTGGCGGCCACGACCTCTTCATATGCCTTGGAAGGCCTGCGACCGAGCGCGGCGGTGCGCGCCTTGCCTGCCGCGATGTCCATGCTGGTCAAAGGTGCGCTGTCCAGCCTCTGCAGCCAGACAAGATGCCCTCCGTCGTCGACGATCGCGATGCTGACCGCCCAGTTGTGACGCAGCGCCTCCGCCTCGCAGGATGCCGCGATCAGCCTAGCATCGGCCAGCGTGAGATACTTTTTCGATTTCATGTGTTCCCTCTTTGATGATGGTTCGAAAATGACGCATGATAACCGAGCTGTCTTGAAATCTGTTCGCTGGCCTGCATCACGAGCTCGGTCCATTCGTCCCGGCGGCGCTCTATCGGGGCGGAAACGGAAAGCCCCGCGATCACCTGTCCGCTCGCATCGCGTATCAGCGCGCCTATGCACCCCACGCCCAGCTCCGCTTCCTGGTCATCATAGGCATAGCCGCGCTTTGCGCATGCGATGCAGTCCCTGATCAGCGATGCGACGGTCTTGTGCGTGTTGGCCGTGTACTGGGGAAGCCTGCTGCGCTTTGCATAGCCGCGGCAGGCCTCCTCGCCCAATTCGCCCAGCATCAGCTTGCCCACGGCGGTCACATGAAGCGGCGCCCGGCTGCCGATCACCTGTTCCACCCTGATCATGCGCTTTGCCAGGCTGCGCTCTATGTACACGACCTCGTCGCCTTCGCGCACGGTCAGATTGACCGTCTCGTCCAGCTGGTCGCGCAGCATCTCCATCACCGGCAGCGCGACCTTCCTGAAATCCGTGCTTGCCCCGACGCGGTTGCCCAGCTGCATGAGCTTCACGCCCAGCCGGTAGTTGCCGCGGCTCGTGCGCTCGACGAAGCCCTCCTCGGCAAGCGAGGCGAGTATGCGGAATGCGGTGGACGGATGCAATCCGGTTTCCGCCGAAAGCACCTTGAGGCTCGCATCCTCCTTCTGGGCTGCGATGGCGTCCAGCAGTCTTGCGAGCCTTTCTATCACCTGTATCGAGTTGGGTTCTTTTTTCATAATGTGAAAACGATTGTGTATTGCGAAATATTATAGCGGGGAGTATTCTCGCTGCAAATGTTTTTTATCGATTACCGGAAGCCACCCGCAGTGGCGAAATGAACCAGAGAGGAGCAACAACATGACGACGATCGCGGCCCCCAATTTTTGTGAAGGCATCCAGTATTTCGGGGATGCCTGGGAGGGTTTCTCCGTGCATGCAGCGCGTGCGGCAATCGCCGAGGGAGAGGCTGCAATCAGGGATCCGAATTCCGCCGATGCGGTCTATCAGACGCTGTTGATGGCCGATGCGCTGCGCTATGTCACGCTGCAGGTGTGCGGTTCCAAGGGGTCCGGCCATCCCGGCGGCTTTGCCAGCAGTGCGGAGGCTTATGCATCGCTTGTGATGCTGGGACACACCAATATCGTCACCGAAGTGGGCCACCATGCTCCCGGTTTCTACAGTGCGATGTTCCTCGACACCTCATTGGAAGAGATGGGCATCAGGACCATGAGCGACATGATGGCCAGATTCCGCGAGAAGCATGGTCTCCTCGGTCACCTTTCGGGCGCGATCCCCGGGCTGCTTGCCCCCGCAGGCCCCTTGGGGCAGGGGCAGCACTTCGCGATGGCGGGCGCCCTCCTGCATCCGGGCAAGCTGTTCCCGGTGACCATAGGCGACGGCGGCATGGGCGAGCCCTATGTGCTGAATTCGATGATGCACTTCAATACCGCATACCCCAAGGTGACCAATTTCCTGCCGACCCTGATATGGAACGGTTACAGCCAGGAGCATCATTCCATGGTGTCGAGGTTCACCAACGAGGAGATGATCGCCTACTGGAAGGGTCATGGCTTCAAGGAGGTCGTGCTGGTCGACGCGAAGGATTTCGATGACAGCAACCAGGCTGGCGCCTATGTCGACAGCTCGCGCTTTTCGCTGAAGCAGCGCCTGGCATTTGCATCCGCCGTGCTTTCGGGTGTGGACAGGGCCGCCAAATCGGCGCTGGGCGGCACGCTGACCGCATTCATCATCAAACAGCTGAAGGGCACGGGCGTGCATACGGTGGGCGCCAAATCGCACAATCTTTATCCTGCCGACAGCCTCGACAAGCCGCACATGATAGAAGGGCTGAAGCGCCGCGCGCTGAACCCCGATGCCTGGGCCATCGTGCGCGAGAATTTCGTGCGCGCGGGCGGCGGCCCTGCCGCAAGGACCGCGGTGACCGAGCATGTCCTCGAGCTCTCCCCTCTCGGGCAGATGCCTTTCAAGGAATATGCAAAGAACGAGAAGGCGGTTCCGGCGACCGCGATGGGCGCGCTCGTCGCCTATGTCGGCACTCAGGACAGGCGCTTTGTCGTCACCAATGCGGACGGCAACGAGGCTTCCGCGATGAAGAACATCAACGATGCGCTGAAGATCCGCCATCCGACCGTCGATCCGCTTTACAACCAGGAGCCCGAGGGCCAGGTATACGAACCTCTGAACGAGGATGCCTGCGCGGGGCTTGCGGCCGGTCTCTGCCTCTTCGGTTCCCGTGCGCTCTGGCTTTCCTACGAGAGTTTCGCGATCAACGGATGGCCCATCGTCCAGACCGTGGCCCAGGCGATGGCGGAGCTGCGCCGCAGGACGCCTTCCATCGTTTCGATGTTCACGGCGGGCGCCTTGGAGCAGGGAAGAAACGGCTGGACGCACCAGCGGCCCGAGATCGAGAACTATTTCGCCGCGCAGATGCGAAACGGCAACACCTATCCGTTGTTCCCCTGTGATGCGAATGCAATACAGGCTGCATACGAATACGCCACAAACAGCTTCAACAAGTGCATGGTGATCATCGCATCCAAGAGCCCGTTGCCCGTTTACATGAGCATGGAGGAGGCGAAGCATGCGGTCGAAGAGGGCGCTGCGACCATATACGAAAGCCGCAGCGGCAGCAAAACGGTGGTGTTCGCGGTGACCGGAGACATGGTGCTGATGCCCGTGTTCGAGGCGAAGGACAGGCTCGAGGCGGACGGCTACAGGGTGCGCATCGTGTCCGTGGTGAACCCGCGCCGCCTGTATCGCTCGGTCGACATCTCGTGGGATACGGTGGCGGAGCCTGACAACAAGTTCATGGACGATGCGCATTTCAATGCGCTGTTCGATGCGGACGTGCTGCTTGCCGTGAGCGGCGGACCGAGCGCGGTTCTCGAGCCTGTGCTTTTGCGCACGCGTGCGGCAAGGCGTGACACCTTTGCATGGAAACGCGGCGAGACCACGGCAACGCCCGCGGAGATCATGGCATTCAACGGGCTGACCGCTGAGGCGATGGTGAAGCGCGTGATGGCGGCCTGATCATGCTTGATACCAAGATCATCGTTCTGGACGATGACCCAACCGGGTCGCAGACGGTGCACGGCTGCCTGCTTCTGACGCGCTGGGACGTCGCAACGCTGAAGGAGGCGATCCTGGATGAGTCACCGCTGTTCTTCGTGCTGACCAATACGCGAGGCATGGCGGCGGGTCCTGCTGCAGAAATCACGAGAGAAGTGTGCCGCAATGTCAAGCTTGCACTGCTTGAGTTGAAGGCGGAAGGGCGCGAGGTCAATCCCATCCTGGTCAGCCGTTCCGATTCGACCCTGCGCGGTCACTATCCGGTCGAGACAGACGTGATCGCCGAGGAGCTAGGTCCATTCGATGCGCATTTTCTGGTGCCGGCTTTTTTCGAGGGCGGCCGCATCACGAAGGACAGCGTGCATTACCTGATGGTGAACGGACGCGAGACCCCCGTGCATGAGACCGAGTTCGCGAAGGACTCGGTGTTCGGTTACCGGAACAGCTACCTTCCGGATTATGTCGAGGAAAAGACAAAGGGGCGCATCGCGGCCGGCAGCGTCGAGCGTTTCCTGCTTGCCGACGTGAGGGGTGACAGCCTGAAGCGCCTGATGGACCTGCACGGCAATGCGTGCTGCGTGGTCGATGCGGAGTCGCAGTCCGATCTGGATCATTTTGCGGGTCAGCTTCGGGAGGCGGCGGCGCAGGGCAAGCGTTTCCTGTTCAGAAGCGCGGCGAGCCTGCTCACCGCACTTTCGGGATTGCCGAAGCAGCCCGTTGCGGCCGAGGACATGGCGCAATATGTCAGGAATGCGCGCCCCGGTGCGGTCATCGTGGGTTCCCATGTAAAGAAGACCACGGCGCAGCTTGGGCATCTCTTGAAGATGCCGGGCATCTCGCCCATCGAGGTGGATGTCGAGCGGCTGGACGAAATGCGCGAAGCGCTGCTTCGGGAGACGATAGCGGGATGCGAGAAGAGCCATGAGCAGGGTTTGACGCCCGTGGTGTACACATCGCGGGTCGAGAAGGTCTTTCCTGACCAGGCGGCACGCCTAGCATTCGGCGACAGGGTCTCGGAATTCCTGATGGACGTGGTGCGCAATCTGCCCCTGACGATAGGCTTTCTGATCAGCAAGGGCGGCATCACCTCCAACGACGTGCTGAGCAAGGGGCTTGCGCTGCGCACATCGCGCGTGCTGGGCCAGATACTGCCGGGATGTTCGGTGGTGCGCTGTCCCGGGGATCATCCGCGCTACCCCGATCTGCCTGTGGTGATCTTTCCCGGGAACGTGGGCGACGATCTCGCGCTGGCCTCTGCCTACGCCAGACTGACAGGACTAAAAAACGAAATTAACTGATAGAATCGCCTTAATAAGACGGGCAAGACAAGCCTGCGTTGTTACTTTGATTGACCTTTAACGGGAGAAATAAAGCATGAGCCTTAAAATCAAATCCATTGTTGCCGTGTTGGCCTTGGCAACTTCCTGTACCGCATTTGCAGCCGATGTGATCAAGATAGGCGTATCCGGTCCTTACACGGGCGGCTCAAGCCCCATGGGCGTATCCATGCGCGACGGCGTCAGGCTCGCCGCAGAGGAAATCAACGCAAAAGGCGGCATACTGGGGCACAAGATCCAGCTGGTCGAGCGCGATGATCAGGCTGACAACCAGCGCGGCGTGCAGGTTGCCCAGGAGCTCATCAACAAGGAAAGAGTCGTGGCCACGCTGGGCTACATCAACACCGGTGTTGCGCTGGCATCGCAGCGTTTCTACGAAGAGGCGAAGATCCCCGTGATCAACAACGTCGCAACCGGCACCGCAATCACCCATCAGTTCCTCCCTCCTGAATATCCCGACAACTACATCTTCCGCACTTCCGCAAACGACGTGATCCAGTCTGCGATGATCGTCCGCGAGGCGGTCGAGGGCAGGAAGTTCACCAAGCTTGCGATCCTTGCCGATTCCACCAACTACGGCCAGCTGGGCCGCGAGGATCTGGAAAAGGCGCTGGCAGCGAGGAACCTCAAGCCCGTCGCTGAAGAGAAGTTCAACATCAAGGACGTGGACATGACCGCGCAGCTCCTGAGGGCGAAGGGTGCGGGTGCCCAGGCCATCCTGACCTATGGCATCGGGCCCGAGCTGGCCCAGATTGCAAACGGCATGGAAAAGCTGGGATGGAAGGTTCCGATGATAGGAAGCTGGACGCTTTCCATGGGCAACTTCATCGACAATGCGGGCAAGAACGGCGAGGGTGCGCGCATGCCGCAGACCTTCATCCAGGAGCCCAACACGCCCAAGCGCAAGGCCTTCATCGAGGCTTACCAGAAGGCATACAAGATCGAGCGCATCCCGTCCCCGGTGTCCGCAGCTCAGGGCTATGACTCCATGTATCTGCTCGCTGCGGCTATCAAGCAGGCAGCCAGCACCGATGGCGTGAAGGTGCGCCAGGCACTGGAAAACCTGAATGCGCCGGTCGAAGGCGTGATCACGACCTATGTCCATCCATACACGCATGATGATCACGAGGCGATCACCATGAACATGGTGGTGATGGGCGAGGTCAAGAACGGCCGCGTGGTTTATGCCTACGATTCCGACAAGGGTCAGGCAGTGCGTGAGAAGGCCAAGGCCAAGAAGTAATCGTCAAAGGGCCGGAGAGATCCGGCCCGGCATGGAGCTAGCATTATGGATGTATTCATTCAACTCGTCGTCAGCGGCATCGCACTGGGGATGATCTACGCATTGATCGCCTTCGGCTATCAGCTGACTTTTGCCACATCCGGAACGCTGAACTTCGGCCAGGGAGAAGCGCTGATGTTGGGCGCCCTGGTCGGGCTCACGCTGGTCGGGCACATGAGCTACTGGCTGATGCTGCCGCTGGTGCTTGTGTTCGGCGCCTTGCAGGGTGTGGTGGTGGAACGCGTGGGTGTCCGGCCCGCGATCAAGACGAAATCCGAATTCGGCTGGATCATGACGACCATTTCACTTGCGATCATCTTCAAGAATGTCGCCGAGAACATATGGGGCCATGACGACATCCCCTTTCCCTCTCCATTGCCCACGGAGCCGCTGCAATTCTTCGGCATCCGCGTTTTGCCGATGGAGATCATGGTCGTGGTGGGCGCGCTGGCAATCATGCTGGCCGTCGAGATCTTCAACAGGAAATCCATCTATGGCAAGGCGGTTGTGGCCACCTCGAACGATCGCGATGCCGCGGGACTGATGGGCATCAATACCAGCATGGTGATCACCTTCTCCTATGCGTTGAGCTCCATGACCGCCGCCTTTGCAGGCGTGCTGGTCGCGCCGCTCACGCTCACCGGGGCAACGATGGGCGTTTCCCTGGGATTGAAGGCCTTTGCAGTCGCGATCATAGGCGGACTCAACAGCGGCCTCGGGGTGATCGTGGGAGGGCTGATCTTGGGCATCGCAGAAACCACGACAGGGTATTACCTGTCGACGGGATACAAGGATGTTCCCGGACTGGTCCTGCTGCTTCTGGTGTTGTCGATCAAGCCTGCCGGAATCTTTGGAAAATCCGTCATCAAGAAGGTCTAGCATGAGTTTGAACAAGAAGATAGCAGCCGTTCTGGCCATAGCGGTTGCAGCAATGCTGCCGACTTTCTGGCCCAATCCGTATTACATACATCTGATGGTGGTCATAGGCATCTATGCGATCCTGCTGCTGGGCCTCGACATCGTCGTGGGCTACGTCGGCGAAGTCTCGCTGGGCCATGCGGCGCTCTTCGGTGTGGGTTCCTACGCCGCAGGCGTGCTGCATGCCAAGCTTGCGGTGCCATTCCTGCTCGCGGTTCCGGCAAGCATCGCAATCACGGGCCTGTTTGGCGCGCTCCTGGCATTGCCAGCCTTGCGGGTGAGCGGCCCTTACCTTGCGATGGTGACGCTGGCGTTCGGCACCATCATCCAGATCCTGATCAACGAGATGGATTTCCTGACCAACGGACCCCTGGGTCTTTCCGTGCGCAAGCCGGTCTGGTTCGGCCATCACATCAGCGGCACCGACTATTACTACGTCGTGCTGGTGGCGCTCATCGCGACGCTGTTCGTGATCCAGCGCATCCTGAAGTCCCATCTCGGGCGCGCATTCGAGGCGTTGCACGACAGCCCCATCGCGTCGGATTGCATGGGGGTCAGCGTTTACGGATACAAGGTCTATGCCTTCGTGCTGAGCGCGGCGATCGCGGGTCTTGCGGGCGCCCTGTTCACCTATTCCGAAGAATACATCTCGCCCAACACCTATAACTTCGAGCTGACCATTCTTTTCCTGCTCGCGGTCATCATGGGCGGACGTAAGACCAGGACCGGCCCCGTGCTGGGCGCGATCATCGTCGTGATGCTGCCCAACGTGCTCTCCGACATCGACCTGTTCCGCGAGATCTCGATCGGCATTGCGGTGATCACTGCGGTCTATGCGGTCTATGCATTCGTCACGAGGCAGAGAACTGCAAGGCAGCTTGCGCTGCCGCTTGCCGCGACCATTGCACTGGCGGTCTCGGGCTTCATGATGGAGAACATCACCGATCACAGGCTGACGATATTCGGCGCGATGATCCTGTTCGTCGTCTACTACCTTCCGAACGGCATCATGGGTTTCCTGCGCGGCATCATCGTGAAGTTCAGGCCACAGTGGATACACCGCCACACCCTGATAAGCGAGCATGGCGACATGCAGCATGTCTGGGCCGTTCCTGACCATCCGGTGACGGCCAACGGTTTCCTGCTGGAGGCGCGGAACATCGTGATGCAGTTCGGCGGGCTGAAGGCGCTGAGCGAGGTGAATCTGCAGATATCCAAGGGCACGGTGCACGGTCTGATCGGACCCAACGGATCGGGCAAGAGCACGACGATGAACGTGCTGACCGGCATCTACAAGCCGACCTCGGGCGAGATAGACTTCAACGGCAAGCTCATCACCGGGGCTACCCCGTCCTCGATCGCGGGGGAGGGCATTGCGCGCACGTTCCAGAACGTTCAGCTTTTCGGCGAGATGACCGCGATAGAAAACGTGCTGGTGGGCCTGCATCACACCTATCGCCACAACATCCTCGACGTGGTTTTCCATACGCCGCGCTGCAAGCGGGAAAAGCATGCCGCGGAAGTGCGGGCGGCGAGCCTGCTCCGTTTCGTGGGGCTTGCAGACCTTGCAAACGAGGAGGCGCGCAACCTGCCCTATGGCAAGCAGCGCCTGCTCGAGATCGCGCGGGCGCTGGCCTTGAACCCGAGCCTGCTGCTGCTCGACGAGCCGGCCGCAGGACTGACTGCGCCCGACATCAAGGAGCTGATCGCGATGATCGAAAAGATACGCAGCCATGGCATCACCGTGATCCTGATCGAGCACCACATGGACGTTGTGATGAGCATCTGCGACAAGGTCACGGTGCTGGATTTCGGACAGAAGATCGCGGAAGGCACGCCGGCCGAAATACAGAGCAACGAGAAGGTGATCGGCGCGTATCTCGGCGGAAGCGCCGCATAAGGAGTCAGGATGTTACAGATACAGAATCTACATGCCGGTTACGGCAAGGTCGAGGTGCTGCACGACATCTCGTTCTCGGTCCCCAAGGGTCAGGTTGTATCGCTGATCGGGTCCAACGGCGCTGGAAAGACCACGACGATGCGCGCGATATCGGGGATGCTGAAACCTTCCAGCGGCTGCATCACGTTAAACGGGCGCGCGATCGCAGGATTGCCCTCGAACAGGATAGCCCAGGCGGGGCTTGCGCATTCGCCTGAAGGAAGGCGGGTTTTCTCGACGCTTTCTGTCACCGACAATCTGCTTCTGGGCGCATTCCCAAGGCTCACCTTCGGGCGCGAAAAGGGAGATGTGACTGGGGATCTCGCGCGCGTCTTCGAGCTTTTCCCGAGGCTCAAGGAGCGCGAGCACCAGCTTGCCGGCACGCTCTCCGGGGGCGAACAGCAGATGCTCGCCATGGGGCGCGCGCTGATGCTGAACCCCGATGTGTTGCTGCTCGACGAGCCATCGATGGGCCTTGCGCCGCTGCTCGTCAAGGAGGTGTTCCGCATCATAGGCGAGCTCAAGAAGCGGGGCATCACCATGCTGCTCGTCGAACAGTTCGCCGCCGCTGCGCTCGAGGTTGCCGATTACGCCTATGTGCTCGAAAACGGCCGCATTTCGGTGCACGGTCCTGCAGAACAGTTGCGCAACGATCCCGCGGTGAAGGCGGCATATCTGGGCGCTGCGCATTAGGAGGGAAGGAATGGATACGCTATCTTTGTGGATCAATGGCAGGCAGGTGGAGAGCCAGGGCAGCCGCACCGCTGAGGTGCACAATCCTGCGACGGGCAAGGCGATACGCCATGTGCCGCTTGCAACGATGGAGGATGTGAATGCTGCGGTCGAGGCGGCCAGGGCTGCATTCCCCGGCTGGCGCGACACGACGCCCCTGCGCCGCAGCCGCATCCTCAACAGGTTCCGCGAGCTTCTCGAGAAGCATAGAGCCGAACTTGCAAGGTTGGCAAGCGAGGAGCACGGCAAGACCCTGGAGGATGCGACAGGCTCCGTGCAGCGCGGAATCGAGGTCGTGGAATTCGCGGTGGGCGCGCCCCATCTGCTCAAGGGAGAGCATGCCGAGAACGTCGGCCGCGGCGTGGATTGCCATTCGATGCTGCAGCCTGTGGGCGTTTGCGCCGGCATCACGCCCTTCAATTTTCCGGCGATGGTGCCGATGTGGATGTTTCCGATCGCGATCGCATGCGGCAACACCTTTGTCCTGAAGCCTTCCGAGAAGGTGCCCTCATGCAGCCTGCGCATGGCGGAACTGCTGAAGGAGGCCGGGCTTCCGGACGGCGTGTTCAACGTCGTGCCCGGCGACAAGGAGGCGGTGGACGCATTGCTGATCCATCCGGACGTGCGCGCGATCTCCTTCGTGGGATCGACGCCTGTCGCCAAATACATCTACGAGACCGCCGCGCACCACGGCAAGCGCGTGCAGGCGCTGGGTGGTGCAAAGAACCACGCGGTGGTGATGCCGGACGCATCGCTCGACTTCACGGCGGATGCGATCATGGGGGCGGCCTACGGTTCTGCGGGCGAGCGCTGCATGGCGATCTCCACGGTGGTTGCGGTTGGCGACATCGCCGACACGCTGGTTGCAAAGCTGAAGGAGAAGGCCGACAGGCTGGTGGTGGGGCCGGGAGATCAGCAGGGCGTCGACATGGGGCCCGTGATTTCAAGACAGCATAGGGACAGGATCGTGGGTTTTATTGACAGCGGTGTTGCAGAGGGTGCGAAGCTCGTGAAGGACGGGCGCGGCATTGCCGTTCCCGGACATGAAGATGGCTACTTCGTGGGCCCCACGCTCTTCGATCACGTCTCGACCGAGATGACGATCTACCGCGAGGAGATCTTCGGCCCCGTGCTGATCGTGCTGCGCGCCGAAAGCCTGAACGATGCGATCAACCTGATCAACAGCAATCCCTATGCGAACGGCACGGCGATCTTCACGAGTTCCGGCGCTGCTGCAAGGCGCTTCCAGAACGAGATCGAGGTCGGCATGGTCGGCATCAACGTGCCCATCCCGGTGCCGATGGCGTTCTTCTCTTTCGGGGGATGGAAGGCCTCGCTGTTCGGCGATCTACACATGCACGGCATGGAAGGGGTTTATTTCTACACGAGGACCAAGGCAATCACCACGCGCTGGCCGGAGCAATCCGACAGGAAGACATCCACGCTGGCGATGCCGACCCTGGGTTGAGGAGGAAGTCATGAAAGTCGGTTTCATCGGGCCTGGCATCATGGGTGCGCCCATGGCGAAGAATCTCATCAAGGCGGGGCATGCCGTGAACGTCTATGCCAGACGGGCGGATGCCGCGAAGCCTCTTGTCGATGCGGGAGCCTCGTTCTGCGCATCACCGGCCGAGGCAGCCTCGAATGCCGAAGTCGTCTTCACCATCGTATCCGACACGCCCGATGTCGAGGAAGTTGTCTTCGGCGACAAGGGCATCGTCGAAGGCGCCAAGCCCGGCACGGTGATCGTCGACATGAGCACGATCTCGCCGACTTCGACCAAGCAGTTCGCAGAGCGCCTTGAAAGACTCGGTCTTGAGATGATCGATGCACCGGTGTCCGGCGGGGAGGCCGGTGCCATCAACGGCACGCTTTCCATCATGGCGGGCGGCAGGAAGGAAATCTTCGAGCGCGTGAAACCGCTTTTCGAATGCATGGGAAAGAACATCGTGCATGTGGGCGGAAACGGGGCGGGTCAGGTCGCAAAGGCATGCAACCAGATCGTGGTGGCGGTGACCATAGAGGCGGTTGCGGAGGCGCTGACCTTTGCGCGCCGCAACGGCGCCGATCCCGAGAAGGTGCGCGAGGCGCTGATGGGCGGGTTTGCCGGAAGCAGGATCATGGAAGTGCACGGCAAGCGCATGCTGGACAACGATTTCAGGCCGGGCTTCAAGGTCGGCCTGCATCAGAAGGACATGCGCATCGTGATGGAGACCGCGCACCAGCTGGGTGTCGCCCTTCCCGCGGCCGCGCTGGTCGCGCAGCATCTGAATGCGCTGATGGGCATGCATGATGCGGAGCTCGACTCTTCGGCCATCGTCAAGGTGATAGAACGCATGTCCGGCGATTGATGCCATGGAACGCATCGTATTCCTCGATTCGGACACGCTGATTGCCGATCTGCATCTTCCGAGATTCGCCCATCAGTGGGAATCCCATCCCGCAACATCCCCGCATGAAGTTGCATCCCGTCTGGCCGATGCGACCATTGCGATCACCAACAAGGTTGCGCTGCGCCGCGAAACGCTCGAGCGCCTGCCCAAACTTAAAATGATCGCGGTCGCCGCGACAGGCACCGATCATGTGGACCTAGCATTCTGCAAGGAGCGCGGCATCGTCGTCTCCAACATCCGCAATTATTCCGTGCACACCGTTCCCGAGCATGTTTTCATGATGCTGCTTGCGCTGCGCCGCAACCTCTTTGCGTTTCATTCGGACATCAGGGGAGGGGAGTGGCAGAAGGCCAGGCAGTTCTGCCTGTTCACCCATCCCGTTCAGGATCTTTACGGCAGCACGCTCGGCATATTCGGCCATGGCGCGATCGGCAAGGCAGTGGCCGGGATCGCCCGTGCCTTCGGCATGCAGGTGCTGATTGCCGAGCACAAGGGGGTTTCGGATGTTCGGCCGGGATACACGGAATTTAATGAGGTGCTTGAAAGAAGCGATGCGATCACGCTGCATCTACCCCTTAACGATGCCACCCGGAACATGATAGGCGAGGCTGAATTTCAACGCATGAAGCAGAGCGTCCTTCTGATCAATACCGCAAGGGGCGGACTGGTCGACGAGAAGGCGCTCCATCACGCGCTGACATCAGGGCGCATCGCGGGTGCGGGATTCGATGTGCTGAGCAAGGAGCCGCCTCTAGAGGGTAATCCCCTGCTGGAAATTGATCTGCCCAATTTCATACTGACGCCCCACATCGCCTGGTCAGGCAGGTCGGCGATGCAGACCTTGGCCGACCAGCTGATAGACAACATAGAGTCTTTCGTTGCGGGCAATCCCGTGAACCGGGTGGCTTGACATGCAGGGGCGCCTGCTAAAATATGCGCCATGCTCAAAGTCGCGACCTACAACATCCACAAGGGGCTCTCCTACTTCAACCAGCGCGTGGTTCTGCACGAACTGAGGGACAGGCTGAGGGAGCTCGATGCCGACATCGTGTTCCTTCAGGAAGTGCAGGGCGCGCATACCTTCCATCCCCACCAGTTCGAAAATTATCCGGCCGGCGCGCAGCACGAATTCATCGCGGAAAAGCGCTGGCCGCATTTCGCATACGGCATGAATGCGGTGTATGCGGCAGGCCATCACGGCAATGCGATCCTGAGCGTCTATCCCATCATCAGGATGATCAATACGGACATCTCCGCGCACCGCTTCGAAAGCCGCGGGCTGCTGCACTGCGAGATCGAGCTTCCGGGCGCCCGCCGCGTGCATTGCCTCTGCGCGCATTTCGGCCTTTTCGCAAGGGGAAGGCGCACGCAGACAGCCGCGTTGATCGAGTATGTGAAGAACGAGATACCGGAGGATGCGCCTGTCATCATCGCAGGCGACTTCAACGACTGGCGCAACCAGATAAGCGTGGTGATCGAAAACGAACTCAACATGCGCGATGTGTTCAGCCTGCATGGCGGCAAGCTCGCGCGCAGTTTTCCTGCAAGAATGCCGATGTTTCGCCTGGATCGCATCTACGTCAGGGGATTTGACGTGAAGAAGAGCGAAGCGCATGTTGGCGGCGCATGGCAGCGACTGTCCGATCACGCGGCGCTTTCGGCGGGTCTCGAGATGGTCGGCTGAGATGCGGCAGATAGACGGGAACGGGCTTGCGCTGCTGCAGAACGGAACGGAGTATTTTCCCAGGCTTCTCGCAGACATCGATGCCTGCCGCAGCTTCGTCTATCTGGAAACCTACATCTTTGCCGCCGACGATACGGGGCGCTCGGTGTGCGCGGCGCTCGAGCGGGCGGCCGCCAGGGGCGTCGTGGTGCGCTTGCTGATGGACGGATTCGGCTCGGCGGATTTTCCGTCTTCATGGCTGTCACGGCTCGAGTCTGCGGGTGTCCATGTGCAATGGTTCAGGCGCGAATTGTACCGCTTCAACATGCGCCGCCATCGGTTGCGCAGGCTGCATCGCAAGCTGGTCGTGCTGGACGGTGAGATCGCCTACATAGGCGGCATCAACATCATCGACGATGCAAACAGGAACGGCGGATCTGCGGTGCCCCGCTTCGATTTTGCGGTGCGCATAGAGGGCAGCGTGGCGGGGGACGTGCATGCGGTGATGCGCAGGCTGTGGGCTGCGGTATCCTGGGCGAGGGGGAAGCGCATTGAGCGCTTCATGCTGGGCAACGGGCACCATTCTTCCCTGCCCAATGTGGCTGTCCTTCTGCGCGACAACCTGAGGCACAGGAGAGACATCGAGCGCGCCTATCTCAAGGCGA
Source organism: Pseudomonadota bacterium (assembly GCA_021821945.1). GTDB lineage: Bacteria > Pseudomonadota > Gammaproteobacteria > Burkholderiales > Gallionellaceae > Gallionella. The sequence continues at coordinate 80,297 of JAJZTF010000002.1, forward strand.
TAGGCGCTGCTGTTCGGGAGGTGGTGATCGCGAATGCGTATTTCCTGCCGGGGCTTGGATTCCGGCGCGCGCTGATGCAGGCTGCAGAAAGGGGGGTGCGCGTGATTCTGCTTTTGCAGGGTAAGGTGGAATACCGGCTGCTGCACTATGCGACCCATGCGCTTTATGGCCCTCTGCTCGCGGCAGGAATCGAGATATACGAATATCAGCCAAGCTTCCTGCATGCGAAGGTGGCGGTCATAGACAACATCTGGGTCACGGTGGGCTCATCCAACATCGACCCTTTCAGCCTGCTGCTGGCGCGCGAGGCCAACCTCGTGGTGTCCGATGAGGGATTTGCCAGCGATCTGCGCGAAAGGCTGTTCGCAGCGATATCCAGGGATGCGCTGCGCATCGACCCCGATTCCTGGAACAGGGCGAACCCTGGCAGGCATGCGCTTTCCAGACTGAGCTATGTGGCAGTGCGCATGCTGATAGGGGTGCTGGGTTATGGAAAAAATTCGGACTGATCGCGCTCGTTTCATGTCGAAGACAGGGTTATAATCGCGCCGATCCAGGGAGGAGGCGCTTCTCTTGACAAACACATCTAGAAAGAAAATCCTGTTTATTGATTTATATTGATTTATATTTTTTTTGGGGTATTCTTTTATCCGTCGGGTTTTTGAGTGAGCATGAAATGAAAAAAATATTACTGATCTGCGTGCTGGCCGGCCATGCACTGATCGCGCAAGCGGGTGAAAACGACGGTAATAAGGGCGTGGAACCTGCCAGACATCACGTCAAGCACCACAAAAAGTCCCATCACAAGGCGGTCCATCATCACAAGACCGTCCGGCATCACAAGACACATCATCAGACTGCTCACCGCGAATCCCCAAAAAACAGGGTGAGCGAGCCCGAGACTGCCAAGGTTGCAGCGATCATGGACGCGACGCCGATCGCGGATCATCCAAAAGCGGTTCAGGCGAATCTTCCCGAGGGCAATGAAAAGCCTGCCGCGGCGCATGAAGCAAGCCTTGCGATGAAGTATGACACCAGGCTCAGCCTTTTCCAGCCTCATTCGAGCCCGAAGCTGCGCTCTTCCTTTGCGCTGGTCTATGACGAGGAGACGCAGCGTCCCCTGTATACCAAGAATCCCGACCAGATCACGCCGATTGCATCGATCACCAAGCTCATGACGGCGATGGTGGTGCTGGATGCAAAACCCGATCTGGACGAGGAGATCCGCGTTTCCGAAGAGGATCTGGACACGCTCAAGGGCACGCATTCACGGCTGTCTGTCGGCACGACCTTCACCCGCAGGGAGATGCTGAACCTCGCGCTGATGTCATCCGAAAACCGCGCTGCATCGGCATTGGCCCGCTACTATCCGGGCGGAAAGGCGGCGGCCGTGGCGGCCATGAACGCGAAGGCGCGCGAACTCGGCATGACGAACACGACTTTCCGCGATCCGACGGGACTGAATAGCCAGAACGTCTCGACAGCGCGCGACCTCGTGAAGATGGTTGCCGCCGCCCGCAAGTACAAGCTGATACACCAGTTCACGACCACTGCATCGCGGGTCATGGAAGCCAAGCGCGGGAGGGAGCTGCTGTTCAACAACACCAATCCGCTGGTCAAGAGCAATTCGTGGGAGATCGGCCTCAGCAAGACCGGATTCATCAATGAGGCAGGGCGATGCCTGGTCATGCAGGCGCAGATCCGCCAGCATCCGGTCATCATCGTTCTGCTCGACTCGGTCGGGAAGAGCACCCGCATCGGCGATGCGAACCGTGTGAAGAAGTGGATAGAGAGCGCGAGCGTACAGGCAGTCCCGATGCACCGCGGTTGAAGCTGTAGCCCCTGTTTGAGGCCCCTTTAAGCAGGGGCCTGATGGGTATGTTCGATTAAACGGAAACAGGCGCAATGGCGAAAAGATTAAGCAAGCTGAAAGTTCTGGTGGTCGAAGACAGCAAGGTCGCGCTCAAGGCGATCTCAGGTTACATCGAGGACATGGGCGTTCAGCCCTTCCTGGCGGAGAACGGCAAGGATGCGATAGACATCTACAACCGCGAGCGCCCCGACATCGTCCTGCTCGACATCATCCTGCCCGACACGGATGGCTATGAGGTCGCTAAGGAAATCCGCAGGCTGCAGGGCAAGGACGAATGGACCGCGATCATATTCCTTTCGGTGATGTCCAAGGACGAGGACCTTGCGCGGGGCATAGAGGTGGGCGGCGACGATTACATCATGAAGCCAGTGGGCAGCGTGGTCGTGCAGGCCAAGGTGCGCGCGATGTACCGCCTGGTGCAGATGCAGCGCGCGCTGGTCAAGCTTGCGGGCCAGTTGAACGATGCGAATCAGGAACTGCAGCGGCTTTCGATGACGGACGGACTGACCGGCATCGCAAACCGCCGCATGTTCGACACGGTGCTGGCGCGCGAATGGCGGCGCTGTCTGAGGCTCAGCAAGCCTTTGTCTGTCGTGATGCTGGATGTGGATTACTTCAAGAAATACAACGACAGATACGGGCATCAGGAGGGCGACGACTGCCTGGTCGCGGTCGCCAGTGAGGTTTCCCGCGCGGCCCCCCGCCCTGGCGACCTGGTCGCGCGCTACGGCGGCGAAGAATTCGTGATGATCCTTTCAGAGACCACCGAGAGCGGCGCGCACCTCGTCGCGGAACGCATCCGCCGGCAGGTCGAAAAGCTAAATCTGCCGCACCAGGATTCCCCGTACGGGCATGTGACGGTGAGCTGCGGCATCTCCAGCGTCCAGCCCACGACAGGACTGACGCCGGAGATGCTGGTGAAGTCGGCCGACAATGCGCTTTATCTTTCCAAGAACCAGGGGAGAAACATGATCACCTACCTGGATTACGGGCAGATCTGAAACACATCAGAAGAACTCGTATTCAAGGCGGGCAAGCAGCGTTCTGGAGGGCGCACCGGGATTGATCCCGAACACGACGCCCAGGCTGTATTCCATCTCCTTTCCGCCTCTTGATCTCAGTTCGCCGGAGAACACCGGGCCTATCTGGTAGGCGTTGTCTGCCGGGCGCAGGTAGACTTCCATGCCTGGCGTGTAGGTCGAGCGTCCTGCGTTGATGTTGTATCCCATGCTGTAGGCCGCGCGGTATGCGTAGGCGCTGCTTTGGCCCGCACCTACCTCCTTGCCGAATATGAGATTGAACCGCTGGTCCACATGACCGGTTATCTTCTCAAGCAGCGGACCGAATTCCAGCGTGCTGGGCACTCCCTGCAGCTTGCTGTGCGCATAGGCGGCCAGGAAGCCGACATTGGCCCAGTATTCTCCGGGTGAGGTCAGCTGGAAGGTGTTTTCGAGTTCGTAACCGGACGGGTGAGACTGGCCTCCCGGGTCGCGGTTGAATTCCCCGACATAGGCTTCAGCCTTCCACCAGCTCGTGAAGCTGTGCGCCACCGAGATGTTGTATCCGCTTGCGCCGTTTAGCGTGCTGCGCCCATCCCGCGTGCTGAATCCGTATGTCTCCACCTCGGTCTGCCCCTCCACCACGGTCGGCGAATAGACGATGAAGTCGTTGTCCGCATGGGCCGCGCTCGCGCAGAGGAAGAGCGCTGCGGCCGATAATTTTTTCATTATCCAGCCTTCTTCTTGCGGTTTCCGCCACAGGTGCGCATCAGCAGGAAGATGCTTGCGAACGTGCCCACGTAAAACAGGATCTGTATGCCGGATGGGCGTGCGATATAGCCGATCAGCACGTGCAGGAACTGCCCGAACAGGCTGTTCTGGCTCAGGATGCCGGAAGTGTTCCAGATGCCGTTGCCCAGGGATGGCAACACGCCCACCTGATTCAGAAAGCCCGCAGCCTGGGCTGCAAGTCCCGCTGCAAGCAGCAGGATCAACCAGCTCGTGACGCCGAAGAAATGTCTGGTCGGGATGCGCAGCAGCCCGAGATAAAGCAGCAGGCCGACCAGGATGCCGGCGATGACGCCGCCCAGCCCCCCGATCAGCATGTTCGCGCCCTGTTCCCCTCCCGTGGCGATCGCCCAGAGAAATAGCACGGCTTCCGAGCCTTCGCGCATCACGGCCGCCAGCGTGATCAGCATCAGCGCGGCCATGGGGCGCTGCCCCGATTCGACATCCGCGCCGATCGCCCTGGCTTCCGTTGACAGCTGCCTGCCGTGCGCGCTCATCCAGACGTTATGCCAGGCCAGCATCGCCACCGCGCCCAACAGGACTGCTGCATTGAGCAGCGCCTGCGGGTTTCCGGAAAATTCGCTCGATGCGACATTGGCGAGCAGTGCGACGATGGCGGCACCCATGAGTCCGAGCAATGCGCCCGATGCAACCCAGCGCCCGCGATTTTCTATGCCGCGGCTTGCGCCGAGCACGATGGCGATGATGAGGGAGGCCTCGAGCACTTCGCGAAACATGATGATCGCGGTCGCGAGCATGATCAGTTCCCCCTTGCCTTGACGGAGATGCTGCCCTTCATGTCGTGGTCGAAATCGTTGAAGAACTGGTAGCTGCCGGCTTCCAGGGGGCCGACATAGATCGCGGTCTCGCCATGGCCGGGCACGATGATCTCGCGCGAGAGATCATAGCTCTCGAATTCGACCGGGACCGCATTCTGGTTGCGGATCACGATTTTCGTCTTGACTCCGGCCGGGATGCTGAGCTCTGAGGGAGTGAATTTCTGGTGGTCCGCTGTCAGGGTGATTTCGTCGGCCGCAAACGCAATGTTCGCGAGTGCGGCAACCATTAGCAGAGATAGTGTGAGTCGCATTTCATGCCCCTTTCAAATGAGTATGCTAATGCTAATCATTCTCATTTGTAATTGCAACAACTTTCTTTGCTATAATCCATCCACACCATCGTGCGGAGGCATCGCCATGAACGAATTGACTCATCTCAAGAGCGCGGGACTCAAGTCCACGCTTCCCAGACTCAAGGTGCTAAGCCTCTTCGAAAGCGGCAGCGAGCGCCATCTGAGCGCGGAGGACGTCTACAAGAAACTGCTTGCAAGCGGCGACGATGTCGGGCTTGCGACCGTATACAGGGTGCTGAACCAGTTCGAGCAGGCCGGGCTTCTGGTGAAGCATCACTTCGAGGGCGACAAGTCGGTTTTCGAGCTCAACCAGGGGGATCACCACGACCACATCGTGTGCCTCCAGTGCGGAAGGGTTGAGGAGTTTTACGACGCGACCATAGAGCAGCGCCAGAAGAAGGCGGCTGCAGAGCGCGGCTTCGAGCTGCACGACCATTCGCTTTACATCTACGCAAACTGCGTGAAGCCTAAATGCCAGTTCAGGAACTGAGCCTTCCTTTAAGGGCATGGCCCAGCCCCCCCGTGGCCAGCGCGGAAAGCAGGCCAACAAGCAGTATCAGGGATACGCCTCCCGAGAAGTGAAAGAGCTCCCGCAGCATCGGGATGGTCAGCACGAGCAGAAGAGCCCCCGTGCTGCCCAGCAACACCCAGGAAAGCGCGGCATTCCCCTGCGTTCTTGAAGGCGAACGGTTGATCAGGACCAGCGCGATGTTCCCTGCGACCATGCCGCTGAAGACGAACGCGCGCACCGTGTCCACGTTTGAAAACCGCAAGGATGCCCATGCATAGACGATGAGGGCGATGAGCAGTGCGGCCGTTCCTTGCCACAGACTGAGGTGCAGCCGCCTGCCCGAGAACAGCTTTTCAGCCGCACTCCGCGGCGGGCGCGCCATGATGTTTTTTTCTTCCGCTTCGCTCTCGAAGAATATCGAACAGGTCGGGCCTATGATCAGTTCGAGAAACATGATGTGCGCGGGCATCAGGATCAGATCCCTTCCAAGCAGAACGGGCAGCATCGCGATGCCGACGATGGGAACATGAACCGAAAGGGTATAGCTCATCGCCCGGCGCAGATTGTCGTATATGCGCCGCCCCAGGCGCACCGCCGTGACGAGGGAGGTGAAGTCGTCATCCAGAAGTACCAGGGCGGCCGCTTCGCGCGCGACGTCCGTGCCGCGGTTTCCCATCGCGACGCCTATGTGCGCCGCCTTGAGCGCGGGCGCATCGTTCACGCCATCTCCGGTCATCGCGACGATTTCATTGTTGGCCTTGAGATTCTCGACCAGGCGCAATTTCTGCTGAGGCGCGATGCGCGCGAACACCTGCACGTTCCTGAGGCTGGCCCTAAGCGCTTCGTCGGATAACGCGGAAAGCTCCGAACCCGTGATGACCTGCTCGCCAGACAGGCCGAGCTCGCGGCCTATCGCGGTGGCGGTCCTGGCATGGTCTCCGGTGATCATCACGACCCTGATGCCGGCGCTGCGGCACTGGGCAATCGCTTCCCTGACGCCTTCCCTCAGGGGATCTGCGAGCCCAAGCAATCCGACGAAGGAGAATTCGATGTCGTGCTGCTGCCTGGGCCAGTGCTGCCCCGGGATTAGTCCGGCGCGCGCAACACCCAGCACGCGCAGCCCTTCGTCGGCCATGCCGGAGGCGATGCGCGAGATCGCGTCCGCTTCGCTCTCGTCGAGATGGCAGAGGTCTATGATGGCTTCGGGCGCACCCTTGGCTGCGACCATGTGATGCGGCTGATCCTCTCCCTGCCACACATGGGACATTGCGAGCATCTCCGGGGAGAGGCTGTATTCGTGGACGATCTCCCAGTTTTCGTGCAGGTGCCCGCTGCCGTCCAGCGTGCGCCTGCCGAGCTCGTGCAGCGCTTTTTCCATCGGATCGAAGGGGGCCTTTTCGCTTGCCAGTATGCCGAATTCGACAAGCTCATGCCAAGGCTCCGGAAGATCCTCGAGCGCCTTGACATCGAGCATCATGCCGCTTCCATAGAGCTTCCTGATCGACATGCGGTTCTGCGTCAGGGTGCCCGTCTTGTCCGTGCAGAGCACGGTGGTGGCGCCCAGCGTCTCGATCGCGTCCAGCCTGCGCGTGAGCACGCGGTGCTGGGAGATGCGCCACGCGCCAAGGGACATGAACACGGAAAGGATCACCGGGAATTCCTCCGGCAGGCTGGACATCGCGAGCGTGATTCCCGAGAGCAGGGCATTCAGCCAGTGGCCCCGCGTATAGCCGTAGATCAGGACCAGGCTCGCGCAGATGAAGGCGGCTGTCAGCGCAAGCCGGCGGACAAGATAGGCTGTCTGTATGCGCAGGGGGGATGTGCCGGATGAGGTGTGCTCGAGGGACTTGCCGATTTTCCCGATGGCGCTCGATTTGCCTGTCGCAATCACGCGCGCGATGCCGCTGCCCTGGACCAGAACCGTGCCTGCATAGACATAGGGCTGGTCGTCGCCCCCGGGCTCCATTGCCGCATCCTGATCTCCCGCCTGTTTGCGCACGGGAACGGACTCCCCGGTCAGCATGGATTCGTCGACCATCAGGTCATTGCAGCTGATCAGCACCGCATCGGCCGAAACGCGGTCACCCTCCGACAGCAGGAGAATGTCGCCTTTCACGACCTCGCGCCCCGCGATGCGCTGGGGCTTTCCATCCCTCATGACCTTTGCGCGCGGACTCGACAATTCTCTCAGGGCTTCGAGCACCCTTTCGCTCTTCTGCGCCTGGAAAACCGTGATGGCGATCACGATCAGCACGAAGCAGAGCAGCATCAGTGCATCTTCGAGGCTGCCCAGAAGAAGATAGATGACGCCGGCGGCGAGAAGAAGCAGAAACATCGGTTCGCGCAGGACCTCGGCTGCGATTTCGTGCACGCGCCGGGCGCGCGGCGGCGCGAGTTCGTTGTAGCCCTCCTCGGTCAGCCGCCTTTCTGCTTCGGGCGTGGTAAGGCCCAGTTCTGCGCTCATGTCGCAAGGCTCCCTGATTGCCAGGACCGAAGCATATAGCAAAGATGATGTCGGCAGGCACAAGTTTTTTTTGCATTGGAACTTTGTTGGGTTAACATTGCCAGATTGCCCGTTTGGGTGCCAAGAAAGGAACGCGATGAAGCAATACAGCAAACGCATGGTGATCGCTCACTGGTTGACTCTGGGGCTGCTTGTGCTGGCCTGGTATCTTGGCGATTCGCTTTCGGATTCCACAGACGAGAGCCGTGCGACGCTGCTTGGCTATGTCGTTCACGCCACGGCAGGCATTGCATTGCTGCTGCTGATCGCGATGCGGCTCTTCTTCCGCGGCAAGGATGGCACGCCGCCTGCCACCGGCAATGCGGTGATGGACAGGGTGGCCCACGGTGTTCATCACACCCTCTACCTTCTGCTCCTCCTGGTGCCGATAACCGGCATACTGACCGTGCTGCGAAGCAGCGTGGCCAAGGCTCTGCTGGCGGGCGATGCGAGCATGCTTCCCAAGGCGCATGGCTTTCACGGACTTTTGGTGCACAAACTGCATGGGACGCTCGTGAACGTGCTGATCGCGGTGGTGGTGCTCCATGTGCTGGCCGCGCTGAAGCATCAGTTCATCGACAAGGACGGCCTGCTCGAGCGCATGATGCTGCGCAGGAAATAGCGGTCACAAGATCAGCCGGTTGTTTGCGCAGGTTCTGGCCTTTGCCAGCCTCGCAATCGTGGGGAGCAGGTTGAGGCCTGTTTCCTCCCTGAGTTTGAGCGCGTCATCCTTCATGTCTTCAAGATCGATGCAGACCTCCTCCCCTTCGGCGGCGAAGGCGATGGTGTTGCCGCTCTCGCAGGATGGGAACATCAGCGCGCGCTCATCGAATGCCTTGCGGATGGCGGCATATCCCAGGGGGACGCCTTTGGACAGAAGGTTGACCGCCATGATGCCCTGTTCGCCAAGCCGGCTTCTGCAGGCCTGATAGAAGGGCTGGCTGTTGAGCTGTCCTGGGTGCGCATGCTCGTTGAAGCCGTCCACCAGGACCAGGTCAAACTTCTTGTCGCTGGCAAGTACATAGTCCGCGCCATCGCCTATCACGATATGGATGCGTTTGTCATCCTCCGGAAGTTTGAAGAAATGCCTTGCAGCCGCCACGACGGCTGGCTCGATCTCGACCACGGTCAGATGGGAAAGTGGTCGATGACGGTACAGGAACTTGGTCAGAGAGGCCGCTCCCAGGCCTATCAGAAGCACTTTCCTTGGCCATCTCGGCCCTTCGCGAAGCAGAAGGGAAGTCATCATCTCGCGCGTGTATTCAAGCTCCAGATTCCAGGGGCGCGCGATGCGCATCGCCCCCTGTATCCAGGGGGAGCCGAAATGCAGGTAGCGCACGCCGGATTTCTCTGAGATGTCTATCGGAGTCGTCATGAAGTCCTTTCGGAAATCCAGAGATTCAGAAGCTCTCTTGCCTTGTCGGCGAGCTCGCCCGCAGTCATGCCGATTGCGGTATTCCTTGCGAGTTCGTCGCCCGCCGCGCCATGCAGGTGCACTGCAAGAAGCAGCGCTTCATCCATGCGGAGTCCCTGGGCGATGAGGCCGGATATCATGCCGGAGAGCACATCCCCCATGCCGGGCGCGCTCATGCCGGGATTGCCGGTGCGGTTGATGAACAGGCGCCCGTCCGGCATCGCGCAAAGGCTGCCGCTTCCCTTGAGCACCGCAAGGCAGCGGTAATCCTCGGCAAGCTTCAGGACCGAGGCGATCCTGTCGTTTTGCACTTTTTCGGTCGTGCAGCCAAGAAGGCGCGCAGCTTCTGCGGGATGCGGGGTGAGGAGGGAGGGCCTTCTGCGCGCGACCAGGATGCCGCGCAATTCGTCGTGGATCGCGATCAGGTTAAGCGCGTCGGCATCGAGAACCAGATCCGCATCGGCCCGCAATGCCCTGAGGAGCAGCCTTGTGGCAACTGCACTCTTGCCCATGCCGCAGCCTGCCAGCACGGTGGTAGCGGCGGGGAATTTTTCTTCGGTGCGGTGCAGCATCAGTTCGGGCTGCATGAAATCGAAGGAGGGGGCATTCTCATCCATCAGCATCGCATGCACGATGCCTGCACCCATCTTCAGGGCGGCGCGGGATGCCAGGATGGCGGCACCCGCCATGCCGGATGCGCCTCCTATCACGAGGACGGAACCGTACATCCCCTTGTGGCTTTCCTGCGGCCTTTTCGGCAGCAGCCTTGCAACATGGCTTCGTTCTATGACTTGCGGATTCATGATGGGTGCCTTGTACGCATAGCATAGTATAATTGTGTCCCGAATTTTATTCTCGTCCGCCATGTTCAAAGTCTTCCTCGGCACTCCAGCCCTCTCCAGTTTCCGCCTAGAAAAATTGCGCCAGGCCGTGAGCGCGACAGCTCCCGATGTGTTCATTGCGGACACGAGGCATTGCTATTTCAGCGCGCTGCGTTCGAAGGCGCTGTCCAGGGTCGATGCCAGACTTCTGGAAAGGGTGCTCGGGATAGGGAAGGCGGCTCTCGAGCCCGATGGCAAGTTCAGGCGCATCCTGGTCGTGCCGCGCCTGGGCACGATATCCCCCTGGTCCACCAAGGCCACGGACATCGCGCAGCATTGCGGCCTGAACGGAGTGGAGCGCATAGAGCGCGGCGTGATCTACTACCTCATGGGAGATGCAGAAAAGGCATTGCCCCTGCTTCACGACCGCATGACGGAATCGGTGCTTCATGACGTGGAAGGCGCGGCGGAAAGGATATTCCGCCACGGCGCGCCCGAACCGCTCGAGACGGTGGATGTCATGCAGGGAGGTGCGGATGCGCTGATCGCTGCCAATCGCGAGATGGGACTTGCGTTGTCCCCTGACGAGATCGACTACCTCGTCGAGAATTTCAGGAAGCTCAAGCGCAATCCGACAGATGTCGAACTGATGATGTTCGCCCAGGCGAATTCCGAACACTGCCGCCACAAGATATTCAACGCGGACTGGGTGATAGACGGCGAGGCGCAGGGCATTTCGCTCTTCGGTATGATCAGGAATACGCACAGGGCGAGTCCGGAGGGGACCATCGTCGCCTATTCGGACAATTCCTCCGTCATCGAGGGATCGAAAATTGCGCGTTTCTATCCGCGCGCCGACAAGACCTATGCGTTCAGCGAGGAGCTCACGCACACGCTGATGAAGGTCGAGACGCACAACCATCCGACTGCCATTGCGCCCTTTGCAGGAGCGGCGACCGGTTCCGGCGGCGAGATACGCGACGAGGGGGCGACGGGAACCGGATCGAAACCCAAGGCGGGCCTGACCGGGTTTTCCGTATCGAATCTCAACATTCCCGGATACGCCCAGCCATGGGAGGCGCAATACGGCAAGCCATCGCGCATCGTAACGCCGCTTCAGATCATGCTGGACGGACCCCTGGGGGCCGCCGCATTCAACAACGAATTCGGTCGGCCCAACCTCGCGGGCTATTTCCGCACCTTCGAGGAGAGAATCGGCGGGGAGGTGCGCGGCTACCACAAGCCCATCATGCTGGCCGGCGGCGTGGGCAACATCTCGGCGCTGCACACGCAAAAGCACGACCTGCCGACCGGCGCGCTGATCGTGCATCTCGGCGGTCCGGGCATGCTGATAGGTTTGGGGGGAGGAGCCGCATCCAGCATGGACACCGGAAGCAATGCCGAGAATCTGGATTTCGATTCCGTGCAAAGAGGCAACCCCGAGATGCAGAGGCGCGCGCAGGAAGTGATAGACCGCTGCTGGCAGCTTGGATCTGACAATCCCATCCTTTCGATACACGACGTCGGCGCGGGCGGCATGTCCAATGCGCTGCCCGAGCTCGTGCACGGCGGAGGTAAGGGCGCGCTATTCGATCTCAGAAAGATCCCGCTCGACGAGAGCGGCATGTCGCCCAGGCAGATCTGGTGCAACGAGTCTCAGGAGCGCTATGTCCTGGCGATCCGGCCAGATCGCCTTGAGGAATTCCGTGAGTTCTGCGAGCGCGAACGCTGTCCTTTCGCGGTGGTGGGCACGGCGGTCGACGAGGACAGGATCGTCGTGCACGACGAAGAGTTCAACAATGATCCGGTGAATATGCCGCTATCCGTTCTGCTCGGCAAGCCGCCCAGAATGACGCGCAACGTGGAGAGGGAAACCGCGAAGCTCGAGCATTTCGACACCAGTGCGCTGGACCTTGCGGAATCCATACGCCGGGTGCTCTGCCTGCCTTCGGTCGCGAACAAGACATTCTTGATCAGCATAGGCGACAGGACGGTGGGCGGCATGACCGCGCGTGACCAGATGGTGGGCCCATGGCAGGTGCCCGTCGCCGACGTCGCAGTCACCCTCAAGGGATACAACACGAATCTTGCCGAGGCTTTCGCGATCGGCGAGCGCACGCCGCTGGCGCTCATCAATGCGGCGGCTTCTGCGCGCATGGCGGTAGGGGAGGCGATCACCAACATTTCGGCCAGCCGCATTTCGAAGCTGGGCGACATCAAGCTTTCGGCAAACTGGATGGCGGCGGCAGGGCACCACGGTGAGGACGCCGCGCTGTTCGATGCCGTAAGGGCCGTTGGCATGGAGCTCTGTCCCGAACTCGGAATCAGCATCCCTGTCGGCAAGGACTCCATGTCGATGAAGACGACATGGAGAGAAGGATATGAGGACAGGTCCGTGACTGCGCCCTTGTCCCTGATCGTCAGCGCATTCGCGCCCTGTCTCGATGCGAGGGCCACGCTCACGCCCGAGCTTTCCGCCGACCTCGACACCGCTCTGCTGCTGATCGACCTCGGAGGGGGCAAGAACCGCCTGGGCGGATCGGCGTTGGCCCAGGTCTACAAGCAGGTGGGGGACGTCGCGCCTGACGTCGATTCCGCAACATCATTGAAGGCATATTTCGGGTTGATACAGAAGCTCAATTCCGAAGGCCTCCTGCTTGCCTATCACGACAGGTCGGATGGCGGCGTTTTCGTCACGCTGTGCGAGATGGCCTTCGCTTCCCACATCGGGCTCGACGTCCAGATCGAGCAGGCGGATGCGCTGCGCATGCTCTTCAGCGAAGAGCTGGGCGCCGTGATCCAGGTGAAGAACGGCGATGTTGCGCACGTGCTTCAGGCGGCCGCCGATGCGGGCATCAGGAGCGTTCAGAAGATCGCGGTGCCGAACAGCACTGGCATGATAAGGATCGCGCGTGGCAACGAGGTGCTGTTCTCCGATACGGGCGTGAATCTCATGCGCATCTGGTCCGAGACCACATACCGGATGCAGAGGCTGCGCGACAATCCCGCCTGCGCCGAGTCCGAATACGACCGTATCCTCGATGCGGGCGATCCCGGGCTGCATGCGAGTCTCACCTATGATGTGAACCAGGCGCCTGCCATTCTACGCGGAAGGCCGAAGATCGCGATCCTCCGTGAGCAGGGCGTGAACGGCCATGTCGAGATGGCTGCCGCGTTCGACCGGGCGGGCTTTGCGGCCGTCGATGTGCACATGAGCGACATCATAGCCGGGCGGATTTCGCTTGCCGATTTCAAGGGGCTCGCCGCATGCGGAGGGTTCTCCTACGGCGACGTGCTGGGTGCGGGGGAGGGCTGGGCCAAGTCCATCCTGTTCAATTCGAGGGCGAGGGACGAGTTCGAGGCCTATTTCAGCCGTCCCGACACCTTTGCGCTTGGCGTTTGCAACGGCTGCCAGATGATGAGCAACCTGCACGAGATCATACCGGGTGCGGAAAACTGGGCGCATTTTTCGCGCAACCAGTCGGAGCAGTTCGAGGCGCGCTTCGTGATGGTGGAGGTTCAGCCTTCGCCATCGATACTCTTCGATGGCATGGCGGGAAGCCGCATGCCCATCGTGGTTGCGCACGGCGAAGGCTATGCAGATTTTTCAAGCGCGAAGAAGATGAAGGCCGCCAATGTCACGCTGCGCTATGTGGACAATCGCGGCAATCCCACCGAGATCTATCCTTTGAATCCGAACGGCTCGCCCAATGGCATCACCGGGCTTACCACGCCTGACGGACGATTCTCCATCATGATGCCGCATCCCGAGCGCGTGTTCCGTGCGGTGCAGCACTCCTGGCGTCCTGCGGAATGGAAGGAGAACGGCGCATGGCTCAGGATGTTCCAGAACGCGAGAAAGTGGGTGGGCTGACATGGAAAAGGATTTCTGGCTGGAACGCTGGGAGCTGCAGCAGATCGGCTTCCACCAGAACGCGGTCAATCCCCACCTCGAGCGTTACGGACATCGCTTGCAGGGCAAGGTGTTCGTGCCGCTTTGCGGCAAGAGCTTCGACATGTCCTGGTTTGCCAGGCAGGGTGCAGAAGTGCTGGGCGTCGAACTGAGTCCGATCGCGGTGCGCGCCTACTTCGAGGAGAACGGGCTTAAAGCCACATGCGGGCTCTGCGGGAAATTCGAAAGCCATGAGGCAGGCGGCATACGTTTGCTGTGCGGCGACTTCTTCGACCTCGAACGAAGCGACATGGAAGGCGTCTCCGCAGTGTACGACCGCGCATCCATGGTCGCGCTCCCCGTCGAAATGCGCGAGCGCTATGTCCGGCATCTGACAAGCATCCTGCCTGAAGGCGTAGAGATACTGCTGATCACCTTCGATTATCCGCAGGATGAAATGCAGGGCCCGCCGTTTGCGGTTTCGGTCGAAGAGGTAAAAAGGCTCTATCGCGATTCGGCCCACATCGAGCTTCTAGACCAGGCCGATGTTCTGGAGCCGCGCTTCGCCGAGCGCGGGGTGACCAGGATGCAGGAGAATGTTTTTCTGCTGAAGCGCTGATGCTGCAAAGCTAGATCCGGGTTTCTGATTGTTATCTCCACCCAGTCCTGCAGCCATGACGATGCGTTAGCTCATGCTCAAGCAAGTCATCTGTTACACTCGCAAAAAACTTTAAGCTTCTTTTGCAATCAGCTTTCGAGGCGTTTGGTTGTGTGGCGACCGCTTGCAGGTCTGGAGAGCGCTATTTCCAAGGCTGTTTCAAGGCGTATCACGCGTTCGGTCAGGTTTTCGATTTTTTCTTGTTGCGCCTTGATCGTGCCCGCCATGCGTTCCACCTTGTCGTTCATCTTGATGACAGTGGTGATCGCGTCCCACATCTTGTCGGTAATGCTCATCAGCGCCTGGCCTTCCTGGATTCCATCGCACTTATCCGCTTGTTCGAGGCTTCGATATAGTCCAGGGCATCATCGATGGCGGCATTGGCCTGGGCAGTTGTTTTCATCATCTGGTCTATCATGCCTTCCAGCATTCTTTGATCCTCATCCGGATGGAATGAAGAGGCTGCGCGGCGCAGAAACTCTCCCATCGACAAATGCGCATCCTGGGCTCGCTTGGCGATCATCGCCTTTTCCTTGGCAGTCATAAGGACCGGGATTCTTTCGGTGGCGGTTGCCATAAGTTACTCCTGTTCATGGTCAGCACATGTGCAGTATAGGTCGATGTGTCGAGAAATTCAAGGCTGGAGAAACCTGCTCCAGGCAGCGTAGTTTGAAATGCAGCGTGGATAGAAATTTTCGGACGACTCACTAGATAGCCGGCCGCCGGAAAAATTGGTAGCATGAGAACATCCCCCCGGAAGATGAAATTGGAAGGTCACTTTCCCCAATCAACCGAAAGGAGACTCAAATGAAGTTCATTTCCCAAATGCTGCTCGCTCTTGCCTTGTGCGTCGGAACGATTGCCACCCCCGCGCTTGCAGGAGACAAGGATCCGCTGTTCGTCAATCTGACGAGCGACGAATCACACCGCGCCGACATGGCAATTTATTTCGGAGAAAAACAGCTGGAGCGAGGCCATCCCTTGACGATGTTTCTCAACGACAAGGCCGTTCGCATAGGCTCCAAAACCAATTCCCGGAAATTTGCCGAACAGCAGAAGGCGCTAACGCAACTCATGGACAAAGGGGCCGCCGTCCTGATCTGCACCATGTGCATGAAGTACTATGGCGTGAAGGAAGCTGACCTGCTGCCGGGCATAAAGGTTGGCGGCTCTGATCTGACGGGTGAGGCCCTGTTCAAGGACAACACGAAGTCGATCTCCTGGTAAATCGGCAGATCTGGAATCTTTCCCGATGCAACCTCGTGGAGTGAATAAAAAAGGACACCCTTGGGTGTCCTTTTTTTGCGGATGCTCCGGATCCTAGTCGATCTTGGCTGATGCGCGCAGATCGCTGACTGCCTTCTGGATCTCGAGCTGCTGCAGGTGCTGTTCCAGCTTGGGTTTCATCACGTCGAAGCTCGGCGCCTTCAGGGGACGGACGTCGTCAAGCTTGATCACGTGCCAGCCGAACTGGGTCTGCACAGGCTCCTTGGTGTATTCGCCCTTCTTCAGGCTCAGCAATGCATTGGCGAAAGGCTCGACCAGCGTCTTGGGCACGGTCCAGCCCAGTGCGCCGCCCTTTTCAGCAGAACCTGCGTCCAGGGACTGCTTTGCAAGCGTCTCGAACTTGGCCTTCTTGTTGAGCTTGGCGATGATGGCGCGGGCTTCAGGCTCTGTCTTGACCAGGATGTGGCTGACTTCGTATTCCTTGTCGCCCAGCTGAGCCTTGTAATTGTCATACTCTTTCTTGAGCTGGTCGTCGCTGATCGGATGCTTCTTCAGGTAGTCCTGGATGAAGGCGCTCACCAGAACGGTCTGCTTCGCGATCGCCAGCTGATCCATCACCGATGGCGTCTTGTCCAGACCTTCCTTGACTGCCTGTTGCGCGATCACTTCGCGGTTGATCAGGTCGTCGCGGATGAGTTTGCGAAGCTCGGGGCTGTCCGGGCGGCCTTGCGATTCGGCGCCCTTGACGTCCATCTCGACTCGGGACTGGGGAATGACGACGCCGTTCACGGTCGCAGCGGCCTTGTCATCGGCGAAAGCCGGATTGATTGCGAGTGCGGTAACGATGGCCAGAGCTGCAAATTGACGAGATTTCAACATGTAAGTCCCTCTTGGATTGATTAAAGTTAAACTTCTTCCGGCGTTTTCGCCTGTATGTTAAGAGCGTGTATGTCACGCTTCATCATCTCTCCCAGCGCGGAATATATCATACGGTGGCGCGCCATCGTAGTCTTTCCGGCAAAGGAGGATGCCACGATCCTGAGCAGATAATGCCCTCCGCCGTCCTTTGCGCCCGCATGGCCCGCATGCTTGTGGCTCTCGTCGACGATGTCGACTGATACCGGGTTGAGGCTTGCAAGCCTTTCCCGCATGGCTTCTATGCGGTTCATGAAGGGAAAGTCTTCCTGAAAGGCCTGACGGTGACCTTCTCGTAGACTCCGCCAGCAAGATAAGGTTCCGCATCGACCCAGGCCTGCGCCTCTTCCAGGGAGGAGAATTCGGCGACGATCAGGCTGCCGGTGTATCCAGCGGCACCCGGATCCTCCGCGTCTATTGCCGGAAAGGGGCCCGCCAGCATCAGGCGTCCCTGGGATTGCAGCGCCTCGAGGCGCGCCACATGGGCGGGGCGGTTGAGCAGGCGTTTTTCAAGGCTTTCGGGAAAGTCATAGCCTACGATTGCATACCACATCAGTTGTTTTCCTTATCTTCTTTCATGTATTTGGATAGCCAAGCGCTTTGCGCGACAACGAATATCAGCATCAGCGCGGTGAAGCCGAACAGCTTGAAGTTCACCCAGGTCTCGATCGTATAGGTGTAGGCGACATAAAGGTTGATGAATCCAAGCGTCAGGAAGAATATGCTCCAGCTCAGGTTCAGCTGGTTCCACACGCGCACCGGCAGCGCGATCTTGTGGCTCAGCGCGCTGCGTATCAGGTTCTTCTTGAGAATCAGGTTGGAGCCGAGCAGCGCGATGGAGAACAGCCAGTAGAGCACGGTGGGCTTCCATCTGATGAAGGTGTCGTTGTGGAAGATCAGCGTGGCGCCGCCCAGCAGTGCGATCACGCAGAAGCTGATCCACAGCATCGCGTCCACCTTGCCGTGGCGCAGCTTGGTCCAGATGATCTGGAATGTGGTGGCGAAGATCGAGACCAGGGTTGCCAGAAATATCGCAGGCTTGATGGCTGCGGGCAGCACGATGTCGAAGTGGGCGAGGATCGCCTCCGCGGTTTCAGGGTGTGAATTTCCAAACTTGAAAAAGATGAAAAACAGTATGACCGGAAAAACATCGAATAGCAGTTTCATGGTTTAGCTTCTGTCTAGCGTCAAGGAGGCCGAGTTGATGCAGTAGCGCAACCCGGTGGGCCTTGGTCCATCGGGAAAGACATGGCCCAGGTGTGAGCCGCAATGCGCGCAGTTTACCTCATCGCGATGCATGCCGTGGCTGTGGTCTGCGCGGATAGAGACGCTGTCGCCTTGCAGGGGCTGCCAGAAGCTAGGCCATCCCGTGCCCGAGTCGTACTTGGTGGAAGCGTCGAAAAGGGCCTGGCCGCAGCATACGCAGCGATAGATGCCAGGGTCATGGCAATCCCAGTACTGGCCCGTGAAGGCGGGCTCCGTACCGCACTCGCGGCATATCCGGTATTGCTCCGGAGTCAGTTTGCTGCGCCAGTCTTCTTCGGCTTTCGTCGTCATCGCTTCACAGAACCTCGCCTGCGTGATCCGCGAGCCTTGAGCGCTCGCCGCGCAATAATGTGATGTGCCCGCCGTGCTGCCAGCCCTTGAACCTGTCCACCACATAGGTCAGGCCCGAGCTTCCTTCCGAAAGATAGGGCGTGTCTATCTGCGCGATGTTGCCCATGCACACAACCTTGGTGCCCGGGCCTGCGCGGGTGATCAATGTCTTCATCTGCTTGGGCGTCAGGTTCTGGGATTCGTCTATGATAATGTATTTGTTAAGGAAAGTCCGGCCCCGCATGAAATTCAGGGATTTGACCTTGATGCGCGAGCGGATCAGGTCGCGGGTTGCGGCGCGTCCCCAGTCGCCCGCGTCCTCGTCAGTCTTGTTGAGCACATCGAGATTGTCCTCCAGTGCGCCCATCCAGGGCGTCATCTTCTCCTCCTCCGTTCCGGGCAAAAAGCCTATGTCCTCGCCTATCGGCACGGTCACGCGGGTGATGATGATCTCGGAATAGAGCTTCGCCTCCAGGGTCTGCATGAGTCCTGCCGCGAGCGTGAGCAGGGTCTTTCCGGTTCCTGCCTGTCCGAGGAGCGTCACGAAATCGATCTCGGGATTAAGAAGCAGGTTGAGCACGAAGTTCTGCTCGCGGTTGCGCGCGACTATGCCCCACACGTTGTTCTTGTTGTTCGTGTAATCTGTGAGCGTGCGCAGCACCGCACTGGTGTCGTTCTGCTCCAGCACGATCGCGTAGAATCCCTCCCCGTCCTCTTCGCGATAGACGAACTGGTTGACGAACAGGGCTCCGCAGAGCGGCCCGTGTATCTGGTAGTAGGTCTGGCCATCCTTGATCCAGGACTTCATGTCACGGCCGTGGGTCTCCCAGAAGTCGGCGGGCAGTTCCAGGACGCCCGTATACAGGAGGTCGGTGTCTTCAAGCACCTTGTCGTTGAAGTAGTCCTGTGCCTCGAGACCCAGCGCACGCGCCTTGATGCGCATGTTGATGTCCTTGCTGACCAGGATCACCGGGCGTTCGGGCTGAAGCGCCTGCAGCCCGATCACCACGCCCAGTATCGCGTTGTCAGCCTTGCCAAGTTCGAGGTTGTTCGGAAGCTCCTGCTTGATGAAGCTGGTCTGCAGGAAAAGCCTGCCGGTGCAGCTCTTGTGCATGGGTGATTCGAGGGGGATGCCGGCCTCGATGTCGTGGGGCGCATCGCTTACGATCTCATCGAGGAAGCGGCTGGCCTGGCGCGCATTTCGCGCGACTTCGGTCGTGCCTTTCTTCTTGTTGTCCAGCTCCTCCAGCACGAACATCGGCAGGCAGATGTCGTGCTCCTCGAAGCGGAAAAGGCTGGTCGGGTCATGCAGTAACACGTTGGTGTCCAGAACAAACAGCTTGGTGTCGGATACCGCTTTCTTTCGTTGGCGCATGAGCTTCCTTTATCAGAGGGTTTTGATGAAATCCAGCACTTCCTGGGCGTGGCCTTCCGCCTTCAGCTTTCTCCACTCGCGGCGCAGCGCCCCCGTTTTGTCGAACACGAAGGTGCTGCGCTCTATGCCCATAACCTGCTTGCCGTACATGTTCTTTTCCTTGATCACATCGAACTGCCTGCACACCTTCTCGTCCTCGTCGGAAAGGAGCTCGAAGGGGAGCGAGAACTTGCCCTTGAAGTTCTCGTGGGACTTCAGGCTGTCACGGGAAATGCCGACGATGACGCAATCGGCCTTCTGGAATTGCTCGTAAAGGTCGCGAAACTGAACGGCCTCCGTGGTGCAGCCGGGCGTGTCGTCCTTGGGGTAGAAGTAGACCACGAGATTTTTGCCTCTGGCAGATGAGGCCGTGAATGTGCCACCGCCTGTCGAAGGCAGGGAGAATTCGATCCTGTCGTTTTCCGTCATGATGCGTCCTGTGATGGGTGTTTTGTTTCATATTATCGCAGAAACCTGGCCTCACGTTGCAAAATTTGCCGGAATGCTGCATGGTGCGCCCGGGGATGCAGGGTTATACTGCGATCATTTGCGGGTTTGCTTTATCCATGGATGATGTCGATTTCATGCGCGAAGCGCTGCGGCTGGCTGGGGAGGCCATGGCGGCAGGCGAAGTGCCGGTGGGCGCGCTGGTGGTCAGGGAGGGGGTCATCATAGGGCGGGGATACAATGCGCCGATTTCGAATAGCGACCCTTCCGCCCATGCCGAGATGCAGGCCATAAGGCAGGCCGCGCAGCATATCGGCAATTACCGTCTGACGGAATGCGAACTTTTCGTGACCCTGGAGCCTTGTTCCATGTGCGCGGGCGCGATCATGCACGCGCGCATCGCAAGGGTGGTCTATGGCGCAGCCGATTACAAGACCGGCGCATGCGGCAGCGTGCTGGATCTTTTTGCAGAGAGCCGGCTCAACCACCATGCGAAAGTGACAGGCGGGGTGCTTGCCGAGGAGTGCGGCAGGGTGCTGAGCGATTTCTTCGCGATGCGCAGAATTCAGAAGGCTGAAGACAGGCTGCAGAGGACGGGATGTGAAGATTAACATATATCTTTCCTCGCAAAGTCTCGAGCTGTGCGACGACGCAGGGCGTGTGCTCGGGAGCTATACGGTATCGACCTCCGAAAAAGGGGCGGGAGAGATTTCGGGCAGCATGCAGACGCCGCGGGGCAAACATGTCATACGCGCGAAGATAGGGGAGGGATGTCCCGAGAATGCGGTGTTCAGGGGGCGCCGTCCGACCGGCGAGATCTATACGGACGAGCTCGGTGCAAGGTTTCCCGGGAAGGACTGGATACTCACGCGCATCCTCTGGCTTTCGGGTTGCGAGCTTGGATATAACAGGCTCGGGAATTGCGATACCATGCGCCGCTACATATACATACACGGAACGCCGGAAAGCGAGCCCATGGGGACGCCGAAATCCCACGGCTGCATCAGGATGCGCAATGCGGATCTGGTCGCGCTTTTCGCTGCGGTCCCTGTCGGAACACCCGTCGAAATCTTCGAATGAAAGGAACAGCATGGGCAATGCTTTCACGGTCAGCCTGATCACCTGGCACGACGGCGAGCCGCTCCTGAAGTCGGTGCGTCAGGCGGTGTTCGTCGAGGAGCAGGGCATACCGGAGGATCTCGAATGGGACGGGCGCGATGAATCTTGCCGCCATGCGCTGGCGCTGAGTCTGGAAGGACAGGCGATAGGCTGCGGGCGGATCAAGGCAGACGGCCACATAGGGCGCATCGCGGTGCTGCCTGCATGGCGCAACAGGAGAGTGGGTACGGCGATCGTCGAAGCGCTGCTGGCCCATGCTCGCGCGCAGGGCTATCCCTCGGTGGATGTCGACGCCCAGGTCCAGGCCGCGCCTTTTTACAGGACCTTCGGGTTCGAGGAGGAGGGCGGGACCTTCATGGATGCAGGCCTGCCGCACATCAAGATGCGGTTGAAGCTTACCGGGTGATCATTCTTTCGGCAGCTCGTAGGGGAGGGGCTCGAATTGCAGCACTTCCCCTTGCATCGAGCCCATGTGTATCGGATGCGCATCGCGGCTTGCGGTCTGTATCACTGCGAGCACATCGCTTCCGCCCGCAGGGGAGGGGGCGGCATTGGCGATCATTCCCGAGGACTGTCCGGCCATGTCCTCGCTGTAGAGATGCATGCCGGGCTTTGCGTAGCCTTGCACATGCGCCAGATACATGCGGCGCTTGAGTTTTCCGAGATAGTGCATGCGGGCCACGATTTCCTGGCCGGGATAGCATCCCTTCTTGAAGTTGATCCCGCCTATCAGGTCGAAGTTCACCATCTGCGGCACGAACTCCTCCTGGGTCTGCTCGAGGATCACGGGGATGCCCTCGCGGATGTTGAACCAGTCCCAGCATGTGCTGCCAACGCGTTTTGCCTGGCTTGCGAGGGACTGCCAGAGCGTTATTGCGTTTTCAACGGAGGTGCAAATCACAAAGCGCGTCTCTCCCACCCTGACCGCGCTCATGTTTCCGGCATGCGCAACGCCCATGACTCCGCCGCAATCCACGGGAGGCTTGGCGGTCGGCCCGGACAGGCCGATTGCGATCCTGTCTTCAAGCGCAACCTTGACCCTGGAACGCAGCACGTACATGGAGAGCTTCTTGCGCATGGCTTCGGCAAGCTCCGTTGGCAGCATGAGCAGATAGTCTTTCCCATCCATCCAGACCAAAAAGCTTGCCAGCATCCTTCCCTTTGCGCTGTTGAAGCTTGAGTGCTGCGCGCGGGAGGCGCTGACTTCCCTGATGTCGTTGCTCAGGAGGTTTTGCAGGAAGCTCTCGGCATCCTCTCCCGATATGCGGAGAAAGGAGAACTGTCCGAGATCGCAAAGCGTGTTTTCGCGCAAAGCCAGAGCAAGTTCCGATCGCAAGTCGCCGAAGTGTAAGACTCTGCCATCCTCGATGAGGGCACCCTGCGAGGCCAGGAACTGTTGCCATTCTGCTTGCATGATATGTCGAGCGAAAAGGTAAGGCAGGTATGATACTGGCTAGCGCGTTTCGAGTACACCTTTGTCTGTCAGGAATCTGCCCAGATGCCTGTCGTCGCGATTGGAGTGGTTGAGCATCCATTCTGCAAGGAAGAGCCTGATCCTGAATCCCGTATACCATCGGTCGCCGGAGGGGGAGAGGATCTCCTGGCCGAGATTCGAGAGCGACCTGAGATAGGAGCGGTGCTGGGCGATGTGGTCGGCCGAGAAGGGATAGCGGTGCTCGCGCATCAGCCCTTCCTCGCGCCCGAAGTGGCTGCGGACGTCGGCCTCGAGCCCGGACAGCATTGCCGCAGTCTGCTGGTCATGGCTCATGAACGCTTCGTAGAGCGCCTCGATCCTGCCTATCAGTTCGCTGTGCTGGGCATCGAATTCCTCAATCCCGGACTCGTATTCGCTGCGCCATGAGATGTCGCCGACGAATTCCTCGGATCCGTTGTAAAGGCCGGTCTTCAGGAAGTCCTCGCAGCGCTGCAGGTAAACCCTGGCCGGAATGTCGGCCGGGTTTTCACGCAGGATCTCCTCCAGCATGGGGCGGGCCTTGAGCGCATCGCGCGTGTGGTAGCGGGCAAGCGCTTCCTCGAATTTGCGCAAGGTGGCCGCCTTCTTTTCGCGCACATCGGGTGCGTCGTGATTGAACACCTCGTAGATGGGCTCGGGATGTGTCTTGTAGGCAACCTTGACGCGGCCGAGATGGCGCACTAGGAAATTTTCCGGCTCTGAAAGGCTGTAGAGCGTATGTTCGCTGATCAAAAGCGGCGTTCCATAGGTCTTGGTGAGCGTCTGGAGGCGGGATGCGAGATTGACCGCATGGCTGATCACCGTGCCTTCCATGCGGTTTGCGCCACCGATCACGCCCAGCATCAGCAAACCCGTGTTCACGCCTATGCCTATGCGTATCGCCGCATAGGATGCGCGCTCGCGCCCGGCGTTGTATTCGTCCAGTCTCGAGAGCATGGCCAGCGCACCGTTCAGCGCATCATCGGCCTGATTGGGAAAAAGCGCCATGATCGCATCGCCCATGTATTTGTCGATGATGCCCCGGTGCGCCGTGACGACGGGATTCATCACCGAGAAATACGAGTTGATCATGTTGAAGGTCTGCTGCGGCGTCATGCTCTCCGACAGCGACGTGAAGTTGCGGATGTCGGTGAACACGACGGACATGGATTTCTCGACCTGGTCCCCGAGCTCCACATCCTGGATGTCGGTCTTGCCCAGAAAGTCGATCAGGTTGCGCGGCACGAAGCGCATCAGCGTGCGCTCAAGAAGTTTCAGCCTCGCGCGGGTTCCTGCATGGGCCTCCCGCTCTGCGGCAAGCTCGGCGTGTACGTCCATGCATTGGGGATCCTCGGGGTTCTGACTGCCTGTCAAAGCATCCATGGCGATCCGCAATGCCTGGGTTCTACTGGAGATCAGGCATAGGTGCTGACGCGCCCGCTCTTGCCTTCGATGGCGGGGATGCCTGAAGGCTGTTTCGCATGCGTGCTCTGGGTGTTCTGGGCATTCTGTTGTGCGCTCTGCTGAGCCTGTTGCGCGGAGGATGCCTGGTTCTGCGACTGGCTCAGTTTCTTTCCCTGTTCGGAAATCGTCACGACGGTGGAGGAATTCGAGTCCGGCTTGGGCGGCTTTGCGGAAGGCGACTGCTGCTGTACGGAATCGACGCTTGAAGAAGGATTGAAGCTGGTGCTTGATATGTTCATTTCATTCTCCTGGGAGAGAACCGGTTCGATGCTGAACTTTACTGCGTTTTTTGCTTTATGGCAACGTTAGGCTAAACTCTCGCGCCATGAAACGCCTAGCCGCATATCTCCTGATGCTTCTGCTCGCCGCCTGCGATGGTCTGTGGAACGACCCCTATCCATCATCTGACGAAGGCCGCTCCATACTCTACACGGCCTTCACCGAGAGGCCCAAGCATCTCGACCCGGCGCAGGCCTACAGCGAGAACGAGTATGCGCTCCTTGCCAACATCTATGCGCCGCCCTTGCAGTACCACTACCTGAAGCGGCCCTACGAGCTCGTGCCGCTGGCGGCAAGCGCAATGCCCGAAGTGAGCTATCAGGACAGCCGGCATCGCTCATTGCCGGCGGATGCGCCGCAGGACAGGATCGCATACAGCGTGTATGAAATCCACATCAAGCCGGGCATGCGCTACCAGCCTCACCCGGCCTTTGCCGTGGATGGATTGGGAAGGCCGGAATACGATCACCTCGGGCCGAAACAGCTGGAAGGCGTGCATGCGCCGGGGGACTTTGGGCATTCAGACACGCGCGTGGTGCATGCGCAAGACTATGCATACCAGATCAGGAGGCTTGCGGACCCCAGGCTTCATTCGCCGATCTATGGCGTGATGAGCCAGTACATCCTGGGTTTCAGGGAATATGGGCAGGCGCTGCAGGATGCGCTGAAGAAGAACCCGGAAGGCCACCTCGATCTTGCCGCCTATCCTTTGCCGGGCGTCGAAGTGGTGGACGATACCACCTATCGCATCTCGATCAGGGGGAAGTACCCGCAGTTTGCCTACTGGCTTGCGATGCCCTTCTTCTCCCCCATGCCGATCGAAGTGGAACGCTTCTATGAGCAGCCCGGCATGAAGGAGCGCAACCTTACGCTTGACTGGTGGCCCGTGGGCAGCGGGCCTTATTACCTCTCGGAAAACAATCCGAACCGGCGCATGATCCTCGAAAAAAATCCCTATTACGACAGCGAGACCTATCCGCCCCATGGAGAGGAGGGAGATGAAAAGGCGGGCCTGCTTCACGACAGGGGAAAGAAGCTGCCCCTGACCGACAGGGTCGTTTTCACGCTCGAGAAGGAAACGATACCCTACTGGAACAAGTTCCTCGAGGGATACTACGATGCGTCCGGCATCAGTTCCGACAGCTTCGATCAGGCAGTCCAGGTGGGAGCGGGCGGAGAGGCCTCTGTGTCGGACGAGATGCGCAAGAAAGGCATCACGCTCTCGACTTCTGTCGCGACATCCACGCTCTATACCGGATTCAACTGGCTCGATCCCGTCGTCGGAGGCAGCTCGGAGCGCGCGCGCAAGCTGAGGCAGGCGATCTCGATCGCGGTGGACTTCGAGGAATTCATCTCGATCTTTGCAAACGGGCGGGGAGTCGCCGCGCAGTCTCCGATACCTCCCGGGATATTCGGCTACCGCGAGGGCAGGGCCGGCATCAATCCAGTCGTGTACGACTGGGTGGACGGAGGGCCCAGGCGCAAGCCTGTTTCGGAGGCAAAGCGTCTGCTCGCCGAGGCGGGCTACCCGAACGGCGTGGACGAGAAGACCCACCAGCCTCTGGTGATCAATCTCGACACCACCTCGAGCGGCGTGGGCGACAAGTCGCGTCTCGACTGGTTGAGGAAGCAGTTCGACAAGATCAACGTGCAGCTCGTGGTGCGCAGCACAGACTACAACCGCTTCCAGGACAAGATACGCCGGGGCGACACGCAGATGTTCTACTACGGATGGAATGCGGATTATCCCGATCCGGAAAATTTCCTCTTCCTTCTGGATGGTGCTGAGGGCAAGGTCGCGCATGGCGGGGAGAACGCGTCCAATTACAGCAATCCGGAATACGACATGCTGTTCGATAAGATGAAGAACATGGAGAACGGCCCCGAGCGCCTGGCCATCATAGACAGGATGCTTGAGATCTTGCACAACGACGCCCCCTGGCTCTGGGGGTACCACCCGAAGAATTACGTGTTGCAGCATGGCTGGCTTTACAACGTGAAGCCCAACGTGATGGCCAACAACAAGCTCAAGTACTGGCGCGTGGATCCCGGGGAACGGGCGCAGTACCAGAAAAAGTGGAACAAGCCGGTGTTGGCACCTCTCTGGATCGGCGGCGGTCTGCTTGTGATTTTCGCCTTCTGGATAAGGCGCGCGCTGAGAAAGCGCGATGAATCGCGCTAGCCGCTATTTCGCTTCTTCCATCATCCGGATGATCTTCTCCTCGACCTCGCGGGCGACTTCGGCGAGCCCCGCATCCTGGGACAGCATGCCGAGCATCTTCTCTGGGCTGATCGTGCCCATCTTCGTTTTTCCGTTTTCGGTATATACCGATATGCGGCAGGGCAGCGCCATGTTGAGCCTCATGTCCGCTGACAGCACCTTCGCAGCCTGCGCGGGATTGCAGACTTCGAACACGTTGCATTCCTCGGAGAACGGGACGCCCTTTCCCCGCAGCGTGTTGCCGATGTTGTGCACATGCAGCACGCCAAATCCGTGGCGCTTGACCGCTGCCTCGAGATCCTTTGAGGCTGATTCGAAAGACTTTCCGGTGTCGACGGTGTAGTACATGAGACCTCCTGGTTTGATTTGGCGTTGCCTGAACGTAGAATAGCCGACATGATAGCCTATCTCATCCGCCGCATGCTTTACGCGGTCCCCATTCTGGTCGGCGTGAACCTGCTCACCTTCGCGCTTTTCTTCGTGGTGAACACGCCCGACGACATGGCGCGCATGCAGCTCGGAATCAAGCGCGTGACGCCCGAGGCGATCAGGCTGTGGGAGCAGCAGAAGGGCTACGACAAGCCCCTGATCTTCAACCGCGGGGCCAGCGGAACGGGCAAGATTACCGAGACGATATTCTGGCAGAAATCGGCTAGCATGTTCTGGCTTGATTTCGGCTATTCCGACGACGGGCGCGACATCTCGCGGGAGATACGCACCCGCATGTGGCCCAGCCTTGCGATCGCGCTCCCCACCTTCCTGACAGGGCTCGTCTTCTACATCAGCTTCGCGCTCGTGATGACGCTGTTTCGCGCGACGCTGCTGGATGCGGCGGGTGTCGCGCTATGCGTCGTGCTGATGTCGATATCCGGGCTTTTCTATATCATAGGAGGCCAGTTTCTGATCAGCAAGCTCTGGCATCTCGTGCCGATATCGGGATTTTCGGGCGGAATCCAGGGTTTCAGGTTCGTGGTTCTGCCCGTTTTGATCGGCGTGATCAGCGGCATAGGATCGAGCAGCAGATGGTATCGCACCATCTTCCTCGAGGAGATGGGCAAGGACTATGTGCGCACAGCGCGCGCCAAGGGGCTTTCCGAAATCGGCGTGCTCTTCACCCATGTGCTGAAGAACGCGATGATTCCGATACTCACGGGCGTGGTCGTCGTGATCCCGCTGCTTTTCATGGGCAGCCTGCTCACCGAATCCTTCTTCGGCATACCCGGACTCGGCAGCTACACGATAGATGCGATCAATGCGCAGGACTTCTCCATCGTAAGAGCCATGGTCTTCCTGGGCTCGCTGCTCTACATCGCGGGCCTGATGCTCACCGACGTTTCCTATACGATGGTCGATCCCAGGGTGCGCCTGTCATGAGCTTCGTGCCCGTCGTCCTGTGGAGCGATGCGCTGGTTTACCTGCTCGTGGCCGCAGGAATTGCCGCTGCCATCTACGTGCGCCGCCACGAGCATCTGCTTCTGCCCTGGCGCCGTGTGGGGAAAAGCAGCGTGGCCCTGGTCAGCCTGCTCGTGCTCTCGTTCTTCCTGCTGGTCGGGCTCCTAGACACGCTGCATTACAGGGTCGTGCTGAAGCAGGGGGCATATTCACCCGAGGTGCTGAGCGTCTTCGACAGGCTGGCTGAGCCCTTGCGCCTTCACGTCGAGAAGACCTATTCCGCGCCGCTTGCGATCACCCTTTATGCGAAGGAGAGCATGCTGGATTCGAATGGTCGCGTGGTGCGCGACTATCCGAGGCTGAAATACGCAGGGGTGGGGATCAGGGATGCAGCCCAGCGCGATGCCGATGTCGCAAGGCGGGTGGGGACGGGTGCGCTTTTGGGATTGCTCATGGGCGGGCTTGTCATTCGGATGGCGAAGGTGCAGCGGCGGGCGGTTGCAATCTCGCTTCTTTTGATCTCTGCGCTTTTCGGCGTGACCCTCGATCTGTCCCTCGCATACCATGTGCTGGGCACGGACAAGGTGGGGCAGGACGTGCTTTATCTGTCCCTCAAGAGCATACGCACGGGGCTCATCATCGGAAGCGTGACCACGCTGGTCACGCTTCCTCTCGCGCTTTTTCTCGGCGTCGCCGCCGGTTATTTCAGGGGCTGGGTGGACGACGTGATCCAGTATATCTATACGGTGCTGAGCTCCATCCCCAGCGTGCTCCTGATCGCGGCGGCGGTCCTGATGATGCAGGTGACCATGGACACGCATCCCGGCTGGTTCGACACCGCCGCTTCGCGCGCGGATCTGCGGCTGGTGTTCCTGTCCCTGATACTCGGCATGACGAGCTGGACCGGACTTTGCCGGCTGCTGCGCGGGGAGACATTGAAGCTGCGCGAGATGGAATACATACAGGCCGCGAAATCGTTCGGCGTTTCGTCGATGCGAATTCTGTCTCGCCACATCGTTCCCAACGTGATGCACATCATCCTGATCTCGCTGGTGATGGACTTCTCATCATTGGTGCTGGCCGAGGCGGTGCTTTCCTATGTGGGGGTGGGCGTGGACCCTTCGATGGTCAGCTTCGGCACCATGATCAATGCGGCGAGGCTCGAGATGGCGCGCGAGCCCGTGGTATGGTGGTCGCTTGCCTCGGCCTTCGGGTTCATGCTGACGCTGGTGCTGGCGGCCAACCTCTTCGCGGACAGCGTGCGCGATGCGTTCGATCCGCGACTGAACCGCTCATGAGCTGGCTCTCATGAATTCGTGAGGAAGTGCTGGTGTTCCCAGGCGAGCCTCGGGCCGCGGGATAGGAGAGAATAGATCATGGACGATACGCAACTGCTCCCGGCAGCGCATCACGACGATACAGGATCCGGGCTCTCGGAGGATCAGGCCCGCGACCGCTTGCGCGAATACGGCTTCAACGAGATACCAGATGCGCCCGTCAGCCTGTGGCGGGGGATACTCAAGCGGCTCTGGGGACCCATCCCCTGGATGCTGGAAGCCGCTCTGATCCTGGAAGTGCTCCTGGGCAAGGTCAACGAGCCCGTCATGATCGCGCTCTGGCTTCTGTTCAGCGCTGCGGTCGGCGGCGTGCAGGAGCGGCGAGCGCAAAGCGTTCTGGACCTTCTGCGCAATCGCCTGCGCGTCATGGCCAGCGTGCGCCGTGACGGTGCATGGCGGCAGGTGCCTGCCCGGGAACTGGTACCCGGGGATCAGATCCACGTCACCCCGGGCGATTTGGTTCCCGCCGATTGCAGGCTCGATGAAGGAACGGTGGAAGTCGACCAGTCCGTGCTGACGGGTGAGTCCGCGGTCGTGACGCGCGGCGTGGGCGAGGTGATCTATTCCGCATCCACCGTTCGCGGCGGGCAGGCAACTGCCACCGTGACCGCGACGGCTGCCAGAAGCTATTTCGGCCGGACAGCCGAGCTCGTGCGTTCTGCGCGGGCTGCGGGCCACCTGGATCAGCTTCTCTTCGCCGTGGTTCGCCATCTCGTCACCATCGACGCCGTTCTGGCGGTGTCGTTGATTGCTTTTGCGCTTTGGGGCGGTGCCGATCTGCTCACGCTGATACCCTTTCTTCTCGTCCTCGTGATCGCGACGGTTCCCGTGACGATGCCGGCCGCGTTCACCGTTGCCAATGCCGTCGAGGCCAGGTCGCTTGCGCGAAACGGCATTCTCGTCACGGGGCTGTCCGCCGTTCAGGAAGCGGCGACGATGGACGTGCTGTGCATAGACAAGACCGGCACGCTCACGCACAACCGGCAGGTATTGACGGCCATTGAGCCCCTCTCGACCGACTCGGAGGATGAGGTATTGGCGCTGGCGGCCGCAGCCTGCGATGAAGCGTCACAGGGGATGCTGGAATCGGCAGTGCTGGGCGCTTTTGCGCGGCGGTCATTAAAGCCGCCTGACCGGATCAGGCTCGTTCCTTTCGATCCGGCGAGCAAGCGTTCCGAAGCTTATGTGCATCGTGACGGCCAGCCGATCCGGGTGGTTCTCGGTTCGCCGTCTGTCGTGCAGGACCTCGCGCTACCCCTTGCGGGGCTTCTCGGTCGCGTTGAGGAGCTGGCGGCGACTGGAGCGCGCGTGCTGGCGGTGGCGGCAGGCCCGGAAGACCGGATGGCCATCCGCGGGCTGGTTGCGCTGGCGGACACGCTGCGCGAGGATGCGCCTGGCTTGATCCGGGCGCTGCAAGGGCTTGGAGTGCGCGTGCTGATGGTCAGCGGGGACATGCTCGCGACCGCGCGTGCCATCGGTCGCCAGGTCGGACTCGGAGAGCGCTTCGGCGACGCGGTGTCCGATTCGACCGACCCGCTGCGCTACGACGGCTTCGCACATTGCTACCCGCAGGACAAGTTTCGCCTGGTGCAGATGCTCCAGCGCGCTGGCCACGTCGTCGGCATGACGGGGGATGGGGTGAACGACGCACCCGCGCTGAAGCAGGCGGAGGTCGGTATCGCAGTGAGCAGTGCGACCGACGTTGCAAAGGCTTCTGCACAGGTCGTGCTGATGCATCCGGGACTGGAAGACATGATCGCAGTCATCCGGAGTGGCCGCCGGGTCTACCGGCGCATGCTCACCTGGACCATCACCAAGATCGCCAGGACGATAGAGCTGGCCGCCTTGCTCACCATCGGGTATATCGCGACCGGCTTCTTCGTGACCTCGCTCTTGCTGATCGCCGTGCTTGTGGTGTTGAATGACGTGGTCACGATTACGCTCGCCACCGACCGGGCCTGGGTTGCACCCGTTCCGGAGAAATGGAGCATCAGGGAGATCGGCAAGATCGCAGCGATCTATGCAGTCGGCTGGCTGATATTGGGCTTCGCCATCTTGTGGGCAGCCAGGGTTGTGCTGATGCTCTCCGTCCCGCAGATCCAGACACTGATGTTTGTCTATCTGATCTATTCGGCGCAGACGACCATCTACCTTACGCGCGTGCGGGGACGGTTCTGGTCATACGCACCCAGCCCGTTCGTCGCTTTGGCGACCATCGGAAATGCCGTCATTGCAACAGTCATGGCCTATTTCGGCTTGCTTGCGGCACCCATCCCCGCTGCTTTGCTGGGCGTTCTGTTGGCCATAGTGATCGGGGCGACCTTTGTGCTTGACGAGATCAAACTGTATTTTTTCAAACGCGAAAATGTTCTGGGATCGCCTGAACAGAAAGCGGGTGTTTCGCCTGAGGGCTTTCATTGATGGCTGATGAGCCGGATTCCTTCAGCGCAATCGCAAGTGCCCGTATGCTGAAAACGATCAATGGATTGCGCCGAGGGGCTCGGCTTGTGCCACCCTTCGTATCTACAGTTCAAACACCTGATCTAGCCTGGGCATCTCGACCCTTGTGTTCTTGAGCAGTGCTGCAAAATTGTTCATGGTGAGCTCCTCGCCGTGGACCAGGAAGGTTTCAGATACGCCCTGAATTTTGCCGTGCCAGGCAAGCAGCTCTGCCTGGTCCGCATGCGCGGAGAAGCCGTTGATCGTATGGATCTTCGCGCGCACGTCGATCTCCTCGCCAAATATCCTGACCGATTTCTCGCCGTCTATGAGCTGGCGGGCAAGCGTGCCTGTGGCCGCGAATCCGACGAAGACCACGCTGCTGTCGTGTCGCGCTAGGTTGTGCTTCAGGTGATGCTTGATGCGCCCCCCTGTGCACATGCCGGATCCCGCCATGATGATCGCACCCCCGCCGATCTGGTTGATCGCCATGGACTCGGTCGATTCGCGCGTGAAGTGCAGGCCCGGCAGATGGAAAGGATCCCGTCCTTCGCGGAAAAGCATGGCGGTCTCCTCCCCGTAGCATTCCGGATGGCGTTTGAATATCTCGGTGGCCGAGATGGCCATGGGAGAATCCAGGAAAACCTGGATCGAGCGGGAAAGCTTGCCAAGTTCCATGCCTTCCTTCAGGAAGTACAAAATCTCCTGGGCCCTTTCGAGCGCGAAGGTGGGGATGACGACATTCCCCCCGCGCTTGAAGGTGTCTGTGACGGCCTCGTAGAATTCCTCGACGGAAGGCTTGAAGGGTTTGTGCAGGCGGTCGCCGTAGGTGGTTTCCATCACCACGACATCGGCGCTGGCGGGTGTCACGGGATCGCGAAGCAGCGGCCTCCCGCTGTTTCCAAGGTCGCCCGAGAAGAACACGCTCCTTTTCCTCCCGGCTTCTTCCATCTCGAGAAAGATGCTCGCCGATCCCAGGATGTGGCCCGCGTCCATGAAGGTTGCGCGTATGCCGGGTGCAACTTCGATGGCCTGATTGTAGCTTGCGGTGCGACCGAACAGGTCCAGCGTGTTGAAGGCGTCGAGCAGGGAATACAGGGGCGTGTCGGTATGCCTGCGGTGATGGCCGTGCATCTGCTTGCGCGCCTCCTCTTCCTGGATGTGGGCTGAATCGATCATCACCAGTTTTGCGAGTTCGCGCGAGGCGGAGGTGGTTATGATCTCGCCTTTGAATCCGCGCTTGGAAAGCAGCGGCAACCGCCCGCAATGGTCGAGGTGGGCATGGGTCAGAAGCACGCAGTGTATGTCTTTCGGGTCGAAGCCGAAGGGCTTGGCATTGCTCTCATCCGCCTCCCTTCCTCCCTGATAAAGGCCGCAGTCGATAAGAATTTTTTTTCCTGAACATTCGATCAGATGGCAGGACCCCGTGACGCTGCGATCCGCGCCGTGAAATGAGAGTCTCATGTTTCCTCCTGTCAGATGGCGCTCATTGGCCGCGCTTCTCTTCTCTGCGATTTTCTTCCCGCTGCCTCTCGCGCGGTACCGGCATGGCGCGCATGCCTGGCTGCCTGTATTGCTGAGGGCCTGGCTGCGGCATCACGTTCTGCGGCAATGCGTTCTGCTGCCTCTGTACATTTGGTTGTCTTGGAGCGTTTGGTTGCCGCTCATGCTGAATTCCATTGTCGTGGGGACGATAGCGGTAATGCTGCTGTTGCAGTTGCTGCTGCTGCCACGGTTGAGGATAGCGGTCTTTAGGATATTGCTGCTGGTAGGTAGGCAGCGGCGCAGGAGCGGGGGTGCTGCGCCTGTCCCATCTGTTCCAGCCTCTTCTCTGCATCTCCCATTCCCGTCCCCAGTGCTCGCCCCAGTGTGGCGGATCGTAGGGCTGCCAGCCGATGAAATAGGGTGGAGGCCGCATGTAGTATTGCACCGGCACGCGCAGGATATAAAGGGGGACCTGATCCGGGCTCACGGGCCACCAGGGGCCGTTGTACCAGTTAGAGGAATACCAGGTGTCATACTGGTACACCCAGTAAAGTCCGTCGTAGAAGAAGAAGTTAGCCTGCAGCTGGGGGGCAAAGTAGACGGGATAGCCCGGGATGGGAACGAGATAGGGATAGGTGGGCAGATTGATGCCGAGGCTAACCCCGGGCATGCTGATCCCCATCTGGAAGTCTGCCTGGGAAAGCGGAGAGATCAGCAGTCCAAGCGCTAGCAACACCGGTTTCAGTTTGTGCATTTTGACCTCGCTGTCGTCGGGATGATCAACTTACTACAGTTTCGGGCAAATTCATATAGCCTGAGCAGTCTGCCGCCGTCTTTTTGCTTTATCATCGCATGAATGGCGGATGAAGGACATGGAGGCGTGGACATGAAGATTTTTCTGATCATCGCAGTTGCCGTTCTGGCGATCGGCGCGGGAGTCTACTGGCATCGCGAGAGTCCGGTCATGACCGATCTGACGCTGCAGGGAAATGTGGATATCCGCCAGGTGGATCTGGCCTTCAATGCCAGCGGCCGCATAGCCGAGATGCTGGTGAAGGAGGGCGACCGCGTGAAGGCGGGGCAGCTGCTTGCGAGCATAGACACGACGCGGTTGCAGCTTGCGCTCGAGCAGGCCGGGGCCAGGACCAATGCGCAGCAGGAGGTTCTTGCAAGGCTGCTCGCCGGATCCCGTCCCGAGGAGATCAGGCAGGCCAGGGCCGCGCGCGATGCGGCTCGCGCCTCCATGAGCGATGCGGAAGCCTTCTACCAGCGCCAGCAGAATCTGGCCGATCGCCATTTCGTGTCCCGCCAGCAGGCTGACAGCGCTAGATATGCGCGCGACAGGGCGGCAGCGCAGCTCAAGGCGGCCGAGGAAACGCTGAGGCTTGCCGAGATAGGACCGCGCAAGGAGGACATAGCGGCGGCGAGGGCCAATCTGGCATCCGACAGGGCGCAGGTGGGATTGATGATGCGCGATCTCCAGGATGGAGAGCTGCATGCGCCCTCCGACGGCGTGATCGAGAACCGCATACTCGAGCCTGGCGACATGGCCTCTCCGCAGAAGGCGGTATTCACCTTGGCGCTGACCGACCCTGTATGGGTGCGCGTCTATCTTCCGGAGATCTACCTAGGCCGCGTGCCAGCCGGTGTGCGCGCCTGGATACACACGGACAGCAATCCCGGCAAGGCCTACCGGGCCTACGTGGGCTATGTTTCCCCGAGTTCCGAATTCACGCCGAAGTCTGTGGAGACCACGGAGACCAGGGAAAGCCTGGTCTATCAGACCAGGGTTTTCGTCTGCGAGGGAGGGGATGTCCTGCGCCAGGGGATGCCCGCCACGGTCACGATACATCTGGATCAGAAAGTGCCAGCCGCCGGTACCGACCCCTGCCGGGGATAAGCGTGGACATACTCGAGGCCGACAATCTCTCCAAGCGCTTTGTCGTCGAAGGGCGGAGCATACAGGCCCTGGACGGCGTGAGCTTCTCGATACGGGAAGGGTGCGTGACCGGATTGATCGGCCCTGACGGAGCGGGAAAGACCACGCTCATGCGGCTTGCGGCCGGCCTGCTGGTGCCGGATCGCGGGACCTTGCGGGCGCTTGGGCTGGATGCGACCCGGGATGCGCTCAAGGTCCAGGCGGCGCTGGGCTACATGCCGCAGCGCTTTGGGCTCTATGAGGACCTGACCGTGCAGGAGAATCTCGATCTGTATGCCGATCTGCAGGGCGTGCCTCGGGCAGAAAGGGCCGAGCGCTATGGCGTGCTGACCCGAATGACGGCGCTTTCGGAATTTGCAAACCGCCTTGCCGGCCATCTGTCGGGAGGGATGAAGCAGAAGCTGGGGCTTGCCTGCACGCTGGTCAGAGCCCCCCGCCTCCTGCTTCTGGATGAGCCTACGGTCGGCGTGGATCCGGTATCCCGTCGCGAGCTCTGGGTCATCATAGAGAAGCTGGTGAAGGAGGAGGGCATGAGCGTCCTGCTTTCCACGGCTTATCTCGACGAGGCCGAGCGTTGTGAGCAGGTCGTGCTGATGCATGAAGGCAAGGTTCTGATGCAGGGAAGCCCGGGAGATCTGAGCGCGCCCATGAGCGGCAGGACCTGGGCTGCCAAGGGTAAGAGGCTCAGGGAAATGCAGGCAAACCTTGCCGGCAAGCCGGGTGTGGTCGATGCCCAGGTTCAGGGCGATCATGTCAGGCTGGTGATGGAAAAGGCAGGGATGTCCCTGGAGCACCTCGAAGTGGAGAGCATGGAGGCGGTGAAGCCCCGCTTCGAGGACGGCTATGTCGACCTCTTGCGGGCAAGGATGCAGAGCAGGTCCCATGAGGGCATGAGTTTTCATGCGGCAGTGGAGAAAAATGGCGAAGCGTCGATGATCCAGGTGGAAAATCTAAGGCGCAGTTTTGGCGATTTCTGGGCAGTGGACGGCATCAGTTTCGAGGTCAGGCGCGGCGAGATCTTTGGGCTTTTGGGCGCCAATGGCGCCGGAAAGTCGACGACCTTCCGCATGCTCTGCGGCCTCCTGCCGGCAAGCTCGGGGAGCCTCAAGGTGGCGGGCCTTGATTTGCGCCATGCGGCCTCAAACGCGCGTGCGCGCATAGGCTACATGTCACAGAAATTTTCCCTTTATGGCAATCTTAGCGTGATGCAGAACCTCACCTTCTTTGCCAGCGCCTATGGCCTGCCCAAAAAGGTCCGCAGGGATAGGCTGGACTGGGCGCTCATGGAGTTCGAGCTGGAAAAGCATGCAGACCAGCTTTCGGGCAGCCTGCCGCTGGGATTCAAGCAGCGGCTTGCGATGGCCTGCTCCCTGATGCATCAACCGGATATACTGTTTCTGGACGAGCCCACTTCGGGCGTCGATCCGTTGGCGCGGCGGGAATTCTGGCAGCGCATCAACGCGCTTGCGCGCAGCGGCGTGACGGTTTTGATCACCACGCATTTCATGGAGGAAGCGGAATATTGCGACCGCGTGGCGATCATGGCGGCCGGCCGCATCCTGACGCTTGCCGAACCTTCGATCATCAAGTCCCAGGCCATAACGGAGGAAAATCCGGAGCCCAGCATGGAGGATGCTTTCATCCACCTGGTGGAGAATGCCGAAAGGGAGGCTGCATGAACGAGCGTGGCGGCAGCCTGATGCGGCTCAAGGGGCTTGTGAGGAAGGAGTTTTTGCAGATTGCGCGGGACCCGAGCAGCATCGCGATCGCTTTTTTGATGCCGCTTTTCCTGCTGGTGCTTTTCGGCTTCGGCGTTTCGCTGGATGCGGACCACCTGCCTGTAGCACTCGTGGCCGAGCAGCCGACCTTGGACAGCGACGATTTCTTTTCCTCCATCGAGGGCAGCCACTACTTCGTGCCCCGCCGTTTCCTCACCATGGCCTCAGCCGAGGAGGCGATGCGCGAGGGCAGGGTGAATGCCATCGTGCATCTGAGGGCCGATTTCGCAAAAAGGCTTTCAAGCCGGGAAGGCGCGGACATACAGATCATCGTCAATGGCGTCGATGCCAACACGGCGCGCCTGACTCAGGGCTATCTGCAGGGTGTCTGGGTGAACTGGCTTGACAGGCGGGCAAGGAATGCTGGGCGGGACCTTGTCATGCCGGTCAAACTCGAGGAGCGGGTGTGGTACAACAGCGATGTGAAGAGCCGCAACTTCCTCGTGCCAGGGCTGGTCGCGATCATCATGACCCTGATCGGCACGCTGCTCACCGCGCTCGTGATGGCGCGGGAATGGGAGCGCGGAACCCTTGAGGCGCTGCTCGTGACGCCCGTTTCGATGACGGAGGTGCTGCTGGGCAAGATCATCGCGTATTTCGCGCTGGGCACCGGCGGCATGCTTTTGAGCGTGGGCCTTGCCGTCTGGCTTTTCGGCGTGCCTCTCGTGGGATCCTTCTGGCTGCTTTGGATATGCGCCTCGCTCTTCCTGATCGCGGCGCTGGGCATGGGGCTTGCGATTTCCACGATGGCCAGAAACCAGTTCGTCGCAGGCCAGATCGCGATCGTCGGCACCTTTCTTCCCGCCTTTCTGCTTTCCGGTTTCATCTTCGACATAGACAGTATGCCTTCCGTTGTGCAGTTCATCACGCACCTGATCGTCGCCCGTTATTTCGTCTCCATCGTCCAGACCCTTTTCATGGCCGGTAACGTGTGGTCCGTGCTGCTGCCCAACGTGTTCGCGCTGATCGTCATGGCGGTCTTCTTCATGGGCATCACGTGGCGAAAATCAAAGAAGAGGCTCGAGTGATGCTGACGCGCATGATTGCATTGATCTACAAGGAGTTCCTTGCCCTCCTCAAGGATCCGAAGAGCCGGCTCGTGCTCGTCGCCCCGCCGATGATACAGCTCCTGGTATTCGGCTATGCGGCAACCTTCGATTTGAGGAATGTCGAGTACGCGCTCTACAACGAAGACAAGGGCATCGCATCCCGCGAACTGGTCGCGGCCTTCGACGGCGCACCGGCCTTTCGCCGCGCGGCGACCCTGCAGTCCGAAGAGCAGATCGCACCCCTGGTCGACAGCCGCGGCGTGCTGATGGTGGTGCACATAGGCCCCCGCTTCAGCTCGGATCTGCTTGCAAACAGGGGTGCGCCGCTGCAGATCATCGTCGACGGGAGGGACTCCAACACCGCGATGATCGTGCTGAACTATGTGAGCACCATCGTCGAAAGATTCAACACGCAATGGATCAAGGACCACGGACTCGAGAATGCGCCTGCGAAACTCGATGTGCGGGCATGGTTCAATCCGAATCTGGAAAGCCGGTGGTTCTTCATACCCGGCATCATAGGCATGCTCACGCTGGTGACCACCATGCTGGTCACGGCGTTGACCGTGGCGCGGGAGCGCGAACAGGGAACCTTCGACCAGCTCCTGGTCACGCCGCTTCGCCCGGGGGAAATTTTGCTGGGCAAGGCTTTGCCCGGCTTCATCATCGGATTCATACAGGCAAGCGTGATTCTGCTGATCGCGACGAAATGGTTCGACGTGCCATTGCTCGGCAGCCTGCCCGCGTTCTATGCGGGGCTGTCCGTGTTCCTGGTCTCGGGCGTGGGGGCGGGCATGCTCATCTCGTCACTGGCGGTGACGCAGCAGCAGGGATTGCTGGGTGCATTCCTCTTCATGGTCCCCGCCGTGATCCTTTCGGGATTCGCGACCCCGATCGCCAACATGCCTCGCATCGTCCAGATGGTCACACTGATCGATCCGCTGCGCTATTTCCTCGTGATATTGCGCAAGGTGTTCCTTGAGGGGGCGGGTTTCGACGTGTTGATGGACCAGTTCTGGCCGATGGCGGTGATCGGCGCGGCAACGCTCGCCATGGCGAGCTGGCTGTTCAGGCATCGCATGTACTAGGTTCTGCGCTCCACGATCACCAGCGCGATCCCACCCAGCGTTGCGATTGAGGCGATGATGAGGCGGTAGTTCAGGGGCTCGCCAAGGAAGGCAATGCCGCCAAGCGCTGCGATCACCGGCACGCTTAGCTGTATGGTCGCAGCATGGGTTGCCTTGAGCATGGGAAGCGCGGTGTACCAGATCGCATAGCCTAGACCAGACGCCAGCGCACCGGATGCGGCCGCGTAAAGGAATCCCGCTTTGTCCATCGATGCGCTGCCATGCATCATGAGGCTCAATGCCAGGGCTGCGGGGACGGCGTAGAGAAAATTGCCGGCCGAAACGCCGATGGGATTTCCCTTGCCGCGTCCTTTCAGCGAATAGATGCCCCATGCGGCACCTGCGAGCAGCATCAGCAAGGAGGCCTTGGGGGGAGGCGCCGAGATGCCAGGCAAAAGCAGGATCACGAGTCCGGCCAGAGCGAGCGAGATGCCCGCGATCTGCATGCCCTTGAAGCGTTCCCCCTTCAGGATGCCATAGCCTATCATCGTCGCCTGAACCGCGCCGAACAGCAGCAGCGCGCCCGTTGCGGCGGAAAGCTTCACATATGCAAAGGAAAAACCGGCTGCATAGACGAAAAGCATCAGCGCGGAAATCCAGTTGCCGCGCATCCTGTTCCGGTTCATCGCGGCGATCATGCAGAGCATCGCCGCGCCAAACGCCAGTCTGACGGAAGTGAAGCTCGCCGCATCTATCGCCGTGTGCTTCAGTGCGGCACGGCAAAGAAGGGAATTAGCCGCGAATGCGATCATCGCAAGCGAGGTCAGGATGAGGGGGCGCGTGGCAATCATGAGGTCGGGGTAGCCATATTAAACGTTTGCGGATTTTATGCTAAGCGCATCTAAAGGTCGTCGACATGAGGCCGATAACCTTGGTGTGAATGGGGGGTAAAGTGGACGCGATCAAAAACAGCATACGCAACAAGCTCCTGTTGATATCGGGGCTGGGGACGGTCTTCGTGCTGGGGGCAGCCCTGTCAGGCTACTGGCAGGCATGGAAAAGCATAGGGGAATTCACAGGCAGGGTGGAAATGCGCAATGCCAGCGAAAGGCAGGTGCGGGAGATCCAGCTCGACTTCAAGAAACAGGTCCAGGAATGGAAGGATACCCTCCTGCGCGGCAGCGATCCTTCATCTCTTGAAAAATACTGGGGGAACTTCCTGAAGCAGGAGGGCAGGGTGGATGAGGAGGCCCTATCCCTGATGCGGAAGCTGGACTACGATCCTGCCGCACAGGACCTGCTGAAGAAATTCTATCAGGCCCACCAGGAAATGGGTGCCGCCTATCGCAAGGGGCTTCAGGCCTACAAGGATGCGAATTTCGACATCAGGGCCGGGGACGGTGCGGTGAAGGGGATGGACCGCGCGACCACCGAAGACCTTACCGATGCCGCAAAGGAAATCGGGTCTGCCGCAGAGCGGGCTTCAGGCGAGGCGGCTGAAAGCGGGAAACGCGGGATACTCTTCGGCATCGGGATGATAGGACTTTCTGCGCTGGCTGCATTCGTCATCTACCTTTCGATGATCAGAAAACACATTCTCAATCCTGCAAGGGATCTGGTCGGGGAACTGGAAGCGCTGGCGCAGGGCGATTTTTCACGCCCGCTTGCCTTCAGGTCTGGCGACGAACTCGGGAAAATTGCGGCGAGCGCCGAGAGGATAAGGAGCAATCTGGGCGGCATTATCTCTGAAATCAGGGATTCGGCGAGCACGGTCTCAAATGCCGCGGGCAGCCTGTCACAGAACTCATCCAGCGTGGTGTCCGCTTCACAGCAGCAGTCAGAGGCCGCGGCTTCGATGGCAGCGGCCGTGGAGCAGATGGCGGTCAGCATTGCATCGGTCGCCGACAACGCCAATGAGGTCAGAAGGCTCTCCTCAAGGGGGCTCGAAAAGACTCAGCAGGGCAATGGCAAGATAGCCGATCTGACGCAGGAGATCAGCGCCGTGGAGAGGGCGGTCCAGGACATAGAGGAGTCGATAGGCCAGTTTGTCCACAGCACGGATTACATCACCGGCATGGCAAGGCAGGTCAAGGACATCGCCGACCAGACCAATCTGCTGGCCCTGAATGCGGCGATCGAGGCTGCCAGGGCGGGAGAGCAGGGGAGGGGATTTGCGGTGGTCGCCGATGAAGTGCGCAAGCTCGCGGAAAAATCGGCCAAGGCCGCCAGCGAGATAGACAAGGTCACGCAGACCCTGGGTGCGCAGTCTGCCAAGGTGGGAGGGGCGATCAAGGAGGGGATAGACTCCCTGCGCGCCAGCGGCACAGCGCTGGCTGATGTCACCTCCGTGCTGACGGAAGCGAATGTCTCCGCGACGGAGGTGGATCAGGGTGTCAGCGGCATACATGCCTCGGTCAACGAGCAGCGAGCGGCGAGCGATGACATCGCAAGGCATGTCGAGAGGATATCCCGGATGGCCGAGGAAAACAGCATGGCGATCGACAGGAGTGGAGATGAGATCAGGCATCTCGAGCATCTTGCCTCCTCCCTTCTTTCGGTCGCCGGAAAATTCAAGGTGGCATGACAAATGGACAGCCCAACCAAGCTGATATTCCTGCCAGGAGCCGCAGGGAGTCCGGATTTCTGGCGCCCAGTATCCGACCTCGTCATCCATCCGGCTAGGCGCGCCTTGCTGGGCTGGCCGGGGTTCGACGGTGTGCCAAGGGATCCCGGCATTTCAGGCCTTTCAGACCTGGTGCGCATGGTGATAGAGGAGATGGATCAGCCATGCGCGCTGATCGCGCAGTCCATGGGTGGCGTCATCGCCATTTCTGCTGCGCTCGAGCGCCCCGGGTTGCTCACGCATATCGTCCTTGCGGTGACCTCGGGTGGCATCGACATGCAGGGTGCCGAAGACTGGAGGGCATCATTCTGGAAGGCCAATCCGCAGGCGCCCTCCTGGTTTGCCGATTATCGCGGGGATCTTGCCGCCCGCATTCCGTCCATCAAGGCGCCTGCCCTGCTGTTGTGGGGGGATGCCGACCCGATCAGCCCGGTATCGGTGGGCAGGCGTCTGGAAGCCTTGTTTCCC
Source organism: Pseudomonadota bacterium (assembly GCA_021821945.1). Lineage (GTDB taxonomy): Bacteria > Pseudomonadota > Gammaproteobacteria > Burkholderiales > Gallionellaceae > Gallionella. The sequence continues at coordinate 122,600 of JAJZTF010000002.1, forward strand.
CATGGCCGTCTGCACATCCTTCATGGCGGAAGGCACGATCTCGTCGTTAAGCTTGCCCCCCAGGTTGCCCGCCTGATCGGCGAGCATCTGGGCGCTGCAGCCTGATGCTACAAACAGGCTATACGATTCCTGCTTCGTTTTGTAATGAACATGGTTTTGTTCTACCATGGCGGCGTACTGTCAACTCGAGGAGGTAAAAATGAAACTCTTTATCTTGATGGCTGCTATCCTCTTTTCCAATGCCGTCTGGGCCGCAGAGTCGGATTATGCGGCCGCGAAGAAGGCCGCGGAAGCGCGTTATGCAGAAGACAGGAAGCTCTGCGCGGACGAATCCACCTCCAGCATAAGGATGCAATGCCTGCGCGATGCGAAGGATGAGTACAACAAGGCCCTCGCCAAAGCCAGGCCGGAGCGCTCCACGGCTTCGGCAGTCTGTTCCGGATGCGGCCGCGTGATTTCGGTTGATGTGGTGGAGAAGAAGGGCGAGGGCGGTCCGCTTGGGCTTATCGCTGGCGGCGTGGCGGGCGCATTGCTGGGCCACCAGGTGGGCGGCGGCACCGGCAAGGACATCGCGACCCTGGCGGGAGCGGCGGGCGGCGCCTATGCGGGGCACGAAATCGAGCAGCGGGTGAAGTCGGCAAAGACCTGGCGCGTTGCGGTGAGATTCGAGAACGGGGACGAGAAGACCTTCGACTTCGACAAGGATCCTGGCTTTTCGGTGGGGTCCCAGGTCAGGGAGAGCAACGGCAGCATCGTCGCCCGTTGAATCAGGATCCGGCTGGCAAGAATTCGATGCCGGTGCGCCGCACCAGTTCCTCATAGCTGATCGGCTTGCCGACCCGCGCGTCGTCGCTGTTGTCCAGCCAGTGCACCCAGGCCCGATGGGTGGAAGGGTCGTAGACCAGCTTGAAAAGATGCTGGGGTACCCAGACATGGTCTACGCCTATGGTGGGCGGCGTTCCATCGAACACGGGTCCGGTGATCACATAGATATCGCCTTTCGCGCGCATCGCGTAATGGCGCGTCGCCTGTTCTATGCTGGCCCAGGCTTTCCGGTTGTTGACGGGAGCCTGCGGAACCATGTTTGCAAGAGAAAAACTCTGTGCCATCGCCTGCTCGGTCGCCATGTCTCCTGCTGGCGCCATGTGGCCTCTGTCGTATCCGGAACCGCGGTAGTCATCAAGTTCCGAGCGCTCTGATCTCGGCAGCCTTGCATCCGCAAAGAATCTGTTCGTCCTGTGATGGTATCTGGCGTCGAGCAGCAGTCTGCTGTTCAGTCGCTCGGCGACATAGACCGGAGTATGGCTCAGTCCGGAGTGCAGGACGGCAAATTCGTCGAAGCAGAGTGCGCGCGCCTCCAGCCTCTCGACATGGGGAATCACAGGCGGGCTGCCGTTGGCGAACTCGTTCCTGCATGAGTCGAAATCGCCGGCGAAGGCGGCCCCGCATGTAAGGAGGGCTGAAAGCGCGAAGCGTCTGACTGCAAGCATCAGGCGCTGTGCATCAGGTTCAGCTGTTTTGCGATGATGTCGTGGTTCAGCCAGAGCACGGGGCCCGAAGGATTCGAGCTCTCATGGAACATCAGGGGGCCCGTGCCATCCAGCACCAGCGAGCTCAGATGCCCTGCGACCAGTTCGTTCCGGTTGATGTGCATGTGGGTGATCTCTTCCGAAGTCCCTATCATCACCTCAGCGAGCTCTGCCGAGTTGTCCATGGGCCAGGCTGAAAAATCGCGGAATCGCATCATCACGTCGCTGACGTTGTAGTCCTCGATTTTTTTCAGGAGGCTGTCCAAGGAAACGCCTTCCTGCAGGAGCGCCTGACAGGCCTTCCACTGTTCATTCGCCCATGTTCCGTCTCCTTCCCTTTGCAGCGCCTTGAGCAGCGGGAAAAGCGAGAGCTCCACACCCACGAAGATGTCCGATGAGTTGGTGCGTATCTCGGGACAGTTGTAGACGGTCGCCACAACGCCCTTTTCCCAGGCAGACCTCGCGATATCCTCGAGGCGCATCTTGGCATAGCCCTGGGTGTAGTTGGTGTAGGTCTGCCACTGGTATCTTCCGTCTATCAGTATCTCGGTGCCGTGGTAGCCATAGGCGGAATAGCGCACTTGGCCTCCCGTCTTTTCCATGCGGTTGCGGATCGCGGCGCTGCCATCTATCAGGTGCTGGAAGGTGTTGGCGGTGACCTCGTCGAAATTCATCAGGATCAGTTTGCCAAGATCGCTGTCCAGAAGCGCGCGCGAAGACATGAATCGCTCGCCTCGCCCCTTGTAGATGCGGTTGGCGATCGCGAGGAAAACTTTGACCTTGGGGATGCCGCCCGCCATGGTGTGGGCGAAGAAGACATTTCTGCCGTCCTCTATCATGCCGTCGAGCTCCCGCATTGCTTCTGCAACAGCATCCCTGAAGCGCTGCACGCCGGCTGCACGGCACTTCTCTATGTGCGCCCAGTCCAGTTTGTCTTCCTGCCAGCTCTTGAGCGTCATCTCGGAAAGCATATCCGTGGGGGTGGGCGTGCCCTCGGGCGCATCGAGGTCGAATCCCGCCATCAGCGGCACGTTGATGATGCGGCCGCCGAGATTGGCTTCAGCTACGGCTAGCTCCTCGTTTGTCAGCTTGCGCAATGCATTGTTCTCGTCGCGTCGGCCCACCGTGATGCCGATCAGCGTCATTCCGGCCTTTCTCGCCTCATTGACCAGACCGTTTGCATAGCCGCGGCCGAAGAGTTCTCCGAACAGCACGAAGACATCGCCCTTGCGAAATATGTTTGTTTTGGGAATGTCCCTCAGTGCAACTGGTGAAGTCATAATCAAGCTCCGCTTTCAGATTCAATCAAACTGTGCCGCCGACGGTCAGGCCGTCTATCTTTACCGTCGGTTGGCCGACTCCGACGGGCACGCTCTGGCCTTCCTTGCCGCAGGTGCCAACGCCGGGGTCCAGCGCCATGTCATTTCCTATCATCGAGATGCGCGTCAGCACATCGGGCCCGTTGCCGATCAGGGTCGCTCCCTTGACGGGGTATGCAACCTTGCCGTCTTCTATCATGTAGGCCTCGGCGGTGGTGAACACGAACTTGCCGCTGGTGATGTCCACCTGGCCGCCTGCGAAATTCACCGCATAAAGGCCGTGCTTGACCGAGGCGATGATCTCCGCTGGGTCCTTGTCGCCGTTCAGCATGTAGGTGTTGGTCATGCGCGGCAGCGGGATATGCGCGTAGGATTCTCGCCTTGCATTGCCGGTGATAGGGACGCCCATCAGTCGCGCATTCAGGCTGTCCTGAAGATAGCCCTTCAGTATGCCGTTTTCGATCAGGGTCGTGCACTGCGACGGGTTGCCCTCGTCGTCCATCTGCAAAGAGCCTCTGCGGTTCTGTATCGTCCCGTCATCGACCACCGTCACGCCTTCAGCCGCCACGCGTTCTCCGACTCTACCCGAGAACGCCGAACTGCCCTTGCGGTTGAAATCTCCCTCAAGACCGTGGCCGATCGCCTCGTGCAGCAGGATGCCGGGCCAGCCGTTGCCGAGCACGACCGTCATGTTGCCTGCCGGAGCTGGCTCTGCATCCAGATTGACCACGGCCTGATGCACAGCCTGTTCGGCATAGCGCCGAAGCATCGCATCGTCGAAATAACCATAGCCGAAACGCCCCCCGCCGCCTGCCGAGCCCTGTTCGCGCCGCCCATTGCTCTCGACGATGACCGTCAGGGACAGCCTGACCAGCGGGCGTATGTCCGCATTCATCAGCCCGGAGCTTTGCGCGACCAGCACGGCTTCGTATTCTCCCGCAAGGCCTGCGATCACCTGAACCACGCGCGGATCGAGCGCGCGCGCATAGGTTTCCAGGCGTTCCAGCATCGCGACCTTGTCCGCATCCCTGAGGCTTGCGATCGGATCGTCCGGGAGATAGAGATCGCGCTTTTTGCCCTGATGCAGAATCGGCACTCGCTGGTTGCCGCCCGCGCTGGCGATCGCGCGGGTGGCGGATGCCGCGCTTTCCAGCGCTGCAAGGCTGATGTCGTCCGAATAGGCAAACGCGGTCTTCTCTCCGCTCACCGCCCTGACGCCCACCCCCTGATCGATGTTGAAGCTTCCGGACTTGACGATGCCTTCTTCAAGCGACCAGCTTTCGGCGCGGCTGTACTGGAAATACAGATCCGCATAGTCCAGGCGGTGGGCGAGCATGCTGCCGAACACCTGCTCGATCTGCCGCGGCTCGATCAGATGGGGGGAAAGCAATATCTTCTGGGCAGTGTCAAACGCTGATGAAATTGTCATGTCTTGATGTGGGCTTGTTGAGTGGTTAGCGGCTGTCTTCACAGCTGTAAAGCGCGCGGTGCTGGAGGGCGGGAAGTCCGGTTCTCAGGCTTGCCTGATAGCCCGGATTGACCTCGGCGATCACAACGCCCGACCCGCGCGGGAGCCTGTCCAGCACTCTCCCCCAGGGACCTATAATCATGCTGTTGCCATGGGTCTCCCGGCCGTTGACATGATAGCCTCCCTGAGCGGAGGCGATCACGTAGGCGAGATTCTCGATCGCGCGTGCCCTGACCAGCACTTCCCAGTGCATCTTGCCGGTGGTCTCAGTGAATGCGGACGGAAGCACGATGATGTCCACGTCCTTCATCGCGCGGAACAGCTCCGGAAAGCGCAGATCGTAGCAGATCGCAAGGCCTATGCGGCCGAAAGGGCTGTCTATCACCACCACCTTGTTGCCGGGCTCTATCGTCTTGGCCTCGTCATAGCTCTCGTTTCCCAGGGACAGATTGAATAGATGTATCTTGTCGTAGCGCGCAACCTGCTCGCCCTGGTCGTTGAAGACCAGACAGCTGTTCTTTACCTTGTCGGGCACGCTTGCCGCAAGCGGGATGGATCCACCAACCAGCCATATCCCGTGACGGCGTGCAGTGCTCTTGAGGAAGTCCTGGATGGGGCCCTTGCCTTCCTGTTCCTTCACCTTGAGCTTGTCATACTCGCTCATGCCCATGATCGCAAAGAATTCCGGCAGCACCACGAGCCTGGCACCCTGTTCCGCGGCATTGGCGATCAGGCGTTCTGCCTCCTTCAGATTGCCTGACACGATGGGGCCTGAGGCCATCTGTATGGCGGCGACCTTGAAGGTGTTGCCTTGCGCTTTATTTGACATGACTCATCCTGTGTTATTTTTTCGGCGCGTCGGCTGGCGCTTCCAGCACTTTGACCGGTTTCTCGCCAACCTTGACGACATTTGGGTTTGCCCACGAACCGCTTACATTGTATTCAAAAGACATCAACTTATCGAGCGGGTTCCCAAGCACCTTGCTGACGATGAAGGTGCCAATGCCGACAACGGGGCCTGCCGCGAACGCGCTCAGCGTGGAGATGCTCGAGCCCAGGGTGGGGAGGATGGCGATGTGCAGGTCCTGGGTCTCGTCGTTCAGGTTCACAGAGCCCTTCATCACCACCTTCGCCGATGAGCCGTCTATGCGCAGGTCATCCGTCTGCATCACGCCGTGCTTTATAGTGGCATTCCCCTTGATGCTGTCGAACTCGAACCCCGAGCTGAAAACGTCGGTGAAGTCGAGCGCGATGCGCTTCGGAAGCTCCTGGAGACTCAATATGCCAAGCAGTTTTCCGAACCCCGGATCCATCTTCAGGAACTGGCCCTTTCCCGTGTTGAGATTGAGCGTGCCATCCAGGGTTGCGTATTTGAAGTCGTCTGGCTGCCCTTCCCAGTTCAGATCTGCGACCAGCTTGCCGCTGCCATTCTTGACCGTATTGGGGTAGCCTGAGCGGGCCAGTATCTTGCCTGCATTGGAAATGTCGACCAGCAGCTTGACCTGGGTCTGGGTATTGCGCCAGTACCCATCCCCGGTGATCGTGCCGTCCGGATTGGTGATGCGCAGGCGCCTCAGCCGCCAGTCAGCCCCTTCAGGGAAGCCAACGAGCTCGAAGCGCCCGATGTTCTTTCCCTTGTACAGCATGTCCTCGATTGCGATTTCCATCGCGGGAAGCCGGTGAGGGGAGACAGGCTGCGCCTCGGTTTTGATTCCGGGTGCGGCTATTTTTTTCTCGCCCGCAAGATAGAGGTTGTGCATGTGGGCGATCAGTTTTCCGCTGCCGCCATATCCCTGCGGCTGCCAGACGACATCGCCATTCGCCTGGTTGCCCGAGAGCCGTGCGATCAGGCTATCCCCGCGCTTTCTTGCGGTGATCTGCAGATCGTCGATGCCGAAGCCAAAGCCTTTGAGCTTGTCTATGTGAAGGTTGGCACCCGCAATCGGCAAGGATGAGGGGCCTTCGCCAAACCCGCCCCATCCCTGCATGGAAAGGACAGGCAGATTCCCCGCGAGCCAGATGCCGGTCTGGGCGCCTGTCGCATCCGCGCCCTGGTCCTTCACCTCTCCGAAGCTGACGACCCCGCGCGCGATGGCGCTCTCGCCGTTCTCGCTATAGAGCCTTGCATTCAGAAGCTTCGCGAGCCTGATGCCGATCATGTATTGGCCCGGCGCGATGTTCTTCCTTTCAATGCGCAAAGGCCAGACCTCCTCGGGACTCTTGGTCAGAGGCTCTGGCAGGGAGGAACTTATGCCCTGCAGATTCGAGTTCAGCGTCAGGTTGACGATTTTCTTCGCGACAGAGATGTTCGCATCCCATGTCGTGCTTCCATGGAGGTTTTTCAGCAGTGGGGGAAGTTCGGACTCGCGCATGGCGTCGAGATTGGCTCTTCCCTGTATGCTCGCGTGCACAGCCCCTTCGGCAGTCTGAACATTGAGGCGCGCAGGTCCCCCCAGGATGGTTGCTGTCGCGTTGTTGGTCTTTATTCCGGACTGCGTGAAGGAAATTTCGCCTCTGGCATTGCGCAGCATGGGTGCGCCGTGACCGAGATCGATATCGCTGCCCTGTATCTTGAACAGGCCGGATATTGTCGGCGGCTTGCTCCTGGACAGCGGAATCTGCGCGGCAAGGTCGAGCTTGCCCTCGCCGCTCGCCTTGATGTCGTCGGTGAATCCGTCTATGTAACCGCGAACCGGGCTTTGCTCCACGAACTGCAGGAAAGCGCTGTTCGTTGCGTCCGCGTGCCCCTGGATTTCCATCGACACGTCGGCATGCAGCATGTCTGGCAGGACAACGGAAAGGTCGTGTATGCGCGCACCCAGCATGGAAGCGGTGGGTGCATGAAATTCCAGCCTGTTGTCGTGTATCAGGAAGGAACCCGAAAGATTCTCGATCCTGGGCCAGTCCTTGGCGAACTGCATCGAAGCGTCCTCTGCATGAGCCGTGATCTCGAGCGAGGCGTCATGTTTTCCGTTGAGCGGAAATTCGCTCAGATTGCCTTTCAGCCGCAGGTGAAAATTTTCGGTGTGCCCCGAGAGCAGGGCGCTGTTGAGCCAGTCGCTTTCCTTCTGGTGCAGTGCCATGAGCGGCGTATAGCGGGCTGCCCGCCGGATGTCGCCGCGCGTGAGATTGACCGTCAGATCGATCACGCCGCGCGTGCCGGCCCTGGTGCGGTAGCTGCCATAGGCATTGCCGGCCAGATCGTCGTTGACTGCAGCCACATTGGCCACGCTGATGAACAGCTCTCCTTGTTCGCTTTTCCAGCTTGCCTGCCCGGTCAGCGTGGCGAACGCGACGGGCTCCCTCATGATGCCGGGTGCATCGACCTTGAGATTGCGCGCATTGATCGCGAGATTTCCGCCGCTTTCGCTGCCGTCTATCGATGCGGTGAGGTTTGAAAATCCGGGAAGCTTGCCGGCCTGCTGCATCGCGAGATTCTCGAACTGCCCCTTGACCCTGTAACTCTTGAGCTTTTCTTCAGCGATCTGCCACTGCAGATCCAGGTCGGATGCCCTGCCTCGGGGCTGGTAGGCGTCGAGCTTTTCGCGCAGGCCCGCATCCAGCGGAAAGTAGCCTGCCAGGCTGGTCAGGGTCTCGAGATCAAGAACATTGGCGCGCAGCTCTCCCGTTGCAGGGTGCAACTTGCCCGGCGCCATGGTGCGAAAATAGAAATCGGTGGGCTGAAGCCGGATTCCGTTTTTTAGACCCATCGCGAGGCGGCGGGTCTCGATTTCCCAGCCGTCTGAAAGCCTCTTCCAGTCGACCCTTCCGCGCAGGTATTGCACGTCCATCCTGGGCAGCCTTTCAGACAGCTGTGTCGATACATCGCGCAATGCAAGGTCTGTCGTGAGGCGGCTGGGCTTTCCGTTTTTGACGCCCAGCCATGCGCGAAGCGCGCCGCGCCCTGCGCTCATCTCCGGAGGGAGCGTGATCCAGGGGCGCCATGCCTCGAGGTCCGTGCGGTCGACTTCCACGAACAGCCGCCCGCGCCATCCCTCTGGTTCTTCGAATTGCTTGCCGTGGAAATCGCCTCTCACATCCAGCGCGGATGACACTTCTGGCGGCGGCAGCGCGCGCAGCGAGAAGCGGTGATGATTGAAAAGATTCGCAATCAGCAGGTTGACCTGGGTCAGCACCAGGGGGGGCGCTTTGCGTGTTTCGTCCTGCCAGACGATGATCGCATTGCGCACCAGAATGTGGGGCTGATGCAGCACCCAGTTCGAGAGATCCGGGTTGGCATTTCCCGCCTGGACTGCGACGCTGCCGACATAGATCTGTCCTTTAGGATCGCGCCTGACCAGAAGTTCTGGCTGGTCGATTTCCAGGCTGGACAACCGCAGTCCCAGGGTGGGAATGGAGAGCCAGGATATGCTGGCATTGATGTGTGGAAGCAGCAGCGCAGGCTGGCCCCTGTCATCCAGAATGCGCACGTCGGTGAAGTCGAGATAGGGCTGCAATCCCTCCCATTCCCCCCTGATCTTTCCTATGCTCACCGGATTGCCGATGGCGCGGGAGACAGAGGCGGCAATCTGGCCATGGAACTGCTCGATGCCGGGCAGCAGCCAGTAGCGCAGGGTGACCACGACGAGCGCGGAGAACAATGCGACCGATAACGCAATCACCAGCGCGATGCGCGTCAGCCAGTTTAGGCTGTGCCAGAGCAGGCGAACTGGATGAGATTTGAGCATGGATACATTCGGGTCGGTGGTGGGCTCGCAGGTACTCCTTGAGACTGGCGAGCCGCGACGGTTCGTAGCACAATGTATATTCTATCGTGAAGCCATGCTTATGAACACCTTTCCGTCCCTATTGCAGCGCACCTTGCGCAGCAGCCGCTACGCAAAGCGCACGCTTGAGGCAGATCAGGCGCTTCTCGAATGGCTCGAGAAGACGCATCGTGAAAGATGCGCGCCAGAAGAGATGGAGGTGTTGCTCGGGCAGTCGGGCGCCGATCTTTCTTTGGAAGAGGAGCTCGCGCGCGCGATGCGTCATCTTCGCAAGCAGGTGATGGTCAGGTTGATCCTGCGCGACATCAACGGGCTCTGCGATCTCGATGAGGTGATGCAGGCGATGACCTCTCTTGCCGAGCTCGTGTTAAGACGCGGGCTGGACTGCCTGATGAAATCCCTGCGGGCGCAGTTCGGAAACCCGGTCGGCGAAGCAAGCGGACTCATGCAGGAGCTGCTGGTGGTCGGCATGGGGAAGCTCGGGGGAGGGGAGCTCAATGTCTCGTCGGACATAGACCTGATCTTCCTCTATCCCGAAGACGGAGAGACCGACGGGAGCCGCACGCTCGGCAACCACGAATTCTTCACGAGGCTTGCCCGCCGACTGATCAGCCTGGTCAACGAGGCAACGAGGGATGGCTATGTTTTCCGCGTGGACATGAGGCTGAGACCCTATGGCGAGAGCGGTCCGCTGGTGATGAGCTTTGCGGCGCTCGAGGAATATCTTGCAAGCCAGGGGCGGGAATGGGAGAGATATGCGTGGATCAAGGCCCGCGTGGTCGCCCCGCGATCAAGCGGCTACACCCGGGATCTGAATGCGCTCTATCAGCCTTTCGTGTTCAGGAAATATCTCGATTTCAGCGCGATCGACTCGATGCGCAAGCTGCATGCGCAGATACGCCAGGAAGTGCAGAGGCGTGACCGGTTCAACAACATCAAGCTCGGGCCGGGGGGTATCAGGGAGATCGAGTTCATCGCCCAGGTCTTCCAGCTGATACGGGGAGGAAGGGATGCGAGGCTGCGCATATTGCCGACGCGCGAGGTATTGAGGCGGCTGGCCGAGCTCGGCCTCCTGTCTGCGGAGGTCGCGGGAAGGCTGGATGCGGCCTATGTGTTTTTGCGAAATCTCGAGCACCGTTTGCAGTATCTGGACGACCAGCAGACCCAGGATATGCCGGAGTCGGAGGAAGACCTTGCGATACTCGCCGAGGGAATGGGCATGGCAGACCGCGCCGCGCTCTTCTCGGAGCTCGAAAGGCACAGGACTTTCGTGAATGCCCAGTTCGGGCAGATTTTCGCCGCTCCGGATGCCGAGCCTGTCGTCTTTTGGAGAGAGGGAGTGGGGATCGAAGAGCTCTCTCGCGAACTTTCCAGATTCGGCCTTTCGGTATCCAGCGCGGAGCGCCTGATGCAGCTTCGCAGCCGGCAGATGTCGGATGCGGCAAGGCAGCGGGTCGATGCGCTGGTCCCGCAGTTCGTCGCCATTTCCTCGGAATACCAAGATCCTGATGCGACCCTTTCAAGGTTCCTGGACCTTCTGGATGCGGTGATGCGCCGCGTCTCCTATCTTGCCTTCCTCGCGGAATATCCCGAAGCGCTGAAAAGGCTGGCCCGCCTGCTCTCCGCAAGCAGCTGGGCGGCGAGCTATCTGGCGCAGCATCCTGCCCTGTTTGACGAGCTGCTCGATGCGCGCGAATTCTATCAGTCGCCTTCCTGGCCGGAGATCGAGCGCGATCTCGATGAAAGGCTTTCCGGGCTCGATGCGGAACGCCAGCTCGACGTGCTGCATCAGGTCCAGCAGGAACAGGTCTTCTACCTCCTCGCGATGGACCTGCAGGGGCTCATGCCGCTCGAAAAATTGAGCGACCATCTGAGCGATCTTGCAGACCTCATTCTCGGGAAAGTTCTCAAGCTCTGCTGGTCGATTGCGAGAAAAAAGCATGCGCCAGAGCCGCGCTTTGCGATCATCGCATATGGCAAGCTGGGCGGCCGGGAGATGGGCTATGCCTCGGATCTGGACATGGTGTTCCTCTACGACGACGATCATCCGGATGCGCAGGAAATCTACGGGCGTCTGGGGCAGAGCATCAACGCGATGCTCGGAAGCTACACGACATCTGGGCGGCTCTATGAGACCGATCTCAGGCTGCGCCCCAACGGCGCCAGCGGCCTTCTGGTCAGCTCGATTTCCGCATTCAGGGATTACCAGATGAAGGATGCCTGGGTATGGGAGCATCAGGCGCTGACGCGCGCGCGGTTCAGCGCCGGAGACGGGAGGATAGGGGAGGCATTCCAGGAAATAAGGCGCGAGGTCTTGAGGCTGCCGCGGGATCTGAAGATGCTCAAGGATGAAATCGTGAAGATGCGCCGGAAGATGCACGAGGGGCATCCCAACCGCAGCGCGCTTTTCGACATCAAGCACGACAGCGGCGGCATGGTCGACATCGAATTCATGGTGCAGTATCTGGTGCTGGCGCACGCCCATCAGCATGCCGAGCTGCTTCCCAATTCCGGAAATCTGGCATTGCTGAAAGTCGCCGCAGACCTTGGCCTGATCGATGCCGGGCTTTCCGAAAAGGTGCGCGAACTCTACCGGGCGCTTCGCAGGATGCAGCACAGGATGCGGCTCAACGACGCCTCGCCCTGCCGCATTCCCAAGGACGAGATTGACACTGCTCCATGCCGGGCGCTCTGGATGGAGCTCTTCGGCGTGCCTAGCTGATGCGCTTTTCCAGTTCCTCCCAGCGCCCCATCAGGCTTGAAAGCGCTTCCTCTATCTCTTCGTTTCTCGCCTGAAGCTGTCTTGCGCGCTTCGCGTCGTTTTTGAATATCGCGCCGTCGGCAAGGTGGGCGGCGATGTCGATCTGTTCCTTTTCCAGCGCCTCGATGCGGCCGGGAAGTTCCTCGAGCTCGCGCGACTCCTTGTAGCTCAGCCTGTTCTCGGCCCTGGGTTTGACGGGAGCCTGCTGTTTGGGGGCAGCCTTTGCGGGTGCCGGAGCCTGCTGGAATTTCTTTGCCCTCACCCAGTCTTCATGCCCGCCTACGTATTCGACGAGCTTTCCTTCCCCTTCGAAGGCGATCACCTGCGTCACCACGTTGTCGAGGAATGCCCTGTCGTGGCTTACCAGGAAAAGCGTGCCGTCGTAGTTGGCAAGCAGCTCCTCCAGAAGTTCGAGCGTCTCGATGTCGAGATCGTTGGTCGGCTCGTCGAGCACGAGCACGTTTGCCGGCTGTGTGAATAGCCTCGCCAGAAGAAGGCGGTTTCTCTCCCCTCCCGAGCAGCTCTTTACCGGAGATCTCGCGCGCTCCGGCGGGAAAAGAAAATCTTCCAGATAGCTGATCACGTGCTTTCTCTGTCCGCCGATCTCGATGTAATCCGAGCCCTGGCTTATCGTGTCGGCGAGCGTGGCCTCGTCGTCAAGCTGCGCGCGCAGCTGGTCGAAATAGGCGACAGACACCTTGGTGCCCAGCCTCGCCGTTCCGGAGTCTGGCTGGATCTCTCCCAGGATGATCTTGAGCAGCGTGCTCTTGCCAGCACCGTTGGGGCCCAGGAGTCCGATCTTGTCGCCGCGCTGGATGCGGCAGGAGAAATCCTTGATCAGCGTGCGGCCGCCATAGGATTTGCTGACATCGATGAGTTCGGCGACCAGTTTTCCGGAGCGTTCTCCGCTGTCGACCGACATCTCGACCTTGCCCTGCTTTTCGCGGCGCGCCGCGCGTTCCCGGCGGAGCTTCTCAAGACGCAGCACGCGCCCTTCGTTCCGAGTGCGACGGGCCTTGACTCCCTGGCGTATCCAGGCTTCCTCCTGAGCCAGCACCTTGTCGAATTTCGCGTTCACCACCGCCTCGTCCGCGAGCATGCGTTCCTTGATCGCAAGATAGGCGCTGAAGTTTCCGGGGAATGAGGCGAGCCTTCCGCGGTCAAGCTCCACGATGCGCGTTGCGACATTGTCGAGAAATCTCCTGTCGTGGGTGACGAAGAGCACGCTGCCTGCAAAGCTGTTCAAGAGTCCTTCCAGCCATTCGATCGAGGCGAAGTCCAGATGGTTGGTCGGTTCGTCAAGGATCAGCACATCGGGCTCGGCTACCAGGGCCTGCGCCAAGGCAACGCGCTTTCTCTGTCCGCCGGAAAGATTGCCGACCATCTTTTCGGGATCGAGGTCTAGCTTCGCGATCGCGGTCTCGATGCGTGTCTTGACCGACCAGCCTCCCTGCGCTTCGAGTTCTGTCTGCAGGTGCTGCATCGCCTCGAGCAGCTTTTCGTGATCGGCATCGGGGTCGCCCAGCTGATGGGAGACGTGGTTGTAGTCCTGCAGGAGCTTCTGCAGCTTGCCCAGTCCCTTGGCCACAGCGTCGAACACGCTGTCATCGGGATCGAGTGCAGGCTCCTGGCTCACATGGCAGATGCGTGCGGAAGGCGAACGCCAAACCTGCCCGTCGTCCAGCGTTGCCTGTCCTGCAAGGACGCGCATCATGCTGGACTTGCCACCGCCGTTGCGGCCGATGAGGCCCACTCGCTCCCCTTCGTCGAGTTGAAAGTCGGCATGGTCCAGGAGGGCAACGTGGCCGAAGGCCAGGCTTGCATTGTCGAGCGTGATGAATGGCATGTCGGAATCAGGTCTTCTTTTGTTCTGCGATCAGTTTCTTCAGGTCGTCTATGATTTCGACCGAATGGCGGGAAGTGTCGACGCTCAGGTAGACCTTGCTGATCCTGCCTTGCGGGTCGATCAGGAAGGTGTAGCGCTTGGCGATCTTGACGAGGGCCAGATTGCGCTCGGCGCCATAGCTTTCCGCAACCTTGCCGTCCCTGTCGGCCAGAAGCGGAAAGGGCAGGTGATACTTCTTCGCGAATTCGGCATGGTTGTCGGTGTTGTCGATGCTGACGCCGACCACCTGAGCTCCCATCTGTCTTAGCTGGCTAAGATCATCGCGGAACTTGCATGCCTCTTCGGTGCAGCCAGGCGTATCGTCCTTGGGATAGAAATACAGCACGAGGTATTTTCCGCGGAATTCCGAAAGGGTGTGCTGCATGCCGTGCTGGTCTGGCAGGTTGAAGTCGGGGGCCATCTGGCCTGCCTTTGGCGGATCGCTTGCCAGCGCTGCAGGCACGGTGAAAAGTATTACGATCGCGGTGGTGATGGAGAATAGCCATTTCATGGTGGACTCCCTTCTGTATGAGTTGCGACAGCCGGACATGATACAGCGAGAGGGTTCTGGTTGCAGAATAATTGCGGTAGAATACGCACCTCGTCCTTGTAGTTAAATGGATATAACCGCCCCCTCCTAAGGGGCAATTACAGGTTCGATTCCTGTCAAGGACACCATATGCTTATGGCAATGATCCCTATGCCTGTCATCTGCAAGGGCTGTTTTCTGGCCTGTCTTTAGGGGCGACACAGCGATGCTTTACTATGCAATCAAGGTCATTGTTTCGGCTTTGCTCATCGTTGCGATCTCCGAAATCGCAAAGCGGTCGAGCGGCTTTGCGGCACTTGTCGCATCGCTTCCGCTTACATCGCTGCTCGCTTTTGTCTGGATGCACTTCGAGTCCTCGCCGCCTGAGCGTATCGGCGATCTTTCATTGCAGATTTTCTGGCTCGTTCTTCCATCGCTCGTCTTGTTCCTGGTGCTTCCTTTCCTGCTCAGGCATGGTCTGGGATTCTGGGCCAGCCTCATTCTTTCGGTCGCTTTGACGGCTGGATCATATATGGTGCTTCTCCCTTTTCTGCGTCGCATGGGAGTGGCTTTGTGAAAGGCTTAAGACGTGCTGCGGAAAACTTGCCGGATCGATGCTATAGTTCCGTCATTGCCTAGCGTTGGATGATTCCGATCGTCTGGCGTGATTAGACCAATTCCTGAGGACAAGATGAACGAAGAAAATTATCAGCCCGAGACGCTGGCGGTGCGGGAAGGGACGCTGAGGAGCCAGTTTGGCGAGCATTCCGAGGCGCTGTTTCTGACCTCGAGCTTCGTTTTCGAGAGCGCCGAGCAGGCGGCAAGGCGCTTCATAGGCGAAGAGTCAGGCAACATCTATTCGCGCTTTACCAATCCCACGGTCACGATGTTCGAGGAGCGCCTTGCGGCCCTGGAAGGCGCCGAGCAGTGCGTTGCCACCGCATCAGGCATGTCGGCGATCCTGGCCTGCGTGATGGGGCTGCTCAAGGCGGGAGACCATGTCGTCGCATCCTACAGCCTGTTCGGCTCGACCGTGAATCTCTTCAACAACGTGATCAAAAAATTCGGCGTCGAGACCACCTATGTTTCCGCGACCGATGTTCCGGCATGGCAGGCGGCCGTGCGTCCCAACACGAAGCTCTTTTTTCTCGAGACGCCATCCAATCCGCTGACCGAGATATCCGACATCGCTGCGATATCGGGGATTGCGAAATCCTGCGGCGCGCTCCTGGCGGTGGACAACTGTTTCTGCACGCCGATACTGCAGCGTCCGCTCGACTTGGGTGCTGACATCGTGATCCACTCGGCGACCAAATACATAGACGGGCAGGGGCGCGTGCTGGGCGGCGCAGTCCTTGGCAGCAGAAAAAACATGGAAGGTGTGTATGGATTTTTGCGCACCGCAGGACCCACGATGAGCGCCTTCAACGCCTGGATATTCCTGAAGGGGCTCGAGACGCTGAAAATCCGCATGGATGCGCACAGCGCGAATGCGCTTGAACTTGCGAAGTGGCTGGAAGCGCAGCCCAACGTCACCCGCGTCCTTTATCCCGGACTTCCCTCCCATCCGCAGCATGAACTCGCGATGAGACAACAGAAGAGCGGCGGCGGCATCGTCTCCTTCGAGGTCAAGGGAGGCAAGGAAGCCGCGTGGCGTGTGATAGACGGCACGCGGCTCTTGTCGATCACCGCGAATCTGGGCGATACGCGAACCACGATCTGCCATTCCGCAAGCACCACGCATGCGCGCATCAGCCCTGAGGCGCGCGCGTCAGCAGGCATCAGCGACGGGCTGATCAGGATTGCAGTAGGGCTCGAGGCCGTCGTCGACATACAGCAAGACCTTGCGCGCGGTTTGCAGTGACGATGGATGTCCTGGCTGCACAGCTTGGCGGATTGCTGAAGTCTCATGGGCTGATGCTTGCGACCGCTGAATCCTGCACGGGAGGGGGTGTGGCACAGGCGATCACCGATGTGGCGGGGAGCTCGGCCTGGTTCGAGCGCGGTTTCGTGACTTACTCGAACCTCTCGAAGCAGCAGATGCTGGGGGTCAGTGAGTCGACAATCGCACAGCACGGCGCGGTATCCGAGGCGGTGGTGCGCGAGATGGTTGCGGGGGCGCTTCTGAGAAGCTCTGCTCAGGTGGCGCTTGCAGTCAGCGGCATCGCGGGACCCGGAGGCGGGACGCTCGACAAGCCTGTCGGCACGGTCTGGTTTGCCTGGGGTTTGAGGCATACTGCGGCAATTGCACAGCGCTTCCTTTTTCCCGGAAACCGCGCCGAGGTGCGTGCCCACGCGGTGCATGCGGCGCTGCAGGGCGCGATCGACCTTCTGAACAAGCGCAGCGAAACCGTCTGAAAGAACGATCGTTCTGTTCAAATGCAAATCGCTGTGCCATAATTCGCGCACAATTTTTTCAAGGATGAATTCATGGATGAAAACAAGAGCAAGGCGCTTGCCGCGGCATTGAGCCAGATCGAGAAACAGTTCGGCAAGGGATCTATCATGAGGCTGGGCGAAAACGAGGTGGCGCGCGACATCGAGGTCGTCTCCACGGGTTCGCTGGGGCTGGACATCGCTTTGGGCGTCGGCGGATTGCCGCGCGGACGTGTGGTCGAGATCTACGGTCCCGAGTCTTCCGGCAAGACCACGCTGGCGCTTCAGGTGATCGCGGAGATGCAGAAGCTGGGCGGTACAGCCGCCTTCATCGACGCCGAGCATGCGCTGGATCCGCTTTATGCGCAGAAACTCGGGGTGCAGGTCGAGGACCTTTTGATCTCCCAGCCAGACAACGGGGAACAGGCGCTCGAGATCACCGACATGCTGGTTCGCTCGTCATCCGTCGACGTGGTGGTGATCGACTCCGTCGCCGCATTGACGCCCAAGGCCGAGATCGAAGGCGAGATGGGGGATGCCCAGATGGGCCTCCATGCAAGGCTGATGTCGCAGGCATTGAGGAAGCTCACCGCCAACATCAAGCGCGCAAACACCCTGGTGATCTTCATCAACCAGATACGCATGAAGATAGGCGTGATGTTCGGCAATCCGGAGACCACGACGGGCGGCAATGCGCTCAAGTTCTACGCCTCGGTCCGCCTGGACATACGCCGCATCGGCGCGATCAAGAAGGGCGAAGAGGTGATCGGCAACGAGACGCGCGTCAAGGTCGTGAAGAACAAGGTGGCTCCTCCCTTCAAGGAGGCGCTGTTCGACATCCTCTATGGCGAAGGCATCTCGAGGGAGGGCGAGATCATAGACCTGGGCGTGTTGCACAAGCTCTTGGAGAAGTCCGGTTCCTGGTACAGCTACAACGGGGAGAAGATAGGCCAGGGCAAGGACAACGTGCGCGAATACCTGCGCGCACGTCCCGAAATCGCCCGCGAGATCGAGAACAAGATACGCGCGAGCGTCGGCGTTGCGCTGATCGGTGCGGACGGGCAGGGTGCGGCCGAATAGGCAATGAGGAAGAGGCCGGAGCCCACGCTGCGCACGCGCGCCCTTCATTGTCTGGCGCGCCGCGAATACAGCAGGGCTGAGCTCGCGGCCAAGCTCCGTCCATATGCATTGAAACAGGAGGAATCCGCAGAGAAGGCCGATCTCGATCAGCTGCTCGACGACCTTGCAGAAAGCGGCTATCTTTCCGACGAGCGCGCCGTCACCCAATTGCTGCACGCAAGGCGTCCGAGGTTCGGCTCGCAGCGCATCCTGCATGAACTGCACCAGAAGGGTATCAGCCACGAACTGATAGAGCAGGCAATGCCCTCCCTGATTGAAACCGAGCTGGAGACCGCGCGCGGCGTATGGCAGAAGAAGTTCGGTGAATTGCCGCGCGACACGAAGGAGAAGGCGAGGCAGATGCGCTTTCTGCAGTCCAGGGGGTTCTCCATGGACGTCATTCTGAAGGTGTTAAAACACGACAGATTGGAGGATTGAGCCGGCCTCAGCTCATCGGCGTGAAGCTCGTCGCCCACTGCATCTCCAGCGTCTCCCTGGCATTTTCAAGATCATCATGAGCAAGCCCGATCTGCTCGAGCTCTTCCGATGAGGCCTCTGGACAGGCTGCTCCGCGGATCGCGCTCTCTCCCGTGATCGACTCGATGATGCGCACCAGCGTGATGGGTATGTTGTCCAATGCCGGCCTGTGGTGACCCTCTATCACCCGGATCACATCGTCCGGCAGATTCCATTTTCTGGCCATCATGCCGCCGATTTCGGCGTGGGTGATGCCGAATTGCGATATCTCGAGGTCGATGGTGGACGCCTCGGGGTGGGCTTCGACATGGCTTATGAATGCGTCGAATTTTGCGGGATCGAGATGGGCCATCACGAGATAGCCCATGTCGTGCAGGAGGCCTGCGAGAAACAGCATGTTCTCGTCCTGTTTGTGTCTGCCTGGCAGCCTGGATGCGAGGAGGCGCATGCCGGCCGCCACCGAGAAGCTGTGCAGCCATAGATCGCTCAGCGTGAATATTTTGCTTTCGCGTATCTTGATGGGCTCGGTCAGCGCGATGACGGTCGCAACGGATTTAACGATGGAAAGCCCGAGAACCAGCGCGGCATCATTCACCGTGCTGATCCTTCTTCCGACTACGAAGACGGGGGAATTGGCCATGCCGATCAGTCTGGCCGAGATGACGGGATCCGATTTGACGAGATCGAGAAGCTCCTGTTCGCCCTTTTCGGTGTCCAGCTGCAAAGACAGCAATTGCCTCGCTATGGTGGAAATGGTGGGGAGAACGTCTGCCTTCCCGATCTTTGCGCGCAGGTCTTCCATGGCTATATCCGAATGAATCGCAAGGGATTCTACACTCGCTGCGGGACGGGATCAAAGCATTTTTGGATGCCTTTGATGAGGCACGGCTTTCTGCAGAAATTCTTATGGCGCCTGGATATTTTCCGAAGGAAAAATCATCATTTCCCTATGGCGGGTGGTCCGCTGCGATGAACATAATGCATTGCCTGTTAAGCCTTGGAATATCATGCGGAAGATTATTCTCAGCATCGCAGTGTTTCTCGCAGGGTGCGCATCGGCACCCATAGGTCCCCGCGTGGCCGTGATGCCGGCACCCGGAAAGCCTTACGAGGTGTTCATGGCCGAAGACCAGCTGTGCCGGCATTATGCTGCGCAATCGATAGGCGCTGCGCCCGGGGACTTTGCTGCTAAAAGCTTCGTCGGTTCTGCCGCAGTGGGCACGGCGATAGGGGCTGCGGCAGGCGCGATGAGCGGCGGACACGAAGGCAGCGGTGCGGCGGCAGGCCTTGTCATCGGCAGTATGGCGGGCGCAGGGCAGGGCGCGTATGCCGGGCAGGATGCGCAGATGCGTTATGACCTGACCTATGAGCAGTGCATGTATGCGAAGGGAAACCAGGTGCCAGGCATGCGCCTGCAAACGCCAGCGCCACCGGGGGCCTATCCGCCGCCGCGCTGATGTGCATGCCGGATCCCTGCTTCTGTCCCGCATGCCTTTTCTCGCTTTACCTCACACCTGCCGGCTCGGCATTGCGCAGCTGATGCCGCCCTTCGATTTTTCGCTGCCGGCCATAAAAATCGATGGGCAGATGACGTTCTGATCCTGGGAAAATGTCGCCTACTGCCATCAAGTCTGAATTCGGGACAAAAAAAAGCCTGCGGGGGGATTGCAGGCTTCAAGGGGGTGTTTGAGTATTAGATTTTCATTATACTCTAATATTTTTATCTGTCAACAGAAGATTTGAAAGCGTGGATGGCGGTGCCCGCACGATGGTATGATTCGCATCTTTACAAGGCGTTATATGAGCGCCGTTGCCACGAAAGATGGATGCAGAATATGAAAAGCAGTGAAATCCGCCAGAAATTCCTCGATTACTTTGCAGAGCGCGGCCATACCATCGTCGCCTCGAGCCCGCTGGTGCCGGGAAACGATCCGACGCTGATGTTCACCAATTCAGGCATGGTGCAGTTCAAGGACGTGTTCCTGGGCACGGACAAGCGCCCCTATGTGAGGGCCGCATCGGTTCAGGCTTGCCTGCGCGCTGGCGGAAAACACAATGACCTCGAGAACGTGGGATACACCGCGCGCCACCACACCTTCTTCGAGATGCTGGGAAACTGGAGCTTCGGCGACTACTTCAAGCGCGAGGCGCTGAAATGGGCCTGGGAGCTGCTGACCGATGTCTACAAATTGCCTGCGGAAAGGCTTTGGGCCACGGTCTACATCGACGACGACGAGGCCTATGACATCTGGACGAAGGAGATCGGCCTGCCTCCCGAGCGCGTGGTGCGCATAGGCGACAACAAGGGCGGGAAGTACATGTCCGACAATTTCTGGATGATGGCGGACACCGGCCCCTGCGGCCCATGCTCCGAGATCTTCTACGACCACGGCCCCGAGATTGCGGGCGGCCCGCCGGGAAGTCCAGACGAAGACGGCGACCGCTACATCGAGATCTGGAACAACGTGTTCATGCAGTTCGACATGAGCGAGGACGGCAGCATCAAGCCACTGCCTGCCCCCTGCGTGGATACCGGCATGGGGCTCGAGCGCCTGGCCGCTGTCCTGCAGCATGTGCACAGCAACTACGAGATCGACCTTTTTGACACGCTGATCCGTGCTGCCGCGCGCGAGACGCACTGCAGCGATCTTTCGAATCCTTCGCTCAAGGTCATCGCCGACCACATACGTGCAACCGCATTCCTCGTCGCCGACGGCGTGATCCCAAGCAACGAGGGTCGGGGCTACGTGCAGCGCCGCATCGTGCGCCGCGCGATCCGCCATGGCTACAAGCTTGGACGGAAATCCCCCTTCTTCCACAAACTGGTGCCCGATTTGGTCGGTCTGATGGGTGCGGCCTACCCCAATCTCGCGGAAAACGAGAAGCGCATCACAGAGGTATTGAAGACGGAAGAGGAGCGCTTCTATGAGACGCTTGCGAACGGCATGGAGATACTGGATGCGGCCCTTTCCGGCGGCGCGGCCATGCTGCCCGGAGAAGTGGCATTCAAGCTCCACGATACTTTCGGTTTTCCGCTGGATCTGACCAACGACGTGTGCCGAGAGCGGAATGTCAAGGTCGACGAAGCCGGATTCAATGCCGCGATGGAAAAACAGAAATCCCAGGCACGGGCGGCAGGAAAATTCAAGATGGACAAGGTGCTGGAATACAGCGGTGCGGCCAACACCTTCGTGGGTTACGAGAAGCTGGAATCAGAGGCCAAGATCGTCGCCCTCTATGTGGAAGGCACGCCTGTCGCGCAACTCAAATCCGGACAGTCTGGCGTGGTCGTGCTGGACACCACGCCGTTTTATGCAGAGAGCGGCGGTCAGGTCGGGGATGCAGGGCTATTGATCAGCGGTTCGGCCAAATTTCTGGTCGGAGACACGCAGAAGATCAAGGCCGACGTGTATGGCCACCACGGTGTTCTTTCGGAAGGCACGCTCAACGTGGGCGACCATGTGGCAGCCCGGGTGGACATGGCAAGACGCGCCGCTACGATGCGCAACCATTCGGTCACGCATATCATGCACAAGGCGCTGCGCGAAGTACTGGGTTCGCACGTGCAGCAGAAGGGCTCGCTGGTGAATTCGGAGCGCACGCGCTTCGACTTCTCGCACAATGCGCCGGTGACGGAGGCGCAGATCAGGGAGATCGAGGCGAGGGTGAATGCCGAGATTCTGGGCAACAGCGCGACACAGGCGCGCGTGATGGACATCGAGTCGGCGCAGAAGACCGGCGCGATGATGCTGTTCGGCGAAAAATACGGCGAGACCGTGCGCGTGCTCGACATCGGCACATCGCGCGAGCTTTGCGGCGGAACCCATGTGCAGAGGACAGGCGACATCGGCCTGTTCAAGATCGTCGCGGAATCGGGCGTTGCGGCAGGCGTGCGCCGCATCGAGGCGGTGACCGGCGTGAATGCGCTGATGTGGGTTGACCAGCAGCAGAGCCAGCTGAACCAGGTTGCGGATGCGCTGAAGGTGCAGCCCGCTGAGGCCGCAGTTCGCATCTCCCAGATCATGGACGGCGTGAAGGCGCTGGAGAAGGAGCTCGCCCAGCTTAAGTCCAGGCTCGCCGCCTCCCAGGGCGATGAGCTTATGAATCAGGCTCGGGACATCAAGGGCGTCAAGGTGCTGGCAGCCAAGCTCGAAGGTGCCGATGCCAATGCGCTGCGCGAGACGATGGACAAACTCAAGGACAAACTGAAATCCGCCGCGATCGTTCTGGCTTCGACAAGCGATGGGAAAGTCAGCCTGATCGCGGGCGTGACCCAGGACCAGACGGGAAAGTTGAAGGCGGGAGAGCTGGTGAATTTCGTGGCACTTCAGGTCGGCGGCAAGGGGGGCGGCCGCCCGGACATGGCCCAGGCGGGAGGGGCGCAGCCCGAAAATCTGCCGGCCGCATTGGCCTCGGTAGCGGACTGGGTCTCGTCCAGGCTCTAGTCAGTTCTCGAAGCTGTTCGTCCAGGCCAGCGCTTCAAGCTGCGCCTGGTTGACCTGTTCGGGGTCGAGAGGGGTAAGATCATGGAGCAGTTCGTTGGCGGCATCCATGTTGTAGCTTTCCAGCAGCTCGATCATCGCCAGCATTTCTCCCAGCGGCCCCTTTCTTGAAAGCAGCGCCTCGCGTATCTCTGTCGGCGGATTGAGGGGCGAGATGATCTCGGCCAGCGGTATGCCAAGCAGGGTGTCCATCAGCGACATGATGCCGACCATGAATGCCTGGTCTTCCATCGTCTTCGTGCAGCCGGGGATCTTTTTGACCATGAGCTCCATCGATTTCCCACGCGTTGCGGCGAGCTGGAGCAGCGGATCAGGAAAGCTGCTCTTGTCGTTGGTGTAGACCAGAAGCTGAAGCCAGCGCTGCAGCTGCCGCCTGCCCAGTATCATGATGGCATCGGAAAGCGATGTGATCTTGACGCGCGATCCGGCAGCGGCGGAATTGGTAAGCCTCAGCAGGTTGAAGCTGAGTCCCGGATTCTGCTTGAAAATCTTTTCGATCTCATCGGTATCGGCATCGCTCATCACGAGGCCCAGCAGCTGCAACAGCGCGATTTCCGAATGAGACATGCGCTTGCCCGTGATGACCAGAGGCTTTGCGAAGTAATAGCCCTGGAACAGATGAAAGCCCGCATCCAGGCAAAGTTTAGCCTCTTCAGGATTGTCCACTTTCTCCGCAAGCAGCTTTGCGGGCCATTTCTTCAGCTGGTGCAGCGTGTCCGCGAGGTTTTTCGTGCCGGTGGACTTGAGGTCTATCTTGACGATGTCTATGCATTCCCGCAATGGATCAAGGTCGTTCGAGTATCTTGCGACATCGTCCAGCGCGAGATGATAGCCTTTTGACTTGAGATGCCTGCAGCGTTCGACCACGATGTCGTTGATCTCTATGGTTTCAAGAAGCTCGATGACCACCTGGTCCTTGGGGAGCAATTCAACCATGTCGTCCATCAGCATCTCGGCGCTGAAATTGATGAACCCCCGGTGCTTGCCGAGAACCGTCTGGAAGCCAAGTTCATTGAACGCGTGGTTGATCACGGTGCAGGTCGCGGAGACGTCGTCATGGATCCTCGCAGCATTTTTCTGGCTGGAGCGGAACAATAGCTCGAATCCGGCGAGGTTCTGTTCTCTATCGAGTATCGACTGCCGCCCGATAAAAAATTCGGAGATGTTTTGCGTCGTCATTCAAATCTTTCGTTTGGATGCTGCATTCATCCCGGAAAATAGCATCAGGGCAGAAAACAAGCAACAGAAAATGGATATTCAGAACGGAAGAGGCAGGTGGGGCGCGCTTTCCTTCAGCATCCTGCGAAAATCTTCCATTATCCGCGCAAGGCCGGTTTCGGTATCCGCCTCGAAGCGCACGACGATCGCGGGCGTGGTGTTGGATGCGCGAATGAGGCCAAAACCGTATGAATATTCCACGCGCAGCCCGTCCAGCCTGTTGATCTGAAGCGCGTCCGGAAAGTCGGCCGTGCTTTGCAATGCCATGAGCAGCGCGTGATTTTCGCCTTCCCGCGTTGCAATGTGCAGTTCGGGCGTGCTGAATGCGTCCGGCAATTCATCGAATGTTGCATTGCGGCTCAGCAGTTCGAGCAGCCTTGCGGCGCTGTACAAGCCATCGTCGAAGCCGTACCAGCGGTCCGCAAAGAAGATATGGCCCGTCATCTCGCCGGCAAGGACCGCGTCGGTTTCCCTCATCTTCGCCTTGATCAGCGAGTGTCCTGTCTTCCACATCAGGGGTTCCCCGCCGTGGTCGCGTATCCAGCCAAAGAGGCGGCCGGTGCATTTCACGTCGAATATGACCTTGCGATGCGGGTTCCTGCTCAGAACATCGGTTGCGAAAAGCATCAGGAGGCGGTCGGGATTGATGATGTTTCCTTCCCTGGAGACGACGCCCAGACGGTCTGCATCGCCGTCGAAAGCGAGGCCGATCTCGCTGTCTTCCATGGCGGCGACCAGGTCCGCAAGGTTTTCTGGAACGGAAGGGTCGGGATGGTGGTTTGGGAAATGGCCGTCGACTTCGCAGTAAAGCTCGCGCACCTCGCATCCAAGCCTGCGAAAGAGCCTTCCCGCATAGGCGCCTGCAGCGCCGTTTCCGCAGTCGATCGCGATCTTCATGGGCCGGTTAATGCGGATGCCGGCTGCGATCCGATCGATGTAGGCCGGGCCTATGTCCTGCGTCCTGTAGCTTCCGGATCCATGCGCGAAGTCCTCATCCTCGATGCGTTGCCGCAGCGCCTGTATCGCCTCATCATGCAGCGCCTCCTGGTCCAGCACGATCTTGATGCCGTTGTATTCAGGGGGGTTGTGGCTGCCGGTCAGCATCACCGCAGAGCGGGTGCCGAGATGAAAGGCCGCGAAATAGGCCATCGGCGTGGTGATGCAGCCAAGGTCGATCACGTCCATCCCGCTTTCCCGGATGCCCAGGGCGAGCGAGCCGATCAGCTCGGGCCCTGAAAGCCTGCCGTCCCGCCCTATGGCGATCTCGCGCTGCCCGCGGGAAATCGCCTCCGACCCTATCGCACGGCCTATCGCCTGGACGATGTCGCAGGTCAATGTCTTCCCGGCAATTCCGCGTATGTCATAGGCCTTGAAGATTTCTGCCGGAAGCTTCATCTGTCTGCCGCGATGATCTGCTGGATCCTTGTCCAGACGATATCCGGGGTCAACTGGTTCATGCAGTTGAAATGCCCGAGCGGGCAAGTGCGTTTGAAGCAGGGACTGCACTCGATGTCGAGCTTCATCACGACCGCCTTGTCCGACAGCGGCGGCGTGAATTCCGGGCTGCTTGAACCGAAGATTGCGATCATCGGGCGGTTCAATGCGGCACTCAGGTGCATCAGGCCGGAGTCGTTGCTGATCACGAGGTTTGCGCAGGAGAGAAGCGCTATCGCATCCAGAAGGTCGGTGGCCCCGCAGAGATTGTATATACCGGGATTGCCCAGCGCGACGATGTTTTCGGCGACCTCCCGGTCTTTTGCAGAGCCTATCAGCCAGACCGCATAACCCAGCCTCTGGAGATGCTGTGCGGTTTGAGCAAAGTAAGCGACCGGCCAGCGCTTTGCGGGGCCGTATTCAGCGCCGGGGCAGAATACCGCGACGGGCAGGTCCAGGTTCAGGCCCAGCTTCTGAAGTGCCGCATCGCGCATATCTTTCGAGACGGTGAGCACGGGGTTGGCAAGCGGGCGGGGAATCTCCCCGTAGGGAGGCTCTGCAAGCTGTGCGAAACGCTCCACCATCAATGGAAGCTTATTCTTGTCCAGTTTGCGCGCATCGTTGAGCAGGCCGTAGCGCATCTCGCCGGTAAAGCCGGTGCGCAGGGGGATGCGGGCGAAGAGGGGAACCAGTGCGGACTTGAAGGAATTGGGCAGGACGATCGCCTGGTCGTATCGCTCGCAGCGAAGAAGTTTTCCGAGCCGATACCGCAAAGACAGGTTCAGCGAGCCGTGCGGAAAGGGATTGCTGATCACCTCGTGAACTTCAGGAAACGCTTTGAGCAACGCCGCTGTCCAGTCCGGTGCCAGCACATCGATCCGGCATTCCGGATGGCGCTCCTTCAGTCGCATCAGCATCGGCTGCATCAGCATGCAGTCGCCGACCCAGCTGGGGCCGATGATCAATATCTTCCGCATGGCGATACGGGTTCAGTGTCCCGTGGGATGCTCGCCGGTCAGCCTGTAGAGTGTCCCGCAATACGGGCAGCGCGCCTCGTTGCCTTTGGAGAAACCGATCACCACCTTGGGATGTGCATTCCACAGCGCCATGTCGGGCATGGGGCAGGTCAATGGAAGGTCCTTTGCGGTGACTTCGATGATGCGCTGGTTCTGGTCTTTCATGGCCATCTCCTTTACACGTAGCTTAGCCAGTCGCCGTGATCGGGATGTCTGCCTGCAACGCAGTCGAAGAACGCCTGCTGGAGTCTTGCGGTGACAGGGCCGCGCGAGCCTGTGCCTATGCTGCGCTGGTCGAGTTCGCGTATCGGCGTGACTTCGGCCGCGGTACCGGTGAAGAAGGCCTCGTCGGCGCAATATATTTCGTCCCGGGTGATGCGTTTCTCTATCACCTCTATGCCCATTTCCTTTGCCAGGGTGATCACCGAATCCCTTGTGATGCCCTCGAGGCAGGAAGTAAGGTCGGGGGTGTAAAGCTTTCCCTTCTTGACGATGAAGATGTTTTCGCCAGCACCTTCCGCGACGTAGCCATCCACGTCGAGGAGCAGCGCCTCGTCGTAGTTGTCGTTTGCCACTTCCTGGTGCGCCATGATCGAATTGGAATAGGTCGTCACCGACTTCGCGCGGCACATGTTGATGTTGACATGGTGGCGGGTGAAGCTTGAGGTCTTCACGCGTATTCCCTTTTGCATGCCCTCGTCGCCGAGATAGGCACCCCAGGGCCAGGCTGCGATCGCGACATGGGTCGAGAGCGTCTTGGCCGCGATACCCATCGCCTCGGATCCATAGAAACAGATGGGGCGTATGTAGCAGGACTTGAGGTTGTTGGCGCGCACCACTTCCTTGTGCGCCTCGAGTACGGTTTCCTTGTCATAGGGCATCCTCATCTGGAAGATGTGGGCCGAGTTGAAAAGGCGGTCGGTGTGTTCCTTCAGCCGGAAAATCGCGGTGCCCTTCGCCGCCTCATAGGCGCGGAGTCCTTCGAAAACGCCCATGCCGTAGTGCAGGGTATGGGTGAGCACATGGGTGTTTGCTTCCCGCCAGGGTACCAGTTTTCCGTCGTACCAGATGAAGCCGTCGCGGTCGGACATGGACATGATCTTGTTCCTTGAGAGATATCGGTTGCAAAGAATGGATTCTAGCAGCCCGCCGGATTTTTTGCAGCGGAAAGCCTGCGCTATTGCGGCGCGTAAAGGCGCAACTCGTCCTTTGCCTGTTCCACTTTCAATGAGCCAAGAACCGATTGGCCAAGCAGGACGCCCGCAGCATTGGGCGAGACGACCGCCGGGATGTTGCTGATGACCATCCTGCCGAGCTTCAGGCTTTTTACGGTCGTCTCATAGCCACTGACTGGGCCGTTGGCCGACATCAAACTGTGCGGCTTGCCCTTTTTCAGCTTGAGCTGTTCGGCCATCTGGGATGGAATGGATAGGAACGCAGCGCCGGTGTCGATCACCATGTTGACCGCCACGCCGTTGATTTCCCCATCGAGGCGATAGACGCCGCCATCCCCCTTCTTTGCGGAAACGTAATAGCCTTCTCCCTTGGGCTTCTCTGGCGGCGGAACATACGCATTCGTGTGCCATTGATTGACCGTCGCCTGCTCGCAGGGGGAGTCCTGGTAGACCAGCGCACCTTCGCGGTTCATGCATTTGAACACGGTGTCCGCAAAACCCGGCATGGGAAGCAGCAGCGCGATGAATAAAAGTGCGGGTGTATTCTTCATGGTGTCTTCCTGCTGGATCAGGGTTTGTCCAAGGGCAGATAGTTCGCCGGGTCCACGGGTTTGCCAAGGCGGCGGACTTCGAAGTGCAGTTCGACCCGGTCGCTGTCGCTCTTGCCCATTTCCGCTATCTTCTGGCCTTTCTTTACCGTATCGCCTTCCTTCACGAGCAGCTTGTCATTGTGCGCATAAGCGCTGAGATAGGTCTTGTTGTGCTTGATGATGAGGAGCTTGCCATATCCCCGCAGCCCGCTTCCGCTGTATACAACCTTGCCTGCGGCGCTGGCATAGATGGGCTGCCCGAGCTTGCCCGCGATGTCTATGCCCTTGCGGTTTTCCGCTTCCGAGAAGGTGCCTATCAGCTTGCCTTGCGCGGGCATGCCCCAGTCTATCGCATCTTCTGCCGCCGGTGTCACGGGCTTGATTTCCGCCTTTGCATCGGTCTTGGCTTCGGGTTTTGCGTCTGATCTGGTTTCTGGTTTCGTATCCGCCTTGGCTGGCTGGCCCTGGACGGCTTCAGCCTTTGCGACGGCAGCCTCGCTGTAGGCATACTTCACCACACGAGGCTGATCCTTGACGAAGGCGTGCGCTGCTTCTGCCGGGGCTTTTTCGGCTGGCACATTTTCGGATGGCAGCCTGATCTGCTGACCCACCCTGATCTGGTTTGGATCCTTGATGCCGTTGAGTTCGGCGAGCTCGCGCTGATCCACGCCATAGCTGAACGCAATGCCGTAAAGGGTATCGCCCTTCTGCACGACATGCACTTTGGGCTTTTCGCCGGCGTCCTGCTGCCTTGCGGCGGAAGTGCCTGACGCCTGCACCGGCGCGCGATGCCCGCCGGATGCGCAACCGGCCATTAAAATTGCCGCGATCAGTGCTGCAAGTATTTTCTTCATGCTTTCCCCATCAGCAGCGGTACGAATTTTACGGGTTCGAGCCTGGATTCGCGAAAGCCCGATGCTTCGCGTTCGATCAGATAAAGCCATTGTTCCTGAGTTCCCATCGGCAGTACCATGCGGCCACCGATTGCAAGCTGTTCGCGCAATGTCCGGGACATCACGGGTGCTGCGGCAGCCAGGATGATGCCGTCAAAGGGCGCTTTATCCGGCAGGCCGTTGCTGCCATCGGCATGGCGCAGCTCCGCGTTGCGGATCCCGAGATCCGACAGCAGCTTCCTTGCGCGCTCGTAAAGAGGTTCTATGCGTTCCACGGTACAGACTTCGGGGAACACATGGGCCAGCACGGCAGCCTGGTAGCCGCAGCCCGTGCCCACTTCGAAAACGCGCTTCATGTCGGAAAATCCCCTCAACGCCTCCACCATCCTCGCCACGATATAGGGCCTGGAAATGGTCTGCTCGTAATTGATCGGCAGCGACACGTCGTCATAGGCCCGGCTCGCTAGCGCCTCGTCCACGAACAGATGGCGCGGGACCTCGTACATCGCCGCAAGCACCGCCTCATCCTGGATGCCCTGATCGCGCAGTCGGGCAATCATCCGTTGCCTCGTTCTTGCCGAAGTCATGCCTATTCCGCTGTGCCGCAAATTCATTTCTTCCCCAGCCACCCTTTCAGCGCATCGAGCTGGCCGTACTGGGTCAGATCGATCTGCAGCGGGGTCAGCGAGACAAACCGATTCTCCACCGCATGAAAATCGGTGCCTTCCCCGGCATCCTGGGCGGTGCCTGCGGCCCCGACCCAATAAACGGTTTCTCCTGTCGGGCTTTGCGCCTTGATCACGGGCTCCGCCTTGTGGCGCTTTCCGAGGCGGGTCACGTTCATTCCTTTAAGCTCGTCAAAGGGAAGGTCTGGCACGTTCACGTTGAGCAGCCAGGGAAACTCGTGAGTGTTGCCGGCAAAGCGCCTGACAAGATCTGTGACGACCCTGGCTGCAGTATCGAAATGCTTCAATTCCTTCCCGACAAGCGAAACGGCGATGGCGGGGATGCCGAGGAGGTATCCTTCGGTTGCGGCAGCGACTGTTCCGGAATAAATCGTGTCATCCCCCATGTTCGCGCCGGCATTGATGCCGGATACAACCATGTCGGGCTGGTAATCGAGCATGCCGGTCACGGCAAGATGCACACAGTCGGTGGGGGTTCCGTTGACGTAGTGGAATCCGTTAGCTGCCCGCCTCAGCTTCAAGGGACGATCAAGCGTCAGGGAATTGCTGGCCCCGCTGCGGTCCCGTTCGGGTGCCACCACGACGACTTCTGCGATGTTTGATAGATGATCAAAGAGCGTTGCCAGGCCAGGCGCGAAGTAACCATCGTCATTGCTGATCAGGATGCGCATTGTTGAAATATCAGATAGCAGGGGCCAGCCAAAATTGATCGGGGCTTGAGGATTTCAAGCTTCTGGGATGATAACCCATTGCGGCTGAAACCACCAATACTGCCTTTCAGGCGTATCGAAGCTTCGTGGCCTTTGCTAAGACTGTCTCCTTATGGAGACATGAAAAATATCATTATTTCCAAGCCATTGAATATATCCCCGAGGTTTTTGCAAGGCCGGGTGTCGCTTTCTGGCGACACTAAATTTTTCCGTTTAAGCAGAAGGATAAAGGAAGCTTCCACAAAGAGGCATTGAAAATCAGCTGGATATCATTCTGTTTTCATCTCTGGCCCGGTAATTGCTTCAACTCGTGTGTCCATCACAAGACTGAAGAACATGAAAAACCACGACTCGAACGGATTGATCCCCCCCATACGCCGCGGCAGCATGGCGCCGCGTCCCTGGACCGGCTTCTGGAAAGGCCTTGTGCTGATGCTGACCGAACGCGAGGAGCCTTCTTCGACAGGCACCTCATGGATGCGCGCCGCATCGAGACGTCGCATGTTCCTTTTGTTGCTGGTGATCATGAGCGCGGTGATGGCGGGAAGGCTGCTTGTCTACACGCAGCCCGCGGATAGCGCCTATCCCGTCCTGCATTATATTCAGCTCGCGCTCTTTGTCCTGCTGTTCGGCTGGGTGGCCGCCGGTTTCGTGACGGCATTGATGGGGTTCTGGGTGCAATGGCGTCCGGATGCGCATGCGCTGTCGCTCTCTACTGCGCGCCGTCAGATCTTGAGCAAGGAAGCCAGGACCGCGATCATCATGCCGATCTGCAATGAACCTGTCGGCCCGGTCTTTTCGGGTTTGCGCGCAACCTGCGAATCGCTGCTCACGAGTGAGGCTTCAGGAATTTTCGATGTCTTCGTTCTTTCCGACACCTACAACGCCTCGATGCAGGAACAGGAACTCGAAGCTTTCCAGGCATTGCGGCAGCAGCTTGGCGACCGCTGTCGCATCTATTACAGGCTGCGCAAGCGCCGTGTCCATCGCAAGGCCGGAAACGTCGCGGACTTCTGCCGTCGCTGGGGAAAAAATTACCGCTACATGGTGGTGCTCGATGCCGACAGCGTGATGACAGGGGAAAGCGTCACCATGCTGGTGCGCCTGATGGAGGCGAACCCAAAGGCGGGCATCATACAGACTGCGCCGCGCGCCTGCGGCGTGCAGACACTGCATGCGCGCATTCAGCAATTTGCAGGCAGGGTGACGGGGCGCCTGTTCACTTCCGGCATGCAATACTGGCAGCTCGGTGAATCGCATTACTGGGGACACAACGCGATCATACGCGTAGAGCCCTTCATGAAGCATTGCGCGCTGGCCAGGCTGACCGGAAAAGGCGGGCTTTCAGGCGAGATACTGTCGCACGACTTCGTGGAGGCCGCGCTGATGCGCCGCGCGGGCTATCACACCTGGCTGGTCCCCGATCTCGGGGGGAGCTACGAGCAGCAGCCATCCAACCTGATGGAAGAGCTGCAAAGGGATCGCCGCTGGTGCCAGGGGAATCTGATGAATTTCCGGCTCATCACGGAGCAGGGGTTTCAGCCTGTCCACCGGGCGATGCTGTTCACCGGCGCGATGGCCTATGTTTCCGCCCCGCTATGGCTTGCCTTCTTGCTTGTCAGCCTGAGTCTGGGGCTTTTGGAGCCGCACGGCGCCAACTCTAGCCTGTTTCCCTGGCTTGGCATGTCCTACATGCTGGAGATTTTGTGGGCATTCACGCTGACGCTGCTGTTTCTGCCGCGTATCCTGGCCGTGATCGCGATCATCGGGCTAGGAGAGCAGGCTGCCTACGGCGGAACCCTCGCGCTGATCAAGAGCGCGCTGATGGAAGCGTTCCTGTCGGCGCTTCAGGCGCCCATCCGCATGGTCGCGCATACGCTGTTCGTGGTGACTGCGCTGACCGGGATAGGCCTGGAGTGGAAGTCGCCGATGCGCGAAGCGACTTCCATCCTGTGGCGCGATGCGTTGCAAAGATTCATGCCGGTGATGGCCGTCGCCTCATTCGCC
The DNA here is from genome assembly GCA_021821945.1 of Pseudomonadota bacterium. Taxonomy (GTDB): domain Bacteria; phylum Pseudomonadota; class Gammaproteobacteria; order Burkholderiales; family Gallionellaceae; genus Gallionella. Next base: position 155,021 of record JAJZTF010000002.1, read on the forward strand.
ATGCTTGCGACTTTTTATGCGCGTCACGATGCGCTGCTCTGGCTTCTGCCGGTGGGTTTGCCCCTGCTGTTGGCCGCTCCCCTGACCGTCTTGACCAGCGAATCCCGCTGGGGCTTGAGGCTGAGGTATCGTCTCTGGCTTCTCACCCCTGAGGAACGCATCCCACCTGCAGTTCTGATCAGGGCCTGGGCATAAATGGACCGCCGCCAATTTTTGGGTTTGCTGGCTGCCGTCGCCTGCTCCGATGCATGGGCTGAAAATGCCGTCCTGCCCATGGGAAAGGCGAAGTCATTCAGCTGGGATAAACTGGTCGAGGAGGCGCGCCTGATGGCGGAGAGTCCCTATCGTCCGGCCTCCCAGCCCGATGCCGCCGTGCTCGAGCAGATCGACTGGGAGGCGCATGGAAAAATCCGCTTCAAGCCCGAAGATGCGCTTTTCTCGGATGGTCCCGGCCAGTATCCGATAGCATTCTTCCATCCGGGAAGATTCTTTCAAAAGCCGGTGAAGATGTACCGGCTGGATCCGATGGCTTCGGGATTCCTGTCCCGCGAAGTTCTGTACGACAAGAACTGCTTCGACATGCCTGCCGACAGTCCTGCGCAGAGGTTGGGAGCAGACACCGGCTATGCGGGATTTCGCATACAGGAGAGCCGCAAGGATGGGCGCCTCGATTGGCGGAACAACGACTGGGCCGCGTTTCTGGGCGCCTCGTATTTTCGCGCGATCGGCGACGAATATCAGTACGGACTTTCCGCACGCGGCATTGCGATCAATACCGTGGTGAAGGGTGTCACCGAGGAGTTTCCTGACTTCACCCGGTTCTACTTCGAACCCTCGGACAAGAATGAAATGACGGTCTATGCCCTGCTGGACGGGCCGAGCCTCTCTGGCGCCTATCGCTTCCTGCTGACGCGGGGCAAGGGTGTGGTGATGGATGTAAATGCCAATCTTTTCCTGCGCCGGGATGTCGAGCGCTTCGGCATCGCTCCGATCACCTCCATGTACTGGTTTTCCGGAAAGGACAAGCTGTTCCAGGAAGACTGGCGGCCCGAGGTGCATGACTCGGATGGTCTTGCGCTCTGGACGGGCAGGAATGAGCATGTCTGGCGCCCTCTGATCAATCCGTCCGGGATCAATGTTTCCTATTTCACGGACAGGGACCCCAAAGGGTTCGGGCTGATGCAGCGGGAGCGCCGTTTCTCCGAATATCTGGATGGCATCCATTACGAGCGCCGTCCCAGCCTCTGGGTGGAGCCTCTGGAGGGGTGGGGCGAGGGGACGGTCGAGCTTGTCGAGCTGCATACGACCGAGGAGATCTACGACAACGTCGTTGCGATGTGGGTGCCGCAAAAAAAAGCGCGTGCGAAAGACAGCTATCGGCTGCGCTACCGGCTGTACTGGCAGGCAGAAGAGCCGTTCGCCACGAACCTTGCGCGTTGCGTCGCAACCCGCATAGGCCGGGGAGGGGAATCGGCAAAACGTCCCAAGGGCGTGCGCAAGTTCGAGGTCGAGTTCACGGGGATTCTGCCTGGCGTTCATCCCGAAGCGGTGGTGACCAGCACGGGCGGCAGGATATCGAACGTGATGACCGAAGCGGTGCCCGATGGGAAACCGGGAGGTTGGCGCGCCTTTTTCGATGTCGAGGCGGAGGACACCGTCGAGATACGCCTCTACCTCAAATCGAATGATTTGACGCTGACCGAGACCTGGCTTTACCAGCTACACCCAGCCTGACAATTCAGGACCTGACCGATGCGGGGTCGAGCTGATGCTTCTGGAGCAGCTTGTAGAATTCGGTGCGGTTGCGTTTTGAGAGCTTTGCTGCCTGGGTCACATTGCCTTCCGTGATCTTGAGTATGCGGATCAGATACTCCCGTTCGAAGCGTTTCTTTCCTTCCTCGAGCGAGAGCAGCATTTCCTCCTCCTGGTGCATGGTCTGCTGGACCAGCACCGACGAGATCAGGGGGGTTGTGGAAAGCGCAATGCTTTGTTCCACGACATTCAAAAGCTGCCTGACATTGCCAGGCCAGGGTGCCTTCACCAGCGCTTCCATCGCCTCCTGTGAGAATCCGTTGATGTTCCGGTTGTATTTCCTGGCGAGTGTCGACAGGAAATGCATGGCCAGCAGGGGGATGTCCTCGCGGCGCTCGGAAAGGCTCGGGATCACGAGCTCGACGACATTGAGGCGGTAATAGATGTCTTCCCGGAAATTCCCCGCCTTGATTTCGGCTTTCAGGTCGCGGTGGGTCGCCGAGATGATGCGCACGTCGAGCGGAATTGCAACCGTGGCACCCACCGGGGTGACCCGTCTCTCCTGAAGCACGCGCAGCAGCTTGCTTTGCAGCGCGAGCGGCATGTCTCCTATCTCGTCCAGAAAGATCGTCCCGCCGTTTGCCGACTGGAACAAGCCCTTGTGGTCCCGGACTGCGCCCGTGAATGCGCCCTTGGTGTGTCCGAAGAGCTCTGATTCGAGCAGCTGTTCGGGTATCGCCGCGCAGTTGATCGCGACGAACTGGTTCTTTGCGCGCGGGCTCGCATCGTGTATCGCATGCGCCAGCAGTTCCTTTCCGGTTCCGCTGGCGCCCCTGATCAGCACGCTCGCGTCTCCTCCTGCGACCAGTTTTGCCTTCATCAGCACGTCTTCCATGATGCTGCTCTGGGTGACGATGCCGCTGCGCCATTGCGCCTCCTCGGGAGACTGGGTCGAGGATGAGAACTTGAGCGCCCTTGAAATATGCTCGAGGAGCACGGCGCTGTCGAAAGGTTTGGTCAGATAACCAAAGAGTCCGCGCTGCGTTGCCGCAACGGCATCCGGTATGGTGCCATGCGCGGTGAGCATGATCACCGGGAGGGCCGGCATGCTTCTGTGTATGTGCTCGAAAAGCGCCATGCCGTCCATGCCATGCATGCGCATGTCCGTGATCACGAGCTGGGGTCTTGCCATTTCGAGGGACTGGATCGCAGCCTCCGCGCTGTCAGCGGATACAACCTCGTATCCTGCCGAAGTGAGCCGCATGGACAGGAGCTGAAGCAGATCGGGGTCGTCGTCGACGATCAGTATTTTGCTCATGGCTGATCCTTGCGACTGGTTTCGTAAGCCTTGATTGCGTCTATCTTGCCCTGCAGCGACTTGGAGTGCATCTTCTCGCTGGCAAGCGCCTTGTTAAGTTCGTTTGCCGCATTGTCCGCTTCAATCTGCTGGGAAAGAAGCGAGCTTAAAAGCAGGGCGAGATCGCGAAGTTCCGTTGCATCCTGGTCCGGCCAGGCGGTCAGAAGGTCGCGCGCGGCTGCCGTGTTGCGAAAGGAGGTGCCGGGCAGGGAAAGCAGCATCGCCAGCTTGATGCGTTGAACATTTCCGGGGCTCTTGGGGAAGTTCGCGTTGACGGCATTGTATTCGCCTGCTGCATCCTGCGCGGGCAGCGCGCTGATACGGGAATAGTATCGCAGGACTTCAGTGATCTCCGGAGTCTCCTTCACGGGCGGGCAGATGACGTGGGTGCGCACGGGGGGAGGAACGGGAGCGGGGGGCGTGGCGGTCTTGCATGCGCCAAGCAGTAGCGTCAGCATCAAAAGGTGGAATTTCTTGATCATAGGGTTTCGTCGGGGTTCAATGGGAAAGTCAGACGGAAGCATGTGCCTTTTTCATTCTCTGCTAATTCTATCGCTCCTCCATGCACGAGTGCATATTCGCGTGCGATGGAAAGGCCAAGCCCGGTCCCCTTGATGTGGGACTGGGGTGCCCTGCGGCCCTGATAGAAGGCTTCGAAGATCTTTTCCCGGTCCATGAGGTCTATGCCGGGGCCAAAATCGATCACGTCGAGCGTCAGCGTGCGGTCCGATTCCGCCGCACGTATCCTGATGGTTCCTCCCGGGGGGGAGTACTTGATCGCATTGGAAAGCAGGTTGTCGACAATGATCCTGAATTTTTGCTGGTCGCAGGTCATCGATATTTCCGGGCAGGACAGCTCGATCTGCAGCGACTTGTTGGTGATTGCCAGATACTGGTCACGCACCACGAGTTCGAGCAGGGGCTTGAGCGCCACCTTCTGTCTCAGCAGCACAACCTTTCCGGATTGCAGCGCACTGAAGTTTAACAGGTCTTCGATGCGTTTTTGCAATTGCACGCTGTTGGTCGCGAGTATCCTGACGATTTCGGTCTGGTCCGGGTTGAGTCCGCCTGCAATGCCTTCTGAGAGCAGGTTCGTCCCTTCCCTGATCGAGGTCAGCGGAGTCTTGAGCTCGTGGGAGACATGCTGGAGGAAGGTGGATTTCTGCTCTTCGATTTCCAGCAGGCGCGAACGCATCCAGTCCAGCCTCTCGCCCAGGCGCTGCAAGTCCTGAGGGCCTGCTATGCTGACTGCATTCGATAGATTGCCGTTGCCTATCGCGCGGATCGCCTTGTCGATTTGCCGCATGGGTCTTGCGATCAGGATGGAAAATCCGAAGGCAAGAAGAATCACCAGGGGGATCAGGGCGATCAGCAGCCAGACGATCACGCTGTTTGCCTGATCGGCCATGTCCTGCATCGCGCTGACTTCCCGCTCGATGGGCGCATCGCCGTGTTTCAGGAAGCTCTGCGTTGCATCCATCAGCGGGGAGAAGTCGACATGCCATTCGCCCTGATGCGAATGGGCGATGCTTTGGACATTCCGGAAGATGGCGGCATCGGCTGCGTCTATCTTCTGGAGCAGGCCGATTTGCTGAGGCGTGAGCGGAAGGGCGCCGAGATCTCCCAGGGTTTCCCTGAATTTTTCCCGGTTCTGAAAATAGTTTGCCAGCAGGGAGTCGTCGGTCAGGATGGAGGACAGTTTCACGTTGTGCTCCATCGTCGTCGCGTAATCGACCAGCAGACGGCTGAAGTGAGCGATCCTCTCGGCCTTGTAGACCACCTGGCGGTTCTGTTGTGCAAGCTTGTTGATCGATGCTGCGCTGTACATGAGGGAGAGCATCAGCGGCACCGAGGCCAACAGGAATCCCGCCAGGATCAGCCCCGAGAAGGACTTGGGGAGCCATGCTGACAGTCTTTTTGCGAGCCTCGATGTCAGGCTTCTGCTCGTGCGGGTTTGAAGGTGAAACATGTCGTGGGAGGCGGCAATCTGTCTGGATTGCGATTCTACCATCCCGCACGCAGGCTATGGGGCGCTTACTTCAGGCGGGCGAGCACAGCACCAAGCAGTTTTGAGATGAGTGACTCCTGTCTTTCCCATTCGAGTTGGTCCGCCGTCTCCTCTTCCTTCAGATGAAGCTCCGAGAGGTTTTCCGGGGAGACCGAATAGAGCAGGCCGTGTGAAAAGGGCTGTTCCATCGCTTGATCCTCCGCTTTGAAGCTGGGTGCAGTATATACGGTAATATTGTTGATGCAATAGGGGATTTGATAAAAATCAAACAAAATCGCTGAGAATCGTGCTAGGGACGGCGGCTCTTGACGGCGAGATAGGCGCCGGCAAGGCTCTCGACCAGCGCCAACATCTGCGAAATGCCGTGCAGCATCTTGAATCTTCCGGCATATGCGCTGTGCATCACGTCGGCCGCATGCGCCTTCATGCCGTTCATGACGGGCTCGATATAAAAGAGCATGACCAGCGTGATCAGCAGCATCAGGGTGGAGGCCAGGAAAACCGGCTGGCGGGGAGCCGAGCGCTTGAACTGCCAGACGAAATAGGCAAGCAGGTATGCACCGCAGACCAGGCCGATCAGATGAGTGACTGAAAACATGTGACCCGCAAGCCGGCCTGCGAGCAGCCTGTCGGGCTGGGTATAGAAGAGCACGGGGGCGGCGACATAGCTGATGGCCCAGAGACTGCCCACCCAGGCGGTGATGGCAAGCGATGCAAGATGATGGCTGATGCGTTTCATGCGACAAGGTTAGCGCAAGTATCGCTTTATTGCACGCGTGCTGGTAGCATGAACTAAGGGGATGATTCGGATTTGACGCCATCCGGACAGGGAAGCCATGACCATTATTCGCCAGCAGGATTTCATAGACAGCATCGCGGATGCGCTGCAATTCATTTCGTATTATCACCCGGCCGATTTCATTAAGGCGCTGGCAAAGGCATACGAGACCGAACAGTCGCCCGCCGCAAAGGATGCGATGGCGCAGATACTTGCGAATTCGCAGATGTGTGCGGTGGGGCATCGTCCGATCTGTCAGGACACGGGCATCGTGGTGGCTTTCGTCAGGGTGGGCATGGATGTGCGCTGGGAGGCCGATCTCGATGTCGTCGAGATGGTCAATGAGGGCGTGCGTCGCGCCTATCTCGATCCGGACAATGTGCTTCGCGCATCGATCGTTTCGGACCCGGCGGGTGAGCGCAAAAACACCGGCGACAACACGCCGGCAGTGGTGCACGTCGAACTGGTGCGGGGGGACAAGGTCGAGGTCAGCATCGCAGCCAAGGGCGGGGGGTCGGAAAACAAGGCTGTCCTGGAGATGCTGAATCCCGGCGACGACATCGTCGAATGGGTGCTTAAGAGTGTGGAGCGCATGGGGGCGGGCTGGTGTCCGCCGGGCATGCTGGGCATAGGCATAGGCGGAACCGCGGAAAAGGCCGCGCTGCTCGCAAAGCAGGCGCTGATGCAGCCGATCGACATGCATGAGCTCAAGGCACGCGGGCCTGCCAGCCACATCGAGGAACTGCGCATCGAACTCTTTGAAAAGGTCAACGCCCTGGGCATAGGCGCTCAGGGGCTGGGCGGACTCACCACGGTGCTGGATGTGAAGATACTGGATTACCCGACGCACGCCGCATCGAAGCCGGTCGCGATCATCCCCAACTGTGCAGCGACGAGGCATGTGCATTTCGAGCTCGACGGCACGGGGAGGGCCGAGTTTGCAGCGCCCGCCCTTTCCGATTATCCCGACTTGCACTGGCAGCCTGCAAAGGATGCGAGAAGAGTGGATCTGGACGGCATCACCCGTGACGAGATAAGCCAGTGGCAGCCAGGAGAGACGATCCTGTTGTCGGGGAAACTCCTGACCGGCCGCGATGCCGCCCACAAGCGCATCGTCGAGATGCTCGCGCGCGGAGAAAAATTGCCCGGGGGCGTGGATTTTAAGGACCGCTTCATTTATTATGTCGGGCCCGTCGACCCCGTGGGGGACGAGGCGGTAGGACCTGCAGGGCCCACCACTGCAACGCGCATGGACAAGTACACCGAGACGATGCTGGGTGACATGGGCCTGATCGGCATGGTAGGCAAGGCCGAGCGCGGACCTCAGGCGATAGAGTCGATCAGGAGGCATGGGGCTGTGTACCTGATCGCGGTCGGCGGCGCGGCTTATCTCGTCTCTCGCGCGATAAGGAGTGCGAAGGTCCTGGCTTTTGCCGACCTCGGCATGGAGGCGATATACGAATTCGAAGTCCGCGACATGCCGGTGACGGTTGCCGTGGACAGCAGGGGGCGTTCGGTGCACGACATCGGACCCCGTGAATGGAAGAAGCGCATCGGCATCATCCCGGTGCGCGTGGGTTTGTAGGTCGGGGTTTGATGATCCCGATCCAAGAATTGGCGGGTCTCCCCGCATTGCAGGGTAGCAAACCTGGTCAGGTCCGGAAGGAAGCAGCCATAGTTATTTCTGCAAGTGCCGGGGGTAAGGCTCGCCTCCTTATGCAATGCCTCTGGAGGGCTGGGTGAAGAAGCTGGTTTTTTGTTTTTTCTTGATGTTGTGCGGCAATGTATGGGCGGTGGACGGGATATCCGTCGAGGCTGGAAATGGCAATGCAACGGATACCGAAAGGGTGGGCGCGATCTGGAACTTCAACCGCAACTGGTTCACCGATGGGGACTGGCAGGTGACAGGCTTCTGGGAGGCCATGGTGGGAAGATGGCGCGGCCACAGCAGCTTTGGCGACAATCAGAATGTGACGGATCTGGGGCTTACCCCGGTTTTCCGTTTGGTGCAGAAGAATCCCGGCAGCCTCGCGCCTTATCTCGAAGGGGCGATAGGCGCGCATCTGATCTCGCCGGATTTCATCAATGGGGACAGAAGGTTTGGCAGCTCGTTCCAGTTCGGCGACCATGTGGGCGCGGGCATCAGACTGGGAGAACGCCAGCAGTATGACCTGGGTTATCGCTTTCAGCATCTCTCCAACGGTGGAATCAAGAAACCTAATCAGGGCATCAATCTGAACGAGGTTCACCTTATCTACCACTTTTGACGCGGTATAACTTGTCGGATACTTCGGTTCTTGCACGCAAATGGCGACCTAGGAACTTCGCGCAGCTGGCGGGGCAGGAGCACGTCGTCAGGGCGCTCACCAATGCGTTGACGCAGAACAGGTTGCATCACGCCTATCTCTTCACCGGCACGCGCGGGGTCGGCAAGACCACGATCGCGCGCATCTTCGCAAAGTCGCTGAACTGCCTGACCGGTATCACTGCGACGCCGTGCGGGGTGTGCAGCGCCTGTGTTGAAATCGACAGCGGACGTTTCGTCGACCTGATCGAACTGGATGCGGCATCCAACACCCAGGTGGACAGCATGCGCGAGCTTCTGGAGAGCGCGCTTTATGCGCCTACCAATGCGCGCTTCAAGGTGTATATCATAGACGAAGTCCACATGCTGTCGAAATCCGCCTTCAATGCGATGCTGAAGACGCTGGAGGAGCCGCCTCCCCACGTGAAATTCATCCTTGCGACGACCGACCCGCAGAAGATCCCCGTCACCGTGCTGTCGCGCTGTCTGCAGTTCAATCTGAAGCAGTTGCCGCAAAACCTGATCGCAATGCATCTGGGTCATGTGCTCGAACAGGAGAAGATCGAATTCGAGCCCGGCGCGCTGAATCTAGTCGCGCGCGCAGCACAGGGCAGCATGCGGGATGCATTGAGCCTGATGGATCAGGCGATCGCCTTTTCTTCGGGCAGGGTGGAAGAGGAGGCGATGCGCAGCATGCTGGGCGCGATCGACCAGGGTTATCTGTTCGGCCTTTTGCAAGCGCTGCAGCAGAAGGACGGCGCAGCGCTGATCGGGATCGCAGACGACATGGCGATGCGCAGCATCGCGTTCGAGTCCGCGCTGCAGGAATTGGCGTCCATACTGCATCGCATCGCGCTTGTACAGTCCGTTCCCCAGGCAATTTCAGATGATGAGCCCGGGAGGGCGAGTCTGCTCGAGCTGGCATCGGCCTTTACGCCGGAAGACATCCAGCTTTTCTACCAGATCGCGATCCATGGATGTGCCGAAATCGATCTGGCGCCTGACGAATATGCGGGTTTCACGATGACGCTCCTGCGCATGTTGGCGTTTTCCCCGTCAAGGGATGTTCAGCCGGCTGTGCCGGCTGGCATGCAGCCGGTTAGGATCGCGCAGGCTGAAACCAGCCAGCCTGTTGGTGCATCCATGGATGAAGCGGCGCCGGACTGGATCGGGTTGATGGGAAGGCTAAAAGTGCAGGGCATGGCGCAGCAGCTTGCCAAGCACTGCGTGCTCGAATCGTTTTCCGGCGATCATCTGGTGTTGCGTTTGGCAGAGGAGAACAAGCACCTGCAGACCAGGATGGCGACAGACAATCTTCAGGCCGCGCTGAAAAATCACTTCGGCAGGCCGATAAGGCTTACCATAGTGCTGGGCAAGGTGACATCGGCAACGCCTGCAAAGATCGAGCTGCAGAATCAGCAGGAAAAGCAGGATCAGGCGAACAGCTCGATTGCAGAGGACGAATTCGTGAAGGATGCCGAGGCTGTTTTTGGCGCAAGCCTGGTGCCAGGATCAATTAAACCGGTTCAATAGGAGCAGTCGTTATGATGAAGGGTGGATTGGGCGGCCTGATGAAACAGGCCCAGCAGATGCAGAAAAACATGCAACAGGCGCAGGCCGAGCTTGCCAACATCGAGGTGGAAGGGCAGGCAGCCTCCGGCATGGTCAAGGTCACCATGACCTGCGCGCATGAAGTGCGCCGGGTGTCCATCGACGAGAGCATGCTGTCCGACAAGGAAATGCTGGAGGATCTGATGGTGCTGGCATTGAACGATGCGGTGCAGAAAGTGGCGGCAACCACCGAGCAGCGCATGAGCGCCTTCGGCGCGGGCATGGGCCTGCCTCCCGGGATGAAGCTGCCTTTTTGATGACCTATCTCGACGAGCTGATCGCGGCTTTGCGCTGCCTGCCGGGAGTCGGTCCAAGATCGGCCCAGCGCATGGCCTATCATCTCCTGCAGAGGGATCGCGCAGGGGCATTGAATCTCGCCTCGGCCCTGCAGGAGGCGGCGACCCATATCAGGCACTGTTCCAGATGCAACAATTTTTCCGAGCAGGAGATCTGCGGCCTATGCGCATCCGGAAGCCGCGATGAGCGCATGCTGTGCGTGGTCGAGATGCCTGCCGACCTGTTGATGATGGAACAGACACAGTGCTACAAGGGCATGTATTATGTGCTGATGGGCAGGCTTTCGCCGCTTGACGGGATAGGGGCGAGGGAACTGCATCTGGACAGGCTCATCAAGCGCGTGCAGGAGCAGCCTTGCGAAGTGATACTGGCGACCAACTTCACGACCGAGGGGGAGGCCACGGCGCATTATCTGGCAGCCCAGCTGCAATCTTTTGGCGTCAGGGTGTCGCGCATTGCAAGGGGACTTCCGGTCGGCGGCGAGCTGGAGCAGGTGGACAGCGGTACATTGGCACAGGCTGTGCTGGAGAGGCGCGAGCTGATCACATGAACGGACAGGGCGAAAAATTGCAGAAGGTGCTGGCCCAGGCCGGATTCGGTTCGCGCCGCACCATGGAGGAATGGATAGCGGCAGGCCGCGTCAGCGTCAATGGCGAGCCCGCCACGCTCGGCATGCGGGTCTTTCCCGGCGACCTTGTCAAGACCGAAAGGCGCACGATACGCGTGGGAGAACGCGAGCATGCGGTGCGCGTGTTGCTGTATCACAAGCCGGAAGGCGAAATCGTGAGCCGCGATGATCCGGAGAAGCGCGCGAGCGTGTTCGACAAACTGCCAAGGCTCAGAGGCCAGAAGTGGATTGCGATCGGCCGGCTGGATTTCAACACCAGTGGATTGCTGATTTTCACCACATCGGGGGAACTAGCCAACCGCCTGATGCACCCCCGTTTCGAGGTCGAGCGCGAATATGCGGTTCGGGTTCAGGGGGCGATGACTGAAGAGCAGGTCGATCGCGCCCTGAAAGAGGGGGTCGAGCTCGAGGACGGGCCGGTGACCTTCGAGAAACTCGAAGATCAGGGAGGCGAAGGATTCAATCACTGGTACCGCGTGATGCTGAAGGAGGGAAGGAACCGCATCGTGCGCCGCGCATTCGATGCGCTGGGTCTGCCCGTCAGCAGATTGATCCGTGTGCGTTTCGGTATAATCAACCTGCCGCCCCGCCTGAAAAGGGGGATGACTGCGGAACTGGGAGAAGGTGAAGTTGCGCAGGTGCTCGATTGGGCCGGATTGACAGCCGTGAGTGAGATCGAGGCTGGTGCGGAGGGCAAGGCTACCGGCCGTACCCGCCCTTCAGGACGTTTCAAGCGTTGAGCGGTCAACGATAATTTCGGTGCAACCTGAATGGAAGAACGCAACAACAAAACCATCGTCTGCAGCGTGCTTTTTCTGGATATCGTCGAATATTCCAAAAAATCCGTCACGGGGCAGATATCGCTGAAAGACAGGTTCAATGCCTATCTTGCGGAAGCGATCGCCGATGTGCCTGTCGCGGAGCGCATCATTCTGGACACCGGGGATGGCGCCGCGATCAATTTCCTGGGCGATGTCGAGGCAGCGTTGAACGCGGCGCTTCGCCTGCGCGCAAGCCTGCTCGCCGAAGATCCCTATGTCGAGCCGCAGCTTCTGGTCCGCATCGGCATCAACCTTGGGCCTGTGCGCCTGGTGAGGGATATCAACGGACAGCCCAACATCGTGGGCGACGGCATCAATGTCGCACAACGCATCATGGGTTTCGCCGAGCCCAGCCAGATACTGGTGTCGCGTTCCTACTACGATGCAGTCTCGCGCCTGTCACCGCAGTACCCGGGGATGTTCCACTACCAGGGGTCGCGCACTGACAAGCATGTCAGGGAGCACGAGATTTATGCGATCGGCTATCCGGGAGATCATACGATAAGGCACATGCCGACCCCGAAAGACAGGCTGCAGCAGCTGCAGGCCGCGATTCAGGAGGGAATGGCAAGGGGGTCGCGCCTGCTGGCAGGCCTGCCCGGAAAATTCAGGGATGCGAGCCCTGCAAGACGCATCGCCTATGCCGCCGTCGTCATCCTGCTTCTGGGAATGCTGCCGCTCATGTTCATCAAGCATCGCGCCGTCGAGCCGGTTGCAGACATCGCATCGGCGCCGGCTACAGTCTCTGCGGCTGCCTCATCGGTTGCTGTCCCTGAAATTCCATCGACCGAGGCTGTTTCGTCCGTGGCCGCGGCCTCGTCGGTATTGGCAGCCTCTTCAGTCGCCGCAGCCTCTTCAGTAATCGCGGCCTCGCCAGTTGCTGCGCCGGCTTCTTCCGTCCGCGCTGCCAAACCCAGGCAGGTCAAGTCGCCAGCGGAAAAAGCCGTCAAGCGCGTCGTGCGAACCGAAAGCAGGCCTTCTGCCATGGAGTATCATGCAAAGCCTGTTGAAAGCCGCACGACAGCGAAGGTCGAGCAGGAAAAGAAATTGGAGAAGAAGGCGGAAGATGCGGCATTGCCTCAGGAGTCGAGCATCATCGTGAGCTGCAAGGAGAAGGCTAAGCTGTTCCTGGATGACGTTGCAAAAGGAGAGGTCGGCCCCTCGACAGTCACCCTTTCAGTCAGGCCGGGAAAGCACCTGCTGATCATTTCGTACCGGAGCTCCAGCGTTGCCAGCAGGGTGGTGGAGGTCGATCAGGGAAAATCCGTCAGGCTGCAGCCCAAAGAGTGCAATTAGCCATGGAAGGGTACGCAACTATGAATTCCGGGGGACGTCGATGATCAAGCAGCTCGGTCGCTACGAGATGCTGAGCGAGCTAGGCCAGGGCGCAATGGGCGTGGTCTACAAGGCGCGCGATCCGCTGATAGATCGCGTGGTCGCCATCAAGACCATCAATCTCGGCCTGGCTCTCGACGAAAAGGAAGAATACGAGGGGCGCTTCTACCAGGAAGCAAGGGCCGCAGGCAGGCTCAACCACCCGAACATCGTGACCATCTATGACGTGGGCAAGAGCGGGAACATCGCCTTCATCGCGATGGAGTTTCTGCAGGGCAGCGAATTGCGGGACCTGCTGCGCGAGGAACGCAGCATGCCGGTCAGTCAAATCATCGAAATCGTGGCCCAGGTGGCAGAGGGGCTTTCCTACGCGCACCAGCACGGGATCGTGCATCGCGATATCAAGCCCTCCAACATCATGCTGGTTCGCGACGGGCGCATCAAGATCACGGATTTCGGCATAGCGCGCATGCCTTCGTCCGCGGTCCATACGCAAACGGGAATGGTGCTGGGTTCGCCCAAATACATGTCGCCAGAGCAGGTGCTGGGAAAGGAGATCGACAGGCGTTCGGACATCTTCTCGCTCGGTGTGATGTTGTATGAAATGCTCACGGGGACATCGCCCTTTGTCGGCGAAAACGTCAATGCGATCATGTACCAGACGCTGAATCTGGTGCCTCCTGCGCCAGGCACATTGAATCCCGATGTGCCGGACATGCTGAATTTCATTGTGGCCAAGGCGCTGGCCAAGGGCGTGGAGGACCGCTATCAGAATGCGCTGGATCTGGCAAAGGATCTGCGTGCCTGCCGCGATACGCTGCCAAGTCAGGAGAGAAAGGCCCAGCCCGTGCCTGCGGAAAAGACCAGGCTCAACGGGCTTGCGATCGCCGATCAAGCAGAGGAGGTCGCGCCCTCGACGCTGGGGCTTTCCAGATCCTTCGACTCATCCGAGGCGACCCTGCGCCTTGCGGCATTGACCGCCGACCCTTCCGATCTGGACGAGCTCTCGAAGACGCTCAAGGTGGCAAGGTCGCAGACCCGCCCGCTCGTCGATGACAGACCCAGGGAGGAAGAGTCTGCGGGAAAATTCAAGCTTCTGGTGCTGGGGCTGGTCGTGCTGGTTCTGGCCGTCATGTTCTTCCTTCATTGAGCCATGCTTTTTGTCCTCAGGCCTTCGAGGACATATCTCTTGCTTCTGCTGCTCACCCATCTGGCCCTGATCACCTCCATTCTTCTGACGGATCTAGATGCATGGGCGCGCATCATGCTCGCAATCCTGATGGTTACAAGCCTTCTTCACCAATCGCGGCTTCATGTGCACAAGGGATGGCAGAGCCTCATTCTGGAGCAGGGCCGGCTGCACGTCAGGGACATGTCCGGTCTTGAAGTCGCGGGCGAGATTCTGGATGAAACGGTCGTGACCCCCTTTTGCATCGCGCTATGCGCAAGACTCCAAGGCAGGAGGCAGTGCCAGCTGATCTTTCGCGATGCGCTGGGAGATGAAGCGCACAGGGAGCTGCGCGTGCGCTTGAGATATGCTCAGTAGTTTTTCGGGATCAGGATGGTGGGCTTGGGATTTTCCTCGGTTTCCGGATAGTCCCGGCTGTAATGCAGGCCGCGGCTTTCGTGGCGCGACAGCGCGCTTTTCACGATCAGGTCTGCATTGGTGACGAGATTGCGAAGCTCGAGCAGGTCGGAGCTGACATGGAAATGCGCATAGTATTCGTCTATCTCGTTTTGCAGGAGCTGGACGCGGTGCATGGCGCGCTGCAGGCGCTTGTTGGTGCGCACGATGCCGACATAGTCCCACATGAAATGACGCAGCTCGGCCCAGTTGTGGGCGATCACGACCTCTTCGTCCGCGTCGGTCACCTGGCTGTCGTCCCAGGCAGGCAGCGTGCGGGGCGATTCGAGCGGCTGGCCTAATATGTCGCGGGCTGCCGCATCCGCAAACACCAGGCATTCGAGCAGGGAATTGCTGGCCAGGCGGTTCGCGCCATGCAGACCGCTGTATGCGGTCTCGCCCACGGCGTAGAGGTTTTTCAGGTCGGTGCGCGCGTCAAGGTCGGCGACCACGCCGCCGCAGGTGTAGTGGGCCGCAGGCACGACGGGGATGGGCTCCTGGCTGATGTTGATGCCGAGCGTCAAACAGCGGGCGTAGATGGTCGGGAAGTGCTCCTGCAAAAATTCCACGGACTGATGCGAGATGTCGAGATAGACGCAATCCAGTCCACCCTTTTTCATCTCGTAGTCTATCGCCCTTGCCACGACATCGCGCGGAGCAAGCTCTGCGCGCTCATCGTGGGCGGGCATGAAGCGCGTCCCGTCGGGCAGCTTCAGTATCCCGCCTTCGCCGCGCACCGCTTCGCTGATCAAGAAGGATTTTGCATGCGGGTGGTAGAGGCAGGTCGGATGAAACTGGATGAATTCCATGTTGGCCACGCGGCACCCTGCGCGCCATGCCATCGCGATGCCATCGCCGGTCGAGGTGTCGGGGTTGGTCGTGTAAAGATAGACCTTGCCGCTTCCGCCGGTGGCCAGTATGGTGTGCTGGGCGGAGATCGTGACCACCTCGTCGGTCCTGGTGTCCAGCGCATATACGCCATAGCAGCGGTTGTCGGCATGCCCGAGCTTTTTTCCGGTGATCAGGTCGACCGACATGTATCCTTCGAGCAGCGTGATGTTGGGGTGGTTCAGCACTTTGTCGGACAGGGTTTTCTGCACCGCAAGACCGGTCGCATCTGCGGCATGGATGATGCGCCGCCTGTCGTGCCCGCCCTCGCGGGTCAGATGGTAGCCCGTGTCGCTGCTGCTGTCCTCGGTGAAGGCGACGCCTTGGGATACCAGCCAGTCTATCGCCTCTTTGCCGTGCTCGACGACGAAGCGGGTGGCGGTTTCATCGCAAAGCCCGGCCCCTGCGATCAGCGTGTCCCGCATGTGGGCTTCCGGTGTGTCGTCGCCGGAAAGCACTGCGGCGATGCCACCCTGCGCCCAGCTGCTCGCGCCGTCCAGCAGGGACTTCTTCGTGATCAGGCCGATTCTTCTCTGGTCGGCGAGCTTGAGCGCCAGCGTCAGCCCGGCCAGGCCGCTGCCGATAATCAATGTGTCGAATTGCAGCAATTGTTTTCCCGTTCGATGACCATGGAGGAACTATAGCATGATGCATGTGGTCAGATGCGGTTTGGCTGGGTCCTCGGCTCGCAAAACTGACGAAGTGGACTGCAGCGGTTATAATTTGCACTGCGACGGATTTTATCGGAATAGGGATGGGCGATAAGGAAGTTGATCAACAGCTGGTGGAGCGCGTACAGCGCGGGGATAAGCACGCCTTCGACCTGCTGGTAGCAAAATATCAACGCAAGCTGGGGCGACTGATCTCGCGCTTCGTGCGCAACGCGTCCGAGGCGGAAGATGTCACCCAGGAGGCTTTCGTCAAGGCCTATCGCGCCTTGCCCGGGTTCCGCGGCGACAGCGCTTTCTATACCTGGCTATACAGAATCGGCATCAATACGGCCAAGAACTACCTGCTTGCCAACAAGCGCCAGCCGGCAGCCAACACCCCTTTTGACACGGAAGAAGCGGAAACCTTCGAGGAAGCCGGGTTTCTCCATGAAGTCAGCACGCCTGAAAATGAACTCATGAGCAAACAGGTTGTCAACACCGTGCAGCAAGCCTTGCAGCAACTGCCCGAGGATTTGCGCAGCGCCCTGACGCTGCGAGAGATTGAAGGTTTGAGTTACGAAGAAATCGCAAACGTGATGAACTGCCCTGTCGGCACGGTGCGATCGAGGATATTCAGGGCGCGCGAGGCGGTCGCGGAAAAACTGCGTCCGCTGTTGGAAACCAGTCAAGGCAATAGGTGGTAAAAATGAAACACGATATCTCTGCACTGATGGATGGAGAGCTGTTCGAGGATGAGGCCGAGACCCTGCTCGGCCAGATCAGGCGCGATCCTGGCATATACGCCGATTGGGCGGTCTATCACCTGATCGGTGATGTGCTGCGCCAGCCCGAATGCATACATCGCGACATGACCGACAGGGTCAGCGAAAGGTTGCGCAACGAGGCGACTGTCCTTGCGCCGAGAAGCCGGGCGCTGAAGCAGAAGGCCCGGGTGTTTGCGCTTTCCGCCGCGGCATCCCTGATGGCGGTCGGCATGGTCGCCTGGATGACGCTGCAGATCAACCCTGAAACTGCTCCGCAGCTTGCGATGCAGCAGTCCGGCATGCGTCCTGTCAATCTGCAGATACAGCCGGCTGCGAACGACTACCTGATGGCTCACCAGGAATTCTCCCCCAGCAACGACATGAATGGCGGAGCATCCTACATACACACCGTGACCTACAGCCCGGAGGAAAAGCTTCAATGAAGGCATGGGTTGGAGTTTTCGGCCTGATGCTGGCCTTCAATGCCAGCGCGGCCGGCGGGCAGTCTACCCTCGATCTGCTGAAGGCGATTGCATTTGCGGGTCACCAGACGGATTACAGCGGCGTTTTCGTATACCAGTACGGCAATCATGTCGAGACTTCGAGGATCTCCCATATCGTCGATCAGAACGGGGGGTACGAGAAGCTCGAGGGGCTCGATGGGCCTAGGCGCGAGATCATACGTCATCGCGGGCAGGTCTGGTGTTACAGGCAGAACGAGATGGTCCAGGTCGACAGCGGGAAAGGGGGGGGCAAGTTTCCGATGCTGCTGCCCGATCAGCTCTCCGCGCTGAGCGAGAACTACAAGGTCAGGGAAGTCGGAACCGACAGGGTGGCGGGCCACGAGACCCGCGTGTTGCTCTTCCAGCCCAGGGACAGGCTGCGCTATACGCGCAAGGTCTGGGTGGATACGGGGACAGGCTTGCTTTTGAAATCCGCCGTGCTCAATGACAAGAACCAGATCGTCGAGCAGTATGCCTTCACCGAGCTCAAGGTGGGCAAGGATGCCGACAGGTCATGGATCGCATCGGATGAGGTCAAGAACCTCCCGGGTCTCGGGCAGGTGAGCCAGGACAAGACCGAGCCGGCCGTGAACAGCGGCTGGGTGGTGGATGCGATGCCTGGCGGTTTCAGGAAGACGACCGAGCTCGTAAGGCCCATGCATGGGAACCATGCCCCGGTGACCCAGCTCGTGTTTTCCGATGGTCTTAGCGCAATATCGGTTTTTGTCGAACCTGCAAGCCCGGGCGATGACGAAAAGGAGGGCCTTTCCAGCCGCGGTGCGGTCAACCTCTACAGCAAGATCGTCGACGGCCATGTGTATCATGTAGTCGGTGAAGTGCCGCCGATCACGGTGATACAGGTTCTCAACTCGATAAGATACAACGGCAAATAATGCTCGAGACCCGCGCCATCGTGGTTCAGTCAGACGCCGGATCCGCCGAGGTCATCGGCAGCGGTAGTAGCGGCTGTTCGGCCTGCGAAGGAAGAGGCTGCGGCTCCAGGAAAGTTGCGCAGCTTTTTTGCAGCAAGCCGCGCCAGTTCAGGGTGGACAATCGCATCCATGCGGGCGTGGGGGACGAGGTGATCGTCTGCATGCCTGATGGCGCACTGCTGCGCGGGGTCGGCCTCGTGTATCTGCTGCCCCTGGTCTTCATGTTTTCCGGCGCCTTGCTGGCAGGGCAGAGCGATGCCCGTGCTGCCATGGGCGCACTGTTCGGACTCCTGATCGGATTCTTGCTGGCGAAATGGTTATCCGCGCGCAGCTTCCGCCAGCAACCTTATATAGCGAGGCTGGCGCGCGAATAATTTTCGATGAGGTGATTGTATGCTTGGAAAGTGTATCAACGTCATACTTTTTTCTGTCGCGCTGGTATCCGCCGCGGTTGCAGGCGAGCTCCCGGACTTCAGCGGATTGGTTGAGAAGCAGGGGCCCGCAGTCGTCAACATCAGCACGACGCAGCACATCCCGGGACAGACGGTTTCCGGCATTCCCGAGGACGATCCTTTCTTCGAGTTTTTCAGGCGTTTTGCGCCACTAGAGCCGCGCGACCAGGAGACCCATTCGCTGGGTTCCGGATTCATCCTGAGTTCTGACGGCTACATCATGACCAACTCCCATGTGGTCGACCATGCGGACAAGATCACGGTGAGACTGACAGACAAGCGGGAATTCTCGGCGCGCGTGATCGGCGTGGACGCGAAGACGGATGTGGCGCTGCTCAAGATAGATGCGACCAATCTGCCCAGGGTCGCGATAGGGGACCCGAACAAGCTCAAGGTCGGGGAATGGGTGGTTGCGATCGGCTCCCCCTTCGGTTTTGACAACAGCGTCACGGCAGGTATCGTGAGCGCCAAGGGGCGCTCCCTGCCGCAGGACAACTATGTCCCTTTCATACAGACCGATGTGGCGATCAATCCCGGCAATTCAGGCGGGCCGCTATTCAACATGAACGGCGAGGTTGTGGGCATCAATTCGCAGATCTATACGCGCTCCGGCGGATCCATGGGTTTGTCCTTCGCGATACCGATCGATGTCGCCATGCAGGTCGCGGACCAGCTGCGCACCAAGGGCGTGGTGACGCGAGGCAGGATAGGCGTGACGATACAGGAGATGACGCGTCAGCTAGCCGAGTCTTTCGGCCTCTCCCAGCCCAATGGCGCATTGGTGAGCAGCGTCGAGAAGGGCGGGCCTGCCGACAAGGCGGGCATAGAGGCGAGCGATGTGATACTGAAGTTTGACGGCAAGACTGTTGCCAATTCGGGCGATCTGCCGCGCATCGTGGCTGCGGCAAAGCCGGGAAGCAGTGCGGTGGTCGACCTTTGGCACAAGGGGGCTCCCAGGCAGGTGACGGTGGTTGTTGGAAAAATGCCGGATGAAAACAGGCTGTCGAAAGCGGCAAAAGGCCCGTCCGGCCAGGAAGAGAAGACGGTCGCGAGGCTGGGCGTTTCGCTTGGCGAGCTGACGAAGGAGCAGCTTTCGGACATGGGAATCAAGGGCGGCCTGCTCGTCCAGGCGGTCAAGGGCAAGTCTGCGGTCTCTTCCGGAATCCAGCCGGGGGACGTGATTCTTGCCATAGGCAATGTACCGTTGAATTCGCTAAAGCAGCTTAACGACATCGTCAGGCAGCTGCCCAAGGGGCGCAATGTCGCGCTTCTGGTGCGCAGGGAGGATGCGGTTTTTTATGTGGCGATCAGGCTGGATGACAATTGATGCATGAGCTCACCTGCATGTAATGCCCAAATCGGCTAGAATTCGCGCTTTGCGAAATTGTCCGTCACGGCGGTCTGAACTGGAATCCCATGCAGCTGATCCGTAATTTTTCTATCATAGCCCATATCGATCACGGCAAGTCGACGTTGGCCGATCGCATCATACATCTCTGCGGAGGCCTGTCCGACCGGGAAATGGAAGCGCAGGTGCTAGACTCGATGGACATCGAGCGCGAGCGCGGCATCACGATCAAGGCGCAGACTGCCGCTTTGAGCTACAAGGCGCGCGACGGGCAGACCTACAATCTCAATCTGATCGACACGCCGGGACATGTCGACTTCTCCTACGAAGTCTCGCGTTCGCTCGCTGCCTGCGAAGGGGCTCTTTTGGTGGTCGATGCATCCCAGGGCGTCGAGGCGCAGACGGTCGCCAACTGCTATACCGCGCTCGATCTGGGGGTGGAAGTGGTGCCGGTGCTGAACAAGATAGACCTGCCTTCGGCGAATCCGGACAATGCGATCGCCGAAATCGAGGACGTGATCGGCATAGAGGCGCACGATGCGGTGCGCTGTTCCGCAAAGACCGGGGAAGGCATAGAGGATGTGCTGGAGGCGCTGATACAGAAGGTTCCGGCTCCGAAGGGCGATGTGGATGCGCCCCTGCAGGCGCTGATCATCGATTCCTGGTTCGACAACTATGTCGGCGTCGTGATGCTGGTGCGCGTGATGAACGGCACGATCAGGCCCAAGGAGAAGATACTGTTCATGGCGACAGGCGCCCATCACCTGACCGAGCATGTCGGTGTGTTCACGCCCAAGTCGCAGCACAGGGATGCGCTCAGCGCCGGACAGGTCGGTTTCGTGATCGCGGGCATCAAGGAACTGAAGGCGGCAAGGGTGGGCGACACGATAACGCATCTCGCAAAACCGGCGGAACATGCGCTGCCCGGTTTCAAGGAAGTGCAGCCCCAGGTCTTCGCGGGCCTCTTTCCGGTGGAGTCGAACCAGTACGAGGCGCTGCGCGATTCGCTGGAAAAGCTCAAGCTTAACGATGCGGCCCTGCAGTATGAACCCGAGGTTTCCCAGGCGCTGGGTTTCGGGTTCCGCTGCGGCTTTCTCGGGCTGCTGCACATGGAGATCGTTCAGGAGAGGCTGGAGCGGGAATTCGACATGGACCTCATCACCACTGCGCCCACGGTGATCTATGAGGTCGAGTTGAGGGACGGTACCGTCGTGTCGGTGGACAATCCCTCAAAGATGCCGGATCCTTCCAAGATCGCCGAAATCCGCGAACCCATCGTGACGGTCAATCTTTACATGCCGAACGAATATGTCGGCTCCGTGATCACGCTTTGCACGCAAAAGCGCGGCACCCAGATCAACATCAGCTATCATGGCAAGCAGGTGAAGCTGATCTACGAAATGCCGATGGCGGAAATCGTGATGGATTTCTTCGACAGGCTGAAATCGGTCTCGCGCGGCTATGCCTCGATGGATTACGAGTTCAAGGAATACAGGGCTGCGGATGTGGTCAAGGTCGACATGCTGATCAATGGCGACAAGGTGGATGCGCTGGCGATGATCGTGCACCGGGCAAGCAGCCAGTTCAGGGGGCGCGAGGTGGCGGCCAAGATGCGCGAGCTGATCCCGCGCCAGATGTACGATGTCGCGATACAGGCGAGCATAGGCTCGAACGTCATCGCGCGCGAGAACGTCAAGGCGATGCGCAAGAACGTCCTCGCCAAGTGTTACGGCGGCGACATCACGCGCAAGAAGAAGCTGCTTGAGAAGCAGAAGGCCGGCAAGAAGCGCATGAAGCAGGTGGGCAACGTGGAGATTCCGCAGGAGGCCTTCCTGGCCATCCTGCGTGTGGACGAGTAAGGCGCACGTTTAAACAATATTCAAGGAATAAAAATGGATTTCGCTCTGATCATGTTTGTGCTGCTGCTGGTGACAGGCAGCATCTGGCTTCTGGATAAGTACTGGCTTGCAGAAAACAGGGGGAAGGGCGTCGAAGAGCCATGGTGGGTCGAGTATGCGAAGAGCTTCTTTCCGGTCATACTGGTCGTGTTCTGCATACGCTCGTTTCTGGTCGAGCCCTTCAAGATCCCTTCCGGCTCGATGATTCCGACGCTGCATGTCGGGGATTTCATCCTGGTGAACAAGTACACCTATGGCATCAGGCTGCCCATCATCGACCAGAAGATCATCAGGCTCAACGATCCCAGGCGAGGCGACGTGATGGTGTTCCATTATCCCGAAAACCCTTCCGTCGATTACATCAAGCGCGTCGTGGGCGTGCCTGGCGATGTCGTCGAATACAGGAACAAGCGCCTGACCATCAACGGGAAGGAGCAGCCGCAGCAGCCCGAGGGCGATTATAATTATGTCGAGAGCGGGCTCAATTTCGTGCATACCGAGCGTCGCTCGGAATTGCTGGGGGACAAGCGCCACGACATTCTGATCAATCCTGACATGCCCAATGTGCACATGGGTTCGGTTGCGGACTTTCCGGGCCGGGAGAACTGCATATATGATGAGGATTCGGTGCGCTGCACCGTGCCTGCCGGAAGCTACTTCATGATGGGCGACAATCGCGACAACAGCCGCGACAGTCGCTACTGGGGTTTCGTCCCTGACAGGGAGATCGTCGGAAAGGCGTTTTTCATCTGGATGAATTTTTCCGACCTGAAGCGTATCGGCATGTCAGTCAATTGAGGTGAGGAGAAACAGTATGAATATTTCTAAACCGGGCATGCAGAAAGGCATCACGCTCTCCGGGCTGATCATCGCCGCATTCGTGCTCGTGCTGGTAGTGTCCACGGGTCTGAAGCTGGTCCCCGCATACATCGAGAATGCGGAGATACAGAAGATATTCAACGAAGTCTCCAACGATCCGGCGATGCAGAAGGCCTCGTTGAACGACATCCGCCTCTCCTATTCAAGGCGGGCCTCCATCGACAACATCCAGGCGGTCAAGGCCGAAGACATCGATATAGACACGAGTTCTGGCAAGCCTCTGTTGAGTGCGAGCTATTTCGTCAAGGTTCCGCTTGCCGGAAACATCAGCTTCTACCTCGATTTCAATCCAACCAGTGGGAAGGGCTGAAGAGCACCTGTCCCGCCGGCTGGGACATGAGTTCAGGGATGCCGGGCTGCTGGAGCGCGCGCTGACCCATCGCAGCTTTTCGCCTGCCCATTACGAGAGGCTGGAGTTTCTGGGCGACAGCATACTGGGCTGCGTGATATCGAAATATCTTTACGGAAAGTATCCGGACATGAGCGAGGGGGATCTGTCGAGGCTTAGGTCCAACCTTGTCAAGGAATCCACCCTCGTGGTGTTTGCCGAACAGCTGGAGCTTGGCAGTTTCCTGATGCTCGGGGAGGGAGAGCGCAGGAGCGGCGGATCCCGCAGGCCGTCGATACTCGCCGATGGCGTGGAGGCATTGATAGGCGCGATATTCCTGGATGGCGGGTTCGAATCCGCAGAAAGGGCCGTGCTCAACCTTTATGTGCCCTATCTCGAAAAGCTCGACCTGAAGACGCTGGGCAAGGATGCCAAGACCCTGCTTCAGGAATATCTGCAGGGACGCCGGCTGGCCCTGCCGCATTACAGCGTGATCGACACCGAAGGCGGCGCGCACGAGCAGATGTTCAGGGTCGAATGCGCGGTGCCCGCGCTCGGGATCGTCACGCAGGGAACCGGCAGCAGTCGCCGCAATGCCGAGCAGCAGGCCGCGGCCGAGGCCTATCAGAAGATTGGAAAGAAACATGAATGAAGACGTTGCAATGAATGAGGACTTCCGCAGCGGTTATGTCGCGATCGTCGGCCGTCCCAACGTGGGCAAGTCCACGCTGCTCAACCATCTGATCGGGCAGAAGATCAGCATCACATCCAGCAAGGCGCAGACCACGCGCCACCGCATACACGGCATCTACACCGATGAGCGCGCCCAGTTCGTGTTCGTCGACACGCCGGGATTCCAGCTGAGGCATCTCAATGCATTGAACCGCGGCATGAACCGTGTGGTGACGAGCAGCCTCAGGGATGTGCAGGTGGTCGTGTATGTCCTGGAAGCGCTGCGCTATGACGAGCGCGACCGGGAAGTGCTGAAGCTCCTGCCGGACAACCGTCCTGTCGTTCTGGTCATCAACAAGATCGATGCTGTCGAGGACAAGGGCAGGCTTTTCGATTTTGCAGAGCGGGTCGCAAGGGATTTCAAGTTTGCCCACATCGTTCCGGTGAGCGCGAAATTCGGAAAGCAGATGGACGAGCTGAGGGAAACGCTGCGCAGCCTGTTGCCCAAAGGCGGCCTGATCTATGATCCGGACGATGTGACGGACCGAAGCGAGCGCTTTTTGGCTGCGGAAATCCTGCGCGAAAAGGTCTTTCGCCTGACCGGTGAAGAGCTGCCTTATTCCGTGAGCGTCCTGATAGAGGCATACAAGACGGAAAAGAACCTGCGCCGCATCAATGCAGCCATCCTCGTCGACAAGGAGGCGCACAAGGCGATGCTGCTCGGCAAGAAGGGAGAGAAGATCAAGGAGATCGCGACCCAGGCCAGGCTCGACATGGAAAAGCTTTTCGACGGCAAGGTGTTTCTCGAGGTGTTCATCAAGGTGCGCAGCGGCTGGGCGGATGATGCCCGCATGCTTCAGTCCCTGGGATATGAGTGAACACCTCTAGAAGAGCATGGCGCTGACAAGCAGGCAGAACAGGCAGCAGGATGAGATGGCGTTCGTGCTGCATACACGCCCTTTCAGGGAAACCAGCCTGTTGCTAGACGTGTACAGCCGTCAGCATGGCAGGCTTGCTGTGGTGGCGCGGGGTGCGAGACGGCCGGGATCCGCCCTGCGCGGCGTACTGATGAACTTCCAGCCGCTGCTTTTGTCATGGTTCGGCAAGGGCGAGGTGAAAACGCTGCATGCGGCGCAGTGGCAGGGCGGACAGCCCTGCCTTCAGGGCACGGCGCTGATGTGCGGATTCTATCTCAATGAGCTGCTTGTCAACATGCTGGCGCGCGACGATCCGCACGAGCGCCTTTTCGATTACTATCGCGCGACACTGTACAGGCTGGCCCATGAGTCAGACCATGCGGCGAGCCTGCGCTGTTTCGAGAGGCATCTGCTTCAGGAGCTGGGCTATGCGATGGAGCTGGAAAAGGAGGCGGGAAGCGGCAAACCCATACAGCCTGAAATTTGCTATCGTTACGTCGTGGAGCGCGGGGCCTTGCCGGATGAAGGCGGAGAAGGAATGAAGGTGCTGGGAAGGACGCTGTTGGCGATGGCGAAGGATGACTATGCCGACCCTCTGGTGATACAGCAGAGCAAGCAGCTGATGCGCATGCTGCTCAATCACCACCTGGGGGGAAAGGTGCTGCATACGCGTGAACTGATCAAGGATCTGCAGAGAAAATGATGAAACTCGGACTTAACATAGACCATGTTGCCACGCTGCGCCAGGCGCGCGGCGCGCGCTATCCCAATCTGCTGCGTGCGGCGCTGATCTGCGAGGAGGCGGGCGCTGATGCGATCACCCTGCATCTGAGGGAGGACCGCCGCCATATCCAGGACGAGGATGTGCGCCTTCTGCGCGGGATGCTGCAGACCCGCATGAACCTGGAATGCGCGGTCACGGACGAGATGATAGACAATGCGCTCATGATCAAGCCGCACGACCTTTGCATGGTGCCGGAAAGGCGCGAGGAGCTGACGACCGAGGGCGGGCTCGACGTGATACGCCATTTCGATGCCATCAGGTCGGCTTGCGAGCGTTGTGCCGATGCGGGCATACGCGTATCCCTGTTCATCGATCCCGATGTCAGGCAGATCGATGCAGCCTGCAGGACAGGCGCTCCGGTGATCGAACTGCATACCGGAAGATACGCCGATGCCGACAGCGTTCCCGCAAGGAGGGAAGAACTCGATCGCATACGCTATGCGGCAGAACACGCCCATCAGCAGGGTTTGCAGGTGAATGCGGGGCACGGCCTGCATTACCACAATGTGCAGGATATCGTCGCGATCCCCAATATCGTCGAGCTCAACATCGGTCATGCGATCATCGCCGAGTCGATTTTCATAGGGCTGGATGCCGCGGTGCGCAAGATGAAGGCGCTGCTGGTCGCGGGAAATCAGCAGGCATGATCTTCGGCATAGGCACGGACATCGTCGAATATGCCCGCATCGAGTCGATGTGGCGTCGCCATCAGGCAAGGCTCGCAGAGCGCCTGCTGAGCCGCTTTGAGCTTGCCGAGTACAGCGCCCATGCCGATCCCGCGCGCCTGCTTGCAAAGCGGTTTGCCGCAAAGGAGGCGTTTTCCAAGGCGCTGGGCAGCGGACTCAGGCATCCCGTGAGCCTCACGGCGATCAGCGTTTCGCACGACGGGCTGGGGAAGCCTGTGCTGCAGTTCGAGCCCGAGCTTCGCACCTATCTGGCGCAGGCGGGCATAGGCGCCCATCATCTATCCATCAGCGACGAGAAAAGCATGGTCGTCGCATTCGTCGTGCTTGAGACTGCGGGGTAATCATGGGATTGGGGCCGGTCATGCTGGATGTGCTGGGAACGGAGCTGACCCCCGAGGACGAGGCGCGGCTTTTGCATCCCCTTGTGGGCGGGGTGATCCTTTTCAGGCGAAATTTTTCATCCGTGGCGCAGCTCGTTTCGCTGACTTCCGCGATACGTGCGCTGCGCAACCCGCCGCTTCTGATCGCGGTCGACCACGAAGGCGGCAGGGTGCAGCGCTTCCAGGAAGGATTCACGAAAATTCCCGCGATGCGCGAGCTCGGAAGGATCTGGGATCACCATCCCCAGCGGGCCCGTCATCTGGCGCATCAGGCGGGCTTTGTGCTGGGCGCCGAATTGCGCGGCTGCGGAGTCGATTTCAGCTTCACGCCGGTGTTGGATGTCGACCATGGGTCTAGCAGCGTGATCGGGGACCGTGCCTTCCACAGCGATCCCCAGGCGGTTTCAGAGCTTGCGCATCATCTTCAGCTGGGACTCAGGCAGGCGGGCATGCAATCGGTGGGCAAGCATTTCCCCGGTCACGGCTTTGTCGTCGCGGATTCCCATCTCGCAATCCCCGTGGACGAGCGGAAATTCGTGGACATCGAGCTTTGCGATCTCGTGCCTTTCAGGCAGATGATCTCCTTCGGGCTTGCAGCGATCATGCCGGCGCATGTGATCTATCCTGACGTGGACGATCGCCCGGCCGGATTTTCTCCTGTCTGGCTCAAGGAAATCCTGCGCGGCAGGCTGGGGTTTGAAGGCTGCATCTTCAGCGATGATCTGAGCATGGAAGGGGCGACGGTCGCCGGCGGGATAGTTCAGCGCGCATCAGCCGCGCTGAATGCCGGATGCGACATGGTTCTGGTCTGCAACAGGCCCCAGTCGGCCGACGAGCTGCTCTCTGGGCTTCACTGGGAAATGCCGGTGACGAGCCGCGCCCGTTTGACGCACATGCGGGGCGCGCCGCATCCGGTGCCGCTTGCCCGGCTGCACGAGGACGGGAATTTCCTGAAGGCGCTCAAGGATGTGTCTGGCATAGGCATAAGCTCGCCGGAGTTACCCCTGGTCTAGCTTTTTTGAGATAATTCGAGCGTATCCACGTCGGGAATGAGAACATGAGTGAGTTGCAGGCGGCATTGCTGGGCATAGGCGCGGGAGTGGTGCTTCTGGTCTACCTGTTTGGCTGGTGGAAGCAGCGCCAGTACAGGCAGAGGTTCGCTGAGGCATTCGGGGAAAACAGGAAAGATGCGCTGTATGGAATCGATGGCGCGCCCATCGATCCTTCGGTTGAGATGATCAATGTGGATGCATTGGATGCGCTGGATGCAGGGCTTGAAGAGGCCGTCGAATTGCCCGCGGCACCCGAGCCGATTGAGCCCTGCGTGCTGCTCGATGCGCGTTTTGATTTCATCATCGAACTACACCTGACCGAGCCTGCCACGAGCGCCGTGCTGGACGGCCTCTGGCAGCGCAAATTCGATTTTCACAAGCCGTTGCATGTCTGTGGCCTTTCCGTGCGCACCGAAACCTGGGAGAGGGCGGTCCAGGAATCGGCCTCCCTCT
Source organism: Pseudomonadota bacterium (assembly GCA_021821945.1). Classification (GTDB taxonomy): domain Bacteria; phylum Pseudomonadota; class Gammaproteobacteria; order Burkholderiales; family Gallionellaceae; genus Gallionella. The sequence goes on from JAJZTF010000002.1 coordinate 183,123, forward strand.
ACAGGCAGTTCAGGGTCGCACTGCAGCTGCTTGACAGGGGCGGCGTGATCAGCTCGGCCAAGCTCGGGGATTTTCGCGATCTCGTGCTGGGGATAGCCAGGCGCATCAGCGCCGACACCCAGCTTCCGGACATGCAGGAAGCGTACCGGGAGGCTCAGGCGTTCGATGCATTCTGCGCCGAGGTCGACCAGATGGTGGGCGTGAATTTGTTGCCGCCGGGCAACCGTAAGCTTCAAGGTTCAAAGATTTCGGAGACCGCTTCGCTCAACGGCATGAGGCTAGAATCGGACGGGGCATTCCATCTTTTCGACGCATCCGGGCGCACCCTGATGACGCTTGCCAACATGGACGGGTCACCCTTCCAGCACCATGCGCTGCCCCATGCGGCATGCGACGGGCTTACGCTGATGCTGGATGTCCCGAGGGTCGAGAATCCTGCGGAAGTCTTCGACCGCATGGTGAGCCTGGCTCATGCGCTGGCTCGGGACTTGCAGGCCAATCTGGTCGACGATCACAGAGTCCTTTTGACCGATGCGGGCCTTGCGCTGATACGCACGAAGATAGCCGAGGTCGAAGCCAGGATGCGCGAGAACAGGCTGACTCCCGGCAGTGCAGAGGCGCTCAGGATATTTTCCTGATGACCGGAGAGAAGGCCAGGGTAGCCGAGCTGCGCAGACAGATCGCGCAATATGATTATTGGTACTACGTGAAGGATGCCCCGCTCGTTCCGGATGCCGAATACGACAGGCTGTTCCGCGAGCTCCAGTCTCTGGAGGAACGTCATCCGGAATTGCAGAGCCCGGACTCACCCACTCAGCGTGTCGGGGGAAAGCCGCTCGAGATGTTCGCGCCCGTGCGCCACACCGTCCCCATGCTGTCGATACGCACCGAGACGGACATCAGCGACCAGGGGGCGGTGGCGTTCGATGCGAGGGTCAGGAAGGAGCTGGGCGTGGACGGCGAGATCGAATATGCATGCGAGCTCAAATTCGACGGGCTGGCGATCAGCCTGCGCTACGAGAAGGGGATGCTGGTTCAGGCTGCAACGCGCGGGGACGGCGAAACGGGGGAGGACGTGACGCAGAACGTCAGGCATGCCGTGCGCCAGATCCCGCTTTCCCTGGGAGATTCCGTTCCCGAAATCCTGGAAGTGCGCGGAGAAATCTACATGCGCCGCGACGACTTCGAAAAGTACAATGAAGAGCAGCGCAGGCTGGGTCTGGCGACCCTGGTCAACCCGAGAAACGGCGCTGCCGGCAGCATACGTCAGCTGGATCCCTCCCTTGCTGCTAGAAGGCCGCTGAAGTTTTTCGCCTATGGATTGGGCGAGGTGAAGGGCTGGAAGCCTAAGACGCATCAGGAGCTTCTTGACCGGCTCGAGGCCTGGGGATTTCCCGTCAACGACATGCGCTGCCTGGCCAAGGGGGCCAGCGGGCTCGTCGAGTTCCATCGCAGGATAGAGAGCATGCGGGATCAATTGCCTTTCGACATTGATGGCGTGGTGTACAAGGTCAACAGCATCGCTTTGCAGGAAAGCCTGGGCTTCGTTTCGCGCGAGCCGCGCTGGGCGGTCGCGCACAAGTTTCCCGCCGAAGAGCAGGTGACCATCGTGCGCGGCATCGACATCCAGGTGGGGAGGACGGGAAAGCTTACACCTGTGGCAAAGCTGGAACCCGTGTTCGTCGGCGGCACCACGGTATCCAATGCGACGCTGCACAACGAGGATGAGACCAGGCGCAAGGATGTGCGCATCGGAGACAGGGTGATCGTGCGCCGCGCGGGAGACGTGATCCCGGAAGTGGTCGGTGTGGTTCAGGACATTGACAGCAAGCGCAGCGAAGATGGCCGCTTCGACCTATATGCCGCCCTCAATGGAAAATGCCCGGTATGCGGCAGCCGCATCGCGAGGGAGGAAGGCGAGGCCGACTGGCGCTGCACCGGCGGGCTGTTCTGTCCGGCCCAGCGCAAGCAGGCGCTGCTGCATTTCGCATCCAGGCGCGCGATGAACATAGACGGCCTGGGAGACAAGCTGGTCGACCAGCTCGTCGACGCGCATCTCGTCGATACGCCGGCCGATCTCTATGACCGGAACAGATTGAATCTCGGGACGCTCTCAGGGCTCGAGCGCATGGGGGAAAAATCCGCGCAGAACCTGCTCGCTGCAATAGACAAGAGCAGGAAGGCGGAGCTTGCGCGCTTCATATTCGCGCTGGGCATACGCAATGTCGGCGAGGCGACCGCTAAGGATCTGGCGAGGCATTTCGGAAGCCTCGAGAACCTGATGCGCGCGGATGAGGAAAGGCTGATGGAGGTGCGCGACGTGGGGCCTGTCGTTGCAAGAAGCATCGTCGAATTCTTTTCCGAACATCACAACGTGGAGGTCATAGAGGCGCTGCTCGATCCGCATCGCGGCGGTGTCGTGCTCGAAGGCGAGGCCATGGTCGAACGGACGCTGGCCGGCAAGACCTTCGTGCTGACCGGTGCGCTGACCATTAGCCGCGATGTCGCCAAGGAGAGGCTGGAGTCGCTCGGTGCCAAGGTTGCAGGCAGCGTTTCCAGGAAGACCGATTATGTGGTCGCAGGGGAAAACAGCGGCAGCAAGCTCGATCGCGCCCGGGAACTGGGCGTTGCGGTGCTTGACGAACAGGCGCTTTTGGCGATGCTTGAAGGGAATGCATGATTTCCTCGGCGCGGGCCCGTGAGATATTGGACAAGGCCAGCCTTGTCAGGACGGAGGAAGAGGTGCAGGCAGCGCTGAAAAAAGTGGCGCGCGAGATCAATGCGGCGCTTCGGGATGCGCATCCCCTGGTGCTCTCGGTGATGGGGGGAGCCGTGGTGTTTACCGGGCAGCTTCTGCCGCTGCTCGATTTTCCGCTCGACTTCGATTACGTGCATGTGTCGCGCTATCGCAATGCGCGCAGGGGCGGCGAGATGCACTGGAAGGTGGAGCCTCACGAGTCCGTGAGAGACAGGGTCGTGCTGCTGCTGGACGACATACTGGACGAAGGGCATACGCTGGCCGCGTTGCAGGACAGGATAATGGAACTGGGCGCCAAACGCTGCTACAGCGCGGTGTTCGCAGACAAGAAGCACGGCAGGGAGAAGCCCTTGCACGCGGATTTCATTGGCATGGAACTGCCAGACCGCTTTGTGTTCGGCTATGGCATGGACATCGAAGGCGCATGGCGGAACCTGCCGGCGATCTATGCGGTGAAAGAACAGGATTGAGGGAGCTTATATGCTGGCAATCATAGGCGGTCGCGGCCTGACCGAACTCGCGAATCTCAAGATCACGCACAGGCAGGTGATGCGCACGCCCTTTGGCGAGCCTTCCGGGGCGTTCCTCTTCGGCACGCTGAACGGGCACGAGGTGATCTTCCTTGCGCGCCACGGGTTTGGCTACACGATACCGCCGCATCTCGTGAACTACCGCGCCAATCTCTGGGCGCTGCGCGAACAGGGGGTAAGCGATGTGGTGTCGGTCGCGACCGTGGGCGGGATACGCGCCGATCTCGTTCCAGGCACGCTGGTTGTACCGGATCAGATCATCGATTACACATACGGCCGGGAATACACGTTTTATGGAAACCGCAGCACCAGCTATCGCAACATCGACTTCACGCTTCCCTATTCCGGGAAGATGAGAAAGCGCATCCTCCAAGGCGCAGTACTTGCGCGGCAAGCCTGCCTGGATGGCGGCGTTTATGCGACGACCCAGGGGCCGAGGCTTGACAGCATCGCAGAGATCAACCGCTACGAGAAGGACGGTGCGGACATGGTCGGCATGACGGGCATGCCGGAAGCGGCGCTGGCGCGCGAGCTCGACATGGACTATGCGATGATCGCGGTGGTTGCAAACTATGCCGCGGGGCGCGGGGACAACCTTCATGGCATCAATGTCGAAAGCGTGAATGCGGTGGCGATGGGTGCGATGGACAGGGTGCGCGCGCTGCTAGAATGCGTCGTCAACTGCGAGGAGGATTGAATGGCGGTCAGACCGGTTTTGCGCATGGGAGATGCGCGTCTGTTGCAGGTTTCGGAACCCGTTTCGGATTTTTCGGGCCTTCAGGAATTGCTGCTGGACATGAGGGATACGATGAAGGCCTTGAACGGCGCAGGCCTTGCCGCGCCGCAGATCGGCGTCAGCCTCCGCGTCGTGATCTTCGGCGTCCCGGAGATGAAAAATCCGCGCTACCCCGATGCGGAGCCTGTCCCAGAGACGGTGCTCGTCAATCCTGTGATCACGCCGCTGCATGGCGAAATGAACGATGACTGGGAGGGATGCCTTAGCCTGCCCGGTATGTGCGGACTCGTGCCGCGCTACAGCGCGATACGCTATCAGGGATACGACGAATACGGATCGCTGGTGGACCGCGTGGCGAGCGGTTTTCACGCCCGCGTGGTGCAGCACGAATGCGATCACCTGGACGGAATACTCTATCCCATGCGCATACGCGACCTCGGAAAATTCGGTTTCAGGGACGTGATGTTCCCGAACGCGCCGATGCAGGATGAATAAGCAGCCGGGATCAAGAGCCTTACGCAACCTTCTGATCGCGGCTGCGTCACTGGTCGCCGTCTTCATCATCGGGACGATAGGCTACCGCATCCTGGGCGGCCCCAGGTATTCCTGGCTGGACTGCTTTTACATGACTTTCGTCACGGTGTCGACCATAGGCTACGACGAAGTCGTGGACGTGAGCCACTACGAATACGGCAGGCTGTTCACGGTGTTCATCGGCATCAGCGGAATCGGTTTGCTGGGTTATGTGTTGTCGACATTCACCGCCTTCATGCTGGAGAGCGATCTGAATGTCTTCTGGCGGAGGAAGAAAATGCTGAAGAGAATTGCAGGGCTGAAGGGGCATTACATCGTGTGCGGCGCGGGAAGGGTGGGAAGCAACGTGGCGAACGAGCTGTTGATGACGCGGCGCCCTTTCGTGATCGTGGACGACGACATGAGCGTGATACAGCACTATCTCGAATTGCACCCTGACCAGCTTTACATAGAGGGCGATGCGACCGACAACGACGTGCTGCTTTCCGCAGGGGTCGTACATGCGGCCGGCGTGTTCGCCGTGGCCCACGAGGACAGCGCCAATCTCGTGATCAGCCTGAGCGCCAAGCAGCTCAATCCCGGGGTGCGCGTGGTTGCAAGATGCCACGACCTGAAGAATGCCGAAAAGACCCGAAGGGCCGGGGCTGACGAGATCATCTCCCCGGATTACAGCGGGGGGCTCAACCTCGTGTCCGCGATGGTGAGGCCCAACGTGATGAATTTCTTTGACGAGATGTTCAAGCCGGACAGCAAGCTGCGCATGGAAGAGGTGCGCATTCCGGAAAGCCTCGTGAACAAGCCTCTGGGCTTTTTGTACCGGGAAGACCGCGACTTCGTGGTGCTCGGGATCAGGAGGGAGGGCGAATGGCAGCTCAATCCTTCGCCCGACCATTTGCTGCATGGAAACGACGTGCTGATGCTGATGACGACGCCGGATGGAAGGTCCAGCCTCGAGAGGCTGATACAGGTCTGATGCTCAGCTTCTTGAGAAGAATGCGGCGGCCTCGTCAGCCAGGCGCGTCCTTTTCATCGGCGGCAGGCTCTGCCAGATGCGCTTTCCATACTGCTTGGTGATGATGCGGGGATCGCAGATCATCAGCACGCCCCTGTCGTTTTCATCCCTTATCAGCCTGCCCGCCCCCTGCTTCAGCGTGATGATCGCGCGGGGAAGCTGGTATTCCATGAAGGCGCTTTTGCCCTGCTGGTTGATCTTTTCGATGCGGGCCGAGAGCACCGGGTCGTCGGGCGGGGCGAAGGGGATCTTGTCGATGACGACAAGCGAAAGCGCCTCGCCCCTGACATCCACCCCTTCCCAGAATGACTGGCTGCCCAAGAGCACGGCGTTGCCGTGTTCGCGGAACCTCGCAAGCAGCTCGTTCTTTGATGCGGCCCCCTGGAGGAGAAGGGGATAGGGAAGATCACGGGATGTGAATTCATCCTCCAGGATTTCGTGAGCGCGCTGCATCGCGCGCAGGCTGGTGAAGAGGAGGAAGGCGCGCCCCTTGCTTGCGATCAGCATAGGCAGCGTGGCTTTTACGACCGCCTCCGTATAGCCTTCGCTGTTGGGTTCTGGCATGTCTTCCGGCACATAAAGCAGGGCCTGGGCCTGGTAGTCGAATGGGCTTTCCCAGCATGCGGTGGTTGCGTTCAAAAGCCCCATCTCGCGCTGGTAATGTGAGAAGTCGCGCTTCACGGCGAGTGTTGCGGAAGTGAATATCCATGCGCGCGCCGAGCCGCCGATCTGCTTTTCGAAGATCTCGGCGATGGAAAGCGGTGTGGAATTCAGCTGCAGGGTATGCTGGAAAATTTCAAGCCATCTGACCCTGGAGTCATCCTTGTCTTCCTGCCAGAGCTTGAGCTGCTGCGAGAACTGCTGCGCGCGCTGCCAGCAGTTCTCGAGTCCCTCGCTGCGTTCCGCCTGTTTCTCGAGCATGCCGGATAGCGTCGCCAGCTTGTCGACAAGCGCGGCGAGCGCCGAAGAAAACGGTTTCATCCCGCGGGCTGTGGCGGCCGGCATGCGGCCTTCCTTCTTGAAGGCAAGTCGCAGGTCGCGCGCTGCCTTGTCGAGCTCGTCGCAGGCCCTGGGAAGCGGTGCAAAGTCCTTGGCGGAGGAGAGCGCCTCCATGCGCGCATCGAGGGCCAGATCCAGAAGCTGCGAGGTGGAAAGATTTTCCCCGAAGAACAGGCTCGCGGTTTCCGGCAGCTGGTGCGCCTCGTCGAAGATCACGGTGTTGCATGAAGGCAGAAGCTCGGCCACCCCCTCGTCCCTCAGCATCACGTCGGCAAAGAAGAGGTGATGGTTGACCACCACGATGTCGGACTTCATTGCATCAAGACGCGCGCGCAGCACGAAGCATTCCTTGTGATTCGGGCATTCCTGGCCGAGACAGTTGTCGCGCGTGGATGTGACCTGATGCCAGATGGGGGCATACTCCGGCACGTCGGCCAGGAAACTTCTGTCCCCGCTGTCGCTGATCTTCGCGTATTTCTTTATCCTGTCCAGGTGCTTGATGTCCTCGCGGGACGCGAAGCGGCCGTCGGAGAGCGCGCGTTCGAGGTGGTAGTGGCATATGTAATTGGCGCGGCCTTTGAGCAGCGAGATGGTGACGGGGGCCTTGAGCGCATCTCTCACCATCGGAAGATCCTTCAGGAAGAGCTGGTCCTGGAGATTCTTGGTGCCTGTCGAGATGATCACCTTCCCGCCGTTCAGAAGCGCGGGCACGAGATAGGCGAAGGTCTTGCCGGTTCCCGTTCCTGCCTCGGCGATCAGGATCGCATTTTTGTCTATCGCATCGGCGACAGCCATCGCCATTTCGCGTTGCTGGACCCTGGGGCGGAAGGATGAGACTGAAAAGCTGAGAGGGCTTTGATCTTCGAAGAAGCGGGATACGTCTGTGGGCATGGCGAGCCTGGAATGTTTTCTGAGATGAAATGGTATCGCAAAGCATGGCGGCTGAATATCGTTGCGATGAGCGCATGCAGTGCGCTATCGTACGGGATCTTGATGGAGAAAGCATGGCAAAAACGATTTATTCCTGCACACAATGCGGAGGGCAGACGGCGAAGTGGCAGGGGCAGTGCCCTCACTGCATGGCCTGGAACACGCTCATCGAGTCCGTCGTCGAGCCTCAAGCGAAAGGGGCAAACAGGTTCTCCGCGCTGGCGGCTTCGGGCCGCGTGCAGAAGCTCTCCGAGGTCGCAGCGGAGGAGATGCCAAGAACGCCGACAGGCATCGCGGAATTCGACAGGGTGCTGGGCGGAGGGCTGGTCTCCGGCGCGGTCGTCCTGATAGGGGGGGATCCGGGGATAGGCAAGTCGACGCTGCTGCTGCAGGTGCTGGCGCATCTTTCCGGCACGCCGCTATATGTGAGCGGTGAGGAGTCCGCGCAGCAGATCGCGCTGCGTGCAAGAAGGCTCGCGCTCGATGCTGGCAACCTCCGCCTGCTTCCTGAAATCCAGCTTGAAAAGATACAGGCGACCATCGCACATGACAGGCCTTCCGTCGTCGTGATCGATTCCATACAGACGCTTTATTCCGAACAGCTGACTTCGGCGCCGGGCTCTGTGGCCCAGGTCAGGGAATGCGCAGCGCAGCTCACGCGCATCGCCAAGAGCCAGGACATCACCATGATACTGGTGGGGCATGTGACCAAGGAGGGCGCGCTCGCAGGGCCCAGGGTGCTCGAGCACATCGTGGACACGGTGCTTTATTTTGAAGGAGACACGCATTCGAGCTTCCGCCTGATACGCGCCTTCAAGAACCGCTTCGGCGCGGTCAACGAACTCGGCGTGTTCGCGATGACCGAGCGCGGCCTGAGGGAGGTCAGCAATCCCTCCGCGATGTTTCTCTCCCAGCACGGCACTCAGGTTGCAGGCACATGCGTGATGGTGACCCAGGAGGGGACGCGCCCCTTGCTCGTCGAGATACAGGCGCTTTTGGACGAGGCGCATAGCCCGAACGCGAAGCGGCTCTCCCTGGGTCTCGAGCAGAACAGGCTCGCGATGCTGCTTGCGGTATTGCACCGCCATGCGGGCATCGCCTGCTTCGATCAGGATGTCTTCATCAATGCGGTAGGCGGCGTGAAGATCACCGAGCCCGGGGCCGACCTTGCGGTGATTCTGGCGATGGTTTCCTCCTTGAGAAACAAGCCCCTTCCCGAGAAGCTCGTCGTCTTCGGCGAGGTCGGCCTCGCCGGGGAAGTCCGGCCGGTCCAGCGGGGCCAGGAGAGGCTGCGCGAGGCCGCAAAGCTGGGCTTCACGCAGGCGGTCATTCCGAAGGCAAACGCGCCCCGTCATCCGATCGAAGGCATCACGGTCATCGCCGTGGAGCGCGTCGAGGAGGCGGTGGACCGGATGCGCTAGATTTGTTCCCCGACTCGCGTTAGAGTTGCACCCCCGCTTGAGGGTCGGGGGAATAGAGGAGAGGCTCGATGATGTGGTTGACCATGCTGCTTGCGGCAGCGGTATTCATACTGCTGGCGTTTTTTCGCGCCACGGTCACGAGCTGGCTGCTGGCTTTGATGGTGATCGTGCCCGTCGTGGCCATGCAGGCGAGGCTTTCGGATGCGGTCCTCAAGATCATCTATCTATTGCTCTTTACAGGCATCGCGATCTTCGGGATTCCCTATCTGCGCCGCAATCTGGTGAGCCGGGTCGCGCTGGGACTGTTCCGCAAGCGCCTTCCGCCGGTTTCCCGGACCGAGCAGGAGGCGATAGATGCGGGCACGGTCTGGTGGGACGGCGAACTCTTCAGCGGCCATCCCGAATGGGGCAAGCTCCTTTCCTATCCCAAATGCGGTCTGAGCGCCGAGGAAGAAGCGTTTCTCGACAACGAGGTGGAAACCCTCTGTTCGATGCTTAACGACTGGGACATCACGCACAAGCGCGCGGACCTTCCTGAAGGCGTCTGGCGGTACATCAGGGACAACGGCTTTTTCGGCATGATCATTCCGAAGGAATACGGCGGCCTGGGATTTTCAGCGCAGGCCCATTCTGCGGTGATCGCAAAGATCGCCTCGCGCTGCAGCACGGCTGCGGTGACGGTGATGGTGCCAAATTCCCTGGGGCCTGCCGAGCTTCTGCTGCGCTACGGGACGAATGAACAGAAGGAAGGATATCTGGGCAGGCTTGCGCGCGGCGAGGAAATCCCCTGCTTTGCATTGACCGGACCCTATTCGGGGTCGGACGCCGCCTCCATTTCCGATACGGGCATCGTCTGCCGGCGCGATTTTTCTGGAAGGAAGGAAGTCCTGGGCGTGCTCCTCAACTGGGAGAAACGGTATATCACGTTGGCGCCCAGGGCGACCCTGCTGGGCCTTGCTTTCAAGCTCTCCGATCCGGAAGGACTTCTCGGGGGGGATGCGGATCGCGGCATCACGCTGGCCCTCATTCCGAGCGGAACGGAAGGCGTCTCGATAGGGCGCCGCCATTTCCCGTTGAATTCCGCATTTCTCAACGGACCGACATCGGGCAAGGATGTGTTCATCCCGATGGACTGCCTGATAGGCGGGGAGGAGCGCATAGGCCAGGGATGGCGCATGCTGATGGAATGCCTGGCTTCGGGGCGGGCCGTTTCCCTGCCTGCCAGCAGCGTGGGCGGGATGAAGATGGCGGTGCGCACCAGCAGCGCCTATTGCCGCGTCCGCCATCAGTTCAACCAGCCCATAGGCAGATTCGAGGGGGTGGCGGAAGCGCTCGCGCGCATGGCGGCCCACACCTACATGACCGATTCGGCCAGAAGCCTGACGGCCCTTGCGCTGGACATGGGGGAGAAGCCTTCCGTGATCTCGGCGATCATCAAGTATCAGGCGACCGAGAGGGGGCGCATCGTCGTCAACGACGCGATGGACCTGCACGCAGGGAAGGGCATCTGCCTCGGGCCTTCCAATTATCTAGGCAGAAGCTACCAGCAGGTCCCGATAGCGATCACGGTGGAAGGGGCGAACATCCTGACCCGTTCCCTGATGATATTCGGCCAGGGGGCGGTGCGCAGTCATCCCTATGTGCTGAAGGAGATCAGTGCGGTCAGGGAGCCGGATGCCGGGAAGGCGCTCGTCATGTTCGACGATGCGCTGTTCGGGCATATCGGCTTTGCGCTTTGCAATGCGGCGCGCAGCCTCGTGTTCGGGCTGACAGGCGGGCGGGGCATGCCGGTGCCGAAGGAAGGGGCGCGCTATTACCAGCAGATGACCCGATACTCCTCTGCGTTCGCGTTGTGCGCGGATGCCGCGATGGCCGTGATGGGCGGGTCGCTGAAGCGCCACGAGCATGTCTCGGCTCGCCTTGGCGATGCGCTGGGCCTGCTCTATCTTTGCTCCGCGACGATGAAACGCTTTGCGGACGACGGTCATCCGTCATCGGACCTGCCCCTTCTGCATTGGTCGATGCAGGATGCGCTCTACGATGTTCAGCAGGCATTGAACGGCGTGATCCGGAATTTTCCCAGTGCGCTGGTACGCACCCTGCTGCGCGTGCTGGTGTTTCCCACAGGGATGAGGCTGAATCCCCCTTCCGACAGGCTGGGGCAAGAGGTGGCTGAATTGCTGATGCAGCCCTGCGATGCGCGGGACCGCCTGACCAATGGCATGTATCTTCCCAAGGATGAAGCGATCGGTGTGCTTGAGGCCGCCTTCCTGAGCGCCATCGAATGTGCGCCGCTCAATGCAGTGCTCGATGCGGCCCGCCGCGAAGGAAAGCTCGAGTCGGCGGATGCGGGGGGGCGCATCCGCGAGGCGTACGCTTTGGGGCTGATCAAGGAGGAAGAGGCGAAGAGGCTCGACAGGGACCTTGAGCTTGCCCGCAAGGCGATCATGGTCGACGATTTCGATCCCGGTGAATTATCGAGGCAGCATGGAGTGGAAGGGAATGGATGATGTGATTTCGCCAGACCAGGCGGGCAGCCTGCACGGGCTCTTTCTTGAGCGCGTCAAGCGCACGCCCGACAAGGTGGCCTACCGGTATTTCAGGCACAACGCCTGGAGGGAGCATAGCTGGATGGAGATGCAGCGGCAGGTCGCGCGCTGGCAGCATGCGCTCTCGGGTCTTGGCCTGAAGCCGGGCGATCGTGTCGCGATCATGCTGAGAAACTGTCCGGTATGGATCATGTTCGATCAGGCCGCGCTGTCCCTGGGGCTTGTGACCGTCCCGCTCTATACCGTCGACAGGCCGGACAATGTCGCCTATATCGTGAACGATTCGGGCGCCAGGGTGCTGCTTTTCGAGAATGCGGAGCAGTGGCAGGCGCTCCTCACGGTCAGGGAAAAGCTCGGATGTGTCAAGCGCTTCGTCAGCATCGACAGGCTGCGGGGCGATCCCGATCTCGTTTCCATGGAGGCATTCCTTCCAAAGGATGCCGAGCTGCTGCCTGCAGCGCCGACATCGATCGACGATTTGGCGAGCATCATCTATACCTCTGGCACCACGGGAAAGCCCAAGGGCGTGATGCTCTCCCACGCGAACATGCTCAGCAATGCGCATGCCTGTCTCGACACCTTCAAGGTCAGGAGCGATGACGTATTCCTGTCCTTTCTCCCGCTCTCGCACACCTTCGAGCGCACGCTGGGCTACTATCTGACCGTGATGACGGGCGCGGTGGTCGCATTCGCGCGCTCGACCCCGCAGCTTGCCGAAGACCTGAAAAGCATACGCCCGACGCTGCTGATTTCCGTGCCTCGCATCTTTGAGCGCATCCATGCGGCGATCAGGACCAGGCTCGCGGAAGGTGCGCCCCTGAACCGCTGGCTTTTCGGGCTCGCGGTCGAAACAGGCTGGGCCCGTTTCGAGCACAGCCAGGGGCGCGGCCCATGGCAGCCTTCTTTCCTGCTCAGGCCCCTGCTAGACAGGATGGTGGCGAGGAAGATACTGGACAGGCTGGGAGGACGCTTGCGCGCCGCCTTCAGCGGCGGTGCCGCGCTTTCTTCGGAGATTTCCCGCATGTTCGTGGGTCTGGGGCTGCCGGTCCTTCAGGGTTACGGGCTCACCGAGACGAGCCCGGTGGTCAGCGGAAACCGCCTTGATGACAATCGCCCGGAGAGCGTGGGAATGCCGATAAGCGGCGTTGAAGTGAAGCTTGGCGAACAGGATGTGCTGCTCGTCAGGGGGCCGAACGTGATGTTGGGTTACTGGAACAATCCCGAGGCCACGAAGGGTGCGATAGATCGCGATGGATGGCTCAACACGGGGGACGTTGCGCACATCCTGGAATCGGGCCATATCTACATCACGGGACGCATCAAGGAGATCATCGTGATGTCCAACGGCGAGAAGATTCCGCCAAGCGACATGGAGCTTGCGATATTGGACGATCCGCTTTTCGACCAGGTGATGATATACGGCGAGGCAAGACCCTATCTCGTCGCGATTGCGGTGCTGAACCCCGAAGCCTGGTCCGGCTTTGCCGGGGAGATCGGCATACGCCCGGACATGCCGGAAACGCTGACCGACAGCCGCGTCGAGGCCAAGGTATTGAAGCGCATCTCGCTCAACCTGAGGGGGTTTCCTGGATATGCGAGGGTGAACCGCGTGCTGCTGCTGGACGAACCGTGGAGCGTGGAAAACGGCCTGATGACGCCCACATTGAAGATCAGGCGCGATGAAGTCTCGCGGCGCTATGCGATGCAGATCAGGCATCTCTACGAGGGGCATTGAGATGCACATCCGCAGGGTGGCCGTGCTGGGGGCGGGCGTGATGGGGGCACAGATCGCGGCACATCTGGTCAATGCCAATGTCGAGACCCTGCTCTTCGAACTGCCAGCAGAGAAGGATCCAAACGCCAATGCGACCAGCGCGATCGAGAATCTCGTGAAACTCGAACCGTCCCCGCTCGCCGGCCCTGCGAGATCCGGTTACATAAAGGCTGCAAATTACCGGGAGCATCTGGGGTTGCTGCATGACTGCGATCTCGTGATCGAGGCGATCGCGGAGCGCATGGACCTGAAGGCCGATCTCTATCTCAGGATATTCCCCCATCTCAACAGCCGCGCGATGCTGGCAAGCAACACTTCGGGGCTTTCCATCAACCAGCTGGCCGGGACCCTGCCGGAGCCTTTCAGGAGCCGATTCTGCGGCATGCACTTCTTCAATCCGCCTCGCTACATGCATCTGGTCGAGCTGATCGCTTGCCGGGAGACAGACGCGAACCTTTTGGATGGGCTTGAGACTTTTCTGGTCTCGACGCTGGGGAAAGGCGTGGTGAGAGCAAAGGACACGCCCGGCTTCATTGCGAACCGCATAGGCGTTTTCTCGATGCTTACCACCAGATATCATGCACAGAAATACAACCTGGGCTTCGATCTGGTCGATGCGATGACGGGCCGCTATCTCGGAAGGCCCAAGAGCGCGACCTTCCGCACGCTCGACATCGTCGGCCTGGACGTGTTTTCCCGTGTGGTCGACAACATGCGCGAGAACCTGACTGACGATCCGTGGCACAGGCACTTCGAGCTGCCGGGCTGGTTTTCCCATCTTCTGGAACAGGGTGCGCTCGGCCAGAAGACCAGGCGGGGGATCTACCAGAAGATAGGCAAGGAAATCCATGTGCTCGACCTCCACACGAACGAATACCGCCTGTCGGATGCGAAGGTCGACGAGGGGGTGAGGCGCATCCTGAGCGAGAGGGACTGGGCGAAGAAGCTCGCGGGCCTGCGCATGAGCCCTCACCGGCAGGCGCAGTTCCTCTGGGCGATCTTCCGCGACGTGTTCCATTACTGCGCGCTTCATCTCGAACAGATCGCGGACAATGCGCGGGATGTCGATTTCGCGGTGCGCTGGGGATTCGGCTGGGAAAAGGGGCCGTTCGAGATATGGCAGGAGGCCGGCTGGCAGCAGGTGGCCGGATGGATCTCTGCCGACATTGAACAGGGCCTTGCGATGTCGGATGTGCCGCTTCCCGGCTGGGCTTCCGATCCGCTTCGCAATGGCGTGCATGACGGGGAGGGCTCGTATTCTCCTTCCGGGAGATCGCAGACGGCAAGGCCGGATCTTCCCGTCTACAGGCGCCAGATGTTTCCGGACAGGCTTTCCGGCGAACCCGGCATACACGGAGAGACGATATTCGAGACGGACGAAGTGCGCATGTGGCGCATGGAGGACGACATCGCGATCCTGAGCTTCAAAAGCAAGATGCATACGCTGGGCATCGGGGTGCTGGACGGCATGCTGCGTGCGGTTGAGGAGGCCGAAAGGAACTACGGCGCGCTGATCATCTGGCAGACCGAGCCGCCCTTTTCCTATGGGGCGGATCTTTTGCAGCTGATGCAGGGCGTGCAGCCTTTTGAGGATGGGATCATAGGCAGAATGAAGCAGGCGGCGAGCCGCGTCAAATACACGATCGCCGGCGGAGGGGGGCTCAACGAGCTCTTCGATGCGGCGACAGGCAACGTGCTCCATGTGGAAGCCGTGGTCGAAAAATTCCAGGGGGTTGCCCAGCGTCTCAAATATTCGGAGGTGCCGGTCATTGCGGCGGTTGACGGGCTTGCTCTGGGAGGCGGATGCGAATTCTCGCTGCACTGCGCGCGCATCGTCGCAACGCTTGAGAGCTACATCGGCCTGGTCGAGGTCGGAGTGGGGCTTCTGCCTTCCGGCGGAGGCTGCAAGGAAATGGCGCTGCGCGCATTCAAGGAGGCCGAGCGCTTCGCGAGGGATGGGCGCATCGAAGTCTTTCCCTATCTTCGCCGCTATTTTCAGAACATCGCGATGGGCGAGGTATCGAAGAGCGCGGAATGGGCGCGCGAAATGGGCTACATCAGGGATTCGGACCGCATCGTGATGAACCGCTTCGAGCTTCTGCATGTGGCGCACAGGGAGGCGCGCGCGCTGAATGCGACAGCCTACAGGCCGCCGCTTCATGAGCGGAAGATAGCGGTCGCAGGGCGCACCGGAATCGCGACCCTGAAGGCCGCGATGGTCAACATGAAGGAAGGCGGGTTCATCTCGGATCACGATTACGAGATCGGATGCCGCATCGCCGAAACCCTGTGCGGGGGCGATGTCGATGCCGGCACGCTGGTCGACGAACAGTGGCTGCTGGACCTTGAGCGCAGGAACTTCATGGAGCTGCTGGTTAACTTCAAGACCCGGGACCGAATAGAATACATGCTCAAAAACGGCAAGCCCCTGAGAAACTAGCCTGCGTTGCGGAGACTTTTTGCGTGGCGGATTTGAAAGTGTTTGGGGGCCCGATAGCTTACAAAGGAAAGGTAGAAGATGCATACAACAGACGCGAGTCTTGCCGATTTCGATGAGAAGGTGGTTGCCGCATCGCACAGGCAGCCTGTGGTGATCGACTTCTGGGCGCCCTGGTGTGCGCCTTGCAGGTCCTTGAAACCCATACTCGAGAAGCTTGCGGAAGAATATGCCGGCAAGTTTCTGCTGGCCAAGGTCAATGCAGACGAGAACCAGGAACTTTCGGCGAAATACGGGGTTAGAGGCATTCCTGCGGTGAAGGCGATGGTGTCAGGCAGGATAGTCGATGAATTCACCGGTGCCTTGCCGGAAAACGAAGTCCGGGCATGGCTCGAGGGCATCATCCCGAGCCCGTCCGAGGAGCTGCGCAAGGCTGCCTCCGAGATGCTTGCGAAAAATGATCCTGCAGGAGCCTTGAGTTTGCTTGCGAAGGCGCACGGTCTGGATCCCGGAAACGAATGGGTGAGGGTGGACAGCGCCGAAATCCTGCTTGACCAGGGTGAGCCTCTTGAGGCGCAAAGGCTGCTGGACAGCCTGCGCGACCCGGAAGTGCTGAAGGACGATCGTGTGCTAAGGCTTGGAGCAAGACTGAAATTCCTGCAGGCAGGATCCAAGGGCGGCAGCGAAGACTCGCTCAAGGAGGCGATCGCGGCGAATGGCGACGATCTCGAGGCAAGGCTCGAGCTTGCCAATCTCCTGATTGCGGCCAACCGGCATGCGGAAGGCATGGATCAGCTGATCGAGATCGTCCGGCGTAACCGCGGATTCAAGGACGAGATCGCGAGGAAGACGCTGCTAGACGTGTTCAACCTCCTGGGTGGCCAGAACGGGCTGGTTGCCGAATACCGGCGCAAGCTCTCGAGCGCCCTCTACTGAGCCATGAGGGAAGCTTATATCGTTTCAGCCAGGCGAACGCCAGTCGGCAAGGCGATACGCGGCATGTTCCGCAACACGCGCCCTGACGATCTGCTCGTGCATGCGATCAGAAGCGTGATGCTGGATGCGCCCGGGCTCGATCCTGCGGAGATTTCGGACGTGATCGCAGGCTGCGCGATGCCTGAGGCCGAGCAGGGCATGAATGTCGCGCGCATCGCGCTTTTGCTCGCGGGTCTTCCGGAAAGCGTGCCGGGCTACACGGTGAACCGCTTCTGCGCGTCCGGCCTTCAGGCGGTGGCGCTGGCCGCGGACAGGATACGTCTGGGCGAAGCGGACGCAGTGCTCGCGGCGGGCGTGGAGAGCATGAGCATGGTGCCGATGATGGGCAACAAGGTCGCATTCAATCCGGCGATCTTCGAGCGCGAATTCGCGATCGCCTATGGCATGGGGCTGACAGCGGAGAGGGTCGCCGGAAAATGGAACGTGTCGCGCGAGGATCAGGATGCGTATGCGCTCCAAAGCCATCTGCGCGCGCTTTCCGGCATCAACAACGGCGAGTTCGAGGAGGAGATCGCGCCCTATGCCATCGTCGAGCGGACTGCAGACCTTGATGTCAGAAGCATATCTTCCAGCGAGCGCATCGCATCCCTGGACGAATGCCCCCGACCGGACACCTCGATGGAGGCGCTTGGAAGGCTCAAGGCGGTTTTCGCGCAGAACGGTTCGGTGACCGCGGGAAACAGCTCGCAGATGTCGGACGGGGCTGCCGCAGTCCTTCTGTGTTCCGAAGAGGCGCTGAGGCGCTACAATCTCGAGCCCATAGGCAGGTTTTCAGGCTTCAGCGTCGCGGGTGTTCCTCCCGAGTTCATGGGCATAGGTCCCGTGGAGGCGATTCCGCGCGCGCTGGCAAAAGCCGGCCTGAAGCTCGACGACATGAGCTGGATAGAACTGAACGAAGCCTTCGCGGCGCAGACGCTCGCGGTGATGAGGGAGATGCATCTGGAACCGGATATCGTCAATCCGCTAGGAGGCGCGATCGCGCTGGGTCATCCTTTGGGCGCGACAGGCGCGATACGCACGGCGACGTTGCTGCACGGGCTCAGGAAACGCCGGCAGAGATACGGAATGGTGACGATGTGCATAGGCACGGGCATGGGCGCTGCAGGAATATTCGAGGCATTGTGATGGGGTTTGCGAGGCGGGGAAAATGAAGGAGGCGGAAAAGCTTAATGCGGATTGCCGCTCGGGGAGGCTGCATGGCATAGAGGCTAGCCTGAGAACCCAGGGGGATGCCTGGTATGCGCTGGTATCGGAGCGCTGTCCGCATCTTTTTGCGAGGGTTCCTGTCTATGTGAGCCATGAAGGTTTGCGGCAGATGACCGAAGTGATCGCGGCGGCAAACCGGGTGATGGCAGGAGAGGCGTGGTGCTCGCTTCCCGAGATCGGCATCAGGCCGGGTTTCAGCAATGCGGAAGGCGTCTTCTACGGTTTCGATTTCCATTTGAACAGCGAGGGCGCGCACCTCATCGAGATCAATACCAATGCGGGAGGGGCATTCCTTAACGCGCTGGTCAAGTCGGAGCAGCGCGATTTGCCCGGCATCCCCGTAGCCGAGCCCAATCTCGAGCGCGTCTTCATCGACATGTTCAGAAACGAATGGCGGCTGAAACGTGGCTACCAGCCGCTTTCCTGCATCGCCATCGTCGACGAGCAGCCCGAGGGGCAGTACCTCTATCCGGAATTCCTTTATGCCCAGCGGCTCTTCGAGCGCGCGGGAATCAGGACCCTGATCCTCGATCCGTCCATGCTCCGGCAAGCAGCAGGCGGGCTTTATGCGGGGGATCAGAAGGTGGACATGATCTACAACAGGCTGACGGATTTTTCTCTCGACCGGTATCCCGCGCTCATGCAGGCGTGGAAGGAGGATCATCTCGTTCTGACGCCCGATCCATCGCACTATGCGCGCTATGCAGACAAGCGCAATCTCGTGCGGCTGACCGATGTCGAAGAATTGAAGCGCATGAATGTTGCGGATTCCGATGTCGCGATATTGCAAAAGGGCATACCCCATTGCTTCGTCGTGCAAAAGGATGCGGAGGAATATTTGTGGGAGCATCGCAAGGAGTTGTTCTTCAAGCCCTGCAGCGGTTATGGAAGTCGCGGCGCATACCGCGGGGACAAGCTGACCCGGCGCGTGTTCGGCGAAATACTCGATTCGGACTATATCGCGCAGCGCATCGCGCCTCCGGGAGAGCGCTGCGTGAGTGACGGGATTTCGCTCAAGTTTGATGTGCGCTGTTATGTCTATGAGGGAAAGATACAGCTCGTCGCGGCGCGACTCTACCAGGGACAGGCGACCAATTTCAGAACGCCCCATGGCGGATTCGCACAGGTCAGGGTGGTCAGGTAGAATGCGGGTCAAATCCATCAAGAGAGAGCATTCATGTTGAATTCACTGCTGGCCATAGGTGCCGGAGCCGCCCTCGGGGCATCCATGCGTTGGGGGCTCGGGCTCTGGCTCAATCCCGTTTTTCCAACCCTGCCGATGGGTACGCTCGCCGCGAATCTTCTGGGCGGATACCTGATCGGCCTCGCGATCTCCTTCTTCACGCAGCACGCAGGTCTTTCGCCCGAGTGGAGGCTGCTCGTCATCACCGGGTTCTTGGGCGGGCTCACGACCTTCTCGACCTTTTCGGCGGAGACGGTGACGCTCCTGCTGCGCGAGCAGTATGCCTGGGGTGCCGCCATCATCGCATCCCACCTCGGGGGCTCGCTTGCGATGACGGTGCTTGGCATACAGACATACAAATATCTTGGCGGGGGACAATGATGAACATGCTGAATTTCTATGTTTCCGAGAAGCAGCAGCTTGCAGGCAAGCCCCTCCATGAATGGCTGCTCGAGGAGGCGAAGGCGCTCGGCATCAGTGGCGGTTCGGCTTTCCGCGCAATCGCGGGATACGGCCGCCACGGCAGGATGCACGAGGACAGCTTCTTCGAGCTCGCGGGCGAACTGCCGGTGAAGGTCGAATTCATCGTCGACGACGAACATGCGGAGAGGCTGCTGTCCGTGCTGCGCGACAGGAACATGAGGATATTTTTCATGCGCACGCGGGTCGAGGCGGGGACGGTCTAGCCATGCAGCTGACCGTGCTGGGATGCAGCGCCGGGATAGGCGGTGCGCGTCGCACCACATCGCTGCTCCTGGACGAAGACATACTGATCGATGCGGGAAGCGGGGCCGGCGACTTGAGCCTGGAACAAATGGCGCGCGTTGACCATGTCTTCCTGACCCATGCGCATCTCGACCACAGCGGGTTTCTGCCCCTGCTCGCCGATGCGACTGCATTCATCAGGAAGCGCCCCTTGCTGGCCTATGCGCTGGACGAGACCATCGCCGCGCTGAAGGCGCACATGTTCAACGGCGCTCTTTGGCCGGACTATACGGTGAAACCCAGCATCGAGGATCCCTATGTGCGCTTCGTGCGGATCAAGCATGGCGTGCCGGTCATGCTTGGCGAAAGGCGCATCGTGCCTCTTCCTGTTTGCCATTCGATTCCGGCAGCCGGATACTGCATGGACAGCGGAAATGCGCGTTTCGCCTTCAGCGCGGACACCACGCATTGCGATGCGTTCTGGGATGCACTCAATGAAATGGATAATCTCCGCTATCTGATGGTCGAGGTGACACTGAGGAATGCCGATGCGTCGGAGGCTTCCGGGCACATGAGTGCCAAACTGCTGGCGAAGGGGCTGGATCGACTGACGAAGAATGTCGAGCTCTTCATCACGCATCTCGAGCCCGGCAAGGAAGAGCTCGTGATGGATGAAGTTTTGGAGGTGTGCAATAGTTTCTCCCCTGTGCGTCTGCATCAGGGGCAACGTTTTGTTTTCTGACCTGCGAGGAGGCAATATGAAGAGTCTGTTGTTGGCTGCAGCTTTGATGTGTCTTGGCACGGCTTCCGTGGAAGCCAAGGTGATAGGGAAGGAAGTGGATTACCATTCGGATGGGGTGACGCTCAAGGGCTATATCGCCTATGACGACAGCTTCAAGGGCAGGCGTCCCGCCGTCCTTGTCGTGCACGAGTGGTGGGGGCACAACGCCTATGCAAGGCATCGCGCGGACATGCTGGCGAAGCTCGGATACACCGCGCTTGCTGTTGACATGTACGGCGATGGCAAGCAGGCTCATCATCCCGATGACGCGGCGAAGTTCGCGGCCGAGGTCAACAGGAACATGCCGATGGCGCGCGCGAGATTCGAGGCGGGCATGAATCTTCTGAAGCAGGAGCCTACCGTCGATCCCGACGAGATGGCCGCGATCGGATATTGCTTCGGCGGCGGCATCGTTCTGAACATGGCGCGCGAGGGCGTGGATCTCAAGGGTGTTGCGAGTTTCCACGGCATGCTGGGAACGAAGGAACCGGCAAAACCCGGGGTGATCAAGGCGCGCATCGTCTCGTTCTCTGGCGCTGAAGACCCGATGATCCCGGCCGCAAGTGTGGAGGCATTCAAGAAGGAGATGGACAACGCGGGTGCCGATTACCGTGTCGTGGTCTATCCCGGCGCGCAGCATGCGTTCACCAATCCTGCAGCGGACAAGCTGGGCCAGGAATTCAAGCTGCCTCTTTCCTACAACGAGCATGCGGATAAGGATTCTTGGCAGCAGCTTGTCGTGTTCCTGCGGGAAATCTTCGCGAAGCAGAAGTCCTGATGATGAAAATCTCGCCAGAGCGCATCTTTGACAGGATCGTCTGGCGATGAATTATGCTTCGCTGATCGAGCACTACGGCTACTTTGCGCTCTTTCTGGGCACGCTGCTCGAAGGGGAGACGGTGCTGGTGCTCGCAGGATTCGCCGCGTTTCAGGGATACCTCGCGCTGCACTGGGTGATCCTGGTCGCGCTTGTCGGCGGCTTCATGGGTGACCAGATCTATTTCTGGGTGGGAAGGCGTCACGGTCCATGGGTGCTGTCGCACTTTCCCGGCCTCGTTCCCGTGTTCGAGCGCGCCGATCTTCTGATCGATCGCTACCATGAAATCCTGATCGTGGGGATCCGTTTCTTGTACGGCTTTCGCACCGTCGGGCCGATGGCGCTGGGCATGAGCAGCGTGCTCGCATGGCGCTTTTTGCTTTTCAATCTGCTTGGCGCCGTGATCTGGGCGGCAGGGATAGGAAGTGCGGGCTATCTTTTTGGCAATGCGCTGACCCTGTTCTTCAACGATTTCAAGAAAGTCGAGGAGGGGTTGCTCGCCTTCATGCTGATCCTGGGGTTTGTGGTCTGGGCCTGGCGTCGCTACCGATTCAAAAGGAAATTCAAGTAGCGCAAGATATTGAATACTGGAACTGCTGCAAAAATATAGCGAATGGCGGGATTTTATCTGCGGCCTCACCTCCCACCGTTGTGTATCTTGATGCCGTAAGGCACACAGGTGTAACATACTTCGCATGAAGCCTGTGAATTGGAGCACAGAAAAGAATATCCGCCTCAAAGCCGAGCGTCGCGTGTCTTTCGAGGAAGTTATATCAGCCATGGCAAATGGCGGGCTTCTTGATGTGCTGGATCACCCGAACACAGCTCAATACCCGAACCAGCGGATGTTTGTAGTTCGCATTCGTGGTTATGCCTATCTGGTGCCGTTTGTGGAGACGAAACAGGAAGTCTTTCTGAAAACGATCATCCCGAGCCGGAAAGCCACGCGCACTTATCTTGATGAGGAACGTTGAAATGGACAAGGAAAGCAAACTGGAAGAGGAAATTCTGGCCTCTTTTGAAAGGGGCGAGTGGCAACCTTCACGAAAGGCAAAGAGTGAAATAGCGCGCTATGCGGCAATGGCTTCGGCCGCCCTGGTTAAAGACAAACGGGTCAATATTCGAATCTCTTCGCGGGACCTTGAGGATATTCAGGCAAGGGCAGCAGAAGAAGCCATCCCTTATCAGACTCTGATGGCCAGCGTCCTTCACAAGTACGTCACAGGACGGCTTGTAGAGCCAAGTCCAGTCCCGCGCTCAGGCGCTACTCGCCCGAGGCGTCGCACTGCTTGACTTGTTGGTCGAAGCAAGATCCGCGAATGACGGGATTTTATCAGCGTGGGTATCGCTGGCAAAGGTGATGGGCTGCCATGGGCTCGTGCCGGGTGCGCCGAAGCAGGCCGCTGATGCCCGGCGTGTCTGAGCGATAACATTGAGGGCCGGAATATGAGCGTATCGATCAAGCGGGTTTACGAAACGCCATTGCCTGCGGACGGCATGCGTGTTCTCGTGGATCGCCTCTGGCCTCGCGGAATAAGGAAGGAGGAGGCAAGAATCGATTGGTGGCTGAAGGAGGTTGCGCCATCCACCGCATTGCGCAAGTGGTATGGGCATGATCCGGAAAAATGGCCGGAATTCCAGAAGCAATATCGTTCCGAACTCGGGGTCAACCCTGCATTGGCAGAGTTAAAGAAGCTTTGTCTCAGGGGAAAAGTGACCCTGGTCTATGCCGCCAGGGATGAAATGCACAGCCATGCGCTTGTGCTTCTTTCCATTCTTGGTCGCGGCGTCTAGCTGCAACAGCTGACGATTCAGGTTGCGCGGGTGGTGGATGGGCGTCAAACCCTTGTTGGATCAGGGTTGACGGCATGGGCGTAACCCCTTAACTTGAAGGCTGGCCGATAGCTTTAGCGGAGACGCGGCAATGAAACTTTCCGAACTCATCGGCTCGCTGAGTCATGCACTCGACATGACTGAAGGCCAGCCTGAAGGCCATTGCGTCAGGTGCTGCTGGATAGGCATGCATCTTGGCCGCGAGATCGGCCTCGAAGACTGGCAACTCTGGGAGCTCTACTACACGCTGCTGCTGAAGGACCTTGGCTGCAGCAGCAACGCCGCGCGCATCTGCGAGCTCTATCTGACCGACGACCTTTCCTTCAAGCGCGATTTCAAATGGGTGAACGGCAGTCTGAACGAGGTGCTGCACTTCGTGATCGGCCATACCGGGCTCAATGCAGGGCTTGCAGAGCGCTTCAAAAAGCTGCTCACCGTTTTCAGGCACGGCGATGAATATGCCCAGGAACTGATACAGACGAGATGCCAGAGAGGGGCAGATATCGCGCGTCAGTTGAGGTTCGGCGAGCCGGTCGCGGCAGGCATTCATGCGCTCGACGAGCATTGGGACGGAGGAGGGCGACCTGACAGGCTGGCTGGCTTGTCCATTCCGGTCTATGCGCGCATCGCGCTGTTGTCCCAGGTGGTCGATGTATTCCATACCGTGGGCGACAGCAAGGCCGCGATGAAGGAAGCGCGCAATCGATCGGGCACCTGGTTCGATCCTGAGCTCGTTTCCGCGCTGGAGAAGATTTCAACCGATCCGACATTCTGGGCGATGCTGAAATCGGACGGGTTGCACCAGGCGGTGTTCGATCTCGAGCCCGGACAATTCGAGGTGGCGCTCACCGACGATTACCTCGACGAGATCGCCGCTGCATTCGGCCTCATCGTCGATGCCAAGAGCCCCTATACACAGGGGCACAGCGTCAGGGTCGCGCTTTATACGGATCTCGTCGCAAACGAACTCGGCATTCCTGAGTCGAGAAGGCGGTGGCTCAAGCGTGGCGCCCTCCTGCACGACGTCGGCAAGCTGGGAGTCAGCAATGCGGTGCTCGACAAGCCTGGCAAACTGGATCAGGATGAATGGGAGGCGGTCAGGCTGCACGCCCGGTATACCGGCGCGATACTCGGAAGAATCGGCATCTTCGATGAGCTCGCCAGAGTTTCCAGCGCGCACCACGAGCGGCTGGACGGGAGGGGATATCCGCTTGGATTGAAGGGCGACGAGGTTGTGCTTGAGACCAGGATCATCACCGTCGCGGACATCTTCGATGCGATCACTGCCGAGCGCCCCTACCGGGGCGCGATCCCCGTGAATGAGGCGCTGGCGATCATGTCACGGGAACTCGACACGGCAATCGACAGGACCTGCTTCGAGGCACTGCAGAAAGTTGCCAGGAGCGCGCTGACATAGCGTACACTCATGCCAGCTGCCTTCTTGCATCCGCCTATCATGAAAATTGAGTACAGAATAAAGTTTGCGATGCCGTCGGACTACAATCCTGCTGAGCTATTCAAAAAGATGCCCAGTCCGATCCACCGAAAGACGATGAGCGAAATCTACAATTACAGGATCGAGAAGGACGGGTTCTATTTTGTAGATTGGGCAGTCGACCAGCCTGTGGCTGCAACGGCATTCCGCCTGTTTGTCGATGAGGCGCTTAGGCTTGGAAAGTCGGTTGAAATCACAAGATCATGAGGCCAAACCTCGTGATTCCGATTGAAGGTTTTTTGCCAGGTCCCGATGGATCCGAAGCATTTGCTCTGCCGGGATCGTTCAGCCCAGCGCTTTTGCGATCCGGTCCAATGCCTTCATGAGATTGTCCATCGAGGTCGCGAAGGAAAGGCGGATGTAGCCTGAAAGTCCGAATGCGGAACCCGGGACGACGGCAACGCCGCCCTTGACCAGGAGATATTCGGCAAGCGCGACGTCGGTCGCGTCCGTGATGACGCCCTTCTTGTGCAGGGTATCGATCGCCTCCCTTGCATCGGGGAACGCATAGAACGCGCCGCCCGCCATGAGGCATTTCAATCCCGGTATCCTGTTTAACGCATTCACCACGAACACATGGCGCTCGCGGAAAGCTTTGAGCATCGGCGCGATGCATCCCTGGTCGCCATTCAGCGCGGCTTCGGCCGCGACCTGCGAGATCGAAGTCGGGTTGGAGGTGCTCTGGGACTGCACGTTCTCCATCGCGGTGATGATGTGTTCGGGTCCCGCAGCGTATCCTATGCGCCATCCCGTCATCGCATAGGCCTTGGAGATGCCGTTCAGCACCAGCGTCCGGGGATAAAGGTCGGGGCAGGCGTTCAGGATGTTGACGAATTTCTCGTCGGTCAGCGCGATGTGCTCGTACATGTCGTCGGTTGCGACCAGGACTTCGGGGTGCGCGCGCAGAACCTCTCCCAGGGCTTTCAGCTCTTCCAGCGAATACACCGCGCCGGAAGGGTTGCTCGGGCTGTTGATCACGACCATCTTGGTCTTCGGCGTGATCGCGGCCTCAAGCTGCTCAGGCGTCATCTTGAAGCCCTGTTCTATGCCCGCCTCGACGATCACGGGCTTGCCTTCCGCGATGATCACGATGTCGGGATAGGAGACCCAATACGGCGCGGGCACGATCACCTCGTCGCCGGGATTGATCACGGCCAGGGCCAGGTTGAAGAAGCTCTGCTTGCCACCGCAGGAGACGAGTATCTGCCTTGCGTTGTATTCAAGCGCGTTGTCGCGCTTCAATTTGTTGATGATTGCGGATTTCAGACCTGGCGTCCCGCCCACCGCGGTGTACTTGGTGAAACCCGAATTGATCGCTTGAATAGCCGCATCCTTGATGTGCTGCGGGGTGTCGAAGTCCGGCTCGCCCGCGCCCAGGCCTATGATGTCCTGCCCTTCGGCCTTGAGCTTCGCCGCTCGCGCCGTGATCGCCAGGGTGGGGGAGGGTTTGATGGCTTGGACACGGCGGGACAGGGACACGATGTTTCCTCGGGGGTTGAAATGGCGCGGATTATACACCCGGAAACTCGCGGTTTGCACCGCGTTGCCAGGAATGATTATTCGGTTCGCAGCGCTTCGACGGGATCCAGCCTGGCTGCGCGCATGGCGGGCGCAACACCCGCGGCAAG
This sequence comes from Pseudomonadota bacterium, assembly GCA_021821945.1. Taxonomy (GTDB): domain Bacteria; phylum Pseudomonadota; class Gammaproteobacteria; order Burkholderiales; family Gallionellaceae; genus Gallionella. The sequence goes on from JAJZTF010000002.1 coordinate 209,447, forward strand.
CCCTATGCCGATTGCGACAAGCTCGGCAAGCACTGCGAACTGCCAGGGCGTGTGCACAGGAAGGGAAGGGATGAATTCATGCAGAGCCTGCGCGATGCCGAAGCCCAATGCAAGCCCGGCGAGTCCGCCCGAAGCCGACAGCAGCATCGCCTCGATCAGGAAGAGCATAAGAACCTGGTTTTGCCTTGCGCCCAGGGCGCGCAGAAGACCGATCTCGCTCGTGCGCTCGGTCACCGCCATCGTCATGATGGTCAGTATGCCGACCCCTCCGACGAGCAGGGAGATTCCGCCCAGCGCGCCGACCGCGAAGGTGATCACATCAAGAACCGAGCCCAGCACTTCGAGCGCCTTGGCCTGGGGGACCAGCGTGAAGTCCACCCTTCCGTGGCGCTTCTTCAGCAGCTCCGTGATCGAGTGCAGCACGCCTTCGACATCCGCGCTCGCCTTGTAGCTCAGGTGAATCTCCATCAGGCCTGGCCTGTTGAAGAGCTCCATCGCGCGCGCCGCGGGGATGAAAACCGTGTCGTCCATGTCAAAGCCCAGTATCTGCCCCTTGGGCGCCATCACGCCTATCACCCTGTAGCGCTGTCCGCCCACCTTGAGATAGCTTCCCAGGGGATTCATGCCGCCGTACAGTTCCTCTCGCACCCTTGAACCCAGGACGACGAATGCCCGGGCGCTGGCCGGATCCTCGTCCGGCAGGAAACTGCCCATCTGCACCCGGCTTGCCATCACCCTTGGGAGATTGTGCCCGCCGCCGATGACCATGGTGCGGCGCGTCTTGCCGCTGAAACGCAGCTCCGCATTGCCCGTCAGGCTGGGGTCGACATATTCGACGTCGGGAAGCTGGCGCAGCGCCGTTGCATCTTCTATGGAGAGCGGTCTCACCGAGCCGAAGATGCCGACGTTGGTGCCCTGCACCTGGGTCTTGCCGGGCTGTATGCTGATCAGGTTGGTGCCGAACTGCGAGAATTCGGACAGCACGAACTGGTGCAGGCCTTCGCCTATCGAGGTCAGCAGGATCACCGCGGTGATGCCGATCGCGATGCCCGATCCGGTGAGAAAGCTGCGCATCCTGTAGGCCAGCGGGCTTGAGGTCGAGAAGCGGATGAGGTCTCTGGCCAGCATGTCATTTCCCCGAGAGCGCCGCGACCGGATCGAGAAGCGCTGCCCGCCTTGCGGGCCATACGCTGAAAAGGATGCCGGTGGCGAGCGCCGTGCCAACGGCTGCAAGCACGGCCCACCAGGGGGCCGTCACGGGGAGCGAAGGATAGGCTTTTGCGATCGCGAATACGCCCAGCTCGCCGAAGATCAGTCCGGCCATGCTTCCGGCAAACGATAGCAGTGCCGCCTCGGTGAAGAAGAGCGTGCGTATGCCGGATGCGGGTGCTCCCAGCGCCTTCAGCAGGCCGATCTCCCTCACGCGCTGCGAGACCGCGATCAGCATCACGTTCATGATCAGCACGCCCGCGACCGAGAGGCTGATCGCGGCGATCCCGCCGACCGCCAGGGTCAGCGCACGCAGTATCCTGTCGAAGGTCGCAAGCACCGCGTCCTGCGTGATCACGGTGACGTCGCGTTCCCCGTGGCGGGCGAGCAGTATGGATTCCGCGTCCTGTTTGGCCCGCGGTATCGCATCCCGGCTCTTCGCCTCGACGAGGATGCGCAGCAGGCCCGAATTGTTGAACAGCATGTGGGCCGCGGAGACGGGGACGATGACGAGCTCGTCCGTGTTGAAGCCCATGGATTCCCCCTGGCTGCCCATGACGCCGATCACGCGAAATCTCCTGTCGCCTAGCCTCACCCATTTCCCTATCGCCGATGCATTGCCGAACAGCTCATGCCTTATCTTCGCGCCCAGCACGCAGACCGGTTCGCCCTCATGGGTCGATGGCAAAAACCGCCCGAGCGCAAGCTCCATGTGGCGGACTTCGAGAAGATCGGAGGTGGAGCCCAGCACCACGACCTCGCGGTTGAGCGGGCCGTAGGAGATCTCGGATGAGCCTATGGTCATCGGCGCGATGCGCGAGACGGCGCGGCTCTTCAGGAGCGCCTTCGCATCCTCCATCGTGAGCTCCCTGGGAATCTGGCCCAGCAGCATGCCGGGGCTGATGCCTGCGGTCTCGGTCCTTCCGGGGAAGACCAGCACGAGGTTGCTGCCCAGCGATGAGAACTGGTTGACGACATAGAGCCTGGCACCTTCTCCGAGCGCGGTCAGCACGACGACAGCCCCCACGCCTATCGACATCGCAAGCATCATCAGGAGCGTCCTGGCCCGGCTTGATTGCAGGCTGTCTGAGGCGAAGGACGCGATGTCGTATGGCCTCACCGCTTTCTCCTAGTCCGTGATCCGCCCGTCCAGCATGTGCAGCTGCCGCCTTGCCCTGCCGCCTATCGCCGGATCGTGGGTGACGAGTACCAGGGCGACATGCTGTTCCGTGAGTTTTTCCAGGAGGTCTATCACCTCCCGCCCGGTCGACTGGTCGAGATTTCCCGTCGGCTCGTCGGCCAGCAGTATGGCGGGGTGCATGCTGGTCGCACGCGCGATCGCGACGCGCTGGCGCTGGCCTCCCGAGAGCTGGTCCGGTCGGTGATCCGCGCGATCCAGTAGCCCGTAGTCCTTGAGCAGCACTTCGACGCGCGCCTTGCGCAAGTCGGCCGAGATGCCAGCCAGCATCAGCGGAAGCTCGATGTTCTTCGCTGCAGTCAGGCGGGGGACGAGATTGAAGGACTGGAACACGAAGCCTATCTTCCCGCTGCGCACGCCAGCCTGTTCCTCGTCGTTGAGCGCGGTCACATCTCGGCCGTCCAGCCGGTAAGTGCCGGAGCTCGGCCTGTCCAGCAGTCCGATCAGGTTTAATAGCGTGGACTTTCCCGAACCCGAAGGCCCCATGACCGAAAGATAGTCTCCCGCGGCGATCTCGAGGTTGATGTCCCTGAGCGCATATACCTGCTGATCGCCTATAGCAAAGCTGCGCGATACATGTTCTAGGGAGATCATTTTTTTTCGGGCTGCACCCGGGCTCCCGCCTTGGCGCCCGCCTGGTCGAGGTTCAGCACGATGCGGTCGCCCTCCTTGAGCCCCTCCGTGATTTCAGTCTCGTCCCAGTTCGCAAGGCCCGTGCCGACCATGCGGTCTTCGAGCACTCCATCCGGCCCGTACAGGAGCACATGCTTCCCGTCGAGCAGCGCCTGGGTCGGGATGCGCAGCACGTTGTCGTGCGTGGCGTAAACGATCTCGACATCGGCGCTGTAGCCCACCAGAAGCCTGTCCGAGGAGGGAAGCTCGTCGAAGTCCACCTCGACCTCCACCGTGCGGGCCTGCTTTTCCACTTCCAGCACATAGGGCGCGATGCGCCTGACATGTCCCATGAAGGATTTTCCCTTGATCGCATCGAGCGTGATCTTCACCGCCTGACCCAGTTTGACCCTGGCTGCATCGACCTCGTCTATCGGCGCGCTGACATAGAGACAGCTGTCGTCTATCAGGTCTATGGAAGGAGGCGTGGGAATGCCGGGAGGGGAGGGGGTCGCGTATTCCCCGAGCTCTCCGCTGATCTCGGCCACGATGCCGTCGAAGGGGGCTTTCAGGATCAGCCGGTCTAGGTCCGCGCGGGCCGCCCGGATGCGGGAGCCGCTCTGTTCTGTCGCACTCCTCGCGGCATCGCATCCTGCGCGCGCGATGCGCGCTGCCGCGCTTTTCTGGTCCATGCCCTCATGGGAGATGAAGCCCTTCTGCATGAGCTTTTCCGCGCGCGCCTCTTCCCTTCCGGCCAGATCGGCCCCCAGGCAGGACTGCTTTTCCTGTTCCAGCGCCGCCGAGTAAGCCTCTCTCGCCGCGCTTTCCTGAGCCACCAGGTCCTTGTTCCAGAGTTCGAGCAGCACCTGCCCCTTCTTCACGCGCTCGCCCTTCTTGACTCTCAGCTGGGAGATCTGGCCGCCGGCGGGAGCGGAGAGTTTCGCGCGGCGGCATGCCTTGATGGTTCCGGAACGGGTGTTGTTGACCGTCGCCTCGACTTTGCCGCGTTCTGCGCTGACCAGTTGGACGACGGGAAGATCCGGGCGGGTGAAGTGCCACAGGGCGGCTGCGATCAGCGCCGCAAGCAGGATTGCGAGCCAGGTTTTTTTGTGCGGAGCAGCCTTCATGAGTGTTCCTGATTCCGAAGCTTGGCTTGCTGAAAGACTGGTGCTGGAGAGAGGAATCGAACCTCCGACCTACGCGTTACGAGTGCGTTGCTCTACCGACTGAGCTACTCCAGCGAATCCCTGCAGGAGCGCATTGTAGCAAAGTTCCGCGATCATCGCATGCCCGCGTTGCCTCAAGATAAAAGGTTACCGAAGCAGGTGAGGGATTGCCTGCGAAATTGAGGTTACCGAAGTAGGTTAAAAATGGCCCTCAGTTTACGCTGAATTTGCTGTTGCAGTTGGAACGGATCA
>JAJZTF010000015.1 GCA_021821945.1 Pseudomonadota bacterium
GCAATGAATCAGTTCGCGATTCTGTACGATGATCGCTTTATTCGTTCAGTACGGTAAAATGCAGTCAGGCGAATCTGATGTGGGATCGTCTCAACTCGCCTCACACACAGAATTTCTGACACTCCCGTCATGACAAATTTCCAATTATCCCCTGTCATTGTTTTAGCTCGCAGATGTTTCGGAGACCACCTCAGTCCACGGCCTGATTTTTGAAAGAATGGCGGCAAGACCGTCCTTGGCGCATTCGGTGTCGTAACGCACTTGTCCGCGTAACCAGTAACCCTCGGACAATCCGAAAAATCGGCACAAGCGAAGATCGGTATCGGCAGTAATTGAGCGACGCCCGGCGACTATCTCACTGATGCGCTGTGCTGGAACGCCAATTTCTTTTGCCAGGCGATACTGGGAAATACCCATGGGTTTCAGAAATTCCTCGAGCAGCATTTCTCCGGGAGTGACGGGTGGCAACTTGTTTGCTTTTTTCATGATGATGCTCCGTTAATGACAGTCAACAATCTCGACGTCTTGCGGACCTTCACTCGTCCACACAAAGCAAACGCGAAATTGATCGTTGATGCGGATACTGTGTTGCCCTGCTCGATCGCGTTTCAACGCTTCAAGCCGGATACCCGGCGGGATGCGCAAATCGTCCAGAACGCCTGCCCAATCGAGATGTTCAAGCTTGCGTCGCGCCACAGATTCGATACCTTTAAACCGCTTAATGCTTTGGCGACTAAACAGACTTTCTGTGTCTTTGCATTTGAAAGATTTTATCGACATAAAAAAATAATAACGCCACGCGTGATTAATGTAAAGCGCGAAGCTGGTAGGATTGGAAGACGCGATGAGCGATGCACTGAAGAAAGCAACCGACCCGCAAATGATTCGGGGATCATGTGGGTCGGAATTGCATCGCCCTGTTCCGGGCAGGCCGCTGGCCGTATAATCCGCCCTTCATCGTTAACGGGTCGATTTCATGCTCTGGCTCAAGGCTTTTCACATCATCATGGTGGTCTCCTGGTTCGCCGGGCTTTTCTACCTGCCGCGCATCTTCGTGAACCACGCGATGGCGACGGAACCCGCCGAGATCGCGCGCCTGAAGCTGATGGAAAGAAAGCTGTACCGCTTCGTCACGCCCATCGCCTGGCTTGCGATCATATCGGGACTCGCGCTGTGGCTGGGCTTCGGCTTCTCCGGAGGATGGCTGCACGCCAAGGTCTTGCTGGTGGCAGTGCTCTACGGCTACCACCACTACTGCGGGATCCTGGTCAAGCGTTTCGAAGCCGACGAGAACGTCAGAAGCCACGTGTTCTACCGCTATTTCAACGAGATACCCGTGCTGATCCTGACGGCCGTGGTGATCCTCGTCACCGTTAAGCCCTTCTGACCATGACCGACTTTTTTGCACCCTGCCCGCGCGGCCTGGAAAAGATTCTGGAATCCGACCTCATCGGGATGGGCGCAATGGACGTGAAGGCGACCGAAGGCGGCGTTGCGTTCTCTGGTGACTGGATGCTCTGCTACCGCGCGAATCTGGAGAGCCGCATCGCGAGCCGCATACTCTGGCGCGTGAAGGAAACGACCTATCGCACCGAGCAGGACATCTACAAGGCGGTGTATGAGCTAGCCTGGCATCGCTGGTTCGATGTATCCCGCACCATCAAGGTGAGCACGACCGCGATACGCTGCGAGCTCAAGAGCATCGACTTCATAACGCTGCTGGTCAAGGATGCGGTGTGCGACCGCTTCCGCGAGCATTGCGGGGAACGCCCGAGCGTCGACACGCTGGACCCGGACATGCGCATCAACGTCTTCATCGAGGAAGACAGGCTGATGCTCTATCTCGATACTTCGGGCGATGCGCTCTTCAAGCGCGGCATCCGCCTGCACACCAACATCGCGCCCATCAGGGAAAACCTGGCCGCAGGCATACTGCGCATTGCGGGATGGAAGCCGGGCATACCGCTGCTGGACCCGATGTGCGGGAGCGGCACGTTCCTGATCGAGGCAGCCCAAATGGCGCTCAACATAAAGCCCGGCGTCGCAAGGCGCTTCGCCTTCGAGAAGCTGCAAAATTTTGATGCTGCAAAATGGCAGCAGATGAAGGATGAGGCGATCGCAGCGCAACTGCCGCCCTCACCTCTCGACATCTACGGCAGCGATCTCTATGGAGACGCGATGAAGACCGCGAGCCGCAATCTGCAGGTGGCGGGACTCCTCGACTGCGTCTCGTTGAAACAGGCGAACATACTCGAGATATCCCCGCCCAAAGACCACGGCATCATGGTCGCAAACCTCCCCTATGGCGAACGCATGGGGGAGTTCGAGGAGCTGGAAGAACTCTATCCCAAGCTTGGCGATGCGCTGAAGAGGAAATTTTCAGGGTGGACGGCTTACCTCTTCACCGCGGACAAGGCGATCCTCAAGATGATGCGCCTGTCGCCTTCGAAGCGAACGCCGCTCTTCAACGGCGCGATCGAGTGCCGGCTTCTCGAATACAAGATAATCTCGGGCAGCAACCGGCCGGGCAAATAATTTGCCGTCTCTTCGGGATTTTATTTCAACTCAGACCGTCCAGTCCTCAACATGCAGGTCGGCAAGCTGGGAAAACGCGCGGTCATTGGTGACCAGCACTGCGCCGATATTCAAGGCATGCGCCCCAATCAACAGATCAAGCGATCCGAGTGACTTGCCACGGCGTTCCATGTCCGCGCGTAGGGTCCCATAGCGCGCAGCACAGCTCCACGGCAATACATCTACACGCAGCAGGAATTCCTTGACCGCCGTGTGCAGGTGCTTTGCATCAGGTCTTTTGGCCAGACCGAACAGAAGTTCACCTTCGGTGATAGATGAAATGCAAAGCGACGCCATTGGGACTTCGACTATGCGACGTGATACGAGTGGGTGTCCTTTGATCAGATGGCTGATCGTGTTGGTGTCGAGCATGTACTGCATTATTCTCGCCATCCCTCGAACGGATCGCGGCCCGATTTTTCCTGATTTCGTTCCTTTTCGTCCAAGAAATCTGATGGCACTTCAGCATGCTTGAGCGCTTTGAAAAAGTCATCCCAAGTCGGCGGTTTCTTCGACAGAATGACATCGCCGGTTTCAGGGTCCTGCCTCACGAAGACCTGCTTTGCATCGAACCGGTAAGCTGCCGGCAGGCGTACCGCCTGGCTCCGGCCATTGGTAAAAAGTTTGGCTAACTGACTCATGGCTACATTCCTAGCATGCAATGCGGGCGAGTATAGTCCCGCTTTTGGCATATATCAAGGCATATGCCTGGCAGTCGGCTTTCGCTTTGGAAATGAGATCAGGCTGATGGCGTCTTGGGCGCGAAGGTGAAGGCGTCCGAATAGAATGAAGCTTCGGGAAGCTTGCGGCTCGCGGTGAAGTCGGCGTGCGCTGCCTCGACCACCACGGGCGCGCCGCACACGTAGACTTCATATCCTGAAAGGTCGCTGTAGTCCTCCATCACTGCGCGGTGGACGAAGCCCGTTCTGCCCTGCCAGTTGTCCCCGGGCAGGGCGTCTGACAGCACGGGCGTGAACTTGATGCCGCGTTTCTCCCATTCTTTTGCCATGTCGAGCATGTAGAGGTCTGCGAGCTTCCTCGCTCCCCAGTAGAAATGCATGGGGCGCTTGATGCCGATGTAGAGCGCATGCTCGATGATCGCCTTGATGGGCGCGAAGCCCGTGCCGCTCGCGACGAAGAGGATGGGCTTGTCGCTGTCCTCGCGCAGGAAGAAGGTGCCCAGCGGCCCCTTGAAGCGCAGGATGTCCTTCTCCTTCATCTCCTCGAACACATGGTGCGTGAACGCGCCTCCTGTGATGTTGCGGATGTGGAGCTCGAGGAACTCGTCGTCGTGGGGCGCGTTGGCCAGCGAGAAGCTGCGCGGCTTCTGGTCCTTCAGCAGGATGTCTATGTACTGGCCTGCGAGGAACTGCAGCCTCTCGTTCGCGGGGAGCTTCAGTTTCAGCACCATCACATCCTCGGCTGGACGCTCCATGCTGTGCACGCGGCAGGGCATGGTCTTGACCTGGATGTCCTTCACCGCGCTGATCTCCTTGCATTCGATCACGAGATCGGACCTGGGCGCAGCGCAGCAGAAGAGCGCCATGCCGGCGGCCTTTTCCTCCGCGGTCAGGGTGCTGTCCTGATGCTTGCCATAGTCGATGCTCCCCTGCAGGACGCGCCCCTTGCATGCGCCGCACACGCCGTCCCTGCAGCTGTAGGGAAGGGAATAGCCGTGTTTCAGCGCTGCCTCGAGAACGGTCTCGTGCTCTTCGATCGGGAAGCGGTGGCCGCTGGGCTGTATGGTGATCTGGTAAGTCATGTATCGAGGCTTTGTGCAAAAGACGGATTTTACCGCATAATCGCCCCATGAAACGAATACTCATCGTCGGCAGCGGGGACATTGCACGCCGCATGATTCCCCTCCTTGCCAAATCCTGCCGGGTCTATGCGCTGGTGCGCAATCCGGATTACTGCAAAACACTGCGCGGGCTGGGCGCGATCCCTATCATGGGCGATCTGGACGACAGGAAGAGCCTCTCGAGGATCGCGGGCATCGCGGATTCGGTCCTGCATCTCGCACCGCCCGCACAGCATGGAAGCATCGATGTTCGAACGCGCAATCTCTTGAGCGTGCTGTCCGGCGGGGTGCGGAACCTGGTCTATGTGAGCACGAGCGGCGTGTATGGGGACTGTGCGGGCGAAGAGGTCAGCGAGACCAGGCCGCTGCGTGCCACCTCCATGCGGTCAGCCCTGCGCGCGGATGCAGAAAGACAGATACGCCGTTGGGCAAGAAGGCGCGGGGTTCATGCATGCATACTGCGCGTGCCCGGCATCTACGCGAAAGACCGTCTTCCGGTAGAGCGCCTGAAGCAGGGCCTGCCCTGCATTTCGGATGCCGAGGACAGCCACACCAACCACATCCATGCGGACGACCTCGCAAGCATCGTAATGGCCGCACTCAACCGCGGAAGATCCTGCCGCATCTATCACGCAAGCGACGACAGCGGGCTCAAGATGGGGCAGTACTTCGATATGGTGGCCGATGCCTATGATCTGCCGAGGCCACCGAGATTGAGCAGGCTGGATGTGAAGGAGGCGGTCTCGCCGCTCATGTATTCATTCATGAGCGAATCGAGAAGGCTTTCCAATCTCAGGATGAAGCGGGAGCTGAAGATACGCCTCCGCTATCCGACGGTCGCGGATTTTCTGAAGGCCGGATCGTAGATCCCGGCCTTCCCGGATCAAGCGCCGCGCATCTCGAGCATCAGCTGGTTCACGCGCTTGACGAAGCCCGCGGGATCGTCGAGCTGTCCGCCTTCTGCGAGCAGGGCCTGGTCGAAAAGCACCGCGGCCCAGTCGTCGAAATGCTGTTTCTCGTCCTTCAGCCGCACCACCACGGGATGCTGGGGATTGATCTCGAGGAAGGGCTTGGACTCCGGCACCTTCTGCCCCGCCGCTTTCAGCATGCGCGCCATGTTGCCGCTCAGGTCGTGCTCGTCTGCGACGAGGCAGGCGGGGGAATCGGTAAGCCTGTGCGTGATCCTGACTTCCTTTACCCGTCCGTCCAGGCTGGCCTTGATCTTCTCGGTCAGGTCCTTGAATTCGGAAGCCTGCTTCTCCTTGTCCTGCTTCTCGGATTCATCCTCCAGGGCGCCGAGATCGAGCCCGCCCTTGGCGACGGACACGAGCTGCTTCTCCTTGAATTCGGAGAGCGATCCGACCACCCACTCGTCTACCCTTGCCGAGAGCAGTAGAACCTCGATTCCCTTCTTGCGGAACACCTCGAGATGCGGGCTGTTCTTCGCGGCATTGAAGCTGTCCGCAGTGATGTAGTAGATCTTGTCCTGGCCTTCCTTCATGCGACCTATGTATTCGGCGAGCGATTCGGTCTCATCGGGCGTGTCGGCATGGGTGGATGCGAAGCGCAAAAGCCCCGCTATCTTCTCCTTGTTGGAGAAGTCCGTCCCCACCCCCTCCTTGATCACCTGGCCGAATTCGCCCCAGAATTTCGCATATTTCTCCGGTTCGTTTTCAGCCATGTCCTCAAGCAGTCCCAGCACCTTCTTCGTGCAGCCCTCGCGTATCGCCTTGATGTCCTTGGACTCCTGGAGTATCTCGCGAGAAACGTTCAAGGGCAGGTTGCTCGAATCCACGATGCCGCGGACGAAGCGCAGGTAGGACGGCAGGAGCTGCTCGGCATCGTCCATGATGAACACGCGCTTCACATAGAGCTTGATGCCGTGCTGGGCCTTGTGGTCCCAGAGATCGAAGGGGGCGCGGCCCGGTATGTAGAGCAGCTGGGTGTATTCCTGGCGACCCTCGACCCTTGCGTGGACCCATGCGAGCGGATCTTCATAGTCGTGCCCCACATGCTTGTAGAACGCCTTGTACTCATCTTCCGTGATCTCGTTCTTAGAGCGCGCCCAGAGCGCGGAGGCCTGGTTGACGGTCTCGTCCTCATCCGTCATGACTTCGCTTCCGTCCTTCCATTCCTCCTTCTTCATGAGGATAGGCTGGACGATGTGGTCTGAATACTTCCTGATGATGGAGCGCAGCCTGTAGCCCGAGAGCAGGTCGTCCTGATCCTCGCGCAGGTGCAGCGTGATCTCGGTGCCGCGCTTCTCCTTTTCGATCATCTCCACGGAAAACTCGCCGCCGCCGTCCGATTCCCAGCGCACGCCCTGATCGGCATTTTCCCCTGCGCGCCTTGTGACCACCGTCACCCTTTCGGCGACGATGAAGGCCGAATAGAAGCCCACGCCGAACTGGCCTATCAGGCTCGCATCCTTCTGCTGGTCGCCCGAGAGCCTGGAGAAGAATTCGCGGGTGCCTGACTTTGCAATCGTGCCGAGGTTGTTGATCACCTCGTCGCGGTTCATGCCTATGCCGTTGTCGGCAATCGAAAGCGTCCTGGCTTCCTTGTCATAGCTTACGCGTATTGCAAGATCCGAGTCGTTCTCGAACATCGCGTCGTTGTGCATCGCCTCGAAGCGCAGCTTGTCGCAGGCGTCAGAGGCGTTGGAGATCAGTTCGCGAAGGAAGATTTCGCGGTTTGAATAAAGGGAATGGATCATCAGCTGCAGAAGCTGCTTCACTTCCGTCTGGAATCCCATCGTTTCGCGGTTAGTCGTCATGCCGTTCCTCTAGTTGAATGGAATGGCCGGTAAATGGGGTGGCTTTCCGGAATTTCAAGGGGCGGGAAGATCAGGCCCTGAACTGCCCGGAAAACCGTATGAGCTTTTCCAGCATGGCCTTTGCCTGGCCGCTTGCGATCGTCCGGTCGGCAATCGACATGCCGTCGGAAAGCGATTTGGACAAGCCCGCGACATAGATCGCCGCCCCTGCGTTGAGGACCACGATGTCGCGAGGCGCACCAGCCCTGTCATCCAGCACGCCCTGCAGCATGTCGCAGGCCTCGTCGACGTTGGCAACGCGCAGGAGGTCGTTTGAAGCGGAGGGAATGCCGAACTCTTCCGGGGAGATCGCGTATTCCTCGACTCCGCCTTCCTTCAGCTCGGCGACATGGGTACCTGCGCTAACCGAGATCTCGTCCATGCCGTCCATGCCGTTCACCACCAGCACGTGGCGGCTTCCCAGGCGCTGCAGCACGCGGGCCATGATGCCGACGAGATCGGGATGGAATACGCCCAGAACCTGGTTTTCGGCGCCTGCCGGATTGGTCAGGGGACCCAGCACGTTGAACATCGTGCGTACGCCGAGCTCGCGGCGCACCGGCGCCGCGTATTTCATCGCGCCGTGGAAATTGGGCGCGAACATGAAGCCTATGCCGACGTTGTCCACGCATTGCCCCACCTGCTCTGGCGTCAGGTTGATGTTCACACCCAGCCTCTCCAGCACATCCGCGCTTCCGCAGGTCGAGGAAACGGATCTTCCGCCGTGTTTGGCGACGCGCGCGCCGGCTGCCGCCGCGACCAGGGCGCTGGTCGTGGAGACGTTGAATGAGCTGATGCTGTCCCCTCCCGTTCCGCATGTGTCGACCAGATGGTTGCGGTTTGCGACAGGAACCTTGGTTGCGAACTCGCGCATCACATAGGCGGCCGCCGAGATTTCGCCGACCGTCTCCTTCTTCACGCGCAGCCCCACCAGGATGCCCGCGATCTGCACGGGGGAAAGTTCGCCTCCCATGATCTGGCGCATCAGCGAGAGCATCTCGTCATAGAAGATCTCGCGCTGTTCGATGAGCCTTGTCAGCGCCTGCTGCGGTGTGATCATTTGCGGCCTTCCAGGAAATTCCTGAGCATCTCGTGCCCGTGCTCGGTCAGTATCGACTCGGGATGGAACTGCACGCCGTGCACGCTCATGGTCCTGTGGCGTACGCCCATGATCTCGCCGTCCATGGTCCATGCGGTGATCTCGAGGCATTCAGGCAGACTTTCCCTCTCGATCACCAGCGAATGGTAGCGCGTCGCGGTGAAGGGATTGGGGAGTCCGGTGAACACGCTGTTGTTGTGGTGATAGATCTCGGACGTCTTGCCGTGCATCAGCTGCTTGGCGTGCACGATCTTCCCGCCGAAGGCCTGTCCTATGCTCTGGTGGCCGAGGCAGACGCCGAGTATCGGTATCCTGCCTGCGAAATGCCTGATCGCGGAAACCGAGATGCCCGCCTCGTTCGGCGTGCAGGGGCCGGGCGAGATCACGATGTGCCCAGGATTTGCCTTCTCGATTTCGGCTATCGTGATTTCATCGTTGCGGTGCACGACGACCTCCTCACCCAGCTCCGCAAAATACTGCACCAGGTTGTAGGTGAAGGAATCGTAATTGTCGATCATCAACAGCATATACTGTGCATACCTTTTTTATTTTCAGGCCATCTGGAGTCGGATGGGCGCTATTATCCCCCATATCTGTCCCGGCTCAAACCACCGCAAGCTTCAATAATTCCAGGTATTGTCGGATTTTTTTACACCCGGCATGAGGAATTCGCGAATTAATTGGCTCTTTGCGCCTCGCCCTGCCATCTGCCAACGCTGTCATCCAGAAGCTAGGAGCTGCAGAGCTAGAGTTCGCGCGATGAAATCGGCATTGTCAGTAAACTTTACACTTCAGAAATATTGAGGCTGTCTTGCGCTGTTTCCTAATCGCGTTCCTTATTGTTTCGCTGAACATTTCTGATCAGTGCAGGCTCATCGGCATGTTTCTTGCGGCGTCAGACCGTGAAAGATTCAGAAAACCGGATTTTTTCGTTTGACAATCGGGAGGAAATCATGATGCTTCGGATATTTGCCGGCCAGGTGCCGGTGCATTCGGCAATTGGATTTCGCAAGACTGTCGTAGCGGCGCTGGTGACGGTAGCAGGATTGTCAGGAGGGGTTGCAAAGGCAACTCCTGACTTCAGTTGGTCGACCGTGGTGAACAATGCGGATTCTGCCCCTGGTGCGCCGGGCAACAACTTCTTCAGCTACAACCAGCCATCGATCAACAATGCCGGCCTTGTCGTGTTTCGTGCACGGGCAAAGCCCCCGACGGGTGGCGGTGGTGGTGCAGGCCAGCCGGTGAGAGGCATCTTTACCCGGGACATGTCATCCACGGGCAATCCCATCGTTCCGCTTGCCATAAGCAACAGCACACAAGTCCCCGACCCTAACAATCTGAACGCCACGTTCACCGAATTCCCGGCGTTTCCACGCATCGATGCGACGTCCAATTCGATCGCCTTCCGCGGGGAGTCGCAGCCTGTATATAAGTACACGACCGGGTACGATGCCACGGGAGCAGCGATTACCACCAATGTCGGCACATCGGGCGTGTATGTCACGCCGAACGGCACTGCCGCGGGTTTGGTTACCGGCGCAAGTCAGCTCGGCGCCGCCCTGTCGCAGTATCAGGTGCCAACTGCCCCTGATGTGCCGGCCGGCACCAAGTTCGACCAGTTCCCCGGCGCTCCTTCTCCGACCGGCAATCTCGTCGCGTTCAAGGGTAATTTCACCAGTCCCACCACCGGGGGGCAAACGGGCGTCTATTACCGCAATGTCAGCGACCCCAATGCTCCGGTCATCGAGGTTGCCCGCAGCGGTATGGCCATGCCGGCTGCCGCAGTGCTGGGGTATGGTTCGGCGGTTTTCGGCTCGACGGCCCCGCCCAGCGCGGCCAACGGCAAGGTCGTCTTTACCGGACTTGACAATGAGGCTGCGCCGACGGCTGGCGGAATTTTTGCGGCGAATCTCGATGGGACGTCCCACCCGGCATTGACGACAGTGGCGGGTTTCAATACCGTGGTCCCCAGCCATAAGAATGACAGCATTCCCCCAACCCTGAGCGCATTCGGCGAAGGGCTGTCTTTCGATGGGCGCTACGTGGGCTTCTGGGGCGCCTGGGATACGGCTGATACATACTCCGAAAATCTCATCTGTCCGACCGATGGCAATGGCGGAATCATTTCCCAGTGCACAAACACGACGGTCCAGATTCCTGTCCATCAAGGCCTCTTTCTTGCTGATCTTTCGACCAACAACCTGTACATGATTGCCGAGACCGGCAGCCTGTACAAGAACTTCCAGTTCTGGTCGTTCTCCGGCGCGCCTAGCGGATCAGGAGATTCAGGGCAGGAACCTGCGCGTTGGCGTTCCTCCTCTTTCCTGGCGATCAGTGGGGACAACGCGATCTTCAAGGCGTTGCGCACGGGCCCGAACGGTACCGATGGTGCGACCGGCCTGTATGGGGGATTTGGTATTGCCGATCCGGGCTACGTTCTCAATGACAGCACCTTCACGCTGCTGGAAACCGGCATGGATGGCGGGCTCATCGATCCATCGCTGCAGGGCCAGGGCTTTCAGATTACCTCGCTCGGCATAGAGCGGGATGGTTTTCGCAATGGCCAGATTGCCATCAATGCAGGAATGACGAACTTTGCGACCGCCGCAACATGGGGAGGCATCTATGTCGCGCAGGTTCCCGAGCCTGGCACGCTGGCGTTGCTGGGTTTGGGGCTGGCAGGACTGGCAGGTTTGCGCCGCAAGGACTGCGAATAGGCAGTCTGCGCGGAGATATGCTGCTGGAAACAAGGGCCGGCACTTCGCCTGCGGCTTGATGGCCGGCTACTGCTTCCAGCAGTCGGGAATCGAGCCTGAAGTGATCCCTTTTATTCCCAGGGATGTGTAGGTATAGGTACCGCAGGTGTCGCTCGTCTGGTTGCCCACTGGCGCCGCATTGAGGGTGAAGTCTGCAGGCGTGGTGGAGGTGCCGGCTGTGACGGATGCGACGCTCAGGTTGTAGTATGCCGTGCTGCCCGTTCCCATGGTGACAGGGAATGCGGTTGAGACGGAATAGCCCAGCGCCGTCATGTCGGAAGTGTAGGCATTGTTGGTGGTGTAGTAGCGCGCCTCCCTGCTTGCAAGATCGAGTATCGCGTTGATTGCGGCTATGCGGTGGGATTTCAGCACATATGCCTGATACGAGGGCAATGCGATCATCGTGAGTATTCCCACGATGACCACGACGACCAGCAGTTCGATCAGCGTAAAGCCCTTGCTCATTTCAGTATCTCCCAGGATATGCGTTTGACGGTGACGTTGCTAGGCAGCGTGAGCTGGTTGGATACGGCGGGAGGTGTCGTCGCACCCGTCGAGGTGATCAGGTTGACGGTCGGGTTTGCGCCGCCAGTCGTCATGATGATGCCTGTACCCACGCCGCCGAAGGATTCCCCGACGACCGAAGCGCCTGAGCCGTTCCCTGCTCCCGTGAAGAGATCCTGAGGTGTGCCGCCGCCGGAAGCCATGCTGAATCCCATGGTCCAGCCTCCAGGCACCGGCAGCGTGCACTGGCCGGGTATGCTGACAGGAGGAGTGGTCGTGTTCAGTATCATTTCCCCGCCGACGAAGGTCGGGTTGTAGACGATCTGCTCGTTGCAGGTGCCGTTGGCGCCGCCTCCGCAGGCGGCGGTGTTGCTGACCGTGTCGGGAAGGTCGAACATCCAGCCGTACTGGTTGTTGGAAGTGGAGGAATTGATGGCATTGGGGCAGCTAGCGCTTCCCTGCCAGCAAACGGAGGTCTGGACCACGGTGCGCGTGCCCTTGGTGGTCAGGGTTCCGTTCGTGTAGACGGGTGCTGTCTGGCTGTATACGGAATTCGCAAGCAGTTTGCTGCGCGTGATGTTCTGGGTTCCCGAGAGCGAGGCAAGCTGCGTGCTGGATGCCGGTATCACCACGCTATTTGCCGTCGTCGTGCCTGAATTCCACTTGCCGAAATCCCAGTCCCATATCCCGTAAACCGTCTGCTGGTTTGCGGCATAGGTGTCGGTTCCAGAAGAGGTGGTGAAGGGTGTGGCCTGTCCGGTGCCGAATCCCAGTATCACGCGCTGCGCGCCCCCGGTGTTCGTGATCGTGCCCAATATGCTTGTGGTGATGGGTTGCACGCTGCCGGACGGACCTGTCGCCGTGAAAAGCGGGGTCGCAACGGTCTGCCCGTATTTGGATGCGCCCCAGTCCAAGGGTTTGCTGCTCGTGAGATCGAAGCGCCATACGTTGCCCTGTAGGTCTCCCGCATAGAGATAATCGGTGATGCGGTCGCCATCGAAATCCGCGGCGGAAACATAGGCTATGCCATTCGAGGTCGCGGAATTGGTGCCTAGCCAGTAGAACGTGATCGCGCCGTTGGTGGGCGACACCAGGCCGACATAGACGCCTGCGAGCCCGCTGGCGCTGCCTATGCCGTTGCCGAAGATCACCGCCCACTGTCCGTTATGCAGCCGCCTGATGATCGGTGTGCCGTAGGATTTTCCCATGTTGGCAGCACAGCTTGCGTTTGCACAGCTTATCGTCCCGTCCGTCCAGTCACCTATGACAAGGGAGGATGCCTTGGATTCCAGGAAATTCGAAGGGTCCGTGATGTCCAGGATGTAGATTTCCTTGCCGCCCTCTCCCATGCCTCCCGCGAGCCAGGTATGCCATGCACCGGCATAGTATAGGTCGCCGGTGCCGGGAGTCCCGTCGACGAAGTAGTTGTGGCCATATGTGGGGTTGGTCAGCGCGACCACATTGGGCGTGGTATTGGGGGAAGTGGTCTGACTGGAAAGCACAGTCGCAGGCATGTACCCGATGAGCTCGTATCCGTCGTTGCTGGCCGTGCCGCTGCTGTTTCCTGCGCGGAAGCCATGCAGGAGGCCGTCGTTGCTTCCCGCATAAACGACGTTCGTGCGGTTTGCCATGGCGCTGCTGAATCCGCTGTAGGGATGAGCCGCCTCGGGAGGCGTGCCGCTGTACAAGTTATCCTGAAAGGTTGCATATGTATAGGTGACTGGAGCGCCGACGAAGGTGGGACTCGAGTCCACGATGTCTCCAAGCACGCCGCTTCTCACGCGCAAGGGGCCGGGGGGTGTTGCCGTGAGCTCGTTTCCCCGCCCGCCGCGAAGCCAGTCGAGCCGGATCGCGCCATAGGAGTCTGTTGAATTCAGCACGGTCTGCTGGGAGGAAGTGATGGTGCCGGACTCGAGCGCGGCGCCCGCCGTTCCGTTCCAGGTCAGGAGCTGGCGGGAGGAGGGCGCCTCAAGGGTCACGTTGTTGTTGGCAACGCCATTAGTGCTGCCCATGCTCATGCAAGCCCCGCCGGTCAGCACGCAGTTCGCATCCCATGTGGTGTTCTGTGCCACGACGAGGCCGCTTGTTCCCTGGGAGATGCCCGTTGCGGTCACCGTGCCCGACCAGGTGCTGTTGTTGTATGAGGCAAGGTAGATCTGCGTATTGGTCTGCAGCTGCCCTGTCTGTACGGTGTTGGAACCTACGCTGGTGTTGGATTCCAGAGGCTGCGCGGCAAAGCAGGTGATGTCGTGATTGTTCCGCGATCCGCCGGTCGATCCTGCGAAACCGAACCTGAAGCTTCCCGGCAGCGAACCGCCGTTGGCGGTCAGGATGTTGAACATCGCACCCGGTGTGTTGGGGTTGGGCAGCACGGTCTGGAATCCAGTGTTGTTGTAGTTGTACATGAAGGTCAGGTAGCCGCTTGGCGTGATGATCAGCTTGTAGGTGATCGGTGTGGCGGCAGCGCGCGTCGTCGCATTGATGTTGGAAATCTTCTGCGAATTGGGGAGCACCCAGTAACCTCCCGGGATCACCGCATAGTCGAGCGCGTTGATGGTGAATCTGCCGTTTTTCGCATTGCTCACCGTGCCCGTTCCGGTGGTGTTCACCGTGAAGCTGTTTGAGGCCAGATCGACCGAAGTCACGGTGTACTGGGTGTCATTGGCAGGAGTGCTGCTCGTGGTGCTTGCGATCTGCACACCGTTCGCTGCGGTGGGATAGGTCGATGAAGACGAATACATGTTGATGGTATCGCCCACCCGGATGTTCAGCGTGCTGCTGGTCGTGATGGTCAGCGCAGTGCCCGAGATCGACATCGATTTGACAGAGTAGGTCATGGTGCCGTTTCCGCCGTTCTGGATCAGCCCTGTCTTGCAGGTGTTCTGAACGGCCGTTGCCATCGTGCTCGGGCTGCTGCTGGTATAGAGATTGGGGTAGTTCTGGTTCAGCCAGTACGAGCTGACATTTCCCGCCCCGCGCAGGCCTATGCGGTTGGGCTGGTAGGTGCCGCTTCCCCATGTGTTGGAACCGTTGATGGTCGATGCGCCGGAGGAATTGGTGTTCAGTATGCCGGTGGCGGTGTTGTCGCCGCTGTTCAGGAAATTGCCGTACTCGTCTATGCCCAGTCCAAGATAGCCGCCTGTCAGGCCGGTATAGTTGGAGTTCGTGTTGGAGCAGCTGTAGGCAAGGCTGCCGCCCCATGAACCAAGATTGGTCGAGCCTCCCACTGTCGTGCCGACGGCGCCGTCCTGCAGGAAGAAGGAGATGCCGTCCGCTCCCTGGCCTGCCGTGCCCCCCGAGTCGCCGCCATAGGTGTAGGTGGTGAAGGTGATCTGCAGTCCCTCGTTGGTCGGCATCGTATAGTTGGACACGATCGCGCCGTGCTGGCTGTTCTGCGATGGCGTGAGCCTCAGCGCTCCGCTCCCCGGCGCATCGGGCGTGCCGTAGTTGCAACCCGGGATGTTGCTGTTGCCGGAATTGAAATTCGGCGAGGTGGCGGATACCGCATTGGAGCCAGCGGTAAGGCATGCATAGTACTGCGCCACCCAGTTGTTGGTGTCGGTCGCCTGGGTGAAATCGTCGGAGATGGAGAAGGCGTAAGCCTGGCTCGAAAGCAGCCAGATCAGCGCGAAAAGAAATCTGATTTTAAGCATGTCGATGCTCCCTTGACTGTTAGCATGTGGCACAGCTCGAACTCGTTTCTACCTGATACACGGCCTGAACCACCGAGGTGGCGGATGCGTTGCCGCCCTGTGCCGTGGCGGTGACCTGGTAGAGGGCTGCCGAGTTGCCCCCGGGCGCAGGGCCCAGATACTGGATGTAGTATTGCGTGTTGGATGCATAGATGTTCGCCGCACCGCCAGATGCATTCACGGTCATGCCTGCGGGGGTGAAGCTGGTGTAGGATGACCAGGGCAGTGAGGCGGGGTTGATCAGCGGGTTGCTGCATATGACGGGGATCGCGCTTGCGCTCGAGCAGGCGGTACCCGTGGTCCAGGTGACGCCGTTGAATGTGTTCGATCCGGTTCCAAGCCAATGCGCGGCATTGTCGACTGCAGACTGCGCCGCATCGAGGGCGCGGCTCTTCTCGCGGCTGTTTGCGGAAAGTATCGCGTCGGTCGTGAATCCGCTGAACATGTAGATCGCCAGTATGGACATCACGGCCATGAAGACGAGGCTTACGACGAGTATGAATCCTTTTTGCTTCATGTCACAATCCGATCATGTAGGGTATGGTCTGGTTGATCGTCACCAGCGCCGGCTGCGAGGGCTGGCCTGCCAGGGGATTGTTGAACTGCAGCGTGATGTTGACGGTTTTGAGCTGGCCGCCCACGCTGCAGGAACCGCCCCATACCGCCGCAGGCACGACCGTTGCAGGCAGGTATTCCGAAACGGATCCTGTGCAGCCCGGATCTACGCCGTATGTGATGTTCATGCCGGAAAGATTGGGCACCAGATTGACCGTATTCGTTGTGCCTGCAGTGTTGTCAGTTTCGGTGCAGGTCAGATATCCGTTCGCGACGCTGAACACATCCGTGTACAGGTCGCCAGCGGTGAGACTGGCACTGCAGCCCTGGACTGTCGCGCCATTGGTCGATGCGATGAAGCGCACGCTCATCGTATCCGTTCCTGCCGTTGCATTTCCCGTCCCCTGGATGGATTGGCCGGGAAGCCAAAGGCCGGATGCAGGAAACGAGGCCGCCGAAGTCGTGAAGGTCAGTGCCTGGGTGGGGTTGGGAAAGAACCCCGCTCCGCGTATGCCGTTGTTCAGGAATGCCACTGCGGTGCGCTCGTTGTCCTGTACGACAGACATGTTCTGCCTCAGCTTTGATGTCTGGGATACCGAGACGAAGACCGTACCCAGACCCAGCGTCAAGAGCATGCCTAGGGTGATGGCCACCATGATTTCGACCAGGCTGATTCCGCGCTCTCTTCTCATGGCTGTATGGACACCAGGGTTTGGTAGGTATGGGCCTGTGCGGTCGCATTCTGCATCTGGCCTGCCGATCCGGCGTCGTTGCTGAGCGCGGTATTCTTTTCCAGCCAGCTTAGCGTGATCGTGCAGATCGCGGGGGCCGACACCGTCGCCAGAGAGCATGAAATCGTCCCCGATCCGGATGGCAGGGCGGTGCCGTTGTAAGTCGCGCCGTCCGCATTCGCCACGCCGGCCATCGCTGCGCCGAAATTCTGCAAATCGTAATAGGCCATCTGAACGGGGGAACAGGGGACGCCCGTGCAGGTCGAGGCATAGGCCGGAACGACGGTGATGTTGGTTCCGCTGACCGATATGCTGGCAGTGGGCGTGGAAGGCTGGGCCCAGTAACCGGGATTGGCCTGCATTCTGGAAGCCAATGCGGATGCCAGTATCGCGGCCTGCCCTTCGTATCTTGCGTTCTCGGAGTTGTTGACCGCAAGCATCTGCATGCCCGCTATGCCGAGAATCCCGATCATGATGACCAGTATGGAGATCAGGACCTCAAGCATGGAAAAGCCGCGCTGGGTTTTCATGGACATGACGCCCCCTGCTGCGTGGTCCACGACCCTGCATTGAAGACGATGCACCTGTAAAGGCTGGACGTGCTGTTGGCGTCATGCATGCTTAGCGTGCCCGTGAAGAACGTATATCCGGCAGCGGTGAACTGGGGATAACCGCTTCCCGTATTGGTCATCGAATCCCCGTGGGTCAGGGGGTCGCCGACCTTTAGCTGCGTCGAGTTCAGCATCACGTTCCATCCCGCATTCCAGCTCGTGCCGCAGGAAGCGCCACCGCCGTTGGGGCAGAAACTGACGGACTGGCCCCGCTTGATCGCTTCGCTGCGCGCGAGCTTGAGCCCGTTAAGCATGCCTGAGATCTCGCCGTTGATGCGCGTGCTGGTGATGAGGTACTGATAGGAGGCAGTGCCCAGCGTGGCCATGATGATCAGGATGCTGATCGTCACGAGCAGTTCTATCATCGAAAATCCTGCCGTTGTTCGCTGCATGTTTTCAGGATCGCTGTTCAGGGGGTGGCGTAGTGTCGCGCAAATTGCAGAATTCGTGTTCGGCAAACTGCCGGACGGCGCAAAAGCCACGACAAACGGCGGGATTACGGGGTCAGCCGCCCGACACCATGCTCTTTGCGACGGCTTCGGCGACCTCTATTCCGTCGATCGCGGCCGACATGATGCCGCCTGCATATCCCGCCCCTTCGCCGGCTGGATAAAGTCCGCGCGTGCTGATGCTCTGAAAGTCCTCGGCATTGCGCCTGATGCGTACCGGGGAGGAAGTTCTCGTCTCCACGCCCGTCAGCACCGCATCCTTTAGATCGTATCCCTTGATCTTTTTCGCGAAGGCGGGGATCGCCTCCCTGATCGCCTCTATCGCATAGTCGGGAAGCGCATGGGAAAGATCGGTCAGGTGAACGCCGGGTGTATAGGATGGCTGCACGGAGCCCAGCCGGGTCGAGGGCACGCCCTTCAGGAAGTCCTCGACGAGCTGGCCCGGCGCCTGATAGTTTCCGCCGCCGAGTTCGAATGCCTTGGATTCCCAATGGCGCTGGAATGCGATGCCAGAGAGCGCGCCTCCCGGATAGTCATCCGGCGTGATGCCCACCACGATGCCTGCGTTCGCATTGCGTTCGTTTCTGGAATACTGGCTCATGCCGTTGGTCACCACGCGCCCGGCTTCGGATGTCGCGGCGACCACCGTTCCGCCCGGGCACATGCAGAAGCTGTATACGGAACGACCGTTGGCCGCGTGGTGCACGAGCTTGTAGTCTGCGGCACCCAGCAGCGGATTTCCGGCATTTTTTCCATATCTTGCCGCGTCGATCAGCGACTGGGGATGCTCTATGCGAAAGCCGACGGAGAAGGGCTTGGCCTCGATGTATACGCCGCGCCTTTCGAGCATCTCGAAGGTGTCGCGCGCGCTGTGCCCCACCGCCAGCACAAGGTGGTCCGTTTCGATGCGTTCGCCGCTTGACAACACCACGCCCTTCACCGATCCGTCCTCGATCATGATGTCGTCAACGCGGCTCTTGAAGCGTATCTCGCCGCCCAAAGACAGGATGGTCTCGCGCATCTTCTCGACCATGCCGACCAGGCGGAATGTGCCGATGTGCGGATGACTCACGTAGAGGATTTCAGGAGGCGCGCCAGCCTTGACGAATTCCTCGAGAACCTTCCTGCCCAGATGCCTGGGATCCTTGATCTGGCTGTAGAGCTTGCCGTCGGAGAAGGTCCCCGCTCCCCCTTCCCCGAACTGCACGTTGGATTCGGGATTCAGCACGCTCTTGCGCCACAGCCCCCATGTGTCCTTGGTCCTTTCCCGCACTGCCTTTCCGCGCTCCAGGATCAGCGGCTTGAAACCCATCTGCGCGAGCAGCAGTCCTGCGAAGAGTCCTGCCGGCCCCATGCCTATCACGACAGGCCTGGATGGAAGGTTTGCGGGCGCATGCGCGACGAAGCGGTAGGCCATGTCGGGCGTCCTGCCTACATGCTTGTCGCCAGCAAAGCGCGCGAGCACCTCAGCCTCGTTTTTCAGGGACACGTCCAGCGTGTAGGTGAACAGGATGGAATGGGATTTGCGGGCATCCGTGCCGCGCTTGAAAACGGTATATCCTGTCAGGTCGGATTCGGCCAGTCCCAGGCGCTTCAGGATGGCCTTTGCAATCTCATCCTGCGCATGGGTTATCGGCAGCTTGATTTCCGTCAGGCGCAGCATCAGCGATGCGCCTGGACATCGAGGCCCGCCAGCACCATCTCTGCCGCGCGCAGCACGGCCCTGGCCTTGTTCTGTGTCTCCTGCCATTCGCTGTCGGGATTGGAATCCGCGACGATGCCGGCTCCCGCCTGGACATAGAGCATGCCGCCCTTCACCACTGCGGTGCGAAGCGCGATGGCGACATCCATGTCGCCGTTGAAGCCGAGATAGCCGACGGCGCCCGCATAGATCCCGCGCTTGGAGGGCTCGAGCTCGTCTATGATCTCCATCGCGCGCACCTTGGCAGCACCCGATACGGTGCCCGCAGGGAAAGTGGCCTTGAGCACGTCCATCGCGGCAAGCCCCTCCTTCAGCCTCGCGTCGACATTGGAGACGATGTGCATCACGTGGGAATAGCGCTCTATGATCATCTTCTCGGTGACCCTGACCGTGCCGTTCCGCCCGACCCTTCCTATGTCGTTGCGCCCCAGGTCGATCAGCATCAGGTGTTCCGCGAGCTCCTTGGGATCATTCAGGAGATCCTTCGCGAGTGCGGCGTCTTCCGCCTGGGATTTTCCACGGGGGCGGGTTCCCGCGATGGGGCGCACGGTGACCATGTCGCCTTCGAGGCGCGCCAGTATCTCAGGAGAGGAGCCGACCACGTGATGGTCGCCCATGTCGTAATAGAACATGTAGGGGGACGGATTGATGCTGCGCAGCGCCCGGTACAGCGAGAGAGGCGATGCAGCGAAAGGCTGCGACATGCGCTGCGAGAGCACCACCTGCATGATGTCGCCGTCGAAGATGTACTGCTTGGCTCTTTCGACCGCGGCCTTGAAGGCGGACTCGCCGAATTCGGATTTCGCCTCACTGGATTTCGATGCGGGCTCGAAGGGGATCTCGACGGGCAGGCGGAGCAGCGAGACGAGCTCGCGCAGGCGCTGTCGGGCATGCGCATAGGCATCGTGCTCTTCGGGGTTTGCATACACGATGAAGGTGAGGCGGCCTGTGAGGTTGTCCACCACGGCGAGCTGCTCGGTCAGCATCAGCAGGATGTCTGGCGTGCCTATCGCGTCCGGCTTTTGCACCTGGCTCAGGCGGGGCTCGATGTAGCGTATGGTCTCGTAGCCGAAGTAGCCCGCAAGGCCGCCCGTGTAGCGAGGAAGCCCGGAAAGCGGGGCGACCCTGAATTGCGACTGGTATTCGCGAATGTAGTCCAGCGGGTTATCCGCCGCTATCTCTGTGCTTTCGCTGCCCCGCGTCAGCGTGATCTTCTTTCCGCGCACGGTGATGCGCGTGTCGGCGGGCAGGCCGATGAAGGAATAGCGGCCGAAGCGCTCCCCTCCCTGTACGGATTCGAGCAGGTAGGAAAAAGGCCTGTTCGCAAGCTTGAGGTACAGCGAAAGAGGGGTGTCCAGGTCCGCGAAAGTCTCGATGACGAGCGGGATGCGGTTGTATCCCTGCTTTGCCAGCTCGTTGAATTCCTGTTCTGTGATCGGGTGCGACATGAAAATCTCCTTTGTGACTCGTGAAGGCTGCGGCGTTTTGCGTCCTAGCGCGGCCATCGCCGGGCTGCTGCCTTCATCGGGTTTAGGAGGTTGTTCATGTCAGGCAAGCTTCATCAGGGGAAGCGCGGCGGTCAGGTTCGGGATCACCGCATCCTGGTCCAGCGTCTCGACGGGCTCGCCGTGGTTGTAGCCATAGGGCACGCAGAAGACGGGGCATTCCGCGGCGCGCGCGGCCAGGGTGTCGTTCAGCGAATCGCCGATCAGAAGCAGCTTGTCGATTGGGACACCGAAGAATTTTGCCGCATGAAGGAGAGGCATCGGATGGGGCTTCTTCTCGGGCAGCGTGTCGCCTGACAAAACGATGTCGAAATACTTGGCAAGGCCGGTTCCGGCAAGCAGCGGCACCGTGTAGCGCTCGACCTTGTTGGTGATGCATCCAAGGCGGAAACCCGCCGCCTTCATCGCATCCAGGCCTTCGATCACGCCTTCGAAAACCCGGCTCTGCAGGAGAAGCTCCGTATAGTGCTTCTCGAATATCGGCAATGCGTGGTCATAAAGGGCTGCATCCGGCGTTGCATGCATGTCGCCCGTCAGGGCGCGCTTGACGAGCCAGCTGATGCCGTTGCCTATGTAGCTTGCGAGGAGTTCCTGGGAGACGGGCGCGTAGTCCATGTCCTGCAGCATGCGGTTGGCCGCCTCGGCAAGCTCGGGCGCCGTATGAAGCAGCGTGCCGTCCAGGTCGATCACGACGGCCTTGACGCTGACCGGTGTGGTATATCTCTTGATGTGCTGGCTCATGTTCCGCGGCCTAGACTTGGGCGAGCTCGGCGCGCAGCGCGGCAAGCACGGTGTCGTACTTGTTCGCATCGGTTTCCTTGCGCGCATTGAAGATCGCCGAGCCTGCGACGAAGGTGTCCACGCCCGCCGCGGCGATTTCCCTGATGTTGGCAGGACCCACGCCGCCGTCGATCTCGAGCCTGCAGTCATGGCCTCCCGCGTCTATCATCGCGCGCACCTTCCTCGCCTTGTCCAGCACGTAGGGGATGAACTTCTGGCCGCCGAAGCCCGGGTTGACCGACATCAGGAGCACCATGTCGAGCTTGGGCAGCGTGTATTCCAGCACGTCGAGCGGGGTCGCCGGATTGAACACCAGGCCCGCCTTGCAGCCTGATTCCTTGATCAGGCCTATCGTGCGGTCTATGTGCTCGGATGCCTCGGGATGGAAGGTGATGTAGCTTGCGCCCGCCTTGACGAAATCGGGGATGATGCGATCCACCGGCTTCACCATCAGGTGCACGTCTATGGGGGCCGTCACGCCGTGCTTGCGCAGGGCCTCGCAGACCAGCGGGCCTATGGTCAGGTTGGGCACATAGTGGTTGTCCATCACGTCGAAGTGCACGATGTCGGCGCCCGAGGCCAATACGTTGTCGACCTCCTCGCCCAGTCTTGCGAAGTTGGCGGAGAGGATGCTGGGGGCTATCTGGTACATGGTTTTCCTTAAAGTTGTGAATTTGCGTATTCTAAACCGAATATTCCGTTTCTTGCCGATCAGCTTAGCGGGAGTCCGGCAGAGCGGTAGAATTTCCCGAGGTCCGAGAGATCCTCGAACACCGCCTCAGCACCTTCGAAGTTCTGCCTGCTGGTGTAGTAGTTTTTGGTGATGTATGTCCTGACGCCGGCTGCAAGGCTTGCCCTGAGCCCGTTTTCGGAGTCTTCGAGCGCGATGCAGTCCGCGGGTTTCAGGTTCAGCTTCTCAAGCACCCAGAAATAGATGTCGGGTGCGGGTTTCTTTTTGGGCACGATGTCACCTGAGCCGTTGGCCGCGAAATAATCGGCCCAGTTTTTTCCCAGACCCACCTCGAGCAGAGCGGACACGTTCTCCGGCGTGGTGGTGGTGGCGATCGCGAGCGTGATGCCTGCAGCATGGGCATCCTCTATCAGCTTCCTGATGCCCGGGCGCAGGGGCACGTTGCCCTCGCCTATCATCTCGGTGTAGTGCCTGGTCTTGAGCGCATGCAGGTCCTTCACGAAGCCGTCGAAATCTGCCGGCCTTTCGTAGTTATCCAGGAAGTCGCTCACGAAATACTTGATGCGCTCCTTGCCGCCTGTCACCTTGAGCAGCTTGTCGTAAAGCGCAACGTCCCAGTTCCAGTCTAGGCCGCAATCGAGAAAGGCCTTGTTGAAGGATTGCCTGTGGCCGTCTTCGGTATCGGCCAGCGTGCCGTCCACGTCGAAAATAATTGCCTTGGTCATGTCTTTTTGAATGAGGGTTGAAAATATGGCGGGATCAGCGCATGCCCGGAATCTTGCCGGCCATGCCGCGCATCATCTTGGCGATGCCGCCTCCCTTGGCGAACATCTTCATCATCTTCTGCGCCTGCTCGAACTGGTTCAGAAGCTGGTTGACATGCATCACCTTGACGCCTGCGCCATCGGCGATGCGCTTCTTGCGCGAAGCCTTGATGATCTCGGGTTTGCTTCTCTCCAGCGGCGTCATGGAATTGATGATGCCCTCCATGCGGCTGAAAACCTTGTCGTCCATCTTCGAATCCGCTGCAGCCTGGGTGAGCTGGGCCGGAAGCTTGTCCATCAGTGCGGAGATGCCGCCCATCTTGCGCATCTGCACCATCTGCATTTTGAAGTCGTTCAGGTCGAAGCTCTTGCCGGTCTGCATCTTCTTGGCAAGCTTCTCGGCCTCCTGCTGGTCGACCCCGCGCTGCGCCTCCTCGAGCAGCGACAGAACGTCCCCCATGCCGAGGATGCGGGAAGCCATGCGCTCCGGGTGGAAGGCCTCGAGCCCGCTCGGTTTTTCGCTAACCCCTATGAACTTGATCGGCTTTCCCGTGACATGGCGCACGGACAGCGCGGCGCCGCCGCGCGCATCGCCGTCCATCTTGGTCAGGATGATGCCCGTGAGCGGAAGCGCTTCGCCGAATGCCTTCGCGGTGTTCACGGCGTCCTGGCCCGTCATCGCGTCCACCACGAACAGCGTCTCTATGGGCTTGAGCGCAGCGTGCAGCCGCTTGATCTCGTCCATCATCGCCTCGTCTATCGCGAGGCGGCCCGCCGTGTCCACGATCAGCACGTCGTGGTGATGCTTGCGCGCATAGTCCAGTGCGGCAAGCGCGATGTCCTCGGGGCGCTGGCTGATGTCGGATGGGAAGAAGTCGATGTCGAGTTGCTGCGCCAGCGTGCGCAGCTGTTCGATGGCGGCAGGGCGGTAAACGTCGCAGCTGACCAGTAGCGTCTTCTTCTTCTGCTGGTCGCGAAGCAGCTTTGCAAGCTTGCCGCAGGTGGTGGTCTTGCCCGCGCCCTGAAGCCCCGCCATCAGTATCACCGCGGGAGGGGTGGTGGCGAGACTGAGCGCATCGTTGTGCTTGCCCATGATGCTCGTGAGCTCGCGGTGAACCACGCCTATGAAGGCCTGACCCGGATTCAGGTTGCCTATGACCTCCTGGCCCAGGGCAGCCTCCTTGACCTGGGCGGCGAACTCCTTGACGACGGGCAGGGCGACGTCCGCCTCGAGCAGCGCCATGCGCACTTCGCGCATCGCGTCCTGGATGTTGGTCTCGGTAAGACGGGCCTGTCCGCGCAGATTCTTGATGACGCCGGATAGGCGTTGCGTCAGATTGTCCAGCATGTCTGTCCTTGTGGCTGATCAATGATGTAGAATCCGTAAGTCTAAAACATCCTGACAGAAAATGCCTAATCTTCTCCTCGCCATCATTGCGTTTTCCGCCTACATGCTGCTCGCCGGCTATTTCTGGCGCGCGCATGCTTCGGGCGAATGCGACGATCGCTGTCGCGGTGCGGTGGGCCACCTGTCACTGGTCCCCATCGCGCTGCATGGCTACCTGCTGTGGCAGGGCATATTTGCAGACGGCATCATAGACCTCGGCGTGTTCAATGCGATCTCGCTGATCGCCTGGCTGACGCTGGTCGTGTACTGGATTGCCAGGTTCTTCTACCCCATAGGGGGGCTGCAGGCGCTGGTGCTTCCGCTTGCCGCGGTCGCGCTTGTTCTGCCGGAAATCTTTCCTGCGGATCACCGCCTGGACCATACCGACTTGCTGGCCTTCAAGGTGCACATCGCGGTTGCGATGCTGGCCTACAGCCTCTTCACCATCGCGACCCTGCATGCGGTTCTGATCTCCCTCGTTGAAAAGCGATTGCACCACGCGAACCTGCCGCGCATCCTGCGCACCCTGCCGCCATTGCTTACCATGGAAAGCCTGCTTTTCAGGATGATAGGCATAGGCTTCGTGCTGCTGACGCTCACGCTGGCTTCGGGCATTTTCTTTTCCGAGGAAATATTCGGCAAGGCCTGGGAATTCAACCACAAGGTGCTGTTCGGTTTCATCTCCTGGTGCGTGTTTGCGGGCCTGCTCACGGGACATCACTACTACGGATGGCGCGGCAGGATCGCCGTGCGCTGGACGGTGAGCGGCTTTCTTTTCCTGGTGCTGGCCTATATCGGCAGCAAGTTCGTGCTGGAGCAGCTGCTGCACCGCTAAATGCGTTGAATATCAAGGTGCTTGCTAGCAGGGGCCTTGTGTCGTAGAATGCGTCCCCTTTTGTGGCATGCATGGAATCCGCATGCCGAAGCCCGATTGCACATTTTACAATAGGTCATTTATGGTCATCATTCGTCTTTCCCGTGGCGGCTCGAAGAATCGCCCGTTTTACAACGTAGTGGTTGCGGATTCGCGCAACCGTCGCGACGGCCGCTTCATCGAGCGCGTCGGTTTCTACAATTCCATCGCCGGCGAGAATCAGGAAGCGCTGCGTCTGGACATGGCACGCGTGGCCTACTGGCAAAGCAAAGGCGCGCAGTTGAGCGACGCGGTTGCCAAGCTGGTTAAGCGCGCCGGTGCAACAGCCGCAGCCTGAGAATGACGACCCCATGGTGATCATGGGGCGCGTGGCGTCGGCTTTCGGCGTGCGCGGCTGGGTGAAGGTCCAGCCCTACAGCGAATATGTCGACAGCCTGCTGGACTACGAGGTCTGGTATCTGGGCCATGAGCATGGCCCCTGGCGCGAGATGAGGGTGCTGCAGGCGGAGGCGCGCGACAAGACGCTGGCGGCGCAGTTTCCCGGCTGCACGGACCGCAATGAGGCCGAGAGGCTGAAGGGCCTGCTGATCGCCGTCCCGCGCAGCAGCCTGCCCGAGCAGGAAGAGGACGAGTATTACTGGACGGACCTGATCGGTCTCAAGGTGATCGACAAGGAAGGCGGGACGCTGGGTTTCGTGAGCGAGCTGCTCGAGACTGGCGCCAACGATGTCCTGGTGGTCAAGGGCGATGGCGGGGAGATGCTGATCCCGTTCCTGGAGAGCGTCGTGGGCGATGTGGACCTGGAGGCCGGGACCATGAGAGTGGACTGGTCGGCGGATTACCTGTCGTGATATTCGACGTCATCACGCTGTTTCCGCAGATGTTCGATGCGCTGACGCAGTATGGCATCACGCGCCGCGCCGCCGAACAGGGACGCTATGAATTGAGAACGTGGAATCCGAGGGATTTCACGACGGACAACCACAGAACCGTGGACGACAGGCCTTACGGTGGCGGTCCCGGGATGGTGATGATGGCCGAGCCGCTCGCGGCGGCGATCAAGGCCGCGCGGGCGAGGCAGGAAGCCATGGGTGTGGCCAGGAGCCGGGTGATCTACCTCTCCCCGCAGGGAAGGCTGCTCACCCATCGCGTGGTGAAGGAATTGACGGAGATGTCCGCAGATGGGCTCATCCTGCTTGCGGGCCGTTATGAAGGGATAGACGAGCGCCTGATCAGCCAGATGGTGGATCAGGAGATCTCGATCGGCGACTATGTGTTGTCCGGTGGGGAATTGGCGGCGATGGTGTTGATGGATGCGCTGGTGAGGCAGCTGCCGGGCGTCCTGGGCGATGCGGGTTCCGCTGAGCAGGATTCCTTCGTGCAGGGGCTGCTGGATTGCCCGCACTACACCCGCCCCGAAATTTTTAACGGCGAGGCCGTGCCCCCGGTGCTCTTGTCAGGCAATCATGCTGACATACAGCGCTGGCGGCTCTCGCAATCTTTGGGCAGAACGTGGCAGCGCCGTCCGGATCTTCTGGCAAGGCGTGATTTGACAAAAGAGGAATCTGGTCTTCTGGCCGAGTTTCAGAAGGAACAAGATCCGAATTCTAAAAAGGAGCAGTAAATGAACTTGATCGAACAGTTGGAACAGGAAGAGATCGCCCGTCTGGGCAAAACCATACCCGATTTCGCGCCGGGGGACACCGTGGTCGTCAGCGTGAACGTGGTTGAAGGCGAGCGCAAGCGTGTCCAGGCATTCGAAGGCGTCGTGATCGCGAGGCGCAACCGCGGCTTGAACTCCAGCTTCATCGTCCGCAAGATATCCGCAGGCGAAGGCGTTGAGCGCACATTCCAGACCTACTCCCCCGTGATCGCAGGGATCGAGGTGAAGCGCCGCGGCTCCGTGCGCCGCGCCAAGCTCTACTATCTCCGCGAACGCTCGGGCAAGTCTGCGCGCATCAAGGAAAAGCTGGCGACTCGCGGCTAGGATGCAGAAAAACGGGAGCCCTGGCTCCCGTTTTCATTTGCGCCATGGACTACCAGGCAAAATTATATACACCGTTCTCCGTGCTCGGCATACGCTGCGCTCGGGATGCACTGACCGGCATTGACTTTCTGCCCTTGGACGAGAGGACGAAGGCACCGGAGGGCTTGTTCGCTGCGCTTGTGTGTGAAGAGCTCATGCGCTACCTCGACGATCCTGCGCATGTCTTTTCCATCCCCATCGATCCGGCAGGAACCCCCCATCAGAAAAAAGTGTGGCAGGCCCTGCTCGGGATACCGTGCGGACAAACCAGAAGCTACGGGGAGATCGCCGCCGAGCTTGCTTCGGGCGCGCAGGCTGTCGGACAGGCTTGCGGCGCGAATCCGATACCCGTCATCATCCCCTGCCACCGCGTTCTCGGAAAGGCGGGGCTGGGCGGGTTCATGAAGCATGCGGGCGGCGCCCCGCTGGACATCAAGCGCTGGCTGCTCGCGCATGAAAGACGCTGAGCTTCTCGACGAGTTCACGGACAGCCTGTGGCTGGAAGACGGGCTCTCGCGCAACACGCTGGAGAGCTATCGGAGGGATCTTGTGAAGTTTGCGGCATGGCTGCGCGAGCGGCGGAATGCAGGGTTGCTGGAGACCACCCACGCGGACATACAGGGATATCTGGGAGAAATGTTCACGGTCGAGCACGCGAAGGCGAGTTCCACCGGGCGCAGCCTCTCGAGCCTCAAGCGCCTTTACCGCCATCTTCTGAGGCAGGGAAGGATAGAGGTCGATCCGACGCTGCAGGTCGACGCGCCCAAGTTGCCGCGCCAGCTTCCCAAGACGCTTACTGAAAAGGATGTCGAGCTCATCCTTGGCGTACCGGAAATTGAAACCCCGCTGGGGCTTCGCGACCGCGCGATGCTGGAGGTGCTTTACGCGTGCGGATTGCGGGTGACCGAGCTCGTGAGCCTGAAGCTTGCCCAGGTGAGCATGGACATGGGGGCGTTGCGTGTGACCGGCAAGGGAAGCAAGGAGCGCATGGTGCCCCTGGGAGAGGAGGCGCTGGACTGGCTAGGTCGCTATGTGTCGACCGCTAGATCCGTGCTTCTGGGGGCGCAGGTGAGCGACGACCTCTTCGTCACGGTCCGCGGCGAAAGCATGACGCGCCAGATGTTCTGGCAGCTGGTCAAGAAGCATGCGAAGCGCGCAGGCATAGACAAGCCGATCTCCCCTCACACGCTGCGCCATGCATTCGCCACGCACCTTCTGAACCATGGCGCGGACCTGCGCGTGGTGCAGATGCTGCTGGGCCATGCGAACATCTCCACAACGCAGATATACACCCATGTCGCGCGCGAGCGGCTGAAGCAGCTGCACGCGCGCCACCACCCGAGAGGCTAGTCCCGCCCGCGATCCCTCTCGCGGCGGCCGAATCCGTCGTGGTCCTCGTCGTGCCTGTCGAATCTGCGTTCGTCGCGACGGTAGCGCGGCGCATACTCGTGCCTGTACCAGCTGTCCCTGACGAAATAGACGCGCTCGCGGCATGCGTTGTATTCGTGGCAGTGGCGGCGCCAGTTCTTCGCATATCCGGGCGGCACGCGCAGGTAGATGGGCGGGCGGCTCATCGGCACGGGACCGACGGTCATAGGCTGGCTGTAGATCAGCTGGGGTTGCGGGAAGTTGTTCATGTCCAGCCTGCCATAGAAGCCGGGCTCGCCTATGCTGACCGATACGCCGACTTCCGCGTATGCCTGATTGAAGAGGACGAAGGACAATGCAATTAAGAAAGATTTCATGTCGGCTCCCGAAGGTCTTCAGAGGACCGGATGATACGCCCAAATCGCGGACTTATGTCCCGGGGAGATTCTCCATCGCCTCCTCTATGCGCTGGCAGAGCGTCTTCAGGACCTTGATGCGGGAAAAATTCTTGTCGTTCGCCTCGACCAGCGTCCAGGGAGCGATCTCGGTGCTTGTCCTGTCCACCATGTCGCATACGGCCTGTTCGTATTCATCCCATTTCTCGCGGTTCCGCCAGTCTTCAGGCGTGATCTTGAAATGCTTGAACTCGACGGCCTCCCTTTCCTTGAAGCGCCTCAACTGTTCGTCCTTGCTGATGGAAAGCCAGAACTTGACCACCACGATGTTGTGGCGCACAAGCTGGGACTCGAAATCGTTGATCTCGCTGTAGGCGCGCATCCAGTCGGCTTGCGAGCAGAGCTTCTCGACGCGCTCGACGAGCACCCTGCCATACCAGGATCGGTCGAAGATCGTCATGCGGCCTCTTCTCGGGATGTGCCGCCAGAAGCGCCATAGATAGGGCTGGGCACGCTCCTCCTCTGTGGGCGCTGCGATCGGCACGACGTCATAGTAGCGTGCATCCAGCGCGCCCGTGACACGCCTTATCGCGCCCCCCTTGCCTGCCGCATCGTTTCCCTCGAACAACGCGATCACGGTGAGCCTCTTGAATTTCGGGTGGCGTGTCAGAAGCGCCAGCCTGCCCTGGTGCTTTTCCAGTTCATCGGCATAGTGCTTCCTGGCGATCTTCTGCTTCAAGTTCAGCGTCTTCAGGATGTCCAGGTTGTCTATCGATGGCAGCGGCGGAGGCGCGGCGATCTCGTTTTTCAATGATGCCGCCTCGTTCAGCCGCTTGCGGATCGCATCGAGTATGGTTCTCCCCACGGTAAGGCTGCGGTAGCGGGGGTCATAGCCTTCGACTATCGTCCATGGCGCCTCGGCCGTGCTGGTATGCCGGATGACGCTGTCGGCCACCGCATGAAACTTGTCGTATTTTTTGTAATGATCCCAGTCCCGCCTGGTCACGCGCCAGCGGGTCTTGGGATTCTTCTCGAGCGTCTTCAGTCTTTCCTTCTGCCTGTCCCGGGAGAGGTGCATCCAGAATTTCAGGATCAGCGCACCCTCGTCGGCCAGCATGGTCTCGAAGCGCCTTGCGCTCTCGAGGCTCTGGTCCAGATCCGCGCGTTTTATTCGATTCTCCACTCGCCTGATGATCGTGTCCGTGTACCATGACCCCAGAAAGATGCCGATTCTTCCCTTCGGCGGCAGTGCGCGCCAGTAGCGCCACATCTCCGGGCGGTCGAGTTCCTCGTCGGAGGGGTCGCCCATGCCGTGGGTCTGCAAATAGCGTGGATCCATCCATTCGTTGAGCAGGTTTGCGGTTTCTCCGCGTCCGGCTCCATCCACGCCCCCCATCAGGATGATCACTGGAAATTGCGCGAGCTTTGCCATGTCGAGTTGTGCCTCGAGCAGGGCGGCGCGCAGGGCGGGGACCTCCCTGGCGTAAGCCTTCTTGCCTATGCTGTGGCCGATCTCGGCTGATTCGAACATGGGCTAGAGGAAATCCGGCGTGATGGCGAGGCGCACCGTGGTCTCTGCATCTCCCTCGTCGCGGCTCAGCCACCACAGTCCGCTCTTCTTGATGCGCAGGGGCTCGCAGCCTAGGAGCTGTGCGGCGACCATGCCCAGGGTCGGCTGGTGGCCGACCACCAGCACCGTCTGACCGGATCTGGGCCATCCGGCCGCCTGAAGCACCGCATGGGCGGAGGCGCCGGGTGCGATGGACGCTACCGTGGTGAATCTGTCCGTGAGCGCCGCGACCGTCTGCTGGGTGCGGATTGCGGGGCTCACCAGTATGCGCGTGTCGCGGGGCAGATGCCGCCGCAGGAAATCGGCGGTTTTCTCGGCCTGCTTCCTCCCCTTCTCGGTCAGCTTGCGCGAAATATCCGGCGAGCCGTCTTCGGCTTCTGCATGTCGCCACAGGATCAGGTCCATCATGCCTCCAAATATTACCGTTTACATGCGGTTTATAGCGTATATACTATATACACGATTTTAACCCAAAGAGGATGACATGAGCACGAAAAAAGCCGTAAAGACTGCAAAACCGCTGAGTGCGCCGGCCGCAAAGCCTGTGAAGGCCGTGCCAGCGAAGAAGGCGGCGGCACCCAGGCCTGCAGCTCCGAAGCTTTCCGCCAAGGCCGCAAAAGCAGTGCCATCCGTCAAGGCCGAGAAACCCGCCAAGCCTTCGAAGCCTGCGAAGAAGCCCAAGGTGGTGCGCGACAGCTTCACCATGCCCCAGAGCGAATATCAGAAGATCGCCCAGATCAAGGCGGTGTGCCTGAAGTCAGGCATGCAGGTGAAGAAGAGCGAGGTGCTGAGGGCGGGCGTGATCGCGCTTTGTTCGATGAGCGATGCGCAGCTGATCAAGGCGCTGGGAACCCTGGACAAGATCAAGACGGGGCGCCCTAACAAGCAGCACTGAGTCTCAGCCTTTGACCGGCGTGCTGGAGAGCAGCTTCAGGAGAGAATTCTGTGCACAGCTCTTTTCGGCGCGCCTCGGGCTCTTCTGGCGGTAATGCCCGTCAGCGTCCATATCCCACGCCTGGCAGTTGTCCTTCAGGTAGACTTTCAGGCCTTCATCTATCACGCGCTTCTTGAGTTTCCGGTCGAGCAGCGGGAAGCAGACCTCGATGCGCCTGAAGAAATTCCTATCCATCCAGTCCGCGCTCGCAAGATACACGTCGTGCTTCAAATCGTTCCTGAAATAGAAGATGCGGGTGTGCTCCAGGAAGCGTCCTATGATGGAGCGCACCCTGATGTTTTCCGAGAGTCCGGGTACGCCGGGACGCAATGCGCATACGCCACGCACGATCAGGTCGACCTTGACGCCGGCCTGGGATGCCTCATAGAGCGCCGAGATGATGCCGGGTTCGAGGAGCGCGTTCATCTTGGCGATGATGTGGCCGCGCCTGCCTGCTTTCGCCAGCCGGGTTTCGTTGTTTATGGAACGCAGGATCTCGGCGTGCAAGGAGAAGGGGGACTGCCAGAGGTGATTCAGCTTGCGCGCACGCCCAAGGCTGGTCAGCTGGCTGAACACCTCGTTGACGTCCGCGCAGACTTCCTCGCTGCAGGTGAAGAGCCCGAAATCCGTATACAGCTTTGCGGTTTGCGGATGATAGTTTCCGGTGCCGAGATGGACATAGCGGTGCAGCCTGCCCGCCTCCCTGCGAACCACCATCAGCATCTTCGCATGGGTCTTGTGGCCGACCACGCCGTAGACCACATGCGCGCCGACTTCCTCCAGCCGGTTCGCCCAGTTTATGTTGGCCTCCTCGTCGAATCGCGCCAGCAGCTCGACCACGACGGTGACTTCCTTCCCGCGCTTTGCCGCTGCGATCAGCGCCTCCATCAGCGCCGAATCGGCACCTGTCCGGTACACGGTCTGCTTGATGGCGACAACGTCAGGGTCGCTGGCAGCCTGCTGGATGAAGTCGATCACGGGCTTGAACGACTGGTAAGGGTGATGCAGGAGGATGTCTCCCTTGCGCATCGCCTTGAACATGTCCGCGCCTTTCTTCTGCAGCAAGCTGGGTATGCCGGGCACGAATGCGGGAAACTTCAGGTCGTCGCGGGCGACGAGATTGGGGATTTCCATCAGGCGCACCAGGTTCACGGGACCGTGAACGCGGTAGAGATCGTCCGCGGTGAGATTGAATTCCTTGAGCAGCAGGGCTTCTATCTGCGGCGAGCAGTTGTCCGCGATTTCAAGGCGCACCGCGTCGCCGAAATGGCGCTGCGGCAGCTCGCCCTGCAGGCTTAGTCGCAGATTCTTGACCTCCTCCTCATCGACGAACAGGTTGCTGTTGCGCGTGACGCGGAACTGGAAGCAGCCAAGCACCTCCATGCCGCTGAAGAGCTCGCCGACATGGGCGTGCAGTATGGATGAGAGGAACACGAAGCCGTATTCGCAGCCGCTTATCTCGGCCGGCAGCAATATGGTGCGCGGAAGCACCCGGGGCGCCTGCACAATCGCGCGCGTGGAGTTGCGGCCGAACGCATCCCGCCCCTGCAGTTCGACTGCGAAATTCAGGCTCTTGTTGAGCACCCTGGGAAAGGGATGGGCGGGATCCAGCCCTATCGGCGTCAGTACCGGCATGACTTCGCGGAAGAAGAAGTCCTTCAGCCATTCCTGCTGCTCGGCATTCCAGTGGGTGCGGCGCAGAAACCGGATGCCCTGTTCGGCCAGCGCTGGCGTGATCTCATCGTTGAAAAGGCGGTATTGATGTTCGATCAGCCGGTGCGCCTCCTGACGCACGAGCCTGAGCGTCTGCTTTGCGCTCATGCCATCGGGGCTGGTCGAGATTCCGCCCAGCTTGATCTGCTCCATCAGGCCGGCCACGCGGATTTCGAAGAATTCGTCGAGATTGCTGCTGCCTATGCAGAGGTACTTCAACCGCTCGAGCAGCGGGATGCGCGTGTCTTCAGCCTGGGCGAGAACCCGCCTGTTGAACTCGAGCTGGCCGAGTTCGCGGTTCAAAAACTGCTGGGGAGCGTGTTTCTGCAATCTTTTCCCTATCTTTGCGGGGTATAGCCTTCCGGCATCTGCGCGCCCGAGCCGAAGAAATAGTTCTCCATCTGGGCCGCGAGGTATTTGCGGGCTGCAGGATCGGCGAGATTCAGGCGATTCTCGTTGACCAGCATGGTCTGGAACTTGATCCAGCCCTGCCAGGCTTCCTTGGAAACGTTGTCGAAAATCCTCTGGCCCAGCGGGCCTGGATAGGGAAGGCGATCAAGCCCTTCGGCTTCGCGTCCGAGTTTTACGCATTGAACCATTCTAGTCATGTTGCATTTCTCCATTCGATGAATTGTACGGCGTGATTATGACACTTACGCGACGGCCTGTTCATAGGCCGTTCTTGTGCAGGATGAAAACGGTGGCCGACGCCACAAGGCAATAAAGCCCGAAAAGCGGCCAGCGGCCATTTTCGAGCCAGCTCGATAGCCACTTCAATGCAAAAAGGCCCGCGACAAAGCTGAAGGCCATGCCAAGCAGGCTGGGCATGAAGACCTGCGCCATGCTGGCTGTCGAGGAAACCTGCTGCTGATGAAGCAGGCGCAATGCCTCGCGCGCGATGACCGGCGGTGTCAGCACGACCGCAAGCGCGAAGCTGAATGCCTCGAGCTTCTGTCTCGATATGCCCATCAGCAGACCGGCCGAGATGGTCGCCCCCGATCTCGAGAAGCCGCGAAAGGGAAGGCAGAGGCCCTGCACCGCGCCTATGAGGCAGGACTCCTTCATGCGCAGCGGAACGCGGGAATTGGAACCGGTCTGGCTTCTGATGCCGGCATAAAGGATCAGGATGCCGACGGCTGCGAGCGCTGCCGAGATCAGGGTCATGTTGCCGAACAGCAGCTCGATCTCTGCATGAGGAATGCCCTTCATGAAGAATTTTTCGATGGCGAACTTGAGCGCCAGTCCCACAGCACCCGTCAAGACGGTCGCAGCCATGATGAGCTTCACGGTCTCCCAGAACACTTCCCTGGAGGAGAAGAAGTTCTCCTTCCAGGTTTTCCAGAAGAAGAAGATCACCGCGAACATCGTGCCGGTGTGCAGCATCACGAGAAGGAGCGTCATTTCCGGCGCGGTGGGGTCGAGTCCCATCAGTTTCTCCGCCACGATCACATGGGCCGAGCTCGATACGGGCAGGAGTTCGGCGGCACCCTGGACGATGGCGAGGGTCAGGATTTGCAGTAGGGTCATTTTCGAATTCCGGTAGAGTGGGTTCAGCTGTAAAGCTTGCTGCCTTTCGCTATGAATTCGATGGATTTCATCTGCATCCCCTTGTCCAGCGCATCGGCCTCAGGGATGCCTTCCTTCTCGGCGAATTCGCGCACGTCCTGGGAGATCTTCATCGAGCAGAAATGCGGGCCGCACATGGAACAGAAATGCGCGACCTTGGCCGATTCCTTGGGCAGCGTCTCGTCGTGGAATTCGCGGGCGCGGTCGGGATCGAGACCCAGATTGAACTGGTCCTCCCAGCGGAATTCGAAGCGCGCCTTGGATAGCGCATTGTCGCGTATCTGTGCTCCGGGATGACCCTTTGCGAGATCGGCCGCGTGCGCCGCGATCTTGTAGGTGATGATGCCCTCCTTGACGTCGGCCTTGTTGGGCAGGCCCAGGTGCTCCTTGGGCGTGACATAGCAGAGCATCGCGGTGCCGAACCAGCCTATCATCGCAGCGCCGATGGCGCTTGTGATGTGGTCGTAGCCCGGCGCGATGTCCTGAGTTAGCGGCCCCAGCGTATAGAAGGGCGCGTCATGGCACCACTTGGCCTGCAGGTCCATGTTCTCCTTGATCATGTGCATCGGCACATGGCCGGGGCCTTCTATCATTACCTGCACGTCGTGCTTCCAGGCGATCTCCGTGAGCTCGCCCAGCGTCTTCAGTTCTCCGAGCTGTGCCTCGTCGTTGGCGTCATAGATCGAGCCCGGGCGCAGCCCGTCTCCTAGGCTGAAAGTCACGTCGTAGGCCTTCATGATTTCGCAGATTTCCTCGAAATGCGTGTAGAGGAAATTTTCCTTGTGGTGCGCCAGGCACCACTTGGCCATGATGGAGCCGCCGCGAGAGACGATGCCGGTCATGCGGTTCGCCGTCATCGGGACATAGCGCAGCAAAACGCCCGCGTGGATGGTGAAATAGTCCACCCCCTGTTCTGCCTGCTCTATCAGGGTGTCCCGGAATATCTCCCAGGTCAGGTCCTCGGCCCTGCCGTTGACCTTCTCGAGCGCCTGGTAGATGGGGACGGTGCCTATCGGCACGGGGGAGTTGCGGATGATCCATTCGCGGGTCTCATGGATGTTCTTGCCGGTGGAGAGATCCATCACCGTATCGCCCCCCCAGCGTATCGCCCAGGTCATCTTCTCGACTTCCTCCTGTATGCTGGAACCCAGGGCCGAGTTGCCGATGTTGGCGTTGATCTTGACCAGGAACTTGCGCCCTATGATCATGGGTTCGAGTTCGGGGTGGTTGATGTTCGCGGTGATGACGGCGCGGCCTGCCGCGACCTCGTCGCGCACGAATTCGGGCGTGATCATCTTGGGCATGGCATACCCGAAGTTCTCGCCCGGGTGCTGTTTCCTCATCATCTCGGACAGGCCCTCGATGCGCTGATTCTCGCGGATTGCGATGTACTCCATCTCGGGGGTGATGATGCCCTGGCGCGCATAATGCATCTGCGTGACGTTCTTTCCCGGCTTTGCGCGGCGCGGGGAGCGTCTGAGGTTGAAGCGCATGTCTGAAAGCGCGGGATCTTTGAGGCGCATCTGGCCATAGTCCGA
This sequence comes from Pseudomonadota bacterium, assembly GCA_021821945.1. GTDB lineage: Bacteria > Pseudomonadota > Gammaproteobacteria > Burkholderiales > Gallionellaceae > Gallionella. The sequence goes on from JAJZTF010000015.1 coordinate 36,401, forward strand.
GCTCGGGCGTCCAAGCGCCTCGGTGTCGTCGCGCTCGATGATCCAGCCTTCGCGCATCGGTGCGAGGCCCGAACGTATGTCTATCCTGACCGAGGGATCGGTATAGGGGCCCGAGCAGTCGTACACATAGATCGGCGGATTCTTCTCGGCGCCCATGCCGTCCGGCGTGTCCGCCTGGGAGATCTCGCGCATCGGAACCTGGATGTCGGGTCTGCTTCCCTGCACGTATACCTTGCGGGAATTCGGCAAAGGCTTGATGGCGGCAGCGTCGACATGCGCGGCTTCCGCGGTGAATTTGGTATTGGCATTCATAGTGATGTTCCTAAAAATTCGGGAGCATCAACAGGATGCTTCCCTACGACGGCATTATCCGTACAGGTTCAAAGGGTATGTCTCACCTTGCCCGCGATGCAGACAAAGACCCCCAGCGAGAAGCGCAAGGTACTGGAAAAGCAGGCCGAAAGCAACCGGCTTCTGCCGTCAGGTTGAGCACGAACGCGGTGTGTTGTTATACTGCGCCTCGAGATTACACTGGATGGATGGAAAAATGCAGAATATGGAACAGGCCCGGTTCAATATGATAGAGCAGCAGATTCGTCCGTGGGATGTGCTGGATACGAGGATTCTCGATCTGCTTCATCGCGTCCGCAGGGAACAATTCGTGCCGGCAGACAAGAAGGCCATGGCCTTCATGGACATGGAGATCCCTTTGGGCAAGGGGGCGAGCATGTGGCCGCCGAAACTCGAGGCGCGCGTGCTGCAGGAGCTGCATGTAAAGCGCAGCGATCGCGTCCTAGAAGTGGGCACAGGCAGCGGATATCTGACCGCGTTGCTTTCCGCGCTCGCCTCGCATGTCACGTCCGTCGAGATCAATCATGAGCTGAGCGAGATCGCGAAATCGCATCTGCATGCGCATCATTGCGAGAATGTCACGCTGGAAACAGGCGATGCCTCCCATGGATGGGAAGGCAAATACGATGTCATCGTGCTGACCGGTTCGACGCCGGTATTGCCCAGGTCCTTCCAGGAGAGCCTGAACATCGGCGGGCGACTGTTCGCGATCGTGGGCGAGGCGCCCCTGATGGAAGCCAAGCTGATCACGAGGGTCGCGCCCGATGTATTCGAGACGGTCAACCTGCTTGAAACCTCTGTCGCGCCTCTTGAGAACGCAGAGCAGCCGGCGCGGTTTGTCTTCTGAGCCGCGGGTCAGATGAGCGCGATCAAGGGCGGAACATTCATACTGTTTTTGGCGGCGGCCTCGGGCAGCGCACAGGCCGCCGACCTTCTGGATGTCTTTCACAGCGCCGAGCGCAACGACCCCGTGATCGCGGCGGCAAGAGCCGCACATGAGGCGGGGGCCGAGAAGCTGCCCCAGGGCCGCTCGCTTCTCCTGCCCAGCGTCAGCCTTAATGCGAACTCCTCGATCAACAATCAGAACGTTCAGTATCTCGGTTTCCCGCTTTCGGCGATCAACGGCAACTACCGATACAACAGCAACGGCTATGGCGTGACCATGGTTCAGCCCCTGTTCCGGGAGCAGAACTGGCTGACCTATACCGAGGCGCAGCTGCAGGTCGCGCAGACCGATGCGCAGCTGAGGATTGCGGAACAGGATCTCGTGCTGCGCACGGCGCAAGCCTACTTCGATGTGCTGATGGCCGAGAACGACGTGGAGCTTGCAAAGGCGCAGAAGAACGCCATAGACGAACAGCTTGCGCAGGCCAAACGGAATTTCGAGGTCGGGACGGCGACGATCACCGACACCAACGAGGCGCAGGCGCGCCACGACCAGGTCTATTCCCAGCAGATCGCGGCCGAAAATAATCTGGAAATCAAGCGCAGCGCCCTGCAGCAGCTGATCAACGAGGACAGGCGCGATTTGAAACCCTTGAACGCGAAATTCAAGCCCGGCATGCCCATGCCCGTCGGCGTGGAGAAATGGGTCGCCAATGCCGAGAGCAACAGCCCCCTGCTTGCGATTGCGCACGCATCGCTGGAGCTCGCTGAAAAGGAGGTCGAGAAGAACCGCGCCGGGCATTACCCCACGCTGGACCTGGTGGCTAACTACTCCAACAGCAACATGGGCGGCAGCATGGCCAGCGACATCACGACCAAGAGCCTGGGCGTCCAGTTCAACATGCCGGTCTTCGAAGGCGGAATGATCAGGTCCAAGTCGCGTGAGGCTGCGGCAAACCGGGACCGTGCAAGGCAGGAGCTCGAGAATTCGCGCCGCACCATAGACCAGCAGGCGAAGCAGGCCTATCTTGGCGTGATATCCGGCGTGTCCCAGGTCGAGGCGTTGCAGCAGGCGCTCATTTCCAGCGAGACCGCGCTTGACTCGAACAAGCTTGGCCAGGAGGTCGGCGTGCGCACCAATCTCGACGTGCTGAACACCCGGCAGCAGCTCTACGCGACCCGTCGCGATCTTTACCGTGCAGAATACGACTACCTCATGAGCGAGCTACGCCTCAAGGCTGCCGTGGGCGAACTCGACGAGGCGGAGCTTGCGCGGATCAACCAGGCATTCCGCTGATCCCGCCTCTCAGATCTTCTTGACGAAAACCTTGGATTTCCTCTGGTAGTTGTATAGCGCCTTCTTCTGCGCGGGAAGCTCGGAGGCATCGCTCTCCCTGAAGCCGCGTTCCAGGAACCAGTGCGCGGTGCGCGTGGTCAGCACGAAAAGCCGCTTGAGCTTCTGCGTCCTGGCGCGCAGGCTCATGTGATTCATGATCGCCTCCCCATAGCCGCGGTCGCGGTATTGCGGATCGACCGCGAGACAGGCAAGCTCCGCCGCAGCCTCGTCCGGAAAGGGGTAGAGCGCTGCGCAGCCGACGATGCGGTGGTCGTGTTCCAGGACCACGAAGCGTTCTATTTCGCGCTCCAAGAGTTCGCGGTTGCGCCTGACCAGTATGCCCTGCTCCTCCAGCGGAATCAGAAGCTGCAGTATGCCGCCCACATCCTCGATGGTGGCGTCGCGCAGCGTGTTCAGGGTGGACTCGACGATCATCGTGCCTATGCCCTCGTCGCTGAACAGCTCCTGGAGGATGGCGCCGTCTGTATGGCGGCTGATCAGATGCGTGCGAGCCACCCCCGCCTCGCAGGCGCGTATCGCGCAGGGCAGGAAGAGGGCCACGTCGTCCGGAAGGCCCGAACGCGAAGACATCTCGGCAGCCTGGGCCACGGTCAGCTCCTTCAGCAGCGCGCCCCTGTCGTCCTCCACCCCGTCGACATCCATCAGGAACACCAGCTTGTCCGCATCCAGCGCGATGGCGGTCGATGTGGCGACATCCTCGAGCGTGAGGTTGAACACTTCTCCTGTGGGTGAATATCCAAGCGGCGAGAGCAGCACCACTTCGCCGAATTCCATGCGGTCCTTGAGCGCTGCGACATCCACCTTGCGCACGCATCCCGTGTGCTGCAGGTCCACGCCGTTGATCACCCCCATGGGCTGGGCGGTGATGAAGTTTCCGCCGGCGACCCTTATGTCCGCATTGGCCATCGGCGAATTGGCAAGGCCCATGGAAAGCAAGGCCTCGATCTCGACGCGCACGCGACCGACGGCCTCCTTGACGAGCTGCATGGTCACCGCATCGGTCAGGCGTATTCCCTGATGGTAGCTGTCCTCAAGATTCATCCTGGCGAGATGCTGCTCGATCTGGGGACGCGCGCCGTGCACCAGCACGAGGCGGATGCCAAGGGCGGCCAGAAGGTTGAAGTCGTGGGTCAGCTCGAGGAATTTTCCGTCTGCCACCACTTCGCCGCCGAATGCGATGACGAAGGTCTTGCCGCGGAAGCTGTTGATGTAAGGCGCGACGGAGCGGAACCAGGCGACAAAACCTGCTGGGCGGGTTGCATTGGGCATGCTGTTCTCCTACGCTTCGTCGAGCAGTTTGCCCGCGATCGCCCAGTTCTCGTCCGGGAGTTCGTCGAAGGCAATGTAGGTGTGGGAGGCGGGTTTTTCAGCGATGCGCGCCAGCGTGTCGGTGATCTCTTCCGCTATCCTGGCTTTCTGTTCGCGGCTCAAGCTTCCCGCGATGCGTATGTTCACATAGGGCATTTGTTCTCCTTTCAAGATTGCTGCTGGCAAAAATCTCCCCAGAGCGTCTGCAGCGTTGCAAGCCCCGCGATCGCCGCGGTCTCGGTGCGCAGTATGCGCGCTCCCAGGCGTATCGGCACAAACCCTGCAAGCAGCGCCGCCCTTGCTTCCGTATCCGGGAAACCGCCTTCCGGGCCGATCAGCAATGCGGCAGTCTCCGGCCTTGGCTGTTCATGAAGCGAAGCGGCGCCGTCGGGCAGCAGGATGAACTTGCTGCATGCGGCAGCGCGCATCTCTTCAAGCCAGGCCATGATGTCCATCGGCGCATAAATTTCCGGCATCCTGTTGCGGCCGCATTGCTCGCAGGCGGAGATGGCGACCTGCTTCCAGTGCTCGATGCGGCGCTGTGCGCGCTCTGCGTCAAGTCGCGCAACGCTGCGCCCGGTATCCAGCGGCTGTATCCTTGTTGCCCCGAGCTCAGTGGCCTTCTGGATGATCCAGTCCATTTTCTCGCTGCTGGTCAGCGATTGCGCAAGCAGCACCGGAAGCGGGGATTCGGTATCCCTGTCGACATGCCTTGCGCGGCCTATGGCGACCTTTTTTCCGGATATGCTTTCGATGAAACCATGGCACTCTCCGCCCTGTCCGTCGAAGATCTGCACGCTGTCCCCTTCACGCAGGCGCAACACGCGGATGGCATGATGCGCGGCATTTTCCGGCAGTAAGAACATGTCCGTATCGGGCAGAGGCGGCGGACAGTAGAAGCGCGGCATGATGAGATCGCAAAGAGTGACGGTAGGCGTGATAATATACCGCCGGAGAATATCTTGTCAGGAGCATGAAATGGTCAGTCTGCAACCCCCTCTTTGCAATTTCGGCTGGAAGGCCCCGGATTTCGATCTGCCGGGCATAGATGGCAGGCGATACGACCTTGCCAGCGCGCGCGGCAAAAACGGGCTGCTGGTAATGTTCATCTGCAATCACTGCCCCTATGTGAAATCCATACGCGAGCGCCTGGTGCGCGACACGCTGGAGCTTCAGCAGCACGGCATCAACAGCATCGCCATCATGTCCAACGATACTGCTGAATATGCAGAGGACTCATTCGAGAACATGAAGCTCGTGGCAGAGCAGTACCATTATCCGTTCCCCTATGTGCTGGACGAAACCCAGCAGGTGGCCAAGGCCTATGGTGCGGTGTGCACGCCGGACTTCTTCGGATTCAACGCGAACCTCGAGCTGCAGTATCGCGGCAGGCTGGATGCATCGCGCAAGGAGCTCGTCGAAAACGCGCCGCGCGATCTTTATGAGGCGATGGTGCAAGTGGCCAGGACCGGGCAGGGTCCGAGAGAGCAGTTCGCCAGCATGGGCTGTTCGATAAAGTGGAAGAATGAGTAGCATGGCCCAGCCGCCGAAAGTTGCCGGCATGAGCGCGAGGCTCAGGGCAACCGTTGCCGCGGTCAAGCTCGTGGCGGCGGAGGAGATCATGCCGCGCTATCTGAAGGTGGCGCACCAGCACAAGAGCGATGGCAGCCTTTGCACCGACGCGGATATCGCGACGCAGACCATACTCTCCAGGAAGCTGCAGGCGATTTCCAATGTGCCCGTGCTGGGCGAGGAAATGCCCGAGGAAGAGCAGCGGGCGATATGGCAATCCTCGAGCGATGGATTGTGGTGCGTGGACCCGATAGACGGCACGTCGAATTTTGTCCACGGACTCCCCTACTTTGCAGTCTCGGTCGCCCTGCTGCGCGAAGGCCGGGCCGTTCTGGGCGTGGTCTACGAGCCCGTCTCGGACGAGATGTTTGCGGCGGAACTGGGCAGGGGTGCCTTTCTGAACGGTGAGAAGCTTCAGGGGCATGCGATCGCGAACAGCATGGGCCAGGCGCTTGCCAACGTGGACATGAAGCGCCTGAATCCGAAGCTGGCAGCAATGCTTGCGACGAATTCGCCTTGCGCATCGCAGCGCAACTTCGGCGCGAGCGCGCTGGAATGGTGCTATACCGCGGCCGGACGCTATGACCTCTACCTTCACGGCGGGCAGAAGCTCTGGGATTATGCGGCAGGCGCACTGATCCTCTCGGAATCGGGCGGATATGCGGCCTGCATAGAGAACGACGACTTCTCGGCGGGCGACGTCTGGAGGCGCTCCGTCATCGCGGCTCGCAGCGAAGCGCTGTTTGTCGAGTGGAAGAACTGGATACGCGAACAGCAGGCCTGACCCCGCAGCCAGCCTGCGTTCTTTTCCGGGAGAAAGGGAGTCGCCTTGAAAATATTGATACTGGGTGCAGGTCAGGTCGGTTCGACAGTCGCGGAAAGTCTGGTGAACGAGGCCAACGACATCACCGTGGTCGACCAGGACGGAGCGAAGCTTGCCATGCTTCAGGAAAGGCTGGATCTCAAGGCGGTGGCGGGCAGCGCATCCCATCCTTCGGTGCTCGAACAGGCGGGCATCCAGGAGGCGGACATGCTGCTTGCGGTGACGCAAAGCGATGAAGTCAACATGGTGGCTTGCAAGCTTGCGGCCAGCCTTTACAATACGCCCACCCGCATCGCCAGGATACGCTCCGCCGATTACCTCGCGCGTCCCGAATTGTTCAACGCGGACAATTTCTGCGTGGATTTTTCCATCTGTCCCGAGCAGATACTCACCGACTACATCACCAGGCTGATCGAATTCCCAGAGGCGCTCCAGGTCCTGGACTTTTCCGATGGCAAGGCGTCGCTGGTTGCGGTGCGCACCTTCACAGGCGGGCCGCTGGTGGGGAAACCCCTGAGTTTTCTGCACAGCCACATGCCCCAGATCGACACCCGGGTTGCGGCGATCTTCCGCAAGGACGGGCCGCTGATACCGGAAGGCAGCACCGTGGTCGAGGACGGGGACGAGATCTTCTTCATCGCGGCGTCGAAGAACATACGCAGCGTGTTAAAGGAGATGCGCCGCATGGACAAGCCGGCGCGCCGCGTGATGATAGCCGGCGGGGGAAACATAGGCAGGCGTCTTGCCCGTGCGCTGGAGCGGGACTACCAGGTGAAGCTCATCGAATACAACAAGAGGACCTGCGAAAGGCTGGCGGCAGAACTCTCCAGGACGCTCGTGCTGAACGGCGATGGCACGGATGAAAAACTGATGCAGCAGGAGGGTGTGGACGACGTGGACGTGTTCTGCGCGCTGACCAACGACGACGAGAACAACATCATGTCTTCCCTGCTTGCCAAGCAGGCCGGGGCGCGCAAGGTGATATCGCTGATCAACCGCAGCGCCTATGTCGATCTTCTGCAAAGCGGAAAGATAGACATCGCGCTATCTCCCGCCCAGGTCACCATAGGATCGCTGCTTGCATATGTGAGGAAGGGGGACGTGGTCTCGGTCCACTCCCTGCGCCGCGGGGCGGCCGAGGCGCTCGAGCTGATCGTGCACGGAGACCGTCAGTCTTCCAAGGTGGTGGGGAGGCGCATAGACGAGATCGATCTGCCCAAGGGCGCGACGATAGGCGCGGTCGTGAGGGGTGAAGAGGTCATGATGGGCCACCGGGATCTGGTGATAGAGGCGGAAGATCACGTCATCGTGTTTGTCATCAACAAGCCCATGGTGAAGAAGGTCGAAAGACTGTTCCAGGTCAACCCCGGATTCATCTGATGGAGCGCGCCGTCATTCATGCGCTCGGGCTGATGATCATGGTGTTCAGCCTGGCCTATGCGATGCCTGTGGCCGCTGCGCTGGTCTATGCGGACTATCCGCTTTTGAAGGATTTTCTGCTGGCGATGGGCTGGACCATGATCGCAGGCGGCGCGCTGTGGTTCCTCGCGCGCCATCGGGGGGCCGAGCTTTCGATCCGCCACGGCTATCTGCTGGTGGTGGCAATGTGGGTCGCCATGCCCTTCGTCGCCTCCCTGCCATTTCTGATGGCCATGCCTGACTTGAGTTTTACCGACGCCTATTTCGAAGCCATGTCTGGGCTCAGCACGACGGGTGCCACCGTGTTCACGGGGCTCGATCGTCTGCCGCCTCCCATCCATATCTGGCGGCATGAGTTGAGCTGGCTCGGGGGCATGGGGATCATCGTGCTGGCTGTCGCGGTGATGCCGCTTCTGGGCATAGGGGGTAGGCAGCTCTTCAGGACGGAGACGCCCGGGCCGATGAAGGAGACCAGGCTTGCGCCGCGCATCGCGGAGACGGTGCGCAATCTCTGGCTGGCATATCTTGCGATCACGCTGCTTTGCATGGCATCCCTGAAGCTCGCCGGCATGAGCTGGCTGGATGCGGTCTGCCATGCATTCTCGGCGATGGGACTTAGCGCATTCTCGACGCATGATGCCAGCATAGGCCATTTCAATTCTCCCGCCATCGAATCGGTGTTGATGGTTTTCATGCTGATTGCGGCGATGAATTTCGCAACGCATTTTCTGTCTTGGCGCAGAAAAAGCTTGAAACCCTACTTCGCGGATGTGGAAGTGCTCTCCATGCTGGGGCTGATCTTTTCCAGCTGCGCTGGCATAGCCCTGTTCCTCTGGTGGAAGGGCGTGTATCCGGACTTCTGGGCTGCGCTGCGCCACGCCGGTTTCGACGTGGTGTCGATGGCGACAGACTGCGGTCTCAACAATGCGGACTTCAACGGCTGGCCCATCTTTGCGCCGCTATGGCTGCTGTTTCTGGGGTGCATCAGCGCGAGCTCCGGTTCCGCAGGAGGGGGCATCAAGATGATCAGGACGCTGATCCTTTTCAAGCAGGCTGGACGCGAATTCATCAAGCTCCTGCATCCGTCTGCCGTGAGCCCGCTCAAGATCGGAGGGCAGGTCATCCCCAACAATGTCGTCTTCTCCGTTCTGGGTTTCATCTTCCTCTACTTCATGAGCGTGGCGGTTCTGACCTTTGCGCTGCTGATCAGCGGTCTCGACTTCGTGTCCGCGTTCTCCGCCGTGGTCGCCTGCATCAACAATGCAGGGCCCGGGCTGGGTGCAGTCGGCCCGGCGGGCAGTTATCTTCATCTTTCGGATTTCCAGAAATGGGTGTGCGTGTTTTCCATGCTGATCGGGCGTCTGGAAATCTTCACCGTGCTGATCCTGTTCACGCCGCATTTCTGGAGGCGCTAGGCATGGGGGTGCGGTAGAAATTGCCAAGTCAATGCGCTATCGGTTAGGATAGAAAAAAATATTAAAAAAAGATGGTCTGTTCGTCACAGCAAGGGGGATATGTTGAGCGCAGATTTGCCATTGTCCGGCGTCAAGGTGGTTCTGATTGACGACAGCAACACCATAAGGCGTAGCGGAGAGATCTTTCTATCACAGGCAGGGTGCCAGGTAGTGCTTGCCGAGGATGGATTTGACGGGCTGTCAAAGGTCGTGGATACCCGGCCGGATATCATCTTCGTCGATGTGATGATGCCAAGGCTGGACGGTTATCAGACCTGCGCATTGATCAAGAACAATCCCCAATTCAAGAGCATTCCCGTAGTGATGCTGACCAGCAAGGATACGCTGTTCGATCGCGCGCGGGGCAAGCTGGCCGGTTCCGACCAGTATCTGATTAAGCCATTCAACAAAAAGAGCCTGATAGAATCGGTCATTTTGCACACACAGGGACATGAACATGACTATTAAGAGAATATTGGTGGTGGACGATTCGGCAACGGAGAGGCACATACTGGGGGAGATCCTGACCAAGCAGGGCTTCGAGGTCTCCTTCGCCGAAAGCGGTGAAATCGGCGTGGCCAAGGCCAAGCAGGACAAGCCTGATCTGGTTCTGATGGATGTGGTGATGCCCGGATTGAACGGCTTCCAGGCGACGCGCGCGATCACCAAGGATCCCGAAACCGCACACATCCCCATTCTGATCTGCACCACCAAGGATCAGGATACCGACAAGATCTGGGGGATGCGTCAGGGCGCGAAGGACTACATCGTCAAGCCCGTCAATGTCGCAGAATTGCTGAGCAAGATAGCCGCACTGGCCTGATCCCGCACAACCATGTCCAAGCGTATCAATCTGCGCGAATTCCAGCAGAATCTCAGCAATCGCATGCATGACAAGAGCCGCATGGGCGGCCAGCTGTCGATGCTCGGCGTTGAGATCGCCGGACAGAATTATCTGATCGAGATGACGGATATCAGCGAGGTGCTGTCCTTGCCGCCGATGACGCCGGTTCCCTTGACCAAGCCCTGGCTTTGCGGTGTTGCAAACGTGCGGGGCAGTCTTTATTGCGTTGCAGACATGGCGGCCTACATGCAGCAGGGGACGGCCTCTGGTGCTGCCGGCAACCGGCTGCTGCTGGTCGCGGAGCGCTATGCGTTCAACGCCGCATTGCTGGTGGAGCGGGTGTTCGGCCTGCGCGATACCGGTCGCTGGCGGCAGGACGGGCAGCAGAATTACACGGATGAAAAGAATGTGGTTTGGCGAAAACTGGATTTGGTCGGGTTGCTAGGGCAACCGGAGTTCCTGCAAATAGGTGTTTAGCAGTATCTGTCCCCCCGGAGAAAAAGAATATGGCATTCAAGCTTAAGTTACCCAGTCTCAGATCGCGCAAGACAGAAGGAAATCAAGAACAGCCCCTGCCCCTCATAGGCCACCTGCCATTCTCCGAACAGCTGAAGATGCTGGGCGGCGGAATTGCAGTCTCCTTTCTGGTGGGCTTCACGGCGGTGGGCATAGACTACACCGACACGCAAAACGGCGCCCGTTATCTGGAACTGTCGAGTAACCTGGGCATGCTGACGCAACGTCTTGCGAAGGACACTGCGGCGATCTTCTCCGGGAGCCCGGGCTCATTCGAAGAGGCGGAAAAAACCAGACAGGAATTCGTCTCCATCCTGAAAAAGCTGGACAAGGGGGAGAACGAGAGCCTTCCCGCCACCTCGGGGCCCGCCAGAGTGACGCTCGATGCCATGATCGCGCGCTGGAAGAACACGGAGAAATCGCTGAGCGAGCTGGTCTTCGCCGAGCCGCTTCTGGTCGCGCTGAGCGCTGACACGAACAACCAGATTCTGAGCCTCGCCCACCAGATCGTGTCCAAGGCGCCTCCCCAGCTTGCCCAGAAGGCGGAACGCCTGGACGGCCTTCTGGAGCGTGTCGTCAACTCCATGCAGATGGTGCTGACCAGCGGTTCCACGACGGAAGTGCCAGACCTCGAGGCAAAGCTCGACGAAGTGCAGAAAATGCTTGGAGACTGGCCGCAGAACGACGAGCTGATCGCCCAGCTGAACGAGAACCTGGACGAATACCGTTCGATGGTGGAATACATCAACGCCAACGCGGGGATCGTGAAAGATTCACGGGATGCCGGCAAGAGCATACTCGCCGACACCGAAGTCATGCTGAAGCAGTCCCAGGAGCTGCTCGGCCAATACAAGCAGTCGACTCACGGCAGGTATACCGGGCTGGTGATGGCCTTGTCCGCCCTCTCCCTTCTGGTCCTGATGTGGCTGCTGTTCAAGGTCTACGTGAACGAGGCGCGCCACAGGGCCCTGATGGCCGAGCAGTCGAACAAGCAGACGCAGAATGCGATCCTGAGGCTGATGAACGAGCTTAGCGACCTTGCCGACGGCGATCTTACGGTGCGCGCGACGGTCACGGAAGAGATCACCGGTGCGGTTGCGGATTCGATCAACTATACCGCAGAAGAGCTGCACAAGCTGGTCAAGCGCATCACCGATGCCGCGCAGCAGATGAGCGTTGCGACGGAAGACTCCGAAGGCATCGCCCAGCGCCTGCTGGTTGCGACGCAAAAACAGATGGAGGAGATCAAGGGCGCCGAGGAATCCGTCCAGCTGATTGCAAGGTCCATCAGCGAAGTCGACACGGCAGCGCTGCAGGCAGCGGAGGTGGGGCGTCATACACAGCAGGTGACCAATCAGGGCGCGCTTGCGGTGCGCAATTCGATCGCGGGCATGGATGGCATACGCGAACACATCCAGGAGACTTCCAAGCGCATCAAGCGGCTGGGTGAGAGCTCGCAGGAAATCGGGGAGATCGTGGATCTGATCTCCGACATCACCGAGCAGACCAACGTGCTTGCGCTGAATGCGGCAATTCAGGCGGCCTCGGCGGGTGAAGCGGGGCGCGGTTTCTCGGTGGTTGCGGAAGAGGTGCAGCGGCTTGCCGAGCGCTCTGCCGAAGCGACCAAGCAGATCAGCGCGCTGGTCAAGACCATTCAGAATGACACCAACGATGCCGTGTCCGCGATGGAGAAGAGCACGATGGGCGTGGTCGAGGGCGCGAAGCTTTCCGAAGCGGCGGGCCAGTCCTTGCAGGAGATCGAGCAGGTCTCCAACCAGCTGGCAGCGCTGATCAACAGCATCTCCGTGTCCACCCAGGTGCAGACCGAGATGGCGGGGGAGGTGTCGGGCGTGATGGAAGAGATATTGGGCATTTCAGAGCAAACCATGGAGGGAACGCGCCAGACATTCGATTCTGCGGCCAAGCTGACAAGCCTTGCGGCAGACCTGAAGGAATCCGTCGCAGGCTTCAAGCTCTGACCCATCATGTCTAATCAAGCGACATTCGATTCTGCAGCCCTTGCAGTCGTCAAGCCGGGCATGGATGAGGCGCTGGGCCTGGTGAACGAGAGGCTCGTCCGCTATTTCGATGATCCAGGCGAGAATGTGGATGCGCTGGATGAGGTGCGAGCAGAATTGCACCGCGTTCAGGGCGTGCTCAGGATGATCAGGCTGGACGGCGTTGCCGTGTTCTGCGAGGAAATAAATCACGTGCTCGCGGAGCTGGCCGGCAATGCGGCGCTGGTTTCACCCCTTTACCGGACCGTGCTGCAAAGCGCACTGAACGGGCTGACATCCTATCTTGATGCGCTGATGCAGGGCGCGGACAATGCGGCCTTGCGCCTTTTCCCGAGATACGAGGCCATGCAGCATCTGCGCGGCATGGAGATGTCTTTCGAGCAGGACCTTTTTTTCCCAAATCTTGCAGTGCCCTTGCCCGAATCGCTGCTGAATCCGGAAAAACCGGAAGATCCTGCAAGGCTGTGCGTCATTGCGCACAGGCGCTACCAGCGCGCCCTTTTGCGCTGGTTGAGGCAGGATGATGTGGAGGTGGCCTATCCCGAGATGCAGCAGGCATTGGACGAGATGCTGAACTGCGCATCCGAGGATAAGCAGTTCTGGTGGGTTTCCGGGGGCTTGCTGGATTGCGCGAGGGTGGTGTCCCAGGATCTCAATGTGCGCAAACTGCTGGGCAGGATAGACAGGCAGATGAGCGCCGTTCTGAAGGGGAATGCGGGCGACACACAGGCGGTGATGAACGAGATGCTCTACCTGATAGGGCTCAGCGAGGTGGAAACCGAGCGGGTGATGCAGATCAGGCAGCATTACTCGCTGGCGCAGTATTTCCCGGTTGCGTTGAGCTATGCGGAGGAGAAGCATTCCTATGAAGAGCTCCTCGACCAGATGCAGGAGGCCGAGGACAACTGGGAGCAGTGCGTTGCGGGAAACCGGGACGCCTGCGTCAAATTCGTCGAATACATCGAGAACATCGCGCAGAAGAGCGACCGGATAGAACGCAGTCCGCCGCAGTATCTCAGCCAGAAGATCGAGGCGCTTTCTTCCCATCTGCGGGAACCCGAGTACGCGCGCCTGATCGGCGAGGATGTGGCGATGGCGCTGATGCTCTGGCGCAGCGGCATGGCGCAATACGAGGCGATAGACAAGCGCTTCATGGAGCGCGCGCGCATCCTGTCCGATCAGATCGATGCCGCGATGAATCAGAAGCCCGAGGATACGCAGCGCATAGAAGAGCTGATCAAGCTTTACGGGCAGACCGAGCAGGGATCGGTGACGGCAACCCTGGCAAGCGAAATGCTGGCCAACCTCGAACTCGTCGAACAGGGTCTGAACCTGTTCTTCGGCGATTTCCGGCGCCGTGACGAGCTTGTCAATCTGCAGCGCCTGATGGTGCAGGTGCGCGGCGGACTTCACATCCTTGCGCTCGAGCTGGCCGAGCAGCTGTTGCAGAAGATACAGGCCCTGGTGAAATATTTTATCGATGAATCCGCCGCACCCAAGCCGGCCGAGACCCAGGCGATCGCGAAGGCTGTCAGTGCGCTGCATGCCTACTTGCAGCAGCTGGCAAGGGGGGTGAAGGAAGACACGGACGCGATGCGCGAGGCGCTGGCAGAGTTGAACGGGCTCGGGCAGACGGCGGCCCCGTCGCAGATCGCGGCAGCGCAGGTTCCTGAAAAGAAGGCAGCCCCCGAACCCGAGCGTCCGGCAAACGAGGATGCGGAGCTGCTCGAGGTATTCCTCGAGGAGGCGAAGGAGGTGCTGGGCATCATGCGGGATACCGTGGAGATCAGCCAGATGCATCCGGAGGATGGCGAACCGCTGGTCACGATGCGGCGCGGTTTCCACACCCTGAAGGGCAGCGGACGCATGGTCGGCCTCAAGGAATTGGGCGAAGTCGCATGGGCATGCGAGCGCGCGCTGCAGAAGTGCGTGCAGGACAGGAAGCCTGCGGGCGCCGGTTTGCTGCAATTTGTCGTGGATGCGGCCGAGGCCTTTTCGGGCTGGGTGTCGGATCTCGAAAAGCAGGGTTACACGGTCATAGAGGCGGCCGGTCTGGTCGAGAGGGCGCGGCAGATAGAAAATGGAGTGGAGCCGCCCTTCACGCCGCCTCCCGAAGCTGCAGCCGGGGATGAAGAGGCGGCGGCTCCTGAAATCGCGACGGCAGAACCCGGAATGCCGCATGAACATGTCGTTCCGGCGGACGACTTTGCTGAGCCTCAGTCCATCGTGATCGGCGAAATCGCGCTTCCGCCCACGCTGTTCAAGATAGCAAGCGAGGAGGCAAGCCAGAATGTGGTGGCATTGCGCCAGCATTTTGCGTCCTTCATGGCCGCGCAGCCTAGGCAGGTGGCCTACGATTTCATGCGCGCTGCGCACACGCTTGCAGGAATCTGCCGCAGCCTGGGATTCATGTCTGTCGTTCATCTTTCTGCGGCCGTGGAAGGATGGCTGCAGGCAAACATGGAAGGCGAGCAGGACATTTCGCAGGAACAGGAAGGCATGCTCGAGGAGGCGATTTCGGCGCTGGACGGAATGGTGCAGCGCATCTGCGATAGGCAGATGCCGGAGGCCAGGGATGAGCTCGTGCAGAGGATGCTTGCCGACAAGGACAGGATCATAGGCGAACGGGAAGCGTTAGCCGAAGCCCAGTCTGCAATCGGCCAGAAGCTTGAAGAAGCCCAGGTCGCAGAAGCCCAGGTCGCAGAAGCACAGGTCGCAGAAGCACAGGTCGAAGAGGCGAGGTCGGAGGAAGAGCTCAACGAAACGCTGCGCGAACTGCGTCTGGAAGAGCCATCCCAGGTTAGGCATGGTCATGCGCGCGAGACGGCAGTGCGCGATGACATCGATGAGCAGCTTCTGCCTGTCTTCCTGGATGAAGCGGACGAGCTTTTACCCAAGATAGGGGATTGCCTGAGAGGATTGCGACAGGCGCCGGAAGGCGACCGGAATCTGCTGAACCGCCTCTTGCATACGCTCAAGGGAAGCGCGCGCATGACGGGTGCGATGCGCATGGGCGATATCGCGCATGAAATGGAAAGCAGCCTGCTCGATGAGAGGCTTGCGGAAGGCACACTGGACGAGCTCGAGAGCGATCTGGACCGGCTCAATGCGCTGCTCGAGGAATTGCGCACCGGAAAGGCGGCCGTTGAGGAAGAGCAGGTTGAGGCGGTTCCTGCTGCATTGGAGCGTGTGCAACAGGCAGGCATGCTGCGCGTGCGTTCCGATGTCATAGATCGTCTGGTCAATCAGGCGGGCGAGGTCAGCGTGGTTCGATCGCGCGTGGAGACCGAGCTGCGCGCATTCAAGGAGGGGCTGCTGGAACTGACGGGCAGCGTGGCCAAATTGCGCAAGCAGCTGCGGGAAGTGGAGATCCAGGCGGAAAGTCAGATCCAGGCCCGTGTCTCGCTGTCTGTCGAACACAACGAACAATTCGATCCGCTGGAGTTCGACCGCTTCACGCGTCTGCAGGAACTGACGAGGTTCATGAACGAAAGCGTGCACGACGTGCAGACCGTTCAGCAGGCGCTGCTCAAGAACATAGACGAGGCAGGTTCGGCGCTGGTTGCGCAGTCGCGGTTGAACCGCGAGCTGCAGCAGAATCTGATGGGCGTGCGCATGGTGCCCTTCGGCAGCATGAGCGAGCGGCTGTACCGGCTGGTCAGGCAGACCGGCAAGGAGCTTCACAAGCGCGCCAACCTGGAGCTTGAAGGCACGAATGTGGAGCTGGATCGCAGCGTGCTGGAAAAGATGACCGCGCCCTTCGAGCATCTTTTGAGAAACGCGATCGTGCACGGCCTCGAAGACGAGGAGCAGAGGATCAGGAGCGGCAAGGATGCGATCGGCGAGATACGCTTGGCCCTGCGCCAGGAAAGCAACGAGGTGGTGTTCGAGTTCAGCGATGACGGAAGGGGGCTCGACTTTGCCGGCCTGAGGGCGGAGGCGGTCAGGAGGGGATTGCTGCAGGACAGCGAAATCGGCGAGGAACAGCTGGCCGAACTGATCTTCACGACGGGTGTGTCGACTGCGGCAGAAGTCACGGAGATTGCAGGGCGTGGCATAGGCATGGATGTCGTTCGCAGCGAGATCACGGGGCTGGGGGGAAGGATAGACGTCAGCTCGACGGCAGGCAAAGGGACGCGTTTCACGATCCATCTGCCGCTGACCCTTGCGGTCACCCAGGTGCTGATGGTGCAGTCAGGGGATCAGACCTATGCGATTCCGTCCACCATGGTCGAGCAGGTGCGTCAGATAAAGCCCGAAGAGCTGCAGACATACTACAGCGAACAGAAGATCCAGTGGGAAGGCAACACCTATCCATTCAGCTATCTGCCGACCCTGCTGGGCGATGATGAACGCGAGCCCGAAGTTCTGCCATACAATCCGGTTCTGCTGCTGCGCAGCGGCAACCAGCGGATAGCCCTGCATGTCGACGAGCTGCGCGGAAACAGGGAGGCGGTGGTGAAGAATATCGGCCCGCAGCTCTCCAGGCTTTCCGGAATCGCCGGTGCGACTGTCATGGGCAACGGCGCGGTGGTGTTGATTTTGAATCCCGCTCAGATGAAGCAACGCTTTGCGGTGCGCAGGATGCCCAGGGTTGAGGAGGTGGCATTGCCGCCTTCCCAGCCGACCATCATGGTCGTGGACGACTCGCTGACGGTGCGCAAGATCACATCGCGTCTCCTGGTGCGCTCCGGATATCAGGTGGAGACGGCCAAGGATGGCGTCGATGCGCTGGAGAAACTGAAGGAAATCGTGCCTGATGTGATGCTGCTCGATATCGAGATGCCGCGCATGGACGGATTCGAACTCACCAAGCTGATGCGCAGCGACGAGAAGACGAGGGGAGTCCCCATCATCATGATCACTTCACGGGCGGCGGACAAGCATCGCGACCATGCGATGGGCCTGGGGGTCAATGCCTATCTTGGCAAGCCCTTCCAGGAAGACGAGCTGCTCGAGCAGATTGCCTCATTGCTGGCTTTGAAGGCCTAGTTTATCGACATTGTGAAGGACTGCAGAGCCGGATACAATGCCGGCATGTCCAAGTTCGATCTGACCAATCATTTCCTGATTGCCATGCCCGCCGTGCAGGAGGGTTTCTTTGCCGGAACCCTGACCTACATCTGCGAGCACGACAAGAACGGCGCGCTGGGTCTGGTGATCAACCGCCCGATCAGCCTGACCATGGGCGAGATGTTCGACCAGATCAATATTCCGTTGCATCAGCCCGAGCTCGAGCATGTGCCGGTGCATGTGGGCGGCCCCGTTCAGGTCGAGCGCGGGTTCGTGCTCCACGACACGGCGCAGGACTGGCAGTCGACGTTGCGCATCAACGACAAGGTTGCCCTGACCACCTCCAAGGACATACTCGAGGCGATGGCGGAAGGAAAAGGTCCTGACCATTTCCTGGTGACCCTTGGCTATTCCGGCTGGGAGCAGGGGCAGCTCGAGCACGAGATCAACGAAAACACCTGGCTCACCGTGCCTGCGAACGAGCACATCCTCTTCGGACTGCCCGCCGAAGAGAAGCTGGGTGCAGCGATGGCGCTGCTTGGCGTCAACTATTCGATGCTGGTCGAGGATGCAGGGCATGCCTGAGGGCCGGGAATCAGGAATCAGGAACGAGGATCCAGGCGTTGAACTAACAGGAACTCTGCTTGCCTTTGATTTCGGAACCAGGCGCATAGGGGTTGCAGTCGGCAACACCCATGCGGCCAGCGCGCGCCCTTTGACGACCATTGATGGCGAGAAGAACGACGAGCGCTTCGCCAGGATAGCTTTGCTCGTCAATGAGTGGCAGCCTGCGGCTATGCTGGTCGGGCTGCCTTTTAGCGATGACGGCGCAGGACACGAACTGACCGCGCTTTGCAGGCGTTTTGCGAATCGCTTAAACGGCAGATTCAAGCTTCCCGTGATGCTGGTCGATGAGCGCTATACATCGCACGCAGCCAGCAGCCGTCTGAAAATGGAAGGCATCACGGGCAGGGAACAGAAGAAATGGATAGACCAGTATGCCGCGCAGCAGATCCTGCAGGCCTATCTCGACGAGCCGCAGGCGGCCGTCAGGGCGGGAAGGGGAAGCGCGCATGAATAATCCGCAACTCAACAGGCACGGGGAATTGCAGCACCTCCTGACCACGGAAGGCCTGCCAGTCCGCATCATGCTCGACATACTCGACCGGGCATCGTCCTTTCTGGATGCGGCGGGCCGGGAGACCAGGAAGGTTCCGCTGCTGCACGGAAAGTCCGTATTCAACATCTTCTTCGAAAACAGCACGCGGACCAGGACCACCTTCGAGATTGCCGCAAAGCGCCTCTCGGCCGACGTGGTCAATCTGAACATAGGCTCGTCATCGACCAGCAAGGGGGAGACCATGCTGGATACGGTCGACAACCTCTGCGCGATGCATGCGGACATGTTCGTGGTGCGCCATTCCGAGAGCGGGGCGGCCCATTTGATCGCGCGTCATGTCGCGCCGGAGATTCACGTGATCAACGCGGGAGACGGCAGGCATGCGCATCCCACCCAGGCGCTTCTGGACATGTTCACGATCCGCCATTACAAGAAGGAGTTCCACAACCTGCGCGTCGCAATCGTCGGCGATGTGCTGCATTCTCGCGTTGCGCGTTCGCAGATCCACGCGCTGACGACGCTTGGCGTGCCGGAGATCAGGGTGATCGCGCCCAAGACGCTGCTGCCCGCCGCGGTCGAGAACCTCGGGGTGCAGGTCTACCACGACATGGCGCATGGATTGAAGGATGTGGATGTGGTGCTAATGCTGAGATTGCAGAACGAGCGCATGCAGGGCGCCCTGCTCCCCTCGGGTCAGGAATACTTCAAGAACTACGGGCTGACGGAAGAGAAGCTTGGCTTTGCGAAAAGCGATGCGATCGTGATGCATCCCGGGCCGATGAACCGCGGCATCGAGATCGATTCTCGCGTGGCGGATGGCTCACAGTCCGTGATTCTTTCCCAGGTGACCTTCGGGATTGCGGTGCGCATGGCAGTGATGAGCGTTCTGGCGGGAAACAACAAATGAATCTGCTCATCAAGAATGGAAGGCTGATCGATCCTCGAAACGGCATCGATGCGATGCTGGACGTCTATGTCCAGAACGGATGCATCGCGGCGATAGGCGATGCGCCCGATGGATTTGTGGCCGTCCGGGTGATCGATGCTGCAGGGCTCATCGTCGCACCCGGCCTGATCGAGCTTGCGGCAAGGCTGAGGGAGCCAGGATTCGAATACATGGCCACGCTTGAATCCGAGATGTATGCGGCCGTTGCCGGCGGAATCACGAGCCTTGCCTGTCCGCCTGACACGGATCCGCCACTGGACGAGCCAGGGCTCGTCGAGATGCTGAAGCACAGGGCCAGGAACCTGCACCAGGCGCGCCTCTATCCAGTCGCGGCGCTGACGACAGGACTCAGGGGCACGGAGCTGACCGAGATGGCAGAGCTGGTCGAAGCGGGTTGTGTTGCATTCAGTCAGGCCGATGCGCCGCTCACCGACACCAGGGTGCTGTACCGGGCGATGCAGTATGCCGCGACCTTCGGTTTTTCGGTCTGGCTGCGCCCGCAGGACAGCTTCCTTGCGAAGGATGGCGTAGCTCACGACGGGGAAGTCGCAACGCGCTCGGGGCTGCCCGCGATCCCGGTATGTGCGGAAACCATTGCGCTATCCACGATGCTGTCCTTGGCGAGAGAGACGGGTGCGAAGCTTCACATCTGCAGGATTTCCAGCGCAGCAGGCGTGGAACTGGTGCGCCAGGCGAAGCAGCAGGGTCTATACGTGACCTGCGATGTGTCGATCAACCACGTGCATCTTTCGGAAATGGACATCGGCTACTTCGACACGAATTGCAGGCTGAATCCTCCCTTGCGTAGCCTGAGGGACCGGGCAGCGCTCAGGGCCGGTCTGCTGGACGGCACCATAGACGCGATCTGCACCAACCATGCGCCCGTGGATGAGGATGCGAAACAGCTCCCCTTTGCAGAGGCCGAATCGGGCGCGACCGGCGTCGAGCTCATGCTTCCGCTGATGCTGAAATGGGCCAGGCAGGAAAAAATCGCGCTGCCAGATGCGCTGGGGAGAGTAACGGTTCATCCGGCAAGGGTGCTCGGCATTGATGCCGGACATCTGGGCGTGGGTTCTGCGGCCGACATCTGCATATTCGATGCCGATGCCTGTTGGCGCGTCGAACCTTCCGCATTGCAAAGCCAGGGAAAGAACACGCCCTTCATCGGGCAGGAAGTCCAGGGCAGAGTCCGCTATACGCTGATCGACGGTCAAGTCGTGTATCAAAACCAGGAACCATGATTGAGGATAGGGCAAGCAGATGACGAATGAAATTGATCCACCTGTTCCCATGGTAGACATGAACAACAGCCTGACCGAAGAGGAGAGGCAAGAGTTCGAGCAGCAGCTTCGTGAGAAGAATGCCGAGCTGGCGCTCTATTCGGGCGCCGATCCCTTGACCAAGGCAAGGCTAGAGCTCGACATCGCCGAGATCCTGATCTGGCTGGACAGGAAGGAAGAGGCATGGATGTATGCGCGCAAGGCATTCGATGCTGCGCTGAAAAAGGAATCCTGGCGGGATGCGGTCGAGGCCTGCAATGTGCTCTATCAGACAGGCCAGCCTCAGTCGATACCGGCGCTGGGCATGGGAGTGTGGCTGGCCGTGACCTTTCCGGTCCCACCGCAACTCACCTATGCGATGCTGGATCACGTGGTGACCGAGACGCCCGATCACGCCGACGGGGCAGCGCTCGCAGCGATCACTGCGCGCTATGTGATCGATTTGCGGGCGAGCGACGAGGAGCACGGCGACTGGAGTCTGCTCGCCAATGACCTCGTCGCAAGAGTCGCGGCGCGTCACAGCAAGGTGAGGGATCAGAGTGGACTGGATGCGTGGATGGACAATCTTGGCCTGCGCAAGCCGGAGTTATTCCTGCCGCGGCTGGGTCAGGTCGTGAACGCCATCGTGGGCGATGCCTGGTGGTTCGACCGGGACTTGCTGCGCAGCAAGTTGCCCGGCTGACCTCCCCCTTGCGGGGGACTGGAAAATCAGAAGAAGGTTTTCACGGCCATGAGACCGCCCACGCTCAACCACACGAAAAGCACGCTGGCGAGCATGAAGGACTTGGGACCGGATGCGCTGATCTTCTGCCATGTGGATTCGATGCCCAGGGCTGCCATCGCCGCAACGAGCAGCAGCTGGTCCACCTGGTTGATCGCATTGACCATGGATTTCGGGATGATGCCCAGGCTGTTCAAGGCGACGACGGCGATGAAGTAAAGGATGAACAAGGGGGGAGCCGGAGCCTTGGTCGGCGTGCCGGACTTGCTGTGCGTCGCGAAGTATTGCAGCAACCACCGGATGAAGAGCAGCACCGGGGCCATCAGCAGCACGCGCCCCATTTTCACCAGCACCGCGTCTGCATAGGATCCGGCGAGATTCCCGGCTGCAACGACCTGTGCGACTTCATGTATGGTTGCACCTGACCATATGCCGAACTGCCTGTCCGTCAGTCCCAGCCAGCCATGATTCTGCGCGAAGGGATAGAGCAGCATCGAGATCGTGCCGAATATGACCACGGTCGCGACTGCGGAAGCCGTCTTGTATGGCTCGCTTTGCAGCGTTCCTTCGGTTGCCAGGACTGCCGCCGCGCCGCAGATGCCCGAGCCGCTGCCGACCAGAAGGCTCGAGTCCCTGTCCATGCCCAGAACTTTTGTGCCGACCAGCCAAGCCAGGCCTATGGTCGAAGTGATGACGACGAGGTCGAGCACCAGCACCTGCCAGCCAAGGCCCGCGATCTCGTGAAAGGTCAGCCGGAAGCCATAGAGGATGATGGACAGGCGCAATATGTTCTTTGCGGTGAATTGCACGCCGGGCACCCATTCTGCCGGCAGTTTGCTGCGGAGCGTGTTGGCATAGATCATGCCCATGAAGATCGCCAGGATGAGCGGGGAGAGGCCGGTTGAAGCTATCCATGACATGGATCCAAGGTACATCGCAGACAGAGCGAACAGCAGCGAGAGCAGTATGCCGTTCATCGTGTCGTGGATTCGAGCTGATGAAAATAACATTTTCTTCCTTAATTTAGATTGTGGTCCCTGAACAAAAATCCCGGTTCACCTGTTCTTGAGGCAAGCCGCATGCGCTCCGATGGACTGGAGGCAGAGCGAACCGTGCATTTCACGCGAGGATAAGCGGAGGAGTGGAATTTTGCAAGATGATTATATAATCATATGGCAATATTCATTTTGTGGTTTTTGCGCTGCTAGGGCGCCGACATCTCGAGTATTGCCTCATGTATCTGTGCTCTCGCCTGATGGGCAAGGCTGCGCCTGTCGCTGTTCGAGGCGTCTATGGAGGAAGTCGCGATGAGGCGCACATGCAGGCTCCTGCAGACCAGGATGTTCCAGAGAGAGGCGATGAAGGAGACATCGCCTATGTAGGCGGCGGCCGCGCTGTGCCTGCCATGCGCATCCTGATAGCGTATCGCAAGGGGATATACGGCGGCCTCCGCATCGACTGCGGGCTGCAGCAATGACGCGTGGAAGGCACCCACCGTTTTCCCGTCTGTCGTCGTGCCTTCGGGAAAGACGACCAGGGACTCCCCCTCCTGCAGCAGCTTTACAAGTTGCCGGTTGATGCGCGCGGCATCGCGCGCGCGGCCCCGCTCGATGAACAGCGTCTGCGCCCGGGCGCATAACCAGCCGAACAGCGGCCACTGCCTGACTTCCGATTTTGCGACGAAGCGCATGGGCGCGACCGCGTTCAGCACGAAGACGTCGAGCCAGGAGATGTGGTTGGTGACGACGATGCAGGAATCCGGCAGGCTCACCGGTTCGAAAGCCAGCTTGACATTCAGTATGCAGAGCAGCTTGCAGGACCAGCGCTGAAGGATGCGGCGTTTCCGGTCTGCCTTGAATCTCGGAAAACCTGCAGCAAGGATGAAGCCATGGACCAGATGGAACATCAGCCGGGTTGCGCGGAACGCGCCGATGACGGGCATCATTTCTTGAAGGTGCGCTGTTCTATGAACAGGCTGTTGCCTAACGTCTTCTTGGCCATCTTTTTTGCGGCGCTCATCGCTGCGGAGACTTCGTGATGGGACATGAACTGGCCGGGAGATACCTGGATCGCGCCTATCGAAAGCGTGGTGATGGGATGAAACTGAACGCTTCCGTCGCGCGATTCGCTGAAGTAACCGCCGGAATTCAGGTGTTCCTCCCTGAACATCAGCGAAGAGGCCTGTTCAAATGAGCGCAGCGCCTGTTCGCAACGGGTCTTCCAGTCCCTGCTCTGCATCAGGAGGATGAAGTCGTCCCCGCCGACATGACCGATGAAATCCTGCTTTTGGTCGCATGCCCAGCCCAGCAGCCTGCCCGTCAGCTGTATCATTTCATCGCCCTTGCGATAGCCATAGCAGTCGTTGAAGGGCTTGAAGTTGTCGAGATCGCAATAGCAGGCGATGAATGGCGTGTTTGCCAGGAGCAGGCGTTCGATATGCTCGTTGATGGGGACGTTGCCGGGCAAAAGCGTCAGCGGGTTTGCGTAACGCGCGGCCTCGAGCTGCATCTGTGTCAGTTCGCGAAGCAGGTCCTGACCCGAGGCGATGCCGATATACCGCCCGTTGTCCGTGATGATGAAACCGTCCGCGAAATGGCGGCTGTCCGCTTCGGCCATGAAGTGGCTGAGTTCCTCAATGGGCATGTTTTTTTCGACAAGCAATGGACTGAGCTGCATGAAGCTGCTGCAGGGCTTCCTGCCCATCAGTTCGCGCTGGAAGGGTTTGGCGAAGCACTCGAGAAACTGGTAGCGGTTGATCAGTCCCTTGGGCATGCCGTTTTTGGCGACAGGGATGGTGCGCAGGGAGGGATTGCTGGTGAAGCGTTCGAGAACCTGGTCATTCGTGGTTTCAGGCTGAACCGGCTCGACATAGCTCAGAAGCTTGTGCGCGGTCATGTGGCCACGCCTGTTCATGCTCTCGGTCGGGAAAACGGCGATGTTGGAAGACCCGATGATGCTGCCCGTGTCGCTGGAGGCAAAAAGCGGCGGAGTGTGACTGGGCCTTGCGATGAAATAGCCTTGCCCGAAGTCGATGCCGATGTCCTTGATCACGCGCAGTTCGCCCTCGGTTTCTATGCCTTCGGCGATGACGCATGTGCCACAGCGCTCGGCTATCTGCTGTATGGACTGCAGGAACTGCAGCTTGATCGGATCGTGATCTACCCCCTGCACGAAATGCATGTCTATCTTGATGAAATCCGGGCGCAGCTCGGACCAGAGACGCAGGCTGGAGAATCCTGCGCCCAGATCGTCTATGGCGATCTTGAAGCCCATCGCGCGGTAGTGCAGAAGGGCGCTCTTCATGCCTTCAAAATCATAGGTGGGCTGGTTTTCGGTGATCTCTATCACGACCCGCGCAGGGTCGATGCCGATCTCATGCATGAATTCCAGCGTCTGGCCATTCCTGAAGCTCGGATGGTTGAGGGTCTCGGGACTTATGTTGAGAAACAGGTTGCCGGGAAGTTTTTGCCTGGCAAAGGACTCCAGCACGATCTGTCGCGCAAGCATCTCGACCTCCAGCGACAAGCCCTGCTTCTCGGCCGCGTTGAAAAGCGTGATGGGGGCATGCAGGGGGCTGTCCGCAGGACCGCGTATCAGTCCCTCGAAGCCCAGGAAATCGCCGTTCTTCATGTTGATGAGCGGCTGGAAAAGCGCACTCAGCTTGCGCTGGCCGATGATCTCCTGGAGAGTGGTTGAAGCAAGTGCGGGAACATGCACGACATTTTCAGTCTCACTCTGCGCGGAATGCCTCTGGTTTGCAAGCATGATTTTTACTCTTAACGGTTTGATACGCAGCGTACAATAGTGCGCCGTTGTGACAGGCATGTGACATGAGGCGGGGAAACTTTTTATATTTCGGGTTGTCATCAAGAGCATGGAAAAATCGTGGAAAGAGAGCATCTATCTGCAGCGCGAGGAACTGGGCAAGCGGCTGCATGAGCCCATGGCGCAGCTCGTGGAGAAGTGCATTCCCGCTTGGGGCAGCCGCGATCGCCTGAATGAGCTCATGCAGGGCGAGTTTTCAAGGATTCCGCACTGCGATTTCCTGTACTGTCTCGACAGCACCGGCTGCCAGATCAGCGACAACGTGGGGAAGGACGGATACGATCTGACGCATTTCGGAAGAGACCGGTCGCAGCGTCCTTACATGAAGGAGGCGATGCCCCCCTGGGGATTTTTGCTCTCGGATGCCTACATCAGCCTGCGCGATCGCCGCCCTTCCCTGACGGCTCTCCAGGTCGTGCGCAAGGACGGAGAGATGCTGGGCTACATCGGTGCTGACTTCGACCTGAGAAATCTGCCTGTGACATCCGGGCTCTATGACGAGCCGGGATACTGGCGGCAGCTCAAGGGCGACCAGGCGATCAGGAATACCGTGTTCATGCAGTCCAGGGTCGAAAGCGCGATGGACAAGAGCTTCGATCTGACCCTGCCGATACTCGAGGAACTGCTGACCGAGCGGGGCGTCTTTCAGTGCATGCTGCATTTCTCGAGCAGCAGGGTGACGATCTGGACGATTGACGATCCGTATCGCTACCGCCTGCTTGAACAGGATGCACTGACCGATCCGGACATCTGCCTGATCTTCCCCCGTCGCGATTACCCGGCGAGCGCCGAGATACCCAAAGAGGAGATCCAGAGGATACTGGCCACGATGAAATCGTTGCGCATGTCGGATGCGACATTCTATCTGCGCACGGCCTCGATCAACATCTTCAACGGAACGATCAGTCTGACCTTTTCATGCGACGGGTCGCACTACATGCCGTATGTGGAATTCCTGATGAAGGGCAGTTCGTTCTGGTTCGGAAACTGACGGATCATTTTCCGCGGACCAGCAGAAGCGGCGTGGGGCTGCTCCTGACGATGCCCTCTGCCACGCTGCCCATCAAAAGGTGGGCGAGTCCGCGCCTTCCATGGGTTCCCGCGACCAGCAGGTCGGCAGGCCAGGTCTTAGCCTCGTTCACGATGGCATCCGGAATCTTCTCTCCCATGATGTCGGTCTGCAGCAGCTTGGTCTCCACCTCGATCCCGGCGTCTTCCGCCTTTTTCCGGGCCTTCTCCAGTATCTTTTGCCCTGCCGCTATCCAGGACTTCTCTATGCCGACGGCATCCGGTACATCGGCAGCGGTGAAGATGCTGGCATCATCAACGGTGTATACGATCTTGAGCCTCGCCTGCTGGTCCTTCGCGAGATTGATCGCCTCGGCCAGCGCCTTGTCCGAAGTTGCGCTGCCGTCCACCGCTACCAGTATGTGCTTGTACATGATGCCCCTCTTTCATGATGGAGTCTGCAAATCGGCAGACCCGGGGAAGTTGTCGGGCCATGCCTTGGGCGGCGGTTTGGCAATTCAACCCGCCTCAGATCACGACGGAAGGATACAAACTTTCGGTATTCTTCGCTACCCCCGGCAGGATTGCGCCGCTTAACGCTATGGCAGCTTCAGACCTTGAACTTGCTGACGGTGGCGTGCATTTCCTCTGCCAGGGATTCGAGGCCCGTGGCGGCAAAGGCGGTCTGTTCTGCTGCGGCGCTGTTCATTTCTATCATCTGTGAGACTTTTTCGATCTGCACCGCGATGTCATGGCTGGCCTTGCTCTGCTCTGAAAGGGCATCGGAAATTTCCTCCACGGTATTCGTGACATCCCCCGATTCCGTCTTGATCTGGACGATCGCATCCCCTGCCTGTCTGGCCAGGGCCACACCCTCGTCGACCTGGCTGACCATGAAGGACATCTCGGCAACTGCCGCCTTCGAGGAATTCTGCATGACGGCGATCATGCCGGTGATTTCCTGGGTGGACTTGGCTGTGCGTTCGGCGAGCTTGCGCACCTCGTCTGCGACCACTGCGAATCCCCTCCCCTGCTCTCCTGCGCGGGCAGCCTCGATCGCCGCATTGAGCGCAAGCAGGTTGGTCTGGTCGGCAATCTCCTTGATCACGTTCACGATCACGGATATCTGATTCGACTGCTTTCCGAGATTTTCGATGGAGCTTGATGTCTGACGGACGCTGTCGGCGATCTTCATCATTTCCTCGGCGGCGCGCTGGATGATTTCGCCACCGCGTTCGGAACGTTCGCTCGAATCCCTGGAGATTCTCAATGCTTCCTTGGCCCCTTCGGAGACATGCGCGATGCTGACCGTTACCTGTTCGACAGTTGCGGCCATGGCGGAAGCGGCATCGCTCTGGCTGCTCGAACTCTTTGCAAGCTGCCGGGATGAGTCAGACAGGGAGTGGGATGAGTCCGCCACCTTCCTGATCCCGTCGTGTATGTCGCCGAATGCCTTCTGCAGGCTCTCCATCAGCGAATTGAATGATCTGGCCGTCTGGCCGATCTCGTCGTTGCCGCTCACCTCCACCCGGCGGGTAAAGTCGCCTGTCTTGCTGATGTCCGTGATCGCCATCTGCAAGCGCCCCGCAGGCCTGGAGACGAACCTGTGGAGTATGTAGTTGATGAGGAGGGAAAGCAGCACCTGGGTCGCGATGATCGCACCGACCGATATCCATGCGAGTCTTTTGAGCTTCTCGTTGTTGGCGGTGACGTCGAGATCGACGACGGAAGCGCCGTTGTGGTAGCCCTCGGGTACATCATGGCACATCAGGCAGTTGGTGCCCCTGAAGTTCTTGCTCTCCGTGTACGGGACTATGCCGTGATAGATGTTTCCCTCTTCCCTGAAGAAGGGCTTTCCGTCTTCCAGCGCGCGGATTTCGTCCTGGTCTGCCGGCTGCTCCTCGGGCAGTCCCTGCCCGAATTGCTTCTGCACCAGCTTGTTCCGTATCAGCCTCAGGGATTTGACGTTTTCGCTCGAGCCCATCTTCTTGATGAAGAGTTTTCTCTGTTCGGGGTCGCTGATGATGCCGTTCAGCATCAGCATGTTCGCGCCATTGATGACGCCATCGGCAAGGGATTCTATCTTGTCTCTTTCGGCCTGATGCATGTTCTTCCGCTCTATCGCGTAGAACGAAATCGCAACGGCAATGCTGATCAGCAGCAAAACGGACTGGACTAGCCAACGGACCTTGGTAGCGATGCTCGTGTTGGTATTCATGAGTATCCTTTTTGTCTGAGCGGTTTTGGGGATAGCGGCCGCCCCCGGCGATTCTTTAGGGATGATGTACGAATTTAATAATGCGCCGCAGAAAAAAGCGCGACTATTACAATAATTTAATTTCAGACTGAATGTTGGTGACCCGTCCTAAACGGTTGAGTCCGTAAAATGCTGTAAATTAGGTTGGCTGGTAGCCACCGCTTCGATTCGGTAAATTAACGTTGTCGAGACGATTAATAACCGAAGGAGAAGAAGCGATGACTGGGTATGAGATTAACG
>JAJZTF010000003.1 GCA_021821945.1 Pseudomonadota bacterium
TCTGACGACCATAGCGAGCTGGCCCCACTCCTTCCCATCCCGAACAGGACAGTGAAACGGCTCCGCGCCAATGATAGTGTGGATTGCCCATGCGAAAGTAGGTCATCGTCAGACCCCTTACAAACAACAAAGCCCTCCTCGCGAGGGCTTTGTTGTTTTCGCCCTTCGGAAACTTCAAGAATGGATGGTAAGACAGACGGAACAGGGCTATCATTCACCTGAAGCCATTATGGCTTTATGCGTCCTGAGTCCGAATAATCCAATTCTGCGAGGTGCGACATGAAAAGCAAGGTTTTGTTCTTCGGTTTGGTTCTGGCAGCGTCTGCTGCGCATGCCGAGCAAGGCGTGAGCTACAAGTCCGATGTCTATCCCATACTCCACGACTATTGCCTGAATTGCCACGAGCCCGGTGGCAAGGGTTACGAGGCAAGCGGGCTCGACATGACGACCTATGCCAGTCTGATGAAGGGCACAAAATATGGCCCGGTCATCAAGCCAGGAGACAGCTTCTCGAGCGTTCTTGTCCAGCTGATAGAGGGGAGGGCCCATCCCGCGATCAAGATGCCTTTCGAGCTCAAGGGCGGTCTGCCCGGCAGGAAAATCGAGACGATCAAGAGCTGGATTGCGCAGGGCGCAAAGGACAACTGAAATGAACAGGGCCTGCTTCAAGCAGGCCCTGTTTTGTTGGTCAGCGTGAGAGGATTTGAACCTCCGACCCCTACCACCCCAAGGTAGTGCGCTACCAGGCTGCGCTACACGCTGAAAGCGGAGATTATACCAGAGCTGCCGGAAATTATTAAGCCTCGAGCAGAGAAATGATCTCCTTGATTTCCCGTCTGAGAGCATCCACGTCTATCGCGGAGGTTCCGGGTTGTGCGGGTTCGCGGGTGCCGTCGAGCTTGTTGCGCGCGCCGCTGATCGTGAAACCCTGCTCGTAGAGCAGCTCGCGTATCCGCCTTATCAGCACGACCTCGTGATGCTGGTAGTAGCGGCGGTTGCCGCTGCGCTTGATGGGGTTGAGCTGGGTGAATTCCTGCTCCCAGTAGCGCAGCACATGAGCCTTGACGCAGCACAATTCGCTGACCTCACCTATCGTGAAGTAGCGCTTCGCAGGGATGGGGGGAAGTTCAGAGTTGGGTTTGTGGTGTTCCATGATACGATTTTTCCACCATCGTCTTCAGCTTCTGGCTTGGATGAAATGTCACCACGCGGCGCGCCGAGATCGGGATCTCGATGCCTGTTTTCGGGTTCCTGCCCGGGCGCTGCGGCTTGTCGCGCAGCTGGAAATTTCCAAATCCGGAAAGCTTCACGCTCTCGCCCTGTTCCAGCTGTGCGCGTATCTCTTCAAAAAATGCTTCCACCATTTCCTTGGCTTCGCGTTTGTTCAATCCGACCTTGGCAAAAAGCAAGTCAGCCAGTTCGGCTTTAGTCAGCGTCGATACCATCTTTCCCCCTTGTTACATGCGCAATTGCGCACCCTTATTGTTCAATGCGTCAACCAGCAACGCAATGCTCTGTTCGATTTCGCCTTCGTTGAGCGTCTTTTGAGTATCTTGTAACAACACCCGGAATGCAAGACTTTTTTTGCCTTGCGCGACGCCGGTTCCCCTGTATACGTCAAACAGGGTGATCTCCTGCACGTATGGCGCCTTTGCTTCGCGCATCGCATCTGCAAGATCCTTCGCCTGCACATGCTCGTCCACCAGAACCGCGAGATCGCGCCTCACGGGCAGGGACTTCGCGACCTCCTCGAGATGGGGGACGTCCGCCTTCATCAGCGCATCCGCATCGAGTTCGAAAAGGATGCAGGCCTGCGGCATGTCCTGCTGCCAGTTCGGATGGAGTTCACCCATCCATCCTATGCTTCTGCCGCCGCAGAAGATCTCCGCGGAACGGCCTGGATGGAAAGCCGGATGGGGTGCTGGCAGGAATTCTGGAACGGAAGGGAAAAGCAGCGCCTCGACATCCGCCTTCACGTCGTAGAAATCGACCGGAACCGGTTTTGCGCCCCATTGCTCCTGCATCCTGCTGCCATATGCGATGCCCGAGACCCGCTCGTTCTGAGCGTATCCGTTATCCGATCTGGAAAAGCATGCACCAGCTTCGAAGAGGCGCACACGCGCTTGCCGCCGGTTGAGATTGAATCTGAGCGCCGCCAGCAGTCCGCCCAAGAGGGAGCTGCGCATCACGGAGAGATTGCTCGCTATCGGGTTCTGAAGGTGGACCGGATCGGCGTTACCGGAAAGCGTCCTTTCGGTATCCAGGTCCGAGAAGGAAAGGCTGACGATCTCCTGATAGTCCCGCTCGACCAGTTTCTGCTTGATGCCGGAGATGCTGCGGACGGTCTCGCTGTCCGGAAGCATGGTGAGCCTTGCATGAGGCGAAATCGCCGGAATGTTTTCATAGCCGTGGAGGCGTGCGACTTCCTCGATCAGGTCTGCCTCTATCTCCAGGTCATGGCGGAAAGAGGGGGGGGTGACGATGAAAAGGTCGCCATCGGGTTTGAACCCGAGCTTAAGACGCTCGAGGATGGACGCAATCCTGTCCGTTTCAAGCGTAATGCCCAATACGCGACAGACGCGTGATGCGCGAAGCGTTATCGGTTCGCGCACAGGCATGGTGCCTGATATCTCGGTGGCCTCGCAGGCCTGGCCGCCGCAGATCTCGATGATCAGCTGCGTTGCCCTCTCAAGGCATTTTCTCGTGGCGGCAAAATCCACGCCTCGCTCGAAGCGGAAGGAGGAGTCCGTCGCGAGTCCGAAGCGGCGGGCGCGCCCGGCGATCGCATCGGGATTGAAATAGGCCGCCTCCAGGAAGACGTTTTTGGTGTCATCGCCCACGCTGCTGTCCTGTCCTCCCATGATGCCGGCCAAGGCGAGCGCGCGCTTCTGGTCCGCGATCACGAGCACCTGTTCGTCGAGGGTGACGGACTGGTCGTTCAGCAGCCTGAGGCTTTCTCCGTTTGTTGCGCGCCGCACGGTGATGCCGCCGGAAAGCTTGTCCGCATCGAATGCATGCATGGGCTGTCCGAATTCCATCATCACATAGTTCGTGATGTCGACGACCGCGCTGATCGAACGCACCCCGCTGCGCTCCAGGCGGCGCTGCATCCAGGCGGGCGTTTTCGCATTCGCATTTATACCCTTCACCAGCCTTCCACAATAAAGCGGACAGGCGGCTTTGTCATCGATCCTGACTTCCATCCTATCGGACAGGGCAGCCGGTGTGTCGGCGACGGAAATCGGATGGATCCCGCATCCCGTAAGCGCTGCGACTTCGCGCGCGATGCCGGCTATCCCGGAGCAGTCGCTGCGGTTGGGCGTGAGCTTCAGCGTGTAGAGATGGTCGTCAAAGTCCAGATAACGGCGCAGGTCTTCGCCCACAGGCGCATCCCCTGGCAGTATCAGCAGACCGTCGCTTTCCTCGGGGAGGCCAAGCTCCTTGCTTGAGCAGAGCATCCCGAAAGACTCGATTCCGCGCACCTTGGCCTGCCTGATCCTGAAGTCGTTCGGGAGCACGGCGCCTATGCGGGCGCAGGGAACCCTGATGCCCGCCTTCACGTTGGGTGCGCCGCACACGATGGCAAGCGGCTCGGCTTCGCCGACATTCACCCGGCATACGTTCAGGCGGTCCGCATCGGGATGCTTCTCGACGGACAGGACTTCTGCCACCACCACGCCGCTGAAGGCGGGCGCCACCCTTTCCATCGCCTCGACCTCGAGGCCCGCCATCGTCAGCAGATGCGAGAGTTCCTCGCTCGTGAGATCCGGGTTCACCCAGGTTCTTAGCCAGTTCTCGGAAAATTTCATTTCGGGATTCCTAGTTGAATTGTTTCAGAAAGCGCAGATCGCTCTCGTAAAACTGGCGCAGGTCGTTCACGCCGTAACGCAACATCGCCAGCCGCTCGACGCCCAGGCCGAATGCGAATCCCAGGTATTTCTCGCTGTCGATGTCCACGTGCTTCAACACGTTGGGATGCACCATGCCGCATCCGCCGATTTCGAGCCATCCCCCGCGCCAGCTCATGTCCATTTCTGCAGAGGGCTCGGTGAAGGGGAAGAAGGACGGGCGAAAGCGCACCTCAAGATCGTCCTGCTCGAAGAAGCGCTGCAGGAAATCCTGCACCACGCCCTTGAGGTTTGCAAAGCTCACCTCCTCGTCCACCCAGAGCCCTTCGACCTGATGGAACATCGGGGAATGGGTCGCATCGGAATCGACCCGGTATACGCGGCCCGCGGAGATGATCTTCAGGGGGGGCTTGTTTTCCTGCATGTAGTGCACCTGCACCGGGGAGGTGTGGGTGCGCAGCACATGGTTCGGATCGATGTAGAAGGTGTCGTGCATCGCGCGGGCCGGATGATGCTCGGGTATGTTGAGCGCGGTGAAGTTGTAGAAGTCATGCTCTATCTCGGGGCCCTCTGTCGTCGCAAACCCGAGCGAATGAAAAAGCTGCTCTATGCGCTTCAGCGTGCGCGTGATGGGATGCAACCCGCCCGATCCCATGCCCCTTCCGGGGAGCGTGACGTCCAGTGATTCGGCAGCCAGCCTTGCCGCCATCTTTGCCTGGCCAAGCGCGTCCCGGCGCTCCTGCAGCGCGGCTTCTATTGCCTGCTTGACCTGGTTGATGCGTGCTCCGGCCTTGGGGCGCTCCTCAGCGGAAAGCTTGCCAAGCCCCTTCAGCATGGCGGTCAGGCTGCCATCGCGGCCCAGATACCTTGCCTTGGCCTGTTCGAGATGATCTTCGTCGCTGATCTTTGAGAACTGAGCCAGCGCCTGATCGAGAATTTGTTGTAGTTCTTCCATAAAGCACACCGTGACAAAAAAGGGGGCGTGCGCCCCCTTTCTGATAACTCAGATTGCGAGGCTCGCTAGGCGAGGCTTGCTTTTGCCTGCTCTACAAACTTCGCGAACGCGGGCTTGTCGAAGATGGCGATGTCGGACAGAACCTTGCGGTCGATCTGGATGTCCGCCTTCTTGAGACCGTTCATGAACACGCTGTATGGCATGCCGAACTCGCGTGCAGCCGCATTGATGCGCGCGATCCACAGGGTGCGGAACTGGCGCTTTTTCTGGCGGCGGTCGCGGTAGGCATATTGCCCCGCCTTCATCACCGCCTGCTTGGCGATGCGGTATACGTTCTTTCTGCGGCCGCGGTAACCCTTGGCCTTGGCTAACAGCTTCTTGTGCGTTGCGCGTGCGACGACACCACGTTTGACTCTGGGCATGGTCTACTCCTTACGCGTAAGGCATCATGGCGCGAACCGATGCCGTGTTGGTTTCATGAACAGCTGCGGTGCCGCGCAGCTGGCGCTTGTTCTTGGTGGTCTTCTTGGTGAGGATGTGGCGCTTGAACGCTTGCGAGCGCTTGATGCTGCCACTTGCGCGGACCTTGAAACGCTTGGCCGCGCCGCTCTTGGTTTTCATCTTAGGCATGACTGCTCCTTTTAAGTTATGGTGGAAGGTGCCTCCCGACCGGGAGAACTTCTTGACCCGTACACCACTTATTCCGGGGATGCTTGCTGCTGCTTTCCGGTCGTCCCCTGGCGACTGAAAATCATTTCTTCGAAGGCTTGGGCGCCAGCACCATCACCATCTGGCGGCCCTCCATCTTCGGAAACTGCTCCACCACGCCATACGCATCGAGATCCGCCTTCACGCGCTCTATGAGGCGCATGCCGATCTCCTGGTGGGCCATCTCGCGTCCGCGAAACCTCAGCGTGACCTTGGTCTTGTCGCCCTCGTTCAGGAACTTGATCAGGTTGCGCAACTTGATGTTGTAGTCGCCCTCGTCCGTCCCCGGACGGAACTTGATCTCCTTGATCTGCACCTGCTTCTGCTTGAGCTTGGCTTCGTGCTGCTTCTTGCTCTCGGCATACTTGAACTTGCCGTAATCCATGATCCTGCAAACAGGCGGATCGGCCATCGGCGAGATCTCGACCAGGTCCAGTTCGGCTTCGTTCGCAAGGCGCAATGCCTCCGCGCTGGACACGATGCCCATGGGTTCCTTGTCTGGTCCAATGAGACGCACCTTGGGTGCGTTGATCATTTCATTGATGCGCTGCAATTTGTTCTGTGCTATTGGAATGTCTCCGTATCGGCAAAAATTAAACCGTGCTGCCCGATTGGACTTCGGCCTTCAAATGACCGATCAATGCTTCCGGGGTCATTTGTCCGAGATCCTCACCACTGCGGGTACGCACGGCTATCAGTCTTCCAGAGACCTCCTTGTCGCCCACGATCAGCTGATAAGGAAGTTTCTGCATGCTATGTTCGCGTATTTTATAGGTTATCTTTTCATTTCGCAAATCCAATTGCACGCGTATGCCGGCATCCTGCAATTTCTGCGCGATTTCGCGCGCATATTCCTCCTGGGCTTGCGAGATGTTCATCAGCACGCATTGCACCGGAGACAGCCACAGAGGGAATGCGCCTGCGTGGTGCTCGATCAGGATGCCGATGAAGCGCTCCATCGATCCCAGGATCGCGCGGTGCAGCATCACGGGGTGCCTGCGGCTGTTGTCCTCGGCGACATATTCCGCGCCCAGCCTGTCGGGCAGGTTGAAGTCCAGCTGTATCGTGCCGCACTGCCAAAGGCGGTCCAGGCTGTCCTTCAGCGTGAACTCTACCTTGGGGCCGTAGAATGCGCCTTCGCCGGGCTGGATCTCGTATTCCAGACCGTTCTGCTTCAGTGCGGCTGCGAGAGAGGCCTCGGCCCTGTCCCAGCTTTCGTCGGAGCCCACGCGCTTCTCCGGGCGGGTCGAGAGCTTCACGATCACCTCGTTGAAGCCGAAGTCGTTGTAGACCTCGTTCAGCATCACGATGAAGTTCGAGACTTCGTCCTGCACCTGGGATTCCGTGCAGAATATGTGGGCATCGTCCTGGGTGAATCCGCGCACGCGCATCAGGCCGTGCAGCGAGCCCGACGATTCGTTCCTGTGGCAGCTGCCGAATTCTGCGAGCCTGAGCGGCAGGTCACGGTAGCTGTGCAGGCCGTGGTTGTAGATCTGCACGTGGGCAGGGCAGTTCATCGGCTTCACCGCATAGTCGCGGTTCTCGGAAGACGTGGTGAACATGTTGTCGCGGTAGTTCTCCCAGTGCCCGGATTTCTCCCACAGCGTCCTGTCCATGATGGTTGGCGTGCGGACCTCCTGGTAGCCGTGGTCGCGGAATTTTGCGCGCATGTATTGCTCCACCGCCTGCCAGAGCACCCATCCCTTGGGGTGCCAGAACACCATCCCCGGGGTGGTCTCCTGCATGTGGAAAAGATCGAGCTGGCGCGCGAGCTTGCGATGGTCGCGCTTCTCGGCTTCCTCGATCTGGCGGAGATAGGACTCCATGTCCTCCTTTTTGGCCCAGGCCGTGCCATAGATGCGCTGCAGCATCTCGTTCTTGGAGTCGCCGCGCCAGTATGCGCCGGCAAGTTTCGTCAGCTTGAACACCTTGAGCTTGCCGGTGGACGGCACATGCGGTCCGCGGCAAAGATCGGTGAAGTTGTCCTCGGTGTAGAGCGATACCTGCTGGTCAGCCGGGATGGATTCGATGATCTCGGCCTTGTAGTGCTCGTTGATGCTCTTGAAATAGCCCACCGCCTCGTCGCGCGGCAGCACCTTTCGCGAAATCGGTATATCCCGTTTTGCGATTTCCGTCATGCGCTTTTCGATCGCCTCCAGGTCTTCAGGCGTGAAGGGGCGACGATAGGAGAAGTCATAGTAGAAACCGTTTTCGATCACGGGACCTATGGTCACCTGCGCATCGGGGAACAGCTCCTTGACCGCATGAGCGAGCAGGTGCGCGGTGGAATGGCGGATGATCTCGATGCCGGCCGCATCCTTTTCGGTGATGATGGAGAGCTCCGCATCCTTCTCGATGAGATGGGATGCGTCCACCTGTTTTCCGTCGACCACGCCGGCTATGGTTGCGCGGGCAAGGCCCGGACCTATGCTCTGCGCCACGCCGAGCACGGTGACGGGGGCGTCGAAGCTGCGCTTGGCGCCATCGGGCAATGTGATAGTAGGCATTGTTTCTTCCAGAAAAAGTTGTCCGGTGTCGGGCAGGGCGCGATTATAATGCAAATCACGTGATGCGCGCGTCTGGCGCATTTGCGGTCCGTCGCGGCAATATAGTAAGCTAATCCATCCTACAGACTCGCCATTTCACACAATGCCAGGAAATGCATTAATTTTGCACATGGAGCCGGGCGAGGATGCGGCAGGCAACATCAGCAGGCTGCTCCTGCCGCACCTGTGCGAGATATCGCACCGCACCGTCTCGGACGAGCGTTCGCTTTTGGCGGCGCTTGAGGAGAAGCAGTGGTGCGCGGTCCTGCAAGGCCAGGATGTCGGGGACTCGCAGTGCCCGGTGCAGATCATCGAAAGCGACTTCTCCTTTCTTGACAGCCTGCCCGGAATGGCCTGCAGGATCACCCTGGATAAGCAAGGCAAGCTTTCCCTTCCCTATGTCAGCGAGGGAAGCGTGGATCTTCTGGGCATCAGGCCCGCAGACCTCTCGAGGCAGCCGGAGCGGCTGCTGGCGCTGCTGCACCCCGAAGACGAGAAGTCCTTCCACAGGAGCATGCTCTCGTCGGTCAGGCATGCCTCGGCGTGGAACTGGGAGGGGCGCATCGTGATGTCGGGAGAGATCAAGTGGATCAATCTCAGGGCCGCATATCACAATTCCGATGCGGGCGGCACGCACTGGAAGGCCTTCGTCGTGAACATCACCCAGAACAAGGAAGCCGAAATCGAACTGGTGGAATCGAGGCAGAGGCTGAGCGAACTCTCATCCCACATCGAGCTCATCAAGGAGGAGGAGAGGGCGCGCATCGCCCGCGAAATCCACGACGAGATCGGTGTGCTGCTGACCGCATTGAAGATGGATCTTTCGTGGCTTGCTCACAGGCTGGACAAGGATGCGCTCCTCGAAAAGACCCAGGACATGGCAAACCTCCTGGATGCGGCCGGACGCGCTGCCAACAATCTCGTGCACAGCCTGCGCCCGGGATCGCTGGACTGCTTCGGCATCGTTGCGACGATAGAGATAGAAGCAAAGGAATTCACCAAGCGCACAGGCATACCCTGCAAGGTCATCAAGTCCCAGGACAGGCTGGACCTCACCGACGAGCAGTCCATCACGCTCTTCAGGGTTTTCCAGGAGACGCTGAACAACATCATGAAGCACGCCTCCGCAAGGCATGTGCAGATCGAGATGCTGAATCCGGACCGCAACCATGTCGAGCTCATCGTCAACGATGACGGCATCGGGTTCGACGAGAAGGCCCGCAACAAGCCGCGCTCGTTCGGGCTTCGCGGCATACAGGAGCGCATACGCCAGCTCGGGGGAAGGGTCGACATCGCGAGCCGACCCGGGAAGGGGACGAGGATAGCGGTATCCGTCCCGATGAATTTTCCGGGCAAAGCGCAAACCTGAAAGGCCGGCCGCAAAAAATCCGCAAATGCATATTGACAATTTGCCCTTTTTCACAAAGCCAGGCGGCGCATAGGTTTTCGTCGCATCATTCTTCGCGGCCTTTTCTAACTTACATCATCTGTTTGTTTATTAAGGTTTTTTGTGAGTGGCAAAAAATGGGCGGAACAGGGGGAACCCTGTATTCTCGCAGTCTGCGAGGCCATGCCATATCCCTTTTCAACAGGGTTATCCACAGATTTTGTGGGTAAACGGAAATATTCTTTTTCCGCCGGCAATTAGACCCGCCTTGTTGAGAAACGATATGAATTTTTCCTGCTAACCTGCTTCGCCTGGGTGGCCCGTGATGAATTCCCGGTAACTTTTTGGCTTGCGTCCGAGCAGGTTTTCGAACCCCGCCGGATCGGCAGTGCTTCCCGCCGAGAGCATCGCATAGGTGTCGCTGCACATCGGGCTTGCAGGGATAAAATCGCCTATCAGGGCGGCCAGTCTGACCAGCATCGAAGGCAGTGCGACATGCCATGCAGGTCGCCTCTTCATCTGCTCCCGATAGCTGTCCAGCATGCCGCGCATCGTGGTAGGCTCCGCTCCGACGGCGTCGACCAGAAGGCTCTTGGCATTGGGATTCTCAAGCCATGCAGAAACCGCATCGCAGATGTCGTCGATGTGCACGGGCTGAAGTTGCTGGATTCCGCCCATGGGCAGGACCTGCATGGGCAATGCGGCCATGCGCCTGAACATCGCAGCACTTGCGCCATCCTCCCCGTAGATCACCGAAGGCCTGATGCATAGCCAGCGCATGGGCTTTGAAAACAGCGCCTGTTCGGCGATCCTTTTCGTCGAGAAATAGGGCACGTCGATCCCGCCATCCACTCCCAGCGCGGATATGTGCACCACGCGCCCAACCCCCGCCTTTGCAGAGGCCGCGTAGAGCGCGGCGGGCGTTTGTGCGTGCAGCCTTTGCATCGGCGCATGCTTTCCGTCGCGCAGCACGCCCACTGCATTGATGACGACCTCCACCCCTTCTAGCCTCGGCAACCAGACCGACTCGTCGATATCCGTGGAAAAATCCACCGCGATGTCGGAAGGGGCTGCAGGCCTTCTGATTGCCCGGACCACTTCGTGGCCCCGTCCGTTCAGTCTTTCGGCCAGATGCCTGCCGACGAATCCCGATGCGCCGCATATCAGTATCTTCATTTTGAGCTCCCTGTTGATCGCCGGAAAAGGCGGGTCATGCCTGCGGCCATGCTATTCCCGCCTCAAGTAGGCTTTCTCCTTCGCGGAATAGAAATACCCCCATCCCAGCAGCACCGACCAGACCTCGCGCCCGTATTTCTCGGGGCTGGACGGCCTGATGAGCGGGCCCTCGCGCGAGCATCCGTACCTGATGCAGAATGCCGCTATCGCATTTTCGCTCGCCTTGAGCTCGCCTGCGAATTTTCCCTCCCAGGTGAGGAGGCTGCCGTCCAGATGCCGGATCGGCTTCGAGAGGCGGGATGTGCCCTGCATGATCTCCTGGGCGCCTATCGCACCGACGTCTATCCAGCCTTTCCCGAAGTAGAAGGACGGCATGCCTCTGCTCGAGTCGTAGAAGTAGGCAGCGCCTCCTTCGCTGTTGAATTCGACCACGTGATGGTGCTCGAACTGCATGATGCAGGCATGCATGCCCCGCCTTTCGGCCGGGAATCTGGCGATCAGTCCCCTGGCGTGGCGGCGGAACCTGAACAGCTCATCGCTGGCATAGGCATCCTGGCCCAGAACGAAATACAGGCCCGTCATGTCGTTCGTGTAGAGCTCCCAGAAATTGAGCCTGCGCATCTTCGATCTTTCGTCGCCTGGCAGCATGCCGAAGAATTCGCCGAGCAGCTTTTTCTTCAGCCATCCGGAAACGCTTTCCCTTGCAGGATCCCCGCACAGCCACTGCTGGGGCGCAAGCCACGGATTTCCCCAAAGTCCGATGGCGAATTCGCCGAGCATGTCGTCTTGCAATTCCTTTCCGCCGTGGCGGTCCAGGATGATTTTGAGGCCTGCTCCCGCATGAAGAGGATAGGTGTCGAGAAGCAGCAGGAGTGCCGGCAGCCGGTCAAGGAATTCAGGGTCGTCCAGTCCGGCAGCCCTGGTCAGCGCGGACATGACCATGTTCCGAACGAGCCAGGAGTCTGCACCTATGCCGAGGCATCCGACATTTTCGAATGCATCCTCATGGGCGACTCCGGGATCGAGCAGGGCCGGATGCATCTTCAGCGTCGCGAGCCAGCCGGGGGTGAATTCGGTGACGGTCATGAATTCGAGCTGGCTTTCGAGGAAGGCCCTTAGCGCATCGCTGCCGTGCGCCTCCGGGTCGCGCGAGAAGTAGCAGTCCATCAGGGCGCGGTAGAGCCTGCGGAAGAAGCGCCGCCTGTTCCTGTTTCGCCCGACCGTTTCAAGCAGCCTCGCGAACGATTTCTTGTCGTCCATCAGCGCGTCTTCGCCCAGGGTCAGGCCGTGGCAGACCAGAAGCAGCTCCCTTGGATTCGCAGGTCGCCCGCGCAGCCTGAAACTTCTCAATGCGCGCTCTATCGTGACCGCGGGAAAACGCCCGGGCCTGGGATCATCGCCAAGCCAGGCCTTGAGCCTTTCGACCTCTGCGTGCATGTCCAGCGCATCGCCAGGCCTGAGCCTCGCCAGCGCAAGCCTGTTGGCATTGGCTAGGGTAAGATCGAGTCTTGCGAGCGCGTCCATGGGCTAGATGCGGCAGGTGCCGAATTCCCCCCGCGGGATTTCGCCAGGCGACGGGCGCTTCTCGTCCAGGCCGAAGAACTCGAGCCTAAGCTCTATGCGCCTGCTTTCCTCGAGCGATTTCTTCGCTGAATTGTAGGAATAGCCGCCGACCAGGAAATAGTCCCTCACCATCTCCTTTTCCTCGTTGGTCAGCATGTGTTCCCTGCCCGAAGGAGGGGAGAGCAGCGCGCAGAGCACGCGCTCGCTGCGCTGCAGGCTGAGGTTCAAGTTCAGGAGATAGTCGCCGCGCTGGTCCGCATATCCTTCGACCACGATGCGCTTGAGCCATTTCCCTCCGGGCGTGCTCTTCACCGTCGCGAGCATGTCGGATACGAATTCGTTGAGATAGAGGACCTGCTCCCTTGTGAGGGCGGAGCTGTTTGTGTCGAATCGCGCGCGCTCGCCGAAGTCCACCATCATCCTGTTCCTGTCGACGACGATGCCGGGCTGCCTTGCCGCCGCCTCCTCGAGTCGAACAAGAAGCTGGTCTATCTTCTGCGTCCGCTCCTCTTGCAACTTCATCCGCTTCTCGTCCGACTTGGATGCCTCATCCGTGACGGAGATGAGCGCGACGTTCATCACCAGAAGGAACATCACCATAAGCGCCGTCATCAGGTCCGCGAAGGAAATCCAGAAGGGCTTCTCGGCTTCCTCCTGGTTTCTTCTCCCCGGGATCAGGTATCTATTCAGCATGGGGCAGGCCGGCATCGAGCGCGCTCTCGAGCTCGTGTATTCCTTCGCGCAGCAGTCTCACGGAGTCTGTAAGCGCCTGATGGAATTCCCGGTTGGCCTCGCCTACCGCCCGCGACATTCCTTCGCTGAAAGACTGGTGTGCGGCGCCTATCACATCGGATATCCGGAAGAGAAAGACCTCCGCATCCTTCTGTGCGGAAGCGAGCCTTGCTGCGGAGGCCTCCATCCTTTCCAGCGCCTCGCCCGACATGGAAGCCTCCTTCTTCACCTGTTCCAGGAGGGATTGCAGGGATTCGACCTGCCTTGCAAGCGCCAGGCGCTCCGCCTTGTAATCCTCGAACATTCCGGAAAGGCTCGAAGTGGCCGCTGCGATGGCTGCGGCAGACTCGCTGAATCTTTCGGAAACGGAGGCCGAGTTTTCAAAAAGCGTGCCCACATGATTGGCCGCCTTTTCCATGCTCTGCCCGGCGGAATTCATCTTCGTTGCGGCGTCGCTGAATGCGCTCGAGACTTCATCGGCCGCGGCGCGCATCTCCCCGATCGCATCCGCAAACGCCGCGATGCCGTCCGGGGATCCCGAACCGTTCCTTGTGAGGCCCTTCTCGATCAGATTGGCGAGTGATTCCTGGATCACGGAAAGCCGGGATGCCGCTTCCTCGCCCGACTTCACCACGGCTTCCGCCATGCCCTGCTGCGAGGCTGCAGCGGCCCCCATCCCGGCGGCGCTGGATTCCATCGCCTCT
The DNA here is from genome assembly GCA_021821945.1 of Pseudomonadota bacterium. Lineage (GTDB taxonomy): Bacteria > Pseudomonadota > Gammaproteobacteria > Burkholderiales > Gallionellaceae > Gallionella. Next base: position 13,620 of record JAJZTF010000003.1, read on the forward strand.
AGAGCCTTCTGCTGCAGGCTTCCCTGCAGCTTCATCTGGTTGCCGAGTTCCTCGAACAGCCTCGCCGTTTCTGCCCGTGAGCCCTTCAGGGCGTCGGCGATTTCAAGGAGCGGCTTCTCGAGCGCTGCCTTCATGCCCTGCGAGATCCGCTCGGCAAGCGCGACCGCATGGGCGGTGGAAGCCGCGATCTGCCTCTCGTGCATTTCGGCGAGCATCTTCTTAAGCTCGTTCTTCAGGATTTCGGCCATCTGCGAGGGGGCAGACTCGGAAGACTTGACCAGCCTTGCAAGATATTCCTCGCCCGCCCCGCCTTCGAAGAGGCCGTCCAGGAGCTGGGCGAGCTTTTCGGACTCTGCTCCGAGGCGGGCGAGTGCCAGCTTCTCGACGAAGGTGACTATCATCGCCAGCGTGATCGCGGAAGCGGAGATCAGGAAGGCCTCAGAGACGCCGTGCAGCAGGCGGGTAAGGCTGTCCCTGACGGTTGCCGCATCGCTCGAGACCGAAAAGGACTTCATGCCGACCAGAAGTCCGTAGAAGGTCCCGATGATGCCGACGCCCGTGAAGAGGCCCGGAAGGTGCTTGAAGAAGTCCGTGCGCAGCGGAATGTCTATCAGGATGTCAGGCCTGAAAATGGCGCCTGCGGGCAGCGTGGAGCGCAGCCTGACCGACTCCCCCTCGGCCTGCCTGTGCAGGGAGTCGGCATATTCGAGCCAGAGATGCCAGAGCACGCCGCGGTTTCTGAATATCGCGCCCATGTCTTCTGCAGGCACGCCGTCGAGTTCGGCGAGCCTTTTGGTCACGGCTGAAAGCTGCCGCGACACGACGAGGGCGGGGAGCACAAAGAAGAGGATGAAGCCCAGCAGAAGTGCCGCGAGGATCGCGGCGAACGCATAGATGTGATGAGGCAGACCGTTCAGTATCGTCATGTGTTCTGGCCCATGAGGGAAGAAGCGGAACGAATTATGACTCAACTCCCGGGATTTCAGTAGGCGATTTGCTCCTGCTCCATGGTCCTCTATAATCCCCGGGTGAAGGAGTCAATGCAAAAGTATGGAATCGGCAATGGAAGGGAAGGCGGTGCTGTTTGCGGACATTTGCGGCAGCACGAGTCTCTATGAGGCGCTCGGCGACGGGCGCGCGTTTGCGGAAATAAGCGCAAGGCTGGATCGGGTCAGGGAGGTTGCGCTGTCTCACGGCGGGCTGGTCTTGAAGAACATCGGCGACGAAATCATGTGCATGTTTCCGGATGCGGTCTCGGCGACGCTGGCCGCATGCGGGATGCAGTCGGCGATCGGTTCATGCCCTCCGGTCGAGGGCATGTTTATCGGCATGCGCATAGGATTCCATTTCGGCAGCGTGCTGCAGAAGGGGGACGACATCTTCGGCGACACGGTGAACACGGCGGCGCGCATGGCAGGGATCGCGCAGGCCGGTCAGATCATTACGACGGCCGAGACCGCATCGCTTCTTCCTTCCATCATGAGGGCAAGCATGCGCACGCCCATCAGCCTGCCCGTGAAGGGTAAGAGGGAGGGCGTCGAGATATGCGAAGTGCTCTGGCAGGAAAGCGACGACATGACCCTGATCGCGGGTGCGACGCATCATCCTCCTGCGGAATCGAGCCTTCTGCTGCTGCACAGGGGGGAGAAGTTCGTCGTGAGTTCTGCGAGGCCCGTGATCACGCTGGGCAGGGACGAGCTCTCGGGCATCGTGGTCGGGAATCCGCATGCGTCGAGGATGCATGCGAGGATAGAGAGGCGGCTCGACAAGTATGCGCTGATCGATTCGAGTTCGAATGGCAGCTTTGTCGCGATCAGGGACGAGCCGGAAATCAGGCTGCGACGCGAGGAGATGCTGCTGCGCGGAAGCGGCACGATCAGCATGGGCCAGCCGCTCGGGAAATTTCCCGGGGACTGCATAGAATTCACCGTGCTGAACTAGACACCAGGTGGCAGCGCACGACATGGCCGCCGTCGAGCAGGGTCTCTTCAGGATAGACCGAGTTGCATATCTCCATCGCCTCGCTGCAGCGGGGCGCGAAGTGGCATCCCACGGGCGGGTTCGCGGGCGAGGGGAGGTCACCCGAGATGCGCACAGGTTCGCGCGGCCTCCCCTCCATCCCGGGAACGGCGGAGAGCAGGGCCCTGGTGTAGGGGTGCAAGGGGTTCTTCAGGACTGCATCGGACCTGCCGCTCTCGACGATGCGCCCGAGATACATCACGCACACCTCGTGCGCCAGGAATTCCACGACTGCGAGGTTGTGGGTGATGAACAGATAACCCAGACCGAGCGCGTCCTGGAGCTCCTTCAGGAGATTCAGGATCTGCGCCTGCACCGACACGTCGAGCGCACTGGTCGGCTCGTCGCATATCAGGAGGGCGGGGGATACGGCCAGCGCGCGCGCGATCGCGATGCGCTGCCTCTGCCCTCCGGAGAACTCGTGCGGATAGCGCCACTTGGCCGATGCGTCCAGTCCAACCTTGGAAAGCAGATCATCTATGCGGGACTGCCTCTCTGCCCGGCTTCCTCCGACGCCTAGCGCGCCCATGCCTTCCTCGAGTATCTCGGCGATGCGCATCTTGGGATTGAGCGATGCGTAGGGATCCTGGAATACCATCTGCATCGCGGATTTCGGGTTCCCGCCGAAACTGATGCTGCCGGAAGTCGCCGGGATCAGATTCAGCAGCGCCTTCCCGAGCGTGGTCTTGCCGCACCCCGATTCGCCGACCAGGGCGAGCGTTTTTCCCCCGGCGATTTCCATTGATATTCCGTCGACTGCCTTCACATGTCCGACGACGCGCTGCATGATCCCCTTCCTGATCGGGAAATGGACGCACAAGTCTTTAACTCTCAGGATCGGGGATTCAGGATTCAGGATGGAAGAGTCGGGATTGAGGAATGAGGGCTGAGGGTGGAGAGGAGCCTTTTTGTCTTCCTCAATTCTCGATCCTGAATCCTCGATCCTGTCGTAAAGATGGCACCTGACCCCCTGGCCATCGATTTCGGTCCAGCGAGGGGATTCTGCATGGCAGAGATCCCATGCCTGCTCGCATCGCGGCGCGAAGCGGCATCCCGTGTTCACGCTTCCGGGCGGGGGGACGTTTCCGGGAATCGCCGATAGCTTTTCCCTGCCTCTGCCTGGCAGCGCATCAAAAAGCTTCCTCGTGTAGGGATGGAGCGGATGCTCGAAGAGGTCCCTGCGGTCTGCCATCTCGACGACCTGTCCCGCATACATCACCGCGATGCGGTGCGCCATCTCCGATACCACGCCGAGATCGTGGGTGATCAGCAGCATCGCCATGCCGTTCATCCGCTGCCTCTCCCGCAGAAGCTGAAGCACCTGCGCCTGTATCGTCACGTCGAGCGCGGTGGTCGGCTCGTCCGCGATCAGGAGCGACGGATTGCCCGCAAGCGCCATCGCGATCATCACGCGCTGCTTCATCCCTCCCGAGAGCTGGAAGGGATATTCGCCCGCCCTTCTTGCGGCATCGGGTATGCCGACGCTTTCCAGGAGTTCCGTAACCCCGGCGCTTATGCCGTGGAGTTTCAGGACCTCTGCGATCTGGCTTCCCACGGTCATCACGGGATCGAGGCAGAGGCCGGGTTCCTGGAAGATCATCGCCATCCTTTTGCCCCTGATGCTCCTCATCTCGCGTTCGGGCAGCCCGAACACGTCCACCCCGTCGAGCATCGCGGACCCTGAATGATGAGAGACGCCGTCCGGCAGGAGGCGCATCAGGGAAAGAGCCGTCATCGATTTCCCCGAGCCCGACTCCCCCAGCAGCGCGAAGGTCTCGCCATTTGCGATGCCGAAGGATATGCCGTCAACGATGGCGGCGCCTTTGATCAGCCCCGCCGAGAGGTTTTCGACCCTGAGCAGGCTCATCGGTGTCTCCATGTGCTTTGCCTCGTCTGATGTTGACATGCCTGCCTTTTGCGGAAAGCCCATGTCTTAATCTTCAAAAAAGTCGGAGTGAGTGCCCGTGCGCACGAAAACGAGGGCGTTGTTTTCCATCCGATAGATAAGCAGAAAATCGCCCCCGATATGGCATTCACGGTGATCCGCCCAATCACCCTTGAGCGGATGATCCAGCCATTCGGGTCCCAATGGCACATCGTTGGCGATCAGCAACAGCATGGCTTCCTTCAGTCGTTTCAGGTCATAACGGCCCGAGCGCGAGAGGCGATCCCAATCCTTGAGAAAGGATCTGGTTTGACATCCTCCCCTCCCTGAAGGAAGGGAATTCCTACGGTGCTCAAGGGTGACATGGTGTTATCCCTGAGTCGCTTCGGTGGGTTCCTGCTGCTGTCGGTCTTGCTGCACCGCTCACTTCACAGGCGATCCGGGCTGTGCTTGCGCACCCGGCAGAAGCGTCTGCCGTGTCCTGCCCTTCGAGCATCTTCATTCCTCGGTTGAGGACGTTTATCGCACCAACCAGGTCGGCGTTTTCAACAAATCCACATTCCATGCAGGCAAACCTGGCTTGCGTCTGGCGGTTGTCTGCCGAGACATGGCCACAGCACGGACAAGTCCGGCTGGTGTTGTGCGGCGGCACAGCGATCAGCCAGCCTCCCGCCCACACCAACTTGTAGTCCAGTTGCCGTCTGAACTCACTCCAGCCTTGGTCGAGGATGGCTTTGTTCAGGCCGGACTTGGCTTTCACGTTGCGCCCTGGTGCTGCTATGCTTCCTGCTGCTGACTTGGACATGTTACATACCTGCAAGTCCTCAACACACACCATCGCGTGTTTTTTGCTGATCGTGGTTGTGGTCTTGTGCAGGAAGTCCTGTCTGACATGGGAGATGCGGCTGTGAATCTTCTGGACTTTGGCCTTCGCCTTCTTCCAGTTGTTGCTGAACTTGGTTTTGCGGCTCAAGGACTGCTGCGCACGGCGCAGCCTGTCCTGATGCCGTTTGAAGCTGTTGAGCGATTCGATGTGGCTTCCATCGGACAGCGTGGCAAAGCGGGCAATACCCACGTCGATGCCCACGGCTGACGATGAGCGGGGTATTGGCTGCTCTACCTCGCGCTCGGTCTGGATCGAAGCGTACCATTTGCCGCTGGACTGGCTGATAGTGATGTTCTTCGGCGTGCCCAACACCTCACGGCTGTAGCGAACCCGCATCCAGCCGAGTTTCGGCAGGAGCACGCGACGGTTCGCCTGGTCGATCTTGAAACCTTGCGGATAGCGGAATTTGTCGTACACGCCTTTCTTCTTGAATTCCGGGAAATCAGCACGCTTCTCGAAGAAGTTCTTGTAGGCTTCCTCAAGGTTTTTGAGCGCTTGCTGCAATGTCTGCGAAGGCGATTCATTAAGCCACAGGGTTTCTGGCTGCGATTTCCATGCGGTGAGTTCCTTGCACAGACCGGCGTAGCCCATCTTCTTCTCGCCACGCTGGTAGCGGTCCTTTTGCAACGCCAGCGCCTTGTTGAAGACGAAGCGGCATGCCCCGGCAAAGCGGCGCATCTGGCGTTGCTGTTCGCCGGTAGGCTTTAGCTCGAATAGATAGGCTTGCAGTCTCAACATGAATTCAGATTAGCACATCATTAACCCGTTTCAACCCATGAATGCTCACGCATTCGCGCTATTCATCTCCGGCCTGAACACCGGAGTTTTCGCGCTTTCTGGTAATCGCAGGCGTTGGGCGGAATGGCCCGTTTACTGCTTGCCGGTTTTTTTGAGGTCATCGATCAAGTCATCGGCAGATCCGAAACGCGCGGCACGCGCTTTCACTATTGTGCGTGCTTCTTCCATAGCCTCGCGGGTCTCTACATTCGGCACCTTCAATTCCAGCGGAAAAGCCTGATCGTTGACCACGCGCTTGAGGAAGATGCGGACGGCGTCCGATACGGACAGCCCCATGGCGGCCAATGCCTCGCTGGCTTGTGCCTTGGTCTCTTCGTCTACCCGAACGTGCAGCATTGTGGAATGGCTCATGTTCATCTCCTCCGGTTGTGCAATTGTGTATCTCTTATGAGATACGGTCAAGCGCGTTTTTCATAGGCCATCCGGCATATACCCGGGAAGCGGGAATCGGTGCAGCATTGCGCATTTCAAGGGGATCGGAATGACGAGCTTCGTGTTGAGCGTGCGAAACAGGGATGCGGATGCATTCGGCAAGGGATTCGGAAGGCCTTGCTATCTCGGCATACCTGACGGGGAGGATGTTCCCCGCCCTTCCCACAGGATGGGCAGCGCGTCGCAGTGGATGAAGGCGGTCGTGGACGACGCCTACCCTGAAGGGAAGGCATGGCTGGACGTGGTATTCTTCGTGCACGGCTACAACACGGATGCGAGGGAGGCCCTGCTGCGCCAGAGGCTGGTCGAGAAGGAGCTCGGAAGGCGCGGCCTTGCATGCATGGTCATCGGCTTCGACTGGCCGACGGCGGGAAATGCGCTCCTCTATTCCTACGACAGGTTCGAGGCCCAGGATGCCGCTTCGTCCCTGGTGAAGGCGGGCATCATCCCCTTTTCGAAATTCACGGTCGACAACTGCCCCGTCAACGTGCACCTGATCGCGCATTCCATGGGCGGCTTCGTCGTGCGCGAGGCCTTCCGCGGAGTGGACAAGGGCAGGGACGCGAACCTCGCGAACGACTGGCGCATAGGGCAGCTCGTGCTTTTTGCGGCCGACATCTCGTCGGACTGCTTCGCGCTCGGGAATCCGGACATGCTCCCCGTTTTCAGGCACTGCGGCCGCCTCACCAACTACTACAGCGGTTACGACCATGCGCTCGCGGCGTCCAACGTGAAGAACGTGGACTTCAGGTCGCGCGTGGGGCGGGTGGGCATGCCCATGAAGACGCCCGCAAACGAGAAGGCGCTGGATGTGGACTGCGGGCCGCGCTATGCCGCGGTCAGGGACCGCGAACTCAGGATCATAGACGGCATGGTCTCGCACTCGTGGTATCTGGAGGATGAACTCTGGTATGACGACCTCGCCCATACCCTGAAGGGGCAGCTCGACCGCCATGTGATCCCGACCAGGACCTACAGGGGAGAGAATGATTTCGTGCTTAACCCGGGAGTCTGATGCTTCAGGATGTGCAGAGGCGGAGGGGTTTCAAAACCCGATCAATCCGATCCTGTTGAGCGTTATGTCCGGGTTGCCATGACTATGCTTGCCATAATTTTCAAGGCAGTTTCGCTCCATGCGCATTTACAGTTTTCGCATGATGGAATAAAGTACATACATCGTACATCCATGGATAACGGAGTTTGCAATGCACACCACTAAAGTCTTCAAAAATGGCAATTCGCAGGCCGTCCGCATCCCGGCCGATATTGCCTACGAGCGCATGGATATAGAACTGGAAATTGAGCGCGATGGTGATGAAATTCGTATTCGTCCTGTTCGCAGGTCGCTGTCTGGCGTGTTGGCGAAATTTGCCAGGTTTTCGCCGGATTTCATGGCGGAAGGGCGTGGCGAACAAGCGCAAGTCGAAAGGGATTCCCTGTAATGCCGCGCTACATGCTCGACACAAACATGTGCATCTACCTGATGAAAAATCAGCCGGAAGTAGTCGCACAACGTTTTGCACAGTGCTACGTCGGTGACGTGGTGATGTCATCTATCACTTATGCAGAGCTGGAATATGGTGTTGCCGCGTCTGCCAACCCGGAACAAGAGCGCATCAACCTCGCCAGCCTCGTGGAGGACATTCAGGTGGTGCTGTTTGATGCGGATGCAGGCGTTGCGTACGGGCCCATTCGACAAGCTACCCGGGATATCAGGACTGATGCCCTGGATAAGCTGATTGCGGCACATGCAGTGGCGCTTAATGTGACGATTGTTACAAACAACATGAAGGATTTTGCCAGATACCCGGGTGTGCTTTCCGAGAATTGGCTGAACCCGGGAGTCTGATGCTTCAGGATGTGCAGCGGATCAGGCGCGAGAGTATGTCGGCCTCTTCGGCGGGGCTGAAGAAGTAGGGGTAGATGGATTTCTCTTCCGCAGCGTTTTCCATCAGGCCGCCGAATTTTTTTACCATTTCCGCCGTCCTGGAAAAGCTCGTGCGCATGAGAACTGCCGGGGCGTTGACGCGCGGGCATATACTCTCCTCGCCTATGCGCGTGAAGCCCAGCCTCTTTTCGTAGAATCCGGCATGGCGGGGGTTGACCTCCATCACGCCGTCGGTGTTTCCGGATATGTGGTACGGATAGAGGTAGCCTATGTGAAAAAGACTGGCCAGCATGCGCTTGGACCTGATCCCCGAATCCACGGCAAGACTCCTGAATTCGCAGAGGCTGAGGCCCTGGTCCCTCAGACGGTTGAGTTCGTCGTGGTAGAGCTGGTCGGCCAGAAGGCCCATGCCGGAGTCGGAGGTGACGGAGAGGGTGCCCACCGCATTCTCGTTGGAATAGGCGATGATGGTCGTCCTGTCCGGTTCGTGCGCCATCACGCCACTGGTCTCATAGCCGCGCCATGAGTACCTCCTGTGCACCAGCTGCCTGGCGGAGTCGAGATGGTGATGGTTCTGGGCGATCCTGAACTTGAAATGGTGCTCTCCCGGCACGGGGTCGGAAAACTCCATGACGGGATGGGAGGTCTCGCGCCTCATCTCTTCGACGAAGAAAGCGAGCGTCGAGTCCATGCGATATGTTTTATCGTTCATGCAGTGATCGGGTCTCATACTGTCGGGAACACGCATGAGGGGGCGCAACTTGGCGGGGCCGGTGCTGCCATGCGTCGAGCTATGTTATATTGGGGCATCCGATTTGACAAGCCGGGGCCATGGAAAATCACGCCGCAGTTCTTCTCGATGGATTGAGCGCACTTGCCGCTTTCAGGTGCGCGGACCTTGACGAGAGTCTTGGGAAGCTGACTTTCATGATCTCGGGGATCATGGATGCCGATAACTGCTCCATCATGCTCTCCGACGACGGCAGGAGCCTCAGGGTCAGGGCGAGTTCTGGCACTCTTCCCGACGCGGCCTACAGGGAATCCGTGAAGAAGGGGGAGGGCATATCCGGCCATGTGCTGGCGACGGGCGTTCCCCTCATGATAGAGGACGTGGAGAGATCCGAATTCGCGAGGCATGCGAGAAATCCTTCCTCGATCAAGAAAGGCATGATCTCCGTGCCCATCGCGATCGACGGCTCCGTTCTCGGCGTGGCCAACATCAATGGCCTGAGGCGCCGGGAAAAATTCACCAGGGAAGACCTGCACGCGATGGAGGTCGCCGCGTCCTTTGTCGGCAGGATGATCCAGACCCTCCAGCTCAAGCGCACGCTGGAATCCCGCTTCGCCCAGAGGTCGCTCTCGGGGGCGACCGAAATCAGGATACGCGATGCCCAGAACCCCGAAAGGATGGCAAGGATACTTGCCAAGTCCTTCTACCGCGAGATGGCAGGCGCCGGCTTCAGCCCGGCGCAGATCATAGACGCCGCATCCGAAATCATCTCCGAGCTCGGCAAGAGCGTGAGCAGGCACAAGGGGCGGGTCAGGCGCGACTGATGCGTCCATCCTTCGCACCCCGGATCGCCGCATGGCATAATGCGCGGGAGGAGGAAGGCAAAGTGAAACTGGAAAAGGAAATCGAGATGCTCATCAGGGAAAGGGACGAGATCAGGTCCGCCGGTGAGCCGACTGAAAAGCAGACGCAGCGGCTGGCGAAGGTGGAGGCCGAGCTCGCTGCCAGGGAGGAGAAGGACCCGGGCATAATCGGGCATGTTACGAAAGACATCGAGCAGGGCAAGTCCCTGCTCGGGCACAAGAACGCGCAGAAATGCCTGTCGCTGGTCAGGCGCAAGCTCTTCCCGCTTGCGGTCAGATCCAATCAGGGGCTGGTCGTCAGCTCGGAGGCGATAGGGAAGCTCAACAGGGAGGGGGCGGGCATAGGCCGCAACACGCTGATCTCGCTCGAACAGAACAAACTCGTGACGCGGATGGAAAACGGCGACCTCGTCCTTCCCTGGGAATGGGACATCTGATGCTTTCCCGCCTGAATGGCGGAGAGATGTCTCGGTGCTTGCACCGTTGTATTCGTTCGAATACAATTTGATCGTGTACACGATCAAGGTACTTCCTGAATTCAATGCGTGGCTGAAATGCTGGAGGACTGAGTCATGAGCAGGAAAATCAAGATTTCCGGACTGCCGGACTTCGATATGGCAGAGCACCTGCCGGACGAGCAGGCCATCGCAGAATACCTGACCATAGTGATGGAAGAGAACGATCCGTCTGCGTTGGCGCATGCGCTTGGTACCGTGGCGCGCGCTCGCGGTATGTCCCAGATTGCCAAGGATGCCGGCATCGGACGCGAGGCGCTATACAAGGCATTGCGTCATGGCGCAGATCCACGCTTCGAGACCATATCCCGCGTGTGTCACGCGCTAGGTGTGAAGCTGGTCGTTCAGCCGCTTCATGCTTGAAATTGGATGTCTCCGGGGAGGTCCTGCGATTCTTACGCCAAACAATGTCGTCCTCCCCTGGGAATGGGACATCTGAAATAGGTCAAACTGCATAGATCGTTTTGCATATTGCCCGGAAAAGGCGCTGTCCATAGAGTGCTCGGGATTCCAACCCGACAGGAGAGCGCAAATGTCCCAAGCATATTTTGGCTGGCTGCCAGACCTTCCAAGCATAGCCGACTACACGGTCGACCACGAGAAGGTGAAGCCGCTGCTCGCAAGGATAGGCGAGCCGCGAAAGAAGGAGCCGGCCAGGGCTGACCTGCGGGAATGGTGTTCGCCCATCGAGGATCAGAAGGAACTGGGTTCCTGCACGGCCAATGCGGGAGTGGGGATGGTCGAATACTACGAGCGCCGCGCCTTCGGCAAGCACATAGACGCATCCCGCCTCTTTTTGTACAAGACGACGCGCGACCTTCTGAAGTCGCAGGGCGACACGGGCGCATATCTGCGCACGACGATGGAGGCGATGGTGCTTTTCGGCCTGCCCCCGGAAAGCTACTGGCCCTATCTCGTCGCGGACTTCGACAGGGAACCCAGCGCATTCCTCTATTCCTTCGGCCAGAACTATCAGGCCCTGAGCTACTACAGGCTGGACCCCGCGGGCACGGAGAAGGCCGATCTTCTTAGGCAGATCAGGACCAGCATCGCATCCGGCCTGCCGGCGATGTTCGGCTTCACCGTTTACAATTCGTATGTGCAGGCGACCCGGGAAAACGGAGGGGCAATACCCTATCCCGTGAAGGGCGACAGGGTGGTCGGAGGCCACGCCGTGATGGCGGTAGGCTACGACGATGCATTCCAGATCAGAAACGGAAGCGCCAGGGCCACGGTGGGCGCGCTCCTCATCAGGAATTCATGGGGAACCGCCTGGGGTGACGGGGGGTACGGCTGGCTTCCCTACGAGTACGTCCTGAAAGGCCAGGCTGCCGACTGGTGGGCGCTGATCTCCCAGGAGTGGGTGGATACGGGGAATTTTGGCTGATCCTCAAGCTGCATGCCCGGAAATACCGCAGCCTGACTGATCGTGAATTTTTGTGATACAGTGAATACATATCGCAAGAATGGCATCATGGCTACATCGATTCGCCTTACCCCGGAACTGGAGAAAAGACTTGATTTTCTCGCTTCCCACACCGGGCGTACCAAGGCTTATTACCTGCGCGAAATCATCGAGCAGGACATCGAGGAAATCGAAGACTGCTATCTCGCCGCTGACGTGCTTGAGCGTGTGCGAAAAGGACAGGAGCAGGTGCATTCCGCCGCTGAAGTGAGAAGAGAGCTTGGCCTGGAGGGTTGATTATTCGGATACTGCCAGGGGGCAGCTGAAGAGCCTCGACAGGCCAATGGCGCGGCGCATCGTCGACTTCATGGATGAACCATTGTGGGAGAGGGCGATCCGGGAAGTTCGGGCAAGGCATTGGCAGGCCCTTTGGGTGGTCTCTGGCATTATCGTGTCGGAGACTATCGGGTGATATGCGACATTCGCGATGAGGAATTGCGTGTGCTTGTCATTCGGGTTGGCAACAGGAGCAAGGTTTACCGCTAGTTCGCCATTTCGTGCAAAAAAAACCGCGGCCGAAACGGCCGCGGTCATGAGAGAACTGCGATGTCAGATGTCAGACTTGGCGCTTCTTGCGGGCAGTTGCGCCTATCCCAACAAGACCGATTCCCAGCAGTGCCAGAGTGGCGGGCTCGGGAACGTACTCGAGCTTGAACTGGCCGGCATTTGCGATGAACATCTGGCTGGGAATGACGTTCACGGCATCCGCCGTTCCGGAGGAATATGAACCTCCTGCTTGTACTGCAGTCATGCCGGTGAGCGCGGCGGAAAGATCCTGGTTCTGCGTCGTGCGGCCTGTGGTGGTGTCGAAGGATGTGTCCTCTGATGCGTTCGTCGTCACGAAACCGAGAAGGATGTTCTGATTGAGAGGATTGCTAAAGGAATCCAGGAAGGGGTTCCCTGTCAGAGTTGCAGGGGGATTGGAAGTCACGGTCACAGTGCCGTTTGCAGTCGGTGTGCCGTTTGCGTTGACGAAGCCGCCGCTCGTGTTGGGGCTGCCTGTGACAGCGATATTGAATGATGCAATCATGGTGCCTACCGCCGCGCCATAATTATTTGCTGCAGTCGTGCCGTAAACGGCACTCGTGTTATACCACAACTGGAAAGACCCGCCTGTGAAGTAATAGGCGCCAGTGTTTAAATCGGTAATGGCTGTGCCGCTGAAGACGCCAGTCAACTGTCCTCCGCCAAGGTTCACCAGGTTGCCGTTATTGTATTGAAGTATGTTGAATACGCCGTTGTCCGTTGTTTTATAGATTCCGGGAGTACTTGTGGCGGCGTTGGTCACATAGCTTTCGCCTGCGAACTGGAGCTGGTTTACGCCTGAGGTGATCACGTTTCCGGAGGAGCCTGGCAGGCTGAGTTGCCAGTTCTGGATGTCGATGTATGCAAGCGCGGGAGTGGAAGCGCAGATTGCGATTGCGCCAGCTGCCAGCGCCCCATACAGTTTCTTCATTTTAGTCATGGTTTTCTCCAGGATTGTCATTTGAATTTGCTTCGCATGTATCAAAGCAGAAATCGTGCCAATTTCATAATATTATGATAATAAAAAGAAAAAATATTATCCCGAATTCTGCTTTTGAGATTGTGTAAAACTTCCCGACAGATTCAGCGCATCAGCCGTGAGACCGGGAGGCGGAGCGATCTCGCCTTCGCTGGGCTTGCCATCCCAATCCTGCCCATGAAGAGAATTTTTCCCGATCCGGCAGCATTCCCTGCAAGCAGGCCGAGGCTTTCGGCAAGGCGGTTCGCCAGAATGTTTGCCTGCCTTCTTTCGGATACCGGGATGCCGCCTCTGGCGTAATTGGCAAAAATCAGGGGGCTCATTTCCGGTTGAAGTTGCAGGCCCAGGGATGTGGCGGTGAGCCAGAATCGCTGGACGGCCCTCCCGCCAGAGACAAAATCGGATAGGGACTGGGGTTTTGAGTCCGCTATAATGAAGAAATGGGCTGCACAGGCCAGAGCAGGAATCGCGTCGAGTTCGATGCGCGGGATCAGGGTTCCGCCAAGATAGGTGTTAAAAAAATCGACACGCTTCCAGCTTGCCAGAACCTGGCGCATCAAGACCAGTGAAATCCTGTCGAGTCCAACAGCCTGATCGGGGACCTTGTCTTCGCTGTATTTGGAATTCCATTCTATGACATTTCTGTGGACCTGGTAGGCCTCGGGTATCGTCAGGCGCAATTTCCCGGCGTCGGACACGAGTTTCGCCATGCGCATCCTGTTTTTCAACCCCTCCTGCCAAAGCACCTCATGTCGTGCTCCGAGAGAGGCGGCAAGTTTGGCCTTTTGTTCGGAAGTGAGTGCTTTCGTGCTGTATGGGCGCCTCTGAACGGATCTGGTTCTGATATGCTCTGCGAGCGGGTCTGGCTGCATGCCTTTTTCCGGGCTGAATGTCACTTCGAATACCGGGTGGTGTTCGTCGCAGCCTCCCCTGATTGCGATTTCCGACTTCAGCGAGTGTACGGAAGCAGCGATCGCTATGTTTTCCAGCAGGGCGCCCTGGGCTATGTGGCTGGCATGTCCCTGAAAGTCATAGACACATTCCCTTCTCGTATCGAAACCGTGAACGATCAGCCGGTTTTCCCCGGCTATCTCGAAACGCCATGGCTGGGCATTGTCACCGCTCGGCGCCCATCTTGCCACATCGATGATCTGTTCTAGGATGTTCACGATCCGGATTTCATCCTGGCCAGCCTGTGCCTTGCGATGAAGAGCGCCAGCCTCTGAAGGGGGTGATCGTTTCCTCCCGGTCTGTGGGTACGCACCAGCTTCCCCCTGTATGCGTCAAACTGCAGGCCGTAAGGCGCGGCGTAGACCTTTCCTCTGTTCAGCAGGATTTTAAGCGCCTCGGTTGCCGCCATTCCCGCGCAGATCTGGCATGCCATGGCCGTGGATGGTCCGCGATGCTCATCGAGGTTCACCGCACCTGGATCCGCAAGATAGCGAAAATGGAGTCCGGCTGGGGCGAGTCCCAGCAGGAAGCGGACAGCCTTCTCGTCTTCGGATCGATCTCCCCAGCCGAAATATTCTTCGAAGGACATCTTTCCGGGCAGGAAATTGAGCAGGGCCGAACCCATGCCCAGAGGGGCGGCGGTGATCGCAGGAATGCTTTTTTCTGCGCAGGCTGCAAACATCGCCTGGCGTATCGAGAACACGAAAAAATCGAGCCCGTCCACATAGAGGTCCACGTCTTCAAGGAATTCGTGCATGTTCCCGGGATTGACGCCTGAAGGAAAAATCCTGATGTCCAGTTCCGGATTGATGTCCCTTGCCATTTCGGCCATGACTTCCGCCTTCGGACGGCCGAGGGTTTTCATGGAAGCTCCCGCCTGCCTGTTGAAGTTGGGAATCTCGAACATGTCGAGGTCTGCGATATGGAATGCGCCTACCCCCAGGCGTGCTAGAGTCAGAAGATGTATTCCTCCAACGCCGCCCATGCCTGCTATCGCTATGCGTTTGCCTCTTAAGGTTGCCTGTTCCTGGCGGGTGACCCAGCCTATGTTTCTTGAAAAGGCATCTTCATAGGAAAATGGCGCGTTCATACAATCAGCCCATGGCCTTGAGCCTGCCGATGATGCCGGCCTCGTCCTTGGCATTGAAGAAATAGGGATAGAGGGACCTCTCTCCTTTTGCTCTGGACATCATCCCGCCGAATTTCCTTATCTGCACCTCGGCATAGGAGAAATCCGTGCGCATGAGTATTGCGGGGGCGTTGACGCGGGGGCAGGTGCGCTCGGGGCCGATCTGGGTGAAGCCAAGCATTTTTTCGTAGAACCTGACGTGGCGCGGATTGACCTCGAGGACGCCGTCGGTATGCCCGAAAAGTGCTCGCGGGTAGAGATAGCAGATATGGAAGAGGCTCGCTATGATGCGCTTGGATTTCACGGCTGGATCTATTGCAAGCCGGTTGAATTCGCATATTTTCTTGCCCTGTCCGCGCAATGCCTCGAGCTCTCCGTGGTACATCTCGTCGGCATAAAGGCCCTGGGGGGAATCAAGCCCGATGGACATCGTGCCGATCGGCAAGCTGTCTCCTGCGGAGGCGAGTATGGTTACCCTGTTAGGATCGTCGGGCAATGTGCCTCCATTACCATATCCGCGCCATGAATACATTTTGTTGATGAGGATGCTCGCCATCCCCCGGCGTTCCTCGGTATTGGCCAGGCGTATCCGGAACTCCTGCATGTCGCCGTTGACTTCGCCGGCGGTATTCGTTTGACCTGGATTGTCGGGCGGATCGACCTCACCTTCAACCGACTCGAAGAAGGACGCGATGATTTCCTGATCGTATTCCAGTTGTGGGAGATCAATCGCATTCATGATGGGGCTGGTCCCTAGCTTGTATTTTTTGATTCTATTATCGGGAATGCCTGAATGCAAGCGGCAGGCCTTTCATCAGTTTCGGACCTGCCTGCGGTGTGGGGAATCAATCATACTGAAATCGCGGGGCACCGGCGGGCGTCCGTGGAAAACGGACGCGTGCTAGAATCCAAGAAATTGTTCGGGTTGACCGCGATGAGATTCCTGTCGATTCCCCTCGCGCTGGCTGGCCTTGCCATCGCGGCTTTCGGCGTCGTTCACTATCCCCTGGGGCCGCTCGTCCCCGGACTGACCCTTGCCGCCTATGCCGCCATACTCTGGTTCAGGCCCGAATCCTGGCTCCTTCTCGTCACGGCCATCCTGCCGGTCGCCAATCTCTCGCCATGGACCGGCTGGATCTTCTTCGAGGAGCTCGACCTCTTCGTGCTGGTGACCATCGCGGTGGGGTACCTCAAGCTTATGCCGAAAAACCGTATATATGGTTTGAAGCCGGGAGCCTCCCTGCTGCTTCTGCTGCTCGCCGTCTCCTATGCAATAAGCGCCTATGCCGGGCTCATGCCGCTGCAGAGGCTGGACGCCAATGCCTTCAGCAACTATTTCAGCCACTACAACAGCCTCCGGATACTGAAGCCATTCGTCTGGGCGCTCCTGCTGCTGCCCCTGATGCGCAGGAGCGGCGAGGGGCTTCTCGTCATGGGGATGCTCGCGGGACTTGCCTATGTTACCGCATCCGGAATCTGGGAGAGGCTCGCATTCACGGGCCTGATGGATTTCTCGAGCGACTACCGCATCACCGCGCCTTTCCCCGAGATGCATCTGGGTGGCGCGGCGCTGGATGCATTCCTTGCGCTCTCGCTGCCTTTCGCGGTCTTCAACCTGTTCGGCGGCAAACGGCCGGTCCTTGCGCTGCTGCTCGTCGCCGCTGCAACCTATGCAACCTTCGTGACCTTCTCGCGGGGGCTCTATCTGGGCTATGCGGTATCGGTCGCGGCGATGGGTTTCTTCCTGCTTAAGGGCTCCGGAAAGGAGGGAGGGAGATTCAGCCTGCCGCTGGCCGCGGTGGCTGCAGTGGCCGCCATCCTGCTTCTAAAGACTTTCGAGACCGGCGGATACCGGGGGCTAGCCGCGGCTGCCTGCCTGATGGCCGCGACCTATTTCATCGGCGGGGTCGACGGCAGGGGCAGGCCGCTTCCCGCATCCCTGCTGCTGGGTCTCGTCTGCGCGGGCCTCGTGGCCTTATTCCCGAAGGGATCCTATCTCGCGTTCGGCCTTTCCGCGGCGGTCTTTGCGGCTGGCTTCGTGCTCTGCGAATTCTGGCGCAAGGGAAGCAACGGGATGACGCTCGCACACGCGGGATTTATCGTCATGGGGCCTGCGGCGGTAGCTGTTGACTGGCACTGGGGGGGAGGGATGGCCGCGGTCTATGGTGCACTGGTCTGGATCTACTCGCTGGCGCTGGGCGGCAGCAGAAAGTCCCTCTGGGTCTGGAACAGGAAGGGCGCGATGGCGATGGCGCTGGGGCTGATGCTGATGGGTATGGCCATCCCCGTGCTGTGGAACCCTTACATGAACGATCGCGTCGAGACGGCGAAGTCGGACCTGAACGGGCGCATGACGCACTGGAAGGGTGTGCTCGGGATGATGGATCAGGACTGGAAGACGACGCTTTTCGGCATGGGGCTGGGCAGGTTCCCTGAGACCTATTTCTGGCGCAACAGCCAGCATGAATTCGCGGGAAGATACAGCATCGGGGAGGAAGATGCGGGGCCCTATCTCAGGCTGGAGGGCCCGAAATACGCGATAGGCTTCGGCGAATACCTGCGTTACGGGCAGCGCGTGGAAATCGAGCCATACAGAACGTACACGCTGGAGTTCGACGCGCGCAACACATTTGCAAATACGCGGATCCAGGCCGAGATATGCGAGAAGTATCTGCTCTACGAGAAGCCCTGGACCTGCCCCCGGTCGGTGGAGACGCTGACGCCGGACGGGCACTGGCATCACTACAAGAGCGAGATGAAGTCCGGCATCATCGGCAGCGAGCCCTGGTACAAGCGTCCCACGGTGCAGTTCTCGCTCGCCGACCAGCAGGCGGGCGACTTCCTCGACGTGAAGAACGTGAAGCTCGTCGACGAGGGCGGCAGGAATCTTCTGCACAACGGCGACTTCAGGCGGGGAGAGGATCGCTGGTTCTTCAGCAGCGACCGCTTCCATCTTGCATGGCACGCGAAGAACCTCGGCCTGAATCTCTACTTCGACCAGGGGCTGTTCGGCCTGATTTCATTTGGCCTGCTTTTCCTTCATGCGCTCGCAAGGCAGGCGCGGCTGGCAATGGGTGGCGACATGCTCTCTGCGACGAGGTTCGCATCCCTGCTCGGATTCCTGATGGTGGGGCTGTTCGACAGCATACTGGATTTTCCCAGACTGTCCTTGCTCTTCTATCTGGTGCTGTTCTCCTCGCTGCTTGCACCGAGGCGCCGTCAGGCATGAAGAAAATGGATGCCCTCGCCCCTTTCCGGCATCGTTCTGCTTCATGAGTTGAAACATTTTGCGCCAACATCTGTCCGATGGGCGTGGAAAGCCCATCGGACACTGGCGCAACGATGCCCGGAGCATCCTGGAAGGCGGAAGTCCCGGCAATGCTTGACGATGGGGCGACGTATGGGTTCTACTTCGCGGATGTGCCCGCAATGCCCGGGGCAGCGCAGTGACCGGTAAGGCTTCAGGTTTTGAAAAAATGTCCATTCAGACGGGGCCGGGTTGCTGGCGCCATGACGAATGCAAATTAACGGGCCGGCAAAACGATGTTAAAAGTTTTTTTTACTGTCGATGTGGAAATCTGGTGCGACGGATGGTCGGGGATAGATGAGAAATTCCCTGATGCCTTTCGCAGGTACATCCATGGTCCCACTCCGAAGGGGGATTTCGGGCTCGGATACCAGATTGATGTGCTGAATGACCACGGGCTGCCGGGTGTTTTCTTCGTCGAACCGCTTTTCTCGTCGAGATTCGGGATCGGGCCGCTTGAGGAAATTGTCGGGCTGGTTCAGGGGGGCGGGCAGGAGGTGCAGCTCCATTTGCACACGGAATGGGTCGATGAAGCCATGGAGCCCCTGCTCGAGGATGTCGATGGCAAGCGTCAGCACCTGAGGTATTTCTCGCTGGAGGAGCAGGGCACGCTGATCGCGAAGGGGCTCGATTTCATGAGGCGGGCCGGATCGGCGGAGATCAACGCATTCCGCGCGGGCAGTTTCGCTTTCAACAGGGAGACGCTGAAGGCGCTTTCGGGAAACGGGATCGCCTTCGACAGCAGCTACAACGCGTCGCTTTTCGGGCTGGACAGCGGTGTCATGACAGGCATTCCGGTCGTCGAGCCCGTGCAGTGCGAGGGCGTGTGCGAGTACCCCATGACCGTGTTCAGCGATGGCACCGGTTCCCTGAGGCATGCGCAACTGACCGCCTGCTCATTCAGTGAAATCGAAGGATTGCTGTGGAAGGCGCTGGAGGAGGGTAGAAATTCCTTCGTCATTCTTTCCCATTCGTTCGAGCTGCTCAATCGTGCAAAGGACAGGCCGGACGAGACGGTGGTCGGGCGCTTCCGGAAGCTCTGTTCGTTTCTGGACAAAAACCGCGATTCATTTCTCGCGTGCGGATTTCACGGCCTCGAACCCGTGGGCGTATCGGAACAGCCCCCTCCGCTTGCCTCCCCCCTCTGGAGGACCGGCGTGAGAATGATGGAGCAAGCCTTGCGGGGCAGGTATCAATGAGCCGGTGGAAGCTCGGCACCGTCCCTTTCAAATTCCAGCTGAGCGACTGGACGCTTTTCAGCATCCCGCTCTCCCTCCAGATGCGCACCGAGAAGCTGGACAGCGCATCGGGCAAAAGCGAGGCGGATCGCGTGCCTGTCGAAGAGATCGAGAAGAACAGCCGGGGGTTCCTGATCCGCGGGCTCCCGGTCCCGGAGGAGCTTCCGGCGATAAGCAGGATGGACGGCTTCATTCGCTACGTTCCGCACCATTATCAGCACTGCTACATCGACCTCGGGATGTCCTTCGAGGACTATCAGCAGAAGTTCTCGTCGAAGACGAGATCCACCATCAGGAGAAAGATTCGCAAGTATTCGGAACATTGCAAAGGGGACATTCCCTGGAAGGCATACAAGACGCCGGAGGAAATCCGGGAATTCATCCGGCTCGCGCGTTCCGTATCCAAACTGACCTACCAGGAGCGCCTGCTCGATGCGGGCATCCCCGATTCGGAGGAATTCATCTCGGAGGCGGAAAGGCTTGCATCTGAAGGGCGCGTGAGGGCATACCTCCTGTTCGACGGGGAGAGGCCGGTCTCCTATCTGTATTGCCCGGTCAAGGACGATACCCTGATCTACGCATACCTCGGATATGATCCCGATTACCAGCAAATGTCGGTGGGGACCATCCTTCAGTGGCTTGCGATGGAGGAGCTTTTCGGAGAGAACCGGTTCCGCTATTTTGACTTCACCGAGGGAGAGTCTGACCACAAGCGCCTCTTTGCAACAAACCAGAGGCAGTGCGCCAATGTGTTCCTGCTGAGGAAGAACGTGCAAAACGCGCTGATCGTATACGCGCATCATGCGGGCAACCGGTTTTCAGAGTGGCTGGGCAGGGTCTTCGACCGGCTGGGCCTGAAGACCAGGATAAGGCATTTTCTCAGGTTCGGAAGGCAGGCCGAATGAAGGGGTTCCTGAAAGAGGTCGGCAAGAAGCTGGCCAAAGGCTTGCTGGCGGACTACTCCATCTACAGGATATATACCCTTTCCGGGGGGGAGGCCGGCGGCCACGAGGTCGCGGAAGGGCTGACCGTGAGGGAGATCGACGAGACTTCGCTCGCGTCGGACCCATCGCAGCTCATCAGGGATCAGTCGGGATATGCCGGCCCGGGTTCCCATGCCTATGCCTGCATCGAAAACGGCAGGGTCGCCGGCATCTGTTTCTACTGGTTTGGGGAGCGGTACAAGACGCGCAATTTCTGGCCCTTGGCTGAAGGGGAGGCCAAGCTCGTCCAGATTGTCGTGCTTCCGGAGATGCGCGGCAGGGGAATCGCAACGCAGCTCATCGCCTCGTCTTTCCAGGACATGATGGGGAAAGATTTCCACCGCGCCTATGCGCGGATATGGCATTCGAATGCGCCTTCACTGAAGGCGTTCCGGAAGGCGGGATGGAAACCTGTCGCGCTCGTGGTCGAGTTTTTCCTGCGGGGGAGGAGCCGGCCGCTGCGGATACGCCTGAATGGATGATGGTTCCGGGCAATCAGGCGAGTGCCTGTTCGCAGCGCATCACCGTGTCCACGATGTTGCCCACATAGGCGCGCATGCAGTGTTTTGTCCTGTAGTCGTCGAAGGCTTTCCTCGCGAGCCTTGAGGCAAGCTCCCTGTCTTCCAGCAGTTTCTCTATCGCTTTTCGCATCGCCTCCGCATCCCCCTGCGGGACCAGCAGCGCATTGCTGCCGTCGACCAGGTAGTCTGCGATGGTCGGCGTCTCTGTGACCACCAGCGGCTTGCAGCAGGCCATGGCCTGGACCAGCACCATCTGGCCGGCCGAGATGTCGCTCGCCTCGAGGGATACGGCGACGACGGCCGCGCTGCGCAGCTCCTCGACGTAGCAGTCGTCGTAGCAATCCCTCAGCACGGTGATGTTCGGGGAAGTCCTGCACCCGGAGAGCGCTGCCTCCGAGTCGCATGCCACGTGCAGCGGATGGTCCATTTTGCCGAATGCCTCGAACAGCGTCCTGTAGTCCCGCCCCGATCTTCCGGCGCTGAATACGTGCTTGCCTTCAGGCTCGGCGCAGCATGCGGCGTCCTCTCCGTATCCGTCTATGTGGAGCCCGTAGGGAATGTAGTGGAACAGATCCCCGGCGCCCGGGAAGAGCGCCCTGTAGCGCTCGATCTCGAGCCGCGAGAAGCAGATGATGCCGTCCACCATGGAGAAGACGATGCGGAAGTAGAGGCGGCGCAGTTTGTCGACCAGCCGGTTGCTGCGCTGCGTGTAGATGAATCCCAGCAGATAGATGCGCGGCTTGCGCCGGAGCAGAAGAAGCCTCGTCAGCGCGTAGGCCAGTACCTCGATGTGGGTGCTGACGACCACCGCGTCAGGGCGTGGGCTGGAACGCAGCGAACGCCACGCGGACTTGAGGGAGAAAAGGGCGAGCCTGGGCCATCCGACCAGCAGCAGCCATATCCGGTAATGGTACTTCATCGATATCCTGTCGGAGAAGATGCGGTGTTCCACGCCCATTTCCTTCAGCGCGATGCCGAAAGGCGAATTCGCCGCGTCCTTGCCGAATGTCAGGATGAAATCGATCATCGGGTCTTGTCCTGGCCGGGCGATGGGCCCGGATGGGGTTGCAAAAGGTTCCGGCGGTTCCTTGCGGCAGGCCGGGGCCGCGTGATTCTACACCAATCCGGGGGATGTTCGGCATGCGCGCTGCAGGCGCAGGATTGGACAGGCTGGGCGCAGCGGGTGATAATGCAGAAAGTTGCTTTAACCATCCGGGAAGGATGGCGGTTTTCGGGATCTTCTACCAGACATGGAGGAGTCATGAAGCTGACAAAGACTATCGGCGGGGCGGCGATGCTCGCGCTCTTCAGTTCCAATTCATCCGCAGACGCGGTCAGGACGCCCGCCGAACTCGCGCTGCTTCCCCCATACTGCAGCGGAGTCCAGCAGGTGCGAGACATCAGCAAGGATCCGGTGTCACTCGACCAGTACATGCAGATGTACGGCCCATCTTACGGACACTTCCATCATTACTGCTGGGCGCTGAATTCGGAGAACAAGGCCAACGCCATGCCCGACAGGAATGCCCGTGATTTCAAGCTGGGCGATGCGCTCAAGGACATCAGGTATGTGCTGACCAATGCCAGCCCCGATTTCGTCTTCATGCCCGACGTTTACAATTCGCAGGCGAGGATACTGTTCGAGCTGCACAGGGACGGCGAAGCCGTGCTCTCGCTCGAGAAGGCCATCGAACTGAAACCGGGCTATGTCCCGGCGGTCGCGAGGCTCAGCGATTACTTCGCCGGCATAGGCGACAGGGAAAAGGCCATACAGACGCTGAAGAACGGCATAGACAATACCGAGAATGCCGGCTTCCTGATCAGCAAGCTCGCCAGGCTGGGCGTGACCTATCAGGGAACGCCGGGTAGCGCGATCAAGAAGGAGGAGCCGGTCGCCACGCCTGCGGCGAACGAGGCAGCGCCGGCGTCATCCGTGCCGGCCGCGAGCCGCCCGCCAGGCAATCCGTACTGCCGCTTCTGCCCCTGACTCTGCCATCACGCTGGATGCCGGCAGTGAAGAGAGGTTGTACTCGAAATCCGTCAGGTATATACTCAACGTATATCTTTTTTATGGGGGTGGTCATGACCTATGCGCGCGTATTCCAGTCGGGTAACAGTCAGGCAGTGCGCTTGCCGAAGGAATTCCGTTTTTCCGCCGATCAGGTTGAAATCTTCCGGCGGGGCGACGAGGTTGTCCTGCGTGAGCGCCAGAGCAGCGCGCTGACCATTTTTGACGCCTTGAGCCAGTTGCCGGATGATTTCATGGCGCAGGGGCGGGGCGACGCGAAGCCACAGGAAAGAGAGTCGTTCTGATGGCGGTGCGCTATCTGCTGGATACGAACATCTGCATCCATATCGCCAAACACAATCCACCCATCGTGCGCGAGCGGTTCGCCCGGCATACGGCGAACGAGCTGGTCATGTCCGTGGTCACGCTGGGGGAGTTGCGTTTCGGCGCTGAAAAGAGCAGGTCGCGCGAGCGGGCATTGGCGGTCATCTCGCAACTTGAATCCGCGATGCAAATTGCGCCACTGAGCGAAGCAGCAGGGCAGCATTACGGACAGATTCGAGCGGCGCTGCAACAGCGTGGCGAAATTATCGGCAACAACGACCTTTGGCTGGCCGCCCATGCGAGAGCGGAAGGCTGGATACTGGTGACCAACAACGAGCGTGAATTTGCCCGTGTGGAGGGGTTGCAAGTGGAGAACTGGGCGCTGTGATGCCGGATCCGGAGAATCTAGCCCCCACAGCGTCGTCTTTCAGGCCGGGCTGGGTTTTCCGCGCGCGGCAGCCAGAAACGAATTGACCCTGCCCAGCGCCATCGCGGAAAAAAGGATCAGCGCCAGGGAAAGCGCGAATCCCGCAGCCTGCGAACCGGGGAGCCTCACGAAGAGGTAGAAATGGATCAGGTAGATCTCGAGCACGCAGCCCGACAGCGGCATCAGGATGGGGCCGAGCGCGTCCGGCAGCCTGCGGACGAGCAGGATGTTGCAGGCCATGACCGAAGAGATCAGGATGAAGTAGTAGTTCAGGGCGTTCACGCTGAATAGCCTGTTCAGGATCAGCATGGAGGCGATGCTGGCTGCGAGGATCAAGGCCGACAGGCTGAACGTCAGCCTCGCGGGCATGCGTCCCGCATAGGTGCCGAGCATGAAGGCGAAGACGGTGATCCAGAGCTCGTATCCCACCGTGACGCGAAAATTCAGGTAGGTCGTGACGGCGAGTGCAGACAGGACGAGTGCTGTGGCTGCGGCGGGATTCCTGTTGATGCGCTCGATGGCGGGATAGGCGAGATAGTAGATGTAGAGCACCGTGAGGAACCACTGCCCGAATCCGAACGGGCTGTGGTAGGGGATGCCGAACCAGGCGAGCGCTGCGCTGAAACCCGATATGCCCCACAGCGAATCCCATGTGAACACGCCGCTTCTTCCCTGCAAAAGGAAGAGGACGAACAGGAAGAGGTTGATCAGCGCAAGGCCCGGCAGGAGCCTTGCGACCTTGGCTTTCCAGAATTTCCTGATCGAGAAGTCTCCGGTGTATTTGTTCGAGGAGAAGTAGCCCGAAGAGAATGCGAAGATGAACAGCGCGACCGTGGTCGGTATCCACAGCAGGCCGCCCAGGTAATGGCCTGCCACGACCGTCAGGATGGACAGCACTTTCGCCACGGAGAAATTGTAGCTGATGTCGGACGGCTTCATCGCCTGACTGACCCGGATGCTGAGACCTTCATCTGCGCGCCCATTTTTTGTATGTGGTGCGGATTCTAGCTCAAAATTCCGTTCTGTCGTAAGCGAATGGCGCTGCCGTCTCGAAGTGGAATAACCACGCCAGTTTTCTCAGTCGCCATGCTTCGCTCGCGGCACCACAAGTGTTGACTTCGCTTCGAGTGAAACTGCTTTTCCAGAATCATCCAAAGCTACATGACCAGCCTTCTTGTGATGCTATTTCTCGACAGGATCATCGCGGTTGTCACGGAAAGGAAGAGGACCGCAAGGGAAAGCAGTTCCCAAGGCAAGCTCTTGAAGCCTTGACTCAGCATGTCGACGAATGCGAAGTGGATCGCATATATGCCGAGCGTCAGCCGGCCCAGCCCGCTGAACATTTCAAGCCTGAGAAGCGGGTGGTTGGAAAGCGCGACCATTGCGGCGCCGATGCCCATGAAGTAGGTGCCGATCACATAGTCCTGCAGTGGGCTCTGCCCATAGTATCGCCAGAGCAGATAGAGCTCTGTGAAATGCATGGCGAATCCGAATCCCATGATCAGGAGCCCTTTTCCAAGCCAGCTTTCATCGGGTTTCAGGCCCGACAGGATGTAGCCGGAAACGAAGAAGATCGTGCCGAAAAAGGGGCCGTCTCTGGTGTTGAATGTGGTGTGGATGCCCAGGGGGGTCGGCGAATATGCCTTTGCCAGCAGCCCCATGGCATAGAGCAGGATGGACAGCGCAACCAGGGTCTTGATCCTGTTGTATTTCACCAGGATGAGGCAGGTCGCGATGGAGCAGAGCAGGCCCATGAGAAACCATAGATGGACCTTGGTTCCTTCCATGATCAGGGTGAGCGGATGGGCTGCAAGATTCACGACATTCCAGTATGCGCCCTTGACCATGAGAACCGGATTTGCGATATCCGGGACATACTTGAACGGGAATAGGTAGATCGCCGACCACGCAAGGAATAAAAATAATATTCTTTTCGCCATGGAAATCGACGCAGGGGTCGGCGAGTCCGCGTTCCTGATTTTGAGGCCCCAGAAATATCCCGATATCGCGAAGAAGAAGGGCACTGCGAATCTTGGAAACTGGTCTTCGGCAACGGAAGCGATATCCAGATTGTGCGTGTTCGAGTAATGAGTGTGAATGACGATTACTGATGCAATCGCCAGAAATCTGAAAATATCGACACTCGCTATGCGTTCCAAGACGACTCCTTCTCGGGCAAAATGCCTATCAGCGAAGCTTGATGCAATTCCTGTTTATCATGTGCAGGTCGAATTCGATCATTTGCGGGAAATGGCTCGGGTTGTTTGGGTATATGCCGCTAAGCTCGAATCCCATTTTGATGTAGGTTGCAATCGACTCTGAATAGCTAGGCATATTCTTGTATATCGGTTTTACCGAGGCTTCCGACTGCAAGGCCTTGAAGCTTGAAAGCATGCCGCCTGCTCCGTAGGCAACTTCCAGATCGAAACCCTGAGTATCTAGTTTCAGGTAAGGTGAGGAAATATGCAATTCTTTGAGAATATCCGGCATAATTTCGGCAAGCGTCATAACTTCGACTTCGATCTTCTCAGATATCTGATTGTTGTCCATGAACATCTTTACAGATTCATGGTCGGGCTCAAGAAAGGAGCTGAATTGGCTTTCCTTCATGACATTGAATTGAACCTTTCCTTTTGTCTTGCCTAAGGCGAATGGCTTGATTATCCATTGGCCGTCTGATTTTGCAGCGGCTTTCAGCTTTTCGACATTTGCGGGTATGGGCTCGAAAGAAATTACGGGTCCCTTGTATCCGACTTCATGCCTGAGAAACTGGCAAAACTGGCCGTCATTGGCCCCAACATCGAATACGCAGTCTATTTCTAGGTAATTGAAAAGCTTGGAAAGATACTCGCTTTGCGCATAGCGTTCGTGGCGCCAGGAAGGGTGTATCTTGTATCCCAGTTTTTCTAAAATCTGTATAGCAAGATCTTTTGTTATACCGGACATAATGCATTGAAAGGGAATGATTATGAAAGGCTCTAAGGCACATCTAAACTAGCTACCAGCTAGTTTGCAGCCCCGATCAGATTCAGTTGCAATCGAGATCGAAGGATATCACTGAGTCATTGCACCTATAAGCGCTCTTTATCCTCTCTAGAAAATACCAGATCAATAAGTTTTGTAGGTGTTCCCTTTAATCGTTCTGGTCTGGCAAAAGGAACTCTATAAAGATAATCGTCTGGTTTGTATTCGTTTCTAATGGTGTAGGCATTGAAGCCAAATTTTGTGAAGACAGCGAGTAGATCATCAAATTTTTTTCCGAAATGTTCAAGCGTCTCAGGAGTAACTTCGAGTAATATTTCTACATCATCTCTCAATTTCGGAAATACCGATTCCATGCCTTCAATAACAAGCCACTCTGCGCCTTCCACATCGATTTTAATTATTCTTGCCCGAGAAATTTCATCATTTAAAAGAATATCTCCTAATGGGGCAGCATCGACTTCCATATCCGGCTCAAAGGATTGTTTAAAATTATGGACAACTGAGGTGGCCCCGATATTAGATTCTTCAGCGTGATGAATGACAAGTTTGTCTCGCTTATTAGATACGGCGCAGCAAATGGTTTTGATATTTTGGAAGTCGTTTATTTTGATATGTCGTTGAAGCATTTCAAATACTTTTGGAGATGCTTCTATTGCAATTACTTTCCCTTCTTTTTCAATCAAAGTCGATGCAAGTAAACTGTAATACCCAATATTCGCACCTATGTCGATGAAGTAATCACCTTTCTTTAATCTACTTGAAACGAAGGCAGAGATATGAGGTTCCCAAGTTCCAAAGTAATAGATATGTTTTTGAATAGTGTCCTTTGTATTGCCTGCCATAGTCGCCCCAAACATTGTGCGAGTCGCCTCATAATTGAAAACTCGCCAAGAGACAAATTCCCATGCCATATCCTTACCGAATCGGGACGGAAAATATCTTATCCATAATCTTGCTGCTTCATAGACTATTTTTTTTATCATGTTGATGCGCCTTTTGTTGGATTATTGAATATTTTTTTGTGGGGATATATGTTCGATGGCTGAAAATATTTTGGAAATTTTTTGGGTTACAGTGCTGCGTTGATAGTTTTCCTCGGCCAGCTTATGTGAAGCCTTGGCGAGACTGTTTGCCAAAGCATCATCCGTCAGAATGGTGACGCAGGCTTTGGCCATGCTTTGAGGATCGTCACGCAAAAGAGCATGCTTTCCATCTTCAATTTCCAGTCCTTCAGCTCCTATTGTCGTTGATACGATAGGTTTTCCGAAAGCAGCGGCTTCGATGAGTTTGACTCGTGTTCCTCCGCCCGAGAGTATCGGGCAGACCACAACGCGAATTGAATTGTAAAGGGAATCCAGATCATCAGCGAAACCTGTGAATTCAACGCCGCGCGGAGGATTTTCGAAATGACGAATGGATTCTGGCGCAGCGCCAGCCACTACCAGCACTGCATCGGGTATAGTTGAAATGACATGAGGCCAGACTTGCTCGATGAAGAATTCTGCACCTATACGGTTCGGTTCATACTTGTACTGACCGAGTATCATAAGGCGATGGACTTGTGGCAGGGGGGTTCTTTCAGGGATTCGGACTGCATTGGGGATCACCTCGATCCGGTCGTCTTGTCCAAAATTGCCAAGGGCTGCTTTGTCCAAAGAAGAGCAGACGAAAGTCTTGCTGGCAACATGCATCGACTGTCTTTCGCCTGAAATAAGAGCTGGAATCTGAAGTTTCAGCAGCCATTTGCTCTTCCATTTGGGGGGCATGTCTATGCTTCTCCTGAAAGCGATATGCTCGATGTCATCCATATCAAAGAAGACCGGTGGCAGCTTTCTCCTTGTCAGCAGAAGAGGAGGCATGCATCTCAATCGATGAACGAAAATGTAGGGAGGGGCGGAATCCAGACAGGACTCGAATGCTTGAATCTGATCTTTGCCGGAAGTCTCGAGATACTCTGGAATATTATGGAAGCTGAGTGCTGGATGCACATGGCGATTCCAGAAATTCCTTGACGCCAAAATCCTTGATCTATGTGATAGAGTGACGCCGATTTCTGTTTCCCATCGTTCACGCAATAGCGCCTCAACCTGCTTGGTATTTTCAGGGCTAGTATTGATATGGTCAGGCACATAAAACAGGACGTTGAAACTGCCAGAAGTCATCTTGATAGCGTCGACAAACAAATCAAGGCGCCGAAAAATCCCATGTGAGCTTTCAGACGGCTTCCCGGGTAAGGTGGCGGATACGAGCAGAGGTTTGTTGACCAAGATACTCATGCTGCGATACCGAGCCTGCGCAAAACGATATGATCAATTTCCTGCCATACAGGATGTCGCACGGCCTTGGCGGTCA
Source organism: Pseudomonadota bacterium (assembly GCA_021821945.1). Taxonomy (GTDB): domain Bacteria; phylum Pseudomonadota; class Gammaproteobacteria; order Burkholderiales; family Gallionellaceae; genus Gallionella. The sequence continues at coordinate 42,830 of JAJZTF010000003.1, forward strand.
AAAGATATCCGGCAAGTGCTCCCAACCCTCCCAGGACCAATGTCGATAGCGGATGAATTGACTTGAGTCCGAAGAGAAGTACGATAGTGACTGGAATTACGCAGGCTCCCACTGTGACAACAACGCTTTTGCCCAGATTTGAAAGGAACGATTTCCAGGTAAATCCAATCAGCGATTTGCTTATGTACAGCCAAAGTATAGCAAGGGAGAAGGTCGACAATGTGATCGCCCATCCCAGACCTTGTAGGCTGATCAATGCGCCGAGTGCTGCTAGTCCGGTTTGCAGACATGCGTTGAAGATGGTCAGCCAGAATACGGTTTTTATCCTTCCCAGAGCGACGAGTGGAGGTCCGCAAAGCAAGGCGGGGATGATCATGGCCATTGCGAGGCACAGTATTCTGGTAATATCCACAGCACTTTCCCATTTTGGTCCATAGAACAGGGTGACGAGCGGGTAAGCGAAAATTGCAAGAAATGCGAGCAGTGGCCATCCGATTCCTGAAACCAGCGTCGCAGCCTTGACGAAGACATCGCTGATCGACTCATTCTCCCGGATTTTTTTCGAGAATATTGGAAGAGCTGCGGCATATACGCCGTCCATTACCAGTCTTTCGAAAATTGATACTAGACTCTTTGCGCGTCCGAAGAGTCCTGTTGCAGTCATGCCTTGTAATCTTCCTAGAATCAATTCTGGGGTGCCATCATAGGCAACATTCATGATCGAGATGCCGGTCACGGTGGTGCCGAAAGAGATGATTTTTTTTATGCCGACAAAGCCTGGTATCCATGGCAACCCATTGGGTCTGAACCAGAGGCTCGCAAATGCGGATGCAAGACTAGAAGCGAGCGCTCCATAGGCCAGGCTGATGGGGCCAAAACCAAGCCATGCGAATAGGATGGAGATCAGGCTGCCTATGAATGTTCCTGAGAAGCGAATGATAGCGATGGATCCGAATCGCATTTCACGGCTCAACATTGCAAGCGTGAGTGTCCCGAACGGGTTAAGAAAAAAAGTCAGGGCCAGAACGAGCATGATGGATTTGATCCTGGGCTCTCTGTAGAAATCGGCAACAAGATTGCTGACGCCCAACACAAAAATCGCGAGAATAATCCCTAGACCCAGTTGAACCGCCCAGGCTGCCCGTATCATTTCAGGTTTGAGATGTTTTTCACGGATGATGTATTGGCTCGCTCCAAGATCCTTGAGCGGCCCAGTGAAGCTCAGGAATACCATGGTGACTGAATATACGCCCATCTCGGCAGGCGATAGCAGGCGTGCCATGATCATCGAGGAAATGATGACAAGGACAAGAGTCGCATAGCGGTCAAGGTAGGAAAAAGCTAAAACCTTTCTGGTTGACATTTTTTACCCTGACATGGATGGATGCGTCATTTTATTGCTTCATGTGTAACTGATCGAAATATCTTTGCATGGCAGGCCGCACTCTGGCGCCATGAAAACGATAATATTCTCTCGAGCCCGTCCTGAACGAGCCTCTCGCGCATGGCTTTGTCCTGATGAAGCGTCCTCATCGCATCGAAGAGTGCGCCCTCGTTTCTGGGATCGAGCACGAGCGCCGCGTCTCCCGCCACTTCCGGGCATGCGCTGACGTTCGAGGTGATGACCGGGCAGCCGCAGGCCATGGCTTCCAGTATCGGCATGCCGAATCCCTCGTAGAGCGACGGGAAGACGAAGCCCAGCGCGCGCCTGTAGAGCATTGCGAGCTCTTCCGTACTCAGCATGCCTTCGATCACCTCGACGCCATCGATGCCCCTGTATCGGTCGGCATGCTTTTCGGGCAGCTTGAGCAGCAATTTCACGTTGCTGCCTTTTCTCAGGCGGCGGAAAGCCGCGACGATGCGGGCCACGTTCTTGCGCGGTTCGTCGTTGGAGACATGCAGGAAATAGTTCTCGTGGGGAATGCCGGGGTCATGCGTGAAGGATGCGGTGTCCACGCCGTGATGGCATACGGCAATCCTGTCGGCGGGGATTCCCGTCATCTGCACGGCCTCCCCCTTGGTGTAGTCCGATACCGCGATGAGACCTGCGACACCTTCTTTCAGCTCTTTCCATCGCGCCAGTTTTTCCCGCGCGTAGCGGCCGGACATCAGCGCGCCTCTTATCGTTTTGAAATACTCCCAGCCGGAGAGGGTGACGGGTGCGAAACCGTGTACGGTGATCACCAGAGGCGGGCCATTCATCATGAATTCCAGCGGCGGGTTGCCGCCGCCCGAGCGTATGTCCCAGAGCACGTCAGCGGTGCGAGGCATGTCCTTACTGCCGGAAAAGGGGATCGCCGCTATGCCCAGCGAGGAAAGGTGCCTCTCCACATTGGATGCGTAGACCCTGAAGCTCTGCGGTATGTCAGGGGACTTGTAGATGCCGACTCGCAGCGCGTCCATGCTCATGTCTTCCCCGCATTCCTGTTGAAGGGGAAGGTCAGCAGCGTGACCAGCCACAAAGGATCCGCCGAGGTGCCGGCAGCGATATGCCGCAATGGCAACCTTTTTCCGCGTCTCAGCCTGTGCAGAACGCTGGTCGCAAGATTGCGCCTCAGCTCCTTCAGCTTCAGCTTTCTGAGCGTCTCCAGCTGCCTTTCTTCAGGGAACAGGCCTGCGACCTGTCGCCAGTAGCGCATGTTCTGCGCTGTGAGCTGTATCGATCGCTCGTCACCCCATTCGCCGCCCTGGGAAATGTTCACACCCTTTCCCATGCGCACTTCGACGTGCCGGCAGAATCCGGTCTTGCGCGAGGCCCGCATGGCCTGTACCCAGAATACTTCATCCTCGCCGAGCACGAGATTCTCCGGGAAACGGAGATTGCCGAGCGTGTCTTTTCGATAGACGACAGAAGAAGTCTGGACCAGATGCTTGTCCATCACAGGGAAAATGAAATCGCCCGCGTATTCGTACAATCCGGGTCCTGATTCAACGCATTCATGCTTGTCCGGATCGAAGCCGATCATCGCGAACTTGTCCTTTTCCCATTCGGTTCTCTTGTGTCCCGCGAAATAGAAATCGCAGCCTCCCTCGAGCATCCTGACCGCGTTGGCGAGGTGGTCGGGTGTCCATTCGTCGTCGGAATCGAGGAAAGCGACATAGGTTGTGTTTTCAGGGAGGTTGTCGAGGGCGGTGTTTCTCGCATTGGCTGCACCGCCGTTTTTCTGCACGATGATGCGGATGAATTCATGGTGATCCGGAAAGTGCCCGGCGATGATGGGGGAGGCGGGCAGCGGGGATGCGTCGTCCACGATCAGCACCATGGGCCTCTCCACGCCACGCTGTTCGAGGATGGAGCTGACCGCGCGCACCAGAGGCCCGGCCGATATCTGGTAGTAGGGGATGACCACGCAGATTTTCCGGCCGGCAGGATTCATGTCACCAGTTCGGCTTCCAGCCGGCAATCGCGGCTGCGATGTAGAGTATGTATCTGGGCTGCCGGGGATCGGTGAGCCAGGCCTTGCCGAACGAGGCGAGGGCGGGCCTGAGGTTGCCAACCTTGAGATGGTTGAAGCCGTATTCCGCGTGATAGATCGCAAGCTGCGAGAGGAACTGCCGGCGCGGGATGCAGCGCCCGTTCTGGTTGCAGAGCCCCCATTTCTTTCTCGTGTTGATCAGCAGCACGGTGCGGTAATCGATGTCCCTGACGATGCGGTTTCCCTGTAGCGGGTGCTGGCGGTAGAGGGTGTAGGGGCGGTTCAGCTTGACCATGGGGTAATGCCTCGACATCCTGATCCAGAGTTCCCAGTCCTCGCTGTAGGGCAGCGCCTCGTCGAACATTCCGCATTTGTCGAACACCTCCTTCCTGAACATCGCCGAGCTCGTGAGCATCCAGCAGTCGAGCAGGAACTGGTGGTATATCCAGCCGGTGAATTCAGGGTCGGTGTCGTCGGTTACGGATGCGCGGTCATAGCTTTCGGGCGCGGGGAAGTTCCCGTCCTTGTCCCTGTACCATCGGATGAAGGTGCTGAACACCGCGCCCGCCTCGGGATGCCTTTCGAATTCCTCGATCTGCCTCGAAAGCTTTTCAGGAAACCAGTAGTCGTCGTGGTCCATCAGGCAGATGAATTCGCCCTTCGCCTCGCGTATGCCGCGGTTGCGCGCCGCGCAGACCCTCGCGTTCTGCTGCGTGATGAGGCGCACGGGCTCGCCGTAGCCCTTCACGATCTCCTGCGTCCTGTCGGTGGAGCCGTCGTCCACCACGATGAGCTCGATGTCCCTGAAAGTCTGGTTCAGGATGCTGTCTATGGTTTCTGCGATGTAGGCCTCGCAGTTGTACGAGGGGATGATGACGGTGACTTTGGGCATGCGCGTGTTATCGTTTTAATATTGGCGTCGTGGGTATCCTGTGTTTCCTCAGCGCATCGCCATCCGTGCCGCTTCAGCCAGGAAGCCCGAGCGTGTTTCTCCGTGGGAACGGGCATACTCGTCGATTTTTGCCAGTAATAGGCGCGGCAATGTGATGTTGAGTTTTTCAGCCGGACCAAAGTAACGCTCGACGGGTACTTCAACTACTGCCCAGATCCAGCCTGCGAAATCGGGATTGCTCTGGTGCTCTGCCAGAGTCTTTGCAACCGGCACATCGCCTCCGTCCTCGATCACGGTTTCGCACCACAGATCGATTGCCTCGCGGGCGTTATCCACGGCTTTGTCCAGAGTCTCGCCAGCCGAAAAGCAGCCTGGCAGATCCGGCACAACCACTCCGAATGCGGTGGTTTCGGTACCAGGCTCAATCGCAACGATAAATTTCATGATCAACCTCCTTCATTTCAATCCGGCCTGTTTCAGCAGTTAGTGCGCCAATCCAATGCCCAGATCCTGTTTGGGGTGCGGCACACTGATGTGTCCAGGTTTGGCGGGGTGGGTAAAAACGTGATGACTGCCCTTGACGCCACGCAATATCCAGCCATCCGTTTCCAGCTGTTTGACGATTTGCCGACTGTTCATGGTGGTTATTATAACCACTTGATGTAAAAAGACAATGCATAACCACCCGGGGCTTCTGAAATTTGGTTGAGCGGGCTACATGAAACGGGTTTGGTCATACGTTCCGCCCGAACAGCCGCTCGACAAAGCGCACGGGCTTGCCGGCGTACTTCGAAAAGGAGCGCTCCACGCGGTGGATGTAGAGCTCGGTAGCGCCCCGCCTCCTGCTTATCGCCTGCAGATGTTCGACGAGCAGAGGGGAATATCCGGCCTGGATCTCGAGCAGCTGCCGCCAGAGATCCTCCGTTTCCATCCGGGCGTCCTTAGAGGCAGCCCGCAGTCTCGCTTCAAGCTCATAGGCCAGGCGCTCGGTGGGCGTTGCCGGCTCCTTCCTGTCGTTCCCCCTGTGGTTGCGCAGGTCCTTCGAAAGGAAGCCGTCCAGGCATTCCCTGGCGTCGGGGACCGGGACGGGAAAGCGCACGCCGAGCTCGCGCTCCATCTTCAGGAGTTCGCCCGTCGCGTCATCCAGGAAGCTCTCGAACAGCACGAAGGTGCGTGGAAAGCCGCGGCTTTCCTTCTCCGCTTCCAGGTAGTGGAGCAGCCAGAGCATGAAGGATTTCTCGCGCGAGAAGCCGTCCCGTTTTTCGAGCGACCTGTAGACTTCCTCGGGGGAGCGCACCACGAAGACGAAATGCGGCGAGATGCCTTCCTCCCTGAAGATTTCCAGCCACCAGGGAAGCATGCGGCTGACCCGCGGGTCCTTGAGCGCCCACAGCGGGCTTTTGGAAAAGTCGCGCCTGATGTATTGCTTCATCTTCGCTGCGAAGGGCTGCAGTTCCGGTTTCCTCCACCAGCCTTGCTCCTTCGGCAGGATGTCGTCCCAGGACGAGCCCAGGGAGAGCAGCGCCGCATCGTTCGCATCCGCGATGTCGCTGTGTTCGAAGTATCCTTTCGCGTTGATGTCGCTGTGCCCGGCATAGAGCTTCCTGCCAAGCTGCACGCCCACGCACTGCATCGCGCCTGTCGTGGCCGAGGTGCCGCTCCTGTGCATGCCGACGATGATGAGCGCCTGCCTGTCAGGCGAGCCGGGGGGACTTGTCGTTTCCATCAAGGTTCATAGCCTTGCATTATAAGGTTGTCTGATGCGGTGCCCTGCGGAATCGGCTTCCGTCGGGCCATCCGTTCCATGTTCAAGCCGCCTGCATCATACTATGTCTGACCGCACAGAACCAACCTTTCCGGGAAAGAAGCTGTTGGTCGCGATGTGTCAGCCCTGCCATGGTAAGATGCGATTGTTTGCATGTACACTAGGACAGGGGGCTATCATGATCGTAACGGTTTCTGAGGAAGGTCGTTTGGTTATACCGGCCGAGATACGCAGGCTGCTGGGAATTACGCCTGGCACAAGATTGAATGTTCTGCCTGACGCCGGAGGATTCAGGGTGCTGGTGGAAGATGCGGGAAAGAACAGGAGCGCGGCCGAATGCGTCGGCGTTTCCGGTTATAAGGGGCGCACGATCCCCGTGGATGAGATGGATGCAGCAAAATTTGCATTCAGGCCATGATTGCGCTTGATACCAATGTTCTTGCAAGGCTGGTGACAAATGACGATCCGGTGCAGGCAGGCCAGGCAGTTGCGCTGATTGATATGGGTACTGCATTGTTTGTACCGCTGACTGTGATGCTGGAACTTGAATGGGTATTGCGCGGCGCGTATGGACTGGACAAGTCCGACATATCTAGATCGTTTGAAGCATTGCTGTCAATAAGGAACATCCTCTTTGAAAGACAGCCGGATATTCACCTGGCGCTTCAATATTATCAGCTTGGTTTTGATTTCGCCGATGCGTTGCATCATACGGGAACGGTCGGCTGCAAATCGCTGGCGACATTTGACCAGAAGTTTGAAAAGCGAGCGGCCAAGGCAAAGTTGAAGCCGCAAGCAGTTTCGCCAGCGTCGTTGATCCGGCCAGACTCTGATGCCAATTCTCGCTGATTCAGCCATGTCTGATCGCAAGGGAAAGAGGCTGTCGGTCGCGATGTGCACCTACAACGGCGGGCGCTTCGTCGCGGAGCAGCTGCGCTCGATACTCGAACAGTCGAGGCCGGTGGACGAGATCGTGATCTCCGACGACGGATCCACGGATGCCACGCTGGAGGAGGTGCGAAAGACGCTGGCGGCATTTCCCGGACAGGCGCCCGAGCTCAGGATACTCGGGGGCGAGAGGCTGGGCATCGTGCGCAACTTCGCGCGCGCGGCAGGTGAGTGCACGGGCGACATCATATTCCTCTGCGACCAGGACGACGTGTGGCTGCCCTCCAAGGTGGGGGAGATGGCAGCCGTCTTCGAACGCGATCCGGATGCGCTGCTGGCATGGAGCGACGCGCATCTCGTGGACGGACAGCTGCGCGATCTGGGCAGGTCGCAGTTCCAGATGGTGAGGATGACCGATGATCTGCGCAGGTCGCTGGAGGGGCCTTCAGGGTTCGAGGCGCTCTTGCGCCGCAACGTGGTGACGGGTGCGACGGTCGCCTTCAGGCGCGAACTGCTCGGCATCGCGCTGCCCTTCGCGGATTGCTGGCTGCACGACGAATGGCTCGCGATCCTGGCGGCCTCCAAGGGCGGGCTGAGGCTGGTCGAAAAGCCTCTGGTTCTCTACCGCCAGCACGGCTCCAACCAGTGCGGCATGAGGCCCGAGCCGTTCTCCGCACAGCTCGCCCAGGCGTCATCCAGGGCGCCTGAGCATTCCGGCGCCAGGCGCATACGCCAGGTGATGGAGAGGCTGGATGATCCCGGTCAGCGCAGGATGGAACACCTCCAGTCGGCGCTGGCCTTCGAGGAATGGCGGAGGAAGCTTCCTGCCTCGCGCGTCATTCGCGCAATCTCCATCGGCCTCATGGCTGGGAAATACTGGCGCCATGCGGACGGGGCGAGGTCTGCCGCCAAGGACATGCTCGCGCGCTACTGAATGTTGCTTTAGCACTGGTGCGTCCATGCATCAGCGAGAGTGTTTCAGGATCAGCAAGTTTCATGCAGCGCGCGAACCAATGGTTCGATCTTCGGCCAGGTGGGGTGCGATGCGGATATCGTAGTCGTTTTGCAGGTTGAGCCAGATCTCCGGGGAAATGCCGAAATATTTGCCGAGGCGCAGGGCGGTATCTGCCGTGATAGCGCGCTTTATGTCAATTGGTATGGTGGCGGTGAGACGGCAGGGAGCGGTTTTCTGCCGATATTTTCTCCACGCCTCCGCGTGAAGACCTGTATTTCCGCTTGCGGTCTTTGGGTTCGGGCGGCGCATCCGGATTTTCCCCGGCCAGAACCTGCTCCAGCCAGCGGCGCGTGATGACCACGATCACCATGATGTCGTAGGGAAGGTCGAAGTAGGCGAGGCTCAGGAATGCGCCGCCCACCGCATAACCGATCAGGCTGACCTGGCACATGCCGGCGAGCATCGCGGCCCATTCCGTCTCGCCCCTGGCGTGCTTCCTGATCCAGTTCGCCGATTTCCAGGTCAGCCCCCATATCGACAGGAAAAGGATGAGCCCCGGGATGCCGTGCTCGCCGAGCACCGAGAAATAGATGCTGTGCGCGACATGGATGTCCTGCGGATTGGGCGCATAGGCCGCGAACGTGGGCGGGTTGTATATCTCGAAGCCGCCCCCGGAAACGTTGTTGGTGGCGATGTGCCAGTTCATCATCCAGGCATTGATGCGCCCCTGCGCCGAGGCGTCCTGCTGGTAGTTGTCTATCGTGTCCATGCGCTTGTGCCACGAGTCCGGCATGAAGGCCAGCAGCAGCGCGCCGCCGATGACGATGAAGGCGCCGAACATCAGCTTCTGCTTCCCGCGCACCCAGAGCAGCAGGATCATCGCGCCAAGCGCGAGGAACGCGCCCCTGGACTGGCTGCCGAGCGATGCAGCCGCGGTCAGCGCCATCGAGGCGAGCCACAGATTTCTCTGCCAGATCTTCTTCGCCTGGTCGCGCAGGAAATACATCAGCGGGATCACCATGATCAGCGCGAGCGCGATCTCGTTGTTGCCGCCGATAAAGCTGCCCTCCGGCCCCCAGACCCGGTATGCCCCGCCGGTCGCAAGCGTGAAGTAGCCTCCCTTCACGCCGAAGAAGCCCAGCGAGAACACCAGCACCCAGACGAACTGCATGATGTGCTTTTTGCTGTGCAGCAGGAAGAGCGTGACGAACACCATCAGGTCTATCTTCAGCACCTTGATCAGCATGTCCGTGCTTTCTTCGGGATAGAACGAGAAGGGCCAGGTGATGCAGATCCAGAGAACGAAGAGCAGCAGCGCGGTCGAGGGAGGGGAGAGGAAGAAGCTTTTCCTGTCCTTCGTCAGGAAGAGGCCGATCAGCGTGGCTCCCCCCGTGACCGCGGCGAAGGGCAGCGGCCTGCCCCAGGTGTAGAGCTGCGGATTCATGATGCTGATCCATGTCCACATCAGCGCGCCTACATAGGGGTGGGAAAGCGCCCATGCAGAGCCGAACAGGACGATCAGTATCAGCGTTCCCTGGCGCATCGCCTATCTCCCGATCCTGCTTACCACATAGCGGAACTTGCCGGACGCCTCCTTAGGCACCTCCGCCATGCGCTCCAGCTTCACGGTGACCCCCTGGCCCAGCCGCTTCTTCATGCCGGATTCTATCGCAGCGCAGGATGCTTCGTCGAAGGTGGGATCCGTCGCCATCTGGATGCGGACGAGGTCCGGGCTCTCCTGTATGATCCTGAACTGCTTCATGCCGGGCAGGTCGCGAAGTATGTAGATCAATGCCAGGCCGTGCATCACCGTGCCGTCCTGGGCCACGACGAAATCGGTGGTGCGTCCCTGTATCTCCTTCAGCAGCGGCAGGCCTCGCCCGCAGGGGCAGGGCTTCCCGTCTATAGCCCCCACGTCGCCCGTGCGGTATCTGATGAATGGAAAATCCCGGGTGGCGAGATGCGTGACCACGATTTCACCGGACTCGCCCGCGGGCAGCGGGTTGCCGTTTTCATCGACTATCTCGACGATGATGTCCTCGGCGGTGATGTGCATGCCGCCTTCGGGGCACTGGTGCGCGATGAAACCCGCATCGCGCCCCCCGTAGCCGTTAGCGACGGGACAGCCGAAGACGGTTTCTATGGTTTTCCGCTGGTGGTCGTAGAGCGCTTCGGAAGTGACGAACGCGACCCTGATTCCCAGGTCGTCCATCCTGGTTCTTCTCGAACCTGCATGTCCGGCGATGTGGGCCAGGGCCGAAGGGTAGCCGAAGAGCATCCTGGGGCGTACCCTGCGTATCTCGGCGATGAAGGAATCCAGCCTTTCCTCGGACATCTCGAAGGCGGGGAGCAGCCTGGTTCTCAGCAGCCTGTCGCGCATGGCCTTGATCCTGTCCTGCTTGCCGAGCTCGATGGGGGAGCCCCACACCACGATCTCGGGGTCGCCGATGTCGACGTTCCACCAGCGGGTGGCGCGCCATTTGGCGGCGACGTCGTGGCTCACGCGCTCCTTTCCGATGAAGAAGATGAGAGGCTCGCCGCTGGAGCCCCCGGTGTTGAATCTCGCAAGATCCTTTGCGTCGTCCGCCTTGAGCGCTCCGGTGTGCGCGCGTATCTCGGCCTTGGTGAGCAGCGGCAGGCGTTCCAGGTCCGAGAGGCTGGAGAGCCTTTCGGGATCGAACCCGGTTTTCCTGAAGAGCTCGCGGTAATAGGGGACGTGATCCCCCGCATCCTTCAGAAGATCCGCGAGCCTCGCAAGCTGCAATTCCCTGATGCGGCCCGCATCCCACCACTGCGATTCCTCCATCCTCCCCAGGACTTCGACGGTGCTGTGGTGCTTCAGCCTCTCGTGCAGGGGGAAGATCAGTCTCGAGGTGATCGCGGTGTATAGGCTCATGCGGCAACCCTCCCTTGTATCATGCGGTACAGCTCGAGGTATTTGCGCGCGGCGTTCTCGATGCCGTATCTTTCCAGCACATGCTGCCTTGCGGATTCTCCGAGGCGCATCCTCAGCCCGGGATCCCCGGTCAGCCGCATCAGCGCAAGGAGCAGCCCGTCCCTGTCCCCGGGCTTGACGAAGAGCGCGTTCTCGCCGTCTGTCAGCACCGAAGGGATGCCGCCCACCGGGGTGACGACCAGGGGAAGCCCCGCGGCTGCGGCTTCGAGCATCGAGATGGGGACGCCTTCGGCATGCGAGGGGAGCGCGAAGATGTCCGCACGGTAGAGCCAGTCGAACTTGGCCTTGCCCGTCAGGGGACCCGTGAGCTCGACCTTGTCTTCCAGTCTTTCTCGCCTCAGCGTTTCCCGGACCTTCTCCACGATCCCCGGATCCTCCTCGCCGCCCACCATCACGAGACGTGCATGGTCCGGCAGCTCTCCCGCGCAGGCAAGGAGCTCCCAGACACCCTTGCGGCTGCAGAGGTTTCCGAGAAACAGTATGATCGTTTCATTCGGGCCCTTGCTGACCCTGTCCGTCCTCGGGATGGAGACGCCGTTCTCGATCACGGCAAGGGATGCGCCCGGAAGGCGGGAGGAGAGCTTTTTCTTCCATTCCTCGGAGAGCACGACCATGCGCTCCGCGCGCCTCGCGATGAGGCGGGAGGCAATCCGCATGGGGAGGGAAAGTCCGTCCAGGAATTCGTCGAAGCGTGCGCCGTGCACATGCAGCACCACGGGGATTCCCCGGGCCCTTGCAAGGAGCAGATAGGCGCCGTCGAGGAAGAAGCTCAAACCGCTGCAGGTGTGTATGTGCGCTATCGTCTCCCCCTTGGGCTGCATCAGGCTACGCCAGGAGCGCCAGAGCGCGAGCCGCATCGCCACAGCCTGGAGGATGGAGCGCCCCTCCGGCGTCTTCTTCGCGGTGTCGAACAGGACGAGATCCACGCCGTCGGCAAGGCTGGAATGCGCGATGTCGTCTATCACGGTCGACATGCCGCCTATGGCGGGCGGAAGCGGGCCTGCCATCACGACCCTCATCTGGCACCCTTCGCATAGACATCCTTGTAGCGGGCGACGCTCGCAGTCCAGTTGCGCTCGGTCTCGACGTATTCCCTTCCCGCCTTTTTCAGCGCAGGCCATCTCTCCTTCGAATCCAGCAGGCCCAGAACTTTTGATGCGAGCGATGCAGCATTTTCCGCATCGAAGAGGATCCCGGTCTCGCCGTCCCTGATGAGCTCCCTGTGGCCGCCCACGTCGGATGCGGCGAAGAGCTTGCCCTGGGCCATCGCCTCGAGCGGCTTCAGCGGCGTGACGAGCTCGGTGAGCCTCATCCTGTGTCTGGGATAGACGAGAACGTCGACGAGATCGTAGTAGCGGTTCACCTCATGGTGCGGGACGCGGCCGCTGAAGACGACCTTGTCCTCCACGCCGAGCGCCCTTGCCTGTTGCTTCAGTGCCTCCTCCTGGGGGCCTCCTCCCACCAGGAGCACGCGCGTATCCGGCGCCCTTTCCAGCATGAGGGGGAGCGCCTCGAGGAGAAGGTCCAGCCCTTCGTAGGCATAGAAGGAACCGATGAAACCCAGTATGCGGGAATTGGAGAGCCCGAGCCTCTTCTTCAGTTCTTCGTCCGGCATTCCCCCGAAGGAGAATTTCTCTATGTCCACCGCATTGGGGATCACCGTCACCTTGGATTCGGGGATGCCGCGCGCGACGATGTCGCTTCTCAATCCCTCGCATATCGTCGTCACCGCATCCGCATGCCTGAAGGCATGGGTTTCCAGGGCGCGCGTGAGCCTGTATCGCAGGCTGCCCTCGGTGGTCGTGCCGTGGTCGGCGGCCGCGTCCTCCCAGAATGCGCGCACCTCGTAGACCACGGGGATGCCGAATCTCTTCCCCATCCTGATCGCGGGCAGCGCGTTGAGCACCGGGGAATGGGCGTGCAGGATGTCGGGCTTGACGACCGGAATGATTTCCTGGAGCCGCCTTTCCAGCCCCTGCATCACCGCGACCTGGTTCAAGACCGGAAGCCTGCCCAGCATGCCTTCGTTCCTCGGGGTGCGGTAGAAATTGAGGCCGTCCGCTTCCTCTTCGAGAACGTTGCAGCCGGTCTGTTTCTCGCTGGTGAGATGGAAGGTCTCCCAGCCCAGGGCGCGCTGCTCCCTGAGGATCGCGGCCGTCCTGAAGGTGTAGCCGCTGTGCAGCGGGATGGAATGGTCGAGTATGTGCAGTATGCGCATTTCAGTTTCCGTTCATCGCGAGGAAGGAATCGAACATCATGAGTGACCAGATGGGCGCGCTGTGGTCGCATCTTCCCGAGAGGTGTTCTTCTACCAGCCGCTTCATCGCAGGCCGCCCGAACATCCCGGTGTCGAGGAGCCTCTGGCCCAGCAGGGTATTCCTTGCCCTGTCCTTCAGCGGCCCCCTGAACCAGGCAGCCAGCGGCACCGCGAATCCCATCTTGCGACGGTAGAGGATGTCTTCCGGGAGGCGGGATGAGAGCGACTTCTTGAAGATGTGCTTTCCCTCCTCCCCCCTGAGCTTGTACCCCGGGGGAAGGCCGGATGCCCATTCCACGAACTTGTGGTCGAGAAGCGGGACCCTGACTTCGAGGGCGTGGGCCATGCTGGCGCGGTCCACCTTGGTCAGGATGTCGCCCGGAAGATAGGTCTTCATGTCGAGGTACTGCACCAGGGAGAGGGGATCGTCGGTCGGCGAATTTGCGGCGTGCTTCCTCAGCACCTCGAGCGCATTGTAGCCCTGGAGTTCGCTCCTGAATCTCTCGCTGTAGAGGCTGCCTCTCAGCCTGTCGCGCAGCACGGATATCTCGTGGAAATAGCCCCCCACGGAATCCCTCGCGAGCGATTCGAACGTGGATTTCGCCCTGAACATGCGCGGCGCCCGGTCGAGCTTCGGATAGACATTTCCAAGGAACCCGAACAGCGGGCGGCGCAGGCCTGAAGGCAGGAGAGAACGCAGCCTCTCCTCGTGCATGTGGTGCCTGTATCTCCTGTATCCCGCGAAGTTCTCGTCCCCTCCGTCGCCCGAGAGCGCGACGGTCACGCTCTTCTTCGCGAGCTCGCACACGCGGTATGTGGGAAGGGCGGAGCTGTCCGCATAGGGTTCGTCGTAGAGGGAGGCCAGCCTGTCGATCAGCGAAAAGTCGTCTGGGTCGACCGTGCCCACGCTGTGATGGGTGTGGTAGCGTTCGGCGACCATGCCCGCGTATTCCGCCTCGTTGAATCTGGGGTCATCGAATGCGATCGAGCAGGTGTTGACCGGATCCTTCGAGAGCTCCGCCATCATCGCGACCACGGCGCTTGAATCCACGCCGCCCGAGAGGAACGCGCCCAGGGGGACTTCCGCGACGAGGCGTATCCTCACGGCTTCCTTCAGCCTTTCCATCAGCTCCCCTTCGGCGTCCTCCTCGGATATCTGTATGGGCTGAAATGGGACGTCCCAGAACTTTCGGGGCTTGGGCATGGGCTTGCCTCTGACGATGGTGAGGCAGTGCCCGGGCGGAAGCTTGCTTGCGCCCCTGTATATGGTTCTGGGCTCGGGGACATAGCCGTAGGCGAAGTATTCCTCGATCGCAAAAGGATCCATTTTCCTGTCGAGTCCGGGGCAGGCGAGAAGGACCTTGAGTTCCGATCCGAAGACAAAGCGCCCGTCGGGAAGCAGGCTGTAGTAGAGGGGTTTCACGCCCAGCCTGTCGCGCGCAAGAAAAAGCGTCTCCCTTTTCCTGTCCCAGAGCGCGAATGCGAACATTCCCCTGAAACGGTCTACACAGTTTTCTCCCCACTCCTCCCAGGCGTGCACGATCACCTCGGTGTCGCAATGGGTCCTGAAGGTGTGGCCCAGTTCCTTGAGTTCGGGCATGAGATCGACGAAGTTGTAGATCTCGCCGTTGAACACGACGACCACGCTTCCGTCCTCGTTGAACAGCGGCTGCTGGCCGGATGAGAGGTCTATGATGGAGAGCCTGCGGTGCGCGAGTCCAAGGCCTGGCTCGATGTGGATTCCGCCCTCGTCGGGCCCCCTGTGGAACTGCGACTGGTTCATCGCTTCCAGAACCTCGCGGGAGATTCCGGATTTTTCCCTGGTGTCGAAGATGCCTGCTATTCCGCACATAGTTATCTCTTGCCGTCGTATACCTGAAGATAGGCGCGCACCATGGATTCCATGCTGAAGGACCGCTCCGCCTTCTGTCTTGCCGAGCTTCCGTGGCGTGCGATCATCCGCGGATTCTCGAGATATCTTATCATGGCGCCTGCAAGGGCCCCGGGATCCGCGGCGGGGACGAGCAGGCCGGTCCCGTTCTCGTCGACGAGCTCGGTGTTTCCGCCGACCATGGTCGCGATGACGGGCAGGCCTGTCGCCATCGCCTCCAGTATCGTGTTGGATATGCCCTCCGAGAGCGAGGGAAGCACGAAGACATCCATCTGGCGCATGATGTCGGCGACGTCGTCTCTCGATCCGGGAAGCCATGCAAGCTCCATGCAGCCCGAATCTTCCAGCAGGGCGATCGCTTCGCTTCTCAAGGGCCCGTCTCCTATCATCATCAGGCGTGCGATCTTCCTGTATTGCGGCGCGATCTCGAGCATCCGGATGAAGGCGCGAACGAGGCTGGTCTGGTCCTTGACGGGCTGCATGCGCCCTGCGGTTCCGAAAACGACAAGACCCGATTCCGGGAAGGGCAGCGCAGCATTCCTTCCCTTTGCGGGGTGGAATTTTTCTGTGTCGACGCCGTTGTATATCTGCGTGATCTTGCGCCTGGGCACGCCTATTCTGTCGTGCAGGTAGTCCTCGAGGTCGCGCGAGAGCGCGATCGCATGGCTTGCAGCGGGCAGGAGGGTGCGGCGCAGCAGGAGGTGCTTCCAGTTGTTGCCGGAGATGTCGTTGAGATCGCGGCCGTGCTCGCTGTGTATGCGCCTCTTCACCCCCGTCAGCATCGCGGGCACGACGGCCTCGAGCGCGGCGAGGTTGCGGGTGTGGACGATGTCGGGCTTGAGCTCCCTGAAATGCTTCCATATCCTGTGGTAGAGCATCAGGTCGTGTCCCTCGCGCTTTTCGAGATCTATCAGCAATACGTCGCGGCGTTTGATCCGTTTCGAAAAATCCGAATGGCCCTTCATGCAGAGGATGGCATGCCGGTATCTGTCCTCGGGGATGTGGTTGATCAGGTTGACCAGCCCGTTCTCCAGGCCGCCCACTTCCAGCCTGTGTATCACATGGGCGATGAGGGGGACGCTATTCTTCATGGGTTGCCTGTTTCAGCGAGGATTCGATGCCCGGCAGCATGTCCTTCGCGAATGCCATCAGGGCGTCCTTCTGATGCTCGGGGGCAGAGAGCATGATCACCGCCGAGTCGTCCCGTCCCCTCTCCATCCTCGACATGGCCTCGAGCAGCTTTGCCATGTAGGGATTGACCACCCATCTGCCGTTCACCCAGTACCACTTCCAGACTGCAAGCCTTAGCGCATCCGAGCGAAGGCTTGCCTCCACCACGGGCAGGCGACGTCCATCGATGTCCAGGGTTTTTTCCTTCTCCCCCAGGTTTCCCCATTCCTTGTCCCTGCTCGTCACGAGCTGGTTGGTCGACGTGACGAGTTCATGGCCGCGCGTCTGCCCCCGGTAGTAGCCGATGTAGAGGGATACCTGCATACCATCCTTGGCATAGGTCTGGTTGATGCCGGCCCTGCTTCCCGTGTAGCGGGGGATCCAGTCCGATAGCGGGCGAGGGTCGGGTTGCCATGGGCCGGAAGGAGCGACGAGCGTGATTCCGACCGGAGCCTCGATTTTTTCGTCGAGATGGGCCGCATAAAGCGGCGAGAGCAGGGCAGGGATCAGGATCGCAAGAAGAGCGGGGGTGAATTTTCGCGCTTCCTGTGGGGATGGATTGCACCCTGATGCAGGCATGTCCTTTTGATCTGCCAGGTTGTCGTGGAAGAAAGAGCCCAGCCAGAAGAGGAGCAGCATCACGATGCCGAAGAAGAGCCAGCCGTAGATGATGTGGTCCACGCCGACTGCGAGCCTCATGCCGCTCAGATGCCCTATCATCACGATCATGTAGGCGCGAAGCCCGTTCGCGATGACGGGGGTGAGCGCGGATATCGCGATGAATATGAGCCTCCTTGTAATGCTCCTGTAGCTCAAATACGCATAGAGGGTGCCCAGGGTGAGCGACGAGACGAAATAGCGCAGGCCGCTGCACGCCTCGACCACCGACCAGTTGCCTGTGGGCAGGCTGAAGAAGGTGCCCTCGCGGTAGACCGGGATGCCTGTGAGCTTGAGCGCGGCGACGGTGAAATTCGCGGTGAAGTTCATCATCTGCGGGATCAGCGCCTCGCCGAAGGGGACCGCGAAGAGCAGGAAGAACATCGGGAACGCGATCTGCCGGAAGACCACCGTTCCGAGCAGCGTCCAGACGGATGCGATGATCATGAGCACCACGCTGTACTGTTCGACCACCATCGCGCCCGCCTGATGGCCGAGCTGCCAGAGCAGGGCGAAGAGGATGACCGCGATGATCCCGGAATGGCAGGGGTTGGGCGTGCAGGCTGAAAGCGCCTTCCGCTTCCTCCATATCAGCCAGATGCTGATGGGAAAGATCAGGAAGCCGTGGGTGTAGGTCCCGTTGTCCGTCCAGGTCCTGACCGTGTATTCGGCGGCATCCCGGTAGATGAAGAGGAGCGCTGCGACTGCCGCGAAAACGGAAGCGATGGCCTTCTGCCACATGGTCTTCATGGCTCTTCTCCTCTGGATTTAGGTTCGATGAAGCCGTCCACTGCCGAGAGATTTTTTTCCCAGTCGTAGTGTTCCAGTATCCCGGCTCTTCCGGCCTGATTCTCCCCCGCGTCCATCTGCCGCAGGATGATATCCGCGAATTCCTTCTCGTCGTTCGCGGTGAAGCAGCCTGCGGAGGTTTCTATGCCCTCCATCGCCTGGGGAGATGCGACGACATGCCTGGCCATCGACATTGCCTCCAGAACCTTGTTCTGCACGCCTCTTGCGACCCTCAGGGGTGCTACCGCGAGCCTCGCGTGGGCGAGATAGGGGCGCACGTCATCGACCCTGCCCGTGACCCTTATCCCCGGAAGCGCTGAAAGCTGGAGAACCGCCTTCCCGGGATTGGAGCCTACGATGTAGAAGCGCGCGTCCGGCTCGGCCTTCGCGATCATCGGGAAGATGTCGCGGGCGAACCAGGTCACCGCATCCACGTTGGGCCAGTAGTCCATCGCCCCGGTGAATACCAGCGCCTTCTCGTCCCGGCTGTAAGGGTTTCCGAAATCCGGAATCGGCGAGAAGTATTCCGCATCGACCCCGTTGCTGAAATGATGTATGCGGTTTTCTGCCTCCGGGCAGAGGCTCCTGAAGAGCTCCGCCTCATGGGGCGAGACGAAGAAGGATGCGTCGAAGCGCTTCGCAATCTTCTTTTCATGCTCCAGGAGCAGCCTTCCCTCCCTGCGGTAGAGCCAGTTGAGCGGCCAGGGCTTGGCATTCGCATACTGTTTCCACTTGTCCGAATCCACGTCCACGAAGTCCATGATGCGGACGCCATCGGCATCCACCACATACTGCGCCATCGCCGAAGAAAATACGACGATGCGCCTTATCCCGTGTTCCGAAATCGTGCGCCTGACCCATTCATCGAGCTCCCCGTTCCGGTAATAGGGAAGCGTCAGCGCCTCGCCTTTTAGGAGGCCCGTCAGGCTCCCGAGCTTCGCGCGCTTCGGATTCAAGGGCGCAAGGAAGCAGGACTTGCAGAATTTCCGCAATTCATCCCGATGCCGCCAGTCGTCTTCGTCGTCCACGAACGCGCCCAGGTGGACTTCGTACCTTCCGGCCAGATGCTTCAATAGATGATGGGACCTGATCTTGTCCCCCTTGTTCGGCGGATAGGGTATGCGGTGGACGAGATAGAGTAGGCTCTCGCTCATCGCTATCCCAGGTTCTTCACGATGTGGGGGCCGATGAAATTCGCAACCGGCATGGGGAGCTTGCGCCATGCCTTGATGAAGAGCTGGTACTTGGGGTTCAGGGGATTCTGGTCCGGCACTTCCTTTGCGCGGTGCAGCTGGTATTCGTAGTGCAGGGGTTGAGGCTCGAATCCCCAGTTCTTCTTGAAGTCGAAGGAGCCCGTGCCCACCTTGCTCCTGCCGTAGTCGAACATCCTGCAGCCCCTCTCGCAGGACCTTTTCATCAGCTCCCAGTACTTGAAGTCGTTTGCCGCAAGGCTTCTTGCCTTCACCGTGTCGCCCGCATAGTAGGGAAGGACCTCGTCCTTGAAGTAGAAGGAGAGCACGCCGCTCACCACCTCGTCGCCGTGGGTCACCGTGAGTATCTCGCAGTCGCGGCCGAAGACCTCCATCAGTATTTCGAAATAGCGCTTCGGAAGCGCCGGGGTTCCATGCCTCAGCATGTTGTCCGCGAAAACCCTGAAGAACCTGTCCGCGTTTTCGTCTGTTGCGCTCGAGAGCCCGTGCTTGATGCCGCTCCTGACCATCGCGCGCTGCTTGCGCGGGATGTTCTTCATGTTCTGGTCCACGTCGGGATCGATCTCCTTCCTGAAGGTGACATAGATGTCCTTGGTGGGCCAGTCCTCGTGGAAGGGTTTCACGTTGCGGTATTCGAGGTGGTCGACCCCGAGGTTTCCAGCCAGATCCTGAGCCTTCCTGTCGAGGAGCTCGCGCGCCTCTTCCGATTCCGCGGCAATCCCCCCGTATACGCCGAAGGGCAGGGATGAGAGGGAATGACCGAAGTAGAAGTGCTTGATCTCGGCCAGCGGCAGTATGCCCTCTATCTTCCCGCCGGATTCGGCCAGCAGGTAATGGGTGCGGTGGCCGAATGCGCGCTCTATCACTTCCTTCCATCCGGCGCGGTGGAAGAAGGTCGACTCGTCGCATCTTCCGACGAACGCATCCCAGTTCGCCGCGTCCGTCGGCTGCATCTGTCTTACGATGAGGCTGCTCATGGCGTGAGGAATATCTCGTCCATCCTTCCCCACTGGAAGTCGGCGAGCAACGAGGAGATCTTCGCCTCCATTCTCGACAGGTTCACGTAGTGCCTGAAGCGCGTCTTGAGGCTCACGCCCTGCTGCCTCGGCTGTTCCGGGTCTATCTCCCAGGGATGGAAATAGAATATGCAGGATTCGTTTTCCATCCTGTTGACCCTGTTCAGCAGCCAGCGCGAGAACTGGTAGGGCATCATCCTGAAATATCCGCCTCCCGATGCGGGCAGGTTGCGCCCGAAAAGGAAGGCCGTGGTCGCGGGTATCTCGAGTATCCCCGAGGGCCCCATGGGCCGGAATCCGAAGCGGGGCGCGTCCGGCATGCCATAGTGGTCGTGCCTTATCGGATAGATGCTGGAGCTGTATTCGTATCCCTCGTCGAAGAGTACGTCCAGCGCCCAGAGGTTCTTGCCGTTGATCGAGAAGCTGGGCGCGCGGTAGCCTTTCACGCCCTGCCCGCTGATGTCCTCTATCAGCGCCTTGCTCCGGTTCACGTCCTGCCGGAATTCGTCCGGCGTCTGCTCGTTCGCCCTCATGTGATGATAGCCGTGGCTCGCGAGCTCGTGCCCGCTGTCGGCGATGCGCCTGACCATGTCGGGATAGCGTTCGGCTATCCAGCCCAGGGTGAAGAAGGTGGCGCGCGCCTCGTGCCTTTCGAGGAGACCCAGGATGATGTCGATGTTGCGCTCGACCCTGCAGGGTAGGTGGGGCCAGTCGTTCCGCGATATGTGGTTCGCGAAGGCGGATACCTGGAAATAGTCCTCTACGTCTATCGTCATCGCGTTGCGGGGCATCTTCAGCTCCTGTGCAGCCAGTCCTCGAGGATGGAGACGATGCGCTGAGAGGCATGGCCGTCCCAGTATTCCGGGATGCGGCCGCGCTTGCCTCCCGTCTCCATCACATCCTTCACGGCGGAGAGTATCCTGGTCCTGTCCTGCCCCGCGATCACGTTGGTGCCTTCGTCGACCGTGATCTGCCTCTCGGTGTTTTCCCTGAGCGTGATGCAGGGGACGCCGAGCGCGGTCGTCTCTTCCTGTATGCCTCCGGAGTCGGTCAGGAAGAATTTCGCATCCCTCATGAGCCCCAGCATCTGAAGATAACCCAGGGGCGGGAGCACCCTGATGTCGGGGCTCTGGATCATTTCGTCCAGCCCGTATTCATCTATCCTTCCCCTGGTGCGGGGATGCAGGGGGAATGCGACCGGGATCTGCGTTGCGATCTGCCCTATCGTCTGAAGAAGCGAGCTCAGGGACTCCCTGTCGTCGACGTTGGACGGGCGGTGCAGGGTCAGCGCGGCATAGCCTGTTCGGGACCCGAGGGTCTCGTGTGCAGGCACCGCCCTCGCGAGGTTATTGTGCAGCGTGTCTATCATCACGTTGCCCACGAAGTGGATGCGTTCGTCTCCTATTCCTTCTTTCAGCAGGTTGTCTCTCGCCATGCGCTCGGTGGTGAAGAGGATGTCGGAGATCTGGTCGGTGAGTACGCGGTTGATCTCCTCTGGCATCGCGCGGTCGAAGCTTCTCAGTCCCGCCTCGACGTGTATCACCGGGATGCCCTTCTTCGATGCGACGAGCGCGCAGGCTATCGTCGAATTCACGTCTCCTACGACGAGAACGGCGGCAGGCTTTTCCTGGTCGAGCACGGGCTCGAACCGCTTCATGATCTCCGCGGTCTGCACCGCGTGGCTTCCCGACCCGACCTCGAGGTTGATGTCGGGCGCAGGTATTCCGAGGTCCACGAAGAACTGGTGGTTCATCGCCTCGTTGTAGTGCTGGCCCGTGTGCACCAGTTTTGCGTGAAGCGTGCTCCTTGCGAATTCGGCCATGATGGGCGCGATCTTCATGAAGTTGGGCCGCGCGCCCACCACGCAGAGGATCTTGCGGCTCATCTTCATTCCTTTTTCTCCATCATCTTTTCAAGGTGGGGAGGCAGGAGCTTCCTGACCAGCACGGTGAGCAGGCGGTTCAATGACTTTTCGACCCCCTCGATCTTGCGCTCCAGCCTTGCGAATCCCTCCCTGTAGATCGCGAGCTCCTCGTTCTGGGGAATCGGAGAGGCTGCCTCAACGGGAGGCGCATTCACATGGGCGACCTCCTGGCCGAAATCCCTGATCACCTCCTCCACCATCTCGAGGTCGAATACATGCTTCTCCTCCAGCATGCCGAAGACCATCATCCTGTCGCAGAGCGTGTTGATCTTCCTGGGTATGCCCCCGGTGAATTCGAAGATGCGCTTGTGCGCCTCGTTGGTGAACTGCGGGTCTCCCTTCCATCCCGCGGTCGCGAGCCTGAATTCGATGTAGTCGTGGGTCTCGGCCTCGCTGATGGGGCCCAAGTGATAGGAGGCGATCACGCGCTGCCTCAGCTGCAGCATCTCGGGGCTCTGCAGCGTGTTTCTGAATTCGGGCTGTCCCAGCAGGAAGCTCTGGAGCAGCGGCTGGTTGCCCATCTGGAAGTTCGAGATCATGCGCAGCTCCTCGACCGCCCTGGGGGTCAGGTTCTGCGCCTCGTCGACCACGAGGAGCACGCGCTTTCCCTGCCGCTTGCAGTGCTGGAGGAAGGTCTCGAGCTTGCTCAATATCGTCGCCTTGCTCATGTTCTCGTGCGCAAGACCGTATCCCGATGCGACCGTGCGCAGCGTGTCGTCCGCGTCGAGCTGCGTGCTGACGAGGTGGCTGATCACGATGTCGCCCTTGTCGAACTCCCTGAACAGATTGCGCACCAGCATCGTCTTTCCCGCGCCCACCTCTCCCGTGATGACGATGAACCCTTCCCCCAGGGAAAGCCCGTAGCTCAGATACGCCATCGCCCTCTTGTGTCCCGTGCTGGGATAGAAGAATCCCGGATCGGGACTCAGCTGGAATGGCTTCGCGTCGAGCTTGTAGAATTCCGTATACATGTTCAGAAGAGATACATCAGGCTTGCGATCACCGCATTCTCGCTGAAGCTGTAGCCGGAAGGAGTGGAGGCCATGGACTGATGCCGTGCCATCAGGTTGCCGTTGAGCCTGGGGCCCAGCTTCCTGCTCAGTCCCACCGTGATGAACTGCATCTGCTCCTGCAGCGCCTGGCCGGGGAAGGTGATGTAGGTCCTGTTGAAGTTGGCATTAGCGGAAAGCAGCGGATTGAGCTTCCTGTTCCAGGAAAGCGTGCCGCCATACTGGTCCATGTTCAGGAAGTTGTAGGCGCTGTATGGTCCGGGAAGGAAGTTGACCGCCTGTTGCAACGGGGCTGACTTGGTGTTGAAGAAGGTCGCGAGATAGGTGTCCCTGGGCAAAGAGAGCGCTGCTGAGGCGTTAAGGGTCTTCACGAGCATGATCTGGTTGGTCATGATGTTCTGCGCGAAGAGTATGCTCTGCGAGCCAAGGGATGCGAGCATGGACTGCACGACCTGCTGGCGGGTCGCAGGATCGGGTATCTGTGCCTGCAGCATCTGGTCCAGCGCGACCGAAGGCGGCACGGTCTGCTGCATCAGCATGGTCGTGACATTCTGGGAGTAGCTGGCATTCCAGGTGGTCATGCGCGCATAGTGGGTGAAGTTGAGGCTGTGTGTCCTTCCGAAGAAGCGTTCGCCCTCCGTGACTTCCAGTTTGGTCCTCACCGATGGGGCCCAGTCGAAGCCCAGGCTCCAGAAGTTGCTGCGCGGATTCTGCCCTATGTAGGCGAAGCTGTCGTCCTCTATGCCTGCGGTCGCGATGGCCTTGAAGCGCGGAGTGATGAGGTATCCCAGGTTCGCGGAATACTGGGCGAGCGTCATCGGGGGCATGCCCGCATAGCGTATGCTGGAGTTGTTGAGATTCAGTCCCCAGATCAGGTTGTTGAAGTCGGATCCGCTGTTCAGGGTCGCAAGGGCTGTGTCTACGGTCGAGTTGTACATGCCAAGGCCGTATCCGCCGGCATATCCGTTGACGCTGGGGCCTGCCTGGCTCATGTCCATCGTCTGGTGGGTGTACCTCACGAGACCCGTGGCGAAACTGCCGAAGCGGTGAGTGACATAGGGGCTGACCGAGGTCGTCATGACGTTCATGAGGTTTCCGTTCGCGCTGGTGTTGCCAAACCCCATGGGGCCAGCCACATAGAGGGGCTGCTGCGAGATGGATGCTGCCGCATCCAGATAAAGCGTCTTGCCTATCAGGTCTGCGTTGCCGTTGGCGCTGAGCTGCTGAGTGATGTAGTCGAGGCTTCCGTATTTCGCGTAATTGACGTCCTGCAGGCTGTACAGCATGTTCGCCTTCAGCCTGTCGCTCGTCCCATGGACTGCTATGCCCGGGGTGATGGTGGTGACGAAGTCGCTCAGCTGATTGGGGGCAGGGGAGAGGAAGATGTTGTCCGAATACATCTCGCTCGCGGAGATCGTAGGCGTTATGGTCCATTCAGCAGCGTGTGCCAAGGGTACCGCCGAGAACGCAATCAGCGCCCCCAGATTCCTGATCCTACGAATGGCCATAATACCCGTATCCGTAATACCCGACGCCCGCCAGGTTCCGGGTCTTGTTGAGCAGGACCCAGGTCAGTTCGCAGTCCTCTATCAGGGCAAGCGCCTGCTTCACCGCTGGCTGCGGCGTCTTCTCGGCCTCGACCACCATCACGATCTGGCCCATGTGGGAGGCCAGCACGCTCGCCTCCGAGGTGACGAGGAGAGGGGGGGAGTCGAAGAGTATGATGCGGTCGGGATAGCGCTGCGCCATGTCGTCGAGCAGGGCGGACATCGCATCGCTCGCCAAGAGTTCGGTTGCATGCCTGTTGTGCCGGCCTGCAGGCAGGATGGAAAGATTCTCTATGTTGGTCCTGATGATCACGTCCGAGAGCTTCAGATCGCCGTCCTCCAGGAGGTCCAGCAGCCCCTTGTCGTATGAGACGCCGAGCTTCTTCAGAAGGTTGGGATTGGGCGCATCCGCATCCACCAGGAGCACGGTGCGGCCCATCTCCATCGCGATGCTCATCGCGAGGTTGATGGTGCTGAATGTCTTGCCTTCCCCCGGCAGCGAGCTCGTCACCATGATCAGGTTCCCGTTCCTGACCCTGGCGCTGTTCTGCCCGAATGCATGGTCCAGCAGGGGGCGCTTGATCATCCTGAATTCCTCGGCCATGTTCGAATGCTCGGCCTCGGGGGTGATGAAGTTCTGGCTCTTCAGCCTTGAGAGGTTGAGCTCGTGCCTCGGGGCATCGGTCTCGGGCTGAACCTGAACCGGCGCCTCCGGGATGCTGTCCGGAGGAGGTGCTGGCCTCATGGGTGGCTGCTGGTTGAGTTTGCCTGCGGCTTTTTCGATTATGCTCATGGTCTGCCTCATGCGCCCTTGTTCGTGATGAATTGAAAGGCCATCAGGGCGCCGTAGACGGCCAGGAGTGCGACAAGAGCAGAGGCATAGGACTTCATCTCTTTCCTCGCCCTGACCTTGGCTTCATGGGTCTCTATCAGCGAGACCGTTCCCAGGAGGGGCAGGTCGGTAAGCCCGTTGAGGTCCAGCCTGTTGTTGATGGTGGGCCTGATCTGGCTCAAGAGGAAGGCCAGCGCGATTCCTGTCGCAAGCCCTCCAAGCAGAACGAAGGAGATCAGCATCGGGCGCTTGGGAAAGGACGGGGTGAGGGGGACCCTGGGGGGGTCTATGATCCTGAAATCCACCGAGTCCGTCTTCGTGTCAACCGCGCTCGACATCTGCGCCGATTCGCGTCTTGCAAGCAGGGAGTCGTAGTTCTTCTTGTACACGTCGTAGTTTCTGGTGAGCTGGCTCAGTTCCGCATCGACCTCGGGCAGCCTGTTCGCTGCCGCACGGAGCTGGGCATAGCGCGCCTGGTATTCGCCGAGCCTCGCCTTCATCGAGGCGACGTTGGCCTCGGCCTCGGCAAGCGATATGTTGATCTGCTGGTAATAGGGGCTCTGCGCCATGCCTGAGGAAGGCTTCTTGATGGATGCCTCCTTGGCCTTTTCCGCCTCGAGCTGCGCGATCAGCCGCTTGGTTGCGACCACATCGGGATGCTGGTCAGTGTATTTAAGCCGCAGGGAATCCAGTTCCTTGTTGAGCGCCTCTATCCGGGTATCGTATTTCGAGCTCGCGACTGTCTCGGATGCGTTTTCCATCAGGGTCGGATCTGCCCCGGATAGCTGCTGCTTCAGGGAATCCCGCCTGTCCTGCGCTTCCTTCAAGGCCAGCGTGGCGTCGTCGACCAGCCCCTTCGCGTCCGCAAGCTCTGCATAGTAGTCCTGCCCGGTCTCCCCGCGCATCAGGCCTATGTTGCGCTGCTTGAAGTCCTTCAGCGCGTTGTCCGCGTCGTTGAGCTTGGCCTCGTATTCCTTGAGCTGCTCCTCTATGAATTTCTGGGACGAGGCGATGTCCTTCCTGTTGTTGCCGAGTCCCCCCTCGACGAAGATGTTGAGCAGGGACTGGACGACCTTCTTCGCCATCGCGGGGTCCCTGTTCTCGTAGGAGATCGTGTAGTCGTCCGAACCTATGGATCTGAGCTTGATCATGTCCGAGAGGCCGTTGACGATGGACTCCATCTGCGCCGGGGTCTTGGCACCCAGGTCCATGTCCGTCATCCTCGCGACCTTCTCGAGGTTGGGGCGGCTGATCAGCGTCCTTGCCATCACCTCGACCTGCTGGTTGGTGTTGGGCTGCACGGCAAGCCCGGCCAGCAGGGGTCTCAGCAGGGACTGGGTGTCCACATAGACGCGGGCGGTCGCTTCATAGCGGTCCGGTATGAAGTGCACCCAGGTCCAGCCAGCGATCGAGACCACCCATGCGGCGATCAGGGCTTGCCAGCGGTAGCGCCATGCGGACACCGCATATCCAGTCAGTTGAGCCAGCAATTCATGCATTTTCGGATCCCGGAATTGTTTTGAGCATGCCCCCATTCTGGAGGCATGAGGTTACAATCAGAAGTAGCTTTCCGGGATGATCAGCACGTCTCCTGGCAGCATCTGCACGTTGGCCTTCACGTCGCCGTCCCTCATCAGGCTCTCGAGCCTCACGTTGAGCTGCTCGCTCTTGCCGTTCACCGTGCGCAATATGGTCGCCTTGTTGCCTGCCGCGAAGTCCGTGATGCCGCCCACCGCGATCATCACGTCCATCAGCGTCATGTTCTCCCTGTACTGCAACGCCTGGGGCTTGGCTGCCTGCCCTATCACCCTGATCTGCTGGCTGTAGGGTCCGACGAAGCCTGTCACGATCACCGTCACGACGGGATCCTGTATGTATTTGGAGAGGGATTTCTCGAGGTCCCGTGCGAGATGGGACGGGGATTTGCCCGCGGCCTGTATGTCCTCGACCAGAGGTGTGGATATCTTGCCGTCGGGGCGCACGGGTATCGTCTGGGAAAGGTCAGGGTTGTGCCATACGGCGATGTTGACGTTGTCGCCTGGCCCTATGATGTAGTTGTATTCGCCAGGTTTCACGACCTCTTTGGGTGCTGGCGGATAATTCGATGCGCATCCGGCAAGCGATGCGCCAAGCAAAACCAATGTCCACACACCCGCCATCCCGTTCATTCTTGATATCACAATGCCCCCTGTCGATTGTTGAGTATCTGTGCGGACGGCCGGACCGTTAGTCCCGTGTTTGGCGGGAAGCGTGTTTTTCGGTCTGCCCGATCCGGAGACCCCGGGTCTCCCATGATGCGCAGCCGCATTGTAGTGTGGGTTTTGATGACGGTCAACGAAAGCAGTCACGGTGTTCTTGGAATCAAACGGTCGGGCGCGATGCACCCGCTTTCGTATAGAATCCCATCCGTTGCATGGGTCGGCGGTGGCATCAGGACCCTTTCCCCATCCGGCATGGGCATTGCTTTATAATCCCGT
The DNA here is from genome assembly GCA_021821945.1 of Pseudomonadota bacterium. Taxonomy (GTDB): domain Bacteria; phylum Pseudomonadota; class Gammaproteobacteria; order Burkholderiales; family Gallionellaceae; genus Gallionella. The sequence goes on from JAJZTF010000003.1 coordinate 70,483, forward strand.
GGCAGGATCAAAAATAAAAAGCGCAGTTTGAGCGGAAGCGAGGATGGTGCACTAAATGATCATACGGTTTTTTCGGCAGTACATACCCGGCAGCGTCCTGTTGCTTCTGATGCTCGAGGCCCTGGTATTCGGGGGGGCGGTCTATCTTGCGGCATATCTCGTGACCGGCGATGCGGCAGGGTTTTCCTTCTTCCTGAATTTCCTTCCGAAGTCCCTGCTCTTTGCTGCGGCGATGACCACCAGCCTCATGCTCTTCCGCCTCTATGACTACTGGCAGTGGAGCGGAGGGATCCAGTACCTTCTGCCGAGGCTTGGTGCGGCGCTGACGCTGGGCTTCGTCGCGATGACGCTCATCTTCTATCTCTTCCCGGATACCTTCATGGGAAGGGGCGTGTTCGCGATCGCATATCTTGCATCCGCCTTTCTCGTCACCCTGCTTCGCCTGATCGTGTTCAGGTGGGCGAACTTCGAGGGGCTCAAGCGGCGCGTGCTCGTTCTTGGAACGGGAAGCCGCGCTGCAAGGATAGGCGCGATGTTCAGAAGCGGCACGGTATCGCACAGGCTCAAGGTCGTGGGCTACCTTCCGCTGAACGGAACCCATCACTTCGTCGAGCGCTCGTCCATGCTGAACGACAAGGGCCGCCTGCTCGACATCGCAAGGCGGCACAATGTCAGGGAGATCGTGATCGCGATCAGGGACCGCAGGGGAGGGCTACCCCTGGCAGAACTCCTGGAATGCAGGATGATGGGGATCAGGATCACCGAGCTTTCCGCCTTCTTCGAGCGCGAGACAGGGCAGCTTCCCGTCGAGTCCCTCAATGCGGGGTGGATCATCCATGCGGACGGATTCGAGAACGGGATCGCGAGGGACATCAGCAAGCGCATCTTCGATCTCTGCGCCAGCGGCCTGCTCCTCGTCGTGTCGCTTCCGGTGATGCTCGTCGCGGCGCTTTTGATCTATCTCGAGAGCGGCGCTCCCGTCCTCTACCGCCAGGAGAGGACCGGGCAGGACGACTGTCCCTTCACCATCTACAAGTTTCGCAGCATGAGGAAGGATGCCGAGAAGGGCGGGAAGCCCCAGTGGGCGGCGGCCAACGACGACAGGATAACGCGGGTGGGGCGCGTGCTGCGCAAGCTGCGCATAGACGAGCTTCCGCAGATATTCAACGTGTTCAAGGGGGACATGAGCTTCGTGGGTCCCAGGCCCGAGCGCCCCTTCTTCGTCGAAAAGCTCGCAAAGGAAATACCGTATTACAAATACAGGCACAGCGTGAAGCCGGGCATCACCGGCTGGGCGCAGGTGCGCTATGCCTACGGCGCATCGGTCGAGGATTCGATGGAGAAGCTCCAGTACGATCTTTACTATGTCAAGAATCACGGTCTGTTCCTCGATCTTCTGATACTGTTTGCCACGGTCCAGGTCGTGCTCTTCGGCAAGGGGGCGAGATAGTCCGCGATGGACATGTCCTTGACCGCAGCAAGCTACCTCGCAGCCGCACTGGCCTATGCCTTTCTCGGAGTCTCGCTGCTCGCAAGCTGGCGCGGGCAGTACCGCGGGGCGCTGCTGGTTCTGGCATGCCTGGTCACGGCGGCATGGGGAGCGCTGAACGCCCATGGCGGCCTCGTCCTGCTGAACGGGGCGATGGAGGTCACGAGGAGCGCGCTCTGGCTGCTCTTCGTCTGGGAGGTGCTCGCCGCCTCAAAGGGGTTCGTCGCCTCTTTTGCCTTCAGATCGGTACTCGTCGCTTTTTCCCTGCTGCTTCTGGCGCTTTCGCTTTACGTCGAGGACAGGCATTCAGGGCTCGGGTTATTCGTGATCATGGGGCATGTGATCCTCGCCATTCTCGGCATGGCCATGGTCGAGCAGCTTTTCAGGAACACCCATCCCGATTCGAGATGGGGCATCAAGTTCGTCTGTCTTGCGATAGGCGCGATGTTCGCATACGACTTCTTCCTCTATTCGGATGCGATGCTGTTTCACCGCATAGACCCGGACATCTGGATGGCCAGGGGGATCGTGAACGCGATCGTCGCGCCGCTCGTCATGGTGTCGGCAGCGCGAAATCCCCAATGGTCGCTGCGCGTGCACATGTCCCGCCATGTCGTCTTCCATTCCGCTGCCCTGCTCGGGGCGGGCGTCTACCTTCTTTTGATGGCGGCTGCGGGCTATTACATACGCATCTTCGGCGGAACCTGGGGCTCCGTCCTGCAGATCGCATTCTTCTTCGGCGCGAGCATCCTGCTTCTCGCGGTGCTGTTTTCCGGAAGCATGAGGGCAAGGCTGAGGGTGCTCCTGAGCAAGCATTTCTTCACGTCCAGGTATGACTACCGCGAGGAATGGCTGAAATTCACCCGCACGCTCCTGACTTCCGAGAAGAGCGGGCAGATATACGAGGCGGCGATCAGGGCGCTCGCCGCCCTCGTCGAGAGCCCTGCCGGCGCGCTGTGGCTTTCAAAGGAAGAAGGCGGCTCCTATGCGTGCGTTGCCAGATGGAACATGCCGATGCCGCAGGGCACGGTGCCTGCCGATGACCCCGTCGCGCAGTTCATGAGGAATACGCAGTGGGTGATCAATCTCGATGAGCATGGGCCGGATCGCGAGCGCCACCGGGATCTCGAGATTTCCAGATGGCTTTCGGAGATGAAGGATGCGTGGATCGTGGTGCCCTTGATGGCGCAGGAACGCATGCTGGGCTTCATAGTGCTCAATCAGCCGCGCAGCGAAATCCAGTTCAACTGGGAGGTCAGCGACCTGCTGAAGACGGCAGCCCACCAGCTCGCCAATCACCTCGCGCAGAAGCTCGCGACGGACGCCCTTCTGGTGGCGAGGCAGTTCGACTCCTTCAACAGGATGTCCGCGTTCGTCGTTCACGATCTCAAGAATCTCGTGGCGCAACTGTCGCTGATGCTTTCCAACGCGGAGAAGCACAGGGACAATCCGGAATTCCAGGAGGACATGCTGAACACGGTGCAGAATTCCGTGGACAGGATGAATCGCCTGCTTTCCCAGCTGCGAAGCGCGAAGCCATCCTCGGTGAGCGAGGTCGATCTTCGCGGCATGCTGGAATCCGTCATCGCGCAGAAGTCGGCCCTTAAGCCCCGCCCGGTCCTGGTTGCGCCGGACAGGAAGATCATGGTCAGGGCGGACGCGGAGAAGCTGACGAGGGTCATGGGGCACATCGTGCAGAACGCCTGCGAGGCGACCCGTTATGACGGAAGGGTGGAAATCAGGCTTTCGGAAAGCGAGGGATATGCGGCGATGGAGGTCGAGGATGACGGGCGCGGCATGGATGAGGATTTCGTGCGGGAGCGCCTTTTCAAGCCCTTCGATTCGACCAAGAGTTCGGGCATGGGGATAGGCGCATACGAATGCCAGGAATACATCCGCGAGCTCGGAGGAACCATAGAAGTGAAAAGTGCCCCGGAACAGGGTACACTGTTCAGGATTTTGATTCCTCGGACATGACCCATTCGGCTGCGCGGAGAGATCGTGAATTCAACAAAAGAAACCTTGCTCCTTGTGGAGGATGATCCCGGGCTGCAGAAGCAGGTGCGCTGGAGCCTCGACGGATACGATGTTCAGATCGCGGGCGACAGGGAGAGCGCGCTTGCTCAGATCAGGCGCTTCGAGCCCTCGGTGGTGATCCTCGATCTCGGCCTGCCTCCTGACGAGAACGGAGCGAGCGAAGGGCTCGCGACTCTGGAACAGATCTTGATGCTCTCGCCAACCACCAAGGTGATCGTCGTGACAGGAAACCAGGACATGGGCAATGCGGTGAGGGCTATAGGCACGGGCGCATATGACTTCTACCAGAAGCCCTTCGAGTCCGAGATGCTCTCGCTGATAGTCGGGCGTGCACTCAGATTGCACAAGCTGGAACAGGAAAATTTCAGGCTGCGTATGAGGCAGAGCGATGCAGCGACTCAGGGCATCATCACGAGCGACCCTCAGATGCAGAAGATGTGCCGCACTGTCGAAAGGGTCGCCCCGTCTGATGCGACGGTGCTCGTCACGGGCGAGAGCGGGACGGGAAAGGAGCTGTTCGCAAAGGCCCTTCACCAGCTGAGCAACAGGGCTGATAGCCGCTTCGTCGCGATCAACTGCGCTGCCATACCGGAGAATCTCCTCGAGAGCGAGCTTTTCGGATACGAAAAGGGCGCCTTCACCGGAGCCGCAAAGCAGACCATAGGCCGCATCGAATATGCAAACGGGGGGACGCTTTTCCTCGACGAAATCGGGGATCTACCGTTTTCCCTTCAGGCGAAGCTGCTGCGCTTCCTGCAGGAGAGGGTGGTGGAGCGCCTGGGAGGGAGGGGGGAGATCCCTGTGGATACGCGCGTGGTCTGCGCGACCCATCAGAATCTGCCGGAGCTGATCAGGCAGGGTAGATTCCGAGAGGATCTGTATTACCGTTTGAGCGAGATCACGCTCAGCATCCCCCCCTTGAGGCAGCGGGACGGGGATGCGGCCCTGCTCGCGCACGCATTCCTCGAGAAGTTCAACAGCCAGCAGGGAAGGTCCATACGCGGCTTCAAGCCCGACGCGATAGAGGCGATAGAGAACCACCCCTGGCCCGGCAACGTGCGCGAGATGCAGAATGTCATCAAGCGCGCGGTGATCATGGCGGAAGGTTCGCAGATCACGCTGGACGACCTCGCCCTGAAAACGGACCAGGAGGAAGCCGAGCCGATCAATCTGCGCAAGGTCAGGGAGGATGCCGAGCGCAAGGCCGTGCTGAGAGCCATGGCGAGATCCAATGGAAATGTCGCGATGGCGGCGGACCTCCTTGGGATTTCGAGGCCGACACTTTATGATTTGATGAGCCGCCTGGACATGAAGTGATGCGCGTCACCGCTTACGAGAGTCTTGACGAACTGCCGCCAGGTTGTGAACCTCTCTTCGAGGAAGCGGGAATTTCCAGTATTTTCCTCACCCTTTCATGGTATCGCAATCTCACGGCCCATGCGTTGCCGGAAGACTGCAGGCTGCGCATCTATGTGGCGGATGAAGGTGGGAAAGTGCTCGGTGTCCTGCCGATGAAACATGGATCGAGGCGCAGCGGTCCTTTCAAGGGCAGGAAGCTAGAGGCGCTTGCAAACTATTATTCATCGTATTTCATGCCGCTGATCGCATCAAGGGATTGCCTGCAGGCAATCGTAAACGAGATCGCAAAAGAGCGCTGGGACATCGTGGACCTTCATCCAATGCCCCGGGATGCGCCTGTCTTCAAGGAAGTCTCCTCCGCGATGAGAAATGCAGGGGTGTCAGTTCAACAGTATTACTGTTTTGGAAACTGGTATCTCGATGTCGCTGGCCGTTCCTATTCCGAGTATTCGGGCTTTCTTCCATCGAAGCTCAGGAACACTTTGAAGCGAAAGGCCAAGCATTTTTCGACCCTGAAATCCAGGGTCGAGGTCATCAAGGGCAGGGAAGGATTGGAGCGGGCGATCGCCGCATACCAGAAGGTCTACCGCTCGAGCTGGAAAACGGATGAGCCATATCCTGAATTCATGCCGGGCCTGATCAGACTGTGCGCCGAGCATGGGTGGCTGAGGATGGGACTCGTCTATATGGAAGAAGAGCCGATTGCAGCCCAGCTCTGGATCGTGAAGGACGGCATAGCCTCGATCTACAAGCTTGCCTACGACGAGAAATTTTCCAGGCTTTCCGCAGGCACGATACTCACGGCAAGCCTGATGGAGCATGTGATCGACGTCGATCGCGTGAGGGAAGTCGACTATCTTGCAGGGGACGAGGATTACAAGAAGGACTGGATGTCCCATCGTCGCGAGAGGTGGGGATTGTATGGCTGCAACATGCGCACGCCGCGCGGGATGGGCGCGGGTATGCTGAACCGCATTTCCGGATATGTAAAGCGCATCGTCTGGAATCAGGATCCGCTTCAGGGGCATCACGGATGAGTTTGCCCGAGAAGATTCCGAAAAATCCGGTATTGTCGTGTCAGTCTTTCGGCAGGGACGAGCGGGGTTACCCGTCCGTACTCGACGCAGGCGAATTCCTGTTCCTAAACAGGGGAAGCCTCGCGATCGCGTTTGCGCTGAAGCATGTAGGCATCGCCGGAGGGGATGAAGTGCTGATTCCCGCATACCATTGCATGGCCATGGTTGAGCCTGTTCTGTGGAGTGGCGCCAAGCCCGTCTTCTTTCGCATATCGGAAAGCACCAGGCTCGATCTCGAGGACGCCGGACTGAGGCTGAGTTCCAGGAGCCGGGCATTGATCGCCCCGCATTATTTCGGGTTTCATCAGGATATGCCGGAGATACGCGCATTCTGTGACCGTCACCATCTCGTATTGATAGAGGACTGCGCGCATGCCTTCCTTGGCGAAACCGGGGGGCATCCTGTTGGATATTACGGGGATTATGCGATAGGCAGCGCATGGAAGTTCTTTCCTGTCGACGAGGGCGCCTGCGTCGTTTCTTCTAAAGGGAGGCTTGCAGGTGCATCGACAGAACCCATGGGGCTTTTCTCCGGGATCAAGTCCTTCGTAAACACCCTCGAATATGCGGTGGAATATCGTCGCATGGGGTGGCTCAATCCGGTTTTCCGGCTGGCCTTCCGGCTGAAGGACGGACTCTGGAAATCGGTGAAACAGAATCCGCCTGCTTCGACTCCTCCCGACAAGAATGAGAATCGCGGAGGCCATACGGGATTCGACGGAAGCAGGGTGACTCAAAGCATCTCAAGATCTTCCCGCATGATCGTGTCCGCTGCTTCCAAGTCTAGGATGGCGAAGAGAAGGAGGGAAAACTATCTGAAACTCCAATCGCGCCTGGGCCCCCTGCCGGGATGCCGACCGCTTTTCGGTTCTCTTCCGGAAGGCGTGGTGCCGCATGTCTTCCCGCTACTTGTGGACAATCCGGAAAAGGTGTTTCCGAGGTTGAAGGAGGAGGGGGTTCCCGTGATCCGTTTCGGCGAATATCTATCCCTGGACATGGAAAAGGGTTTGTGCAGGGTCAGCGAGGATTACTCGAGGAGGGTATTCCAGTTTCCCTGCCATCAGGATCTGAAATCTGAAGAACTGGAATGGATGATGAACAGAATTGCAAACATACTCGAGAGTGCGCAAGCGCAGGGATGAATATGAACTGGAAGCTATACCCTATAGACGAATTCGAGCGCCATCGGGATGCCTGGCAGAGGCTGAATCGGGAAGCATTGCTCGATGCGGATTTCGTTGTTCCCGCATTGAAGGTGTTCGGTTCGGGAGGCGAATTGCTGGCTGTGTATGGGGGCGAGCCATGTGCAATGGCCATCCTGATGCCCAAGGGCAGAATGGGATGGGAGACTTTTCAGCCTTCCCAGGCTCCCATCGGTGCCTGGTTGCAAAAGGGCGACATGGATTTGCGGCACTTGCTTTCCGGTTTGCTAAAGTCGCTGCCAGGATTCTCGCTGATACTCGGACTGACGCAGCAGGATCCCGATCTGCTTCCGAGGCCTGACGAAAAACCTGATCTGAAGACTCTCGATTACATCGACACTGCGAGAATCACCGTTGCAGGTAGTTTCGATGAATACTGGCAATCGCGCGGAAAGAACCTGCGGCACAACATGAAAAAGCAGAGGAACAATCTGGAAAAGTTGGGCATCGTTACCCGGCTTGAAATGATCGCCAAACCCGAAGGCGTGGCCCAGGCCATTGCGGATTACGGGCGAATCGAAAGCGCAGGCTGGAAGGCTGAGGGAGGTACAGCCATCCATGTTGACAACGATCAGGGGCGGTTCTACAGGGAAATGCTAGAGGCATTCTGCCGGCGCGGGGCTGGAAGGATATACCGGTATTGGTACAATGACGAGATTGCCGCGATGGATCTGTGCATCGAAGGGAACGGCAGCATCATCATACTGAAGACCACATACGACGAGTCGGTGAGCAATGGAACATCCCCTGCGTTTCTCATGCGTCAGGATTCGTTCAGGCAGATTTTCGACGAGGGAAGGCTGAAGAGGATCGAATTCTACGGAAAGCTGATGGAGTGGCATACGAAATGGAGCGACGAAGTGCGCACCATGTATCATGTAAACTGTTTCAGATGGGCCATTATTCCTCGCTTGCGCCGCTTCGTGTGACGCAAGCCAATAACAGGAGCTTCCCGCCACATGGCTGAACTGTTGCATGAACTGATACTGGAATCCGCAAAGAGAAGCCCCGGGCGGGAGGCGCTCGTCTATCAGAAGTCGCGCCTTGACTACGGGGCGCTTGCCGCAGAAGTGTCAGATGCCGCAGATGCATTGATCGGTCTCGGTCTGGCAAGATCCGAGCGGGTCGCAGTCTATCTCGAAAAACGCATCGAAACGGTCGCGGCCATGTTCGGGACCTCGGCCGCAGGCGGCGTCTTCGTGCCGGTGAATCCGATACTCAAAGCAGAGCAGGTCGCGTACATACTCAAAGACTGCAGCGTGCGCATCCTGGTCACTTCAATGGACAGGCTGAGGCTGCTTTCCGAATCGCTCAAGGATTGCCGGGATCTTCATACCGTGCTCGTCGTGGGTGATGGCGACCTCCCAGAAATCTCCGGGATCAATTTGCATCGCTGGGGTGGCGTTGCAAGGAAAAGCTGCAGGAGGCATCGCGTGATCAATGCCGACATGGCGGCGATACTCTACACCTCAGGCAGCACCGGCAAACCCAAGGGGGTCGTGCTCTCCCATCTCAATATGGTGACAGGGGCGAAGAGCGTTGCGCAGTATCTTAAGAACAAGCCGGATGACCGCATCCTGTCGGTTCTGCCTCTGAGCTTCGATTACGGATTCAGTCAGCTGACGACCGCGTTTCATGTGGGCGCAACGGCAGTGTTGATGAATCACCTCTTGCCTAGGGATATCGTGAAGGTTGTGGAAAAGGAGAGGATCACGGGACTTGCGGCGGTGCCTCCTCTCTGGATACAGCTCTCCCAGCTCGAGTGGCCACTTGAAGCGGCTTCAAGCATCCGCTATTTCACCAATTCCGGCGGCGCGATGCCGCTGACCACGCTTGCCGAATTGCGTTCGAGATTCCCTAATGCGAGCCCCTATCTAATGTATGGCCTCACGGAGGCATTCCGCTCGACCTATCTTCCACCGGAAGAGGTCGATCGCCGCCCCGACTCGATAGGCAAGGCGATCCCGAATGCGGAGATCATGGTGGTGAGGGAGGACGGTTCTCCCTGCTCGCCTGGAGAGCCGGGCGAGCTCGTGCATCGCGGCGCGCTGGTCTCCCTTGGCTATTGGAACGACCATGAAAAGACTGCGGAGCGTTTCAAGCCTGCGCCAAACAGGGAGGGCGGGCTTACCATGCCCGAGATGGCTGTATGGTCGGGAGACACCGTGAGGATGGACGATGAAGGATTCCTTTACTTCATCAGCCGCAGGGATGAGATGATCAAGACCTCGGGCTACAGGGTGAGTCCGACAGAGGTCGAGGAAGTGATCTATGCCACGGAGATGGCGGGTGAAGTGGCCGCAGTCGGTGTGCCTCATCCCGTGCTGGGGCAGGCGATCGTCGTGATCGTGTCTGAACGCCCGGGGCAACCCCTGGATTTGGATGCGTTGATGGCAGAATGCAAACAGCGCCTGCCTGCCTACATGGTGCCATCAGAGATAAGGCGGCATCACGGGAGCCTTCCGCGCAACCCGAACGGAAAGATAGACAGAAAGCTCCTTCTGAACGGGCTGCTTGAAGGCTAGTTCAGCTCGGGCGCTGCTTCATGCGGCCTAAAGCCAGTCCAGAAAGACCGATTCCCAGGAGCAGGATGCTGCTGGGTTCCGGGACGACGAAGGAGTTGTCGGCATGCAGGAAAGTGCCGTTATTGGTTGCGGCAAAGCTGTCGGTCACTGTCAATGCTCCCGTATAAAAAGGCAGCGGCGTTTCAGGGGCGTTGCTCCCATTGGTGCTCGTCAGGGTCAGCAGCGTATTGCCGGCACTGTCGCTTAGCGTTTTTGTCGCAGAAGTAGTTCCGATGACCACGGTATCGAAATTCACCCCGGTTACTTGGGGGTTGCTGCCTATCGGAGACACTGAATAAACGAGGTTGCCTCCCCCTGAATAGCCGTTGGGAAAGCCGGAAGCGGCATGCCAGTCAAGACCGAGATCGTAATAATCGCTTCCGCCGATTTCAGTTTCAGTAACGTCGAAGCCGGTATTAGCTCCCCCGACAGTGTTCGGTATGGTCGCGCTGCCGTAAGTGAAGGTCATGTCGTTGTCAGCATCGGTGCAGGACCCGGCCGCTGCCCAGTCGCCAACGGTGGTCATGCCAGCTGAGCCGCAGACAGCGGCGGATGCTGCGCCGCTGGCCAGGAGGGCGCCGGCAGCCAGAATGCCGGACAGGGTTTTTCTATTCATCATAAGCTTTTTCATGATATTGCTCCTTAAATTTGGTTGAATTTTAAGTGAGAGATCTTGAATTTCAGCTTGCAAGGAATGTTGAATTCCTTGTAGAAATGAAAAAACCGGGGAATTTTGCTTCTACGCATCATGAATAAGCACAAATCGGACCATGGATATTATTCATATATAATCAATATGTTGGTGTTATTTTTTGGCTCCCTGTAAATTTTTTCCGTTAAAAATGCCGACAGCACGGCCCCGGGGTGGGCGGCAAGATGATGCATTGCCAGAGTCTTTCGGGCGCAGAAAACAGGCTATTCCTCAGACTTTTTGGGGGTATGGCAGAATGTAAATTCTTCCGACAGGCAAAGCTGCTTGGCTGTCAGATTTGCGAAAGAAATCGTTTGACAGCACGGGGTGGTTGTACTAGAATTCGCGCCCTTCGAAGTTCCAATACAGAATTTAGGATAGTGGCTATGAAAACATTTTCCGCTAAGGCACATGAAGTCCAGCACGACTGGCTTCTGGTAGATGCCGCTGATCAGGTGCTCGGCCGTCTGGCTGCACAAATCGCCTCGCGTCTGCGCGGCAAGCACAAGGCGATATACACGCCTCATGTGGATACCGGCGACTTCGTCGTCGTGGTCAACGCCGAGAAGCTGCGCGTGACCGGCAACAAGTCCAAGGCCAAGCTGTACCATCGCCACACCGGCTATCCCGGCGGCCTCTACACGACCAATTTCTCAAAGCTGCAGGCCCGCCATCCGGCGCGTATCCTGGAAAAGGCCGTCAAGGGCATGCTTCCAAAGGGGCCTCTCGGCTATGCGATGCTGCGCAAGATGAAGGTCTATGCGGGTGCGACTCATCCCCATGCGGCGCAGCAACCCAAACCCATTAACTTGTTGAAGGCTTAATCATGGCGGTCACTTATAACTACGGCACGGGTCGTCGCAAGAGCGCGGTAGCCCGCGTGTTCATCAAGGCAGGCAAGGGCGATTTCGTCGTCAACGACAAACCAGTGGACGTATTCTTCTCTCGCGAGACCGGCCGCATGATCGTGCGCCAGCCGCTCAATCTGACCGATACGCTGGGCAAGTTCGACATCATGGTCAACGTGACGGGCGGCGGCGAAAATGGCCAGGCTGGCGCGGTTCGCCACGGCATCACCCGCGCGCTGATCGACTACAACGCGGACTTCAAGCCGGTGCTGAAGGCTGCAGGTCTGGTCACGCGGGATGCGCGCGAAGTCGAGCGCAAGAAGGTCGGTCTTCGCAAGGCGCGTCGCAGGAAGCAATTCTCCAAGCGCTGATTTTCCGGCGCCTGCAACGGAACACACAAAGCCGCCTTCGGGCGGCTTTGTTGTATCATGTGGTCTGATATTCGATGGGAGCTCAAATGATCAAGGTTGGCATAGTCGGCGGAACGGGATATACGGGGGTTGAGCTGTTGCGCCTCCTGGCACTGCATCCCGAGGTGCAGCTTCACGCGATCACTTCCCGCGCCGATGCGGGCACGCCAGTCAGCCAGATGTTCCCCAGCCTGCGCGGCCTTGTCGACTTGAAGTTCGTTCATCCTGATGAGGCCCACCTCGAGACCTGCGATCTCGTATTCTTCGCAACCCCCAACGGAATCGCGATGCAGCAGACCAAGGCGCTGCTCGATCAGGGCGTGAAGGTGATCGATCTGGCTGCGGACTTCCGCATCAAGGACATCGCGCTGTGGGAGAAGTGGTATGGCATGACCCATGCCTGCCCGGACCTCGTCGAAGAAGCCGTGTATGGCCTGCCCGAGATCAACCGTGAGAAGATAAGATCAGCGCGGCTGGTCGCCAATCCGGGCTGCTATCCTACTGCCGTTCAGCTGGGCTTCATACCGCTCCTCGAGGCGGGCGTCATCGAGGAAACAGGGCTGATCGCGGATGCCAAGTCAGGTGTTTCCGGCGCGGGACGCAAGGCCGAGATTCATACCCTGTTCGCTGAGGCGAGCGACAACTTCAAGGCATATGGCGTCGCGGGCCACAGGCACCTTCCGGAGATCCGCCAGGGACTCTCCGGCATTGTCGGTCGCGAGGTCGGGCTTACCTTCGTCCCTCACCTGACGCCCTTGATCAGGGGCATACACGCCACGCTCTACGGAAAACTGACCCGCGATGTTGACCTGCAGGCGCTTTTCGAGAAGCGCTACGAGAGCGAATTTTTCGTCGACGTGATGCCCCCGGGCAGCCATCCGGAGACGCGCACGGTCAGGGGCTCGAACCGCTGCCGCATCGCCTTGCACAGGCCTCAGGGGGGCGATACCGTCGTCGTGCTTTCCGTGATCGACAATCTGGTCAAGGGCGCTGCAGGGCAGGCTGTCCAGAACATGAACATCATGTTCGGATTCGCAGAGGACACGGCCCTGAACATCGTTCCGCTGCTTCCATGATGCGTAAAGCAGGGGTTCGAGATTAAGGTGCTGCGCAAGGCCAAACGCAGGTTTGGCATAACAGCCCCCCGCCTGGCTGTCAGGCCTCATGTCGCATGGTATCTGCGCTGGGGCATGATGATCCCTTTTTTGCTTGCGGTTCTGGCACTGGTCTGGTTTGCCTACAACAGCGGCCTCGAATTTGCAGGCTTTGAAAGGGGGGCGACCCGGCAGGAACTCGACAGCCTCAGGGCCATGGTAGCCCAGCTGAGCATTGAAAATGCCGACCTCAACAGGAAGGTCGCTCAGTTCGAGCAGCAGCTCCAGATGGACAAAGGGCAAAGCGCAGAGACGGCGCGACAGATGAAGAGCCTTAGCGACGAGAACATGAAGCTGCAGGAGGATCTGAATTTCTTCCGCGACCTGACTGCAGCGAACGGCAAGGAAGGCGAGCTCGCGATCCACAGGCTGACGCTTGAGCGCGACAGGATGCCGGGAGAATATCGGGTGCGCATGCTGCTTGTGCAAAGCGGTGTGCGCGTCAAGGAATTTGCGGGCAGCTATCAGCTCATCGCGACCGTCTTGCAGGGCGGGAAGAAGACGACCCGGATATTCCCCTCCGTTAATTCCGGGAATGAGCCTTTTCAGTTGAATTTCAAGTATTATGTGAGGCTGGAGAAAAGCTTCAGCCTGCCGCAGGATGTGCAGCTTCTGAATGTCGAGGTCAGGCTGTACGAGCACGGCGTGACCGAACCCAGGGTGCGCCAGAGCGTGAACCTTGGCTGATGGGAGGAATCTTGTTCAACAGGAAGCACAGCAAGCCGCAAAACCGGATAGACACGCTGATCGGCGCAGGAACGGTGGTTGATGGCAACTTCAGTTTCAGCGGTGGGATGCGCATAGATGGCGCAATAAACGGCAACGTGATCGCTGAGCCTGGCAAGCCAAGCACGCTGGTGATAAGCGAGCAGGGCAGGGTGGTAGGCGAGGTGAGCGTGACTCACCTGGTCGTCAACGGCGGGATCCGGGGACAGGTGACCGCCAGCGAGTATCTGGAACTTCATGCGAAGGCCAGGGTCACAGGCGACGTGAACTACAAGATTCTGGAAATACAGATGGGCGCGATACTCGAAGGGCGTCTGATCAACATGAATGCTGCTGACCAGGATAAAGTGGTGGCGTTGAAAACGGGCTAGTTAATTTAAGGAGAAAACATGAATGCAATGAATGAAATGACCGCCGAAGTGCTGATCTTCACGGACAGCGCGGCGACCAAGGTGAAGCAGCTGATAGACGAGGAAGGCAATGCGGATCTCAAGCTGCGCGTGTTCGTCACCGGCGGCGGATGCTCTGGCTTCCAGTATGGCTTCACCTTCGACGAGGTGGTGAACGAGGACGACACGGTCCTTGACAAGAACGGCGTCAAGCTCCTGATCGACCCGATGAGCTTCCAGTATCTGACGGGCGCTGAGATCGACTATCAGGAAGGCCTGGAAGGCGCGCAGTTCGTGATCAAGAATCCGAATGCGACGACGACCTGCGGCTGCGGTTCTTCCTTCTCGGTTTAACTGGGCTTTGCTCGATGAGCAGGGCGGGTTTTACCCGCCCTGTTTTTTTGGCTATGTGCATTTTGAGGTTGAAACCAACCTTGGATTGCACATTACGGGACATGTGGTTAGTAATGGTATCGACACTGAGCAACAAGGATGGTGTCATCCTGAACTGCATAAACCAGACGATGCTCCTCATCTATGCGTCTGGACCAAAAGCCTGAAAGATTGTGTTTCAGCGGTTCGGGCTTCCCAATTCCTTCAAACGGGGATCGCTGTATGTCTTTCAGCAGTGTATGGATCCGCTTGAGTGTAGCTTGATCTTTCTTCTGCCAGAACAGGTAATCTTCCCAAGCCTGATCTGAAAATTTAATCGGCATCAATCAGCTCTCGGGTTTTACCTCCGTTTGCAGCAATTTGTTCGATCGACTCCATGAGTCGCTTCGCATTCTTCGGGCTACGCATCAGGTATGCGGTTTCTTCAAGGGCATTGAAGTCTTGCAATGACATCATGACAACTGGCTGCCCTGCCTGGCGGGTAATCAGAACTGGAGCGTGGTCATCTGCAACCTTGTTCATGATTTCCGCTAAATGCTGGCGAGTGTGGCTATACGTTATGGCTTCCATTCTTGCCTCCTTTATTGTACGTATATTAGTACAATTTCAGCGGGGATTCAAGTGGGGCCGACTGGTTGATTCCAACCAGATTTTGCACATGGCCGTTTTTTTTGCCTCTTGAAATCGGAGATGTCGTCCGCATATCGCATCCAAGTCCGGCGAGAGCCGGTTTGTGACCAACTCGAATATGGAGGATATCATGACAAGCCTGATCCGCTACAACACCGTCGACAATGCGCTTGACGACCTGTTTCAGGGTTTCTTCATGCGCCCTGTCCGTATGGAAGGTGCATCCGAATTGCAGATGAAGCTGGACGTCAGTGAGGATGACGGCGCATATACGGTGCATGCCGAAATCCCCGGCGTGAAGAAAGAGGACATACACGTCAGCATCGAAGGAAACCAGGTTGCGATCAGCGCGGAAGTGAAGAACGAGAAGGAAGTGAAGGAAGGCGAGAAGGTGCTGCGCAGCGAGCGCTATTACGGCAAGGTTTCGCGCGCCTTCACGCTGGGTCAGGATGTCGACGAGGCCGAGTCCCATGCCAGGTACAACAACGGCATCCTGGAGCTCGTCCTGAGGAAGAAGATCGCTTCATCCGCCAAGCGCCTTACCATACAGTAAGCAATTTGAGTATTGCCCGCAACCCGAGTAGAATGCGCGGGTTCGCGGGTGTAGCTCAATGGTAGAGCAGAGGCTTCCCAAGCCTACGACGACGGTTCGATCCCGTTCACCCGCTCCAACCTCACTGCTTGGGCAAAGACCAGTCATATCCCTGAACGATGCCGCGCGTATCGAACTTGATCTGCAGCGTCTTCAGCCTGGTCGCCGACACGTCGGAAAAATTCCCGGAGGCGTAGTAGTAAGTCCATTCGTCGTATCTCTGCCCGTCCGTTTCGATCCTAACTCCCGTTCCGTTGGGTTCGCCCAGCCATGAGCGGACCTGGTCTTTTGAGGTCGAGCCTCGTTCGACCCTGCTGGTGAAAGAGGCTGCGTTGAAGTCGCTGCCGACGGTGAAGCTGGTCGCGCTGCATGCTGAAAGCAGAAAGGCAGCGGCGATCATGAAAAGTTTGCGCATCATCGAAGCGATCTCCTCTTATGTTTAATTGCGATATTCTACTTCATATGGCGCAAGGTATGCTATGGAGTGTGCTACAATGTGACCACTATATATGACCATGGGGGTGGTAATGCAAACAGCCATTGGAGCGGGGGAGTTTAAGGCAAAGTGCCTGCAACTTCTTGACGACATTGCCGAACAACGCGGAACCTTAATCATCACAAAGCATGGCAAACCTGTCGCCAAACTTGTGCCGGTAGAGCCAGAACAACGGTTATTCGGTGCGCTGAAGGGGAGCGTTGTTGAAGAGCCGGATATCCTTGCCCCTATCAACGTCGACTGGGAGTCTGCCAAGTGAGTTTGGTGTTGCTGGATACACACGCTTGGGTATGGTTGTTGAACGGCGACTCCAAACTCAGTCCCAAGGCCGTGAAAGCTATTGAACGCTCGTTATCCAAAGAAGCCGTATTGTTGTCGGCTATTTCTCCTTGGGAGGTGGCCATGTTGGTGGGAAAAGGAAGACTCACATTGGATCGTGATGTCGGAGAATGGGTAAGTGCGGCTGTATCTATTTCAGGCATCCGACTTGAGCCCATTTCGCCGGAAATTGCCGTCGCCAGCACAAGGCTTCCAGGAAATATTCATCCCGATCCGGCTGATCGTTTGATTGCTGCGACAGCCCGCCATCATGGCGCATTGCTGATTACAGACGATCAATTGTTGCTTGACTATGGCGCAGCCGGGCATCTGAAAATTTTGAAGGCTGGGCGTTAAGAATTTATCGATCATGAATCTGCTCAAATCACTTGCCACGATCAGCGGGCTGACGCTGGTGTCGCGCATCATGGCCTTCGCGCGCGACGTGCTGGTCGCCAAGGTGTTCGGCGCCGGCATGGCAACGGATGCGTTCTTCGTCGCATTCAAGCTGCCCAACCTTCTGAGACGGATGTTCGCCGAAGGCGCTTTCTCGCAGGCATTCGTTCCCATCTTCGGCGAGTACAGGAATAGACGGGGGCACGATGAGACTAGGCTGCTTCTGGATCACGTCACGACGATGCTCGCGATCGTGCTTTTCCTGGTGACGCTGATCGGCATCATCGCGGCCCCCTATCTCGTCTATCTCAGCGCTCCGGGCTTTGCGAAGGACGCAGAAAAATTCGATCTGACCGTCTTGCTCTTACGCTACACATCCCCCTATATCTTCTTCATCTCGCTGGTCGCGGTCGCAGCCGCCATCCTCAACACCTACAACAAGTTCTGGGTCCCGGCCTTCGCGCCCATACTGCTCAACGTCTGCTTCATAGCAAGCGCGCTCTGGGTTGCCCCCTATTGTCATCCGCCGATACTGGCGCTGGCGATAGCGGTCCTGGTCGCAGGCATCGTTCAGCTCGCATTCCAGATTCCTTTCCTGAAAAAGATAGACATGCTGCCCAGCATCCGCCTCAGCCTTAAGGACGAGGGCATGAGGCGGGTCATCAGGCAGATGGGGCCTGCGATGTTCGGCGTGTCGATCACCCAGATCAGCCTGATCATCAACAGCATCTTCGCTTCCTTCCTTGCGGGAGGCAGCGTATCCTGGCTTTATTACGCGGACAGGCTGATGGAATTTCCCACTGGCCTTCTGGGCGCGGCCCTTGGCACGATACTCCTTCCCTCCCTTTCCAAGTGCCATGCGAACGGGGACAGCGTCGAATATTCCAGACTCCTGGACTGGGGGCTCAAGCTTACCTTCATGCTGGCCTTGCCTGCAGCGTTAGCGCTAGGCATGATCGCAGTCCCGCTGCTTTCGACATTCTTTCAGAGAGGCGCCTTTTCGGCATCGGATGTGCTGATGACGAGCCATGCTCTGGTTGGCTACAGCGTGGGATTGATAGGATTGATACTCGTGAAGATACTGGCGCCCGGCTTCTATGCCCGGCAGGACATCCGGACTCCCGTGAAGATAGGCCTTGCAACGCTTTTCGCGACCCAGATGATGAATGTTCTTTTCATCTATGTCATGCATCTTCAGCATGCTGGCCTCGCATTGTCAGTGGGCTTGGGCGCATGCCTGAATTCCGCGATCCTCTTCTATTTCCTGCGCAGGAAGAAAATCTACCAGCCGGAGCCTGGATGGGCAGTCTATTTCCTGAAGGTGGGAATCGCCGTGCTCGCGCTCGCAATCACGCTCTGGTTCGGCATGGGCAGCCAGGATGGATGGCTCACTGGCTCAGGCCTTTCACGCATCCTGCGCCTCTCAGTCCTGGTCGCCGAAGGAATCGCGGTCTATTTTTCAGTTCTGGCGATTCTGGGTTTCAGGCCGAAGGATTTTTCAAGGCGGGCGATAGGCTGAACCTGTCAGGCTGGGCTAGAATGCAGACCATGAAATTTGCAATCGCGACCAGTGACTCCTACCAGTGCGTGCTCGAGGCTTTCCTGAGAGCAGGCTGGCAGCTCGAGAAGCTCTTTGTGTCTCCCGACAACTGGATGTACAGCAACCAGCAGGTGATCGCGCGCGCGCTTGAGCTCGGCGCCTCGGTGCAGCATTCCCCGGTGAAGGAAAGAGATCTTGCCGAACTGGACAGCGATCTCTTCGTCGTTTCCTGCTACCAGTGGAAGATTCCATCCTGGGAGAAGCATGTCCCCCGTGCCGTCAATTTCCATCCTTCCCCATTGCCCGAAGCGCGCGGCCCCTATCCTTTCGTCAGGGCGATCCTGGAGAACAGAACGAACTGGGCTGCGTCCTGCCACCGAATAAGCGAGGAATACGACCGCGGCGACATACTTGCTTCCGAGCATTTTGCGCTGGATGCGGACGAGAACCATGAGTCTCTGAGGCTCAAGACCCAGATGGCGACGGGAAGGCTTGCTTCAAGGATCGCGACCAATCTCGAAATTCTCTGGAATTCCGCCCTTCCCCAGGGGGAGGGAAGCTACTGGTCGAAATGGTCGGAGGACGACCGCATCATAGACTTTGCGGCGCCTGTGGAATCCATCATGAGGAAGGTGCGGGCATTCGGAGACATAGAGTGCGCGGCCAGGGTCAACGGCATCATGGTCTTCATACACAGGGCAAAGGGCTGGGTCGAGCAGCATCAGGTTGTTCCCGGAACGGTGGTGCATGCAAATAATTTCGTGATGGTGGTCGCGGCAAGCGACGGCTATATCGCGATCACGGAATGGGGCCTCAATGCGCCCGGAGCAGTCATCTCGAATTCGAGGCGCTGATGCATCCTGATGCCGAAGCCCTGCTTTCCGCCTATGCTGCAGGCAGGCTTGAAGAAGCCGCAGGTCTGGCAAGATCCTTTGCCGAAAAGTTTCCGGACCATGGCCTTGGCTGGATGGTGCTGGGCGCTGCTCTCATGCAGCTGGGAAGGGATGCGGAGGCGTTGCATTGCCTGAAGAAGGGTGCAGAACTTTCACCTGAAAATGCGGATGCGCACAACAACCTGGGTGTCGCGCTTCTAAGTCTCGGCCGCTTGGATGAGGCAAGGAATAGCCTAGAGCGCGCGTTGCGGATCGCCCCAGATTATGCAGAGGCCCACAACAACCTTGGCAATCTTTTCAGAAGGCTTCAGCGTTTCGATGAGGCGGAGATCTGCTACCGCAGAGCGCTTGAGATATCGCCTGGTTATGCCGAGGCTCATGGCAATCTGGGCATATTGCTGAGGGATGCGGGAAGGCTTCATGAAGCCAAGGAGTGCGCGCATCGCGCACTGCAGCTCGCACCTGAAGTCGCGGATGCACACAACAATCTCGGAGCCATACTTCTGGACATGGGTCTTTTCCTTGATGCGGAAAAGAGCCTGCGCCGAGCATTGCAGATCGAGCCGGATCATCCGATGGCGCACAACAATCTGGCCTCAGTATTGAAGGAGATGATGAGGCGGGACGAGGCGGAGGCTGTCTACAGGCATGCGCTTTCCATCAGGCCATGCGATGCAGATGCGCTTCACGGGCTTGCGAATCTTAATCTCGAAAGGGGCGAGGTCGATGATGCGGTTCTCATGTACGGAAAAATACTGAAGGACCATCCTTCAAACATCGAGGTCAGATACAGCCTCGCGCTATCGGGCAAGGGGAATGACGAAAATTTTTCGGTGCTTGCCGGAATGGACGAACCTTTGAACGTCAAGGATGCGGTATTCAGGCATTACGCATTGGGAAAGTGTTTTGATGAAAGGGGTGATTACGAAAACGCGTTTCTTCATTATTCCAAAGGGGCAGGGCTCAAGCGCTCTATGCTTGACTATCGTCCGGAAGCTGAGCGCTTTGAAAGAATTGCGCGCGACTTCGATGCATCCGCGATAGAACGTCTAAAGGGGGCTGGCAATCCGTCTGAGCTTCCTGTGTTCGTGCTTGGCATGCCCCGATCTGGCACCACGCTGGTAGAGCAGATCATCGCAAGCCATCCCGGGGTGCAGGCAGGAGGAGAGCTTCCGGACCTCCTTCATGTCGTGGAGCGGAATCAGAGCGGGTCAGAGCTTGAAAGGATCGCGGGCTGGGGAAAAGAGTATATACGGTCACTCAGGGCGAGGGCGCCTGATGCGAAGCGCATCACCGACAAGATGCCCGCAAATTTCTTCGCGATCGGGCTGATACACGCGATGCTGCCCAATGCGAGGATCATACATGTGAGGCGGGACCCGCTCGACACCTGTCTTTCCTGTTACACCCAGCTCTTCAGCCGGGGGCATGAATACAGCTATGATCTTTTTGAGCTTGGAAAATATTACCGGGGCTATGCGTTTCTCATGGAGCACTGGAGAACGACCCTGCCTCCCGGCTCCTTCCTCGAAGTAAGTTACGAGGACGTGGTCTCGGATCTCGAAGGGCAGGCGCGCCGCATGCTCGAATACTGCGGCCTGGACTGGGACCGAGCCTGCCTCGATTTCCACAGGAATGAAAGGCCGGTGCAGACGGCGAGCCTGATGCAGGTCAGAAAGCCCGTTTACGGCTCCTCTGTCGGGCGCTGGCGGTGCTACGAGTCCCACCTGGGGCCGCTTATCGAATCGCTGTCTGGCGCATGGCCCTGATGAGCATGGAGCGGAAGGCGGAGAAGACCTTTTCCATGTGTTCCTGCTTGTACGGGAAGAGGTCCATGGGGTCCGTCGCATGCACCCAGCCGCGGTTGTCAGCCTCGAATACGAGCAGCTTCTTATCGTCAGTCTCGGCGCAGTCTATCACCACGTAGTCCAGCCCTGTGCGCCTTGAAATCTCGTTCAGGGCGCCGCGATGGCGGGGCAGGAATTCGCCCTCGAAGCGCTTCATGAAGCCCGCCTCCTCGCATCGCTTCTCAGCGCTCATGCCCATGTTCGATGTGCCGTAGTGGACTATCCAGTGTTCATTGATCGCAAGGTGGCAGACATGAGGCTCCCCGTCGATCAGAACGATGCGGATCTTGCGATAGCGCCCATCCCGGCTCCTGCAGTCGATGAAGCGCGAGACATGGAAGAATTCGGCGTCCGATTTTGTGAGATATTCCTTCAGATCCTCCGCATCCTCTATCCTGGAAAGCCCCTGTCCCGCCTGCGAGTCCAGCGGCCTGATCGTCATCGGATAGTTGGCTGTCAGGCTCTGCCTGCTTTCTATCGTCGTGGGCGCGATCTCGAGTCCCGGAATGTCCCTGAGGATTTGCCAGAGAATTTCGCGGGCGCAGCGCCTGATGCCGTCCACAGGGTTCAGTACCGGCCGCGGCCAGTTCGCAATGATTTCCTCCATCTCGTCGAGAGATGACCTTTTCCCGGCCGCAACGATCGCGACGTCGTGCTCCGGTATCGCTTCAGGAAGCGGCATGCCCGGCAGAATATAGAGGAGGTCCAGCTGTATGTCCGAATTCTCTGTCAGGTATTCGATGGGCGTATTGTCGGAGGAGTCGCCCGGCGTCATCAGCGCGAGGAGCCTGATGGCGGGATTTCTGACCGCGTCTATCCTGAATGCCGTCGAGAGCGCCAGCGCCTTTTCCTGCATCGCGAGCGCGAAGCCGCGATTGCCCAGGGTGGAGAATATCTGGTACTGGTTCATGAAGAAGCCTGCGTCGGGCGGCCTTCCCTCGATCAATTCTGCTATCTCGGCAGCACTCATGCGCACCAGCCGGGGCATGGAGACGATGGGGGGAGGCGCCATTGCGATCAGCCTGATCAAGGCAGGCAGGTCATTCCTCGTCCATTTCGCAGGACAGGTGCATGATGTCTGCGACGACCTTCTTCGTCAGATGTGGGGCGAAGAGTTCGATGAAATCGTAGGTGAATGCGCGCAGGTAGCCGTTCTTGCGTATTCCGATCTTGGTCGTGCTGGGTTTGAAGAGATGGCCGGCATCCAGCATGCGAAGATTGGGCTCGTGCTCCGGATCGAATGCGATGTCCGCCATGATGCCAACGCCCAGACCAAGCTCTATATAGGTCTTCATCACGTCGGCGTCTATCACCGTGAGCGCGATGTCCGGCGTGATGTTCGCCTTCTTGAATGCGTCGTCTATCTTGCTTCTTCCCGAAAAGGCCTGGTCATAGGTGATCAGTGGATACTTGGAGAGCGCCCTCAATGTCAGCGTCTTCTCCTTCAGCAGGGCGTGGTTGGGCGGCACGATCACGCAGTGGTGCCAGTCGTAGCAGGGCAGGGTGACGAGCCCCTCGTAGGAGGAGAGGCTCTCGGTCGCGATGCAGATGTCGGCCTCACCGTGCAGCACCTGCTCGGCTATCTGCGTGGGACTGCTCTGATGCAGGTTCAGTTTCACCTTGGGGAAGCGTTCTATGAATCTCTTCACGACCGGCGGCAGGACGTAGCGGGCCTGCGTGTGGGTTGTGGCTATCGTCAGCTGGCCTACGTCCCTTGCGTGGAATTCCTGCGCATACTGCTTGAAGTTCTTCGTCTCCAGCAGTATCTGCTGGGCGATCGCAAGCAGCCCCTTGCCGGGCTCGGTGATCGCGGCGATGCGCTTTCCGTTGCGCACGAAGATTTGTATGCCGAGCTCCTCCTCCAGCAGCTTGATCTGCTTGCTGATCGCCGGCTGCGATGTGTAAAGCGCCACTGCGGCGTCCGAGATCTTGAGATCCCGCCTCGCGATTTCGTTGAGATAGCGCAACTGTTGCAGGTTCATTGACGCTCCTGAGCTCGTTTATGTGTCTGTGATGGTAACATGAAGCGGTCTGTGGCGAGTCGGTCAGGCTTGCGATCCAAGCAGCGGCTCCGGCTTGTGGATGTGGTATCCTTGGGCGTAGTTCACGCCGATTTCCCGCAGTCTCTCCAGCGTGGCCTCGTTCTCGACGAATTCCGCGATGGTCTTGATGCCCATCACATGGCCGATGTGGTTGATGGATTCCACCATCGCGAGGTCCACCGGATCGTTCGCCATGTCCTTGATGAAGGATCCGTCGATCTTCAGGAAGTCCACGTCCAGGTTCTTGAGATAGGAATAGGAAGACATGCCGCTGCCGAAATCGTCCAGCGCGAAGCTGCACCCGCGCGCCTTCAGGGCGTCTATAAATTCCATCGCCTGGCCTATGTTCGCGATGGCTGCGGTTTCGGTGATCTCGAGGCAGATCTGCTGGGCCGAGACGCCGGTCTGGTCGAACTGGTCCAGGAGGTATCCCAAAAACAGCTCGTCGCTCAGCGATTGCCCGGATATGTTGATCGAAAGCGAATTCGGGCGGTCGTTCCTGCCGAGCGGATTCGCCTTTAGCCATTCGAGGGAATTCTTGAACACCCAGCGGTCTATCAGCGGCATGATGCTGTAGCGTTCCGCGGCAGGGATGAAGGCCATGGGCGGCACGAGCGAGCCGTCCGTGTCCTCCATGCGCAGCAGGATCTCCGCGTGGTCTGTCGTGTTGTCCGGGGAAATGGGGACGATGTCCTGGCGGTAGAGGTGCAGGCGGTTTTCATCCATCGCCTTGTGTATCCTCGGCACCCACTGCATCTCGCCGTATTTCTTGCCGCGCCGCTCATCGCCCATGAAAACCTGCACGCGATTGCGCCCGCCGTCCTTGGCGACATAGCATGCCGCGTCCGCGGCACTCATCACCTCCGCGGAATTCTCGCTTGCGGAGGTCACGGGCACCAGGCCTATGCTGACGCCGACCTGGAATATCTTGTCGTCCCAAACGAACCTGAAGTCTGAAATCAGGGTGAGGAAGGTTTCGGCAACCTTCTTGCCATATTCGACATCGCATCCCACGAGCAGAACGCCGAATTCGTCGCCTCCCAGCCTTGCCAGCACATCGTTCTTGCGTATCTTGTGGCTCAGCAGCACGGCCAGCTGGAGCAGGAGCTTGTCGCCTGCGCTGTGCCCGCAGGTGTCGTTGACGATCTTGAACTGGTCGAGATCCAGATAGAGCAGCACATGCTGCCGGCCTGTCAGCTTCGCATTCTCCAGAAGCTCGACCAGCCTGTTGTCGAATTCGCGGCGGTTGTAGAGGCCGGTCAGCGCGTCGTGCCCTGCCTGATAGGAGAGCTGGTAGGCGAGCTTGCGCGCCTGGCTCACGTCCTGGCAGACCATGACCACGCCTATGATCCTGCCCTGGTCGTTGTGCATCGGGGCGGCGGTGGCCTCGATCGCGATCGATTCCCCGTCGCGGCGCAGCAGGGATGCGTGGGTGGAGAGGGTCTCGACCCGGTTGTTCTCGAGGCAGAGCTGAACGGGTGTCAGCAGGGGAAGTCCGCTGTTTTCCTGCACGATCTTGATGATGGCGTTGATGGGCAGGCCATGGGCATCGGCGTTTTCCCAGCCCGTGATGCGCTCCGCGACCGGATTCAGATACTGCACCTCCCCGTTCGCGTTGGTCGTGATGACCGCTTCCGCAATGGATTGCAGCGTGACTTCGGCAAGTTCCTTCTCGCGGGACAAAGCCGCCTCGGAAGTGGTCGCGCGTTTGAGCGCCTCGCTCAAGTCCTTCTGCTGCAGGGCGATCGCATCCAGCGCCTTGTTGATGAATTTGGAAAGGAATCCGAATTCGTCCCGGTTGGTTTCATCGAAACGGGAATCCGGATTGCCTTCGGCGAAGGCCTTTGCGGTCGCGACCATCCTTGAGAAGGGTTGCGAGAGCAGCCTGTTGAGTATCTGCTGAATCACCAGCGCATAGACCACGACCATGACGCCTATCGCGGTCAGTATCTCCTTGCGCTGTTTCGAGAGCGTGTCCTTGAGTTTGGGAAAGTAGGCCTTCAGCGTGACATCCACATCCTGCGAATTCGGCGGTCGGATGTGCAGGGTGCGCGTGATGGAGTCCTGTGCTCCGCGCGTGTTGCCGATCAGCAGGGTGTCTCCCTGGCTGTCAAGTTCGATGGCCTCGAAGCGGGATCTTGTCTGCAGATCCTTGATGACTTGTTCCAGCTTCTCGCGGTTGCTCTGCAGGAGGGGGAGGGAGGGGTGCTGCTGCAGCACGTCCTCTATCTTCATTTCTGCGATGATCGTGTCGTCTTCCTGGAGTGCCGAGCGCTCGCTCTTCTTTCCCTGCATGATGAAGAGCGCGATCAGAACGCCGACCAAGAGCGTTCCCCAGAAGACGATGCCAGTGATCTTGGTTGGCAAACTGCCCGAATCGGATGCTGCTTCGATCCTGGTGGCGTTTGCCAGAGGGGTCATTTACAGCCGACCTTCTTCATTGCGATGAGCCCGGGGCAGACATCGCTCGCACCCGCGCCGAAGATCACGAATGCCAGAAACCAGGGGACGAACCAGAGCGGTTCGGAGAAGAAGGCATAGGTCAGGAGGAAGGTCAGGCCTATCATCAGGCGCCAGACCCGCTCGGCCTCGACCGGTATCCTGCACTTCGAATTCGAATTGACATCCACCTTCGGGGATATGCCGCGCAGCCTGTTGATCAGAAGCGGAACGCGCCAGTTGGTGATCCCCTCGAAGATCATCAGCGCGATCAGGAAATAAATAAGATAGTTGATGCCGAAGTAAAGCGCGACCAGCATTGCGCTCCCATAGATCAGTCTGTACATCCGGTCCGTCATGTCTCCTCCCCCATGTTTTGCCGCCTTTCCGGCGGTCTGTTATGTGTCATCCCGTTTAAGGACAAACCATCATACTATTTAACCGCGCAACGCTCAAGCAGCCGGAAGGCGCAGCACGGACATGGCGTTTTCGCCCGTGGCGAGCACAAGCTTCTCCGGGGAAATCATGCGCAATCCGGCCAGGATTTCCGCAATGCGGGGCAGGTATTCCGGCCTGTTCGGGTTGGGGCGCGCGAGAAACGAGGGCGGCATGTCCGGCGCATCGGTTTCCAGCACGATGCTGGAAAGGGGCAGTTCGCGGATGAGGCTGTGCAGCCGGGTGGCCCTCGAATAGGTCGCGGCCCCGCCGAAACCAAGCTTGAACCCGAGTTTGATGAATTCCCGGGCCTGATGCATGCTGCCGTTGAAGGCATGGGCGATGCCGCCCCTGACCCTTATCCTGCGCAAATGCTTGAGCACCCGGTCCTGGGACCTTCTGACATGGAGCAGCACGGGAAGGTCGAATTCGCGCGCGAGTTTGAGCTGTTCTGCGAAATAGTATTCCTGCCTCTCCTCGTCGCGATTCTCGACGAAGAAATCGAGGCCGATCTCGCCTATCGCGACGGGATTTTTTTTTGCAAGGTATTCGCGAAGCACGGCGAGGTCGTCAATCCTGGCATGATCGACATACATCGGATGTATGCCGTAGGCCGGGAGGCAGTCCGGGAATCTCGCGCAAAGAGTGTAGACGGTTTCGAAGTTGGCGCGCTCGACCGAAGGCACGATGATGCGCCCGACACCGGCTATTCTGGCCGAACTGATGAGTTCGGCCTGGTTGTCGCCAAATTCGGCCGCATCGAGATGGCAGTGGGTGTCGATCAGCATCTTCAGTCCATGGTCAGGATGATCTTGCCCATGACGCCACCGGCCTCGATCAGCCTGTGGGCCTCTTCAGCCTCTTCCAGGGGAAGGCGGTGCGAGACCAGCACGCCGAGTTCCCCCGCCTTGATCTGGCGCGCGCATTCCTCGAGTATTTTGCGCTGGCGGATGCGTTCCTCATGGAGATTCATGATGTCGGGGGGCGGCATCATCTCAAAAAAGATGGAGAGATTGCGCAGTCTGGCGAGCTCCGCGCCTTCGGGGGATGGGGAAAGCAGGGTGACGATACTGCCGCCGATGCACGCGGCATTCATGGACCGCAGGAAAGTTGCTCCCCCCATCGTGTCGTACACGACGTCGACGCCTTTCCCATCGGTCCACTTCATCGTCTCTTCGACGAAGTCCTGTTCCTTGTGAAGGATGATCTTCTCGGCGCCCAGCGCGTGCACCAGGCCTGCCTTCCTTTCGTCGCCCACGGTGACGGCGATTCGCGCGCCCATGCTGTGCGCCATCTGCAGTGCAACATGCCCGGCTCCGCCTGCGGCATCGTGTATGAGCACCGTCTGCCCCCTTTCGATGTTTGCGCGTTCCTTCAGGGCATTCCGGCCGGTGATGCAGACGAGCGGTAGCGCTGCTGCGTCCTGAAGCGGGATGTTGCATGGGCTTCTTGCGCAGTAGTCTTCGTGCAGCGTCGTGTATTCGGCATAACACCCAGGCTCGCTCCCCAGTCCTCCGTTGCAGAAATACACCGCATCGCCGATCCTGAACCGGGTAACCTTGCGCCCGGTGGCAACTATGATGCCGGCCCCGTCGCAGCCCGGTATCGCGGCGTCCCGAAGATATGGCGCGCGCGGCTTCACATCCATGGGGTTGACGCCTGCTGCAGCCAGCCTTACCAGCAGGTGGTGTTCGGATGGAAGTGCGGGCTTTTCAATGTCGGAAATCTGCAGCGCGCCGGCTGCATCCCTCAGTATGGCTTTCATCGTCAGTCGGGATTTTTGCAGTCAGGCTATGTTAAACTCTGGACAATTTTTTTGCGAGACACCCATGTCAGGAAATACATTCGGCACGCTCTTCACCGTCACTTCTTTCGGCGAATCCCATGGCAAGGCGATAGGCTGCGTGGTCGACGGGTGCCCGCCCGGGATGGCGCTGGCCGAATCGGACATACAGTTCGATCTCGATCGCAGGAAACCCGGCACATCCCGCCATGTCACCCAGCGCCGCGAATCGGACAGCGTCGAAATCCTCTCGGGCGTGTTCGAGGGCAGAACCACGGGCACGCCGATCGCGCTGCTGATCCGCAACGAGGACCAACGCAGCAAGGACTACGGCAACATCAGCGAGACCTTCCGTCCCGGGCATGCCGATTACACCTATACGCAGAAATACGGCTTCAGGGATTACCGCGGAGGAGGCCGCTCTTCCGCGCGGGAAACCGCGGTGCGGGTCGCCGCCGGCGCGATCGCGAAGAAATGGCTCAAGGAGCGTCATGGCATCGTGATACGCGGCTATCTCTCGCAGATCGGCGAAATCGAGATGCCCTTCAGGAGCTGGGATGGCGTGAACGACAATCCCTTCTTCTCCGCCGACCCCGATCTGGTGGCGCCGCTCGAGGACTACATGGATGCGCTGCGCAAGTCCGGAGACTCGGTGGGGGCCAGGCTCACGGTGGTCGCCGAAAACGTGCCCGTCGGCTGGGGGGAGCCGGTATACGACAGGCTGGATGCGGAGATCGCATATGCGCTGATGGGGATCAATGCGGCCAAGGGAGTGGAGATAGGCGCGGGCTTTGCCTCTGTCATGCAGAAGGGGACGGAGCATGGGGACGAGATGACGCCGGAGGGATTCCTCTCCAACAATGCAGGCGGCATACTGGGCGGCATCTCGACCGGACAGGACATCGTCGCCCGCGTTGCGATCAAGCCCACCTCAAGCATCCGCCTGCCACGCCGCTCCATCAATCTTCAGGGTGAGCCCGTGATGGTGGAGACGCACGGGAGGCATGATCCCTGTGTGGGCATACGCGCAACCCCGATTGCCGAGGCGATGCTCGCACTCGTGCTGATCGACCATGCGCTGAGACACCGCGCGCAGAATGCGGATGTAAGCTGCGATACCCCGAAAATACCCGCGAGGCCGAAATGATCGAATTTGCGACGATAGTCACGCTTTCCATCCTGTTCCTGATCTTCTTCCGCCCGGGCAAGACGCCTCCCCTCGAGAATCCGCTGGTCATCGAGCGTCCCGGGCAATACCACATGACGCTCGCGCCCCAGCTGAATCTCGCCCAGCCGTTTGTCGAGGAACTGGCAGGCCGCCTGGGCGGCATGGCTGCATCGGATTGCGATACGGTGTATTTCGAGGTGAAGGACAGGCAGGTCGCTGCCCACGGCTTCGATTTCTATCTGCTTGCGATCACGCGGAGAAACGGCATGCTGCTTTTCCAGGCGGCACGCCCCTCCTCCAAAGGTGGCGATCAAGTCGAGACCATCAGGGAGTTTGCAGAGGGCGTGCTGAAGCGTTTTCCCGGGGAGGGGAGGCGATGCGACGAAATCGCCGAAATCGCGATTCAGGCGGCAGGGGACAGGGGAATCGGGATCAGGACGCTCTGATCAGTCGGCCACATGCTGGTATAGCCTGTACTGTTCGTCCTTGTCCGCCTTGCGGCTTCCTTCCCATATCTTCCTGTACTGGCTCTCGTCCATCAGCGGGCGGGATATCCTGGTGCCCTGGATCAGGCGCAGCTCGCAGATGCGATCCGGGTCCCGCCTCGTGACGATGCCCCCGAAGTACTGCAGCATCGCACGTTGCCCCTCTCCAAGCGTCGTGTTGCGGGCTATGCAGTTGTACTTTTCGGGCATTGCCTGTTTCAGCGATGCGATCATGTTGCGATAGCTCTTTCCGCTGTCGAGCCAGGGCAGCCATAGCGTCATTGCCAGCACCCAGATCAGCGTGATGCCCGCAGCCCAGTTCACCACCGCACGGCGCATAGATCGCCCGATCCGCCACACCAGCAGTATCCAGAGCAGCGTTGCGGCAAGGGCCAGGCCAAAGGGCCAGGCGCGGAAGGCTGGTTCGAAGCCCGGCTGGTAGTCCTTCAGCCATCTCGTGATCTTTGCATGGTTGTCCAGAAGCAGGCCCGCCCATCCCCACCACATCAGGATCGCGATCAGCGCAAAGGTCATGAGGCCGAATGCGTCCAGCGCGTTTGCGGCCCCGCGCTTCAGCATGGTAAGGGAGGCGGTCGCGAGCAGGGTCAGGGGAAGCAGCATCGGCAAGGCGAAGACCTCCCTGATATGGGGGGCGAGGCTCAGCACGAAAAACATCACGAGAAAGCTGACCAGGGGCAGTTGCAGGTCGTCCCTCTGCATCAGCCTGCGGCGCTCGCGCCATATCGTCCATCCTGCAAGAGGAAGTGCCGGCCATGCGAGCCAGGTCAGGTTCTTGAGATAGTAGAAGGTGTCCTTGCCGGGCCCGGCCTTCATGTAGGCAAGCCAGTTGCCGATGTTGTGCTGCCATGCCCATTCATGGAAGAGCCCGGGCGAGCGTTCATGGAGGAGATAAGGCCAGATTGCGAGCCAGGGAAGCGCGAAGAGAACTGCCGTGCCCATGCTCTTCGCATATTCGCGCCTGCGCCAGCTTGGAAAAAGGGCCGGCAGAACCGGCGCGATCAGCAGAAACGTCACCGGGGATACGAAGCCCTTGGACATGAAGCCGATGCCGCAGCCCGTCCCCATCCAGATGCCGGCGCGCAGCCACTTTTCCTGGCTGTGCGCATAGCCATAAAGCATCATCGAAAATCCTGCGAGCAGCGCAAGGTCGGTGATCATCTGGTGCGCGCGCACCAGCATGCCAAGGCAGCCTATCAGGATGATCGCGGCGGCCCAGCCGCGGTTCTCCCCGTAAAGCTTGCGTCCTGTAAGACCCAGAAAGAGCAGCGTGAGGGCGGTATAGAATCCGCTGGCCAGCCTGGCTGCGTCATGCAGGGGCAGAAGTCCAGAAAAGAGACGCGCAGCAAGCGCCGCGGTCCAGTAATAGAGCGGCGGGTTGGCCATGGACGGTTCGCCGGCGAGCATGGGGACCAGCCAGTCATGGCTCTGCAGCATCGAATAGACAAGGCCGAAGCTGTATGCGTCGTCGGGTTTCCATGGGTCATGGCCGATCAGGCCCGTGCCCAGCCAGACCAGGCAGAGCATGCCCAGCATCGCGGCCTTTGCGGGGGTGATGGGATGCGGGTCTGTGGGCTTGATGAAATACATGTTTTGCGAGGGCCGAAAACACAAGGGCAGCAAACGCCGCCCTTAGATGTGCTGCCGCAGGATTTCCGCCCTTAAGCTGTCTTGGCTGCGTACTTCTGACGGAACTTGTCGATGCGGCCCGCGGTGTCGACGATCTTCTGAGTGCCGGTGTAGAAAGGGTGGCATTCCGAGCAGACCTCGATGTTCAGCGCGTTCTTGGCCATGGAGGAGCGTGTCTTGAAGCTGTTTCCGCAGCTGCAGGTCACGGTGATTTCGTGATAATCGGGATGGATGGTGGCTTTCATTTCTTTTCCTTGCGGGTGAATGGGTGCGGCGGGTGTACGCACCCGGGTTATAAGCTAGGCCGGGCATTATCCATGAATCCCGGGTTTGGCGCAAGCGCGCCATGCCATCAGCTGGAGTGCCTTGTTTGGCCTAACGACGCATGTCATAAACTTCATCTTCGACGATCATCTTAAAATTCGAACGAGCTTCAGTTTCTGCGCATTCGGCATCGGCTACAAATCCATCGACGCCTCAAGCAGCGCTTTTGAAAACACCTCAACCGACTGTGCGCCAGATATACCGGTTTTCTCATTAAAGACGAAGAACGGTACGCTGGCAATGCCCAATTCTGCGGCGCGTGCTTCATTCGCTCGAACATCATCAGAATAAGTGCCGCTTTCCAGCATTGCCAGCACTTCATCTGCGGTCATGCCGAATTTTGGAGCAAGACGCGCCAGTGCCATTCGGTCGCTGACCACTAATCCTTCACAAAAATAGGCATGCATGATGCGCTCTGTGGCTTGGTCTGCAAGTTGCCGTGAAGCAGCAAAGTGCAGCAGACGATGAGCGTCGAAGGTATTGCCTGGGTGCGCTTCATTCAGGTGATATTCCAGCCCGACTTCCTTGGCAACTCCGGTCACGCGTTCAATCATTTCTTTAGCCTGCTGCGAACTGTAACCGTATTTGCGTGACAAATGCTCCTCCAGAGTCCCGGGATGCTGCGAAGGTGCGTTCGGGTCAAGTTCAAAACTACGCCAGATCACGCGTACACTATCTCGTTGCGAGAAGTCTGCAAGCGCCATTTCAAAGCGCTTCTTGCCGATGTAGCACCAGGGGCAAATCATGTCTGACCAGATTTCAACTTGCATGGCATATTTTCCTTTCTGCGATCCACATGGCATCGTTGC
This sequence comes from Pseudomonadota bacterium, assembly GCA_021821945.1. Lineage (GTDB taxonomy): Bacteria > Pseudomonadota > Gammaproteobacteria > Burkholderiales > Gallionellaceae > Gallionella. Next base: position 102,665 of record JAJZTF010000003.1, read on the forward strand.
TAACGGAACGATTATAGCCGCGTAATGCCCATCGGCGTCTTATAAAAGGAACGCCACCCCAACGAATGGGATGGCGTCGGTACTGCATCAGCGGTCTATGCCGCACGTCCCATATCGGGCTACGTTTCAGCTACGGTGCAGGTTGTTTAAGAGGGTGCTGATTCGCTGTAACCCTTGTCCATACTGGCTAGCAGGTCCTCGAAGGCCTCGAGGGGAACCGGTCTGCTGAACAGGTATCCCTGATAGTCGTCGCAGCCATGTTGCTCGAGGAAGGCGCGCTGCTCTTCCGTTTCCACCCCCTCCGCGATCACGTCCAGGCCGAGGTTTCTGGCCATGCCTATGATGGTCTGAACGATCGCGGCATCGCTGGGGTCCGTGGTGATGTCCCGCACGAATCCCTGGTCTATCTTGATCTGCTGCAGGGGCAGGCGCTTGAGGTAGCTTAGCGAAGAATGGCCTGTGCCGAAATCGTCCACCGAGAAGCGCACGCCGATCGCGCGCAAAGCCTGCATCTTCTCGATGCAGCTGGCGACGTTCTCGAGCATCAGGCTTTCCGTGAGCTCCATCTTGAGCTTTAAAGGGTTCGCGCCGGTTTCCTCGAATATGCTGATCACCCGGCTTACGAAATCCGGCTGGCGGAACTGGCGTGCGCTGACGTTGACCGCGATCTGCAGGTGATGGGTAAGCGGGTTGCCCTGCCATGCCCTGAGCTGCAGGCAGGCGCTCTTCAACACCCATTCGCCGATCTGTACGATGAGACCGCTCTCTTCAGCCACCGGTATGAATTTGACCGGGGAAACCAGCCCGCGCAGCGGGTGCTGCCAGCGCAGGAGCGCTTCAGCGCCCATCGCATCCCGGCCGTTGACCTGTATCTGGTAGTAAAGCTGGAACTGGTTGTTGGGCAGCGCCATGCGCAGGTCTTCCGCCATCGCCGTGCGTATCACGAGTTCTGCCTGCATACCGGGGTCGAAGAAGCAGATGGTGTTGCGCCCCTGTGTCTTGGCCTGGTACATCGCGTTGTCCGCATGCTTGAAAAGATCGTCCATGCTCGTCGCATTGCCGAGAAACAGGCTGATGCCTATGCTGCACGAGCTGTGATACTCGAACTCCTGGAGCGTGAAGGGCTGGCGCATCAGCGCGAGCAGTTTTTCCGCAATCTCCCTGGATGCGGCCGCCGCCTTCGCGCCATCCTCGTCCATTTCTTCGAGCATCACCACGAACTCGTCACCGCCCAGCCTCGCCACCGTGTCGGTGTCTCTCACGCAGCCCTGCAGGCGCCTTGCTGCTTCCATCAGCAGCAGATCGCCGATGTTGTGCCCTTTGGTGTCGTTGAGTATCTTGAAGTTGTCGAGGTCTATGAAAAGCAGCGCGCCGTACTTCCTGCGCCTTGCGCTGTTGTTCAGCGCCTGCTGCAGACGATCCTGCAACAGGCTGCGATTGGGCAGTCCTGTGAGCGGATCGTAGAATGCAAGCCTGTGTATCTCTTCTTCCGATTTCCTGCGCAGGGTGATGTCCGAGAACACGGAGACATAGTGGGTCACCCTGTCGTCTGCATCGGTCACTGCAGTCGTGGTCAGGGATATCGGGTAGATCTCCCCGTTCTTTCTCCTGCTCCACACTTCCCCCTGCCAGTATTTGTCGCGGTGGATGACTTCCCACATGTCCGCATGGAAAGCCTCGTCGTGCCTTCCCGACTTCAGCATGGCGGGCGTCCGGCCCACTGCCTCCTCCATGCTGTAGCCGGTGAGCTGGGTGAAGGTCCGGTTGACCTTGAGTATCACGTGGTTCAAATCGGTGATCAGTATGCCTTCGCGGGTCTCGAATGCGGTGGCCGCGATGCGCAGATCCTCCTCGTTCCGTTTGCGCGCGCTGATGTCCCTGACCGATGCAAGAAAGAGCCGCCTTTCCTCTATGTTAACCTCGGTCACCTTGATGGCGATGGGGAAGGTGCTGCCATCCTTGCGCAGGGCATTCATCTCCGTGGTCACGCCGATGATGGCCGATTCCCCGGATTCGAGAGTGAGGGGCTTTCCCGTTTCACGGTAGCGCTTGAGCGCTGCATCGTGCCGATCGCGGTCAGATTCTGGGATCAGCATGCGGACATTCCGTCCTATGATTTCGTTCGGGGAATGGCCGAAAATCTCGTCCGCCGCGGGATTGCAGGCTTCGATGATTCCGTTCTCATCCATCACGATGACACCCACGCCAAGATTTTCGAGCAGCGCGCGCGCTCTTGATTCGGCGCTGCGCAAGGCCTGTTCGATGCGGTCGCGTTCGGCGTTGCTGCTTTGCAGATTGGAAACCAGGGAATTGAACGCCGCCGCCATCTTGGCCGTTTCGCTTGCGCCTTCGACTTTTACCCTTCTGGACAGGTCGCCGTCTGCCTGCATCTCCGTCATGGTCTCCTGCAGCGCCTTGACGGGGCGTATGAAGGAACGGACCAGATTCCAGATGATGAAGAAGAGCGTTGCCTGCAACAGGATCTGTCCCGTCCAGAGGCGTATCTTCGCAAGATGGATCCGTTCTTCTGCGCCGGAGAGGTCGATCAGCATGCTGGCAGCCCCGTTCACGCTGCCGTTTGCGACATGGTGGCATCTCAGGCAATCCGTTCCCCTGAAGTTATGGCTCGCGATGAAAGGAACGACGACGCGCAGCATCGACTTGCCATTGACCTGCTGCGTGTAGATCTTCCCCGACTTCAGGACTTCCTTTTCGATCGGGTCGGCAGGCTGTTCTTCAGGAAGGCCCGGGCCGAACTGGTCGGATACCTGCTTTGCGCGGACGATGCGCAGGGATACGATGTCATTGGATTGCGCCATCTTGCGGATGAGGAGGGTGCGGTTGGCTGCATCCGAGACCGTCCCCGTTTCCATCAGCATGTTCATGCCGTTGATCACGCCGTCTGCCGTGACCAGCGCGCGCTGACTCGTTTCGAACAGGATCTGATGCTCGGCCCGGGATACCAGCCATTGCAGGGCAAAAAAAAGCATGATGGCGATCACCCCCTGTATCAGGAGGGCAAGTTTCACCTGCATGCTCAGGGCATGCCAGCGATTCAGGATGCGCGCTGGTATGGAAATGGGGGGCTCCACAGTGGATTCACACCGGCCCGCATCATACTGAACAAGCGCGCTCTTGCAAACAGTCAAAGGCTGATCGCCTTGAGTTCGCTTCGCAGCCTGTGATAGTTTGGGCAGGCGATTTCCACTATGCGCCAGAATGCCTGAGAATGATTCATCTCGCGCAGATGGGCCAATTCGTGCACGATGACGTAATCGATCAGATAGTAGGGGAGCTTGACGAGCTGCACATTGAGCCTCACCTCCCCCAGTGACGTGCAGCTTCCCCAGCGCGTCTTCGCGGTCGTCAGCCTGATCGAGGAGGGGCTTACATCGAGTATCCTTGCATAGTGTTCTGCGCGTTCAATGAAAAGGGGAAGCGCCTGTTCCCGATACCAGCCCGACACCCTCTTCTCGATGCGCGATTCGCTTCCCTCGTCCCGCACCAGGAGCTCGTCTCCTGCCAGTTGCACGGCCTTGGGGAATGGGCCCAGGCGCAGCGTCAGTATCTCGCCCAGATAGTGGATGATCTCGCCGTCCTTCCATACCGGCTTCTCCGGCGCATGGGCCTGCCAGTCCTCAAGCTTGTCTATCACCCAGCCCGCCCTTTGCTGCAGCACTTCATGAAGCCAGCTTTCGCTTGCCTTCAGCGGCATGCTGACGGTGAGGCCGCGGCCGTCGATGCGCAGGCCTATGCTACGTCGCTTGCCGCTGCGCTTCAGGGTGTAGGTGACATGCCGGCCTTCAAGCACCACGGAGCGCTGCTCGGCGGAATCAGCCGGATTGCCCAGCGCTTTTGACATCGGGTTGTTCATGTATGATTGGACTATGAAGCGGTGATGCAAATTTTACAAGAACTTCCGAACTGCACATAATGGTCCGGCATGGCCTGCTGACCTGGGGGGGAACATGATCAGATGGCTTTCCATTTTCATCCTGATGTTTTGCAGCGCCGCATACGGCGGTCCGCCTACACATCTCAAAGTCTACATCTCGGCGGACATGGAGGGCGTAGGCGGCGTCAGTTCCGAGAAGGACCAGTCCAAGCCCGGAAGCGCCGATTACGAGAAATTCCGCAGGCTGATGACCGAGGAAATCAATGCGGCGATTTCTGGCGCCTATGATGCGGGTGCGACTGAGGTGCTTGTCAGCGATTCTCATTGGGCCGGCGATAACGTGGATCCGGAAATGCTCGATCCCAGGGCCGGGATGGTGCGCGGGTTTCCGCGGCCATTGGGCATGATGCAGGGCATCGATGCAAGCTTTGACGCGATTGTTTTCATAGGCTACCACGCGAGCGAAGATGTAGAGGGTGCGATCCTCGCTCATCTGGAAGACGCAGACAAGATTGCCGGAGTGAAACTCAACGGGGTTGCCGTTCCGGAAGCCGGTTTCAATGCGGCGATCGCCGGTGATCTTAACGTGCCCGTGGTGTTTCTTTCCGGTGACAAGGCTGCCGCAGACGAGGCGATGCGCCTTCTCGGCCCCATCGACACCGTTGTCGTAAAAACCGGGTCGGGCTCCTATTCAGGCATGATGCTGCATCCCGAAAAAGTCCGGCGCATGATCCGCGAAGGGGTGAAACGCGGAGTCGAGAGGAGGCGGCAGCTGAAGCCTTACAGGGTCGCACATCCTGTAAGGCTCGAAATCGCATTCAAGGATACATTCTATGCGGAGATTGCTTCCTATTTCAGGCATGTCGAGCGGCCGACCCCGCATTCGATCGTTTACACCGCGAATGACATGGCGGATGCATCTCGTTTCTTCAACGCAATCGGCTATCTGGACGAGAAGTAGCCGGCCTGTCTTCCATCCGGGTTGCAATGAAAGGGCGATCGACGGATCGCCCCGGTGCGGCCTGATTCGCCGCAAGATCTAAAGGCCTGCCATGGCTGCTTTTGCATCGTATTGACGCACCATCTGCAGTATCTGCATGCCCTCTATTGCATCCGGATCGTACTTCACGATCAGCGCGTGGGGATGGGCGTGATGGTTGAATTCTGCACAATCCACGCCTTCGCAGCTTTCCAGTTTTCGCGTCACGCCGGCCCTTTCGTTTTCATCCAGTTCTGGATGTATGTGAATGAGTATATCCGCTATGTTCATGATGATCTCCACAGGTCGAGTTTCCTCCTGAAAAGGCTTGCAGGCTGGACTCCTTCCGGAGCCATGCCTGCTTGTTGTGGTCATACGGCGGCCAGGAAAACAACGCCAAGCAGGCTGATGATGACGAGCATGGCGATGAAGAACCCGATGCTTTGCAAGACTTCGCTGTGCGGGTGATGGGAGAGATGGAAGTTCATGATGGTAACCTCCTGTATTGGGATTTCAGGGTTTGCGATGGGGGGCGATCCCATTATGAACTTCCGAGTGGAATAGTCAAGTATGCGACTGGTCGATGCGTTCGATCTCGGTTTCTATCCAGGACTCTGCCCGTGCGTTGATCTCCTCCGCCTTGAGGCCTGATGAGGGGATGAGGGGGCCTATGCTGATGGTGATCACCCCGGGGCGCTTGATGAAGGAATTGCGTCCCCAGAGGCGCCCTGCATCGTGGGCGATGGGCAGAACCGGAACCTTGCTGGACGCGGAAAGCAGTGCACCGCCTATCTTGTATTTTCCGCGCTGGCCATACGGTATGCGCGTGCCTTCAGGGAAGATCACCACGAAGAAGCCCTGTGCCAGCCTCTTCTTGCCCTGGCTCAGGAGCTGCTTGACCGCACCCTTGCCGTCGCTGCGGTTGATCGCGATCGGGCTCGTCATCGCAAGCCCCCAGCCGAAGAAGGGCAGCCACAAGAGTTCGCGCTTGAGCACCCATACCTGTGGCGGCAGGATCACCTGCAGGGCCAGCGTCTCCCACGCCGACTGGTGCTTGCAGAGCACGACGCAGGGTTCCTTGGGGATGTGCTCCCTGCCTATCACCCGGTGGCTTATGCCGCACACGGGGCGAAGCAGCCAGATCATCGTGCGCGCATAGCTCGAGATCAGCCGGTAGCGCGTGACCGGCGAGAAAGGGAAGGTCAGTATCGCCAGAGTGGAAAAGATCGGGGTCAGCAGAAGTTGCAGCAGCAGGAAAATCAGCGAACGTAGAAACAGCATGTCAGGCCTGCGTGACGGGGTTCAGCAATCGGGTGACCAAGGCGGCGAGATCGCAGAACACCTGGGTTCCTTCGGGAAGATTGCCCGAGGCCTGGGTTCTTGCGCCCTTGCCGGTCAGGACGAGGCAGGGATGAGCGCCCAGTGCGGCCGCAGGAAGAAGGTCGCGCAGCGAGTCTCCCACCACGGGCACGCCGGCAAGGCTGGTGTTGAACCGCAGCGCGATTTCCTCCAGCATCCCCGTTTCAGGCTTGCGGCAATGGCAGCGGCTGTCCGCAGTGTGCGGGCAGAAAAAGACAGCATCTATGCGCGCGCCGACCTGGGCGCATGCCTTGTGCATCTTGTCGTGTATCGAATTGAGCGTCGGCATGTCGAAAAGCCCCCTCCCTATGCCGGACTGGTTCGTCGCCACCACCACGCGATAGTCCGCCTGATTGAGCCTGGCGATCGCCTCGAGGCTGCCGGGGATGGGGTACCACTCCGATGCGTTCTTGATGAACTGGTCTGAGTCCTGATTGATCACGCCGTCCCGGTCCAGGATGATGAGTTTCATGACGCGAGCCTTGAGATGTCGGCAACGCGGTTCATCGCGCGATGCAATTGCAAAAGCAGCGCAAGGCGGTTGTTTCTCAGGTCAGCATCGTCGACATTCACCATCACGCTGTCGAAAAAGGCGTCCACAGGGGTCCTGAGTCCGGCGAGCGCCTGCAACGAGGACGTGTAATCGCCGGCAGCAAAGGCTTGCTCGGCACGCGGTGCGATTTCGATCAGCGAGCGATGCAAGGCCTGTTCGGGCGCTTCCAGAAGCCGCGCGACATCGACCGCTTCGCTGATCGCGCCTTCGGCCTTCTTCAGGATATTGCCCACCCGCTTGTTGGCGGCGGAAAGCGCGGGTGCCTCCGGCAGCGATGCGAAGGAGCGCACTGCCGCAAGGCGTCTTGCCGCATCGCTGAAATTCTGGATGCGCATGGAAAGCACCGCATCCACTTCCTGAGCCGTGTATCCCTGTTCGCGCATCATCCCGCCCAGACGTTCGAAGACGAATGTTTCGAGCCCGGATTGCGCATCGCTGAGCAACCCCGGGGGGAAGGCAGCAAAAGCGCCTTTCAGCAGATCTCCGATTTCCAGGGGGAGCTCCTTTTCGACAAGGGTGCGTATGATCCCCAGCGCGTGGCGGCGGAGCGCGAATGGGTCCTTGTCTCCCGTCGGCACCTGGCCTATCCCGAAGAGCCCTGCAAGGGTTTCGAGCTTGTCTGCCAGTGCAACGCAGATCCCAACTTCGTTGCGCGGCAACTCGTCGCCGGAAAAGCGCGGCCTGTAGTGATCCTCTATCGCATGGGCGATGTCGTCATGCTCTCCGTCGTGCTGCGCGTAATAGCGCCCCATGATGCCCTGGAGTTCGGGGAATTCGCCCACCATGTCAGTGAGCAGATCGGCCTTGGCAAGGAGCGCTGCGCGATCGGCGAGCCTTGCCAGCGCTTCGCCTCCAAGTTTCTCTCCTATGCTGCGCGCGATCGCCTGAACGCGCTCGACGCGCTCTCCCTGCGAGCCCAGTTTGTTGTGATACACGACCTTGGACAAGCCGAGCACGCGGGCATCCAGCGGCTTTTTCCTGTCCTGGTCGAAGAAGAACTTCGCATCGGCAAGGCGGGGCCTGACCACGCGCTCGTTTCCGCCGATCACGAGGCTTGCATCCTGCGGCCTGATGTTGGAGACGATCAGGAACCTGTTGGTGAGTCTGCCATTTCCGTCCAGCAGTGGAAAATATTTCTGGTTCGCCTTCATGGTCAGGATCAGGCATTCCTGCGGAACCTCGAGGAAGGCTTCGTCGAAGGTACCGACGAGCACGTTGGGGCGTTCGACCAGCGACGTCACTTCGTCGAGCAGCGCCTCGTCCTCTATCGGTTTCAGGTTCAATTTTCCAGCGGCCTCTGAAAGCTGGCGTTCTATATCATTGCGGCGCTTTGCAAAGCTTGCGATCACAGCGCCTTCGCCTTCCATCTGCGCTTCGTAGCTGTCGGCATCTCGGATGACGATGGCATCAACGGCCGCCTCGAAGCGGTGGCCCTGTGTCTCGCGTCCAGCCTGCAATCCGAGGATCGAGACCGGGACGATTTCGTCGCCGTGGAGCGCGACGAGAGAGTGGGCGGGGCGCACGAAATTGACCGTGGCCCATCCGTCGGCTGCGGGATCGGGGTAGGTCATTACCTTGGCGATAGGCAGCTTAGAGACAACATATTCCAGTGCCTTCTGCAGGCCTTCAGCAAGCGTTTCCCCGGTTTTGACTCTGTCCAGATAAAGGCTGCCATCCTCGCTTCTAAGAGAGGAAACGCACTCTTCACCCGCACCCAGAGAAGCAAGTTTTTTCAGCAGTGCGGGCGTGGGACGGCCTTCTGCATCGAGGCCGACTTTCACAGGCATCAACTTGATGTTTTCGGTTGTGTCATGCGCCTTCTCCAGCACGTTCTTGATATATACAGCCAGTCTCCTGGGTGAGGCAAACCGTTTGACGTAATTTTCCTCCACCTCTGGGAAGGCCAAATCTATAGTGACCAATCCTCCTTGCAACATCAGGCTGCGTATCAATTCATCGGCAAAGCTCTCGCCCAGCTTCTTCAGGGATTTGGGCGGAAGCTCCTCGACGAAGAGTTCGATCAGAAGGCTTTTCGCGCTCATGCCTCAATCTCCATTCTTGCCAGCATTTCCTTGGCCCATGCCTTGGGCGCCATCGGGAATCCTAGGCGCGCGCGGCTTTCGAGATAGGAGCCAGCCACGCTCTTGGCCAGATTGCGTATCCTGCCTATGTAGGCTGCGCGCTCCGTCACGGAAATCGCGCCTCTTGCATCCAGGAGGTTGAAGCTGTGCGCGGCCTTCAGCACCTGTTCGTATGCCGGGAGCGCAAGCCTGTTCTCCATCAGGTGCTTGGCCTGTTTCTCGTGGCTTGCAAAGGCATGCAGCAGGAATTCCACGTCGCTGTGCTCGAAGTTGTAGGTGGACTGCTCGACTTCGTTCTGGTGGTAGACGTCCCGGTACGATACACCCTCGGTCCAGGTCAGATCGAAAACGCTCTCCACCCCCTGAAGATACATCGCCAGACGTTCAAGCCCGTAGGTGATCTCGCCTGTGATCGGCCTGCAGTCTATTCCGCCCACCTGCTGGAAATAGGTGAACTGCGTGACTTCCATGCCGTTCAGCCACACCTCCCAGCCCAGCCCCCATGCGCCCAGCGTCGGATTCTCCCAGTCGTCCTCGACGAAGCGGATGTCGTTCTGCTTTAAGTCGAAACCCAGCGCCTCGAGCGAGCCGAGATACAGTTCGAGGATATTGGCCGGTGCCGGCTTCAGCACGACCTGGAATTGGTAGTAGTGCTGCAGGCGGTTGGGGTTCTCGCCGTAGCGGCCGTCCTTGGGGCGGCGCGATGGCTGAACATAGGCGGCCTTCCAGGGCTCAGGTCCCAGCGCGCGAAGGAAGGTCGCGGTGTGGGAGGTGCCCGCGCCGACTTCCATGTCGTAGGGCTGCAGCAGCGCTGCGCCCTGCCTGTCCCAGTAGTCCTGCAGTTTCAGTATGATTTGCTGGAAGGTGAGCATGAGTGATACCGGCAGTTGTCAAAGTCGCCATTTTAAGGGTTTTATCCCTGCCGCGTCAGCCCCGCGGATGATTTTTGCAGGTCGGGCTGGCGCTTCTTTGAGAACGCCCGTATATTTGGCGTCACGCCTCGGGCGATAAAAACAATTCATCAGGGAGAGAACATGAAACTACGCATCGCATTGCTGTTTGCATTGGCTTTTGGATTTGCAGGCGCTGCAAATGCCGCTGGCGAGATCGTCATCAAGTTCAGCCATGTGGTCGCCCCGGACACGCCCAAGGGGCAGGCTGCCGAAAGATTCAAGCAGCTTGCGGAGAAGCTGACCAGGGGGCGCGTCAAGGTCGAGGTCTATCCCAACAGCCAGCTATACAAGGATCGCGAGGAGATCGAGGCGCTGCAAAGCGGCGCCGTGCAGATGCTGGCACCTTCCCTTGCCAAGTTCGGTCCCATGGGCGCGCGCGAATTCGAGCTCTTCGATCTTCCCTATCTTTTCCCCGACCAGGAAGTGCTGCACCGCGTGATGGATGGCGATGTGGGCAGGAAGCTCTTTGCAAAGCTGGACGCCAAGGGCGTGACGGGGCTTGCCTTCTGGGACAACGGCTTCAAGCAGATGAGCTCGAACAGGCCGATGCACAGGGTGTCCGATTTTTCCGGACTCAAGATGCGCATACAATCCTCCAAGGTGCTGAGCGCACAGATGAAGGCGCTGGGCGCGAATCCCCAGGTGATGGCGTTCAGCGAAGTCTATACCGCACTGCAGCAGGGTGTGGTGGACGGCACGGAAAATCCCGTTTCCAATTTCTACACGCAGAAGATGAACGAGGTGCAAAAGCACATGACCATCTCCAACCATGGTTATCTTGGCTATGCGGTGATCGTCAACAAGAAGTTCTGGGAAGCACTGCCTGCCGATGTGCGAGGGCAGCTGACGGAGGCGATGAAGGAATCGACCGAGTTTGAGCGCGCCATCGCCCAGAAGGACAACGACGATGCGCTGGCCAAGGTGATCGCGGCCAAGACCACCACCGTCTATCAGCTGACGCCGGCAGAGCGCGCCGAATGGCAGAAAGTGCTGCTGCCGCTGCAGAAGGAATTCGCGCCGGTGATAGGCGCGGATTTGATAAGCAGCGTGAATGCGATCGCAGCGCAATATGAAAAGGAAAAGGCCGCAAAGCCCGCGAAGAAGATCTGACGCCTTTATGATCAACCGCCTGCTCAATCGCCTCGAGGAATTCCTGATCGCGAGCTTCATGGCGATCGCTACGCTGGTGACCTTCGCCGCAGTGGCGATGCGCTATACGACGGGAACAGGAATAGACTGGGCACAGGAACTCACCATCTATCTCTTCATCTGGATGGCCAAGTTCGGCGCGGCCTATGGCGTGCGCACCGGCATACACATAGGCGTGGATTTCCTGGTCAACTGGGTGCGCCCCTCGATACGCAGAATGATGGTCATCGCGGCACTTTCCCTGGGCGCAATCTTCACCGGCGCCATCGCCTTCTTCGGCGCGCGCTGGGTGATCTTCATCCACGGCACGGGGCAGGTGTCTCCTGACATGGAGATGCCGATGTGGATCGTCTATCTCGCGATCCCCTTCGGATCGGGGCTCATGTGCTACCGCTTCATCCAGGTGCTTGCGGGTTTCATCAGGCACGGCGAACTGCCTATCCACAGCTTCGGCACCGACGAGGCGGCTGCATGACTGCGCTCGTCATCATTGCAATCCTGCTGGTCTTGCTGCTCACCAGCACGCCTATCTCGATCGCGCTGGGAACCACGGTCCTGATCTATCTCCTTGCATTCTCGTCGTTCTCCATGGACACCGTCAACATCATTTCGCAGCGGCTGTTCACGGGACTCGAAAGCTTCTCCATCATGGCCGTGCCCTTCTTCGTGCTTTCCGGCCAGTTCCTGATCGACGGGAAGATCGCCGCGCGCATCGTGCGCTTCGCATCCAACCTGGTGGGCTTCCTGCCTGGCGGCATCGCGATGGCGGCCGTTCTGGCCTGCGCGTTTTTCGCGACCATCTCGGGTTCCAGCCCCGCGACCGTGATGGCGATAGGATCGGTGATGCTGCCCGCGATGGTCAAGGCGGGCTATCCCAAGCGTTTCGCCGTGGGTGTGATCACGACTTCGGGTTCTCTTGGCATCCTGATCCCGCCCTCCATCGTGATGATCATATACGCGGTCGCCACCTCGGAGAGCGCGGGCAGGATGTTCATCGCCGGCATCGTGCCCGGCCTGCTGCTCGCCGCTATCATGATGGCGCTGGTCTTCGTGCAGGCCAAACGCAGGCATTTCCCGACCGCACAAAAACCCGATGCAAAGGAATTCTGGCTTTCGCTCAGGGATGCGCTGGGCGGCATCTTTCTCGTCGTGATCGTCATAGGCGGCATCTACGGCGGCATCTTCACGCCCACCGAGGCTGCCGCGGTCGCGGCGGTCTATGCGTTCATCGCGGCCAAGTTCTTCTATCGCGACCTTAGCTGGCGGCAGGTTCCAAAGTCGCTACTGGGCGCTGCCAATACCAGCGCGATGCTGCTCTACATCATCACAAACGCGATCCTCTTCTCGTTCCTGATGACCTCCGAGCAGATCCCCCAGGCGATGTCGCAGTGGGTGATAGACCAGCATCTTCAGCCCTGGATGTTCCTGCTGATGGTGAATCTTGCGCTCCTCGCGGCAGGCCAGTTCATGGAGCCGACATCCATCGTGCTGATCCTGGCGCCGCTCTTTCTGCCGATTGCAAGGACGCTGGGCATAGATCCGATACACTTGGGCATCATCATGGTGGTGAACATGGAGATCGGCATGATCCATCCGCCTGTGGGTCTGAACCTCTTCGTCGCAAGCCACCTTGCAAGGGAGGGGCTGACCGAGGTGTCGATCGCGACGCTGCCCTGGGTGGGCGTGATGCTGGTCTATCTTGCGCTGATCACCTATGTGCCGGCGATCTCGACCTGGCTGCCGCATCTGCTGTACAGGTAGCCCATCAGTCGAGATCGTCCTCCAGCGAGTCGCGCACTTCCTTCTGCAGCACAGTCTGCGCCTGATAGTGGGGATGGTCTATGCCGGCGCTTATCGCCGCACCCTGTTTGACGGCATTGATCATTCCGGGCGTGAGCTCGAATCGCAAGAAGTGCACCGCCGAGGTCTTGCCCTCCGTCTCTCTGTCCATGTCCTCGTTCGCGATCGCATACACCCGCCCGTATTCTCCGATCTCCATCCAGACCTTCTTCTCGATCCCCGCAAGGCGCAGCAGTTCTTGGCGTCTTTCTTCGGGATCCTCGTATTCGATCATGAAGGTCGCCTTCCAGTTGGTGCCGTCGGGGATCAGCGGGTTGTAGACCTCGAGCTCCTGTTCTATGCCGCCTGCATCGAAGATGCGCTCAAGCCGGAGCATTTCCTGGACCTGATACTGCATGGTCAGGCTGTCCTCGAAATGCAGCGTTGCGTGTTCTCCGAGCCCGACTCTGCGGCTTTCCTTGTGCTCGATCACGGTCATGCGGAATTCCGGCCGGATGCGCGAGTACTGTTCCAGGCTGAAAAGTGTTTCCCTCTTCAATGGCATGTTCATATTCCGTAGGCCTTTCTCAATAGGGTGATGGGATGCTCTGGCGCTCTTCCATCCTTGAGTGCGTTTTCGATATGGTGGCCCGCCATCGCACAGTCGCTGCCGAAGTGCTGTGCATCGGCATTCTTCACGCGATCCGCCACGGGCCTCACGATCCTCATCGCATGCTCGTGAAACTCCTTCTTCACCGCATAGGTACCGTCGTGTCCGGAACAGCGTTCTATGATCTCGACCGTGGTCGCGGGAACGAGTGACAGTGCCTCGCGCGTCTTCTGTCCGATGTTCTGCACGCGCTGGTGGCATGCCGCATGGTAGGCGATGTTCCCAAGAGGCTGCTTGAAGTCGGTCTTGAGGAGGCCCTCCCTGTGGCGCAGCATCAGATACTCGAAGGGATCGAAGAAGGCCTCCTTCACCTTCCGCACGTCGGGATCGTCCGGATACATCAGCGGGAGCTCCTGCTTGAACATCAGCACGCAGGAAGGAACCAGCGCGGTCAGGTCCCAGCCCTCATCGACGAGCCTTGAGAGCAGCGGGATGTTGTGCTCCTTGGCCCTGGCCACCGATTCGAGGTCTCCGAGTTCCAGCTTGGGCATGCCGCAGCAGCGTTCCTTTCCGGCAAGCCTGACTGGAATGCCGTTGTGCTCGAACACTTCGACAAGATCGAGGCCGGGCCCAGGCTCGTTGCGGTTCATGTAGCAGGTTGCGAAGAGCGCGATCCTTCCCCTGGTCCTGCCGGCGGAGACTGCCATGTTCTCGCTTCTGTGGGATGACAGGCGGCTCTGCAGGGACCTGCTGTGATATTCCGGAACCCATGCCTCCGCGTGTACCCCCGCGACGGTTTCCAGCGCCTTGCGCGCCCAGCCCATCTTGTTTGCCGCATTGACTGCCTGGGCCACGACGGGGATGCCCGCGATGCTGCCCACTGCATCGGTGCTGGTCAGCATCCTGTCCCTGAGCCTGACTTTCCCGCTTCTGAATTTCACGGCCTTGGCCCTCAGCATCAGATGGGGGAAGTCCACATTCCACGCATGGGGAGGAACATAGGGACATTTGGTCATGTAGCAGAGATCGCAGAGATAGCAGTGATCCACGACCTTGATGTAGTCCGACTTTGCGACTCCGTCCACTTCCATCGTCGAGGATTCGTCCACGAGGTCGAAAAGCGTCGGAAACGACTGGCAAAGGCTCACGCAGCGGCGGCAGCCGTGACAGATTTCGAAGACGCGTTCCAGTTCCCTGTCGAGCGATTCCCCGTCGTAGAAGTCGGGGCTCTTCCAGTCCAGCGCATGACGAGTGGGCGCCTCAAGATTGCCTTCGCGAGCAGCCATGGCATCTTCCCTGTCAGGGTTCAGGACTTGAATTCGTTGAGCGCCTTCTGGTAACGGTTCGCGTGGGAACGCTCGGCCTTCGCGAGCGTCTCGAACCAGTCTGCCACCTCGCTGAAACCCTCCTCGCGCGCGGTCTTGGCCATGCCGGGATACATGTCGGTATATTCGTGCGTCTCGCCTGCGACGGCGCTCTTGAGGTTGTCTTCGGTGCTTCCGAACGGCAGGCCTGTCGCGGGGTCTCCGCACTGCTCGAGATATTCCAGGTGGCCATGCGCATGGCCCGTCTCGCCTTCCGCAGTGGATCTGAAGAGTGCCGAGACATCGTTGTAGCCTTCGATGTCAGCCTTGGCCGCAAAATAGAGGTAGCGGCGGTTGGCCATGGATTCGCCGGCGAAGGCGTCTTTCAGGGATTGCTCGGTCTTGCTTCCTTTCAGTTTCATGATATTTCCCCTCGGTTAAATAATTAAACGATAGAACCACCATAAACCACGGTTACAGCCTTGCGATTTGAATTGCCTTGATTTGACTGCTTGATGAAGCTGCATTCTACCACCTGAAAGGTGGCTTGCAATAGCCTGGCCAGGAATGGATCAGACCGATCCGATCAGCGCGAGCTTTTCGGCACGCGTGAGCTTCTTGATTTCCATCTCGCGCCTCAAAGCGGAAGAACGGTCTGCACAATATTCATGGAACACCAGCGCAACCGGTCTGCGCGCGCGGGTGTACTTCGCCCCTGTTCCTTCGTTGTGCGCATGGAGGCGTTTTTCGATGTCGGTGGTGATGCCGCAGTACAGCGTGCCGTCGGCGCATTGCAGCATGTAGCACAGCCAGTCAGAGGACATTGCATGTTTCCGTTCGGTCGGGGCATGGGCATTCTACGGCGATATGAATGTGCGCGCCAATCCTTGGGTCGTTACAGCGCCTTACAGATCGTGACCAGCGACGTGCCGGTGTCGGTATAGCTGCCGCTCATCGCCGCGGTCTGTATGGGGTCTGGTGATGCCGTGAGCTGGGCGCGTATGCTGCCGGTGTTGGGTATGCCATCGTCGAGTTGCCGGTCGACCGCTGCGGCCACCCTGTCGGAAAGCCCTGAAGAGCAGATCATGAAGCCCGTGAATCCGGTGCCTGCGCCGTTGCTTTGCAGCACTTCACCCGGGGGGATCGCGCCGTTTCCGGTCTGTACGCCCAGGATGCCGCCTGCCGCATTGAGCGGCTGCAATGCGGAAGCGGCAGAACCCGTCACGAGGCCTGCTGCCCTGAGATGCATCCAGAAATATTGCGATTCGATGGCGGCAGCACCCGTCGCATTGTATGCCCCAGAGATGGTGCCATCGCTGTTGCCGCTCGCATTTGCCGGCAATGCAGGCCATCGCGCATTCGCCTGGCTGTCGTCGCCTGGCAGCGCCTTGTAGCGGTCGAGATAGGCATAATAGGCGGCGGTGATGCCGGAGAGATCGTTGATCGCGGACTTGATCCTGCCCTGCGTGATCATCTCCTGTCCCTTGAATACGCCACCCAGAAGAAGGCCGATGATCACCAGCACGATCGCGATCTCGACCAGCGTGAAGCCCCGGTTTCCAGGCCTTGCGGTCAGATCTTCATGCATAGCGTGTGCAGCTCGTCAGGAGAGGCCGGGGCCGCAGCACCCTTGCCGTAGACCAGCGAGGCAGCGGTCGCAGTCGCATCGTTGGGCGTGGTGCTCGCTGCCCCCGTCCTGACATTGCCCGTGTCGCTGTTCCCGTCATCTATCATGAGATCGACCGCCTGGGCGATCTTCCAGGGTATGCTGCCAGCGCACACCACCGGTCCCGTCATGCCGTATATCGCGGCGGCACTCCCGTCCTGAACGCCCAGAAGCCCTCCCATCGCATTGGTGCCGGCAGGCGCAGTGTTGCCGGTCGCGGGGCCAGACAGGAAACCTGCCATGCGCGCATGCTGCCAGAACGCCTGGCTTTCCGTGCTGATGGTCGCATTGTTGTCGGTATATGCGCCGCTGATGATGCCGTCCCCGTTTCCATCATAGGCGGCCTGACCGAGATGGCTGGCGGCTGCGCTGTCGTCTCCGGGTATCGCCTTGTAGCGGTCCTGGTAGGAATAGTACGCCGCGGACACGCCCTTAAGGTCGTTGACGAGATTCTTGGCCTTGGCGTTCTGTATCATCTCCTGTCCCTTGAAGACGGCGGCAAGCAGCAGCCCGATGATGACCAGCACGATGGCGAGTTCGACCAGCGTGAAACCGGATGGTGAATTCCTGACAGTCCGCATGTCATTCTCCTTGTCGTTTGATGGTTGAAGGACTGTATGATTTGAAGGGCCTGGAGAGAAGTAAAAAGGTTTTACACCGATTGCGAACGGCTCGGGCGTATGCCGTATTTTTTCAGGTAGTAGTAGAGGTTCTCCCGCACAAGTCCCAGGCGCCTCGCGGTTTCCGATACATTGCCGTTCGTGCCGGAAAGCGTGTTGCGGATGATCAGTTCCTCGACCGCCTCCGCGCATTCGCGCGGCCCGTCGGATATCTTTATCGTGACGTGCAGCCTGGCCTCACCCGATTCGGAAAGCCTTGCTTCATGGTGCAGAAAAAGGGAGGCGCGCCTGGTCGCGGACTTGATGTCGCCGAGGTCAGAAGGCTTGGTCAGGAAATCGAATGCGCCCCGGCGCACGGCCTCGAATGCCGCGTCTTCATGGCCGGTTATTGCGATGATCTTGCTTCCCGGGGAATCCGCCAGCAGGGCGTCTATCAGAAAGAGCCCTTCGCTGATTTCATGCCTCGCCGGTGGCAGGCCCATGTCCAGCAGCACGATCATAGGTTGATGATGGCATGCCAGCGCCTCGGTCCGGTTATGCGCGCTGTGCACCCGATAGCCTTCGATCGCCATGACCTGCGAGAGATGGCTGCAAACCGGCTCGTCGTCCTCGACGATGAGCAGCTCGCGATGGGGCATGGAATCCTTCATGGCAGCCTTCCTGCCTGAACCAGGCGGTTGAAAAGCGCATACTGGGAAAGCCAGATGACCTGATCGTCGAAGTAGCCGCCGGCGGCTCCCGGCGGGGAGGCTGTATGGCTCACGAAATTGACGGTGATGTCGGCATTGGCCAGTTCATTGGCGCCATTCGGCATGGGGTTGGGAAGTCCTGCCGAGTTGATCGCACTCATGCCGTTTTTGCCGTGAGAGAGTATTATGGCCGGGACATTCAGCGCGATGCTGTTCCCGCCAGATGCGGCATCCAGTATGTTGATGTCACCCATATAGGAGAGCTGCATGCCTGCATTGCGGTTGGAGAAGTTGCCGCTTACCCGGTAGCGCAGGCGGTTGGCCCATGCGTCGGACTGCGGTGTCAGCCCCAGCGTGACCCAGGGCAGATTGCCTTCCTGCGTGTCGCAGGCGCCGGTAGCGGCATTGCGGTCTTCCTGCCCGTCGTTGGCGACATTGCCAGCCGAAACCGAAGCTCCCGGCCTTGCGTCGGGGCAGGGCAGGTAAGGGCGCCCGTCGCCCGTCGCCGCATGGGAGAGCGCATAGCCTAGCACCATCTCGCGCGCATCGATCAGCCTGTCGTGCGTGTCTTCGACATGGCGCTGTTCGAGTTCGCTGGAAAGCAGGCTGAGTCCGGTTCCCAGGAGGAGCGCCAGCATGAACAGCGCGATGGCCATCTCGATCAGGGTGAATCCGCTGTCAGGCAGTATCTTCATGGGCAGGCAGGGGTGGCCGCGGGGTTTCCCCTGACCACGGTCAGATCTTCTCTTATGCAATAAAGGATGTCGTTGAAAGTGCTGCTTTCGACATCCGACTGATAATTCTCGGTTCCGGATGCGGAAGGATTTGCGATGTTGAGCGCATTGCTTCCCTCGAGATAATTCGAGACGATGCCGCGCTCAGGATCGGTCGGGCTGCTCGCGCGGATCTGTCCGGAAAGCTTCCGGTTCGCGAAGACGATCACTGCGGCATACTTGCCGGCATGGTTCACGGAGAGGCAATTCCCGCAGGGAGGCGTCGAACGGTTCGCAGGCCTGTATTCCTGGGAGAGGGCATAGAAGAGATGGTCCTTCCAGTTGTTCCACCAGGGGTAGTAAAGATAGGCCCAGCCGGAAGGGTCGGGGCAGTTGTTGGTGCAGATGCCGGCATTGCATGTGCCGCTCGTGAGCAGGAAATCGCTGGCGATCACATTGCCGGATGCGGTTCTGGAAGTGTTGACCCTGTATGGCGTGCGCCCGGAAAACAGATTGGCCGAGTCGTCGTAGTTCGCGTTTTCCGAATAGTCTGCCAGTGAAATGGGGGCGGGCCATGGAAGGCTCATGTTGGATGGATCGGGGACTCCGTCGATCGAATTCTTCGTGCCGTAGCCTGCGATGCATTCGGCAGTCTTCTTCGTCATCGCATCCAGGGTCGCAAGAAAATTCCTGCGTCTTTCGAGCGCATTCCATATATCCCGTTTCGTGATGAAGACCAGCCTGTCGCCGGTCAGGGTATGGTCCCCGATGCGGAAATCGCTGGTCGCGCCGGCAACGTTCGATACGGTCGCATTGTTGTATCCGGATGATGCATCGAGATAATTGCTGGCCGTGTAATTGCCCCCGCATATGGGAGCCGATGTGCCCGAGCGGTTCTGTCCTGGCAGCGCCATGCCGGGGGAAAATATCACCGCCACTGCCTGATTGTCCGCGGGCGTGAGCAGGACCCCGTCGGTATCGTATACCCTGATCTGCCCGTTGGTGTCCCAGTTCAACAATCCCGTCTTTGGGTTGTTCTTGTAGTTGCCCGAGACCGCATACCAGAGGCATTCCCCGTCGCTTCCGCGCAGCGGGCCGATGTCCAGCGTGCGCCAGGGTAGTCTTCCGAGCTGGCTGACATCCTGGCTGCCGCAGGTCGGTTCTGCGCTGCCTTCCGGATTGCCGCCGGCCTGATCCGGGCATGGAAGATATCCGTGAACCTGACCTGCATGGGTATCACCATAGGTGATCGCATAGCCGATCAGCGCATCCTTGGCTTCCGCAAGCGCGTCATTCGTGATGCTTTCCCTCATGGGCCTTCCGTCTTTCAGACCGCTTACAAAAACCATTGCAACCGCGCCCGTCAGCAGGGTGACGAATACCAGAAGGGCGATGCCATTTTGTCTCTTCTGCATCTTCATGGTCTGTTCCGGGATTCTGGTTTGCCTTTAGGGACCTCCTTCGATTCCCCGGGCCTGATGATCACGCCATTCAGCAATATGTGATCGCTGTAGATGCCAAGCGCGGGGAAGTCGGGATCATTGTCAAAAACCGCACGGCCGTTGATCCAGGCGACGCTTCTCCCTGCGCTGCGCTTGACGATGCCTTCCAGCCTGTAGACTTCCACCGCCCTGCCTTGCAGCCTGCGTTCGGCAGGAGAATAGAACAACGTCCCCAGCGCGTGGGCCAGCGCCGGAATCATGAGGCAGAGCAGCATCGCGTATCTCATGTCCTGCCCTGCATCGAGTAGAGCTGCAGGGTGCATCTGATCTCCAGATCCGTTTCCTGTTCCCGGACAATCTGGCAGCCTTCAACGAGGTAGGGGATTTGCCAGTCAGCGGACAGCCTTTCCATGAAGTCCAGGAATTCCAGATCGTCCATTCCCGAAATTTCCATCGTCAGTTCATGGTAGAGGATGCGATGATTCCCCGGCCTTTCATCGACCGGTCGCCCGGGCAGCAGGGTGTATCTCAGGTTTGCCGGAAGACCGGTTTTTCGATAGATGTCTTCGAGGCGCTGCATCCATTCGTTCCTGTCCGGCTCGCCCAGAAATCTCCTGAGCATCAGGTATCGCCCGTCCGGTTTTTCTGCAGCCTCGAGATCCAGCCTGCTTCTTTGGTTTTCGGCGCGCATGGCAGAAAGGCGGCTTTCCATCTTCCGTATCTGGGCCATTCTTCTTTCGTGGTGGCCGTGCAGGATGAAGACGAAAAGGCAGGATGCGGCGATGGATGCGGCAAGCGCAATCAGCGCGGATTTCGATGCTTTCACAAGCTCAATGAGATCGTTCATGGCCTGCTCGTCCGCAATGCGGCCCATGGAATGATCATGCACCACGGATCAGTGGTGCTGGCGGAACGGTATCCGTCCTGGATTGCACGCGTATGCGAGGCGGGGTCCTCGATCAGGCGCAGAGACGGGTTCTGTCTGATGTTGTATGAAATGCGCTTCTGGATCTCGGCGATTCTTGAGGCCGGCGGCCTGTCCGTCAGCAGGATGGAAAATTGCAATCCCAGTTGGCGTCCGTCTGCAGGCGGCAACGACTTCCCGCAATAGCCTTCGTTGGGCTTCAGAAGCTTGTAACTCAGGCTCCTTATGCGAACCTCCCGCATGCCCGCGATGCAGCCTGCGACGAGATTGAAGACGGCGTCTATCGCGGGAGCGGCGTCGAATCCGGATGATGCGAATTCCTTGATTTCGCGTATCAGCGCCGGGTCCGCGCCATTTTTTTCGATGCGTCTTGCAAGCTCTCCTTGCCTCGATGCTTCCTGCTGCACTTCCTTCTGCAGCAGGTTTTCCCTGGCAGCCATGCCGGACAGGTCGCGCATGTCGCGCTGCGAGACAAGGAGCACGGCCATGAGGCAGGTGCCGGCAGAAATGACGGCGGCCCTTTTAATCCGCATGCCCACGTATCTGCTGCGGAATTTCATGGGGGCAAGCTGCCCCATGCTGGACGAGGAAGCCGTCTCGAACAGCGCGTGCAGATAGGATGCGTCGCCTTTTGGTTTCATCGCATCCGGCAGGGGCAGGACATCCGCCATTCCTTCCGGATCGCCAAGATACAAGACGGGGGGTGCCGGCTCCTGCCCAAAGGTCTGATGATTCTCGAGATGCAGCAGGGTGAGCCGGATCTCCTCGGCGGGGCTTCCGTTGTAGCGATGTATGCAGCGGGTGACGACGGGTGTGCCGTGCCTGATGACCAGGATGCGCAGATGTTGGCGGCCTGGGTAAACGAGCATGACGTTTTCCATGCGTTGTCTTCGCATGGCGGCAGCCAGCAGCATGAACATGCCCCATACGCCAGCGACAGGATTTGCCAGCCTTTCGAGTTCGCTGCCGATCGCATCGTCTGTGTCGAATCCGGTCAGCAGCGCGGTCTTGCCGAACAAGCCGTCTGGAACGGCAGCCCGGAAGCGGCTGTTCGGAAATGCCTGATTCAGCCTTCGCCGCATGAGGTGAGCCCTGTCCGGACCAAAAGATACCGGAAGGGCTATGCTTTGGAGGGATTCCTCGGGAAGATCGGCGATGACCAGGAGGATTTCGCGTTCATCCGGCTTTCCGGCTTCTTGCCACTGGCCGCGTTGTCGCCTGAAATACCGGATGCCGGAAGAGTCGATGAGCAGAATGGTCTTCATGTCAGTCTGATCCTCGATACCGTGTCGTAAATCGGGCCCAGCACCGCCGTCATGATCCAGCCCAGCAGAATGCCGAGCACCACGGTGAGTGCAGGCTCTATCAGGGATTGCATGCGGGCGATGGAATCGTTGATGTCCCGGTTGTAGAAATAGGAGATGTTCTTGAGCGCCCCTGAGAGATCCCCCGTCTCCTCTCCGGTCTTGATCATGCGTATGATCAGCGCGGGAAAAAGCTTCTGCTCGGCGAATCCGCGACTGATGGGCGCCCCGTTGGCGATCGCGGTCCTGGCATGATCTATGGCCTCCTTAATGATCAGATTGCCGGTGACGTCGCTGCAGTAGACCAGACCGTCGAGCAGGGGTATGCCTGTCTTGTAGGTGAGCCCCAGCGTGTCTCCTGCCCGTGCGAGCATGATCTTCTTGATGATGGGGCCGATGAAGGGAAGGCCGAGCAGGGCTGCATGCACCATGCGCCTTGCTCGCTGATTGCTCCTTGCAAGCAGGGAAAGCAGGATGAGCATGGCAGCAGCGGTCGGCAGGATGAACCAGACATATCTTGCGAACGCGCCGGATATCGAGATCAGCAGCCTCGTCTGCAGCGGGATGGCTCCTCCCATGTTCTCGACGAAGCCTACAATCTGCGGGACGAGATAGGTCATCAGGAATATCACGACGATGCTCACCACGAGCGTGACAAATGCCGGATAAATAAGGAGCTGGCGGGTCCTGGCCAGAAGCTCGTCCTGCCATTTCAGAGATCTGACGATTTCCGCCAGCACGTCGGGCAGCTGGCCTGTCGCTTCTCCCGCTTTCACGAGATTGATCACCAGTTCCGGAAAGGCGCCCGGGTTGGCCGCGAGCGCTTCTGAAAGCGTCGATCCGGAATCGATCTTCTCGTGAAGGCTTGCGCAAAGATTCCGTATCCTGGCGGTCTCCGTGGTGTCGCGCAGATCGGCCAGTATGGAAAGTATCGGCACGCCCGCCCTCAGCAGCATCTCGAGTTCGAAAAGCAGTTCTATCAGCTCGCGGCGCGCAATTCTGTGCAGGGTGCTGCGCTTGGTTTCCTGCGAGCGTATCAGTTCAAGGTTTATCTTCCCGAGCTGGGCGGCGAGATCCTGTTCGTTGAGCGCATTGCTCTCCCCTTTGGATATTTTTCCAGAGGCATCGATTGCGCGATAGCGGTAGAGAGGCATTATTCCGCCAGCCTTTCGCTGAAATCGACCACGCGCCTGACCTCGTCAAGCGAGGTGATGCCTTCCTTCACCCGCCGCATGCCGTCGTCGCAGAGCGGAATGAACTGGTGGGCCAGCGCGTATTCGGTGAGCTCCTTGAGGCCGGCGCGTCTTGCGACAAGCTCGGTCAGTCCCTGGTCAAAGCGCAGGATCTCCATGATCGCAAGCCTGCCCTTGTATCCCTGATGGTCGCATTTTGCACAGCCTCCCGGGCGAAATAGCGTGACATCCCCTCCCCTGAGCCTGCGCTCTGTCCCGTCAGGTTCGTGGATTTTCTTGCAAAGCGGACAGAGTTTGCGCACCAGCCGCTGTGCGATGATGCCGATCAGGTTGTCTGCAAACATGCTCTCCAGCATGCCAAGATCATGAAGCCTCGCGATCGACCCCAGCGCCGAGTTGGTGTGCAGCGTGGAAAAGACCTGATGACCGGTCATGGCCGCGCGCAGCGCCATCTCGGCCGTGTCGCGGTCGCGGATTTCTCCGACCAGTATGATGTCGGGATCCTGGCGCATCAGCGACCTTATCCCGCTGGAAAAATCCAGCTTCACGATCTCGGCAATCGAAGTCTGTCTCGCAAGCGGCAGCGGGTATTCGACGGGATCCTCGAGCGTCATGATGTTCACGGTGTCTTTGTTGAGGAAATTGAGTATCGAATAGAGCGTGGTGGTCTTCCCGGATCCCGTGGGGCCTGTCACCAGCAATATGCCTTCCGGCCTTTGCAGCATGCGCTCGAGCAGGGAAAGCTGCATGGGAGTCATTCCCAGCTTGTCCAGATTCACGATGCCTGCCTTGCGGTCCAGTATGCGAAGCACGAAATTCTCACCGTGCATGGTGGGGTGGGAAGCTGCGCGAAAATCGATCTGGCGGCCGAACAGTGAAATGGAAAACCGCCCGTCCTGGGGCGCGCGCGTCTCGGCGATGTTCATGCCGGACAGCACCTTCAGGCGCACCAGAAGGGCCGCCCAGTTGGATTTTGCAAGAGACCTCACGGGTCGCAATACGCCGTCTATGCGGTAGCGCACGCGCAGGAACTGCTCTTCTGGCTCGAAGTGGATGTCGGATGAGCCGCTGCTCACTGCGTCCGAGAGCAGCGCATCGGTAAGCCTCACGATGGGGTGGCTGTATGAGGCGCCTGTCTGGGTCAGCGCATTGAAATCGAATTCCCCGTTCTCGAGTTCGGAGAGTATCCCTTCTATGGAGAGCTCGTGGTCATAAAACCTGTCTATCGCCGCCAGCACCTCTGCGCTGGGCGAGATGCGCCATTCGCAGCCTATGCGCTGCCCTGCAACCCCGCTTGCCTCAGCAAGAAAGGCGGAGGCGGCATCCCGGGTCCGGATGTCGTCCGGATTTGCCGCGGCGATCACGAGATTTCCGCTCGCCGCATCGAAACTGACCGGGAAGATGGCATGGCGGATCGCGACTGGCTTCGGGATCAGAGACAGTGCGGTCGCATCTGCCACGAATCCCGAGAGATCCACGGCCTTGTACCCCGCCGCTTGGGACACCGCCTCGCGCATGGCCTGTTCGGTGATGAAATGCAGGGCAAGCAATTCTTCACCCAGGGGCCTCCCGTCTTCCTTCTGCCGCTTGAGTGCGATGTGCAGCTGATCGTCGGTGATCTGACCGCGCGCCTTCAGCACTTCTCCGATGCGCGGGCGAGGGTTCATCGCTTCGCTTCCCCGGATCCGTTTATCTCCCTTATCCGCCGCCTGACCGGATGGGGATCGAAAAGCCCGGGGGCCTGCATGGACAGGCTGAGCGATTTCTCGTAATAGGGGAGGGCTTCATCTGGCCTGTGCAGGCGGTCCAGCGATACGGCGAGGTTGTATGCATAAAGCGCATTGTCCGGTGCAAGCGTGTGGGCGATGAGGTAGGCATGTTCCGCTTCCCCCATGCGAAATTCAAATGCCAATGCATTTCCCAGGGCATATTGCAGTTCGGGTGATGAAGGCTGGATGTCGAGCAGCTCCTTCAATTCGCTTTCCGCGCCTGCCGGGTCTGCGGGAATGGAAAGGCCGATGAGGCCCGCGGCGGCCGCCGCATTCCCCATGTCCTCGTTCAATACCTGTCTGTAGTACCTCGCAGCCTGGTCTGGCTGATGCTTGCGCTGGGAGATCACGGCCAGCCCCAGGAGCGCGTCGATTTCGTGGGGGCGCTCCTTCAGGACCTGTCTGTATTCGGTCTCGGCTGCATCCAGCATTCCGCCTGAAAGGTCGCGGTAGGCTGCCAGGAGTTTCTGCGCCCCATTCATGGGAGGGCTGCCGGGCGGATGCCAGCCGCTTGCGGCTGCGCCTTGCTGCAGACAGCACGCCAGGAAAACAAGGAAACTGGCTCTTGCAGGCAAGCTCATTGCATTTCCCCGCTGCCTTCCCGCCTGTCTTCGACCACGTTCCTGAAATTCCTGACCAGTTCATACTGGCTGTCCTGGTTGAGTATCAGCGGGCGCAGGAATATGACCAGTTCGGTCTTGCGATTCGTGTCGTTGCGTGCCCTGAACAATTCGCCGGCTCCTGGAATCCTGCTGATGCCGGGTATCTGCCCGGTGTTGCCTGTGCTTGTGTCCTGCATCAGGCCGCCCAGCACCGCGATGTCTCCGTCGTGAACGGACAGGATGGATTCCATTTCCCGCGTCTGTATCTCGGGGATGAGATTGGAGACGGACAGGGAGGGATTGACGGGGTTGATGAGCGCGGGATTGGGATCCGGCACATAGCCCAGGATGCGCGTGATCGTGGGCCTCAGGTTGAGCGTGACTTCCTGATCCTTCCCCACTTCAGGCGTGACATACATCATGAAACCGATGGGAACCGTGTGTATCGTCGAAGTGTAGGTGGGCGAGGTGAGCAGGGCGCCCGCCGTGCTGTAGGAACCCTGGGTGACATCGATCGTGAAGTAGACCAGTTCGTCCACCACCTTGAGCAGGCTGGTCTGATTGTTGAGCACGGAAAGCGTGGGGCTGGAAAGCACATGGGTCTTCCCGAAGTTTTCCAGCAGCTGTATCGAGCCATTGAGGCTGAAGCTTCCCGGCTTTCCCGGGTTCGCATAGCTGATGGTGCCGAGCGCGGTGACCGGGGACGATGGCGGCGGGACTGTGGATGTCTGCTGCAGGCTAAGACCCAGGGCACGCAGGAGGGACCAGTTGATGCCCTGCTGGTACTGGTCGGACAATTCGACTTCGACGATGGTCGCTTCGATGAAAACCTGGCGGCGCGCATTGCCCATCACCTTGTCGATGAACCTGCGAACGGCCCTGTGCTGGCGCGAAGTGGCGCGCACGCTGATGATGCCGGCCTCGGGATTGGCAATGACCGAAGCAGCCTCGCGGTAGGTCACGCGGCGGTCGCGCCTGGTGTTCTGGCTCTGGATCTGTGCGGGCGGAGGGGTGGCCGACTTCTTCCTTGGCTCCGCGCCCAGCTGGGTGATCTGCTGCTGGTTGCTCTGTTCCGAGACGGTCTCGCTCGATCCTTCCGGAAGCTTCTTGTCGGTCTCCCTCAAAAGGTCCTTGATGTTCTCGGTCAGCGTTTTCCAGAAGTCGTTGTTCGACAGGTTCGCGATTGCGGAATTCGCGCCGTTGCTGCCGGCTGCAGCGCCTTCGCTCTTGCCTATCACCGCGATGTTGGTGGACATGTTGATGTTGTTTCTGGCATCCCTGGATACGTTGGGATATTCGATCTGGTAGGCCTTGAGGTAGGGAGTGTCCGGCATGATAGAAAGATTCCTGCCGTTGAACTCGTAGCGCATGTCCACCTGCCGGGAAATCGCATCGAGTATTTCGGGCAGCGTGCAGTCGACCATGTTCATCGTCACGGTCCCGGTGATGCCAGGATGGATCTCTATGTTGAGTTTCGCATCACGGGCCAGTGCAAAAAGCATCTCCTGTGCGGGCACGCTGTTCACGACCACGTTGTAGCGCTCGGCATTCGGCCTTGCGGAAGGGGGAGGAGGAAGCGGGGGCACGCCTGCAAGGGGCGGGATGTCTGGTGATGATGGTGCCGCATCCGGTGTTATGTGCTGCGCGGAAACGGGGATGGGTTCTGGAAGATCCGTGCAGCCGGCGAGGGCCAGGCATGGCAAGGCGGCACAGAGCCAGTTTCTTTCAAAGAACATGATCACTCCCTCTGCAAACGTGCAGATTCCAAAGTTTATGAAATTGGGGTATTGCCGGAAGTGCGAGCCTGCGATGATGACGCGGGCTTTCTGATGGAGCTCATGGATTCAGTTTTTCATTTTGGACTTTCAGGGTCAATATGCCGGAATGCATAGGCAATCGGTCTGGCTGCAATTGAAAGCGGCGAGGGTTCGTGGTAGCTTAGCCGGGCGTTGACTGTGAACTTTTGTGGTGCGGCTGCGTCTATTCCGTCGCAGTCCGTCAAGTGAGGAATACTTAAATGAAATACCGCAATAAACTCGCAATTTCAGGATCTTTGCTGCTCGCCGCCTGCGCATCGACGCCCATGGGGCCTACCGTGCTGGTGATGCCAAGCCCCAACAAGCCATTTGAAGTATTTCAGCAGGACCAGGAAGCGTGCAAGCAGTACGCGCAGTCCCAGGTCGCTGGACAGGCCAGTTCGGCGAATACGGGCGCCGTCGGCAGGGCGACCCTGGGCGCGTTGCTTGGCGCAGGACTGGGGGCCGCGGTGGGCAACCATCAGGGCGCCGGAGTGGGCGCCGGAGTGGGCGCGCTGGCCGGCACCGCATCTGGTGGCGATTCGACGGATCAGGCTGGCAACGTGATCCAGATCCAGTACAACAACGCCTATGAACAGTGCATGTATTCCAAGGGCAACCAGGTCCCCGGAGTCGTGCGCTAGGCGAATGACTCCAGTGCCGCGTTGAGCGTGGCGCTTGGCCGCATCGCCTTTGATGTACTCACGAAATCCGGATGGTAATAGCCCCCCATGTCGACAGGCCTGCCTTGGGCGGCAATCAATTCGGCATTGATTTTTTCCTCGTTGGCTGAGAGTTTCGCAGCCAAAGGGGAGAAGCGCGAACGCAGCTCTTGGTCCTTGGTCTGTTCGGCAAGCGCCTGTGCCCAGTACAGCGCAAGGTAGAAATGGCTGCCCCGGTTGTCTATCTCCCCGACGCGGCGGGATGGGGACTTGTTGTTTTCGAGTATTTTTCCGTTCGCCACATCCAGCGTCTCGGCAAGGATTCTTGCCTTAGCACTGTCGAACTTGTTCGCGAGATGCTCGAGGGATGCGCCAAGGGCCAGGAATTCTCCGAGCGAATCCCAGCGCAGATAGCCCTCCTGCTGGAATTGCTGGACATGCTTGGGTGCCGAGCCGCCGGCACCCGTTTCGAAAAGGCCGCCTCCGTTCATCAGAGGGACGATGGACAGCATCTTCGCGCTCGTGCCAAGCTCCATGATGGGGAACAGGTCGGTGAGATAGTCGCGAAGCACGTTGCCCGTGACGGAGATCGTGTCCAATCCCTTGCGTATGCGATCGAGCGAAAACTGCATCGCCTTCTCAGGCGGCAGGATGCGGATGTCCATGCCTGTCGTGTCATGCTCTGCAAGGTATCTTTTGACCTTGCTGATGATCTTTGCGTCATGCGCGCGTTTTTTGTCCAGCCAGAAGACGGCGGGTGCGCCGGTCGCCTTGACCCGGGAAATCGCGAGCCTGACCCAGTCTCTGATAGGCGCATCCTTGGCCTGGCACATGCGGAAGATGTCGCCCTCATCGACTCTCTGTTCCATGAGCAGCCTGCCCTTGTCGTCGACCACGCGGACCACGCCGCTGTCCTTCATCTGGAAGGTCTTGTCGTGCGATCCGTATTCCTCTGCCTGCTGCGCCATCAGCCCTACATTGGGCACGCTTCCCATGGTTTTCGGGTCGAAGGCGCCATGCTTCTTGCAGTCCTCTATCACGACCTGATAGATGCCTGCATAGCAGCGGTCCGGGATCAGCGCCTTGGTGTCGTGGAGCTTGCCGTCCGGTCCCCACATCTTCCCTGACTCCCTTATCATCGCGGGCATGGAGGCATCGACGATGATGTCGCTTGGCACATGAAGGTTCGTGATGCCTCGGTCGGAGTTCACCATCGCAAGGCCGGGCCTCGTCTCATAGACATGGCGGATGTCGGCCTCGATCTCGGAGCGCTTGGCATCCGGCAGGGTTGCGATCTTTGTCATCAGTTCGCCCAGGCCGTTGTTGATGTTCACGCCCAGTTCCCTGATCGTCGCCTCGTGCTTTGAAAGCGCCTCTGCAAAATAGACGCTGACTGCCTGGCCGAACATGATCGGGTCTGAAATTTTCATCATCGTCGCCTTGAGATGAAGCGAGAGCAGCACATTCTGATCCTTCGCATCGCGGATCTGCGCCTCATAGAATTCGCGCAGGGCGCGTCTGCTCATCACGGCAGAGTCTATGATCTCGCCTTTCTTCAGGCCTATCTTGTCCCTGAGCACCGAAACCTTCCCGTCGTCGCCGATGAATTCGATGCTGACCGAGCATTCCCTTCTTACGGTGACGGACTTCTCGCTTCCGTAGAAATCACCGTAATCCATGTGGGCCACATGAGTCTTTGAATCGGGGCTCCATGCGCCCATCTTGTGCGGATTTTTCCTCGCGTATTGCTTGACTGCGCCCGCTGCGCGGCGATCCGAATTTCCTTCGCGCAGCACGGGATTGACGGCGCTGCCCAGCACCTTGGCATAGCGGGCCTTGACCGCCTTCTCCGCATCGTTCTTCGGCTCGTCCGGGTAATCCGGTATGTCATATCCCTGGGATTGCAGTTCCTTGATCGCCGCCTTCAGCTGGGGCGGCGTTGCGCTGATGTTGGGGAGCTTGATGATGTTGGCTTCAGGAGTCGTGGCAAGCCTGCCGAGTTCAGCAAGCTCGTCGCCGATGCGCTGGCTTTCGGTGAGATTCTCCGGAAAGTTCGCGAGTATGCGCCCGGCCAAGGAGATGTCCCGGGTCTCGACTTCGATGCCGGCAGCCTTCGTGTAGGCTCGCACGATGGGAAGCAGGGAATAGGTTGCCAGGGCGGGCGCTTCATCGACCATCGTGTATGTGATTTTGTGGCTCATATTGTTCTTTCAGTTCGCAACCGGCAGGACGGAAAGCCAAGGTAGAATGGCGTTTCAGAAATCAACCGGAATTCAAATGGGGCGCATATTGCTGTTCAACAAACCGTTTGGCGTGATCAGCCAGTTCGGCCGGGATGGCATGCATCCGACGCTTGCCGATTATATCCCGCTTCCGGGATTTTATCCCGCAGGAAGGCTGGACACCGACAGCGAAGGGCTGCTGTTGCTGACCGACGATGGCAAAATCCAGCATCGCATCACCGACCCCCGGCACAAGCTGCCCAAGACTTACTGGGTGCAGGTGGAAGGCGTCGCGACAGAGGAGGCGCTCGAAAAATTGCGAAGCGGAGTCGCGCTCTCCGACTTCACGACGCTGCCGGCTGAGGCTGCGCTGATGGAAGAGCCGAAAGACCTCTGGCCCCGCAACCCGCCCGTGCGCTTTCGCAAGCATGTGCCGACAAGCTGGATCGAACTGACGATACGTGAAGGCAAGAACAGACAGGTCAGGCGCATGACCGCCGCTGCCGGTTTCCCGACATTGAGGCTCGTGAGATGGCGCATCGGCGAATGGAAGTTGAACGACATGATGCCGGGAACCTGGCGTTTGCTATAATTTTTTAAAAGGAAATTTTCTATGAATGCGTTGCTTTCGATCTGTCTGATTCTTTTTTCCTCTCATGTGCTGGCAGAGGAGATTCCCCCTCCGCCGCCCCTGGTCACGCTTGAAGGAGAGGTGCTCGAAACAAGGGACGCGTCCATCTATACCTATGTGCACCTGAAGACTGCAAAGGGTGATGCATGGGCTGCCGTCGGCAGGTCGGCGCTTGCGAAGGGCGATCGCGTGAGGATAGAGAAGGCGATGGTGCTGCACGACTTCAAGAGTCCATCGCTCAAAAGGACATTCAGGACGATCTATTTCGGCAATCTGGGTGCAGGGTCTGAAACTCATGCAGAAAGCATCTCTTCCCCCAAATGATGCGGCATTGATTCTCAAGGATAGAGCAGCACCATCATGGCAAGGATTCTGATTGTCGATGACGATGAGGCAGGTGCCTTGCTTGCTTTTCTGAAGGAGCACGGCTGGCAGGGGAACACCGAAGCGCTCATTCTCGATGCGGGTAAGGATGCCGCCGTTCACGAGGAACGGGAGCGGGCACTGAAGGAAAGCGAGGAGCGCTTCAGGACCATGTTCATGCAGTCGCCCATGGGAATTGCGGTGATCGATTCGCAAACCGGTCACATCCATGAAGTCAATCCCAGGTTTTCCGAGATCACAGGCAGGCCGATCGATGAGTTGAAGAGGATGGACTGGCTGCAGATCACCCATCCGGATGACATCAAGGCGGATCTCGACAACATGGCGCTGATGAATGCGGGAAAGATCGGCGGATTCCAGATGGAGAAGCGCTACCTTCTTCCGGACGGCGGCATTGTCTGGATAGACATGACGATCACGCCCCTCAAGGCGGGGAATGCGAGCCCCCGCCATCTCTGCATGATACAGGACATCACCGGGCGCAAGAAATCCGCAGCCAGGATACTCTATCTTAACCGGGTCTATGCGATGCTGAGCGGCATCAATACGCTGATCGTTCGCGTGCCGGACAGGGAGGAGCTCTTCCGCGAGGCATGCCGGATTGCGGTCGATACCGGCGGTTTTCGCATGGCCATGCTTTGCACGGTGGAGAGCGGCACGCTGAAGATAGTGCCATGTGCATCCGCTGGCAAGGACGGGCATCTCATGGCTTCCATCCGGAACATCCTGTCTTCCGGGGATGGAGAAATGACCATGGTTGCAAGGGCTGTCAGGGAGAAAAGGACGCTCGTCTCCAATGATGTGCAGAGCGATCCCCAGGTCCTTTTTGGTTCGCAATACATAAAGGCGGGCGTGCGCTCCATGGCTGTGATGCCGCTTTTCGTTTCAGATGTGGCGATAGGGGTGATCGCGCTTTATGCCGGAGAGCCCGAATTCTTCCACAAGGAGGAAATGCAGCTGCTGGATGAACTCGTCCGAGACATCGAATTCGCTGTCGACCACATCGAGAAGCAGGAGCGCCTCAATTATCTTGCCTATTACGATGCGCTCACAGGCCTTGCCAACCGCACGCTGTTTTTCGAGCGTGTCGGACAATACATGCGCACGGAACGCCGGCTCGCGCTGTTGCTGATCGATATCGAAAGATTCAAGAACATCAATGACAGTCTGGGCAGGCCGGCGGGAGATGCGCTGTTGCGGCAAGTTGCCGAGTGGCTGATACAAAACGCCGGCGGGAAGGATTTCGTCGCGCGTATCAGTTCGGATCACTTTGCGGTGGTCATTCCTGAAGTCAGGCCGGAAGGCAATCTGCCTAAGCTCTTCGACAGGCTCTCAAGGGCCTTTCTCGAACATCCGTTCCCGCTCAATGATACCGTTTTCCGCATCGCCGCCAAGGCGGGCATCTCGATGTTTCCCGATGACGGCGATGATGTCGAAACCCTGTTCAACAATGCCGAGGCCGCGCTCAAGATGGCCAAGAAGAGCGGGGACCGCTATCTGTTCCATGCAAAGAAGATGACCGAGTCGGTTGCAGGCAGGCTGAGGCTGGAAAACAAGCTGCGCCAGGCGATAGACAACGAGGAATTCGTGCTCCACTACCAGCCCAAGCTGGGCCTTGCGAGCGGAAGGGTCACCAGCGCGGAGGCGCTGATACGCTGGAACGACCCTGAAGCGGGTCTGGTCGCCCCGGGCGATTTCATTCCTGTCCTTGAAGAGACCGGGCTGATTTACGAGGTGGGGCGATGGGCATTGCGCCGCGCCATCGCCGATTATCTCGGCTGGCGGAATAAAGGACTGGAAGCGGTGCGCATTGCGGTCAACGTGTCTGCCCTGCAATTGCGCAATCCTGGTTTTTCCGCCGAGATAAGGGAGGAACTGGGCGTGGATGCGCGCGCGTCGGAGGGGCTGGAACTCGAGATCACGGAGAGCATGATCATGGAGGACATGTCGCGCAATGTCTCAAGCCTCAACGAGATACGCGGCATGGGTGTGCATGTTTCGATAGACGATTTCGGAACGGGATTTTCTTCCCTTGCCCTGCTTGCGAGGCTTCCTGTGAATACGCTGAAGATAGACCGCTCTTTCGTGGTCGACATGGTTCAGGGGGATGCCGGGGTGGCGCTGGTCTCGACCATCGTGAATCTGGCCCATGCCTTGAGGCTCAATGTGGTGGCCGAGGGGGTAGAGACCGAAGCCCAGTTCGAGCTCCTGAAGCAGATGGGCTGCGACGAGATGCAGGGATTCCTGTTTTCCAGGCCCCTGGGGGCCGGGGAATTTGCCGAGAAATTCCTGACGCATTCCCAATAACCTGCAGGATCAGTGCAGCGGCTTGCCTGTACCGTTGGGGAAGTGTTTCTTCCTGTGCAGATAAATCAGGGTTCCCAGAAAGCCGATCACCCAGGCCCACAGCAATGCCAACTCGATATAACTGTTCATGGTTGCTCCTTCGAAGGCGTGAATCGAAAATAAAAAACCCGCGCAAGCGGGCTTTTTACAGGTTTTCCTGCCGGATCACTTCAGCTTGGTTTCCTTGTACATCACATGCTTGCGTGCCACGGGATCGTATTTCTTCATCTCGATCTTTTCGGGCGTGGTGCGCTTGTTCTTGTCAGCCGTGTAGAAGTGGCCGGTGCCGGCGCTGGATTCAAGTTTGATTTTTTCACGCATTTGCTATGCTCCTTAGATTTTTTCGCCGCGTGCGCGCATGTCCGACAGCACGGCTTCGATGCCGTTCTTGTCGATGGTGCGCAGGCCGGCATTGGTCAGGCGCAGGCTGACCCAGCGATTTTCAGATTCGACCCAGAAACGGCGACGCTGCAGGTTAGGCAGGAAGCGTCGCTTGGTTTTGTTGTTCGCATGGGAAACATTGTTTCCGCTCATCGGGCTCTTGCCCGTCACTTGACATACTCGTGCCATGCCTCTGCTCCAATTTCAAAAGAGCGCGGATTCTACAGGATGGGCGGGAAACATTCAACTGCCATTTTTCGGACGGTCTTTGAAGGCTGCTGGCGGCTGCATGGGGAATGGCGAATTGCGCTAGAATTCGCCGCAAATTTGAGGATGGACAAATGGACACGGATCATGACGTTGCGCAAAGGCATCTCTGGCAGGTGCACAGGCTGCTGCAGAAGCACAAGCTGATAGAGACGCTTGCGCACAAGCAGCATCTGGCCGAACTCAAGGCGAGACTGGAGGAGCTGGACCTGTCTGCGGTGGCGAGGATAGTCGAGGCGCTTTCCAGCGAGGACAGGGAAATCATCTGGCAGCTGATAGGTGACGAGCGCAAGGAGGAGATATTGCGCCTCATGTCCCACGCCGTCCGGTCGGAGCTTGCCGGAGAGGAGAGACTGCAGAATCCCGGCATGAACCTGAGGGTGTTCGACCTGTTCGAAGGGCGTCTCAGGCAGATACCGATAGAGAGCAGGGAGGATCTTGCCCATGTGCAGCCGATCTGGGTGGACCTGGTCGCGCCCGACGATGAGCAGATCGCATGGGCAAGAGAGCTTTTCCAGGTGGATCTGCCCAATCCCAAGGCGCTCACCGATCTTGAGACCAGCGCGCGTTTCTATGTGGGGGATGGCGACGAGGTCCACCTGCATTCGGACTTTCTTCTCGACCGGGAAGACGAGTCCCGCAACGTGGCGGTGGCATTCGTGCTGCACAAGGGCATGCTGTTTTCGGTGCGCGGCGAGGAATTGCCGGTATTCCGCCTGCAGCGGTTGAGGGCGCGCGCAAAGACTGGATACGTGTCAGAGGCCAGGGATGTGCTGCTCGACCTCTATGCGGCGGACGTCGAGTATTCCGCCAATGCGCTGGAGGATGTGTATTCAGATCTGGGGGATGTCGGCAGGCGGGTTCTGCGTTCCCGCATCTCCGATGATGAGGCCGCTGAAATCCTCGCTTCCATCGCGGAGGAGGAGGACATCAACGGGCGCATACGCCGCAACGTGCTCGACACCCGGCGCGCATTGTCCTTTCTGATGCGCTCGAAATTCTTGACTGAGGCGCAGCATGAAAACGTTCGCGAGATATTGCGCGACATCGAGTCTCTGGATGGGCACACCGCATTCTTGTTCAACAAGATCAACTTCCTGATGGATGCGACCGACAGCTCGATCAATATCAACCAGAACAAGGACATCAAGCGGCTGACCATCATCAGCGTGGTTTTCATGCCGCTCAATCTTCTGGCGGGAATTGGCGGCATGTCGGAGTATTCGGCGATGACGGAGAGCCTGCCGAGATCGATTTCCTATTCCGCCTTCATACTGGGCATGGTGTTCATCGGCTGGCTGACTTTCCTGGGTCTGCGCCGGGCGGAAAGGCGCAAGGCGAGGATTGCGCATCAAAGGATGGCGCATTCGTCGGGCAGGATGTAATAATACTGTCATATTTCATAAATAATATGAGCCTGCTTTGAAATGCTTTGCGTCTGGCAGCACGGCTACACAAGGCAAACCACCTAACAGGAGACACTCATGAAACTCAAGCAAGTTCTTATCGCCATCACAGCGGCCTCCGCTTTTGCCTATACAGCCGCAAGCTTTGCAACCGACATCACCGGCGCGGGATCGACCTTTATCTATCCCATCGCTGCAAAATGGGCCGAAGCCTACAAGGCGCAGTCGGGCACCAGCATGAATTACCAGTCCATCGGTTCCGGTGGCGGCATCAAGCAGATCATAGCCAAGACCGTGGATTTCGGCGCGTCCGACATGCCGATGACGCCTGAAGACCTGAAGAAGAACGGCCTGATGCAGTTCCCCGCGATCAACGGCGCGGTCGTGCCTGTGGTCAACCTGGAAGGCGTTGCTACCGGCGCATTGAGGCTGGACGGCGCGGTCCTCGCAAACATCTATCTCGGCAAGATCACCAAGTGGAGCGATCCTGCAATCGCAGCGCTTAACAAGGATGTCAAGCTTCCCGACCAGAACATCACGGTGGTGCATCGTTCTGATGGTTCCGGCACGAGCTTCATCTTCACCAACTATCTCTCCAAGGTGAGCCCGGAGTGGAAGTCGTCTGTCGGAGAGGGGACCGCGGTTTCCTGGAAGACCGGCACGGGCGGCAAGGGCAACGAGGGTGTGGCCTCCTACGTCCAGCGCATCAAGGGATCGATAGGCTATGTGGAATACGCATATGCCCTGCAGAACAAGATGAACTATGTGCAGATGAAGAACCACGATGGCCAGTTCGTCAAGCCCGGCAACGAGAGCTTCAAGGCGGCGGCATCCGGCGCCAAGTGGGACAAGGCTCCCGGCTTCTACGAGATCCTGACCGACGAGCCTGGCAAGAACAGCTGGCCCATCACCGGTTCCACCTTCGTGCTGATGCACACGACCCAGGACAAGCCCGAGTCCGCAGAAGCGGTGCTGAAGTTCTTCGACTGGTCTTTCAAGAACGGCAGCAAGATGGCCGAGTCGCTGGACTATGTTCCCATGCCTGAGTCCGTCGCAAACCTGATCCGCAATGCCTGGAAGGCAGAGATCAAGGATGCGCAGGGCCATGCGGTCTGGAAGTAAGTCAGGCTAGATGCGGTATAATCACGGGGGGCGCAAGCCCCTCGTGTTGTTATGCTCAATCACAACGGATATTATGTCGATGTTCCTACATGAAGCACGCCTGAAACGGCAGAGTCTTCTGGATTCGCTGTTTCGCAATCTGACGCGCCTTGCGGCCATAGGCGTATTGCTTCTGCTCGCATCCATACTCTTTTCCCTGGTCATGGGCAGCATGCCCGCGATCCATGCATTCGGTTTCGGTTTCCTGAAAAGCGCCGACTGGGACCCTGTCAACGACAAATTCGGCGCGCTGATTCCGATCATCGGAACGCTCGTCACATCCGGCATCGCGCTCCTGATTGCGATACCCGTGAGCTTCGGCATCGCGCTTTTCCTGACCGAGCTCTCGCCGCGCGCGCTGAGGCGCCCGCTGGGCGTTGCGATCGAGCTTCTGGCCGGCATCCCCAGCATCATCTACGGCATGTGGGGGCTTTTCGTGTTCGCGCCCCTGTTCGCGGACCACGTTGAACCCTGGATCAGCGACCATATCGGCGCATTGCCCTATGTCGGGCCGTTCTTCGTCGGGCCGCCCATGGGCATAGGCATGCTCACCGCCAGCATCATCCTGGCGATCATGGTGATCCCCTTCATCTCCTCCGTGATGCGCGACGTGTTCGATGTCGTCCCGGCCATGCTCAAGGAATCCGCATACGGCCTGGGCTCGACGACATGGGAGGTGGTGATGAAAGTCGTGCTTCCTTACACCAAGGTGGGTGTGGCGGGCGGCATCATGCTGGGCCTCGGGCGCGCCCTGGGCGAGACCATGGCGGTCACCTTCGTCATCGGCAATGCGCATGAACTCTCGAAGTCCCTGCTCAATCCCGGCAACAGCATCTCCTCGGCGCTCGCCAACGAATTCACCGAGGCGGTCGGCGAGCTCTACACATCCTCGCTGATCGAGCTCGGACTGATCCTCTTCTTCATCACCTTCGTCGTGCTGTCCATCGCCCGCTTCATGCTCTACAGGCTGGGCAAGCGCGAGGGAAAGGCCTCCTGATGTTAAACCTCTATACGAAACGCCGCCTGACCAATGCGATCGGGTTGAGCATCTCGGTCGCGGCGATGGCTTTCGGCCTGTTCTGGCTCTGCTGGATATTGTGGACGCTTCTGGATCATGGCTTGCCTGCGATGACGCCGGCGGTTTTTGCTAAGATGACGCCGCCTCCTGGAAGCTCGGGCGGCCTCCTGAATGCGATATACGGCAGCATCGCGATGACCATGGGCGGCACGCTGATCGGCACGCCCATCGGCATCATGGCGGGAACCTATCTTGCCGAATTCGGGCAGCGCGGATGGCTGTCGCCGCTCACGCGCTTCATCAACGACATCCTGCTTTCTGCCCCTTCCATCGTGATCGGACTTTTCATCTACGAGATCTATGTCGTGCGCCTGAAGCACTTCTCGGGCTGGGCAGGCACCCTTGCGCTCGCCATCATCGTGATCCCCATCGTGATACGCACGACCGAGAACATGCTGCGCCTGGTTCCCTCAAGCCTGAGGGAGGCGGCTGCGGCACTCGGTGCGCCGCAGTGGAAGATCATCAATTTCGTCACATTGCGGGCGGCCCGCGCGGGCATCATCACCGGGGTGATGCTGGCCATCGCGCGCATCAGCGGCGAGACTGCGCCCCTGCTTTTCACGGCGCTCAACAACCAGTTCTGGAACAAGGACATGAGCCAGCCGATGGCGAATCTGCCCGTCGTGATCTTCCAGTTCGCGATGAGCCCCTATGAGGACTGGCAGAAGCTGGCCTGGGCGGGCGCGCTCCTGATCACGTTCAGTGTGCTGACGCTCAACATCCTGGCGCGTACGCTGTTCCGTCAGGGAAACTCCACACATTGACAAGGCTTGGCAAATGAATGCGACCACCCCACACAGAATCGTCGTCAAGGATCTGAATTTCTATTACGGCAAGTT
The DNA here is from genome assembly GCA_021821945.1 of Pseudomonadota bacterium. Classification (GTDB taxonomy): domain Bacteria; phylum Pseudomonadota; class Gammaproteobacteria; order Burkholderiales; family Gallionellaceae; genus Gallionella. The sequence goes on from JAJZTF010000003.1 coordinate 141,423, forward strand.
CCGCGCGCTGAAGGACATCAATCTGGACATCGCCGACAAGAAGGTGACCGCCTTCATCGGCCCTTCCGGCTGCGGGAAGTCCACTCTGCTGCGCACCTTCAACCGCATGTATCAGCTCTATCCCAACCAGACGGCGACCGGCTCCATCATGCTGGACGGGGACAACATCCTGGACCGGAATCAGGATTTGAACAAGCTGCGCGCGAAGGTGGGAATGGTGTTCCAGAAGCCCACGCCATTTCCGATGTCTATCTATGACAACATCGCGTTCGGCGTGAAGCTCTACCACAACCTTTCCAGGAACGACATGGACGAGCGCGTCGAGTGGGCGCTCAAGAAGGCGGCACTCTGGGTGGAGGTCAAGGACAAGCTGAAGCAGAGCGGCATGGGCCTGTCCGGCGGGCAGCAGCAGCGTCTTTGCATCGCGCGCGCGATTGCGGTCAAGCCCCAGGTGCTTCTTCTGGATGAGCCGACTTCGGCGCTCGACCCGATTTCGACCGCGCATATCGAAAAGCTGATCGACGAGCTGAAGGAAGACTTCACCATCGTCATCGTCACGCACAACATGCAGCAGGCAGCGCGCGTCTCCGATTACACCGCCTACATGTACATGGGAGACCTGGTCGAGTTCGGCGAGACCAGCTCGGTGTTCACCAATCCCAAGCGCAAGGAAACCGAGGACTACATCACCGGGCGCTTCGGATAAGCTGCCTGCGTGTATATGGCAATTCAAGAATACCGCCGGCTATTGGTTTTGTTTATGTTTCCATGCGCCGCGGTGGCTGGATCAGACGCCGGCAACAATCCCCCTGCAGTCAGCGAACTGTGGATAAACCCGGGTATGTACACCTACCACTTTCAAAAGGACAGGGGGTTCAATAATGAGAATTACGGACTGGGTGCCGAATATCGCTATTCGGCAGACAACGCAATTACCGCCGGTTTTTTTAGAAATAGTGATAACCAGCAGTCACGCTATGTCGGGTGGTATTGGGAGCCGCTGATCGTCAGCAGGGTCAGGCTGGGTGCAGTGATGGGTGGGATTGATGGTTATCCAAGGATGCAAAACGGCGGCTGGTTTCCAGCCGTCATACCCACGGCGAGCATTGAGTTTGACAGGGTTGGAATGAATATCATGTACATACCCAGCTACAAAGACCGGCTTTATGGCGGTGTGTCTATGCAGCTAAAAATTAAAGCATTTTGATGGCATCCTGCTTTTGATCATCGCGGCGCTGCACATTTCCTAGTCTTGTTTGCGGCGATGGCGCATGTAGCCCATCATCGCAGGAAGGAAGGAAACCAGGATCACGGCCAGGATGATCAGCGTGAGATTGTGCTTGACGAAGGGGATGTTGCCGAAGAAGTAACCGGCAAGCGTCAGGCTGCCTATCCAGGCGATGCTGCCGAGCGCGCTGTAGAAAACGAAAAGGCGGTAGCGCATGGCGCCTATGCCTGCCACGAATGGCGCGAAGGTGCGGATGATGGGCATGAAGCGCGCGACGATCACCGTTTTGCCGCCATGTCTCTCGTAGAACGCATGGGTCTTCTCCAGATGTTCGCGCCGCAAAAATCTTCCCTTGACGCGATGAAAGAGGCGCATGCCGATCAGCCTCCCCACCCAGTAATTGGTATTGTCCCCCGAGAAGGCCGCAAGCATGAGAACGGGCATCAGCAGGCCCAGATCCAGCACATCGAGGCCGCATAGCGCGCCTGCCACGAAGAGCAGGGAGTCTCCGGGGAGGAATGGCGCGAAGACGAGCCCCGTCTCCGCGAAGATGATCAGGAAAAGGATGCCATACACCATCGTGCCTTGCTGCTGGACAAGCGCCATCAGATGCACGTCCAGGTGCAGTAAGAGATCGACGAGGCTGGCGAGCATGGGTCAGGAGATCAGGGCAGGACTTCTTCTGCTTCGGCCTTCTCCGGCTTGATGAAATCCTCTCGCGATACGCCCAGCCACAGCAGTATCGGGCTTGCGACCAGAACCGAGGAATAGATGCTGAACATGATGCCTATGGTCAATGCCATCGCAAAATAATGCAGCGTCTCGCCACCCAGAAAGAGCATCGCGAACACCATCATCTGCGTGCTGCCGTGGGTGATGATGGTGCGGGACATCGTGCGGGTGATCGCATTGTCGATGATTTCTGCGGGTTCGGTCTTGCGCATCTTGCGGAAGTTTTCGCGTATCCTGTCAAACACCACCACGGATTCGTTCACCGAATACCCCAGCACCGCGAGCACCGCAGCCAGCACGGAAAGCGAGAATTCCCACTGGAAGAAGGCGAAGAATCCCAGGATGATCACCACGTCGTGCAGGTTCGCGATGATCGCAGAAAGTCCGAATTTCCATTCGAAGCGCACCCAGAGATAACCCACGATGCCAAGGCTCACCAGCAGGAGCGCCATCGCGCCGTTGTCCACCAGGTCGCGGCCCACCTGGGGGCCGACGAACTCGACCCGGCGCATCTCGACGCTGGCATCCTGGCTGTGCAGGGCCGTCATCACCTGATCGCTCAACTTCGCACCCGCCTTGTTTTCCTTGAGCGGTATCTGTATCAGCACGTCGCGGCTGGAGCCGAAGTTCTGCACCATCGCCTCGGGAAGTCCCGCATTTTTGAGCTGCTCCCGCACTTTCGCGAGGTCGACAGACTGTCCGTAATGCACTTCGATCACCGTGCCGCCCGTGAAATCTACGCCGAAGTTGAGCCCCCTGGTCGCCAGGAAGAACACCGCAAAAAGAAAGGTCACGAGGGAGATCGCGGTGGTATAACGCCCGTAGCTCATGAACGGGATGTCGTGCTTGATCTTGAAGAATTCCATGTCTTACCTTTCCATTCAGCCTATCGAGATGCTGGAGAGCCTTGCCCTGCGTCCATAGATCAGGTTGACCAGGGCGCGTGATACCAGCACGGAGCTGAACATCGATGTCAGTATGCCGAGACACAGCACAACCGCGAAGCCCTTGATGGGTCCCGAGCCGAACAGGAAGAGCGCGATGCCCACGATCAGGTTGGTGAGGTTAGAGTCCAGTATGGTCGCAAAGGCATGTTCGTATCCCGCGTTGATCGCGGCCTGGGGCGTGATCCCGTTGCGCAGCTCCTCGCGTATCCGCTCGTTGATCAGCACGTTGGAATCGATCGCCATGCCGAGCGTGAGCGCGATGCCCGCCATGCCCGGAAGTGTCAGCGTGGCCTGCAGCATCGAGAGCAGGGCCACCAGGAGCAGCAGGTTCGCAGCCAGGGCCAGCACCGAGATCACGCCGAACATCATGTAATAGGCCACCATGAATACGGCGATCAGGATGAAGCCTATCTTGGTCGAATTGAATCCGCGGGCGATGTTGTCCGCACCCAGGCTCGGGCCCACGGTGCGTTCCTCGACGATGTCCATTGGGGCGGCCAAGGCGCCTGCGCGAAGCAGAAGCGCGGTATCCTGGGCCTCGTCAGTCGTCATCTTGCCGCTGATCTGGACCCTTCCCCCGCCTATCTCCTCGCGGATCACGGGAGCCGTGACGATCTCTCCACGACCCTTCTCGAACAGGATGATCGCCATGCGCTTGCCCACGTTCTCGCGCGTCGCCTCCTTGAACTTGCGCGCACCCACGGCGTCGAGATTGATGTGTACGGCAGGCTCGTTGGTGCGGTTGTCAAACCCGGGCTGGGCATCGTTGATGCGTTCGCCGGTCAGGATCACCTGCTTTTTCACGAGCAGCGCATTGCCGTCCCTGTCCTTGAACAGCTCGGTGCCGAACGGGGCGGAGCCGTTCGGGCCCGGTTGGTGCTCCTCGTCGACCAGACGGACTTCCAGGGTCGCCGTGCGGCCGAGGATGTCCTTCGCGCGTGCGGTGTCCTGAACGCCTGGCAATTGCACAACCACGCGGTCCTTGCCCTGCTGCTGTATCACGGGCTCGGCTACCCCGAGTTCGTTGACGCGATTCCTGAGAGTCAAAAGGTTCTGCTGAACCGCGGATTCCCCTATGCGGTTCTCGGCCTCGGGCTTCAGCTGAGCCCTGATCAGGAAGTCCGGGCCGTCTTCCTTTTCGGCAAGCAGGTAATCGGAGAAATGCTGCTTCAGGAGTTCCTCACCCCTGGTCCTGGATGCCGCATCACGGAACTTGATCTGCAATGCATTGCCGTCGCGGCTGATGCCGGAATAGGGGATGTTCGCGTCGCGCATCGAGCTTCTCATGTCGCCCATCGCCGCCTCGAGCGACTTGTCGAGCGCCGCCTTCATGTCCACCTGCATCAGGAAATGCACGCCTCCCCGCAGATCCAGGCCAAGATACATCGGCAGCGCGTGCAGGCTCGTGAGCCATGAAGGGGAACGCGACTGGAGATTGAGCGCAACCACATAGTCCTCGCCCAGCGCGGCTTTGAGCGCATCCTTGGCCTTGAGCTGGGTGTCGGTGTCGTTGAAGCGCGCCTTGACGCTGTTTCCGTCCAGCTCGACGATGTCGGGCGAGATGCTGGCCGCCTTGAGGGTATCATCCACGCGATTGAGCAGTGCGGCATCGGCCTTCATGCTCGAGCGCAGCGGCAGTATCTGCACCGCGGGCGATTCGCCGAAAAAATTCGGCAGTGTGTAGATCAGGCCGGCCAGCAGGACGGCGAGTATCAGCAGATATTTCCACAGGGGATAACGGTTCATGAAGGCCTCGTATTAGATTCTTGAAAATCCTGTCACTTGATCGAGGACAGGGTTCCCTTGGGCAATACGCTCTGAATCGAGGCCTTCTGCACGACCACTTCGACGTTCTGGGCGAGCTCGAGCGTCACATACTGTTCGTTCACCTTGTTCACGCGGCCGAGCATGCCGCCTGAGGTCAGCACTTCATCCCCGCGCTGTAGTCCCTCCGTCATCGCCTTGAGTTCCTTCGCGCGCTTGGTCTGCGGACGTAGCACAAGGAAATAGAAAACCGCAACCAGCCCTATCAGGGGCAGGAATTGTATGAATCCGTCCTGCGCAGGCGCCGCTGCAGCCTGTGCATATGCATTGTTGATGAACATCGCTTGCTCCATGAGTCTGTCAAAAGGCATGCATTCTAGCACGAAGCATGTGACAGCTTTATGCGGGCCTGGATCGACGCCGGGCAAAGTCCGACACGAAATCGGCGAATCTGTCCTCTTCTATCGCCGAGCGCATCCCCTGCATCAGCTGCTGGTAGTAGTGGAGGTTGTGTATCGTGTTGAGCCTGGCGCCCAGTATCTCCTTCAGCCTGTGCAGATGGTGCAGATAGGCGCGGCTGAAATTCCGGCAGGTGTAGCAGTCGCATTCCTCGTCCAGCGGCCTCGTGTCCATCCGGTATTGCGCGTTCTTGATCTTGATGTCGCCGTTTTGCGTGAACAGCATGCCGTTTCTCGCATTGCGGGTCGGCATCACGCAGTCGAACATGTCTATCCCCTCGAAGACTGATGCGACGAGATCCTCCGGCGTGCCCACCCCCATCAGATAGCGCGGCTTGTCTGCCGGCAGAAGGGGGGCTGTGTGTTCAAGGATGCGCCTCATGTCTTCCTTGGGCTCTCCCACGGATAATCCGCCTATCGCGTAGCCGTCGAAGCCTATCTTGACCAGTTCCGCAAGCGATTCGTTGCGCAGGTATTCGAACATGCCGCCCTGCACGATGCCGAAAAGCGCATTCGGATTTCCCTCGTGAGCCGCCTTCGATCTGGCTGCCCAGCGCAGCGAAAGACGCATCGATTCGGCCGCCTCGCGCTCTGTTGCGGGGTAGGGCGTGCATTCGTCGAAGATCATCGCGATGTCGGAATTCAATACCCCCTGGATGCGCATCGATTCCTCGGGCGTCAGAAAGAGCCTGTCGCCGTTCACAGGGGACTGGAATCTCACGCCCTCCTCGGTGATCTTGCGCAGCGCGCCCAGGCTGAATACCTGGAACCCGCCGGAATCGGTGAGTATCGGTCCATCCCAGCCCATGAAGCCGTGAAGTCCGCCGTGGGCTTCTATCACGTCGAGCCCGGGCCTGAGCCACAGGTGGAAGGTGTTGCCCAGCACGATCTGGGCGCCGATTTCCCTGATCTCGGAAGGACTCATCGCCTTGACCGTGCCATAGGTCCCGACCGGCATGAATGCGGGGGTCTCGACCCTGCCGTGCGCGAGCGTCAGTTGTCCGCGCCTGGCTTTCCCTGAAGTCCTGTATAGCCTGAATTCCATCTGTCTGCCCTTATGTTGTCTTTCTTTCGATCAGCATCGCATCCCCGTAGCTGAAGAAGCGGTACGCATTCCTTATCGCGTGCCGGTATGCCGCCCTGATTTCATCTGTGCCGCCGAATGCCGAGACCAGCATCAGCAGCGTGGACTTCGGAAGGTGGAAATTGGTGAGCAGCGCATCGGCGACCAGGAACTGAAAGCCCGGCGTGATGAAGATGCGCGTCTCGCCGCATCCTGCCTTGAGCCCTTCCCTGGCTGCGCTTTCAAGCGCGCGCAGGCTGGTCGTGCCGACTGCGACCACCCTCGATCCGGAGGCCTTCGCCTGAACGATCGCATCGACCGTTTCTTGCGGGATTTCATAGCGCTCGCTGTGCATCGCATGGTCTTTGACGTATACGGCGCGCACCGGCTGGAAGGTGCCTGCCCCTACATGCAGCGTCACATAGCGGATCCTGACGCCGCTGGACTCCAGGGTTTTCAGCATCCCGTCGCTGAAATGCAAGCCTGCGGTGGGCGCTGCGACCGCGCCCGATTTTCTTGCAAACACCGTCTGATAGCGCGCTTCGTCCTCCTTTCCCGCCGCATGGGAAATGTAGGGCGGAAGGGGGAGGTTGCCGTATTGCTCCAGAAGTTCCAGTAGAGGCGTGTCGGAAGAAAAGCGCAGGCGGAAGAATTCACCCTCGCGTCCCTTCACCCAAGCCTCGAGCTTTTCCGCGAGGATCAGCAGGCTGCCGGCAGCAGGGGACTTGCTCGCCCTGATCTGGGCCAGCGCCTCATGTTCGCCCAGCACGCGCTCTATCAGGACCTCGACCTTGCCGCCGCTTTGCTTGAATCCGAACAGCCGCGCCTTGATCACGCGGGTGTCGTTCAAGACCAGCACATCGCCCGCCTTCATTTTCTGCGGGAAATCGGAGAACATCGCGTCTTCAAGAGCATGACCCTTCATGCAGAGCAGGCGGCTCAATCCGTGCTCGGATGGCGGGTGCTGGGCTATCAGGTTTTCTGGCAGATCGAAATCAAAATCGTCGGTACGCATCGCTTGGCAACATTTCCTCAAAGGCGCGATTGTAGTTGATATGGGCAGGTGTTTCATGGATAATGCGCGGCTTCTTGCCGGGGTGATGGAACTGGTAGACGTGCCGGACTCAAAATCCGGTGCCTGAGAGGGCGTGGGGGTTCGAGTCCCCCCCCCGGCACCAAATTGTCAACCGACTCAGCACATGATGCGTTGTAGGCAGCGACACCCGAGTGTCGGCAAATCTGCCAATCATTAACTGACTAGGAGTTACAAATGAGCAAACTGTTGTCCACGCTGATCGCCGCCGTATTCGCTGCCGTTTCTTTCTCTGCCGTTGCCGCTGATGCAGCCCCTGCAAAGGATGCAGCCGCCGCGACAGCACCCGCAAAGTCCGATGAGGCAAAGCCGGCCAAGAAGGCAAAGCACCACAAGAAGCACAAGAAGGCAAAAGCAAAGAAGGCTGAAGAAGCCGCTCCTGCTGCCAAGTAATTGAAGCAAATTTTTTAGAAGAAGGCAGGGGAAACCCTGCCTTCATTCATTCATGATCTGGAAACCACATGTCACCGTCGCGGCGGTCATTCACCGCGACAACCGCTTCCTCCTGGTCGAGGAGGAGACTTCGCACGGCCTGCGCTTCAATCAGCCGGCAGGCCACTGGGAACCTGGCGAGACGCTTGCCGCGGGAACGGTGCGCGAGGCGCTCGAGGAATCCGCATACGATTTCGAACCCGGATACCTTGTCGGTATATATCGCTGGCATTCCAATGAAGCGGATGCCACCTATCTCAGATTCGCGTTTGGCGGAAAGCTTGTCTATCATCATCCCGGACGCGCGCTTGATCAGGGCATCGTGCGCGCGGTGTGGATGACGATGGAGGAGATTCGCGCCTGCAGCGACAGGCACCGCAGTCCGCTGGTGTTGCGCTGCTGCGAGGATTATCTTGCGGGAAAGCGCTATCCGCTCGATCTGCTGGTCCATTATGATTAGATCTGCGGCGAATTCCCGGGGCTTGAAATGATAAAACGCGTTGTGGTCGGCATGTCTGGCGGGGTGGATTCCTCTGTCGCCGCGCTGCTGTTGAAGCAGCAGGGCTATGACGTGATCGGCCTCTACATGAAGAACTGGGAGGACGACGATGACGGGGATTACTGTCCTTCCCGCCAGGATCTGATCGATGCGGTATCGGTCGCCGACAACATAGGGATACCGATAGAGGCGGTGAATTTTTCGAAGGAATACAAGGACCGCGTTTTCAGCGCCTTCCTCGAGGAATACAAGGCGGGAAGGACGCCCAATCCGGACATCCTCTGCAATGCCGAGATCAAGTTCAGGGCCTTCCTGGATCACGCGATGGAGCTTGGCGCGGATGCCATCGCGACCGGGCATTATGCGAAGGTGCGCGAAGTCGACGGGCTTTTCCAGCTTTTGAAGGCGAAGGATGCGGGAAAGGATCAGAGCTATTTCCTGCATCGCCTGAATCAGGCCCAGCTCGGGCGCGCGATGTTCCCGCTGGGCGACCTTGAAAAATCCGAGGTGCGCGAGATCGCAAGGCGGAACGGGCTTTGCAACTTCGCGAAGAAGGACAGCACGGGCATCTGCTTCATAGGCGAGCGCCCTTTCAGGGAATTCCTGAACCGCTATCTGCCGATGGTCCCGGGAGAGATGCGTACCCCGGAAGGCAGGCTGGTCGGGCGTCATGTCGGCCTGTCCTTCTACACCATAGGTCAGCGGCAGGGGCTGGGGATAGGCGGAGACAAGGACTCGAGCGGCGACCCCTGGTTCGTTGCGGGCAAGGACATGGAGAATAACCGGCTGATCGTGGTGCAGGGGCATGACCATCCGCTGCTTCTTTCCAGGCGCCTTGCCGCGCTCGATGCGCACTGGATCAGCGGGAGTCTGTCCGGTATCGGACATCCTTATGCCGCGAAGACGCGGTACAGGCAGGCGGATGCTGCATGCCGCATCACGCGGATTTCCGATTCCGGCTGCGCCGTTTCCTTCGACGAGCCCCAGTGGGCAGTCACCCCTGGCCAGTCCGTCGTTTTCTATGACGGCGATGTCTGTCTGGGCGGCGCGATCATCGAGTCCGGAGAAAACGGTTAGCCTCTGAGCTATGCTAGAATGCTTTCATGAAACTCGCCCTCAATAATGCCATGGTGAAGCAGCGTACCCTGAAGTCTTCCGTGACCGTGACCGGGGTGGGCCTGCACAGCGGGGAAAAGGTCACGCTGACCCTGCGCCCCGGTGCCGCCAACAGCGGCATCGTGTTCCTCCGCGTGGATGTGAAGCCGGTCTGCGAGATGCAGGCGCGCGCCGATCTCGTCTATGACACGAGGCTTTCGACCTGCATGGAGTACAACGGCGTCAGGGTGGCCACGATAGAGCATCTGATGTCGGCCTTCGCGGGGCTCGGGATAGACAATGCCTGTGTCGAGATGAACGGCTCGGAAGTGCCCATCATGGACGGGAGCGCGGGCACCTTCATCTTCCTTTTGCAGTCTGCCGGCATCGTCGAACAGTCTGCGGCCAAGAAATTCATCCGCATCAGGAAGGCGGTCGAAGTCGTGGATGGCGACAAGTGGGTGAAGTTCGAGCCTTACAACGGCTACAGGCTGACTTTCACGATCAACTTTCCCCACCCTGTTTTTGCCGACACCAAGCAGCATGTCGTGATAGAGCTGGACGAGAATTCCTACATCAGGGAGATCAGCCGGGCGCGCACTTTCGGCTTCATGCAGGACGTCGAATACATGCGTTCCCAGGGGCTTGCGCTCGGCGGGAGCCTGGACAACGCGATCGTGATGGACGATTACCGCGTGCTCAACGCCGACGGCCTGCGCTTCGAGGACGAATTCGTCAAGCACAAGGTGCTGGATGCGATAGGCGACCTTTATCTTCTGGGCCATCCGGTGATAGGCGCGTTTTCCGGGTTCAAGTCCGGCCATGCGCTGAACAACGCGCTCCTGCGCGCACTTCTGGCAGACGAGCAGGCGTGGGAATTCGTCACCTTCGACAATGTCGAGGATGCGCCGGCCTTCCTGCGCCTCAACGCCGCATAGGATAGCAGATGCTGATCATGCGGCTGCTTTTCGTTGTCGCCGCATTGCTGCTGGTGATGCTGGGTGGCATGTACATCTTCACGAGGAGGCAGCGCTATCTAAGGCTTGCGTGGCAGGTCGTGCGCTTCATGGTGCTGCTGGCTTTGGTGTTCGCGCTGCTTTTCGTGCTCGAGCGTTATGTGCTCGTGGCCTGGCGGGTTTTCCTGTAGGTCAGTCTCTGGACAACTTTTTCAGCGCCTTCTTCAGGGGCGAGTCGGGCAGGTTTTCGCTCAGTTCGCTCAATTTCTCGCGTGCCTTCGGGCTCAATGTGCGGGGAGGGCGCCTGGGTCTTGGCACTTCGTAGGTGACTTGCACCCGGACCCTGATTCCGCTAACCTCGCAACCCCCCTGCCTCAGCTTCTGGGCGATGTCAGGCGAGAGCTGGCGCAGCTTTGCGGCAACGGTGCCGTTTGCGGCGGCGATGCTGAGCGTGCCGCCATGCAATCCTGTCACCTGGCAGGAACCTGCAAGATAGGAAGGCGCGGCATTTTGGAACTGTTTTTGCAGTTCTGCCAGCGATTGGGCGGTAAAAAGCAGTGAACGCAGTGCCGGGTCGCCGCTCATCAGGGATTTCAACGGTTGGGCCAAGATCGTCGCTTTCGGATTTCGAGGAGTAGGGATGAATATTATTCTAGTTTCCAGCAGATGGGCAGGGCCTCGCAACATCTATCTCGGAGCAAAACAGCTTCTGCTTCTGCTGCTTCTGGGCTTCACGCTGATGACAGGTGCGGTGATCGGCGTTCAGTATGCCTTGCTGCGCTTCGCGCCGGAGGATCTTGCGCGCGAGCTGAATGACCATCTTCCCGTGAAACTCGACCGGCAGGCATATGAGCGCAACAGCCTGGATGCACTTGCCATCAGGCTGGGACAGATGCAGGCCCGCTTGCTGCGCCTGGATGCGCTGGGTGCGCGTCTGGTGAAGCTCGCCGGCATGAATCCTTCCGAATTCGAATTCGAGGAGCCTCCCGCGCAGGGAGGGCCGCTGGTGAACCCCGGGGCATTGTCGCAGGCGACATTGAATGACCAGCTGAAGGCGCTTGCAGGCCTGGTGTCCGACCGGACCGACAAGCTGACAGCGCTTCAGACGCTCCTGATGCAGCATGAGCTGAAGCGCGAACTCTTCCCTTCCAGTGCGCCGATCAGGGATGTCGTCTACACTTCCAATTTCGGCTGGCGCATCGATCCATTCACAGGCAGAAACGCGATGCACGAGGGTGTTGATTTCATGGCGGAGGCGGGCACCACCTTTTATGCGTCTGCCGGCGGCGTGGTTGTGTATGCGGCTATGCATCCCCAGTATGGTAATATGGTCGAGATCGATCACGGCAACGACATCGTGACGCGCTATGCCCATGCGTCCAGACTGTTTGTCAAGGTGGGTCAGGTGGTGAGGGCAGGAGACAGGCTGGGCGAAGTCGGCAGCACCGGACGTTCGACAGGAAATCATCTGCACTTCGAAGTCAGGTACAAGGGCATGGCCCAGAATCCCGTGCGTTTTTTGCAGACAAGCTAATAAGATAAGGGCGGATAGTCCGCCTCTGGTTGATAAGACATGATTTCAAAAGTATTAAAAAGTATCTTTGGAAGCCGCAACGATCGCCTGCTCAAGCAATATCGTCAAACCGTCAAGGAGATCAACAGACTGGAAGCGGACATCGCGAAACTCAGCGATGAAGAGCTGCGGGCGAAAACCGGGATTTTCAAGGAGCGCCACGCCAAGGGCGAATCCCTGGACAGCATGCTTCCGGAGGCTTTCGCGGTGGTCAGGGAGGCGGGTTCGAGGGCGCTCGGCATGCGCCACTACGACGTGCAGATGATAGGCGGGATGGTGCTGCATTACGGCAAGATCGCCGAGATGCGCACCGGGGAAGGCAAAACGCTGATGGCGACGCTGCCGGTCTATCTCAATGCGATCACGGGTCTGGGCGTGCATGTGGTGACGGTCAACGATTATCTTGCTTCGCGCGATGCGGCCTGGATGGGCAAGCTTTACAACTTCCTTGGCCTTAGTGTCGGGGTGATCCTCACGCAGATGGAGTCTTCGGAAAAGCAGGCTGCCTATGCCGCGGACATCACCTATGGCACGAATAACGAATTCGGCTTCGACTATCTGCGCGACAACATGGCAGGCCATATCTCCGAGCGATTCCAGCGCGGGCTTAACTTCGCGATCGTGGACGAGGTGGATTCCATCCTGATCGACGAGGCGAGAACGCCGCTGATCATATCGGGGCAGGCCGAGGGCGACGTCAATGTGTACGTGAAGATAGACGCGCTTGCGAAAAAGCTGGTGCGCCAGGTCACGGAGGACGGTCCGGGGGACTATTCGGTCGATGAAAAGAATCACCAGATACTGCTCACCGAGATAGGCCATGAACATGCCGAACAGATACTCACCGAAGCGGGCCTGTTGCCGCCGAACGGCAGCCTTTACGATGCGGCCAACATCTCCCTGATACACCATCTCTATGCCGCGCTGCGCGCGCATGCGCTCTACCACAGGGACCAGCACTACGTGGTGCAAAACGGCGAAGTGGTGATCGTCGACGAGCATACGGGGCGTCTGATGAGCGGAAGACGCTGGTCTGACGGCCTGCACCAGGCTGTGGAAGCCAAGGAGGGCGTGGAGATCAAGAAGGAAAACCAGACCCTGGCCTCGATCACCTTCCAGAATTATTTCCGCATGTACGACAAGCTGGGCGGCATGACGGGAACGGCCGATACCGAGGCTTACGAGTTCCAGCAGATATACAACCTCGAGACGGTGATCATTCCGCCCAACCGGCCGACGATCCGCCGCGACTTGATGGACAAGGTGTACCTGACCGCGATGGAAAAGTACCGCGCGGTGATCATGGACATCAAGGACTGCTATGAGCGCGGCCAGCCGGTTCTGGTGGGCACGACATCGATCGAGAATTCGGAGCTGCTCTCGCATCTTCTGGACAAGGAGAAGCTGCCGCATCAGGTCCTGAACGCAAAGCAGCATGCGAGGGAAGCCGAGATCGTGGCCCAGGCGGGCCAGCCCAGGATGATCACGATCGCGACCAACATGGCAGGCCGGGGTACCGACATCGTGCTGGGCGGAAACATAGAGCACCAGATCGAGAAGATACGCCAGGACACGAGCCTGGATCAGGCCGAGTGTGACGCGCGCATCGCGAAGCTGAAGCAGGACTGGCAGGTCGTGCACGACCAGGTGCTCAAGAGCGGCGGCCTGCACATCATAGGCACGGAGCGGCACGAATCCCGCCGCGTGGACAACCAGTTGCGCGGACGCTCCGGTCGCCAGGGGGACCCTGGATCGAGCCGCTTCTATCTCTCGCTTGAAGACCCGCTGCTTAGAATCTTCGCATCCGACAGGGTCGCCGCGATCATGAACAAGTTCAAGCTGCCCGAGGGGGAGGCGATAGAGCATGTATGGGTGACGCGCGCGATCGAGAATGCCCAGCGCAAGGTGGAGGCGCGCAACTTCGACATGCGCAAGCAGATACTCGAATACGACGACGTGGCGAACGACCAGCGCAAGGTGATCTACCGCCAGCGCACCGAGCTCATGGAAAGCGATGACATATCCGAGACCATCTCCGGCATGCGCGATGGCGTGCTGGACGAGATGATCAGCCTCTACATCGCTCCCCACAGCATGGAAGAGCAGTGGGATGTCGCCGGGCTGGAGAAGGCGCTCGCATCCGAATACCGCCTCGAGCTTCCGCTTGCAAAGTGGCTGGATGAAGAGAAGACGCTGGACGAGGCGGGGTTGCGCGCGCGCATCTTCGAGCGGGCAAGAGAGGCCTATCAGGCGAAAGTGGAACTGGTGGGCGCCGAGATGATGCGCCACTACGAGCGCGCGATCATGCTGCAGACCCTGGACATGCACTGGCGGGAGCATCTCGCCTCGCTGGACCATCTGCGCCAGGGCATCCACCTGCGCGGCTATGCGCAGAAGAATCCCAAGCAGGAATACAAGCGCGAGGCTTTCGAGCTGTTCTCGATGATGCTGGACGTGATCAAGCGCGAGGTGATACAGGTGCTGATGAACGTCGAGATACGCAGCGAAGACGAGATCGAGCCTGTTCAGGCGGCACCCGTGGATGTTCAGTACCACCATGCAGACTATGAGGAAGCGCTGTCGGGGCAGGACAAGGATGAGGAGCAGCAGCCCGTCGTCAGGTCTGGCAGGAAGATAGGGCGCAACGACCCCTGTCCCTGCGGCTCCGGAAAGAAATACAAGCAGTGCCATGGGCAACTGAACTAGAGGAGAAGGCAATGTCACTGGTGATAGACACCCTGCGCGCATCACCCGTCACCGAAGAGCTGAGCGATGCGGAGGTGGAGATCCTGTCCGAGCTCTTCGAGGTCCAGGAATTCAAGGCGGGTGACGTGATCGTCAAGCCCAACGACGAGCAGCCCGACAATCTTTACATGCTCGCGTCCGGCGATATAGAGGTCAGGATAGAAAGCGCAGCGGAAAAGGCGGTGATCCATGTCCTGAAGCCCGGGGATCTTGCGGGCATGATCACCTTCGCGGGAGGGGCGGCCTCGCAGATCAGCGCAACGCTCTATGCGGTGGGCCCCACCAAGGTTCTGAGCATGCAGCGCTTGCGATTCGAGTCGCTGCTCAATTCCCATCCGAGGCTCGTGTACCACGTGATGCGCGGCATCATAAGGAACATGCACGGCATCGTCCGGCGAGTGAACAGCGAGTCGGCCGAGCTTTCCAATTACATCTACAAGACCGGCGGTCGTTACTAGGAGAAGAAGATGCCTGTCAACCTGAATCCGCCGGCTTCGGCACTGCCCGTGGCGGGCGTTGCGCTGGGCATCGCGAAGGCCGGCATCAAGCGCGAGAACCGCAAGGATCTTCTGGTCATCGGCCTTTGCGAGGGTGCGAGGATCGCGGGCGTATTCACTAAAAACCGTTTCTGCGCCGCACCCGTGATCGTCGCGAAGGAACATCTGGCTTCTGGCAAAGGCATACGCGCGCTGGTGGTGAACACCGGCAATGCGAATGCGGGAACAGGCGAGCAGGGATTGAAGGATGCCAGGGATACCTGCGCAGCGCTGGCGGGCCTGCTCAACTGCAAGGCTGATCAGATACTGCCCTTTTCGACGGGGGTGATCATGGAGCCCTTGCCTGTTGCAAGGATCGCAGCCGGATTGCCTGCTGCCGTTGCCGGCATGGTCGAGGACAACTGGCTCGATGCGAGTGAGGCGATCATGACGACGGACATCGTCGCCAAGGCGGTTTCGAAGCGCATCTCGATGGACGGCGTCGAGGTCACGATCACCGGCATCGCCAAGGGCTCTGGCATGATACATCCCAACATGGCGACCATGCTGGGCTATATCGCAACGGATGCCGCTGTATCCCAGCCGCTGCTTCAGAAGATGGTGAGCGATGCCGCGAACCGTTCGTTCAACTGCATCACCGTGGATGGGGACACTTCCACGAACGATGCGCTGATGCTGATGGCGACCGGAAAGTCTGGGCTTGCCGAGGTGAGCGATGCGGGAAGCAAGAACTATCATACCCTTTTCGAGGCGGTCGTCGAAGTCGCTGTCCTTCTTGCGCAGGCCATCGTCCGGGACGGGGAGGGCGCGACCAAGTTCATTACGGTCAAGGTCGAGGGCGGAAGGGATGGAAACGAGTGCAGGAAGATAGGCTATGCGATCGCGCATTCCCCGCTCGTGAAGACCGCCTTCTTCGCTTCCGACCCCAACCTCGGGCGCATCCTGGCCGCGATCGGCTATGCGGGCGTCGAAGATCTGGACGTGTCGGCATTGAGGCTCTACCTCGATGACGTGCTGGTCGCCGAAAACGGTGGCAGGGCGCAAAGCTACAGGGAGGAGGACGGGCAGCGCGTGATGAGGCAGTCCGACATCACGATACGCGTGGTGCTGAACCGTGGGGAGGCGGGCGCGACGCTCTGGACCTGCGATTTCTCCTACGACTATGTAAAGATCAACGCGAGCTACCGCAGCTGACCATGGAAAGACTGGACCAGTTTCTCGACCGCGCCGAAGGACTGCTTTCGAGGCTGGAAGGCATGCTGCCCTCATCCGGGGTTGAGGCACCCGACTTCGATGCTGCCTCTGCCTTCCGCTGGAACCATGCAAGGCGTGCGCTCGAGCCGGTGGCAAATTTCCAGCGCATCGCGTTATCCGACCTTATCGGCATAGACGACCAGAAGACTCGCATCGCGCAGAACACGCTGCAGTTCGTGAAAGGCGGGACGGCCAACAACGTGCTGCTTTCGGGGGCGAGGGGCACGGGAAAGTCGTCCCTCGTGAAAGCCTTGCTCAACGAATATGCCGGACTTTCCCTGCGGGTGATCCAGATCGACAAGCAGGGGCTTGCCGATCTGCCTTGGATCGTGAGCCTGGTCGAGGGCAGGAAGGAAAGATTCATACTGTATTGCGACGATCTCTCCTTCAACGCCGACGAGGTCGGGTATCAGACGCTGAAGGCGGCGCTGGACGGGGATCTGGTCGCCTTTTCCGACAACCTCCTGATCTACGCGACATCGAACCGGCGCCATCTGATGCCGGACTACATGAGCGACAATTTGGCGACGAGGCACGTGGGCGACGAAATCCATCCTGCCGAGAGCGTGGAGGAAAAGGTTTCCCTGTCGGAGCGCTTCGGCCTCTGGATCTCCTTCTATCCTTTCGGTCAGGAGGAATATCTGGCGATCGCGGAACGCTGGCTCAAGCATCACGGCTGGCAGCACGGCATGACGGACGAGGTGCGCCAGGCCGCGCTGCAGTGGTCGCTTTCGCGGGGGGCGCGCAGCGGCCGCGTGGCAAGCCAGTTCGCCCGCGACTGGTGCGGAAGGCAGGCCTACATCATCCAGAGCGGATAGTAGTAGTCCGGGTAGTTCAGTTCCACCTGGCGTTTCGGCCAAAGGAAGATTTCATCCGCGGCAACGTAGGGGAAGAGGTAGTCGTATTCGCCGATCTTGCCGGGGACGGAAGGCTGCAAGGTTCCGGTCACCGTCACTTCCCTGCCTGTCGCATAGATGACCGGGTCGTAGAATCCCGGGCTGCAAGCCATGAAGCGGCCGTCAGACTTGTCCTCCTCCTCCGGGCGCGCAATCGAGTCGAGCGTATGGCTCACGACCTGGAAACAGGTTTCATTCTTCCTTGGCGTCACGCTTGCGATCGTTCCACCCCAGCGCACCTTGTTTCCGGCGAAGTTCTGCGTCTGCGCAGCAAGCGGCGTGACGCTGGCAAACGGGCCTGTCGAGAGTTTGGCGGGCGGCTGGGTTGCGCATGCGGCGAGCAATGCAGTCGGAAGCAGCCAGATTAAAGTTTTCATGATCGCACTCCTTCCCGTTCTTCAAAGAGGGATTATGCATAAGAAATGAAAACGTGGCGCAAGTTCAATCCTGATGGCAGCAGTTTTCCCCGATCCATTGCATGATAACGGCACCGTTCAGGCATCTGCAGGGCATTGCAGTGACTATTCGCCCGCGCTGCTGACCTGATGCGCCCAGGACAACGCCCCCATCATCGCTGCAGTGACGGTCTGGGTATCCAGCCCGCATTTCAGGGCGGCCGCAGCCATCTCGTCGGGCGCCCTGGATTCCATTGCGCTGGCCAGCGACAATGCGCCGCTCATCGGCCCTGGCTCGTTGCGCAATGCCATGACAACCGCATCCGGCAGGGCGATCTGTTTCAGGATTTCGCCTAGAGGCTGCGCCATCATGACGTCCAGCATCGAAAAAAGTCCGGTCAGGAACAGTTGCTCGGCGTTGTCCGGAATCTCCCCGGACATCGATTACCTGTTTGTGATCAGCGGTTACCTGCTGGAACACAAGGAATCTTTTGTTTGCAGCCTGCTGGAACAGGCTGCCTGTCTGCCAGGGCGCAAGGTGTTCGTGCTTGGCGATGCCAGTGGCGACCAAGCGGCTTATGACTGCTTCCGTACCAACGATCTGGAAATCTATCCAGTGGCCAGCGGCGACCTGCGGCAGGAGTTGTTCAACCGGGCGCGCGTGGTGGTTTCGCGCTCCGGCTACACCACGGTGATGGACATGGTGGAGCACGGCAAGCGCGCACTGATAATCCCTACCCCGAATCAGACCGAGCAGGAATACCTGGCCTCCTACTTGGGAGGGCAACGCTACTACGTTACCCGCACGCAGCAGGAATGCTTGGATCTGGGGTCGGCGCTGCAGGAATGCGAACAGACACGCCCCTTCGAGGCACCGTGGAAAACGGAGGAATCGCTTCGTCGCATCAGCGACGGCATCGCCGAGCTTTCGCATAAGCATTTCGTCTCTATCGTCGTGCCGGCCTACAACGAAGAGGCCGAGATCGGGGCGACGCTAAAGTGCCTGCTAGCGCAGCGCTATCCCGCGGACCGCTACGAGATCGTGCTGGTAGAAAACGGCTCCACCGATGCGACGCGTGACATCGCCCAGAGAATCTCCGCAGAGAGCGGTGGCCGTCTGCACATTGTGCCGATCAACGAGGGCGGGGTATCGCACGCGAAGAATGTGGGGCTGGACAAGCTGGCGCCGGATTCGGAATGGGTGGTGTTCTGCGATGCAGACACCCACATTGGGACAAATTTCCTGCAGCACCTCAACACCTGGCTCAATCGACATGGTGATGATGATCTGAGCGTGGGGACGACCAGCATTCTTCCCGAATTGGGCACCGGCTGGTATGGTCGCGCCTGGTTTAGAGCCTATGACTTCATCCATCGCTTCACTCGCACTTCGTTCTCGATTCAGGTGGCGCGCACGCAGGTAGCGCGAGGCGTGCGCTTTCGTGAGGACCTGAACTTTTCAGAGGACCTGAATTTTATTCAGGAGTGCCGACGCTATGGGCGCTTCTTTTTTCTGCCTACCAACCAGGTAAGCACTTCGACGAGGCGCTTCGATTCTTGTGGGTACCTGCGCCTAAGCTTGCGCTGGACAGTCGAAGCGCTGATGCCGATGCGCTTAAAGATCAACAGGAAATACGATGTCATACGTTGACTTCGCCTCGCTCGATCACATGTCCGCTATCCTTAGCGAACATGACCATCTGGCTTACGGTGTGTTATTCCTCGGCGCATTCTTCGAGACGCTGATTCCGACTTCACTGGTGGTATTCGGAGAGTTGTTCTTTATCCCAGGTGCGTTGCTCGCCGGTCTTGGAATATTAAATGTCTGGGCCGTGACGGCCACACTCTATGCCGGCGGGATACTTGGTGACAACGCGAGTTACTGGCTTGGGAGGTATTGGGGAGTGTCATTATTCGAACGCTTGGCGAAACTTCCGCTGGTGGGCAACTTCGTACGTGAAGATAATTATCGACGCGGTGTGGCATTTTTCCAAAGACGCGGTGCGATCGCTGTGTTCGCGGCCCGCTTGAGCGGCCCTCTATCATGGGTAACGCCGGCAATGGCCGGCATGTTACGCTTGAACTACGTGACCTTCGTTCGCTTCAACGCGCTTGGAGTTATGGTCGGCATCGGGCAGTTCATCGCGGCGGGATATTTTTGCGGAGAATATCTGCCTGCTATCCTGCGGTTCCGTGAAAGCTACGGCTTAACCATCTTCGCCGCGCTTGCCGCACCAGTTGCGCTGTTCATATGGTACATGTGGGCGAAACGAAGAGAACAGGCAGCTACCTGAAGTTGCACCGATGGTGTCAGAAAACTTGTGCAAAACAAACATACATTCTTTTCCCCTAACTTCCAGTTTGGCCGATCAGCGTGAATTGGCCTTCGGGCAGGTTTCGAAGCACAGCAGTCATTCAAATGACCGCGAAGCTGGGTGGCCGAGGGTCCGCAACAGGTTCATTGCAGCCTGACGATTAGTTTGTTGCCACCCACCGGAGTGATGCGCGTAGATTTGGTTTCTATGCTTGTTTCTTTCGTGCGGGGGCGTGCGGTATCGGATAGCTGCCCCGCCAGTAGCACATTCTATAGAGCGCCCGGATGTGCCAAAAGTAACTGCCGGGACGAGTAATGGCCAGCATCACGGCGGTGATCGGCGCAAAGTACCCATATCGCCATGCGCCGATCCACCCTTTCGTGAATCCCTGTTTGAACTCCTGTGTCGCCATGTTCAGTGTATTGTGCATGATGTCCAGTCCACAGATTCGTCGATCATCATCTTGAGCCGGGTTGCAGCATAATCGAAATGCTCGCCGTACTCAATTAGGCTGCATGTCCTCTCAGATGGACAATCTTTGCGCCCGCTTCTATTGAATCAAGATAGTCTGCCCAATGTTGCATCATTTTTTTGCGTTCAATCAGATATTCAGCGCGGTTGTATGCACCTCGTACCTCATTGCGCTCGCAGTGTGCAAGCTGGCGTTCGATTACGTCAGGGTTGAAGCCGGTTTCGTTGAGAATAGTGGAAGCCACCGCGCGGAAGCCGTGGCCTGTCATTTTGCCTTTGTAACCCAAACGGTACAGGGCAAACAACATAGTGTTGTTGCTGATGGGTTTATCCCGATTTCGTCCAGGGAACACAAAACGACTACCGCCCGATATTTCCTTGAGCTCTTCGAGTTTCTCAATCGTTTGTTTTGCTAGCGGAACAATGTGCTCGGTTTTCATTTTCATGCGGGCGGCGGGGATAATCCATAAGGCGTTAGCCAGATCAAATTCATTCCATTCTGCACCAATCAGCTCGTTGGTACGTACAAAAGTTTGAGCCAATAGCTGCATGGCAAGGCGGGTTTGCTTGTCGCCAATTTCTTCATATTTTGCAATAGCACGCAACAGGTCGGGGAGTTCTTCAGGGCGGACGGCAGATTGATGTTTCTTTACATGCGGGGTGAGTGCGCCGCGCAGGTCGGCGGCAAGATTTCGAGTGCAACGGCCAGTAGCGATGCCATAGCGAAATACTTGCCCACATACCTGCAATACCCGATGAGCCAGATCATATGCGCCACGAGCTTCAATTTTGCGGATGGTTTCCAACAGTTCCAATGCATTTATCTGGTCAATCGGGCGCTTTCCCAGTGTGGGGAAAATGTTGCTTTCAAGGCGGCGTTTCACATCGCTGGCATGATGTTCGACCCATGTGTGTACTTGCTTGTTGTACCACTCTAGCGCGACTGCCTCGAATGAATTCGCATTGGCGAGCTTATTGCGCAAGTTGTTTGCCTTGCGTTCAGCAGAAGGGTCGAGGTTTGCTTGTAGCTGTTTGCGCAGTTCGTCGCGTTTTTTCCGAGCATCGCTCAGGCTGACCTTGGGATATACGCCTAGGGATAAAGATTTTTCCTTGTCTCCATGCCAGTAACGCAATCGCCAATATTTCCGGCCATCGAGATAAATCCACAAGTAAAGTCCGCCGCCATCATGGAGCTTGCGTACGTTTGCACCATTGCTGGTAGCGTTCTTACATTCGGCTGCTGACAGCAAATTCGTGGCCATCGTGGTAACTCCTGCGCGTTCGAAAAGTTACCACAAAAGTTACCACGGTTTGCGACTGGATGCAAATGGAAGTTACTGCACCGAGATATACGCTTACTTTCGTATAAATCTATGTTTTTATGATGATCGTGGATTTTTTTGGAAGTTTCTGGAAGTCTTTTTGGCGGAAGCGGTGAGATTCGAACTCACGGAGGACTCTCATCCTCGCTGGTTTTCAAGACCAGTGCCTTAAACCGCTCGGCCACACTTCCTGAGTTTTGACAGACGGCACGGGCCGACTCAAAGTCGCCGCGCATTTTGAACGAAGGCACGCGGCGTGTCCAGAATTTTTTAGGCGCGTATGCAGTCTGCCCAGTTGTTCGGGGTTTCGAAAATCCTGATGCGCTCTAACCTCAGATGATTCCCGTAGGTGTCCTGATAGGCGGGATTCAAAATGCCGAAGGCGAGTTCGGCGAGATTTTCGGCGGTGGGGACGACATCCATCACAACGGTCTTGTGGTCCGGCATGCCGGATAGAAATTCGCATACCTTCTTGTCCCCTCGATAGACCAGGAATGCATGATCCCAATGATCGACGAGCTGCTGCTGCGCGATGCGTTTCACGTCGGAAAAATCCATCACCATGCCCTGTTCGGACTGGCCCTCTGCATTGATGATGTCGCCTGAGAGCGTGATCTCGATCGCATAGCGGTGGCCGTGCAGATGCCTGCACTGGCTGTTGTGGTTGGGGATGCGGTGGCCTGCATCGAATTCAAGGCGGCGGGTGATGAGCATGGCGATAAACTGGATTGCTGATGGGCGGATTATACTCCTTCATGCCCTGAATGCTGATGCGAGCCGCTTGAGTTTCTCCTCCCCCTCCTTGGAACCTGAATAGCGCAGCCGGATGTAAAGCTCGGCGATCTCGCGGAATCCTGTCGCGAGATCGGGGCGGGTCATTGCGATGCGCGTCGCATAGTCCAGAGGCCCCTCGTGCTGGAGGCGCGGAAGGCCTGCTCTTTCGAGTTTTTTGCATGCCTTGAGCCAGGCTTTCTGCGCCCTGTCGGTCTTTTTCAGGAAAAGGTCGCGCAGCATGTAGAGCGCAAAAAGGCAGACGATGAATCCCATCGCAGCCGCGAGATACGCTATTTGTCTGGTCGCCGATGTGAGGCCGATGCGCGAGAGATAGGCGAACTGGTTCTCGCTGTTGTAACCCAGAACCCACTGGTTCCACCGGTAGGAGAGTGCATCCCAGTTCATGCGCAGGCTGTGCATCCATGCTGCGCCATCCGCGACCGGCAGCGCTGGGGTCTCCAAGGTGGAAAGGCCGCGCGCGACACGCTCCGGCGAGATTGCCGCCGTCGGATCCATGCGCCGCCAGCCAGCACCCTTCAGCCAGACCTCGGCCCAAGCGTGCGCATCGGACTGGCGTACGATGTAGTATCGGCCCGCCGGGTTGTATTCGCCCCCCTGATATCCCGTCACCACCCGCGCCGGTATGCCCGCTGCCCGCATCAGGAAGACGAAGCCGGATGCATAGTGCTCGCAGTAACCCTCCCGGGTCGAGAACAGGAAATCGTCTACGCTGCCGGCGGGCCTGGGATCCAGCGTGTAGCGGAAATCCTGGTCATGGAAATAAGCCAGCGCGCGTCCGATCAGCTGTTCATCGCTGATGCCCTGACTGCGCCACTTGGCTGCAAGCGCCACCGCTTTCGGGCCGATCCCCGTAGGCAGCCGCAATGCGCGCTTGAGTTCGGCATCCGACTCCTGGAGATTGGCCCGGTAGGAAAGCACCGACCGGGCGTCGTAGATGATGCGTTCATGGATGGGTCTGGAACTGATCGCCTGGAAGTCGTAGGTCAGCCTTGCAGGCATGGTGATTCCGTCCGGCATGTCCAGCGCGAATAGCCAGTTCTTGTTGTTTGGCTCGAGCGTCACCTCGTATTCGACCGGGTCGGATGCGTCCGAAAGCCTGGGTGCCACGACATCGCTGGCTCTGCCTCTGGTCCATTCCCTGCCGTCGAAATCCCAGAGCACGGGGCCACGCCAGTACATCTGGTCGCGGCGCGGGATTCGGCCCTTATACCTGACCCGGAAGGCCACGTCGTCGGACAGGATGAGGTGCGCCATGCTGCCGGGCGACATCCTGTCGTCCAGGCCGCTCCTTGACGAGTAGGCGTCCTGGGGCAGCCCCCAGAGCGGGCCCTGTATCCTTGGAAAAAGCAGGAATAGGATGAGGGTGAGCGGGAGCGCCTGCAGCAGCAGCGTCGATGCGACCTTGAAGCGATCCCTGAATGCGCTTCCCGGCATGTTGAGATGCACCCATGAGGCCGTGATCACCAGCAATGTTGCGATCAGATACAAGCCTGTGGCAAGGCTTTGCGAATAGAGGAAATTGACGATGATGCTGAAGCAGCAGAGATAGATCAGCGCAATCGCGTCCCGCCGGTTTCTGATTTCCATCAGCTTGAGGGAGGCCAGAAGGGCGAGCAGCGCGATGCCGACCTCGCGTCCGAACAGGGTGTGAAATTCGATGAGTATCCCGAGCAGGGAGGCGATCGTGATGACAAGAAGCGGAATGCGGCCTGGCAGGGGGAGGCCGGAATGCGCAAGATAGCTGCGCCATAGCAGGAGTACCGCGCCCAGTGCGCTTATCCAGGCAGGAAGGTGGGGGGCGTGGGGCACTGTCACCATCAGCACGCATAACACCAGGCTGTAGATCAGCTCGCGGCTCATTCCTGAATCCCGTAAAGCGCGAGCCTGGAGAGGCAGGATTCCCGATGCAAGGATCCGTTGCCGGGCCTTATTTCCTGATCGCCCAGTCTTAACCCGTAGGTCATCCCCTTCGATTCCGCCTCCAGCACCCAGGCCGCCATGCGCGAGAGCTTGTCCTCGAGGTTTTCGTCACGGGCATCCTGCATGTCCAGCCACAGTTCATCGCTGCGGCCCGAGAATTGCTTGACCAGCAATCCCCTTTCGCGCGCATAGGCCTTCCATGCGATCCTCGGCATCGCATCTCCCGGGACATAGGTGCGTAGCCCGGAAAAGTCGTCGTCGCCATGGGCTGCTGGAGGGGCGCCTCCCGGCAGCCTTGCGTCCGCCATGGGTCTGGGATAGACAAGGCACCTGACATCGAAATGCAGATACGACCAGGCGCGGAACAGGCCCAGCGGGAATACCGTATATATCGTTATTCTTCCCGGCTCCAGCCATCCCCTTTTTTCGGCATGCCTGAGAAAGCAGGTTTCTGTCGTCCGGCCGGCCGGCACGTCGAAGCGGGTCTCATCGTTCAGGGCGAGCTGGTAGCGAGCGATCCTGCTGTGCAGATGCAGGGGGAACCTGGCGGTTTCGCCCTGGAATACCGGCCCTGCGCGCCCCGCGCTGATTTCGAGATAGGCAAGGTTGCGGAAGGTATGCAGCATGGACGATATCGCCATCGTGAAAAGCAGGAAGGTCAGGATGTAGCCCAGGCTCAGGTTGTAATTGATGTCACCCAGCAGCATCAGAAGCAGGACGCCTGCCAGGGCAAGCCCCTGCCGGGTCGGCAGGATGAAGATGCGGCGCTGCGTGAGCGTGATTGGCCCCCGTTCGATCTTCGGGCGGAACAGCCAGTTCTTGAAACGGCGGTTTAGCGCGGCGAGCACGGCATTACGGGATCGCCACCGCTTCGATCAGGTCTGCAGGGTCGCCCGCCATGGGGAGGCGATGGCTTGCCACCCCGGGAAGCACGCTTTGCACGTCTTCCGGCAACACCGCATTCCTGCCGTCTATCAGTGCCCAGGCTCGCGCCGCCGAGAGCAGGGCAAGTCCTGCCCTGGGACTCAGGCCCTGGGCGTAATGGGCGGACTCCCTTGTGTGGCGCAGCAGGGCCTGGACGTAGTCGAGAAGGGCCTCCGACACGAAGACTTTTTGGGCCAGCCGCTGCAGCTCCAGGAGCCCTGCCGCATCCAATTGTGGATCGAGCCCTGAGATGATCTCCCTGCGGTCCATGCCGGAGAGCAGGCCTCGCTCGGCGACGGGATCGGGATAGCCCATCTCGATGCGCATCAGGAAGCGGTCGAGCTGAGATTCGGGCAGGGGATAGGTGCCTGTCTGGTGAGAGGGGTTCTGGGTTGCGATCACGAAGAAGGGCTCGGGCAGCTTGCGTGTCTCTCCCTCCACGGTGACCTGGTGTTCCTCCATCGCCTCCAGCAGTGCGCTCTGCGCCTTGGGTGTTGCGCGGTTCACCTCGTCCGCCAGCAGCATCTGCGAGAATATCGGGCCGGGGTGGAATCTGAACTTGTTGCTGTCGCGCTCGAAAACCGATACGCCCAGGATGTCCGCGGGAAGAAGATCGCTGGTGAACTGGATGCGCGAGAATTGCAGACCCAGCGTGCGCGCCAGAACATGGGCCAGCGTGGTCTTGCCGACTCCGGGAACATCCTCGATCAGAAGATGGCCCCTTGCGATCACGCAGGCGAGCGCGCAGCGGATCTGTTTTGGTTTTCCGAGTATCGCGCCTTCGATTTGTGCGATCACGTTTTGCAGATTTCGTGTCATCGCTATTTGGAAATCAGGATGGCGGCGACCGCCTTGCGGTCTTCCGCGACCAGTATGTTGTAGGTGCGGCAGGCGGCAGGAGTGTCCATGAACTCGACGCCTATGCCGGCTTCGGTGAGCTTCCGGTAGAGGCGGGGATGAGCGAAGCGCTGGGTGTTGCCTGTGCCAAAGAGCAGCACTTCCGGCCGCATTTCCAGGAAGTAGTCGAAGTGCGCTTCGTCAAGATCCTCGAAGCGCGCGACAGGCCAGTCGCTCAGGACTTCGCCTGCAATGACGACGATGCTGCCTTCAAAGCGCTCCTTGTTGACCAGTACATGGTCTTCCGCGTAGCCTGTGAAGAGCTTGATGTCGGCCGGGCCGGCCAGGTGCAGTTTCATTTGAAGCCTCGCAGTGGACAGGATGCGAGTTTAGAGGCTGGCTGGGATGCGCGTCAAACGGCGGATAAGTTTCGGGAAGAAATGCGGCCGAAGCAGACTCATCCTTCACGCAAAAGCCGGAAGATCAGCCATGCCGAGATCGCAGTCAAAGCGGAAGAAATCAGAAGCAGTATCCAGAAGCCGAAATCGCTGCCCCTGAAAGGCATGCCGCCGACGTTCATGCCGAAGAGTGCGCCCACCACGGTCATGGGCAGGGACATGACCGTCACCGAGGTCAGGATGAACAGGCTGTGATTG
The DNA here is from genome assembly GCA_021821945.1 of Pseudomonadota bacterium. Taxonomy (GTDB): domain Bacteria; phylum Pseudomonadota; class Gammaproteobacteria; order Burkholderiales; family Gallionellaceae; genus Gallionella. The sequence goes on from JAJZTF010000003.1 coordinate 168,290, forward strand.
GTCTTTTCGCTCACCCTTGCGGCGATATCCTCCTCCAGCAGGCTGATGCGATCCTGCAGATTCATCATGTCCCTTGCCGCCACCGAAAAATTCTCGGTGGCGAACTGCAGGTAATCGAGCTCTTCATCCTTCGCCCATTTTGGCGGACGGCTCACTATTCTGAAGATGGAATCCGGTTCGGGTGCGAGCAGCCTCTGCAGCCTCACGAGATCGCGGCGGAAGTGGCCCAGCGATGACCGCTTTGGCAGCTTGTTGTGCAGGAGTTTGTCTTCTATGTCGTTGGCGGCATCGGCGATCTTGCGCAGGATCTCGAACAATACATCCGCCTGTTCCGAGAGCAGTTCCGTGACCAGCGAAAGTGGGCTGGGAAAGGCCTGTCCGGAATCGACAAGCCTTACGAGTTCACCGATCGAGCGAAGCGGCCTGTCCCATGCGCTCAGAAGCCAGTGCTGGCGCAGGCTGACCCACAGGGTGGCGATCTCCGGCTCCTTGCCGTCTGCAACATAATTCACGTCATTCATCACTGCGAAGAGTCCGTGATGCCTGCGGGTGAGACGCGAAGATCGGCGCTCTTCATGCAGTGTGTCCCTGAAAGTCATGCTGAGCTCGAGGTATTGAAGCCAGCGCTCTTCTATGCCATGCGGGCTGTCAAAGTGCAGCCAGATATATTCCTTCTCCGGGCGGGCAGCAAGCGCCAGCCATTCGAGTGCGGCCTGCTCATCCAGAAGCTGGCCCTGTCCTTCGCCGGAGAAGAGGTAGGAGAAAACAAGTCTGGCAGGCTTGTGTGGCTGTAAACTCATCGCGGAACCTGGTAAGCGCCATCCTCTGGCGGGGCATCGGACCATATGCTGTTCACTGTATCACAACAGGCCAGCCGCCAACAGGCCGGCGCTCGGCGCCAAAGCGCGTCGAGGCGCGGTCATTCCGGAATGCGCCTGCCTTGCTTGCGGGTGGATCTTGCAGGCGACGGAATCTCAGGTTGCACAAGTCCGGCAAAGCCGGTAGAATGCGCCCCTTTCATGCAAGCTGAATTCAAGGAGTAGTTTCATGGCAAATAGCGCACAAGCCCGTAAGCGCGCGCGTCAGGCGGTCAAGCAGAATGCACACAACAGCAGCCTGCGCTCTGAATTGCGCACTGCGATCAAGAAGGTGATCAAGGCGATCGAGGCAGGCGACAAGGCCGCTGCCCAGTCCGTTTACCAGTCTTCTGTTAGCACGGTAGACAGGATCGCGGACAAGAAGATCATACACAAGAACAAGGCGGCGCGTCACAAGAGCCGCCTGTCTGCCGCCATCAAGGCGATGGCCTGATCGGTTTTCCCTGATCGGCTGGCGAAGGCCGGCCTCCGGGTGGAATCGCGGCGGGCATGTTTCTGCCGCTATCAAGCCGACAGCGATGTCGGCTTGATCGTTTTATGGTCCGGTATCGGCCTTGATCTCGTCTGGGTGGTTTGGTTCAATACCGGTTTTCGGGTTTCTTGACCTAAGGTGCTGTATGACGCATGTGATGAATACTTACGCCAGACTTCCGGTCGCGTTTACGCGCGGCGAGGGCGCATGGCTTTGGGACAACGAAGGCAATCGCTATCTTGACGGGCTGTCCGGCATCGCGGTGAACACGCTGGGCCATGCGCATCCACGCTATACGGCGGCCTTGACTGCCCAGATCGGAAAGCTGATCCACTGCTCCAACGTCTACCGCGTGGAAGGTCAGGAGCTTCTGGCCGACAAGCTTTGCAGTCTCTCCGGCATGCAGGAGGTGTTCTTCTGCAATTCGGGTTGCGAGGCCAACGAGGCCGCGATCAAGCTTGCGCGCATGCATGGTCACAAGAAAAACATAGAGGTTCCCTCCATCATCGTGATGGAAAAGGCCTTTCACGGACGCACGCTGGCCACCCTGTCGGCCACCGGAAACCGCAAGGTTCAGGCCGGTTTCGAGCCGCTGGTCACGGGTTTCGTGCGCGTTCCCTACAACGACCTCGAGGCGATCCGCCAGGTCGCCCAGCACAACTCGAGCGTGGTCGCGATACTGGTCGAACCCATACAGGGTGAGGGCGGAATACGCCTGGGCGACATTTCCTACCTGCAGGAACTTCGCAGGATATGCGACGAGCACGACTGGCTCTTGATGCTGGACGAGGTGCAGTGCGGCATCGGCCGCACCGGAAAATGGTTTGCATATCAGCATGCGGGCATCCTGCCCGACGTGATGACGCTGGCAAAAGGTCTGGGCTCGGGCATGCCGATAGGCGCATGCCTCGCATCGGGCAAGGCCGCAGGCACTTTCGGGCCTGGCAACCACGGTTCGACATTCGGCGGTAACCCGCTGGCCTGCACCGCGGGACTTGCAACGCTCAACATCCTCGAGGAGGATGGGTTGCTTCACCATGCTGAGAGGCTGGGCGGGCTGATATGCCGGAATCTCGAGAGCGGCCTGCAAGGGGTCAAGGGCGTGGTCGACATACGCGGCCAGGGATTGATGATAGGCATCGAACTTGCCAAACCCTGCGCCGATATCGTGAAGCAGGCATTGGCACGCGGCCTCCTGATCAACGTGACCGCAGACAACGTGATCCGTCTCTTGCCTCCGCTGGTGATGACCGAGGAAGAAGGGGAAAGACTGGCGGACATCCTATGCCCGCTCATCAAAGAATTCTTGCAAACCTGACTGGAACACATCATGGCAGTAAAACATTTCCTGCAATTCAAGGATCTTGACCGCGAGGAACTGGAATACCTGTTTGAGCGCACCCGGATCATCAAGCAAAAGTACAAGGCCTACCAGCAGTACTGGCCGCTCATCGATCGCACGCTGGTGATGATATTCGAGAAGGCAAGCACGAGAACCCGCCTTTCATTCGAGGCGGGAATGCAGCAGCTCGGAGGCTCCGCGATCTATCTCAACACGCGCGACTCGCAGCTGGGACGGGGAGAGCCCGTCGAGGATGCAGGCCAGGTCATCTCGCGCATGTCGGACATCGTGATGATACGCACCTTCGAGCAGTCCATCATAGAGCGCTTCGCCGCGAACTCCCGCGTGCCCGTGATCAACGGCCTGACCAACGAATACCATCCCTGCCAGATACTCGCCGACATCTACACCTTCATCGAGCATCGCGGCTCCATCCGCGGCAAAACGGTCGCATGGATAGGCGACTCGAACAACATGTGCAACACCTGGCTGCAGGCGGCCGAGATACTGGACTTCAACGTGCATGTCTCAACCCCTCCGGGCTATGAAGTCGAGCCGGAGCGCGCAGGTCTCTTCGGGGAAGACCATTACGAGGAATTTTCGGATCCCATGGAAGCTGCAAAGGGCGCGGATCTCGTGACCACGGACGTGTGGACCAGCATGGGATTCGAGTCGGAAAACGAGGAGCGCATGAAGGACTTCGCGGACTGGCAGGTCGACGAGGAGATGATGGCCGTCGCGGCCGGGGATGCGCTCTTCATGCACTGCCTGCCGGCGCACCGCGGAGAGGAAGTCTCGGCCGGCGTGATCGACGGCCCCCACAGCGTGGTCTGGGACGAGGCGGAGAACCGTCTGCACGTGCAGAAGGCGCTGATGGAATATCTGCTACTGGGCAGGATTTCGGACTGAAATGCACAGGAAGGCCGAGGATCGTCAGAATGTCACCAGCCGCCTGGCAGACCACATCCTGCCGACATCGGCCACGATGGTGGGCGTATGCGTGACGGTCATCAGCGTGGCCAAGCTGATCCCCAAGCACGGCATCAGCCGCCATGCGGTCGAACTGCTCGCCTTCGACGGATTGCTTTTCATGGTCAGCGCCACGATGTCCTATTTCTCGATACGCCGCCCGGTTTCCGCGGCGAGCTACGAGCGCGTCGCCGACGTGATCTTTCTACTCGCGCTTGCGCTGATGGTGGTGGTCGGATTTATCGTTTCATTTGAATTACTCATAGACAAGGCAGGTTGAAATCATGTCTGACATAAAGAAAGTCGTACTCGCCTATTCGGGCGGACTGGACACCTCGGTGATCCTCAAATGGCTGCAGGACACCTACCAGTGCGAGGTGGTCACCTTCACCGCGGATCTGGGCCAGGGGGAGGAGCTCGAGCCGGCGCGCCAGAAGGCGCTGAAGTTCGGCATTGCGCCGGAAAACATCTTCATAGACGACCTGCGCGAGGAGTTTGTCCGCGACTTCGTGTTCCCGATGTTTCGCGCCAACACCCTCTACGAAGGCGAGTATCTTTTGGGCACCTCGATCGCGCGCCCCCTGATCGCGAAGCGCCTGATCGAGATCACCAATCTGACCGGGGCCGATGCGATCTCGCACGGCGCCACCGGCAAGGGAAACGACCAGGTGCGCTTCGAGCTCGGCGCCTATGCGCTCAAGCCCGGCATCAAGATCATCGCGCCTTGGCGCGAATGGGATCTGCTCTCCCGCGAGAAGCTTCTGGCCTACGCGGAGAAGCACGGCATCCCGATCGAGATGAAGCACAAGCAGGGGGGCAGCCCCTATTCGATGGACGCGAACCTGCTGCACATCAGCTACGAAGGGCGCCATCTGGAAGATCCCTCCGCAGAGGCAGAGGAATCCATGTGGCGCTGGACCGTGTCTCCCGAGAAGGCGCCAGATGCGGCGGAATACCTCGATATCGAATTCGAGAAGGGGAACATCGTCGCGTTGAACGGCAGCAGGATGACGCCTGCCGCCATCCTCGCAAAACTGAACGAGCTGGGCGGCAAGCACGGCATAGGTCGGCTGGACCTCGTGGAAAACCGCTATGTCGGCATGAAGTCGAGAGGCTGCTACGAGACGCCGGGCGGCACCATCATGCTCAAGGCGCACCGTGCGATCGAGTCCATCACGCTGGACCGCGAGGTCGCGCACTTGAAGGACGATCTGATGCCGCGCTATGCCAGCATGATCTACAACGGCTACTGGTGGGCCCCCGAGCGCATCGCGCTGCAGACCCTGATCGACCATACCCAGCAGAACGTCAACGGCTGGGTCCGCGTGAAGCTCTACAAGGGCAGCGTGACCGTCGTGGGACGCGACTCCAAGGCGGATTCGCTTTTCGATCCGACGATCGCGACCTTCGAGGACGACAGGGGCGCATACGACCAGAAGGATGCGGCTGGCTTCATCAAACTCAACGCGCTGCGCCTGCGCATCGCGGCCAATCTGAAAAAGGGAAAATCATGACACAGTTCAACAACGTCAGCGTGGTAAAACAGGGCAATGTATACTTCGATGGCAAGTGCGTCTCGCACTCGGTGCTTTTCCCAGATGGCACGAAGAAGACCGTCGGCGTCATCCTGCCCAGCACGCTTACCTTCAACGTCGGCGTGCCCGAGATCATGGAGATCACATCCGGCAGCTGCCGCGTGAAGATAAACGACGAGCCCGAATTCAGGACCTATGATGCGGGCAGCCAGTTCTCGGTTCCGGCCAACGGGAAATTCGTCATCGAGACGGACGGGATCGTGAACTATGTATGCAGTTTCGGTGATGCCTAGGCACCCTGGTCATCGACGGAACAAACTGCAGTCGCCAATCAACCGGGAGTGAGTCATGCCTAGCTTCGATATCGTGTCCGAGGTAGAAAAAACAGAAGTCAAGAACGCGGTGGAGCAGACCAACAAGGAAGTGTCCACGCGCTTCGATTTCAAGGGGTCGGATGCCAGGGTCGAGCAGGCCGAGATGAAGCTCACCGTGTGGGCAGACAACGAGTTCCAGCTCGATCAGGTTCAGGACATCCTGAACGGCAAGCTTGCCAAGCGCGGCGTCGACATCAGGTGCCTCGAGATCAGCGACAAGATCGAGAAGGTCAGCGGCAACAAGGTCAAGCGCGGATGCGAGATCAAGGTCGGCGTGGAAACCGAGCTCGCCAAGAAGATCGTGAAGCACATCAAGGACAGCAAGATGAAGGTGCAGGCGAGCATACAGGGCGATGCGGTCAGGGTCACGGGCAAGAGCCGGGACGACCTGCAGGCGGCGATCGCGTTCGTCAAGAAGACCATCACCGAATTTCCGCTGCAGTACCAGAATTTCCGCGACTGACCCTAAGGGGAGGAAGCCATGAAAAGCGTGCTCGTGCTGTTTGCTGAAGGAAGCGAAGAACTCGAGGCTGTCACCATCGTGAACATACTGCGTAGAGCGGGTGTCGCGGTCACGCTGGCGGGCCTGCATAAGGGTCCGCTTTCAGGAGCGAGGAACATCGCGATTTTGCCGGATGCCTCGATCGAAGAGGTGCTGCACCGGGATTTCGACATGGTCGTATTGCCCGGAGGCCAGCCGGGGACCGATCACCTCAAGACCGACCCGCGGGTGATGGCCCTATTGAAGAGGATGGCGCAAGCGGGAAAACTGATCGGTGCGATCTGCGCAGCTCCCACCGTGCTGGCCGAAGCGGGATTGCTAAGCGGCCGCCAGGCGACCTGTTATCCTGGCTACCTGAAGGATGATCCAACCGTAAACCTGAAGTCTTCGGCCGTGGTCGAGGACGGGCAGATCATCACCTCGCGGGGCCCCGGAACTGCGATGGATTTCGCGCTTCATCTTGCGGAGAGACTCGTGGGTCCGGAGGTGCGCCTAAGGGTCGAAGCGAGTCTGGTTCGCTAGTGCTGAGAAGGCTGCCTCCCGCAATCCAGGCGCTGCTGCTGCAGCTTCTTTCCGTTTTTCTGGTCCTGCCGGCGATTTGGTTTTTCGAATTCAGTCCCCTGGGATACGCACTGCTCTGCGGCCTCGTTGCCGTCATTTTGAGCAGGATATTTCGTCTTGCGATCTGGTGGCAGATCATCGGCCTGTTATTTCTCCCGGGAATCGTCTCGATGCTTGCCCTGGACATCCCGCCCGTCTATTTCCTGGCGGCTTTCCTGCTGATGCTGGCGATCTACTGGCGAGCCTATGGCACCCAGGTCCCGCTCTATCTCTCTAGCGGGAAGGTCCGGGTTGCACTCGAAGAACTGCTCCCCGAAGGGACCTTCCGCTTCGTCGATCTCGGGTCCGGGCTGGGAGGCGTTTTGGGCCATCTTGCGAAAGCCCGACCGGACGGCCATTTCAGCGGGGTGGAATATGCGCCGCTTCCCTTTCTCGTCGGCTGGTTGCGCACGGCTGCGCTGCCGAATTGCCGGGTTTGCTGGGGCAGCCTCTGGGATTGCGATCTTTCCGGGTATGACGTGGTGTACGCCTATCTCTCCCCCGTGCCGATGGAAAGGCTGATGAAGAAGGCAAGATCCGAGATGCGCAGAGGCACGCTCTTCATCAGCAGCACCTTCGATGTGCCCTTTCAGGAGCCCGACCTCAGCATGGAGGTGGATGACCTGCATCGCTCGAAACTTCTGGTCTGGCGCATGTAGGAATCACCCAAGGAAACGGCGCAACTCCTCCCTGTCAAAAGGCCAGTCGAGTTCCATGCCGTCCGGACGCGCAATGACCGGGATGCGCATTCCATATCTTGCAAGCAGCGTACGGTCAGTGGCGATGTCCAGATATTCCGCGGGGACTCCCGAAAGCATCGCCTTTGCCTCGTCGCATAGATGGCAGTCCTTCCTGCCGTAGATGCGGGTCTTCATCAGTGCAGGCTGATGATGCGCCAGCCATGCCGTTCCGCATGCGCGCGCAGCGTCGCATCGGGATTGGCGGCGACCGGGCTCTTGACCTTGCAAAGCAGCGGCAGGTCGTTCAGGGAATCGCTGTAGAACACCGTGTCCTCGAAGCTGTCCAGCGTCAGGTCCTGATTTGCAAGCCATTCATCGAGCCTTGCGATCTTTCCCTCCCTGAAGCAGGGGGTGCCGGAGACCCGGCCGGTGAATTCGCCGGCCCGCTGCTCCGGCTCGGTCGCGATCAGGTTCGGAATGCCGAATTCGCGCGCGATGGGGGAGGTGACGAAGCTGTTTGTCGCCGTGATGATCGCGCAAAGGTCGGCGGATTCGAGATGCATCTTCACGAGGTCCCGGGCTGGCTTTGTGATCATGGGCATGACGCTTTCACTCATGAATTCGCTATGCCACTCGTCCAGCATCTTTCTCGAATGGCGCGAAAGGGGCTTCAGCTGGAAATCCAGGAACTCGTTTATGTCCAGCGTTCCGGCCTTGTACTGTTCGTAAAAGGCGATGTTCCTGGACTCGAACAGTTCGCGGTCCAGTACGCCCCTGCGGATCAGAAATTGCGACCACTCGAAATCGCTGTCGCCGTTTAGCAGGGTGTTGTCCAGGTCGAATAGGGCCAGTTTCATCTTAATTGAGTATCGTCTTCAAAAGGGGGATGGTGGGGGCGCGATGCAGCTTTCGCGATTCTTCATCCAGCGCGTCCAGCGTTGAAAGCAGGCTCTGCAAGTCGCGCCTTCCGTGGCGCAGCAGGTAATGGGAGATTTCGGGGGCAAGGAAGAACCCCTTGTTCAGCGCGTGCCTTGCGAGTGCCTCCTGCTTCTCTTCGTCGCTCAATGTCTGCACCTGATACACCAGCCCCCAGCCCAGCCTCGTGCGAAGGTCGTCGCGCAGCTTGAGATGCAAAGGGGACACCGCCCCGCTCATGATGAGCATTCCGCCCTGCTCCCGCATCAGGTTGTACAGGTTGAAGAGCGCGATCTGGGCGGCATCGTCGAGCGAGTCGACGTCGTCGACCGCGACGATGTTTCCGGGCTCGGGCACCCATGACTTCGCATAGATTCCATCCGGGCCATAATTCGCGCATGCGCTCAGAAGATGGCTCTTCCCGCTGCCCTGATCTCCCCATAGATAGATGCAGCGCTCCACGCTGATTCCGGAAAGGGCATGCCTCAATGCGGCGAGCAGCTCGCCGTTGCGGCCGACCACAAAATTGTCCAGCGTGGGGCGGGGGCCTGGCGTGATGTCGAGCAGAAGCTGATCCATGGTTTGACGCGGTTATCAATGGCGATATTTTACCCGAGTTGCGCGCCTTCAAAAGAAGATTTCCTGAAAGCTTGCCAGTGTGCCTGACTGGGCGCCGTCGTATCCGGCGAGCTGGGCGATGGCTTCCCGCAGGGAAGCGCTCTGCATGGACCGGGATGCCAGGCGGATCATGCTGCTTTCAAGGTCGCCCGATCTGCAGGCGAAGAGATAGTGCTCCTGCGCGACGGGGATGAAATCGAGGTCGAATCGCCTTGCCGCGGTTTCTATGCCGAATCCCACGTCGGCCATGCCGCTTGCGACATACGCAGCCACTGCGGAATGCGTATATTCGGTATTATCGTAATCGCCGATGTCCCTTGAGCTGATGTTTTCGCGGTTCAGAAGCAGCTCCAGCAGGGTCCTCGTGCCCGACCCGCCCTGGCGGTTCACGAAATGCAGGTCCTTGCGCAGAAGATCCCTGAGGCCCCTTATGTTCTTTGGATTCTTTCTTGCGATGATCAGCCCCTGGGTTCTGAAGGCAAGGCGGATCAGCGCATGCTTTTGCGGGTTGAGCCATTTCAAGAAGGGATATGCGGCCTGCTTCAATTCTCCGACAGGCACATGGAATCCGGCAAGGTCGCATTCCCCGCGGGCAAGTGCCGCGACGGCCTCAAGGCTGCCCCGGTAGCTGATTTCGACTGGCAGGTCATCCGCATGCATTCTCTTGATCAGCGCATCGACAGCGAATCCGTGGGAGGCGATGATGCGCAAAGCCGCGAGTTCTCCTGTCAGGATCGCCTCGAGTTCGGATGCGAAACTTTCGAGTATCGGCGAGAGCCTCGCCTGGATGCGCATGTCGGCCCAGATCAGCTTTTCGGCAAGCGGGGTGAGGACTGTCCCCTTTCCCCTGGCCTTTTCGAGCAGCGGCGCCGAGAATTCCCGCTCGAAATCCCGCAGCATGCCCCATGCATGCCGATAGGAGAGTCTGGCGTGGGCTGCCGCGCTGCTGATGCTCCCCCCGCTCTTGATGTCGGACAAAAGCTGAAGCAGGAGCGGCAGGGAGATCGCGGTTCCCTTGCGTCTTTTAAGACTCCATTCCGGAAGTATCTCGAAGCTCATATATGCAAAATATATCCTATTGTGAGAGGGAAATCCATGTGGTAACTTGCCTTTGGTGATGGGAAGTCCCATGGGATCGCCCATTACAATATGTTGCAAATTGCATAATAAGGGTGCGCCATGAAAGTATCCGCGGACAGAATCGCCGATCTCGCAGCAAGGCATGGAGAAAAGCCGGGCGCGCTTCTGCCCCTCCTGCATGCAATCCAGGACGAGATGGGTCACATCCCGCCCTCAGCAGCCGGGATCATCGCAAAGGCGCTGAACCTCTCGAGTGCGGAAGTTCGCGGTGTGATCAGCTTCTACCACCATTTCCGCACCGAGCCTTCCTCCTCTCCGAGAGTCGAAATATGCTGCGCCGAATCCTGCCAGAGCATGGGTTCCGAAGCGCTCCTCGCGCATGCGAGGAAGACATGCGAGGTGCATCCGGTCTATTGCCTTGGCCTGTGCGCGGTTTCCCCCGCGATGATGGTCGACGGCAAACCCCATGCAAGGGTCACGCCGGAAAAATTCGATTCGGTCATGAAGAAGGCCGCATCATGAGTGTCCCGATTTATGTCCCAGTCGATTCCGCTGCGCTTGCGCTGGGTGCCGATGAGGTCGCATCCGCGATCGCCGGGGAAGCGCAAAAGCGCGGCATCGCAATCAGGCTGGTGAGGAACGGCTCGCGGGGCATGTTCTGGCTCGAGCCATTGGTCGAGGTGGAGACACAGCAGGGTCGCATCGCCTATGGCCCGGTCGGGCCCGGGGATGTAAAGGGGCTGTTTGATGCGGGATTCGAAAGCGGCGGAAGCCACGACCTTAGTCTTGGCCCCACGGAGGAAATTCCCTATCTCAAAAAGCAGGAGAGATTGACCTTCGCGCGCGTTGGCATCATCGATCCCCTTTCGCTTGAAGATTATCTTGCGTGCGCGGGGTATCAGGGGCTGCGGCGGGCGGTTTCGCTGTCTCCGGCAGGCATCGTCCAGGAAATCACCGAATCCGGATTGAGGGGACGCGGAGGCGCGGCATTCCCGACCGGCATCAAGTGGAACACGGTATTGCAGGCGGAGGCCGACAGAAAGTATGTCGTGTGCAATGCCGACGAGGGCGACTCCGGCACGTTCGCCGACCGCATGCTGATGGAAGGCGATCCCTATTCGCTGATAGAGGGCATGACCATCGCGGCCCTTGCGGTCGGCGCAACCCAGGGCTACATCTATGTCAGGAGCGAGTATCCTCATGCGGTGGCGACGCTGAACAGGGCGATTTCCATTGCGAAGGACGCGGGCTATCTGGGTTCCGACATCCTTGGATCGGGAAAGTCGTTCGAGCTCGAAGTGCGCAAGGCGGCGGGAGCCTACGTGTGCGGCGAGGAAACCGCGATGCTGGAAAGCATAGAAGGCAAGCGCGGCATCGTGCGCGCGAAGCCGCCTCTGCCCGCGCTCTATGGGTTGTTCGGGAAGCCCACCGCAATCAACAACGTGATCTCCCTGGCCACCGTGCCCGTGATAATGGCGCGAGGCGCGGAATTCTACAGGCACTACGGCATGGGGCGCTCCAGGGGCACGCTGCCCTTCCAGCTTGCCGGCAACATCAAGCGGGGCGGGCTGGTCGAGAAGGCATTCGGCGTGACCTTGCGCGAGATGCTCTACGACTTTGGCGGAGGAACAGCATCCGGGCTCCCGGTCAGGGCGGTTCAGGTGGGCGGGCCTCTCGGTTCCTATCTTCCAGATTCGCAATGGGATGTCGCGATGGATTATGAGGAATATTCCGCGATCTTCGCTGTCCTGGGCCACGGGGGCATCGTGGTGCACGACGAGACCGCGGATCTTGCAAGGCTTGCCCGCTATGCGATGGATTTCTGCGCGATCGAATCCTGCGGCAAATGCACGCCCTGCCGCATCGGTTCCGTGCGCGGCGTCGAGGTGATGGACAGGATCATCGCAGGCGAAAGAAACCAGATCGGACTGCTTCGCGAATTGTGCGACACCATGCTCTACGGTTCCATGTGCGCGATGGGAGGCATGACCCCCTATCCCGTGTTGTCGGCCTTGAATCATTTTCCAGAGGATTTTGGCGTGGCAGGAGAAAGACATGCTTGAACAGAAAGATTTTGGCACACCGGAACGCATCGCCGATGAGGATGTCACGCTCGAAATCGACGGCATGAAGGTGAGCGTGCCTAGGGGCACTTCCATCATGAGGGCCGCGGGGATGTGCGACGTGAACGTACCCAGGCTTTGCGCGACGGACAGCCTTGAGCCCTTCGGCTCATGCCGGCTTTGTCTTGTCGAGATAGAGGGAAGGCGGGGCTATCCCGCCTCATGTACCACGCCGGTCGAGCCGGGCATGAAGGTTCACACCCAGTCTGCAAAGCTTCAGGCATTGCGCCGTGGCGTGATGGAGCTCTACATCTCCGACCACCCCCTGGACTGCCTCACCTGCTCCGCGAACGGGGACTGCGAGCTTCAGGACATGGCCGGCAAGGTGGGCTTGCGCGAGGTGCGCTACGGTTTCGAGGGCAGGAACCATCTGGCTGAAAGCCGAGACGAATCCAATCCCTATTTCGCATACGACCCTGCCAAGTGCATCGTCTGCAACCGCTGCGTGAGGGCCTGCGAGGAGATACAGGGCACCTATGCGCTGACGATCATCGGGCGTGGATTCGATTCCCGCGTGTCTGCAGGAAAGAGCTTCATGGAGTCCGATTGCGTCTCCTGCGGCGCCTGCGTGCAGGCTTGTCCCACCGCGACGCTCCAGGAAAAGTCCGTGACGGAGATGGGGCTTCCCGAACATGGTGTCGTCACGACCTGCGCCTATTGCGGCGTGGGATGCGCGTTCATAGCCGAAATGAAGGGCGAGGAAGTGGTGCGCATGGTTCCCTACAAGCACGGCCAGGCGAACGAGGGGCACTCCTGCGTGAAGGGGCGCTTCGCTTGGGGTTATGCGACGCACCAGGACCGCATCCTGAAGCCCATGATCAGAAGCAGGATCACCGATCCATGGCGGGAGGTGAGCTGGGACGAGGCGCTGGACTACGCGGCGTCAGAGTTCAGGCGCATCCAGGAGAAGCACGGCAAGAACTCGATAGGCGGCATCGTGTCATCGCGCTGCACCAACGAAGAAGGCTACCTCGTGCAGAAGCTGGTGCGCGCCGCATTCGGCAACAACAATGTCGACACCTGCGCGCGTGTCTGCCATTCCCCGACGGGCTATGGACTGAAGCAGACCCTGGGCGAGTCTGCGGGAACCCAGACCTTCAAGTCCGTCGAGGACAGCGACGTGATCATGGTGATAGGGGCGAATCCCACCGATGCGCACCCGGTTTTCGCATCGCGCATGAAGAAGCGCCTGAAGGCCGGCGCAAGGCTCATCGTGATCGATCCGCGCAAGATAGAGCTCGTGGATGCGCCGCATGTGAAGGCGGACTTCCATCTGCCGCTGAAGCCCGGCACCAATGTGGCGATGCTCTCCGCCATCGCCCATGTGATCGCAACCGAAGGCCTGATGGATATGGAATTCATCAGGCAGCGCTGCGAGGAGAAGGCCTTTTTGCAATGGCGCGACTTCGTTTCGCTTCCCGAGAATTCCCCCGAGGCGATGGAGGAGGTCACGGGGGTTCCGGCAAGCCTCGTGAGGGGGGCGGCGAGGCTTTATGCGACGGGAGGCAATGCGGCGATCTACTACGGCCTGGGCGTGACAGAACACGCACAGGGATCGACCGCGGTGATGGCGATCGCGAACCTCGCGATGGCGACCGGCAACATCGGAAGGAGCGGAGTCGGGGTCAATCCCCTGAGGGGCCAGAACAACGTGCAGGGCTCCTGTGACATGGGTTCCTTCCCGCACGAACTGCCGGGATACCGCCATGTGTCCGATCCCGCCACCCGCGATCTCTTCGAGCATGCATGGGGAGTGCATGTCCAGCAGGAACCCGGCCTGCGCATCCCGAACATGTTCGATGCGGCGCTGGACGGCAGCTTCAAGGGGCTCTACTGCCAGGGAGAAGACATCGTCCAGTCCGACCCCAACACCAGGCATGTCGCAGAGGCGCTCTCCTCGATGGAATGCATCGTGGTTCAGGACATCTTCCTCAATGAAACGACGCTGTATGCGCATGTGTTCCTGCCGGGTTCGTCCTTCCTCGAGAAGGACGGCACCTTCACCAACGCCGAGCGGCGCATCTCGCGCGTGCGCAAGGTGATGCAGCCCAAGGCGGGTTTTGCCGACTGGGAAGTGACCATCGAGCTCTCCAAGCGGCTTGGCTATCCGATGGACTACCGCCATCCATCGGAGATCATGGACGAGATCGCAAGGCTTACGCCGACTTTCCACGGCGTGAGCTACGAGAAGCTCGACCGCTTGGGCAGCATACAGTGGCCATGCAACGAGGAGGCGCCTTCCGGCACGCCCATCATGCATGTGGATCATTTTGTCAGAGGAAAGGGCAAGTTCATCGTCACGAAGTATGTCGCAACAGACGAGAAGGTCACGAAGAGATTCCCGCTGATCCTGACGACTGGACGCATCCTCTCCCAGTACAACGTGGGTGCGCAGACGAGGCGAACGGAGAACGTGCAGTGGCACGAGGAGGACGTGCTCGAGATCCATCCGCACGATGCGGAGGAGAGGGGCATCGCCGACAACGGCTGGGTAAAGATACAGAGCCGCTCGGGCGAGACCGTGCTGCGCGCGAAGATTTCCGAGCGCATGCAGCCAGGCGTTGTCTACACGACCTTCCATTTCCCGGAGTCGGGGGCGAATGTGATCACCACGGAGAACTCGGACTGGGCGACCAATTGCCCGGAATACAAGGTGACGGCGGTGGAGGTGAAACCCGCCACCGAACCCTCCTCCTGGCAAAAGTCGTATGCCCGCTTCAGAAAGGCGCAGCATGAACTGCTCGCATCGTCCTGAGCCAGAACCCGTCCCTGTGGTTTCCCGCAGCATCCTGCGCTGGAAAGATTCGCACTGGGCGGAAGAACAGGATCAACTTGCGGTAGAATTGCCGGTTGCGCTGGAATTCAACGGCATCTCGCATGCGGTGATGCTGGCCACACCGGATGAACTGGAAAGTTTTGCACTCGGATTTTCATTGAGCGAAGGGATAGTGGATCGGCGGCAGGATTTTCGCGGGGCGGAAATAGAAGCGAGCGAGGCAGGCATCACCGTGAAATGCGAAATATCGGCTCCCGCCTTCATGCGCATGAAGGAACGCAGGCGCAACCTGGCAGGCCGGACGGGATGCGGGCTCTGCGGCGTGGAAAGCCTGGGCCAGGTATTGAGGCCATTGCCTTTCGTCGATCATGGGGCTTTCATTTCCGTGCCGGCGATACATGCCGCATTGCAGGCTTTATCGGGCATGCAGCCTCTTTCCAGCCTCACCGGCGGCATGCATGGCGCCGCATGGAGCGATACGCAAGGCTTGCTGCAGGATCTCTGCGAGGATGTGGGTAGGCACAATGCGCTGGACAAACTGATAGGAAAGAGGGCGGGAAAGGGATTGGGATTCGACAACGGTTTTCTTCTGATCACGAGCCGGGCGAGTGTGGAGATGGTGCAGAAGGCGCTGACGGTGGGAATCTCCTGCATGGTCGCGATATCCGCGCCGACCTCCCTCGCAGTGAAGATCGCCGAAGCCTCCGGCATGACGCTGATCGCATTCGCAAGGGGCAGGGATTTCGTGGCCTATGCGCATGCCGGCAGGATAAGGGAGGCGTGAATGGACATGCAGAATCTGATACACATGGCCAACCAGATAGGCGACTTCTTCGAGACGATCCCGGACCACGAGGAGTCGCTCTCCGGTATCGCCAATCATCTCCAGCGCTTCTGGGAGCCGCGCATGCGCATGCAGCTTCTGGAGCATGTGGATGCAAGAAACGGCGAAGGGCTCAAACCCGTCGTGCTGGAAGCCCTGCGCATCCATCGCGGCGATCTGATCGCACATCACTAGGGAGGCTGAACCGGCATACACAGGAACGCATCAAACAACAACGAATACGCAATAATCAGGGGAGAAAGAATGTCTGACGCACTTGCAGAAAATTCATCAAACAAGACGTTCGCGACGAATTCATCGGGATGGCTCGCAAAGGAACGCACGATCGCGGATGCAAATTTCAATCGCTGGCTGGTTCCTCCGGCAGCGCTCGCGTTGCATCTCTGCATAGGGATGGCTTATGGCTTTTCCGTATTCTGGCTGCCGATGACCAAGGTTCTGAATGATGCGCCGTCCACCTGCCAGAATCAGTCATGGATGGCAGAGCTCCTGACGACAGAGTGCAACTGGACCGTGCCCATGGTCAGCCTCACCTTCACGCTCTTCATCTTCATGCTCGGCGTTTCCGCCGCGCTTTGGGGTGGATGGCTAGAGCACGCAGGCCCCCGCAAGTCGGGCTTCATCTCGGCAGTGTGCTGGGGGGGCGGCATGGTGCTGGGCGGAATAGGCGTGATGATGCATCAGCTCTGGCTGGTCTGGCTGGGCTGCGGAATACTGGGTGGGATAGGGCAGGGGCTGGGCTACATCACGCCCGTTTCCACGCTGATCAAGTGGTTCCCGGACCGCCGCGGCATGGCGACAGGCATGGCCATCATGGGATATGGCGGGGGAGCGATGATAGGCGCGCCCATAGCGGTTGCGCTGATGAAGCACTTCGAAGCGTCAGGCCAGAGCGTCGCATACACCCTGATCTCGATGGGGCTGCTCTATTTCCTCATCATGACCATGGGCGCGATGGGATTTCGTGTTGCGCCTGCAGGCTGGGCTCCGGAGGGCTGGTCGCCCGAGGCTGCAAAATCAAAGGCGATGGTCACGAGCAGGCACGTGCACCTTTCCCGCGCATGGAAGACGCCGCAGTTCTGGCTGATCTGGTGTGTGCTCTGCTTGAACGTGAGCGCAGGCATAGGCGTGATCGGCATGGCATCCCCGATGCTCCAGGACATCTTCGGCCCGCTTCTGGTCGGCGCTTCCAGCATGGACACCATCACCGCGGAGCAGAAGGCGGCGATTGCGGCCGCCGCCGCCGGTCTTGTGGGGCTAATCAGCCTGTTCAACAGCGTGGGCAGGTTCTTCTGGGCTTCGGTGTCGGACTGGATTGGGCGCAAGAACACCTACTACACCTTCTTTGCCCTTGGGATTGCGCTCTATTGCCTGATGCCTGTCTTTGGGCACATGGGTGCGGCAGGTCTCTTCGTGCTCACGGTCTGCGTGATTCTCACGATGTATGGCGGGGGCTTCGCGACCGTTCCTGCCTATCTTGCTGACATCTTCGGCACGCAGATGGTGGGGGCGATACACGGCAGGCTGCTCACCGCGTGGTCTGCCGCAGGCATCATAGGTCCGGTGCTGATCTCTAACCTTCGAGAGGCGCAGCTCAATGCCGGCGTCCCCAAGAACCTGGTCTATGACCACACCATGTACATCCTCGCAGGGCTTCTGGCCGTCGGTTTCGTCTGCAACATGCTGGTGAGACCCGTGGACGAGAAGCATTTCATGAACGAAGAGGAGCTTGCGAGGGAGCAGGCACTTGCCCATCAGGCCCATGTCGCCGCCAAGGATGCGACGGCGGCAGCAAGGGGAAGCTTCGGTGCGAGGGGAGTGCTGGCATGGCTTGCGGTCGGCGTGCCTTTCTCGATAGGCGTATGGATCGCGCTTGGCAAGGCGATGGTGCTGTTCTCGCATTGAGTCAGGCCCTAGCCGGGCTAGACGAGCTTCTTCAGCTGATAGAGTCTTTCCAGGGCCTGCTTTGGGCTTAACTCATCCGGATCAAGGCCGCGCAGGGCCTCAAGCAGTGCTTCATGAGTCTCGCGCGGTTCTTCATGGATCTGGTCGAACAGATCCCCCTGGGGATTCATCGAGGCGGCGTTCTGCTCCAGCAGGCGCAGCTGTTTCTTCGCCAGTCTGATGACTTCAAGGGGCACGCCGGCAAGGGCCGCGACCTGCAGACCGTAGCTCTGGCTTGCAGCACCTTCGTTCACGGCATGCAAAAAGACGATGCTGTGCTGGTGCTCGATCGCCGAGAGGTGCACGTTGGAGAGCTCCGGATACTGCTCCGCAAGCCTCGTGAGCTCGAAGTAATGAGTCGAGAACAGCGTATAGCTTTCGTTCTTCTCGACAAGGTGGCAGGCGATCGCATGGGCAAGCGCCAGGCCGTCGAACGTCGATGTGCCGCGCCCGATCTCGTCCACTAGGACGAGGCTTTTTTTCGTCGCGTTGTTGAGGATGTTGGCGGCCTCCGTCATCTCGACCATGAAGGTCGAGCGTCCGCTGGCCAAATCGTCGGATGCGCCGATGCGCGTGAATATCTGGTCTATCTCCGCAATCCTCGCCTCTCTTGCGGGAACGAAGCAGCCGACATGGGAGAGCAGCGCGATGATCGCGACCTGGCGCATGTAGGTCGATTTTCCCCCCATGTTGGGCCCCGTGATCATCAGCATGCGCCTATCGCCGGAAAGCCTGGTGTCGTTGGGCGTGAAGCGCTCGACCTGGGCTTCGACGACTGGGTGCCGCCCCTCAACGATATATATCGTTTCATCTTCGGAAAATTGCGGCGAGCAGAAGTTCAGCGTCTGGGCGCGTTCGCTGAATGTCGCGAGCACGTCCGTCTCGGCGATTGCAAAAGCGATGCTCTGCAGCCTTGGCACAAACGCGGAGAGGTTCTCGAGAAGCTGGTCGTAGAGAAACTTTTCTCTTGCGAGCGCGCGGTCGTTCGCCGAGAGCGCCTTGTCCTCGAAGGCCTTGAGCTCGGGCGTGATGTAGCGCTCGGCGTTCTTGAGCGTCTGGCGGCGGCGGTAGTCCTCCGGCACATTAGCGCTCTGGGCGGCCGAGACCTCGATGTAGAAACCGTGTACACGGTTATATTCCACCTTCAAAGTCGAAATGCCGGTGCGGCTGCGCTCGCGATTCTCGAGGGCCAGCAGGAAGTCCCCGCAATTGTTCTGGATTCCCCTTAGCTCGTCTAGCTCGGCGTCCATGCCGTCGGCGATCACTCCCCCCTCGCGGAGCACTGCAGAAGGCTCTTCGCGCAGGGACCGCACGAGCATGGAAACAAGGTCTTGATCCGCCTGCAGGTCTGCGGACAGCTTTTGCAGGTGCGGCGAATCGCAGGAGGACAGCTCCGCCCGAAGCTCTGGCAGCGCAAGCAGCGTGTCCCTGAGGCCGGAAAGATCCCTGGGTCTCGCGCTTTTCAGCGCGATCCTGGCGGTGATGCGTTCGACGTCAACGCAGGGTTTCAAGCATTCATGCACCCTTTTGTAGCGGTCCGTCAGTTTTTCCACCGCATCCAGCCTCATGCGCAGCGCATTGCGGTCTCTCAGCGGGTGGTGCAGGATGTGGGCGAGCCGGCGGCTGCCCATGTTGGTGGAGCAGGTGTCTAGCAACGAGAGCAGGGTGGGGGATGGCTCGCCTTTCAGCGTCTGCGTGATTTCGAGATTGCGGCGAGTCGCGGCATCCATACGGACATAACGGTCTGCGCTGTATACCTGAAGGCCCCTTATGTGGCTCATCGCCTGCCCCTGGGTCAGCCTGGCATATCCCAGCAGGGCGCCTGCGGCCTTGAGTCCGGCCGTGAATTCGTCGCAGCCGAATCCGGCAAGGTCCATCGTCGCAAACTGCTGGCATAGAAGACGCCTGGCCGCATCAAGATCGAAATGCCAGGCCGGAAGCCGCTTCAAAGCCGGGTGGTCCATTCCGGGCAGGCTCGCATCCTCGGCGAGCAGTATCTCGGAAGGATGCAGCCGCTCGAGTTCTGCGGCAAGGTGCCCGGGCGCCGTCTCGCAGACCTGGAACTGCCCCGACGCGAGATTCAGCCAGGCAAGCCCGAGCGTTTCGCCTTCCTCATGCATGCAAAGCAGGAGGCTTTCCTGTTTCTCGTCGAGCAGCGCGGAATCGGTGACGGTTCCGGGGGTTACGATGCGCACGACCTTGCGCTCGACAGGCCCCTTGCTCGCTGCAGGATCGCCGATCTGCTCGCAGATTGCGACAGACACGCCGAATTTCACGAGGCGCGCGAGATACTGATCCGCCGCATGATGGGGTATCCCCGCCATCCTGATGGGCTGTCCGTTGGATGTCCCGCGCTGGGTCAGCGTGATGTCCAGGAGCTTTGCGGCGCGCACCGCGTCTTCAAAGAACAGCTCGTAAAAATCCCCCATCCGGTAGAAAAGCAGTTCGTCGGGATGCGCTGCCTTGATGCGCAGATACTGCTGCATCATCGGGGTGTGTCTTTCTGTGTTGCTCATCGTTCTTTGTAGAGGCGGAAACGGGCAGGGCGGTTGGGCTGCAGATACTACGCAACGCAACCCAATTATGCAACGGTTCGCGCCCCAGCCCGATCCTGTACCAGGGGATGCATGAATCCCTTCAGGAGGTCCATCCCTCCGCAGGAAAGAGGCGGCAATCAACTTGCAGCCGCTTGCAACTCACAGCATGTCTTCGACAAAATGCTCATAAGCGCGCGTGCTGACGATATGCGAACCGTCGCAATTGAACTGCATCTGGATGGCATCCTTGACGATGTTGATCGTCGCACTGCGCGCGTAAAAATTCGGAACCTTGCGTAGCCTTGGCAACTCCGCAATGATTTTGGGAATCTCTCCAGCGGGCAATGGTTGCCATTTGTCAAAGTAACTGGAAAAACCGAACTTCAGGTGTTCGGGCAGCTCCTTGAAAAACCCATCCTTTCCGCTTGTCTGGTACATGCGCCGTATCATTTCCGCCTTGCGGCCATAATCGATTTCGGGAAAGTGGCGCGCAACATAGGAGGAGTCGAGCAGGCGCAGGGCCGGGTGGAATTCCTCGGAAAAAGGATCGAGCACGGTAGACACCCTGATCTCGCCGTTGTTGAAGCCGATCATGATGCGATAAGCGGTGCGGTTGACCAGCAAATCCACAAAGCACTCGGTCAGCACCTCCAGATTCTTGTCCACCACGCTTTCGTAGCGCGGCCGCTCCATCGCTGAAAAGCGCATGGAGGCATCGCCCTTGATGCTGACATGCATGTCGTGTTTGCCATAACCCGTGGTGTTGAGCATTTTTTCTTCCAGCACCAGTTTCTCGTTCCTGGCATTCACCACCGTATGGATGATGCGGTTGATTTCAGGTTCCTGCGCCAGCAACGCATGGAAATCCGGGGCGGAAATCCTCCCGACACGGGTGGCTTCCTTGGCCTTGGCCGAGGCGGTCCGGTAGCCCTTGTTGACCACTGCCACTTCGCCAAACCAGTCGCCTGTCCTGGCTTCCTGAATCTCCTGAATCGAATTGAATTTCTCGATGTAGAGCGATACTGCACCGCTCTCGATGTAGTAGAGGCAATCGGCAGGGTCGCCCTCGTTGAAGATCACTTCTTCCGGGGCAATTTCAACGTTGCTGATCAACTGACGCACCCTGTCAAGCTCGCGTTCGGACAAATCCCAGAAAATCGATGCCATGATCAAATCCTCCTATCGTCACTCAGAAGCAGCGCGTTTGAAGTCACGGGTGGCTGCCTGCATTCGCCTGTTGGCCTGGTGATTTCCAGTTTGGGCGGCAGCAGTTGAAAAGGCCGGATTCCTAAGTGATATCTTGCGGCGCCATGTCAGGGGGGTTCGTGATTGTAGATCTGCAGCCATGGGGTTGCATAGCCCCGCTTCGATCGGGTTAGCGGATGCTGATTTCGACACGCCGGTTTTTGGGTTCCGGTACGCCGTCGGCGGTCTTGACAGCCGGATCGCGCTTGCCGCGCCCCGATATGGTGATCAGATCGGCTGGGACTCCCGTCGCTATCAGGATCTCCTGGACATCCTTGGCGCGCTCCAGAGACAATTCGTCATTGTATTCGTCTGATCCGACGAGATCGGTGTGGCCGACGACGATGATCTCGGGAGCGCTGCGGGTTTTCAGGTCGTCCTTCAGTTTTTTCACGATGGCCCGCGATTCCGGCGTCATGATGACTTTCCCGTTGAGATAATACAGCACATATGTCGCCGCCCGCTGCGGCTGCGCATCGAGCGCCGATCCGAAACGGGCGCGCACGGTATCGGGGGTTTCCTTGTCCCGGGAGATGTCCCCGCTTCGATTTACGCTTACCGCTTCATATGGCTTGTCAATGACGCGTTCCCCGGACGCAGTCTTTACAATGACCGCACTCGGGCTTCCGTCCGCATTCGGGAGCAGCACAATCCGGTCTGGGCTGGCGCAGCCTCCGCAAGCGACAAACGCAACCAGAATCAGTATGTATCCTTTTCCCGGAAATCTCATCGTCGTTCCGGCAGGTCAGTTGCCGCCCGCCTCGAGCAGGAATTCGGTGCCGCGCACACCGAGAATCGAGGTGGGCGTGCGGTAGTGCACGGCATCGGGCGAGGATTTTGAGAGCTTCCCTGAAACCACCGCCAGCGTGCCGCGCTTCAGAGTGGCATCCAGCGCGCCCTGGTTGGTCGTCCTGTTAAACTCGAATTTGTTCAGGATCAGGGTCGAATTGGGGCCGGCCGAAAGCAGTGTGCCGTCGTGCAGGGTGATGCCGACAGACCCGTCCGCGCCGGTCATCACGCGGTCTGAAACCAGCAGCTTTTCTCCCGGCCTGGCAGGGATACGCCGCTCCCCCCGTTGTATTGTGGCGTCGCCTTTGACTTTCTTTACCAATCCGGCATCATCGTCGGCATAGGCGGCCGCGATGGCGAATGTCATTATCAGACCTGCTATTGCTTTCATCTTTACGGAAGACATCGAAAATCTCCTTAAGACAAGTGCGGCAGTCGGGTGCGTGGGATTGATCGCCTAAGCCTGTCCGCGCAAGGCGGCAGGGATTTCGCTCATGCATTGACAATCGCGATTTTTAAAATGGTATCATAACCGGTGCTGCATGTGTAAGATCAGGGGGAGTCGCTGCTCAATGCCTAAGATAGCGCCGTGATTTGAAAAAAATCCTCACATTTCTGATGCAGACATGGCGCTCCGGGAAAGGGCGCCCCGTCACATCCGTTCTGCTCCTGGTCTTTGCGGTGCTATTGAATTTCCAGGACCTGCAGCCCTTCAAGCCGGTTCGTCTGGCGTTGTTTGACGAATACCAGAGCGTTTTCCCGCGCGAGATTCAATCCCGGCCCGTGGCGGTCGTCGAAATCGACGATGCCACGCTGGATGCGCTTGGGCAATGGCCCTGGCCGCGCAACTATTTTGCCGCGCTGATAGACGCGATTGCCGCACTCGAGCCTGCCGCTATAGGCCTTGATGTCATCATGCCCGAACCCGATCATGCCTCGCCGCAGGCGGTCGCGGAATCGCGGCCGGATTTGCCGGATGACGTTCGCAACATCCTGTCGCATGCGGCATCGAATGATCATCTTCTTGCGGAGAGCCTGGCCGAAGCACCCATCGTGCTGGGCGCCGATGGTTTTCCTTATCACATGGCTTCCACGCTCGATGCATTGAAGCACACCGGCGTCATCAAAACACTGGGCGACAATCCGCGCCCATGGCTGGGCTCATATCCTTACGTGCTGGCCAGCCTGCCGGAATTCCAGGCCGCGGCCCGCGGCCAGGCGCTGTTAAACGGGGAACCCGAGAATGGTATAGTGCGACGCATCCCGCAGCTGTCGGGTCTCAATGGCAAAATCACGCCCGGCCTTGCGCTGGAAATGCTGCGCATCGCTCATGCTGTACCGGATATCGAGGTGGTTGCCGATGTGCACGGTGTGGAGGCTGCAAGGATCGGCTCCCGCCTCATCCCGCTGCAGGGCAACGGGGAAGCCTGGGTGCATTACGACAAGCCATCCAGGCAGCGCTACATTTCCGCGCTCAGCCTCCTCAAAAAGGAGATCCCTGCCGACCGGATCCGCGGCAAGATGGTGCTGGTGGGTCTGACCGGAATGGGCTTGCAGGACATGGTCAGCACGCCGCTCGGAGACAGGCGCCCCGGCGTCGAGGTCCATGCGCAACTGATCGAGAGCTTCGAGGACAACCATTTCCTGGTTCGTCCCTGGTGGCTGCACTGGGTCGAACTGATGGTGCTGATCGGCGCCGGTACGCTGCTGATATGGTCCGTCCCGAAAATCCTTTTGCGCGGCGAAGTAAGGCGTGCAGCAAGGCGCGCACCCCAGGGGATTGAGCGCAGGGCCGGGGTGTTGCGGGAAAGGCGGGGAGAAAACCGTGCGAGCGGGATCAAGCCGAAGCTTGCCATCATGCTGTTCATTCTGCTTGCCGTCATCCTGTTCGGTTCCGGCCTCGCACTGTTCCACTGGACAGGTCTGCTGTTCGATGCTGCGAGCCTCTTCATTGCGCTTGGAACGATTCTGGGCAGCCTGCTGTTGAGTGTCTTCGTCGAATCGGATCATCAGCGCAAGAAAACCGAACTTGCACTGCAGGATCAGCACATCAAGGCCGCCAAAATTGCGGGTGAGCTCGAGCGATTGCGGCGATTTTTCTCGCCGGCTGTCGCGGATCAGCTGCTCTCGGTCTCCAGCGAGGAACTGTATCGCCCTCACCGCAGGGAGATCGTCGTGCTGTTTCTCGACTTGAGGGGATATACCGCATTCACCCAGAAACATGGGGCTGATGAAGTCATGCGTATCCTTGGCGAGTTTCATGCCGCGATGGGCGAGCTGATCGCGATTTACGATGCCACGCTGGAGCGCTTTGCCGGGGACGGGATGATGATCTTCTTCAACGATCCTATTGAAATTGCCGATCCCGCGGTCAAGGCGGCAGGCATGGCCCTGCAGATGCAGGCCCGTTTCCAGGATCTCAACAGGATCTGGGAGCAGCGGGGTTACGGTCTGGCGCTGGGCATCGGCATAGCCCAGGGGGTGGCCATCATCGGTGCGATCGGTTTCGAGGGGCGGCGCGACTATGCCGCCATTGGAAACGTCACCAATCTTGCTGCAAGGCTGTGCGGGCAGGCCGGGGGAGGGCAGATCCTCATATCGGGCGTCGTGGCGGACAACATCAAGGATGTGATGCGGGTCGGGCCGGTCGGCGACCTGGTTCTGAAAGGCTTTGCGGAGCCGGTCAGGTGTTTTGAGCTGCTGTCAGCGTCCTGATCACGCGCTGTCTTCCATTCAACGCACGACGACTGTGCAGGTCATCCCCGCGACGAGGTTCACGCCTTTGGGAATTTCATCCAGCCTGATGCGGACGGGAACGCGCTGTTCAAGCCTGACCCAGTTGAAGCTCGGATTCACATTGGCAAGCAGCCGTGATCCTGTCGGGTTGTCGCGGTCGGCGATGCCGTGGGCGATGCTCTCGACGTGGCCTGCAAGCTTCTGATCAGAGCCCAGCAGCGTGACCTGTACGGGCTCGTTGAGTCTGATGAGGCCGATCTTGTTCTCCTCGAAATATCCGTAGACCCAGAAGGATTTCTGATCGATCACGGCGAGTTCCGCCGTTCCGGCATGGGAATAATCTCCAGGACGGACAAGCAGATTGGAGACCCAGCCGTCCACGGGAGACCTGACCCTGGTTCTTTCGAGATTGAGTCTGGCCTGATCCCTGCGGGCAAGCGCGTCAAGGTAATGCGCCTTTGCGGCAGCGGCACCGAGCTTCGCATCCTCCCTGACCTCGCTCGAGACGACCCTGTCGTCGACCATCGCCCGCCTTGCGGATTGCGCGAGCTTCATGTCCAGTTCCGCCTTGCGTTCATCGACCATGGCCTGGGCCTCGGCCAGCGCATTCTGGTAATGCTCGGGGTCTATGCGGAAAAGGACGTCGCCCTTGTGGACGAACTGGTTGTCCTGCACCGCAACTTCAATGACCAGGCCGTCGACGTCGGGCGCGATGTTGACTACATCCGCCCTCACCCTGCCGTCCCGCGTCCACGGCGCATCCATGTAATGCAGCCAGAGCGCTTTCATCAGGACGAGCGCGGCGACGACCATCAGCAGAGTGATCAGTATTCTTGAATATCGTTTCGGTATGTTTTTCATTTTCATTCCTCTTCAGTAGATGCAGAGTCCGATGCCGGAAAAAATGCCTGCGAAGATGGCGGCCCTGAAGAGTGCGGGATGCCAGACCAGGGAATATATGCCCCATCTCGCCAAGAGCCTGTCGATCAAGAGCATCAGGATGCCTGTCGCCAGAAATACCGGCACCAGGGTCGGAAGCAGTGCGCCGGAAAAGATGATCTCTCTTTGCATGGTCATTTCCTTGTCGAAGAACCGAGGACGGACTCCTCGTCCATCAGGGCGTTTTTCAATAGCTGCAGGTCGATTCGCAGATTCTGCCCGTATGCAGCCAGGCCGGATTCCATCGCCTCAAGCGCGCGCAATGCCTCATCCTTTGTGTTTCTTGAAGGGGAATCGAAGAGCGCGGCCACCTTCCCCATCGCCTCGAGAGCAAGCAAATCCGGGGCGTTGCAATCAGCCAGCTTTTCCCTCAATGCGATGATCGCATGTCCTGCCTCGAGGCAAAGCAGCAGCCAGTCGATGACCGCTTTGTCCCCGGATCCGGTAATCCGTCTCAGGCTTCCCGAGCGGTAGACCAGATCTCTCGCCCCGATCTCGAGTTTTTCCCGTTTCAGCGGTTTTGCATCGAGGCAGGCCTCGGATACCAGTTTTCGCAGGGATGCGATGGTGCGCTGCTGCGACCAGCGGCTTCCTTCGATGTCGATCAGCTCGTACAGGAGCGCGGAGCACAGGATGCCCAGAAAATCGGCCAGCACGTCGTTCATGAACGCTTGCGGATTCTGTTCGTAAATGCGGCCGAATCCCAGATGCATCAGATAAACGATGAAGATGCCAGCCCCTGTCACTGCTTTGTCCGGTTTCCCCGTCAGCGTGGCGGCGAGCACTATGCCCGGGGATATCGCCAAGGCCATCATCCAGAAGCCCTGAGCCTCGGGCAGCAGATAAAAGCTCGTCCACCAGGCCAGGGCTGCACCGATGAGCGCGCCCAGCAGAAACTGCCTGATCGTCCTCGAGGGGGCGGGGGAGGTGGCGAAGAGCGTGCTGGACACGACGCCTATCGTTATCGCCTCGATTCCCGATTCCCATTCCGTCAGGATCCAGACTGTGGCCATGATCCCCAGCATGAGTGCGCCGCGCGCGCCGGCGAGCCCTGCCGTGACAGGGTCGAAGTGAATGCCGAGGGCGGGGGCTTCTGCCGCATCACCGGTATTTGAGAGCGAGGCGTAAGTGATGGCATAGACGCGAAATTCTTCTGCAAGGCGTCTTAGAAGTTCGATTCCCACGTCATATTCGAATGTGTCGATGTCTGATGCGGCCCTGGCGGCGGCTGCAACATCGTTAAAGCGCGCGAGGAATGTTGTCAGCTGGGAGGAAATCGCATCGGCTTCCATTTCCATGCGCGCCGCGCGCTCTTCGAATAATGCGGCCTTTAGGAACTGGCCATAAATGTTTTTCAGCGCCCCGGCCGTGGCATTCATGCCCTTCCTGTCAAGACGGCGCAAATGTTCGTCGACCGCATGGAATGTGGTCGAAACTTCCATGAAGTCCATGTTGAGCCTGCCGAGCTTCAGTCTGAAAGACCTGGACTGATCGCTTTCCATCGTCGAGGCGGCACGGAAGGATTCAAGCCTGAAGATGTCGCCCATGAGGCGCGCCAGTGCCATCCTGTACCGCTCATCTCCGGAAAATGCGCTGGCCAGAAGGGAGCTGAAATCCATGAAGCGGGTCCGCACCGATGCGAGCATCACGCCTCCTATGCGTCTGGGGAACAGGAGGTCGCTCACCAGGGTGGCGCAGGTCAGCCCGATCACGATCTCGGAAATCCGGCTCATCGCTATGGCGAAGGCATCGTCGGGGTGCAGGGTGGCGGGCAAGCCGACGATGCACAGCGTGTAGCCTGCGAGAACGAAGGCATAGGATTGGTGGTCTCTCAGGACCACGGCGCCTGCGGTGCACATGCCTATCCAGGCCGCCATGCTGACCAGAAACATGACGCGTTCCTGTGCGAAGAAGGCAACCAGTAGCAGCGATGCCAGAATCCCGGCAATGGTGCCGATCAGCCTGTAGTAGCTTTTCGCGAGCACCATTCCGGAATGGGTCTGCATCACGATGGTGACCGTGATCAGTGCGGTCCTGGGCTGGTCAAGGTCGAACAGCAGGGAGACCCAGAGGGCCATGATGCCCGCGATCAGCACCTTTGCGACATGGTTAAGCGTGGACAGGTATTCGTCTGCCCAGTCCTGCCACGCCGAACGGATGAATGTCAGCGGCTGTATGGCGTTCATTTGCTGCCACCTCCCAGGGCAAGCATCAGTCTTGCATAGGCCTCGAACTGCCTTGCCTCCACTCCTGTCAGGTTTTCCCGGGCCTCGAGGACCCTGTCTTCTGCTTCGAGTACGTTGCTAAATCCGGTCAGGCCGGCCCTGAATGCCTCCATTGCGAGCTCGCCTGAGGTCATTTCCTTTTGAAGATGATCTTCTGCCTCGCCTTTTTGCTGTGTTGCAGAGCGGAAGGCAGTCAGCTGGTCCGATACTTCCCTGATCGCTTGGACTATCGTTTCGTTGTACTGATCGACGGCGATGCCGTATTCCGAATTGGCGGCAGAGAGGCCGGCCTCGCGCTTCCCGGCATCGAACAGGGGGAGTGTCAGCGCAGGCCCCGCGCCAGCTATGTAAGCCGCCTTGCTCAGCAATTGTTCAAACCCTATCGCCTGAAATCCGATCAGCGCGGCAAGATTGATGTCTGGATAGAATTCGGCCTTTGCCGCTTTGATCCTTTCACGGTAGGACTCGACATGCCAGCGGGATGCCGCAACATCGGGCCTTCTCCCGATGAGATTTGCGGGCAGTCTGTCCGGCAATCCTGCCGGCTCGTCGAGTTTCAGTTCCGGGCGTCTTATTTCATCCATGGCGCCGGGGCCTTCTCCGGCCAGCGCTGCAATTTCGTTTTTCAGGTGGGCGATTTCCTCGTTCACTTCCTCAAGCCTTGCCTTTGCGAGGGGCAGATTTGCCTCTCTGTCGTTGACCGTAAGCTGCGTCCCCATGCCGGCGTCTTTGAGCCGCCTTTCTATCTCCGCAAGCTCTTCGAGATGGTCCAGCGTCATCTTTGCTATGTCGCGCTCTGCGTAGGCCTTTGCCAGCTGGATGTATCCGCGCACGACCGCGCTTTCGAGTTCTATCCTGACTTCCTGCGCCTCTGCGGATACAGCCTTGGCCTCATCCAGGGAGGATTGCCATGCGCTCTTGCGTTTCCCCCAGAGATCGAGATCGAAGGACAGTGAGGCTGCCACGCTGTTGTTCCAGAAGGTGCCTCCAGCCCAGGGAGGGGGAATGAACTGCAAGGCAGTGAAGCGATCGCGGCTGCTTGAGCCATCCAGCCCCAGTTGCGGCTGCCTGTCGGCCTGCCGGATGTCCGTCATCGATTGCGCGAGCGCAATCCTGTTTCTTGCCGCCTGCAGCCGGGGGTTTCCCGTGACAGCTTTGGCTACAAGCCGGTTTAACTGTTCATCCCGGTATGCCGACCACCAGTCTTCGTCAGGCCATTTGGTTCTTTCCGACGAGGAAATCGCATATCCGGGGGCAAGGGATGCCGCGCTGATCATGTGCGAAGGGGAAGCGATGCCGGAGGGCTGCGCACATCCGGCAAGAAAAAAAGGTGCTGTGAGGCATAATGTAATATACCTTATAGTAAGGTAACTAATAATTTGGTTAAAAAAACTCATTTCAGCGCATCAACTCAAGATTTTCGACCAGGGTCTTCAGGGAGCGCAGCATCTCGTCCCGTTCCGGTTCGCCAAGGGAAGACATCAGCGCATCCACCTTGCTGTTGTAATCGGGAATCGTTTCATCCAGCTTCTGCAGTCCTGCGGCAGTCAGCCTGATCAGATACTTGCGCCGGTCGGTAGGATCGGGCAGGCGTATCACCAGGCCTTCGCGTTCAAGGCCATCGATGAAGCCGGTGATGCTGGCCTTGGTAACACCGGCTTTTGCAGCAAGATCGGTGGGAGATGAAGTCAGGTCGTCCTGGCGCATCAGCAAAACGAGCATCCACCATCTTCCCTGAAGCAGGCCGTGCTTTGCCAAAAGCCTGTCCAGCGCCTGGGATATGTCCGCACAGGCTCTCAGCATGCTTACAAAATCCGAGATGGCCCGGACATTTGTTCCCGGATAGCGCGCTGCAAATTTTTCCAGGCTTTTTGCGGTAGGTAATTCCTTCAGGAGAAGCATGGCTGCCTCCAAAATATTTATATGTTTATATTATGGTGCCTAATTAAATAGAAGTCAATGAAAACCTGATCAGATCAATGCCTTCTGCCATGCGAGAAATTTCTGTTCAAAAGAGAGTGATGCGTGGGCCGGGCTGGTTGAAGGCAGACGATGGTATTCCAGATGGCCGAATTCCGCTCCGAGCGTCGGCAGAACATGCTTTCTGTAGCTTGCCTCGGCATGAGACCCGTTGAAACATACCCGGGTGATGTCCGGATGGGTCCTGTAGAACGAAAGCAGGTCATTCGCGATGATCGAGGATGGAATGATGTCCGCATCCAGGCTGCTCTTGCGTATGCAGGATGAGAGCACGTCCCAGAGAGCGATCCTTCGCGATGTCAGAAGGCTCACCCGGGATGCATAGGACTGGTCCGGTTTTGCGCCGGAAAGCCTCTCGATGATCTTCCAGAATGCATTCCTCGGGTGCGCGTAGTATTGATATGCTGATAGCGATGCCTTGCCCGGCATGCTTCCCAGGATCAGCGTCAGGGAGTCCCGGCCTGCCAAGGGAGGGAAACCATATATTTCCATTTCGGGCCGTCTTCAGGGCGCGAGTATGGGCGAGGTCCTTGCGAGCCTCAGGGGCCCGGGAAGTCCGTCAATTCGGCCGATCAGGAAGCGGCCGAGATCGTCCAGCAGTTCGCCGCTGATGTCTTCCGGGTCTAACCTGAAGGTGCTGGGTCCGAACCCGTCGAAATTCCTTGCGCTGATTTCCAGAGTCCCCTTGGCGTAGTCACCCTTGAAGAGGATCTTCATCAGGAAATCCGGCGCGATGCGGATGCTGAAGGTCTCCTGTTGCGACTTGGCGCGCATCAGCATGTCCGGGTCGTCCAGAGGGCTGAGGCCGAAGGCATCCAGTTCCCTCCTTAGCGCATCCATCTGGTTCCACCGGCGGGTCACCGTGACGGGCCCGTCGGCCTGCAGGCGGACGCTGAAAACGACATGGTCGAAATGCGCATTGTCCGCCAGGCTCTGCTTGCGGTAATCGGCCAGCGCATTCTCCCAGGAGAGATTGCTTAAGGCCGCGTTGCCGTCGATGCGGTATGTTCTCGGTATGTTCGGGGCGATGTTGTTGACATGGACAGAAAAAGGCTGCAGAAACTTGTAGATCCTTTTCAAGGCCGCGTTGAGTTTTTCGCTTCTGGCCTGCCGCTCTTCCGATTCCGACTGCAGCGCCTTGAGTTTGCTGGTCGCTTCGCCCGCAAGTTCAGCGAGCAGGGTGAGTTTTTGCGTTTAAATCTGACCCGGGTGTTGCATCGAATTTTGACCCACCCTAAGTCTATATCTTAACGGTTCAGGTTGTGGATATTTTTCTGGTTTTGCCTCCCTTTCCGGTTTGAATTGAGC
>JAJZTF010000016.1 GCA_021821945.1 Pseudomonadota bacterium
GATGGCATCCACACCGGGCTGCGCAGCGAGCATTCCGACGGGCAATGCCTGCTGGTGATCGTCGGAGTGACCCCGGATGGCAGGAAAGAGCGCGTGGCGATCAGCGACGGTTACCGGGAATCGAAAGTCTCCTGGGAGCAACTGCTGCTCGATCTGAAGCGCCGCGGGTTGCAATCCGGCCCTTTGCTTGCGGTGGGCGACGGCGCCATGGGATTCTGGGCAGCCCTGGAAGAAGTGTTCCCGCAGACCGCGCATCAGCGATGCTGGTTTCACAAGATGGGCAATGTGCTCAATGCGCTGCCGAAATCGCAGCAGGGTCGAGCGAAGGCGGATTTGCAGGCCATCTGGATGGCACCGACCCGGGAAGAGGCGCTGTCTGCTTTCACCTGGTTCGTGGAAACCTGGCGCGCGAAATATCCGAAGGCGGTGGAGAAGATCGAGAAAGACAAGGAAAGTCTGCTGGCGTTTTATGACTTCCCTGCAGAACATTGGGCGCATATCCGGACGACGAACCCGATCGAATCGACGTTCGCCACGGTGCGTCATCGGACCAGCCGCACCCGCAATTGCGTATCACGAGCTACTTTCCTGGGACTGGCATTCAAATTGATCGAGGAAGCCGAAAAAACTTGGCGCAGGATTCGGGGCGCGGATAAAATCGAACTGTTGCTGAAGGGAGTTCCCTTCAAGGACGGTGAACCGGTCGTGGATGATCAACCGGTTCAGCAGAAACTCGCCGCCTGACGCATCATGCTACAGACCGGCCATACACCACTTTTGACTTTATCTCAAAAGGCTGTCATTTGAGTACTTGGGAAAAGTATTCCAAGAACTTCCAGAGCGGTTGCTACAACATCTAAACCTTTCAGGAAATACCGACTTAAAGAATGGATTAACAGCAGCAAGCAATGATGTGTTCAGTAACTTCCAAGAATCATTGCGTGCCTACCAAAGGGATAACCATATAAGCCCAGTTCTCAGTGCGGTTGCTTCACTACCTAAGGATGAACTGGCTGCAATGGCGGAATCCTTGATTAACCTGACTTCCTTTAAACGGAAGGTAACAATAGAAACAGAGACGGTAGGTGGTGCAATTGATGTGGCAGTAATTTCGAAGGGCGATGGTTTTGTTTGGATTAAGCGGAAGCACTATTTTCGACAAGAGCTTAACCATCATTTTACGGCAAATTATTTCGAGGGAAATCCATGTCAAGACAACTAAGGTCCTTTGCAACAATCGAGGAATGGGACAGCGCCTTTTTTCCAGATCAAGCAACCAAGGTTAAATTGGCCAATTTCGGAAAGGATCCAGCAGTACTTGCAGGTATCCTTGCTGAGGAGGCATTGCAGCACGCAACAGCACAGCTAACGTCAATAAAAAAACCAAAGCGACCCGCGAATCAAGTAAAGCGATAGGCAACACAATTCTTACAGTTTGGTTTTGCCAGGATCAAACCGTCGGAATATTGGAAGATCCAAGGAATATTGTAAATTCCCAGTACGAGTTCGAGCGCGGCGTTCTGGAGGCGCTTAGGGAACCCCTGGAGTCCGGGCACATCACCATCTCGCGCGCGGCGCACAGGGCCGACTTTCCGGCGAAATTCCAGCTGATCGCGGCGATGAATCCCTGTCCATGCGGATATCTCGGCCACTACAGCGGCAAGTGCCATTGCACGCCCGACCAGATCGCACGCTACCGCAACAGGATTTCGGGGCCCTTGCTGGACCGCATCGACATGCAAATCGAGGTGCCCCAGGTGCGTCAGGATGACCTGCTCGCCAAGCCGCAGGGGGAGGCAAGCGCTTCGATACGATCGCGCGTCGAGGCCGCGCGCGTAAGGCAAATCCTCCGCCAGAACAAGTGCAACGCACAGCTCTCCGCAAATGAGACGGAAAAATTTTGCGCGCCTGATGCGGAAGGGGAGGCGCTGCTTAAGCTCGCGATCTCGCGCCTCGATCTTTCGGCCAGAGGCTACCAGCGCGTATTGAGGCTCGCGCGCAGCATCGCCGATCTCGAAGATTGCGGAAAGGTTGAACCCCGGCATATCGCAGAGGCGGTCCAGTACCGCCGCATGGACATGAACGGTATGAAAATCGGCGCATGGTAGAATGCCAGACTATTTCACTGAGCAATGAACTGATGAAACACCCTATCGAACAGCTTATCCGGCAGCGCATTCTGATACTGGACGGCGCGATGGGCACGATGATACAGCGCTACAAGCTGACCGAGGCGCATTACCGCGGCACCGAACCCTATGGGGACTACAGGGGCGTGCAGAGGTCTTTCGCTGATCATCCCGTCGACCTGAAAGGCAACAACGATCTGCTGGTTCTGACCCAGCCGCATGTCATCGGCAACATCCACCGGGAGTATCTCGAGGCGGGCGCCGACATCCTGGAAACCTGCACCTTCAATTCCAATTCCATCTCCATGCACGACTACCGCATGGAGCATCTGGTGTACGAACTGAATGTCGCGGGTGCGAGGCTGGCGCGCGGACTCTGCGATCAATATTCGACCGCGGAAAAGCCGCGTTTCGTCGCAGGCGTTCTCGGCCCCACGGGGAGAACGGCCTCGATCTCGCCAGATGTGAACGATCCGGGCGCACGCAACGTGACCTTCGACGAGCTCGTCGAGAGCTATGCCGAGTCCGTCCGCGGCTTGCTGGACGGCGGTGCAGACATCCTGATGGTCGAGACCATCTTCGATACGTTAAACGCGAAGGCAGCGCTTTTCGCGATCGAACAGCATTTCGAGCGTCATGGCTTGCGCGTTCCCGTGATGATATCCGGCACGATCACCGATGCCTCGGGACGCACTCTGTCCGGTCAGACGACGGAGGCGTTCTGGAATTCCGTCTCCCATGCGAACCCGCTGTCAGTCGGGCTCAACTGTGCACTGGGTGCGGATCTGATGCGCCCCTATATCGAGGAGCTTTCCCGGGTCGCTTCCTGTTACGTCAGCGCGCATCCCAATGCGGGGCTGCCCAATCCATTGTCCGAGACGGGCTATGACGAAACGCCGGAGACCACCGCTAGGCTCGTGAAGGAATTTGCGACCAGCGGTTTTCTCAACATTGCAGGCGGATGCTGCGGCACCTCCCCTGCGCACATCAAGGCCATCGCGGATGCCCTGCAGGATGTGCCTCCGCGAAAAATTCCGGAGATAGAGCGGCGTTGCAGGCTTTCCGGGCTTGAACCCTTCAACATCGGCGACGACACGCTGTTCGTCAATGTCGGTGAGCGCGCCAACGTCACGGGTTCGGCGAAATTCAAGCGCCTGATCCTGGAAGGGCAGTTTGACGAGGCGCTGGAAATCTGCAAGCAGCAGGTGGAGACAGGCGCCCAGGTCATCGACGTGAACATGGACGAGGCGATGCTGGACGGCAAGGCAGCGATGGTGAAATTTTTGAACCTGATCGCGTCCGAACCCGACATCGCCCGAGTTCCCCTGATGATAGACTCATCCAAGTGGGACATCATAGAGGCCGGCCTCAAATGCGCGCAGGGAAAATCCATCGTCAATTCGATCTCGCTCAAGGAAGGCGAGGAAAACTTCATCAGATATGCCACGCTGGTGCGCCGCTATGGCGCTGCCGCAGTGGTGATGGCTTTCGACGAGCAGGGGCAGGCCGACACCTTCCAGCGCAAGACCGAGATATGCCGCAGAAGCTATGACATCCTCGTGAACAAGGTGGGCTTCCCGCCGGAGGACATCATCTTCGACCCCAACATCTTCGCGATTGCAACGGGGATAGAAGAGCACAACAACTATGCGGTCGACTTCATCGAGGCGACCCGCTGGATAAGAAAAAACCTGCCCTATGCGAAGGTCTCGGGCGGCGTATCCAACGTGTCCTTCTCCTTCCGCGGCAACGAGCCCGTGAGGGAGGCGATACACACCGTGTTTTTGTACCATGCGATCAAGGCAGGCATGAACATGGGCATCGTCAATGCCGGGCAGCTCGGCGTGTACGAGGAGATTCCGAAGGTGCTTCGCGACGCGGTGGAGGACGTGGTGCTGAACCGCCATCCCGACGCGGGAGAAAAGCTCGTCAGGATCGCCGAGACGGTGAAGGGCGGCGGACGCGAGCAGGCGGAGGACCTTGAATGGCGCAAGGGCACGGTCGGGGAGCGGCTGACTCATGCGCTGGTGCGCGGCATCACGACCTACATCGTCGAGGATACGGAGGAGGCGCGGCTCAACGCGAGTTCCCCCGTGGAGGTGATCGAAGGCCCCCTGATGTCGGGCATGAACGTGGTGGGCGATCTCTTCGGCGCGGGCAAGATGTTTCTGCCCCAGGTCGTGAAATCCGCGCGCGTGATGAAGCAGGCGGTGGCGCATCTCGTGCCTTTCATCGAGGCCGAGAAGCTGCGGCTGGGCGACAGCAAGCCGAAGGGCAAGATCGTGATGGCGACGGTCAAGGGGGACGTGCACGACATCGGAAAGAACATCGTCACAGTGGTGCTGCAGTGCAACAACTTCGAGGTGGTGAACATGGGCGTGATGGTGCCCTGTCAGCAGATACTGGATACCGCGCGCGAACACAATGCGGACATCATCGGACTTTCAGGGCTGATCACGCCGTCGCTGGAAGAGATGGCGCATGTCGCAAAGGAGATGGAGCGACAGGGATTCAGAATACCGCTTTTGATAGGCGGGGCCACCACATCGCGCGTGCACACCGCGGTGAAGATAGAGCCCAACTACCCGTCAGGCAGCACGGTCTATGTCGTCGATGCGTCGCGCGCCGTGGGCGTATGCAGCAGCCTTCTGTCCGATGCGCAGCGCGATGAGTACGTTGCATCGGTCAAATCGGAATATGCAGAACTGAGAATGCAGCACGAGGAAAGGCAGGGGAGGGCCGTCTATGTTTCGCTCGAGGAGGCAAGAAGGCACGGATTCGAGACCGACTGGAAGAGCTATGTGCCGCCCAGGCCCGCATTCATCGGCGTGAAGGAGCTCCGCAACTATCCTCTTTCCGAAATCTCCAATTTCATAGACTGGACGCCATTCTTCCAGTCGTGGGAGCTCGCAGGGAGATACCCGAAAATTCTGGATGACGAGGTGGTGGGGGCCGAGGCGCGCAAGCTTTTTGCCGATGCGAAAGCGATGCTGAGAAGCATCATCGAAGAGAAGTGGCTCACCGCCAATGCGGTATTCGGACTCTTCCCGGCGAACACGGTAAATTCTGATGACATCGAAATCTATACGGACGAGACGAGAAGCAAGGTCGCGATGACCTGGCACAACCTGCGTCAGCAGACCAGAAAGCCTCGGGACATTCCGAATTTTTGCCTGGCCGATTTCATCGCGCCCAAGGAATCCGGCGTTGCAGACTACATAGGCGGGTTCGCCGTGACTGCCGGCATAGGCATAGACGCTCATGTGGCTGAGTTCGAAAAGAATAACGACGACTACAGCGCGATCATGCTGAAGGCGCTGGCAGACCGGCTGGCCGAAGCCTTTGCGGAGCTGTTGCACCAGCGCGTGCGGCGCGAATTCTGGGGTTATGCACCGGACGAAAATCTTAACAACGATGAGCTGATCGCAGAAAAATACCGCGGCATACGTCCGGCGCCGGGTTATCCTGCCTGCCCGGAACACACAGAGAAGGGCCCGTTGTTTGAACTGCTCGATGCGCCGAACAAGGCGGGGATCACGATCACGGACAGTTTTGCGATGCTGCCCACCGCGGCGGTCAGCGGCTTCTATCTTTCCCACCCGAAGTCGCAATATTTCGCGACAGGAAAGATAGATAAGGATCAGGTGGCAAGCTATGCCAAGCGCAAGGGCTGGGACATGGAAACGGCGGAGCGCTGGCTGGCGCCGGTGCTGAGCTACTAGGGAATATTGATAA
The DNA here is from genome assembly GCA_021821945.1 of Pseudomonadota bacterium. Classification (GTDB taxonomy): domain Bacteria; phylum Pseudomonadota; class Gammaproteobacteria; order Burkholderiales; family Gallionellaceae; genus Gallionella. Next base: position 5,865 of record JAJZTF010000016.1, read on the forward strand.
ACAGGGAACCTATTAATTCTGGAAGAACTTATGACCACACTCATCAAGACCGATACCAAACTCGGCGAAGGCGCGGAAGCGCAAGCCGGACAGACCGTCATTGTGCATTACACGGGCTGGCTGTATGACGAAGCAGCGCCAGATAACAAGGGCGTGAAATTCGACAGCTCGCTCGACCGCAACGAGCCTTTCGATTTCCCGCTCGGCGGCGGGCGCGTGATCCGCGGCTGGGACGAAGGGGTCGCCGGCATGAAGGAAGGCGGGCAACGCACGCTCGTGATTCCACCCGAGATGGGCTATGGCCCGCGAGGTGCGGGCGGCGTGATCCCGCCTAACGCCACACTGGTGTTCGACGTGAAGCTTCTGAAGGTCATCAAAACAGACATCACAGACACCAGGATAGGCGAAGGCGAGGAGGCGCAGGCCGGAAAGCACGTGAGCGTGCATTACACGGGCTGGCTGTTCGACAAGAATGCGCCCGAGAACAAGGGGACGAAGTTCGACAGCTCCCGCGACCGTAACGAGCCATTCGATTTCCCGCTGGGCCAGGGGCAGGTCATCAGCGGCTGGGATATAGGCGTTGCCGGAATGAAGGTGGGCGGATGCCGCATTTTGACCATTCCGCCCGAGATGGGCTATGGCAGGCGGGGCGCGGGCGGCGTGATCCCGCCGAATGCGACGCTGCTGTTCGAGGTCGAGCTCCTGGATGTCAACTGAACGACCGATACGCCAAAAGAATCACGAAGAGGAGATTGCATGAAAAACCGTATTATTATTCTTCCGCTGGTGGCTGCACTTGCCGTTTTTTCAACCGCCGCCTGTTCCAGGCAGGCCTCGGCACCTCCGGAGAAAATCGAGAAAAGCGATGTGGTCGAGCTGATCAAGACAGACGTGAAGCTCGGAACCGGAACTGAGGCCACACCCGGACACAACGTGAAGGTTCATTACACGGGCTGGCTGTATGACGCAAAGGCGCCGGACCACAAGGGGGCGAAATTCGACAGTTCGCGCGATCGCGGTGAGCCCTTCGAATTTCCTCTGGGTGCCGGTCGTGTGATCAAGGGATGGGACGTGGGGGTGGCAGGCATGAAGGTGGGCGGACAACGCATCCTGATCATCCCGCCCGACATGGGCTATGGCGCGGGCGGTGCGGGCGGCGTGATCCCGCCCAATGCGACGCTGGTGTTCGACGTCGAGCTTCTGGGTGTAAACTAGCCTTCCGGGCGCGCTCCATGTGCGCCTCAGGTTCTGTCGGGAGGAGGCATGTTCCAGGTGCGGATACATGGTCGCGGCGGCCAAGGCGTGGTGACCGCGGCCGAGATGCTTTCCATTGCAGCCTTCGAGGAAGGACGGCATGCGCAAGCATTTCCGAGCTTCGGCTCGGAGCGCACCGGCGCGCCTGTGGTCGCCTTCTGCCGCATATCGGACCGCGAGATCAGGACTCGTGAGCCCATCGTGGAGGCGGATGCCGTGATCATTCAGGACCCCACTCTGCTACACCAGATCGCTGTTTTCGCAGGACTCAAGCCGGAAGGCTACGTTCTGCTCAATTCCCGGCACAGCTTGGAAGAGCTGGGTCTCGGAGAATTCGCCGATGCGCATGAAAAAGGACATTTCTTTTCATTGCCGGCGACGGAGATCGGGATCCGGCATATAGGGCGGCCCATTCCCAACATACCCTTGCTTGCCGGATTCGCAGCCCTCTCCGGCCTCATCAGGCTCGAATCGGTGATAGGCGCGATCAATGCAAGGTTCAAGGGAAAGGTGGCAAGCGGCAACATCGCTGCCGCGGAAGAGGCCTATCGTCTGGTGAAGGAGGCGTCATGCTGAAACAGATAGAAGGTTCAAAGGCGGTCGCAGAGGCGGTCGCGCTTTGCCGTCCGGAAGTCATCTGCGCTTACCCCATTTCACCGCAGACGCACATCGTCGAGGCGCTGGGCGAGATGGTGAAATCCCAAAGGCTTTCTCCCTGCGAATACATCAACGTGGAGAGCGAGTTTGCCGCGATGTCGGTTTCCATCGGCGCTTCTGCCGCCGGCGCGCGCGCCTATACCGCGACTGCATCTCAGGGGCTGCTGTTCATGACGGAGGCGGTTTACAACGCTGCAGGACTGGGCCTTCCCATCGTGATGACGGTCGCGAACCGTGCAATCGGCGCGCCCATTAACATCTGGAACGACCATTCGGACTCCCTCTCCCAGCGGGACTCCGGCTGGATGCAGCTGTTTGCGGAAAACAACCAGGAGGCGGTCGACCTGCACATACAGGCATTCCGCCTCGCAGAAGAACTTTCCATGCCCATCATGGTGTGCATGGATGGCTATATCCTGACTCACGCCTTCGAGCGCGTCGACATCCCGTCGCAGGAAGAGGTCGACGCTTATCTTCCCCCTTTCGAGCCGCGCCAGGTGCTGGACCCTTCGGAACCCATCACCATCGGTGCGATGGTGGGGCCGGAAGCCTTCATGGAGGTGAAGTATCTCGCGCATGCCAAGCAGATGCAGGCGATCGAGAGGATACCCGAGCTTGCTTCCGAATTCAGGAGCGTGTTCGGCCGCGAAAACGGAGGGCTGGTGCGCACCTATCGCGTGGAGGATGCCGAGACCGTGATCGTCGCGATGGGATCGGTGATCGGCACGATCAAGGACGTGGTGGACGAGATGCGCGATGAAGGGCATCGCATAGGGGTGCTGACCATCGTCAGCTACCGCCCCTTTCCGCTGGAACAGGTGAGAAGCGCACTTCTGCATTGCAAGCGTTTTCTCGTGCTGGAAAAAAGCCTCGCGGTCGGCATGGGCGGAATCCTTGCGACCGATGTTCGCATGGCGGTCACGGGTGCGGGGCTCATGGGATATACCGCGATCGCCGGGCTGGGCGGGCGGCCTATCTTCAAGTCCCAGCTGCACCCGCTTTTCCGCCAGGCGGAAAAGGAGGAATTGCCCCCGGTGACCTTCCTGGATCTTGACTGGGAGGCTGTCAACAGGCAATTGGAGCGCGAGCGTCAGACGCGCCGCTCGGGCCCGGTCGCAGAGAACATATTGCATGACAAGGGCATCGTGTCTGCAAAATTTGGTTGAGGAGGCGCCATGGGATTTCAACCGATCAAGTTCTATCAGACGGGGACCTATACCGTCGGCAACCGGCTCCTCTCGCCCGATCAGCGCAGCGTGCAGGCAGATGAGGCGCGCAGCAATTCGATCAACTCGGGTCACAGGGCGTGCCAGGGGTGCGGGGAGGCTCTGGGTGCGCGCTATGCGATCGATGCGGCGATGGCGGAGAGCCACGGGCAGCTGATCGCGGTCAATGCCACGGGCTGCCTCGAAGTGTTCTCGACGCCCTATCCGGAATCTTCATGGCAGGTGCCCTGGATACATTCGGTGTTCGGCAACGCGCCCGCGGTCGCGACCGGGATCGCCGCCGCGATGAAGGTGAAGGGCAGGACGGATGTGAGGGTGGTCGCGCAGGGGGGAGACGGGGGAACCACCGACATCGGTTTCGGCTGTCTCTCGGGCATGTTCGAGCGCAATGACGACGTGCTGTATATCTGCTACGACAACGAGGCCTACATGAACACCGGGGTTCAGCGTTCGAGCGCAACCCCTCCTGCAGCGCGCACCGCGACCACCATGCCGGTCGGGCCGGAGCCCGGAAACCCATTCGGGCAGGGAAAGAATCTGCCGGAAATCGCGATGGCCCACGGCATCCCTTATGTGGCCACGGCGACGGTCGCGGACCTGCGCGATCTGGAATACAAGGTAAGGCGCGCGATGAGGATGCACGGCGCACGTTATATCCATCTCTTCGTGCCATGCCCTCTGGGCTGGGGAACGGCATCCCACGACACCATACGCATCGCGCGTCTTGCCAAGGAATCGGGGCTCTTCCCGGTATTCGAGGCGGAGCACGGTGAAGTGACGAGCGTCCTGAAGATACGCCGCAAGGTGGGAGTCGAGGAATATCTGCTGCCGCAGAAGCGCTTCGCGCATCTTTTCGGCAGCCATCCACATCCCGAAATGGTGTCACGCATCCAGGAGATTGCGGAACGAAATATCCGGAAATACGGTCTCCTGGATGAGGAGGCGGCATGATCAAGCCATTTGCGATCACCCTGAAACCCGGCACTTCACTTTCCAATCTGACAGGCACCTGGCGCACAGAACGCCCCGTATACCTAGATCGCCTGCCGCCCTGCAACAATGCCTGCCCGGCAGGAGAGAACATACAGGGCTGGCTTTATCATGCGGAATCGGGAGACTATGAACAGGCATGGCGGGTGCTCGTGGAAGAGAATCCTTTTCCCGCGGTGATGGGGCGTGTCTGCTACCATCCCTGTGAAGATCAATGCAACCGCGGGAAGCTCGACAGTGCGGTGGGCATCAATTCGGTCGAGCGTTTTCTGGGAGACGAGGCAATCAGAAGAGGCTGGAAATTTTCCAAGTCTGCAGATGCTTCAGGGAAGAAAGTGCTGATCGTCGGTGCAGGGCCTTCCGGCTTGTCTGCGGCCTATCATCTTGCCCGCATGGGACACGAAGTCGAGATACAAGAGGCAGGTCCGATGGCGGGCGGCATGATGCGCTTCGGCATCCCAAAATACCGCCTTCCCCGCGACGTGCTGGATGCAGAGGTGAGGCGCATCCTGGATCTTGGTGTAAGACTCAAGCTCAATTCCAGGGTCGATGACATTGTGCAAGGCATGCAGGGTTTCGATGCGGCCTTTCTCGCAGTCGGCGCGCATATTGCGAGGCGCGCCTTCATTCCGGCGGGGGACGCGGCTCATGTCGTCGATGCGGTATCCCTGCTTCAGTCCATGGAAGGAGAGGAAAAGCCGATGCTGGGACGCCGTGTGGTGGTTTACGGCGGAGGCAATACGGCGATAGATGTCGCGCGCACCGCAAGGCGCCTGGGAGCGACGGATGCGATCATCGTTTATCGGAGAACCCGAGAAAGGATGCCCGCGCATGATTTCGAGATCGAGGAGGCGCTGCAGGAGGGCGTGATGATCAGATGGCTTTCCGCGATCAGGCAGGCCGATGAAGGGCAGCTCACCGTCGAGAAGATGGTGCTGGACGAAAAGGGCATGCCGGTGCCGACCGGAGAGTTCGAGACCATGGAAGCGGACACGCTGGTGCTGGCCCTGGGGCAGGATGTCGACCTCGCTCTATTAGAAGGCGTGCCCAACCTCGAGATCAGGAACGGGACGGTTCAGGTGTCTGGCAACATGATGACGGGATATCCAGGGCTTTTCGCGGGAGGCGACATGGTGCCATCCGAGCGCAACGTCACGGTGGCGGCGGGCCATGGGAAGAAGGCTGCGCGCCACATCGACGCCTATCTTCGCGGCGTTTCGTATGAGCCGCATGCGAAGCACGAGCTTGCGGATTTCGGCAAGCTTAACACCTGGTATTATTCCGACGCAGACAAGACGGTGCGGCCCATGCTGGACATCATCCGCCGCCAGACCAGTTTCGACGAGGTCCAGGGAGGGCTGGATGAAACCAACGCGCTCTTCGAGGCGAGGCGCTGCATGTCTTGCGGAAACTGTTTCGAATGCGATAATTGCTATGGCGTATGCCCGGACAACGCGGTGATCAAGCTGGGGCCGGGCAGGCGCTTCAAGTTCAATTACGACTATTGCAAGGGATGCGGCCTATGCGCGGCGGAATGCCCGTGCGGCGCAATCAAGATGGTGCCTGAGGAAATCTGATGGGAATGATATCGCAGCCGCTTCTGGTGACGGTCCTGATGCTCGCCGTCTCCAATCTTTTCATGACTTTTGCATGGTACGGGCATCTCAAGAACATGGCGTCATACCCGTGGTATATCGCAGCCCTGGCAAGCTGGGGCATCGCGCTCTTCGAATACCTGATCCAGGTGCCGGCAAACCGCATCGGCTACACCCATTTGAGTCTCGGGCAGCTCAAGATACTGCAGGAAGTCATCACGCTTTCCGTGTTCGTTCCCTTCTCCATCATCTACATGAACCAGCCCATGAAATGGGATTACCTCTATGCCGGCCTTTGCATGATGGGCGCGGTGTACTTCATTTTCAGAACCTGATCGATGAAAAAACACATACATATTCTCGGCATATGCGGCACCTTCATGGGCGGCATCGCCGTCATCGCAAAGCAGTCCGGCTACCGTGTGACCGGCTGCGATGCCAATGTATATCCGCCGATGAGCACCCAGCTCGAAGAGCAGGGCATAGAGCTCATTTCGGGATTCGGGCCGGAACAGCTGGCGCTTGAACCCGAAGTCTACGTCATAGGGAATGTGGTGGCCCGCGGAAATCCGCTGATGGAGGAGATCATGAACCGCAATCTCCCCTATGTCTCCGGACCGCAATGGCTTTCCGACACGCTTTTGCGCGACCGCTGGGTGCTGGGCGTGGCAGGCACGCACGGCAAGACGACGACTTCGTCCATGCTTGCGTGGATACTCGAGCATGCGGGTCTGAATCCCGGCTTCCTGATCGGCGGCGTGCCGCAGAACTTCGGGATTTCGGCGCGCATCAGCGATTCATCCTTTTTCGTGATCGAGGCCGATGAATACGATACGGCCTTTTTCGACAAGCGCTCCAAGTTCGTGCACTACCGTCCGCGCACTGCGATACTCAACAACTTGGAGTTCGATCATGCGGACATCTTTTCCGACCTTTCCGCCATCGAGACGCAGTTCCATCATCTGGTGCGCACCGTTCCGGGAAACGGCCTGATCGTCTGCAATGGGCGCGAGGAATCCTTAGAGCGCGTATTGAAGCGCGGCTGCTGGACGCCCGTCGAGACGTTCGGCCATCCTGAAGGATGGAGCATGGACGGGGAGGGACGCATTGCACTGAAGGGGGTATACCAGGGAACGCTGGACTGGGACCTTCTCGGGGAGCACAACCGCATGAATGCGCTCGCCGCGCTCGCCGCCGCCCGCCATGCTGGCGTCCCCGTCCCGCAGGGCCTGGAGGCCTTGTCGCTTTTCAGAAACGTGAAGCGGCGCATGGAGGTGCGCGGAGTTGTGAACGGTATTACTGTTTATGACGATTTTGCCCACCACCCGACGGCCATCGAAACCACCCTTGCAGGCCTGCGGGACAAGGTTGGGGATGCGCGCATCCTGGCGGTGCTGGAACCCCGCTCGAACACGATGAAGCTTGGCGTGATGAAGGATGCGCTGCCTGGCAGCCTCAGGGATGCGGACCGGGTTTTCTGCTATTCGGCGAATCTCGGGTGGGATGCAAAGGCGGCCATGCAACCTCTGGGAGGCAAGGCCGTTGTGGAAGACGATCTCGATGACCTTGTGGAGTCGATCGCGGAATCTGCGCGATCCGGGGATCACATCCTCGTGATGAGCAACGGCGGATTCGGCGGGATACACGAGAAGCTGATCAGGCGGCTGGCAAGCTGAGGTCTACGCCTCCTCATCCAGCCCCAGCTCATGTATCTTGCGCGTCAGGGTGTTCCTGCCGATGCCAAGCAGTGTGGCGGCCTCGATGCGCCGACCGTGCGTGTGATGCAATGCCTGCAGGATGAGCGTGCGCTCGAATTGCGAGAGCATGCTGTCCATGATCCCCTCGTCCCCATGCTGCAGCGCGGCCTCGACCTGGTTTGCAAGCAGCCTGCTCCAGTCCTCTTGCGGCGTTTCCATGCCTTCGTTATTCCGCCATTCCTCTGGAAGGTCGGCTATCTCGACGATCTGGGACGGGGTCATCACGGTCAGCCAGTGGCAAAGGTTCTCGAGCTGCCGGACATTGCCGGGAAAATCCAGTGAGCTCAGGTGCCGCAGGGCTGCCTCGCTCAACTGCTTCTGCTCGACGGACAGTTCGCGGGCGCTTTTCTGCAGGAAATATTTTGCAAGCAACGGGATGTCCTCCCTTCTTTCCCTCAACGGCGGAAGGCGCAGGCGTATCACGTTGAGCCTGTGGAACAGGTCCTCCCGGAACAGACCCTGCTTTACGCGTTCTTCCAGATTCTGGTGCGTGGCGGTGATGATGCGCACGTTCGCCTTGATCGGCTGATGCCCCCCCACGCGGTAGAAGTTGCCGTCGGACAACACGCGAAGCAGGCGCGTCTGCAGCTCGGGCGGCATGTCGCCTATCTCGTCTAGGAAAAGGGTGCCGCCCTCTGCCTGTTCGAATCGCCCGTGTCTGGTCGCGGCAGCGCCCGTGAAGGCTCCCCTCTCGTGTCCGAACAGTTCGGATTCGAGCAGATCCTTGGGGATGGCAGCCGTGTTGATCGCGATGAACGGCTTGTCGGCGCGAGGGCTGTGGCGGTGCAATGCGCGCGCGACGAGCTCCTTGCCGGACCCCGACTCGCCATTGATCAGCACGGTCGCATGGGACTGCGAAAGCCTTCCTATCGCGCGGAACACATCCTGCATCGCGGGCGCATGGCCCAGGATGTCCGCTGCCTCCGCGATCTGATCCGCTTCAGACGACTTGCTGCGGCTTTGTTCCAGAGCGCGGCGTATCAGATCGACGGCGTGATTGATGTCGAAAGGCTTGGGCAGATATTCGAAGGCCCCTCCCTGGAATGCCGATACTGCGCTTTCCAGATCGGAATAGGCGGTCATGATGATGACGGGTATCAGCGGGTGGCGCTGGTGCAGCTCGTGTAGGAAATCCAGCCCGGAACTTCCGGGCATGCGTATGTCGCTCAAGACCACTTGAGGCAACTCATGATTCAGGGTGCGCAATGCGTCGTCGGCAGAGGAAAAACTTGCGAATTCGATATCCGCGCGCGCAAGGGATTTTTCCAGCACCCATCTTATCGAGCGGTCGTCGTCAATTATCCAGACTGGTTTCATGGTGAGAGTTTGTCCATTTGGTTATGTGGTTGCACGCAATGGCAGCATCACGGTAAAACAGGTGTGTCCGGGTTCGCTGTCGAACTCTATGGTGCCGTGATGCTGGCTGACAAAGTCCTGTGCAAGGGTCAGCCCCAGGCCATGCCCGTCGGCGCGGCCTGACACCAGGGGATAGAATATCTTGTCCTTCATCTCGGGGGAGATGCCAGGACCGTTGTCTATGATCTGCACCATGATGGCCAGGCGGTGGCGTTGTTTGACCAGGGTCACCTGACGCGCGATTCTGGTGCGCAGGATGATGCGTCCATGCCCCTGCATCGCCTGTGCGGCGTTGCGGACGATGTTGAGCATGACCTGTATCAGCTGTTCCTTGTCGCCTGTCAGCTCGGGCAGGCTGAGATCGTAGTCGCGCTTTATGGTGAGCCCTTCCGGCATTTCGGCAAGCACGACCGAGCGCACGCGTTCCAGCACCTCATGGATGTTGAGCGCGCTGTGCCGCACGCTGCCCTGGGGCGTGAGCAGCTTTTCCATCAGGGCCCGCAAGCGGTCCGCTTCCTGAACGATGACCTGCGTGTATTCACGCAATGCGGGTTTGTCCAGTTCCTGCTCGAGCAGCTGCGCAGCACCCCTTATGCCGCCAAGGGGGTTCTTGATTTCGTGCGCGAGATTGCGCAGCAGCAGGCGGCTCGCCTGGGTCTGGTCAAGCATCTGCTCTTCCCTCGCCAGCTTGAGCGGCCGGTCCATGGGATGAAATTCCAGCAGTAGGCTCGGCCTTTCGATCCTAAGCGGCGTGACGGTGCCGCGCAGATGCAGCTTGTTGTGCGCGTGGGTCAGCAGCATCAGGTCATGCTCTATGCAGCTCGCGTTGGTCTTCAAGGCCCGCTGCATCGCGTTGGCGAGCTGGCCCGTGTCGGTGAACACCATCTGCAAGGGGTTGTTGAGCAGGTTCTTTCCGCTTGCCTCGAAGAGGTTTTCGGCCGCCGGATTCATGTAGATGACGTGCAGGGTTTCATCCACCAGGATGACGGCGGTGGTGAGGTAATCTAGCGTAAGGTGCAGGAAGTCAGGCATACCGGTATAGAAGCAAGGATCATGCCTGGTTTTTCGCTATTTCAGCCGGGAAATTTCTGCCCTCAGTGCATCGATATTGCCCTGATGCAATTCGACCTGGCGATTCAGCGAGTCGATTTTTTCCTGGTCCTTGGGATTGGCCGATTTCAGGCCCTGTCTTGCATTGCCGAGCAGGCCTTCCTCTGCCTTGAGTTCGTCTTCGAGTATCTTCCTGCGTGCGTCGTCGCGCACCTTCTGTGTTTCTTCGTTAACCTTGGGGAAGTCCTGGGGGGTGCTGCGCGCCTTGTCGCGGGTTCTTTCCTCGGTAGGCAGATTGAGGCGCTTCCCGCCCTTGATCGGCGTGCTGGAATAGGTCACGTGGCCATCGGCATCGACTGCCTTGTATATGTCGGCGTGGGCCGCAACGGGGAGCATACACAACAGCAAGCATAAAGACTTCATCGCAAACTCCTGCAAAAAGACGCGATGAGTATAGGACATGCCTGCGTTCAAGACAAACGGGGGGAGGTTTGTGGAGTAAAAAAACGGGGCGCAAGGCCCCGTTTTCGGATGCTGCAGGCAGCAATCAGATGCTGTAGTACATGTCGAACTCGACAGGATGGGTCGTCATGCGCAGGCGCGTGACTTCGTCCATCTTCAATGCGATGTAGGCATCGATGAAGTCGTTCGAGAATACGCCGCCGCGGGTCAGGAACTCGCGGTCCTTGTCCAGATGGGCCAGCGCTTCGTCGAGAGAAGTGCAGACTGTCGGGATCTTTGCGTCTTCTTCGGGAGGCAGGTCATACAGGTTCTTGTCCGCGGGATCTCCGGGATGGATCTTGTTCTGGATGCCATCCAGGCCTGCCATCATCAGCGCCGCAAAGCACAGATAAGGGTTGGCCGTGGGATCGGGGAAGCGCGTCTCTATGCGGCGCGCCTTCTCGCTTTGCACATGGGGAATGCGGATCGAGGCCGAGCGGTTCTTGGCGGAATACGCAAGCTTGGTGGGCGCCTCATAGTGGGGCACGAGACGCTTGTAGGAATTCGTGCCGGGATTGGTGATCGCATTCAGTGCCTTGGCATGCTTGATGATGCCGCCGATATAGTAAAGCGCGGTCTCGGACAGGCCTGCATAGCCGTTGCCTGCAAACAGGTTCTTGCCGCCCTTCCAGATGGACTGGTGTACATGCATGCCAGAGCCGTTGTCGCCGACGATGGGCTTGGGCATGAAGGTGGCGGTCTTGCCATACTGGTGAGCGACATTGTGCACGACGTATTTGAGCACCTGGGTCTGGTCGGCGCGGCGCACCAGCGTGTTGAACTTGGTGCCGATTTCGCACTGGCCGGCAGTCGCCACTTCATGGTGGTGCACTTCGACCTCGATGCCGATGTCTTCGAGCGCGAGGCACATCGCCGCACGTATGTCGTTCAGGCTGTCCACGGGAGGCACGGGGAAATATCCGCCCTTGACGGTGGGGCGATGTCCGGTATTGCCACCGTCGAATTTTTCTGCCGAAGCCCATGCGGCCTCTTCGGAATTGACCTTGACGAAGCAGCCGGACATGTCGATCTGCCAGTTGACGGAGTCGAAGATGAAGAATTCCGGTTCCGGACCGAAATAGGCGGTATCGCCGAGGCCGCTCGATTGCAGATAGGCTTCCGCACGCTTTGCGATGGAGCGCGGATCGCGGTCATAGCCCTTGCCATCGGTCGGTTCGATCACGTCGCAGGTGAGGACCAGCGTGTTCTCGTCCATGAAGGGGTCGATGTAGGCGGTTGCGGGATCCGGCATCAGAAGCATGTCAGAAGCCTGTATGCCCTTCCAGCCGGCAATCGAAGATCCGTCGAAAGCATGACCATCTTCGAACTTACCCATGTCCACATATTTCGCGGGCACGCCTACATGCTGCTCCTTGCCGCGCGTATCCGTAAAACGGAAATCCACGAATTTGACATCGTGGTCCTTGATCATTTGCAAAACGTCTTTAGCCGACAACGACATAGCTTTCTCCCAAAAGTATCAATCAAACAATGAACCCGAAAATAACTAATGCAGAAAGCGTGCCAATCCGATCTGCATGTCAGAACGCCATTGTGCCATAAGCCCGTGGCGCAACACAAAAATAAAACGCACCAAAAATGAGCGTCACGCGCTCAATATTGCACCATTATTGTGCGTGGTTGAGATGGACATGGATGGCGTGAAACAGCGGGTCGTCCTTTACCAGGTCGTCGCATCGCGCCTGCAGGGCGCTTGCCCCTTCCTGCGTGAACCGATTCGAGGGCAGATAGAGCTCGACGTCCACACGGCCTTCCAGGTAATGGAACACCACCCTGTTGTCGAGCAGGACATCCCCCAGCTTTTCTGCAAGCATTTCGAGCAGCCTTGGGCGGCTGGGCAGCCTTGCGTGGTCCCCGGCCTGGATGTCATCTTCGGGATCGATGTGCACCATCACGTCCAGCACGTGGTGATTTTTCAGCACGGCATGGCGCGCAGACTCGGCGATGTGATGTCCTTCGGAGACGCTGATCCTGGGATCGACCAGAACATGCGCATCGACCAGCGCATTGTCGGCCATCTTGCGGGTGCGCAGTTCATGCAGCCCCAGCACCCCTGGCGTGTCGAGCAGGGTTTTCCTGATCGCCTCCACTTCTTCGGCATCCAGCCCCGTGTCGATGAGTTCGGACAACGCTTCCATCGCGAGCTTGCCGCCCATGTATGCAATCATCACGCCGACAACTGCAGCCGCCACCAGATCCAGAAACGCAAAACCCAGCAGGTTGCCGGCGATGCCGGCAACGACCACAAGGGAGGAGGCTGCATCTGAACGCGCATGCCAGGCATTGGCCACCAGCATCTGAGAGCGTACCTTGAGTGCCACCGCCATCATGTAGCGGAACATCCCCTCCTTGGCCGCAAGGGCAAGGAGGGCTATCCCCAGACCCATCGGGCTGATCGTCTGCAGGCTTGCGGAATGCTGGAGACGGGACGCGGCTGCGATCAGAAGCGCGATGCCAAGGCCTGCGAGGAAGACGCCAAGGATCAGCGTTGCTGCGGTTTCGATTCTGGCATGGCCATATGGATGGTTGTCATCCGCATCCCGGTTGCCATGACGGTTTGCGTACAGGACCAGAACATCGGAGAGCAGATCGGACAGTGAATGCAGGCCATCCGCCATCAAGGCCTGGGAATGTGCAAGAAACCCTCCTGCGACCTGGAACAGGGTCAGAAGGAGATTGATGATGATGCTGATCCATGTGCACTTCTGCGCGGCGGCATATCGTTCGGGGTGGGGCGCTTCAAAATTCTTGTCCAGTTGCGTGTGATTTTTCATTTCGGTTGAGCTAGTATGCGGCTATGATGCGCAGCATAGCGCATGACTCGCCAAGAACCAACATAAAACAGGAAGAGTTGACATGGGTAAAATCACCGCCATTCTGCAGGCCGCACAGCAACGCGCAAGGGATGCGGGCCTCCCCTACGAGGGCGCGCTGCTGCCAGGCGAAGCCTATGAGATTCTGCAATCGGCACCGGGTGCCAGGCTTGTGGATGTTCGCAGCCGGGCCGAACTTGACTGGGTGGGCCGCATACCGGGCGCCGCCGAGATCGAATGGATGAGCTATCCGGGAATGAAGCTCAACCCGGGGTTCATGGCGCAACTGGAACAGGAGGTCGACAAGGAGGCGCTGGTGATGTTCATCTGCCGCAGCGGCGCCAGATCGCATGCTGCCGCAACGGCGGCGACGCAGGCCGGCTATCGCGACAGCTACAACGTGCTGCAGGGGTTTGAAGGCGACAGGGATGCAGAAGGGCATCGCAACAGCCTTGAGGGCTGGCGCGTGGCGGGTTTGCCCTGGATTCAGGGGTGAAACCGCCCTGAACCCGCCATGAGTGAGCGCAAACAATTTTTTCCAAGGCAGGTTGTCGAGACCGGATGGAACAAATGGGACTGGGCGCTGCTTCCCATGGTTCTGGCGGTCCTAGTCTTGCTTGCCTATGGCGGTGAGGAGATGTCGCGCCCCTACCAGGTGGGACAAGCGCTGGATCTTTCTCTCAACCCGGAATATCTGCCTTATTATCTGCTGCGCACGACCCTGCGCATGTTCATCGCGCTTGGCGCGTCGATCGTGTTCAGCTGCGTCTTCGCTGTGCTGGCGACGAAATACCGCGCGGCCGAAAAATTCCTGATACCCATGCTGGACATCCTTCAGTCGATTCCCATCCTGGGCTTTCTGTCGATCACCGTGACCGCCTTTATCGCGCTGTTTCCCGGCAGCCTTCTTGGGGTCGAATGCGCGGCGATATTTGCGATATTCACATCCCAGGCATGGAATATGGCATTCAGCGCATACCAGGGGTTTCGCACGGTGCCGATCGAGTTGAAGGAGGCGGCAAGCGTGTTCAACCTGTCCTCATGGCAGCGCTTCTGGCGGCTGGAGCTGCCATTTGCAACGCCAGGACTCCTGTGGAACATGATGATGTCGATGTCGGGCGGATGGTTCTTCGTGGTCGCATCCGAGGCCATTTCGGTATCCAACCAGAACATCAAGCTTCCGGGCATCGGTTCCTACATCGCGCTCGCGATAGAGCAGCGCAACCTGCACGCGATTGCGTGGGCGATAGGAGCCATGCTAGTAGGCGTGATCCTCTACGATCAGCTTTTCTTCAGGCCGCTACTTGCATGGGCTGACAAGTTCCGCTTCGAGGAATCGGGCAGCGAAACCGCGCAGGAATCATGGCTCCTCAACTGGCTGCGCAAGACCGAACGCACTAAGGGGATCGCGCTTGCGGCCAGCAGCATGCTGGAGCGCACATTCGTGCTTTTCAAGCACAACTACGACGGAACTTCGATCCGCGCAAGGCCGCTTTCGAGATCGACGACGCCGGAGCGCATCTGGGATGCGGTGCTGGCTGCGGTCGTATTCTATGCGCTCTGGACGCTGGTGCATTTCATACATGCAGAGGTGAGCTGGGGCGAGGTCGGCCTTGCCTTCATGATGGGGTTTTACACCATGTCCCGCGTGGTCGTGCTGATCTTCTTGGCTGCGCTCGTGTGGATCCCGGTCGGCGTCTGGATAGGCATGAATCCGAGGATAGCGGGCCGAGCTCAGGCGGTCATACAGTTTCTTGCGGCATTTCCGGCCAACCTGATGTTCCCGGTCGTGGTGTTTCTGCTCGTGCGCTACCATCTCAATCCCGATATCTGGCTCTCCCCGCTGATGATACTGGGCACGCAATGGTATATCCTGTTCAACGTGATCGCGGGGGCATCTACCATACCGACCGAGCTGCGCTATGCGGCGCAGAATTTCGGCCTCTCCGGCATGCTGAAATGGCGCCGCTACCTGCTTCCCGCGATTTTCCCGAGCTTTGTCACCGGTGCCATCACGGCATCGGGAGGCTCCTGGAACGCCAGCATCGTCGCCGAATATGTGACATGGGGTGACACGACACTGAAGGCTCACGGCATAGGCAGCTACATTGCGCAGATGACGGCGAGCGGCGATTTTCCGCGGATTGCGCTCGGCATCGGCGTCATGTGCATATTTGTCATGGGGTTCAACCATTTCATCTGGCGCAATCTCTATCGCATGACCGAGAATCGCCTGCATTTTTAAGGATACGCATTCATGAGTTCTCCCATCATCGAGCTTAAGTCGGTCGGAAAATCCTTTCGTTCTGCGGATGGATCGGCCAGGGCCGTGCTGGAGAATGTCGATTTCACGCTCAACGAGGGTGAGATCGTGGCCCTGCTCGGCAAGTCGGGTTCGGGCAAATCGACCATGCTGCGCATCATGGCGGGCTTGATCGGTGCCGACAGCGGACAGGTGCTATACCGTGGGTTGCCGATCTATGGACCCGCGCATGGCATCAGCATGGTTTTCCAGTCCTTCGCGCTGTTTCCCTGGCTTACCGTGCAAAAGAACGTCGAGCTTGGCCTCGAGGCCAATGGGATGTCCCCCGATGAAAGGATACAGCGCGCCAAGTCCGCGATCGAGCTGATAGGCCTGTCAGGCTTCGAGGGGGCGCTTCCCCGCGAATTGTCAGGGGGCATGAGGCAGCGCGTGGGAATTGCGCGCGCACTGGTGATGGAACCCGAAGTGCTGCTGATGGACGAGGCGTTTTCCGCGCTCGACGTGCTGACGGGGGAGCGGCTGCGCGAGGACATTCTGGAGTTGTGGGAAGGCGGGCTACTTCCGACCAAGGCGATGCTGGTCGTGTCCCACAACATCGAGGAGGCGGTCATGATGGCCGACCGGGTGCTGGTTTTTGCGAGCGATCCGGGACGCGTCAGGGATGAGCTGCAGATCCGGCTTCCGAGGCCAAGAGAGGTCGAGGGGGCGGATGTGCGCAGCCTGATCGACAAGGTCTACGGGCTGATGACGGCAGGCGCGATGCGGAGCGGGCGCATGGCCGATAAGGGCGTGAAGATGGGCATAGGAGACCGCCTGCCTGAAGTCGGGATATCCCGCATGGAAGGAACCCTGGAAATTCTTGCCGACGAGCCCTTCCTCGGGCGCGCGGATTTGCCCAAGCTTGCCGAGAAGACCGAGCTTAGCGACCACGAGCTGCTCGATATTGCAAGCGCGCTGACGCTGCTCGGGTTCGCCCTTCTGGAGCAGGGCGACATCATGCTCACCCCCCTGGGATTGAAGTATGCGCAGGCAGACAATGCCGAGAGAAAGGCTATCTTCGGCCATCAGCTTCTTGAGAATGTTCCGCTGATCGCCTACATACGTCACGGCCTGGTACAGGACCCATCAGGAGACCTGCACGAGGACCTTTTCCTGAAACTGTTGCGCTTCACTTTGAGCGAGGCAGACACGCTCTCGGCGTTGCGGGTCGCGATCGAATGGGGCCGCTACGGAGAACTCTTCGAATACGATTTCAACACGGGCACGCTGAACATGCCCAAAGACGAGGAAGTCACCGCGGAGCAGCGCACCCGCGACCTCGCCTAGCCACAGGCTTGCGCGAGAATCGAAAGCGGTCTCAAGAAGCCGGTCAGCTCCTTCCCCTTCAAGGCATCAGGCAAACAGCGCCGATATCCACATTGCGATGCCGCCGGCTGCGGAGACGCCAGCGAGCGCGAACAGCCATTTCTGTTTCGTCAACACCGTTACCGAAGCCAGCGAGATCGCGATCTGTATCAGGGTCATCGCCTGCGCCAGTTTGTGGTGCGGATGCAGCATGCGCTCGCTTTCCTCATTGGCCTTCTCCGACTCGGCTTCGAGCGCTTCCGCCTTGAGCTTGATTTCCTTCTTGTCAGCCTCGTACTTCTTGAGTTTTTCGCTGTAAGCCTCGCGCTTCTGTTCAGGGGAAAGGTCTGCTGCGAGTTCCATCAGGTGCCCCTTGTTGCTCTTGGCCTGATAGAAATTCCACTGGTCGGATGCCTGCGCCTTCTTGAGCACGGCCTCGTTCTTCAGCAGCATGGCTTCGTTCTGGGTATCAGCTCCCTGATAGCTGATGATTGCGCCTATGGACGCCAGTATCGCCGTAAAAATCGCAACCTGTCCGCCAAGGCGGTCACCGCTATGCGCATGGTGCTCGACTGCATGGTCATGCGCGCCATGCACATGAAATCCATCTCCTGACATTTTCTCTCCTGAATTAAGTTTGACGGTTGAGTTTAATCCGGCGCCTGCAACCGGGCAACAAGCCGGATTTACGCTCGATCATAGTCTATGATGAGCGGCGCATGGTCGGAGAAGCGCTGCTCCTTGTAGATGCTGGCGGATCTTGCAAGCCGCGCGATGCCTGGCGTGGCGATCTGGTAATCGATGCGCCACCCTACGTTCTTTGCCCAGGCCTGGCCGCGATTCGACCACCAGGTATAGGCCTCCAGTTCCGGATGAATTTTCCGGAACACATCCACAAAGCCGATCTCTTCGAACACCTGGGTCAGCCATGCGCGTTCCTCCGGGAGAAATCCCGAATTCTTCCTGTTGCCTTTCCAGTTCTTGAGGTCGATCTCCCTGTGCGCGATGTTCCAGTCCCCACAGATCACGACCTCGCGTTGACTTGCGCGCAATTCCTTCAGGTGAGGCAGGAAGGCCTCCATGAATTTGAATTTGACCGCCTGTCTTCCATCGCCGCTGGAGCCGGAGGGAAGATAGACGGAGACGACGCTGAAATCCTCGAAGTCCAGGCAGATGTATCGGCCCTCGACGTCGAATTCGGTGATGCCCAGCCCCTGGGTGACCTGCCCGGGTTCATTTCTGCAATAGATGCCGACGCCGCTGTATCCCTTCTTTTCGGCATAATGGAAATAGCCGCGATAGCCATCCGGGTTCAGCATCTGCTCCGTCATGTCGGTGGCTTGCGCCTTGAGCTCCTGCAGGCAGACGATATCCGCATCCTGATGCGACAGCCATTCATGAAATCCCTTGCTGGAAGCGGATCTGATGCCATTCAAATTGACCGAGATGATGCGCATGAAAGTTTCCAATGAAAGTCAGCGCAAGATTATAATGTTTCCAGACGGTATTCATGAATCAAAACATGTTCAATTTCAGACAGGATTTCATCCGCTTTGCGGTTGGCAAAAAGGTTTTGCGCTTTGGCGAGTTTCAAACCAAGGCCGGACGCCTTTCCCCTTATTTTTTCAATGCAGGTCTTTTCAACGACGGAGATTCGCTAAGGCAGCTCGCGCAGTTTTATGCGCAGGCAATACTGGCTTCCGATCTGCCGTTCGACATGCTTTTCGGCCCCGCCTACAAAGGTATTCCGCTGGCGGCCGGCACGGCGATCGCGCTGGCTGAACAGGGCCGCAACGTGCCCTATAGCTACAACAGAAAGGAAGCCAAGGATCACGGAGAAGGCGGCAACACCGTGGGCGCGAAACTCGAAGGGCGGGTACTGATCATAGACGACGTCATCTCGGCGGGAACATCCGTGCGCGAATCCATCGAGCTGATACGCAATGAGGGGGCTTTGCCATGCGGTGTGGTGATTGCGTTGGACCGCATGGAGCGAGGGCTGGGCGACCTTTCGGCGGTGCAGGAAGTCAGGGAGACATATGGCATCCCTGTCATTGCGATTGCCACGCTCACCGACTTGCTTGGCTATTTGCAGGATGAACCCGAGATGCAGGAAAATCTCAATGCGGTGAGGGCTTATCGCGATCTTTTCGGGGTTGAAGATGAACCGCTTTAGGGGATATGCAATCCTCATCGCAGGCCTGGCTGGCAGCCTCCAAACTTTTGCCGACACCTACAAATGGGTAGACGATCATGGCGTCACGCATTATTCCGAGACGCTGCCGCCGGAATATGCCAACAGGAACCGGCAGATATTGAACAAGTCCGGAGTCGTCATCAAGACCCAGGATGTCCTGACGCCCGAGGAGCGCAAGGCCAGGGATGAGCAGGCAGAGAAGACGCGTGCCGATGCGGCGGCGGCAAGGGATCAGCGTCGCTACGACAAGTCGCTGGTGGAAAGTTACAGCAGCGTCGATGAGATCGAGCTGGCAAAGACCCGCAGCCTGCAGCAGATGGATGCAGGCATCACCAGCATCAATTCGCAGATCGAGATGGTGACGAACCATCTGAACGCATTGCAGAAGGAAGTTGCGGAACGTCAGGGGGCAAACAAGAAGGTCCCGAAATTCATGCTGAGCGAGATCAAGGAGTCGCAGGATCGCCTGAAGGGCTTGCAGCAGGACCTTGTCAGAAGCAAGGAGAAGAGGGCTGCCGTCCAGGGTCGTTTCGATGCCGAGAAGGCGCGTTACAAAGAGCTCACGGGAAAATAGGTTCCTCAGCCCGTCAGGCGTGTGAGCGCCTCCTGGTATTTCTCGGAGGTTTTTCGCAGCACTTCTTCAGGGATGCGTGGGGCGGGCGCTTTCTTGTTCCATCCTGAAGATTCGAGCCAGTCGCGCACGAACTGCTTGTCGAAGCTCGGCGGATTCATGCCCGTCCGATAGGACTCGGCAGGCCAGAATCGGGAAGAGTCGGGGGTCAGCGCCTCGTCTATCAGATAAAGCTTGCCGGACTCGTCCACGCCGAATTCGAACTTCGTATCCGCGATGATGATGCCCCGGGTTGCGGCGTAGTTTGCCGCCTCGGTATAGAGGGCGATCGCCGCCTTCTTGACTTCTGCCGCGCGCATTTCTCCCAGCAGGCGTTCGGCTTCCTCGTAGGAGATGTTTTCATCGTGCTCGCCCACGGCGGCCTTGGTGGAGGGAGTGAAAATCGCCTCCGGAAGCTTCCCGGCTTCCTGCAGGCCGGGCGGCAACGGGATGCCGCACACGCTGCCCGTCTTCTGGTAGTCCTTCCAGCCGGACCCCACGAGATATCCGCGGACGATGGCCTCGATCGGCAGGGGCTTAAGCTTTTTCGTGACGAAAGCGCGACCCCTTACCTGTTCGATTTCATCCGTTCCCCTGACCACGGACTCGGGCGCAATCCCGCTCAGGTGGTTGGGGATGATGTGGCCAAGTTTGCGGAACCAGAAATTGGACATCGCGGTCAGCACCGCGCCCTTGCCGGGGATCGGATCGGGCAGAATGACGTCGAAGGCCGAAAGCCGGTCGGTCTGCACGATCAGAAGATGCCCGGCGTCGACCTCGTAGAGGTCGCGCACCTTGCCGCGATGCAGCAAGGGCAGGCTGGTCAGGCTGGATTCATGCAATGCGGATGCTTCCATGGCCTTGAGCCGTTATGCGCCCTTGTGGTAGCTCACCACGCGCTCGACTTCGTTTTTCGATCCCAGTATCACGGGCACGCGCTGGTGCAGGCCGTTGGGGACCAGATCCATGATGCGCTCGCGACCCGTCGAGCTCAGGCCGCCTGCCTGTTCGACGATGAAGGACATGGGGTTCGCTTCATACATCAGGCGCAGCTTGCCTGCCTTGGAAGGATCCTTGGTGTCGAACGGATACATGAAGATGCCGCCGCGCGTCAGGATGCGATGCACTTCGGCGACCATGGAGGCGACCCAGCGCATGTTGAAATTCTTTTCGCGGCCGCCGTCCTTGCCCTTGACGCATTCCTCGACATAGCGCTGAACGGGCTTTTCCCAGAAGCGCTGGTTGGACATGTTGATCGCGAACTCGGCGGTGTCGGCCGGAATCTGCATGTTGGGGTGGGTCAGGAAAAAGTCCCCGACGTCGCGATCCAGCGTGAAGCCGTTCACGCCGTTCCCTGTGGTGAGCACCATCATGGTGTTGGGGCCATACAGCGCATATCCGGCACAGACCTGCTTGGTGCCTGGCTGGAGGAAGTCGGCTGCGGTCGGGTTGGTCACGCCATCAGGACAGCGCAGGATCGAGAATATCGTGCCGACCGAAATGTTCACATCGATATTGGAGGAGCCATCCAGAGGGTCGAAGCAGATCAGGTATTTTCCCTTGGGATAACGGGCGGGGATGGGATAGATGTCGTCCATCTCTTCGGATGCCATCGCGGCCAGATGCCCTGCCCATTCGTTGGCCTTGATGAAGACCTCGTTGGTGATGACGTCGAGCTTCTTCTGGGTCTCGCCCTGCACGTTCTCGCTGCCGGCGCTGCCCAGCACGCCAATCAGCGCACCCTTGTTCACGTCATGGGCGATCTGCTTGCAGGCGGAAACGATGTCGTTCAAAAGTCCGGTGAAATCCCCGCTTGCATGCGGGATCTGACGCTGCTCTTCGATGATGAATTGGATCAGGCTCTTGCTCATTCGTTTTATCCTTGTCGTACGGGGTTGAAATTTTGAACTCGCGATTGTACCGTCTTTTGCATCGATTTGTGCGCCGAATTGTCTTGGCGGCCATGGTGCTCGCCAGCTTTGCATCCTGTAAGAGCGGTTCTGGCCCAAATTCAGGCAAGATGATATATAGTCGAAGAATGGCACAGAAAGAACCGCGCGATCCAGGACGACCGCACAGATCATGAAGATACTCGTCGTAAGACTCTCGTCGCTGGGCGACGTCCTGCACCTGTTTCCCGCCATCAGCGATCTGCGCCTGTGCTTTCCGAACGCCGAAATACACTGGCTCATCGAGCCCGCCTTTTTCGAGATGGCGGGCTGGCATTCTGCTGTGGACAGGGTGATCGCGATTCCCTTGCGGCGATACAAGAAGACCTGGTGGAAAATCCCCGGCTTGTTGCGACAGATTGGGAGACAGCTGAAGGCGGAGCATTATGATGTCGTGATCGATGCGCAGGGCCTCATCAAGAGCGCGTTGCTCGCCCGCCTTTCAGGTGCCGATGTATGCGGGTTTTCCGAGAACAGCGCGCGCGAAGCGCTGGCTTCAAGGTTCTACAAGAGGACTGCGGACGTGGCGCCGGGTCTTCACGTCGTAGAGAAAAACCGCCAGCTCATCGCGCAATTGTTCGGTGCCAACATCAGCGGCGATGCCGACTTCGGCCTGTCCGGATTCAGACAGAAGCAAATGGCGCAGGCGCCCTCATTCGATGCCGGAAAAAATGACATCCTGCTGCTTCACGGGACGACCTGGAGCAGCAAATACTGGCCGGAAGACTACTGGCTGAAATTGACAGGCATGCTTGCCAAGGAAGGATACCGCTGTCTTCTGCCCTGGGGCAACGAGGAGGAGAGGCAGCGTGCCGGGCGGATTGCGCATCAGGGAGGCGAGGTGTTGCCTAGGCTTTCCCTGGGTGAGCTTGCCGGCGTGCTGTTGCATTCGCGGGGCTTTGTCAGCGTGGAGACCGGCATAGGGCATCTCGCCTCGGTTCTGGATGTGCCGGGCCTGATGCTCCATGGCCCGACTGACCCTGATTACAGCGGAATATTGGGCCGATCCTGCAAGCACATTGCGAGCGGCCTCGAATGTTCGCCCTGCTTCAAGCGGGACTGTCCCATCCCCGATCAGGAGACGGGCCTGCCGCCATGCCAGAAGTCCATCACCCCTGAGCGGGTCCTCGGAGAATGCCTCAAGCTGTTTTCCAAAATCCATGGCCAAGGGGCATGCTAAAATTCGCGGCGTTTAATCTCCGGTACCCTTCATGAGCCAATATTCACCGCTGATCTCGGCCGCAGTCACCATGCTGCTGGCGCTGATCCTGACTTTGAGCAAGCACGGAACGATAGAGGACATCCCCAACGAGCGTTCGCTGCACGACAAGCCGATACCGCGCACGGGCGGCATCGCGCTGCTGGCCGGGATCATGTCGGGCTGGGTGCTGCTTTTCAAGTCCTGGGAATGGTGGTTCGTCGTTCCGATGCTGGGGCTGTTCCTTTTGTCGCTCGTGGACGATGTGCGCGGTCTGAAACCCGCGACCCGCCTGGTGGGTCATTTCATCGCGGCCCTGTGCGTGGTGCTGGGCTCGGGCATGAGCTGGATATGGATGCTGCCGGTTTTGCTTTACATCGTCTGGATGACCAATCTCTACAATTTCATGGATGGCTCGGACGGGCTGGCAGGCGGCATGGCACTGATGGGCTTCAGCTTCTACGGGATTGCGTCACTGATGGGCGGCAATACGGCTTTCGCGATGCTGAATTTCACCGTGGGCGCTGCGGCGATGGGGTTCCTTTATCACAACTTCCATCCCGCAAAGATATTCATGGGGGATGCGGGTTCGATCCCGCTGGGATTCCTTGCGGCGGCCTTCGGCGTGATGGGCTGGCAGAAGGGGTATTGGCCTTTCTGGTTCCCTCTTCTCGTGTTCTCGCCTTTCGTCGTGGATGCGACGCTGACATTGTTTAAACGCATGCGCAACAGGGAAGCGCTTTCCGTTGCCCATTGCAGCCATTATTACCAGCGGCTCGTGAAGATGGGCTGGGGGCATCGCAATACGGCGATAATCGAATATGCGCTGATGGTGGGCGCCGGCATATCGGCGTTAGTGGGGCTGCACATGGATGCCGCGGGGCAGGGGAATCTTCTGGCATTCTGGCTTGCCGTCTATCTGGGGTTGAGCATGTGGGTGGACAAGCGCTGGCGCATGCACCAGGAAAAGGGCGATGTTGAATAAGTCTTACGCGCGCACCCTGCTTGCTATCCTCCACGACATCGTCGCGGCCGCAGCAGCCTGGATGCTCGCCTATCTGCTGCGTTTCAATTTCGATTTGCCGGTCAACTTCAGCGCTGAGATGCGCTATACCCTGCTCTGGGTCGTCCCTTTGCAGGTCGTGATTTTCTGGCAGTTCGGCCTTTATCGGGGCATCTGGCGCTATGCGAGCCTGAACGATCTCAGGCGCATCGTGCTTGCGGTTCTTCTGGCTGCGATAGTCATCCCGTTTGCGCTCCGTATGGCCAGGAGCCATCTGATCGTGCCGCGGTCCGTGCTGGTGCTGGACCCGCTGCTGTTGATCCTGTTCATGGGGGGCAGCAGGGTTCTTTACCGTACATGGAAGGAAACCAGGTTCCACGGCAAACTCAAGCTTGCCGGGGAACCGGTTCTGATACTGGGAGCAGGGGATGCGGCTGTGGCGCTGTCGAAGGATCTGGCGAAGAATCCAGCCTGGCAGCTTGCGGGATTTCTGGATGACGACACGACCAAGCATGGCCACACGCTCAACGGAGTGAAGGTGCTGGGGGGGCTGTCCGATCTTTCCCGCTGGGCAGAACAAATTGGCATAACGCGCGCGATCATCGCGATGCCATCCGCTTCGCATCAGCAGCGCCAGCGCGCGATTCAGCTATGCAATGAGGCCAAGGTGGAAGCGCTCACCGTGCCTTCCTTCGACGACCTAATGAGCGGCAAGGTCGCGGTTTCGCAGTTGCGCGCGATCGAGCTCGATGATCTGCTGGGACGCGACCCCGTGGTGCTTGACACGGCCGGGCTGCAGGAGTTGCTCGGAGGGAAGACCGTGATGGTGACAGGTGCGGGAGGCTCTATAGGCTCCGAGCTCTGCCGCCAGATCGCCCGCTTCTCCCCTGGCAGGCTGGTGCTCTTCGAGCTTAACGAATATGCACTCTACACGCTTGAGCAGGAGCTTCAACAGAAGGTCGCGGGGCTCGACTTTATCTGCATCATGGGGGATGTGAGGGATGAAGCGAGGGTATATGAGGTCATGGCTGCATACAGACCCTCGGTGGTGTTCCATGCCGCCGCATACAAGCATGTTCCGATGATGGAAAATCACAATGCGTGGCAGGCGATACGCAACAACGTGCTTGGAACCTATACGGTGGCGCATGTCGCGCAGAGGCATGGTGTCGAAAAATTCGTGCTGATCTCGACCGACAAGGCGGTCAATCCGACCAATGTGATGGGGGCCTCCAAGCGTCTGGCCGAGATGGTCTGCCAAGCACTGCAGGGTTCGGGCGGTACGCGCTTCATCACGGTGCGCTTCGGCAATGTGCTGGGCAGCACGGGCAGCGTGATCCCGAAGTTCCGCGCGCAGATCGCCAAGGGAGGACCAGTCACGGTGACCCATCCCAAGATCACGCGCTATTTCATGTCCATACCTGAGGCGGCTCAGCTCGTGCTGCAGGCGGGGCTGATGGGTGAGGGCGGCGAGATCTTCGTGCTCGACATGGGGGAGCCCGTGAAGATCGTCGATCTTGCAAGACAGCTCATCCTTCTGTCCGGGTATGCAGAGGAAGATATCAGAATCGAGTTTTCCGGGCTGCGGCCAGGCGAAAAACTGTATGAAGAATTGCTGGCAGACAGCGAGCATACGCTTCCCACTCGTCATTCAAAGTTGCGCATCGCCAAGGCCAGGGCGACGGATGAAGCATGGCTCAAGGAGCTGCTTGAATGGACGCAGGCCCCTACCATGCCGGATGGCGACGTGAAAAATGCGCTGAAAAGCCGGGTGCCGGAATATCAGCCGCAATGATGCTTTCTGTCATCATCATCGCGAAGAACGAGGCAGGCAACATGCGCGACTGCATAAAATCGGTTGCCTGGGCTGACGAGATCATCGTGGTGGATGCCGGAAGCGAAGACGATACTGCGGACATTGCACGGTCGATGGGGGCGAAGGTATATGTGCATGCAGAATGGCCGGGGTTCGGCCCGCAGAAGAACCGGGCGCTGGGCTATGCGACAGGGGAGTGGGTGCTCTCGGTCGATGCGGATGAACGGGTCACGGATGAATTGCGACGGGAGATGGAGCGCGTGCTGAAGAATCCCGATGCCGATGGATATTACTGTCCGCGGCTTTCCCAGTTCTGCGGCAGATTCATCCATCATTCAGGTTGGTACCCCGACTATGTGCTGAGGCTTTTCAGGCGGAATGCCGGCAGGTTCTCAGACAGTCTGGTGCACGAGATCGTGCTGATCGAGGGTAAGACAGCCAGACTGCAAAACCCCCTGCTCCATTACAGCTACCTCACAAAAGATGATGTCGAACGCAAGGTTGAGCAGTATTCGAGCGCGGCAGCAAAGCAGATGCACGAGGCAGGCAGGCACTCGGGCCTGTTTGTGGCGTTCTTGAAAGGCGGGTGGGCATTTTTTAGGACCTATCTTTTGCGCCTCGGGATGCTCGACGGCCTGGCAGGACTTAACATAGCAGTCATGAATGCCCGCACCACCTACCTGAAATACCGCAAGCTTGAAATGCTAAACCGGATCAGCTAAAAGCGCGCTTGATCCTGCTGCGCAGCATCTGCCAGCGAAGTTCTCTGGTGTCTTCGGGTTCGCCTAGCCTCGTTCCTTCCGCCGTCCTGCCCCGCCTCAAATAATGGCGATCGAAAACGGACTGGCGCATGCCCCATTTGTGCAGGAACTGCCGGCCGCCGTCGTTCTTCTTGATCTTGCCGGTGGACTTGCACTGGAAGTGGTATACGAGAGAGCTGCCCACGCCATAAAAGATGCGGCAGCCGGCATGCCACAGCTTCATCGAGAAATCGTTGTCGCTGCTCATGCCTGGGGAAAATTCGCTGCTGTATCCGCCCACCCTGAACCACCATTTTCGGGTGACGAGAGTGGGCGGCCAGGTAGCGCCCCACCAGTCGGCCTTGTGCTGTCTCGGCAGTTCGGCAAGCAGCCTTGCCTCGTCGAAATTTTCAGCTTCTGTGCCGTAGTCACCTACGATCACGCAGGGGTTGTTCGTGTCCCTGGGTTCTATCATCGTCCCTGACAGCATGAAAAGATCGGTGTCCAGTTCCTTTATTTTTTCGGCCAGCGCCTTGTCCCATCCGGGGCAGCAGTACATGTCGTCGTTGAGATAGACGATGTAGTCCTGCTTTGCCAGCATCGCTGCCTCGTTGACTGCGAGGCAGATGCCGATATTCTGCGGCGAACTCGTGTGCTCTATCCCTTGTTCCTTTGCCCATGTAAGGCTTCCGTCACTGCCTTCGTTGACATGCAAGATGATCTGGTGAGGGTATGCGGAGTTCTTCCGGATGCTGTTGATGCAGAGCTTGAGCAACTCGAGGTTGTTCCAGGTGGGTATGATGATGGAGAACATTCAGATATGGTCAGGTTGGTTCATTCGATACAGGGAGCGGCAAGGCTGCTGATTCATGTCATGATAAACTGTGCCGCTGATGGCAGACGATACGAATGGTAGAGCAAGAGGACGGGGATGGCTAGAGACTTCGGTGCAAAAGAAGATGTGGTGGAAGTTTATGGGAGGATTTTTCCCAGCTATTCGCGTTCGGAAATACATCCTGCGATCTCGAGGATACTGAAAAACATGCCAAGAGGGACGCTGCTGGATTTCCCTGCCGGTTCCGGGAGTCTCGCCTGGCGTTTGCAGAACGAGGGATTTGCAGTGACGGCAGCGGATGTTGCACCTGAGGCGTTTGAAAACCCGGAGATCGAGATCGTACGAGCAGACCTGAATCGGACATTTCCCTTCAAGTCTGACCGCTTTGATTATGCTTGCTTTGTTGAAGGGCCCGAACATGTGGAGAATGTATTTCAGTGCCTGAGGGAATTTGCGCGCATATTGAAACCTGGCGGGATGCTGGTGGTTTCACTGCCGAACTATTCCAACCTCCAGAACCGGATCAAGCAGTTCCTGAATGGCGTGATCGAACCCGTGGTTTCATACGAGTCCCTGAAGTCCGATTATGTCGGCAACGAATTCATGATACATATCAATCGCCTTCCTTATCCCATGATGCGCATGGCGCTCGAGTTTGCCGGTTTCAAGATAGAAAGCGTTCATGAGGACAAGCCCAAGGCAAAGCAGAGGCTTTTATGGCCGATTGCATGGGCGATACAGCTGGTGACCCTGATTCGGGGGGAGAAGGCGCAGAAAAAATACTGGATGAAGG
This sequence comes from Pseudomonadota bacterium, assembly GCA_021821945.1. Taxonomy (GTDB): domain Bacteria; phylum Pseudomonadota; class Gammaproteobacteria; order Burkholderiales; family Gallionellaceae; genus Gallionella. The sequence continues at coordinate 33,833 of JAJZTF010000016.1, forward strand.
ACAATAATGCCACGGAGGTGTTGATGGGCGGGAATACGCTCATTCTGGTTGCAAGGCTGAAGTTCAAACAGGCGCCGCATTGAAGCTGCTGCACATAGTCAGGCGATACGGACCTGTTGGCGGGATGGAGCGCTATGTCTGGGAAACGACGCATGAGCTGGCGAAGCTGGGCCATGAAGTTCAGGTGCTGTGCGAATATTGTTCTGCGGAAAAACCAGAAGGCATAAAGGTGCATGAACTGGGGCGGATGTTCTATCGCCCGCGCTGGCTGTATTACTGGCGCTTCGGGCGACGTGTAAGCAAATGGCTGCGACAGCATCCGCAGTCTGGCTGGATCATCCACAGCCACGAGAGAGTCGGCGTTCACGATGTGACGACGTTTCACGGCCCGCCCTTTGCCTCGGTGCGCGAAAAACCCTGGTGGAAGAAAATCTCGTTGCGGGTGGCGATGCAGCTCTACATGGAAAGACGTGAGCTGTGCGTGGCAAAATGCATCGTTCCGAATTCAAGCATCATCGCGCGCCTATTGGCACTTTACTATCCGGAGTATGCGGAAAAACTCACTCGCCCTGTCGTGCCGGGCGTGCTGCCCGGCGCCGTTCGTGCGCCGCGCAAGGTGCCGGAAGATGGCGGTGTCATCGGTTTCGTCGGAAAGGAATGGAAGCGCAAGGGATTGCAAAAGGCAGTTGAAATTGTGGCTCGATTGCGCCGCACGAGGCCAAATCTGGAGTTTCATGTGGTGGGTCCCGATCCATCAGAGGTGCGGCATCTTTTTTCCGGCTGGCAGGGTGGATATAGGCTGGCGGGATTGAGCAGCCATGTCGAGTATGCCGGGTTTGATGTGCTGCTTCACCCGGCCATCGCCGAACCCTACGGCATGGTGATATCGGAAGCGATGGCGGCATGTGTGCCGGTCGTGATTTCGGATGCGTGCGGTGCGGCAGATGAAGTGACGACTGAGGCAGGTTTGGTGCTGCCTCTGTCATCATCCATCGAGACATGGGCTGATGCCGTTGAAAAACAGCTGAAAAGAGACCTCCCTGTGCCCCGATATGAACATGGATGGGACAGGGTGGCGCAGGAATATGAACGTATATATGGTGAAGTTGATAGATGACGGGCGTTGCTAGAATCGTGAAATGGAGGGAGGGCATCGCCGCACTTCTGCTGCTGTTTTATCCTGTCCTGATGTTGGCGGTGAAGGGCGGAGTCAACGGCGCCTTCCTGTTGCTGCTGTTGCTTTCGGCGTGGTCATGGCGTCCTTCATGGGACAGGGAGACCGCATTCTACCTCCTGGCGATGGCCTCCATGCCTTTTGCCATTTTCCTGAGCCAGAGCTATCACCATCATTACAGCGGCCACCCTTATGATGCCTCCTCGCGCTTCCTGCTCAGTGTGCCGGTCTTCATGATGCTGAGGAACATGCGTTTTGCTGTCGTTGCCAGCGTGCAGTATGGTTTTCCATTCGCGACCCTCCTGGGCTGCGCTATGATCAGGCAACTGGAAGACGGACGCTATGGCATACCGACAATGGACCTGATCCACTTCGGAAACTTTGCGCTGGTCATGGGCGTGCTGTCGGTGCTGAGCCTGGACTGGATAAAGCGGGATACGCTGCCCCTCAGAATCTTGAAACTGGCCGGTTTCATCGCAGGGGCCTGTGCTTCCATCTTATCCGGTTCTCGTGGGGGGTGGGTTGCGTTGCCGGTTTTTCTGATCATCTTCATCTTTTTCAGATATGGCAGGATTTCGTTCAAGGCGCTGCTGGCAATTCCGCTGGCATTGATTCTTGCAGGCTTCATCGTCTATGCATCCAGCCAGTCGATGCATCACAGAATAAACGAGCTTTATGACGACGTGACGAGCCTTGAGCATGGCAATCCTGACACTTCGACGGGTATCCGCCTGCAGCTGTACAAGGCGGCAGTGATGGTCTTCGTGCAGAATCCCGTCTTTGGTGCAGGGCCGGAAGGTTTTGCAGGCGAGATGGACGCGATGCAGAAGGCCGGAGTCGTGACGCCGATGGCAGCAGGCCTGGGGCGCGGCGAAGTCCACAACGAGCTTCTCTCCAGGGCGGCAGGAATGGGCATCTTTGGGATCATTTCGATGCTTTTGATTTATCTCGTCCCTGCCGGAATCTTTTACCGGGCCATGCGCTCATCGGCAGCCAAAATCAGGCAGTCAGGCATGCTGGGACTGGTTTTCGTCACGGGCTTCATGGTGTTCGGACTGACGGCCGAGACGCTCAATCTGACCATGGCCACGGCCTTCTACAGTTTGACGGTCGCCGTGCTGCTGGCCGCCTGTCTGAACGTACACGAAGCCGAAACATTTCAAAAGGATCATCATGTTTAGCATCGTCATCCCCAGCTGGAACAATTTGGCCTATCTCAAGCTCTGCATCGAGAGCCTGAGAAAGCATTCGAGCTTTGAACACGAAATTCTGGTTCATCTGAACGAGGGCTCCGATGGTTCTCTGGAATGGGTGAAGTCGCAAGGCATCAGATATACGCAAAGCGACAAGAACGTAGGCGTCTGCCTTGCAGTGAACCATCTGGCAGCAAAGGCGAGCTGCGACTGGATCCTGTACATGAACGACGACATGGTCGCGTCCCCGGGCTGGGATGAGGCATTCATCGGTGCGATCGAGTCTGCAGATACCGATCTTGCGATGTATTTCGGCACGCTGATACAGCCCGAGATCGGCAAGAGCGCCACCATGATCAAGGGGAATTTCGGACTGACGCCTCATGAATTCGACGAGAGCAGATTCTTGAATGAATGCATGGACGACAGGCGCGGGGACATGGAGGGTACTGCATCGCAGCCCACGCTGGTGCACAAGAAATGGTGGAGCATGGTGGGCGGCTACAGCCTGGAATTCAGTCCCGGCATGAGTTCCGACGACGACCTTCTGATGAAATTCTGGGTGGCGGGTTGCCGCAATTACCGCATAGTGGGCAAAAGCCGTTTCTACCATTTTGGAATGGCCAGCACGGGGCGCATCAAGCACAACCTTGGCGGGCGCATCTTCGTGATGAAGTGGGGAATCACGCAGATCGAATTCCACAGGCTTTACCTGCCTTCATTGAGGCGCCCGGATAAAGGCAATACTGCAAGCAACCCGCACAATTTCGTCCGCAACTCCTTGCTTGGAAGGATGCGCAGGGTGGGTTACGGACTGACGAAGGACTATCCGCTGGGCGACATCGAGGCATGGGATGCCATGCCGGGTGCGGGGAAATGGAGCGAGGGGATTTATTGACCCTGCCTGGTTTTCAGGTTCCGGTAGATTTCATCGCCCAGCATCAGGTATCCAGTGGTTGAAAGATGCGTCTCATTGGCGGGATAGAGATCGATGATTTTTGAATCTATCTTTTCACGCGTCAGCTTCAAGAGATTGGGCGCCTTGAATCTCTCTTCGGCCTTGTTCCAGAATTGCTTTTCAGGGTGGAGGTAGGAAGTGGTCTTGTTGGGTACGACCACCCATACGAGTTGGAATCCCTTCAGTCTGTCTTCGATGATCTGCATCTTGTCCAGTACGCTGTCTTCAAAATCGCCCGCCTGGTCGTCCGCGAGAAACAGCGCATCCCTGCAGCTCTTGTGGCTGAAGAGTTTGCAGCCGTCCCTGACCCTGTTCATGCGCACGTTGTTGCCCAGGTACCATGTGCTGAAATCGGGCCTGGCGGAGAGCTTCCCGTATTGCAGCGCGTGAAACTCGGTTTCGATGCCGACCGAAAATCTTCCGGAATAGTCTGAAGCATTGCGTACCATGAGGCGCGGGGGCGGTGCGACAGGAAGTTCCACGGTTGCGCGATAGTCCATCTTCTTGCAGCCAACCGAGCGGTTCAGGGTGTCCCTGAAATTGTGCTCGACGACCTCGATCGCGACATGGCGTCCCTTGAAACCCTTGCTGTGTAGCCAGGCCGAAAAATCTTCGCAGACATCGCGCATGCTCTCCCATGTCTCGGTGTGGACCTTGATGCCATTCTTGACCAGCACGCTCTGCCAGAGGTGAGGGATGGAGAAGCTGTCACCGATGACCAGCATGTCCGCTTCCTGCCATGGCGCATTCACGAGATATGCGGGATCGATCGCGGGTTGCTCCTTGGTCCAGCCAAAGAGTGATTCCGGGATCTTGCCCATGCGCGTCAGAGGGCCTGTGAAGCTTGCCAGCGGAAGGAAATAGAATCCGATCGCGCCGTAGACTGCGAGCAGTGCAAAAACGATGATGGAAAAAATCTTGGCTGGCTTCATCGTTCAGAACCTGAAATAGAGAAAAGGGCTGTAGCTGCCGAACTGGTCTATCGCCAGCGCCATGAAACACACCACGATAACGGACTGAAGCAGCGCAAGCGCAGCGTTCCCGCCAATGAATTTCAAGTGGCTGGAATTGGGAAGCAGCCAGACCCAGGCCAGTGAGGGAAGCAGCAGCCGGATCAGGTCGCGTCCCGACAGGTCGGTCGCAAGCAGAAGCTGTCCGTGCAGCACGGAATGAAATGCGATGGGGCGAGCATGGATGCCGAACATCGCTTCCAGCATGGTTCTTGCCTGGGCGATGCCCGTCGATCTGAAAACGACCCAGCCCGCCACCACGGCGATGAAGGTGACCGCGCCGCCGAGCAGGGAGCCCATCCTGCCTGACGACTTGCCTGCCGTTGCATCGCGCCACAGGTTGTTGACGGTGAGATAGATCCCGTGCAGTGCACCCCATGCGACGAAAGTCCATCCCGCCCCATGCCAGAGTCCGCCCAGAAGCATCGTGATCATCAGGTTTGCATAGCGGCGCAGCCTGCCCTTTCGGTTGCCGCCCAGCGGGATGTAGAGATAGTCGCGCAGAAAGCGGGAGAGCGTCATGTGCCAGCGCCGCCAGAAGTCGATGATGCTGGTTGCCTTGTAGGGGGAATCGAAATTGACCGGGAGCTTGATGTTGAACATCAGCGCTATCCCCAGCGCCATGTCGGTATAGCCGGAGAAGTCGAAGTAGAGCTGCAGGGTATAGGCCAAAGCGCCCGCCCATGCCTCATAGGTCGTCGGCAGGATGCCCAGTTCAGCGGCGTGGAACACGCCGTTGGCATAGGGTGCCAACGAATCCGCAAGCAGCGTCTTTTTGCAAAGACCCAGCGTGAAGAGCATCAATCCGTTTGCTACATGCTCCCAGTTCACCTTGTAGCTCGACGGATGCGCGAATTGCGGCATCATCTCCTTGTGGTGCAGAATCGGCCCTGCGATGAGGTGAGGGAAATAGGTGACGAAGAGCACATAGTGGATGAAGTTGTATTCCTTTACCTTGCCCTGATAGGTGTCGACGAGATAGGCGATCTGGGTGAAGGTGAAAAAGGAGATGCCAAGAGGCAGGATGATGCTGCCGATGTTCCAGTGCGTGCCGGCGATGTCGTTGAGATTGTCGACGAAGAAATGGGCGTATTTGTAATAGCCAAGCAGCAACAGATTGGCGCTGATCGCCACGATCAGAAGCCGCCTTTTGCCAGCTCTGCCACTTCTGCTTTTCAGTCCGCGATCCTCAATCCCCAATCCTGTCTTGGCGATCCATGTCCCGAAGGCATAGTTGAAGACGATGGAGGCAAGCAGAAGACCGATGTAGGCCGGATTCCAGTAGGCATAGAAAAACAGCGAGGAGAGTGCAAGCCATCCGGAGGCATAGGCATGGTTGATCCTTGCCAGGCGGAAAAAGCCGGTCAGCACGATGGGCAGATAGAAAAAAATGAAGGCGTAGGAGTTGAACAGCATCAGGCTATCAGCATGCTGGCATGCAGGATGGATTTCATCAAAGGCGCTTCAAAATCTGTTACGCTATTCTATCAGGTTATTGGGTCATGAACGGGCGATGGCGACATATGCGGTAGGCGACATACAGGGCTGCTATACGGAATTTTCGCAGCTTCTGGAAAAGATCCGCTTCGATCAGTCCCGCGACAGGCTATGGCTGGTGGGGGACCTGGTCAACAGGGGGCCGGGATCGCTGCAGGTTCTGCGCCTCATCAAGTCGCTGGGGAAAAGCGCGATCACCGTGCTCGGCAATCACGACCTGCATCTTCTGGCCGTCGCCAACGGCACGGGAAGGCTGCACAGGGGGGACACGCTGGACGGGATACTGAATGCTCCCGACCGCGAAGAGCTCCTCATCTGGCTGCGCAATCAGAGGCTCCTGCATGCGGAAGGGGATTACGTGATGGTGCACGCCGGGCTGTTGCCTGGCTGGAGTGTCGAACAGGCCGCAAGCCTCGCGCGTGAAGTGGAAGTCGAATTGCGAGGCGAGAACCATGCCGAGTTCCTCGCGCACATGTATGGCAACCAGCCGGATGCCTGGAGCGATGAGCTTGCCGGATACTCAAGGCAGCGCGTGATCACCAATGCGCTCACGAGGATGCGCATCTGCACGGCAAGCGGAAGGATGGAGTTCGACTTTAAGGCTGAAGTCCAGTCCATACCCCTGGGCTATCTTCCCTGGTTCGATGTGCCTGATCGCAAGAGCTCAGGATCCACCGTGATATTCGGGCACTGGTCCGCGCTGGGGCTGATGATGAGACAGGATGCGATTGCGCTCGACACGGGCTGCCTCTGGGGCGGGCCGCTGACCGCGATACGCCTCGAGGATCGCGAGGTGATCCAGGTGGAATGCGTGGACTCTTCGGTGGCAAGGCACTGGTGAATATCATATATACCCTTTTCCTCTGGCTGCTGCTGCCGCTGATCCTTCTGCGCCTGGCATGGCGGTCGCGAAGACAGCCTGAATATCTGCATCATGTCGGAGAGCGCTTCGGCTTCTACCCCGTATTTTCCGACAAACCCGTCATCTGGCTGCATGCGGTTTCGGTCGGCGAAACGCGGGCTGCGGCGAGCCTCGTCGCGGCCATACGGGAAGCCTATCCGGATCACCGGATACTGCTCACCCATACCACGCCGACAGGGCGGGAAACCAGCCGGCAGCTCTATGGCGAGAGCATATTGCGCGCCTATCTCCCGTACGACTATCCCTTTGCGGTGCGAAGATTCTTCCGCCATTTCAGGCCGGTCCTCTGCATCCTGATGGAGACCGAAATCTGGTTCAATCTGATCCGGGCGGGAAGGGAGGCGGGCGTGCCCATGCTCCTGATGAATGCGCGCATGTCCGAGAGATCGGCGAGGGGCTATGGGCGGATATCTGCCCTGACGAGAAAAGCCTTGGGCGGATTGTCTGCGGTTGCGGCCCAGGGAAAGGATGATGCGGACAGGCTTATGCGGCTGGGCGCGAAAAACGTGTCGGTGATGGGCAATCTGAAATTCGACATCTCTCCGCCTGACGGGATGCTCGGGCTGGGAGCCGAATTTCGCGAGCAGTTCGGCGGGAGGGCGGTCCTTCTGCTGGCCAGCACGAGGGAGGGCGAGGAAGCCATGATCCTCGATGCATGGGGGAAATGCGCGGTCGAAGCCTTGCTGGTCATCGTGCCGCGCCACCCGGAACGCTTCGGCGAGGTGGCGGACTTGCTGAAAAAGCGCGGCATCCGCCATCAGAGGAGGAGCGCAAACAGCCGGGTGCCGAACGAGGTTCAGGTCGTGCTGGGCGATTCAATGGGCGAGATGTTCGCGTATTATGCCGCCTGCGATATCGCCTTCATCGGGGGAAGCCTGCTGCCCTTCGGGGGGCAGAATCTGATTGAGGCCTGTTCTGTCGGAAAACCCGTGCTGATCGGGCCGCACACCTACAATTTTTCCGATGCAACGAGGCTTGCCGTCGAGGCGGGCGCCGCCTTGCAGGTGAAGGACGCGGACGAATTGGTGCAGGAAGCGGCGCGCCTCTTGAAGGATAGGGACGAGATGGCGCTCATGGGAAGGCGGGGGCTTGCGTTCGTCGCATCCCACCGGGGTGCCACGGTCAGGGCGATGGACATCATCAGGCATGTTAAGATTGCATCTCTGCAGTCCAATCAACCCGACCTCAAAGGATGAGACATGAATCAATTGCGCTTCGTTTTTGCATTGCTGTTGTCGTTGTTCCTGCAAACCTCCATGGCCGCTACGGACGCCCAGGGTATCGATTATGTCGACGTGGGACTGCAAATCGCCCGCATTCCCGTGCAGAGCGGGGTGAGCTTCGATGATGCGGTCGAGTCCTTGAAGCTCAGGGCCAACCAGCACAACCTGAAATTCGCAGGGGTCAGCAAGGTCTACAAGGAGATCGAGTCGCTGACCGGGAAGCCTGCGAAACGCACAGAGATATTCAGCTTCTGCGACGGGCTGACCGCAAACAAGATGCTCAATGCGGATCCGCTGATGGTCGCCTTCATGCCGTGCCGCATTTCCATCCTGGAGGATGCCAAGGGCAAGCTCTGGGTGATCTCGATGATGATCGATCTCAAGATGCTGAAGGACATGCCAGAAGACACGCGCAAGAGCGCGGAAAGCGTGATGGCGTCGATGAAGGACATGATGGTCGCGGCGAGCAAGGGCGATCTCTGAGTTTGGAAGAATCCAAGACAGTCGAAGTGGCGGCCGCTGTCCTGGAGCGCGCCGATGGCACCTTTCTTCTTGCGGAGCGGCCCCGTGGCAGGATATGGGCTGGCTACTGGGAATTTCCTGGCGGCAAGCTCGAGCCTTCGGAGACGCCGCGCGATGCGCTATGCCGGGAGCTTAAGGAGGAACTGGGGATCGAGGTCGTGACGGCCTATCCCTGGATCACGCGCGTCTTCGTTTATCCGCATGCCAGGGTGCGGCTCAATTTCTTCAGGGTAGTCGAGTGGCGCGGGCAGTTGCATCCGCACGAGGGGCAGCAGTTCTCCTGGCAGCATGTCGGCGATGTCAGGGTGAACCCTCTTTTGCCCGCCAACGAGCCGGTGCTGCAAGCCCTGGCACTCCCAGATCTTTATGCGATCAGCAATGCCCAGGAACTGGGCGAGGCGGAATTTCTCCGAAGGCTGCAAAGAAGGCTTGATGAGGGCATGAAACTTCTCCAGATCCGGGAGAAGAACATGTCAAGGGAGGCTCTTTTGAGGCTTGCCGGGCAGGCCGTATCCATGGCGCACGCTCATGGCGCCATGGTGATGATCAATGCGGATGTCGAGCTTGCGGATGAAGTCGGGGCGGATGGCGTACAGCTTTCGGCATCGCAGCTCGCCTCGATGAAGGAGCGTCCAGGCGTCCGCTATTGCTCGGCATCCTGTCACAACCTTGAGGAATTGCGCCGCGCGGAGGAGCTGGGTTGCGATTTTGCGCTGCTGAGTCCCGTTCTGCCGACCAGGAGTCATCCAGGGGCGGTTACCCTGGGATGGGACCGTTTCGGGAAGATAGTCGAAGGCTCTTCGATTCCGGTTTATGCGTTGGGCGGTCTGACGGGAGAAGACATGAAGACGGCATGGCAGCATGGCGCCCACGGAATCTCACTGCTCAGGGGTGCCTGGTAGGCCTTCCTCGTCGGATAGCGTTACGCGGAATTCCTCGTTCGCCCATTTTCCAAGATCCATCATCCTGCAGCGTTTGCAGCAGAACGGGCGGAACGGATTGCTTGCATCGTAGCGCGATTCCCCGCCGCAGTGCGGGCATGAGACGATCAGCGTTGCAGTGGTCACGATGTGAGGGTGCAGAAAGTCAGTTCGAAAGGCACGTCGTGCTCGTATAAGGAGGACTTCGCCTCGAAGGTCGCCGAGATGAACCGGATGTTGATCGCATACTTGTTTGCGCCAAGCTCCGGTATGCACGGGATGTCGCTGTCCAGGCTGATGCGCAATAGCAGCGCTGCGCGCCCGCCCTGCATCTGCTGGAATGCGCCGTGATGGGCGATGAAACTCATCCTTCTGCCGTTCTCCCTCAGCAGGTTCAGAAGGATATTGATTGCAACGCTGATCGGCAAAAGCGGGGAAAGCCACTCCTTCAGGTTGTTCCGCCGCACACCGGTTGGCTGCTGCTGCCAGTAATGATAGGAAGGGAGATCGAACTGGCAGGTTCCGCCCGGCATGCTGGCGCGCTGCTTGATGCTCATCAGCCATTCGTTTTCGCGCAATACCGCGCCCACCTTGCCGGGCATCGCGAGCAGGTTGTTTGAAGATTGCTCGATCTCGCCGAGTATGTTGTCCAGCGCCTCTTCGGAGATGGCAGGATTGTTGTGCAGGGTGGCCAGCGCGCGCTTCTGTTTCTCGAGTTCCTGAAGCAGTTCGTTCTTGAGGTCCGGCCTGCATGCGACCTCGTGAAGCTCGAAAAGCGTCATCAGCGCGACATGGTGCTCTATGCTGAGATCGCAATTCAGGAAGTGATTCATGCGTGCGAACAAGTCCTCAAGGCGCAGCCAGGTGCGCACTTTTTCACTGTTGAGGGGAAATTCGTAGCTGATCACTTTTTTGTAAGTTGGGATTGAATGGCCGCCAAGTGTAGAAGATATATTGAATGCAAGCCCGCCGTCAAATGGTTGTCGCCAAATTTGCGTAGCGGCGATGCAGCGCTGCGACCCGCGGCTTCAATTCTTCGAGCGTGCCGTCGTTGCCGATGATGTCGTCGGCGCGCCTTGCGCGTTCCTCACGTGGCAACTGCAAAACCATGATGGCGCGGACCTCGCTTTCTGAAAGCGGGCTGCGCTGCATGACGCGCGAGACCTGGTTCTCTTCGGTGCTGTCTATCAGAAGGACCCGATCTGCAAGCTTCAGAAAGTCCGGGGATTCCAGCAGCAGCGGCGCCACCAGCATGTGGTATGGGGCAGGTTCCTGTAATCTTTCCTTGCAGGCTGCCAGTATCATGGGGTGCAGGATGCGTTCCAGCCTCTGTCTGGCCGATGCGTCCGCGATGATGGTTCCTCTCATCTTGCTCCGGTCCAATGCGCCCGAGGCGTCTATGAAACCTGCGCCGAAGGCCGAGAGGATGTCGGGGATCGCCTTTCCGTTTGGTCGTGTCAGTTCGTGCGAGATCGCGTCGGTGTCTATGATGGATGCGCCGAGTTCCCTGAAGAGTTCGGCGACTGTGCTCTTTCCGCTGCCTATTCCGCCCGTGAGTCCTATGCAGAGACGCCTCACAGGGCGACCTCACTGCGCGAAAAGCTGAAGATAACGCTCCGTCAGCGCATGGCCCCAGAACAGGGCGATCAGGCCGCCCCCTGCGAGATAGGGGCCGAAGGGAATGGGTATGTCGCGGCCGCGCTTGATTGCAACGATCAGCGCAATGCCGACTGCAGCGCCGACCATCGAGGAAAGCACGATGATCAAGGGCAGCATCTGCCATCCCATCCATGCGCCCAGCGCCGAGAGCAGCTTGAAGTCTCCATAGCCCATGCCCTCCTTGCCGGTCATGATCTTGAACAGCCAGTAAACCGCCCAGAGCGAGAGATAGCCGAATATCGCACCCAGCACCGCGTCGTGCAACGAAGCATAAGTGCTGCCGAGGTTCAGGATCAGGCCCGCCCAGATCAGCGGAAGCGTGATGCTGTCTGGCAGGAGCTGCGTGTCGTAGTCGATGACGGTCAATGCGAGCAGCGCCCAGATGAGCAGCATGGCGCCCCCCCCTGCCATGCCGAAACCGAAATGCCATGCGGCATATCCGCACAGTGCGCCGCTTGCGGCTTCGATCAAAGGATACCTCGGTGAGATCGCCGCGCCGCAGCCCCGGCATTTGCCGCGCAGCATGAGATAACTCAAGACCGGGATGTTCTCCATCGCGCCTATGGGATGGCCGCAATGCGGGCAGGCAGAGCGGGGCACCAGAAGGTTATACCGCTCGTGAGCCTCGGGCGCCTCGCCGCGCAATTCGGCACATTGCTGCTTCCAGCCCAGATCGAGCATTTTCGGCAGGCGATGGATCACCACGTTCAGAAAGCTGCCGACCAGAAGGCCCAGGACGGTGCAAACGCCGATGAAGGCCGCAGGCGTCGCCTGCATGAAATCGAGCAGGCTCATGAGGCGAGCGGCCCGAAAATATCGCGAGCTTTCCTAACCAACGACCGAGCCCATCTTGAATATCGGCAGATACATCGCGATCACCATGCCGCCTATCAGCGTGCCCAGGACCACCATGATGATGGGTTCCATCAGGCTGGAAAGGCCTGCTACGGCATCGTCAACCTCTTCCTCGTAGAAGTCGGCGACCTTGGAAAGCATCGAGTCCAGCGAACCCGCTTCCTCGCCTATGGCAACCATCTGGATCACCATGCTCGGGAAGACGTTGGTGTTCTGCATCGCGGATGTGAGGCTGTTGCCGGTGCTGATCTCGCGCTGTATGGCCTTGGTCGCATCGTAATAGATGATGTTGCCGGCCGCCCCCGCAACGGAATTGAAGGATTCGACCAGCGGCACGCCGGCCGCGAACATCGTGGAGAGCGTGCGGGCCCAGCGCGCGATGGTGGCCTTGCGGATGATTTCGCCAAACAGGGGCAGTCTCAGAAACAGCCTGTCCATGAAGTATTGCATGGGGCGGCTGCGCTTCCAGGTATAGAAGAATCCGTAAATTCCGGCACCTATGCCGCCGAAAATGAAGAACCAGTACTTGACGAAGAAATCGGAAATGGCCATCACGACCAGCGTGGGTCCCGGCAGGTTGGCGCCGAAGCTCGAGAATAGCTGTTTGAATGCCGGGATCACGAAGATCATGATCACGGCGGTGATGATGAAGGCGACGACGATGATGGAGATCGGATAGAACAGCGCCGACTTGATCTTGCCCTTGATGGCGAGGATCTTCTCCTGATAGGTCGCGAGGCGGTCCAAGAGGCTGTCCAGTATGCCGGCCGCTTCGCCTGCGCCGACGAGGTTGCAGTAAAGGTCGTCGAAATAGAGCGGATGCTTCCTGAATGCCTGCTGCAGGCTGCTCCCGGTTTCGATGTCGGTCTTGATCGAAAGCACCAGCCTGGAGACGGAGGGGTTGCTATGCCCCTTGCCCACGATGTCGAAGGCCTGCAGCAGGGGGACGCCGGAGCGCAGCATGGTGGCAAGCTGGCGGGTGAACAGCGCGATGTCCTTGGGCTTGATTGCCTTGGTGCTGGTTCGCGCGCGCTTGACCTTGGTGACCTGTATGCCCTGGCGCCTGAGCTGGGCTGAAAGGCTGGCCTCTCCGGCTGAACGGGTTTCTCCTCTGACGAACTTGCCAGATCTATCTTTGCCTTCCCAGTTGTAGGTGTATTCTTTTACATTGGTGGGTGCGACAGCCATAACTTTGGATTCCCCGAGTTGCCCTGGCTCAGTATCATGCCGAGCTTTCAGTGACTTGTAAAGCGGGGGGGGGATTCACTGCCTGGGTACGGTGCCAGGAAACAGCCTTGCCACTTTTACGGTGCGGTCCTGGACTTGGATGATTTCTATGGGGTAGCCTGAGATCTTGAGGCTGGTGCCCGTTTCGGGTATGTCCTCGAGGTGCTCGAGTATCAGCCCGTTCAGGGTTTTTGCGCCATCCAGCGGCAGATGCAGGCCGAGCTTGCGGTTCAGCTCGCGCAGGCTGCTGGAACCTTCGAGCAGGATGCTGCCGTCCTCCTGGCGCAGGAATTTCCCCGTCTGCGAAGGCGATTGCGTGGTGAACTCTCCTACGATCTCTTCCAGTATGTTTTCCAGCGTGACCAGTCCAAGCAGTTCCCCGTATTCATCCACCACCAGCCCCATGCGCGCATGGCGCTGCTGGAACTGCTGGAGCTGCTGGAGCAAAGGGGTGTCGGTCGGAATGAAATAGGGTTCTGCAAGGATGCTGCGAAGCTCGGCCACATCGAGGCTTGCTTCCTGGAGCAGCGCCGGCACCCGCTTGATGTGCAGTATGCCGATGATGTTGCCAGGCGTGTCTTCATATACGGGCAGGAGCGTGTGATGGCAGGTGGTGATCTGCTCGCGCAATGTTTCCTGGTCGGCATTGATGTCCAGCGACTCGATCTGGTTTCGCGGGATCATCACATGATTGACCGTGATGCGCTCCAGGTCGACCAGGTTGAGCAGCATCTTCTGGTGCTGGCGGGGCAGGAAGTGTTCGGCGTCCAGCACGAGCCCGCGCAGCTCCTCCAGCGTCATCCTCTGCTTGCTCTGGTCTGTCTGTATCCTGATGCGCAGCAGGCTTAGCAGGCCCTTGACGATCCCGCTCGCCACGACGACGACGGGATGGAACAGCTTGATAAGCGGGGAAAGCAGATAGCTCGAGGGGAGTGCCACGCGTTCCGGGTAGCTCGCCGCGATGATCTTGGGCATGATCTCGCTGAACACCAGAAGCAGGAAAGTGATGAGCAGCGTGCCCAGCAGAAGCGCCAGCTCGCTGGTGCCGAACAGGCGCTGGATCACGATATTGGTGATCGCCGCCGCCGTGACATTGACCAGGGTGTTGCCGAAAAGGATGGATCCCAGAAGCTTGTCGACCGTGGAAAGCAGGGATGCGGTGAGCTTTGCGCCCCTTACGCCCTTTCGGACCAGATGGCTCAGCCTGTAGCGGTTCAATGCCATCATGCTGGTCTCGGAGGCGGAGAACCACGCGCCGCAGACCAGCAGCAGGAAGAGGATGAGGAGCAGCGAGTCTAGAGAGAGATCTTCCAAGGTCGGTTCACCCACCGCGCCCTTTGCGTCTGCTCCACGCCATCATCGCCATCCCCGCGATCACCATGGGCAGGCTGAGCCACTGGCCCATGCTGACGCCGAAGGTCATCAGTCCGAAGATGCCGTCGTCAGGGTTCCTGGCGAATTCGGCGATGAACCGGAAGCTGCCATAGCCGATCAGGAAGAGACCGGAAATCGCCCCGGTGGGTCTCGGCTTCTTCGCGTATATCCAGAGGATCGCGAACAGCAGCACGCCTTCCAGCGCAAATTCATAGAGCTGGGAGGGGTGACGCGGCAGATTGTCCACCTTGGGGAATACCATGCCCCAGGGAAGATCTGTCGGGCGGCCCCAAAGCTCCCCGTTGATGAAATTGCCCAGCCTACCGAAAGCAAGCCCGGGAGGCACCATGGGCGCGATGAAATCCATCAGCATCAGCCAGTTGATCCTGTGCCGTCTGGCAAACAGGGCCGTTGCGGCCAATACGCCCAGGAAGCCGCCGTGGAAAGACATGCCGCCTTCCCAGACCGCGAAGATCTTCAGGGGCTCTGAAAAATAGTAGGAAGGATTGTAGAACAGCACTTCGCCGAGGCGTCCCCCGACGATCACGCCCAGTACGCCATAGAACAGCAGGTCATCCAGCATCTTGTTGTCGAGCGGAGGTTTGGTCATGTTCGCGATGCGGCGGCGTCCCAGCCAAAGAAAGGTCATGAATCCGGCCATGTACATCAGCCCATACCAGTGGACGGCGAGCGGGCCTATTTTTACCGCGACGGGATTGAATTGTGGGTAAACGAGCATGGTGGAATGAGGTAGAATTGACGGCCTGATTATAGCCTACGAGAGACATCATGCCAGTTTACCGCTCACGCACATCCACTCATGGCCGCAATATGGCCGGCGCACGCTCGCTTTGGCGCGCGACCGGCATGAAGGATGGGGATTTCGGCAAGCCCATCATCGCTATTGCCAATTCGTTCACGCAGTTCGTCCCGGGGCACGTGCACCTCAAGGACATGGGGCAGCTGGTCGCGCGCGAAATAGAAAAGGCCGGCGGCATCGCGAAGGAATTCAACACCATTGCGGTTGATGACGGCATCGCGATGGGTCATGACGGCATGCTGTATTCCCTGCCCAGCCGGGACCTGATCGCGGACTCGGTCGAATACATGGTCAACGCGCACTGCGCAGATGCGCTGGTCTGCATCTCGAACTGCGACAAGATCACGCCTGGCATGCTGATGGCCGCGATGCGCCTGAACATCCCGGTGGTGTTCGTGTCGGGCGGCCCGATGGAGGCAGGAAAGGTGAACTGGCAGGGCAAGGTGAAGGGACTGGACCTGGTCGATGCGATGGTCGCCGCGGCAGACAGCCGCATCAGCGACGAGGAGGTCGATGCGATAGAGCGCTCGGCCTGCCCCACCTGCGGCTCCTGTTCCGGCATGTTCACCGCCAATTCGATGAATTGCCTGACCGAGGCCCTGGGGCTGTCGTTGCCTGGCAACGGGACGCTGGTCGCGACCCACGCCGAACGCAAGGCGCTTTTCCTGCGCGCAGGCAGCCTCATCGTCGAGTTGTGCCGCCGCTATTACGAAGAAGATGATGCCTCCGTTCTGCCGCGCAGCATCGCAAGTCTTTCCGCATTCGAGAATGCGATGACGCTGGATATCGCGATGGGCGGATCGACCAATACGGTTTTGCATCTTCTGGCGGTTGCCCATGAGGCGGGCGTGAACTTCACGATGAAGGACATGGACAGGCTTTCGCGCCATGTGCCGACACTTTGCAAGGTCGCGCCATCGAGCGAATACCACATGGAAGACGTGCACCGCGCAGGCGGCATACCCGCGATCCTGGGGGAGCTCGGCAGGGCGGGGCTGCTGCATGGAGATGTGGGCACGGTGCACAGCAGGACCCTCATGGAAGGATTGAAGCGCTGGGACATCGCGGAAGGCGGCGAGGAGGCGGTCAGGTTCTTCCGCGCGGCACCCGGGGGCATTCCAACCACGATCGCGTTTTCCCAGTCCATGCTCTACCCTGAGCCGGATCTTGACCGGGTATCGGGCTGCATAAGGGACAAGGAGCACGCCTACAGCCAGGACGGAGGGCTTGCGGTGCTGTACGGCAACATCGCGCTTGACGGCTGCATCGTGAAGACGGCGGGAGTGGATGCGGCCAATTTGAAATTCAAAGGGCGTGCCCGGGTGTTCGAGAGCCAGGACGAGGCAGTCGCGGCCATCCTTTCAGACAGCATCGTCGCGGGCGACGTGGTCGTGATCCGCTACGAGGGCCCGAGGGGCGGTCCTGGCATGCAGGAGATGCTCTATCCGACTTCGTATCTCAAGTCCAAGGGGCTGGGCAAGGCATGCGCGCTGCTCACCGATGGCCGCTTCTCCGGCGGGACTTCCGGCCTTTCCATAGGCCATGTCTCTCCCGAAGCCGCGAGCGGCGGCGCGATCGCGCTCGTGCAGGAGGGGGACTCGATAGAGATCGACATACCCAATCGCAGCATCGCGCTTGCGATACCTGAAGCCGAGCTTGCCGCCCGCAGGGCCGCGATGGAGGCCAGGGGAAGCATGGCCTGGAAGCCTTCAAGCCGCGACAGGAAGGTGTCTGTCGCATTGAGGGCCTATGCCGCGATGACCACCAGCGCGGACAGGGGCGCGGTGCGCGACGTGACGAGGATAGAGAAATGATCAGCGAATTGAATGCACAGTTTGGCATCCAGGGCGAGCTCGATTTCGTCGAGGATGGGAGCGGTCTTATCCTTTCGCGGATAACCAATGCGCATGGCTCAGGGACGCTCTGCCTGCAGGGCGCGCATCTGATGAGCTGGCAACCCGTGGGTCAGAAAGCGCCCGTGATTTGGTTGTCGAAGGATGCGAAGCTCGCGGTTGGCAAGTCTATCCGCGGCGGCGCGCCCGTCTGCTGGCCGTGGTTTGGCGCGCATGCGACTGAATCCGCATTTCCCGGTCACGGATTTGCGCGCACCGTGCCTTGGCGTGTGATCGAATCGGGCAGGGATGTCGGTGGCGAGACGCGCCTGGTGCTGCGTCTCGTTGCTTCGGAAAAGACTCTGGAGCAGTGGCCGCATGCATGCAACCTGGATCTCGCCATCACCTTCGGCGAATCGCTGCGCATGGAATTGACCACCGAGAACACGGGCAACGAGGACTTCGTGATAGGCGAGGCATTGCACACCTATTTCCAGATAGGCGACATCTCGGAGGTCAGCGTGAAGGGCCTTGAAGGATGCGAATACTGGGACAAGGTCGGCGGCTCAAACCTCAAGCGGCAGGAGGGCGAGATCCGCTTTACGGGGGAGACCGACAGGGTCTACATCAACACCGCATCCGAGTGCGTGATCCGGGATGACAGGCTCAGGCGCAGCATCCATGTTGCCAAGTCGGGCAGCCTCTCTACGGTGGTCTGGACACCCTGGGTGGAGAAGGCGAACAAGATGGGGGACATGGGCCAGCCCGACGGATGGCGCGAGATGCTCTGCGTGGAATCGGCGAACGCGCTCGACAACCAGGTGAAGGTCGCGGCAGGGACGCGCCATACGCTGATCGTCGAGTACCGCGCCGTTTCATACTGAGTCTGTGCCCCGCGCATCTTCCTTGGTTTTTCGATGTCAGGAGAAGCAAATGAGACCGATCGTCGCAGGCGTCGCACTGGCAATGAGCGCGGGCATGGCTGGGGCGCGGGAAATGCCTCCCGTGGCGCAGAAGAACAACTGCGCGGTCTGCCATGCGATCGATCACAGGGTTGTAGGCCCGGCGTGGATGGAGATCTCGAAAAGATACAAGGATGCAAAGACCTACAGGTATTCGGTCAACGGTTCTGCAGAGCCTGATGCGAAGGAATATCCCCTGGTCGAAGGGCTGATGCGCAAGATATCCCATGGAGGGCACGGCAACTGGGGGGAGGCGCCGATGATCGCGAACGATCCCGGTGAGGCCAATCAGGAAGAAATCAGGCAGATGGTGGAATACATCTTGGGACTGGCCAGACAGAAGCCCCGTTCCGGGTCCTCAAATTGACAAGAGGCGCGCCCGCTCCGCATAATCCAGACGTTTGTCGTTCACCAGGAATCTGAAATGCGCTATGTCCCCCTATTGTTGGCAACACTGCTGCTTGCCGCCTGCGGCAAGTCCGCGACGGATCAGCCGTCCGATAGCCTGACGGTGCGCATCGGCGCAGCGGCTCCCTTGACCGGTCCGCAGGCCCATCTGGGAAAGGACAACGAGAACGGTACCCGCATGGCGATAGAGGATGCGAACGCAAAAGGCATCTCGATAGGCGGCAAGAAGGTGCACTTCGAACTCGTGAGCGAGGACGATCAGGCCGATCCCAAGACCGCGACCATCGTCGCGCAGAAGCTGGTTGACGACAACGTCAGCGGCGTGATCGGGCACCTCAATTCGGGCACCACCATACCTGCCGCGAAGATATACAGCGACAACGGCATCCCGCAGATTTCCCCTTCCGCAACGGCAGTCGCCTATACCCATCAGGGGTTCAGGACCGCATTCCGGGTGATGGCCAACGATGCGCAGCAGGGTCATGCATTGGGTGTCTATGCTGCGAAGAATCTGGGCGCCAGGAGGATAGCGGTGATCGACGACCGCACCGCATACGGGCAGGGGCTGGCCGACGAATTCATCAAGGCGGTCACGGCCCTGGGCGCCGAAGTCGTCTCGCATGAATACACGAGCGACAAGTCGGTGGACTTCACGGCCGTCCTGACCGCCGTCAAGGCAAAGCAGCCTGATCTCCTGTTCTATGGCGGAATGGATGCGCAGGGCGGGCCGATGGCAAGACAGATCAAGGCGCTTGCCCTTAACGTCAGGTTCATGATGGGCGATGGCGGACGCACGCCGGAATTCATCAGGCTTGCAGGCGATGCGGCCAAGGACGTGTATGGTTCGCTGCCCGGCGTGCCGCTCGAGAAGATGTCAGGAGGCGCGGAATTTGCAAAACGCTACGAGTCGGAATTCAAGCAGCCCATCCAGCTCTATGCGCCCTACTGCTATGACGCGGTCAACGTGATGATCGCCGCGATGCAGAAGGCCGGCTCGACCGATCCTGCAAAATATCTGCCCGCGCTCGCGGCCATTTCGCACGACGGCATCACCGCAAGAATCCAGTTCGATGGCAATGGCGACCTGAAGGGTGGTGCCGTCACCCTCTATCAGGTGCAGCAGGGGCAATGGCAACCTCTGGAGACCATAGGCGGGCAGTGATACTCTGCCCTCCGCTCCCGAATAAATGGAAATATTCTTACAGCAGATCATCAACGGGCTGGTTCAGGGCAGCGTTTATGCGCTGGTGGCCCTGGGCTACACGATGGTGTACGGCATACTGGGGCTGATCAATTTCGCGCACGGCGAGGTGGTGATGATGGGCGCGATGGTCTCGCTTTCCGCGCTGTCGCTGATGGCGGGCCTTCCTCCCCTGGTCTCCCTGCCGTTGAGCCTGTTGCTTGCGGTTGCCTTTTGCATGCTGCTGGGTTATGGCATAGAGCGCATCGCCTACCGCCCCCTGCGCCATGCGCCGAGGCTGGCACCTTTGATCACCGCGATAGGCGTTTCCATCGTGCTGCAGAATCTGGCGATGCTGATATGGGGGCGCGACTACCATTCCTTCCCGCAGTTATTCGCGAACCATGCGCACAGGATGGCTGGCGCGATCATCAACGACATCCAGCTCGCCATCGTGGTTGCGGCGTTCTTGATGATGGCAGGCCTCATGCTCGTGGTTCACAGGACGCGCCTGGGCCGCGCGATGCGCGCGGTCGCGGAGAACCAGCATGCCGCGCAGCTGATGGGCGTGGATGTCAACCGCGTGGTCTCGGTTACCTTCATGATGGGCTCGGCGCTTGCCGCAGTTGCGGGAGTGATGGTCAGCGCGAACTACGGGCTTGCGCATTACTACATGGGATTCCTGCTGGGGCTCAAGGCGTTCACTGCGGCGGTGCTCGGCGGGATCGGCAACCTGCGCGGCGCGATGCTGGGCGGGCTGCTGCTCGGGCTGATCGAGAGCCTGGGCGCCGGCTATATCGGCGACATCACGGGCGGCTTCATGGGCAGCCAGTATCAGGACGTGTTTGCCTTCCTGGTGCTGATCGCGGTTCTGATCTTCCGTCCGTCCGGACTGCTGGGAGAGCGCCTTGCCGAACGCGCATGAGGCCGGCATTTTCAAGCGCCAGCGAAGACGCATCCTGCTGGCCGCAATCCTTCTGGTTCTGCCATTCGCGGTAGACGGGATTCTCGGCCGCGGCTGGCTGCGCATCGTCGATTTCGCGATGCTCTACATCATGCTGGCACTGGGCCTCAACATCGTGGTGGGTTATGCGGGACTTCTGGATCTCGGATATATCGCCTTCTTCGCGGTGGGTGCCTACTGCTATGCGCTCTCGGCCTCTCCCCATCTGGCGCTCGCCTTCCCGCAGCTTTTTCCGGATGGCGTGCACCTTTCCTTCCTCATCGTGCTGCCCGCTGCGGCGCTTTTGGCTGGCGGCATGGGCGTGCTTCTGGGTGCGCCCACATTGAAGCTGCGAGGGGATTATCTTGCGATCGTCACGCTGGGATTCGGGGAGATCATTCGCATCTTCATGAACAATCTGAATGCGCCCGTGAATCTGACCAATGGCCCGCAGGGCATCAGCCGCATCGATCCGATCAGCATCGCGGGCCTTTCTCTCAACGCAACGCAAAGAATATTCGGGATCACGCTTCCTTCCGTTCATCTTTATTTCTATCTCTTTCTTTGCTTTGCCGGACTCGTGGTGTTCGTCTCGCAGCGCCTCGAGAAATCGCGCATCGGGCGCGCCTGGATGGCGATCAGGGAAGACGAGATCGCGGCTTCCGCGATGGGCATCAACACCAGGAACCTGAAACTTCTGGCCTTCGCGATGGGCGCCGCATCCGGCGGAATTTCCGGCACGCTGTTCGCAGGATTCCAGGGTTTCGTGAGCCCGGAGAGCTTCAGCCTGATGGAATCCGTGATGGTGCTTTGCATGGTGGTTCTGGGCGGCATGGGACATATATACGGAGTGATCCTGGGCGGACTCCTGCTTGCGCTGTTGCCGGAATTGCTGCGCCACAGCGTCTTGCCAATGCAGCAGGCGCTTTTTGGCAAGACCATCATCGATCCTGAGAGCCTGCGCATGCTGCTGTTCGGCATCGCGCTGATCCTGGTGATGCTTTACCGCCCGGCGGGTCTCTGGCCATCCAGGGTGCGCCGCCGCGAACTTTCGTCCGATGAGAGGCCGGATGAAACTGCTTGAGCTTTCCGGCATAGGCAAGCGTTTCGGCGGGCTCAATGCGCTCACCGACGTGTCGCTTCATATCGGGCGGGGCGAGATATATGGCCTGATCGGGCCGAATGGCGCAGGCAAGACCACGCTCTTCAACGTGATCACGGGCCTTTATCAGCCCGATTCGGGGGAGTTCAACTTCAACGGCAAGCGCTATCGGGCGGCGAAGCCGCATGTGCTGGCAGGCGCCGGCATCGCGAGGACCTTCCAGAACATACGCCTCTTTGCCAATCTCACGGCGCTGGAAAACGTGATGATAGGAAGGCATGTCAGGACAAGGTCGGGCGTGATGGGCTCCATCATGAACAGCAGGGCGATGCGCCTGGAGGAGAAGGCCTGCCGTGACAAGGCAGGCGAATTGCTGAACCTCGTCGGACTCAAAAAGCCCCATCAGACGCTGGCCAAGAATCTTTCCTACGGCGAGCAGCGCAGGCTGGAGATCGCGCGGGCGCTGGCAATGGAGCCTCTCCTCCTCGCGCTCGATGAGCCTGCCGCAGGAATGAATGCGACAGAGACGGAGAATCTCAAAGAACTGATAGAAGGCATAAGAAATGCCGGCATCACGGTGCTACTGATCGAACACGACGTCAAGCTGATCATGGGGCTTTGCGACCGGGTGGCGGTGCTGGATTACGGGCGCAAGATCGCGGAGGGCGTGCCGGACGAGGTCAGAAATGATCCCCAGGTGATTTCTGCCTATCTCGGGGTGGACGGTGAGTAGCCTTCTGGAAGTCAAGGGGCTCAAGATTTCCTATGGCGGCATACGGGCTGTCAGGGGGATAGATCTCAATGTGGGGGAGGGGGAGCTCGTCGCGCTGATCGGCAGCAATGGCGCCGGCAAGACCAGCACGCTCAAGGCCATCGCCGGCCTGCTGCCGGCGGGTTCGGGCGAGGTGAATTTCGACGGGAAGGACATGAACGGCGTGGAAGCCTCGAGGCGCGTTTCCATGGGCATCGCGCTCGTGCCGGAAGGACGAGGGGTATTTTCCAGGCTTTCCGTTTCGGAGAACCTTCTGATGGGCGCATACAGCCGGCTTGATGCCGGGATCAGGGATGATCTACAGCGCATGTACGATCTCTTTCCGCGGCTGGTCGAACGGCGCGATCAGCTGGCGGGCACGCTCTCGGGCGGCGAGCAGCAGATGCTCGTGATGGCGCGCGCGCTGATGAGCAGGCCGCGCCTTCTGATGCTCGATGAGCCCAGCATGGGGCTGGCGCCCCTGATGGTGAAGAAGATCTTCGAGACGATCAAGGAAGTGGCGGCTCAGGGCATGAGCATACTGCTGGTCGAGCAGAACGCCAGGCTCGCATTGCAGGTCGCGGATCGCGGCTATGTGATGGAGGCGGGATCGATCACGCTGTCAGGAGCATCGCTGCTGGACAGCGATGCCGTGCGGCGCGCCTATCTTGGCGGTTAGCAGGATCAGCAGCGGTCCATGACCGGCCTGCCGAAATAATAACCCTGAGCCCAGTCTATGCCGATGTCGCAAAGGATGTTTGCGGTGTCCGCATCCTCGACGAATTCCGCAACCGTGATGAGGCCCAGGTCCTTGGCGATGTCGTCGATGCGTCCGACGATCTTCCTGATCCTGCTGTCGCTTATCTGCTTGATCAGGCTGCCTTCGATCTTGAGGAAGGAAACGGGCAGCTCGGCGAGATACTGGAAGGAAGAGTAGCCGCTGCCGAAGTCGTCGACCGCCAAGCGCATGCCGAAATCCAGGAAGGGCGCGAGCTTGGCTTTGACCGCACTCATGTCGCCCAGAAGCTGCCTCTCGGTGATTTCGAGAACCAGGGGTTTTACCGGGCCGAGATTGATGCCGCAGGTAAGGCATGCAGCCTGCGCTTCTATGAAAAGTTCCTGTATGAGCTCCTGGTGGAGCAGCAGGTCGCCTGAGAGGTTCACGAAATGCGCGATGCGTTCCCCGCCCGCCGCGATGTTGTCTGCGCAGCGGTTCATGGTTCTCTTGATGATCTCGGAATCTATCAGGTGCGTGAGCTGCAGTTCGGTGGCGGCCGATATGAAGTTCATCGCTTCTATGGGCTTTCCATTCTCGTCTATCAGCCGGGCCAGCGCTTCTTCGGCGACGGTCTGCCGGGTCTTGAGGTCGACGATGACCTGGTAGGCGGGCACCATGCGGTCGTTCGCGATCGCGTTGTTGATCCTGGAGGCGATGGAATAGATCTCGTGCTTCTCCTTGGCGGAAACGACGCGGTTTCGCCCGGTCTTCTTCGCTTCGTAAAGCGCGGCATCCGCGGCCCTGATCAGGAAGTCCGGTGTTTCCCCGTCCAGCGGAAAGGTGGAGACGCCTATGCTCGTTGTCGCCTTGATCAATTGTCCGTTGAGCTCGATCGAGAACTGGTCTATTTTCTCCCTCAGCCTCTCCGCGATCTGCTGGGCTTCCGCCTCATCGGTGTCCGGCAATATTGCGAGGAACTCCTCTCCGCCCCATCTTCCAATCCAGTCGCAGGACCTCAGCGTGTTCCTTGAAATCCCGCTGATGCCGAGCAGTATCCTGTC
Source organism: Pseudomonadota bacterium (assembly GCA_021821945.1). GTDB lineage: Bacteria > Pseudomonadota > Gammaproteobacteria > Burkholderiales > Gallionellaceae > Gallionella. Next base: position 58,144 of record JAJZTF010000016.1, read on the forward strand.
GCCCGTTTCATGGCCGTAGTTGTCATTGATCATCTTGAAGCGGTCCAGATCCATCAGCAGCAGGCTGAAGGGTTTCCCGGACCGCTTCGATTGCGCATGTTCGCGATGGATGATTTCGGTGAAGGCGCGCCGGTTCATCAGACCTGTCGTATGGTCGAAGCTCGCCATCTTCTCCAGCATCAGCTTCAGGTTTGCCTGCTGCAGCGCAACGGTCGCAAGCTGGGAGAAGGCGACAAACGCCTCAATTCCCACCGCTTCGAAATATTTTGGCGAGTCGGCAAAGATCACGATCAATCCGCGATATGTCTCTTCGGGATTTCCTATGGGCAGGGTCAGCGCCTCCTGCAGGCCATACTGCGTGGCCCGTTCGCGCCATATCCCGAAGGTCGGGTCTGCATGGACGTCGACCAGAACGGGCTTGTTGGTTGCGAGCGAGCGCCTGCCCGGCCCGTTCATCGCTTCGGGTGTGAGGTCGAGCGCCAGGTCTTCGGTATATTCGGAGGCGCGCCCTATGGAATAGGAGGGGGTGATGGTCTCGCTGTCAGGATTGCCGAGATACATCCATGCAAGGCAGATGTGCCTGGATGAGGCAACGAGCGCGTCGCAGGCAGACTTCAATACCTCGTCTGGCGTGCTGCCCTGCGCCAGGCTCTGTGTTGCCGCCAGCAGGGCCTGGTTGATAAGCAGTTGTTCTTGAATCGATTCCATCTGTCCACCTGCTGGTAAGGCATCCAGTTTAACCCAAAGTCAGGTGCGCGTGTTCCGGTCGATCAGGTTCTGCTCCAGTCCGCCTCGAGCAGGCGCTTTGTATTTTTTTCCTTCATGCGGAGCACATGCGCGCAATCCTTGCGATGGATCGCAATGCCACGGTCGCGCGTGACATAAGCGATGATGTCATCGGGCGGGCCGGGATTGCAGCACCTGGCCATGCGGCTTGCCAGGTTACCCACGCCTTCGATCAGGATGCCGGTCGAGCCGCCCTGCTCGGCCAAGGGTTTGTAGGAAGGCTTCACGACTGCGGCGACCTTGTGCGGGAGCTCCTCGTGCAGGGCCTGCGCGATGCGCCTCATCGTGATCTCGTTGCGCCCTATCGCGGCCAGCATCTCCTCGGGCTTGTTGAAGTGCAGGCGCTGCGCGAGCTTTTCCTGGTTGACGGAGGTGGCGCCCAGCCTGTTGAGCTCCTTGTCCAGCTGTGTTCTGCCCTGGGCTATGCTCTCGTCCAGGTTCTGGCTCTTGAACCAGGCACGCACCTTGGCGCGCGCCCTGCTGCTGTGCAGGAATCCGAGCGAGGGGTTCAGCCAGTCGCGGCTTGGCGCGCCTATTTTTGCGGTCAGTATCTCCACGCGCTCGCCGTTTTGCAGCGGATAGCTGAGCGGCACGATATGGCCATTCACCTTGGCGCCGCGCGTGCGGTGTCCGAGATCGGTGTGCAGGCTGTAGGCGAAATCGACGGGGGTAGCACCGCTGGCCAGCGCGATGACCTTGCCCTGCGGCGTGAAGACGTAAACCTGGTCCCTGAAGAGGTCGTTCTTGAACTGCTCCTTGAGGTCTCCTGTGTCGGTCAGATCCTGCTTCCATTCGAGGATCTGGCGCAGCCAGATGATCTTCTCGTCCAGCCGCGCATCTGCCTTCTTGCCTTCCTTGTAGCGCCAGTGTGCGGCAACACCCAGTTCGGAATGCTGGTGCATCTCATGGGTGCGTATCTGTATCTCGAAGGCCTGTCCGCGTGGGCCCCTGACGGCCGTGTGCAGGGAGCGGTAATTGTTGCTCTTGGGGTGGGCGATGTAATCGTCGAATTCGCTCTCTATCGGCTGCCACATCGACTGCGCGAGGGAAAGCGCGGCATAGCAGCTTTCCACGTCATCGACCAGTATGCGCACTGCGCGCACGTCGTAGAGCTCCTCGAACTCGAGATGCTTGCGCTTCATCTTGTTGATGATGCTGTAGATGTGCTTCGGGCGGCCGGTGACCTGTGCCCTGATGCCGGCCTTTTCCAGCGCCGTTTCAAGCTGCGAGATGATGTCGCTGATGTATCTTTCCCTGTCGGTCCGCTTCTCATCGAGCAGCCTGGCAATCTTCTTGTAGAGGGCAGGCTCCAGATAGCGGATCGACAGGTCCTCGAGCTCCCATTTGAGCTGCCATACGCCAAGACGGTTTGCCAGCGGGGCAAAGAGATTGTGCGTCTCGTGCGCGATCTGCCTTTGCAGTTCCGGTGGGGCGCCTGGCAGCTCGCGCAGGGCCTGGGTGCGTTCTGCGAGCTTGATCAGAACGACGCGGATGTCCTCAACCATCGCCAGCAGCATCTTGCGCAGGCTTTCGATCTGGGATTCGCCCTTCTTCGTGTCATGGCTCTCCTTGCCCAGTTCCTGCATCTGGCCGAGACGGGAGATGCCTTCCACCAGCGATGCGATGTTGGGGCCGAAATCGGCCTCCATCCTTTCCTGCCAGTTCGCCATGCATTCAGGCGCAGCCTGGAGGATGGCGGCCGAGATCGCCTCGTGGTCCATGTTCAGGTCGGACAGGATGCTTGCCGTTCCGAGCGCATGCTGAAGCAATGATGCGCCCAGCGCATTTGTCTTTCCGTCATAAATTGATTCCGCGAGGCGGCAGGCATGCGCCAGGGTTTCAGTCTCGGCAGGCGTGAAAATGCGTGCAAAGCCTGCAAGCAAGGACTCCGTGTCAAGCAGCACTGCGCCGGTGGAAACCATGACTAGTTTTGCATCAGCCGCTCACCAGCCTGGTGGTGATGTATTCCCATTCGGCGGGGTCGAGCGGCGTGATCGACAGGCGGTTGCCGGGCTGCAGCGTGCGCATGCGCGAGAGCTCGGGATGATTTCTCATCTCAGCCAGAGGAATGAGCTTTATCTTCCTGACGAGTTGCACGTCCACGTTGAACCAGCGGGGCTGCTCCTGAGTGGCCTTTGCATCGAAATACTTGCTGTTCCTGTCGAACTGCGTGGCATCCGGGTAGGCCAGGCTTGCCACCCTGGCGATGCCTGCGATGCCGGGCTCCTTGCAGTTCGAGTGATAGAACAGCACGCCGTCTCCTATCCTCATCTGGTCTCTCATGAAGTTTCTGGCCTGGTAATTGCGCACGCCGTACCAGGCCACGCTCTGGTTAGGGAATGTTGCCAGGTCGTCTATGCTGACATCCGAGGGTTCGGATTTCATGAGCCAGTAGCGCAAGTTGCACCTCTTTTTTGGAGTCATTCGGAGTGATGATTATAAGGCAGTCCGGCAATCCCGGCAGGCAACCCGCCGGATTTTTGCGCGGGCCTGTATTTACATCGAAAAAAATGCGACCATAGGCAACCATGCAGCATAAAAGAGCGGCCTTCAAGGCTGCCGCGATCGTCCTATTGATATTTCCATAAATCATGACAACCAAATCTTTTGCCGTGCGTTATAGTCTCCAAGATGTTCTTGGAGGAGGATTGCATGGCAAAACGATTGGACGAAGCAACAAAAAAGCGACTGCGTGC
>JAJZTF010000017.1 GCA_021821945.1 Pseudomonadota bacterium
GGGATAAATCCCCATTCGAGCCTCACAGAGGCAAGGTAATCGATGAAAATTGATCAAATATTCGAAAATTCAGTCACGCCAGAGAATGTGTTGCGCCATGCGCATACTTATTCGGCGTTTCCTTAGGGTTTTTCCCTATGACGTCCTCTGCCGTGTAACCCGTGATTCGGGTGAATGCGCTGTTCACCTTCAGCAGATTGGCATCAGTATCCGTGATCATCATGCCGTCCAGCGACTCGAAGGCAGTCGCAGCTATGCGCAGATCCCTCTCGTGCTCCAGCCTTTTGGTTATGTCTCGCACATAGGCGCAGTTGTACTCGTCCTCTCCGAACTTGATGTAGTTCGCATTGACCTCGACCGGTATGATTCTTCCATCCCGGGTGCGATGCCTGGACTCGAAGATCTGGGAACCGGCCTGTTTGAGTTCTTCCCAATGACCGGGCCACAGCTCTGCCGGATAGTCGGGATCAAAATCCGTGATCCGCATCGACAGGAGCTCTTCCTTTGAATACCCCAGGCTGCGGCTGAATGCATCGTTCACATAGACGAGCCTGCCTTCCCTGTCAGACCATGACACTCCGTCGCCCAGATGGTCGGACACGAACTTCATGATCTCCATCTGGCGCTGCAAGCGCTTGCCCTCGGTGATGTCCTCGACGACAGACCAGATGTAGTCCCTGCCATCGCTGCCCCGGATCAGGACACCGTTGAGGCGCAGCGAGATGCGCCTTCCGTCCCTGTGCGAACATTCCTTCTCGCAGGGCCCGTAATATCCCCTGGATTTCAGCGATTCGATCTGGTCCTTTTGCTCATCCTCCCGCGGGACCAGGTTCCGGTAACCGATGCTGTTCAGCTCATCGCGCGTATAGCCGCAAAGAGTCCGGAAAGCCTCGTTGAATTCGACATACCTGCCCTGCATGTCGGTGAGCACGATGCCCAGATGCTTGAAGTTATAAAGCCCGTCAAGCCTGGCCAGGCTCTCCCGCAAGCCGGCTTCGGCGATGAACAGCGGCGTGACGTCATATAGCCAGCTCAGCACCGCCTCTTCGCCCTGATAATTGATCGGCATGTAGGAGGCCAATGCCCAGACCTCGTCACCGCCGGGAATGTTCAGCTTCACCTTCTTGTCCATGATGGACTTGCCGGAGGACAGTTCGGCCAGCACATCTTCGCAGTCCGCCTCGCTTGCGTAATACTGTTTCGGATTCTGCCCTACCGGGTCCTTGTTCCCGATCAGATCGCAATATCGGGCGTTGCAGAACCTCACCTCGCGCCCCTTTTGCGTTGCAATGTACACGGACACGGGGCTCAGATTGAGGACTTCCAGCAGGCGGTTCTCGCTTTCCAGGAGCCTTTCTTCGGCCTTTCTCTGATCGGTGATGTCTGTACCGACCGTGATCAGCGAATGCGTGCCTTCACGTTCATCGACCATCAGTGTATTGGACCACCTGATCAGCCGCTTCTCGCCGTTCGCATTCAGCCAATGGTTTTCGAAGCTTGCAACAGGTTTCCCGGCAATCGCCGCAGCGAACACTTCCTCCACTCCGCTGCGCTCTTCCGGCAGGAGGAAGTTCCTCCAGAAAAAAGGCTTGTTCCTGACGTCCTCGAAACGGTATCCTGAAAAGTGTTCTGCAGTCCTGTTGAACCTGACTATCGATCCCGTGCTGTCGATCACCAGGATGATGGGACCCGCAAGATCGAGGATGGAATTGCTGAAGTTGCGCTCCTGCTCGAGCGATGCCTCCAGGCCTTTTCTTCTGCTGATATCCCTGGATGAATTGAATAATACATGCCTTCCCTCCATCTCGACGGGATAGCCCGAAACTTCCGCGACGAAAGTCGTTCCGTCCTTGCGACGGTGCCGGGTCTCGAACTGGGAGCGCACCTTGCTTTCAAACTGCCTCCTCAAGGCAGACCTGATCTCCTCGGGATCGGTAAAATGGGCCTCCCATTGAGACACGTTCATGCCTATCATCTCTTCGCGCTCGTAGCCCAGCATCCTGCAAAACGAGTCACTGGCTTCTATGATGTTCCCTTCATGGTCCAGGATGTGTATGCCATCGCTTGCGTTGCGCAGCAGGGTCAGATACCTGTCGTCCGCAGACTGTTCAAGGAGAATTCCGGTGCGAGGGGCTCAGCCCTCTTGGCGAGGCCTGAAGAGTTGGATGTCATGACGGCAAAAACCTTTTTGAATTTGTGCCATTATATCGGCTGATGCGCCTTCGATAAAGCGCTTCTCCGAAGATGTCCGCGCTTCTTGCACAGCCCCGAAATCGCAAAAAGGTTGATATTCGGGCTGCCACATGATTAAATGCGCGCCTCGTGGGCGGTTAGCTCAGCGGTAGAGCACTGCCTTCACACGGCAGGGGTCACAAGTTCGAACCTTGTACCGCCCACCAGAAAATCACATCACCCATAACCTCCTCCGGTTCTGCCCGGACCCGATCCCGCCGATGTTTGAACGCCTGCCCGAATTCCAGGGCAAACCCGTTGGCGCACACTTTCCGCCAAATGATTATTGTGCAATAATCAAAATGCCATGAAAGAGAACCCCAATCCAAGACGCGGCGGATGCAGGGCCGGCGCCGGGAGAAAGCCCGGGACCGGACTCTACAGCGAACCCACGAAGCCGATCAGAGTACCCGAGAGCCAGGTGAATACCGTGCTCGGTTATCTCTCGGCATACAGGAAGAATGCCGCAGCACTCCCCATCGCGACCGATACGCCCAGGCGCTTCATTCCCGTCATGTCCCACGGGGTCCCGGCAGGCTTTTCAAGCCCGGCGGACGATTACGTTCAGGACAGGGTGGACTTAAACGAGCACCTGCTCCTTCATCGGGATGCCTCCTTCATCCTCAGGGTCTCGGGATGGTCCATGGTCGGTGCCGGAATCCACGATGGTGACGAGATCATCGTCGATCGCGCGATCGAGCCACTGGACGGCCATGTGGTCGTCGCCGTGATCAGCGGCGAACTGACGGTGAAGCGCCTCAAGAAATCCGGAACGAGGATCAGGCTGGCTGCGGAAAACCCCGAGTATCCGGACATCGAACTTTCCGAGGGCGGGGAACTCGTCATCTGGGGCGTGGTGACGAGAGTACTGCACAAGGTATGAGGATCGCGCTGGTCGACGTCAACAACTGCTATGTGAGCTGCGAGCGTGTTTTCAACCCCGGACTCGAAGGAAAACCCGTCGTCGTGCTCTCGAACAACGACGGCTGCGTGGTGGCGAGGTCGGGCGAGGCCAAGGCGCTCGGCATCCCCATGGGAGAGCCCTAGTTCAAGCTGAAAGATCTGGCGAAAAGGCATGGCATCATCGCCTATTCCAGCAATTACGCGCTGTATGCCGACATGTCGAACAGGTTCATGTCCATGCTCTCGGGCTTTGCGCCGAACATCGAGATCTATTCCATAGACGAATGCTTCATGGATCTCACCGGATTTTCGACGGACCTCACGGAATACGCGCAGAAAATCAGGAATAGCGTGAGGCAATGGATCGGTCTTCCTGTCTGCGTCGGGATAGGATCGACCAAGACGCTCGCCAAGCTCGCGAACCATGTTGCGAAGAACAGGCCGGAATGGAACGGAGTGTGCGATTTCCCATCCCTCCCGCCCTCCCTTCAAACCGAACTGTTCTCCAGGATAAATGCCGGCGAAATCTGGGGAGTAGGCAGAAAATTGCAGGAGAGCCTGGGCGCAATGGGGATCAGGACGGCCCTGGACTTGAAGAATGCCAACCCCGCCTGGATCAGGAGCCGGTTCGGCGTGATGCTCGGGCGCACGGTGGCGGAATTGAACGGCGATCCCTGCATCGAACTCGAGGAGGCTGCGGCCAACAAGGGGCAGATCGTGTCCAGCCGTTCTTTCGGCCAACCCGTGAGATCGCTTGCCGAATTGGGTGAATCGGTCACGCTTCACGTGACGCGCGCTGCAGAGAAGCTGAGACGCCAGGGTTCGGTCGCGGGAGGAATCCATGTGCACATCCGCACCAATCCCTTCAGGCCAGACACCCCCCAGCTTTCACAGGGCATCCTCATGCCGCTGATGGCGCACACGGACGACACCATGCTGCTCAGCCGGGCCGCGCTTGCCGGACTGAAGAAGATCTACAGGCCGGGCTATGCCTATGCCAAGGCAGGCGTCATGCTGGTCGAACTCTCGGGGAGGAACCTGCAGCCTGCCGACCTTTTCGCCGATCGCGACTCGGCCGAGAAACGGTCCAGGCTGATGAAGACCATGGACGCGATCAACCGGAGATATGGCAGGAATACCCTGGGGCCTGGCATCTCCGGAATGACCGGGCGCCGGGTCTGGTCGATGAGGCGCGGCAACAAGACTCCTGCCTATACGACCGACTGGAGCGAGCTCCCGATCGCCTACGCCTAGCGATCCATCAAAACGGCGGTTCATCAAAAATTTGCCGGTCACCTGGTAATTTGATAGCCTAGCCGCTGCCAGGCAGAAGTATGAAAAATGGAAAATCCAAATCAGCCCAACGCGGAAGGCGGAATGCCGGATGCCGACCATACCACCCTCTCGATCGATGAGCAGAGGAGGCTTTTGGATCTGCAGCAGGCGATACTGGAATCGGTCGCCGGCGGCATCGACCACAAGGAGGCGATCGCCGAGATATGCCGTTTGGGCGAAGGCCTGCTGCCGAATTCCGTCGCATCCGTGATGCTGCTGGACGAGAACAATGAGCTCCTCAACGTCTATGCAGCGCCCAGCATACCGCCCGAAGGGATAGCGGCGCTCAACGGCCTGAAACCGGGCCCGGGCGGCGGCTCCTGCGGAAATGTGATCTACACCCAGAAGGCACAGTTCGTCAGCAATACCTATACGGACGACCGCTGGTGCAATCTGCGCCAGCTTGCCTACGATTTCGACCTCTGTTCATGCTGGTCCGTCCCGATCTTCTCCGATGAAAGGAAGATCATAGGCACGTTCGCGCTCTCGAGCTTCGAGCACCGTTCTCCCGGCCCGTTTCACAAAAAGCTCCTCGAAATAGGCTCTTCCATCATAGGCATCGTGCTGGAAAGGAACAGGGCCGAGAAGTCCCTGACCAGGATATCCTCGGAACTCGCCAAGGCGCGCACATTGCTGCAGCAGATCATCGACACCACGCCTGTCCGCGTTTTCTGGAAGGACAGGGAAAGCCGCTATCTCGGATGCAACCCGGCTTTCGCAAGGGATGCCGGCAAGAAGGATCCTTCCGAACTGGTCGGACGGGACGACTATGCGATGCGCTGGGCAGAACATGCAGACCGTTATCGGGCTATCGACAGGCAGGTGATGGACTCGGGAGTGCCGCACCTCAATTACGAGGAAATGCAGACCTCGCAGGACAACGAGACAATCTGGCTCAGCATCTCGAAGATGCCGCTGCGCGACGACGAAGGCAATGTGTTCGGCCTGCTCGGCGTCTATGACGACATCACCGAGCGCAAGCATGCCGAGGAACTGCTGCGCGAGAGCGAGGCGAAATACCGCAGGCTGATCGAGAAGTCCCCCGACACCCTGTATGTGTTCTCGAGCAAATCCGGCGGCATCTACTACAGCAAACGCGTCGAGGAGCTCCTCGGTTACCCGATTGGCTACCTGAGTGCAAACCCGTTCCTCTGGACCGAATCCATACATCCGGACGACAGGGAGAACATCGCCCGGACCGTGAAGAATACCGGGACAGGCGACCAGTTCGCGATCGAATACCGTCTGCGCGACTCGAAGTGCAACTGGAAATGGGTATACGACCGATCCATCCAGGTCACCAAAAAGGATGACGAGCTGCTGATCGAAGGGCTGGTCACCGACATCACCGAGCGCAAGCGCAGCGAGGAACGTCTCAACCTCACCGCGCGCGTGTTCGCGAACACGCTCGACGGCATCCTGATCACCGACAGGGAGCTCAACATCGTCGAGATCAACGATTCCTTCACCCGCATCACCGGCTACAGCAGGGAAGACGTCATCGGACAGAGGCCGAACATCCTGGCATCCGGACAGCACGACGAGGCTTTCTACGCGCAGATGTGGGAATCCATAGACACCTACGGCCACTGGGTCGGCGAAATATGGGACCGAAGGAAGAACGGCGAAGTGTATCCCGAGATGCTGACCATCTCCACCGTGAAGAACGAACAGGGCGAAGTGGTGAGCTATGTCGGCGTGTTTTCCGACATCACCCATATCAAGCACCACCAGAAACAGCTCGAGCAGGCCGCCCATTACGATGCGCTGACCGGCATCCCCAATCGCCTGCTGCTCGCCAAGCTGATGAAACAGGCGCTGGCTCATGCAAAACGCAGCAACACGCTGATGGCCGTGTGCTATCTGGATCTGGACGGCTTCAAGCCGATCAACGACAGCTTCGGGCACGACACGGGAGACAGGATACTGATCGAGGTCGCAAGGCGGATCGAGAAGGAGATACGCGGGGACGACACGGTGGCCCGCCTGGGCGGCGACGAATTCGTGATCCTGCTGGTCGGGATCGAACAGGCCGAAGAATGGGCGCACAGCATAGAGCGCCTGCTGGGCGCCATAGCGCGCCCTATCGAGGCGGGCGGCCGCCTCTTCAGCCTGAGCGCAAGCATAGGGCTCACGCTCTATCCCGTCGACGACGAGGACGCAGACACGCTGCTGCGCCACGCCGACCAGGCGATGTACATCGCAAAGCAATCGGGAAAGAACCGGTATGTGCTTTACGATTTCGAATACGGGAAGCGCTTTCGCGCCCAGCAGATCATGCTCGAGCAGATCGCCCACGGGCTGGCGCAAGATCAGTTCGAGCTTTATTTCCAGCCCAAGGTGAACCTGCGCACCCGGAGGCTGGTCGGCGCAGAGGCGCTGATACGCTGGAACCATCCCGAGCGCGGCCTCCTGCCTCCGGCCGAGTTCCTGCGCCCGCTCGAAGGAACGGACCTGGACATCAGGCTCGGCGAATGGGTGACGGAAAAGGCGCTCGACCATCTTGAGGAATGGAGGCAATCCGGGCTGGATCTCCAGCTCAGCATCAACATCTCAGCTCACCATCTGCAGTCAGCCGACTTTGCGGCAAGGCTCAGGATGCGGCTGGCTGCGCACCCCGATCTGCCGCCGCTCAGCCTGCAGATCGAGATACTAGAAACCGCAGCGCTTGAGGATGTGGAGAAGGTCACGGCGATCATAGAGGAGTGCCGGTCTTTCGGCGTCAGCTTCTCACTCGACGATTTCGGGACGGGCTATTCCTCGCTGACCTATCTCAGCAACCTGCCGATCAACACGATCAAGGTGGACCAGTCCTTCGTCCGCAACATGCTGAACGACAAGGGCGATCTCGCGATCGTGCAGGGCATCATCGCGCTCGCCAGGACCTTCAGGCTGGAAGTCGTGGCCGAAGGCATAGAGACCGCGGAAATCTACCGGAAGCTGCTGGACATGGGGTGCGAAATAGGCCAGGGCTATGGAATCGCGCGCCCCATGCCGGCTCAAAGATTTTCCAGCTTCGAGTTCGCCGGACCGGACTGACCGTCCGGCTAGCCGGACGACGCCTAGAACTTGAAAACCGCAGCCAGGGTATAGGTGTTGATGTTGTAATGATCCTTGGACCCGATCACCCCGGTCGCACCCGAAGTCTCAGCGCCATAACGGTCCCAGCCGAGGCGCAGGCCGAAGGAAGGCGTCACGTTGTATTGCCCGCCAAGCCCGTAGGTCACCGCTGTCCTGGTCGCCCCCGCGAGGGTGCTGGCGGGCACCGTGGAGATGCTGGTGTTCACGTTGGCCAGACCCAGCTTGCCATAGAGCGAGAAGGAATCGGACAGGGGCAGGGTGCCCACCGCATCGACGCCCCAGATGTCGGCCTTGCCAGAACCCGCGACTGAACCCGCAAGATTCTGCCCGGTAAAGCTTCCACCTTCCGTGTAGAAGGCCTCCGCGCCCCAGTACTTGTTGAACTGGTAGCCGCCCAGCAGCCCGTAGACGGTATCGGTGGATTTGCTGAGCACCATGTTGGGCGGCGTGCTCGTGTTGGAACGGCCCGCCGTCACGCCCGCGTAGAATCCGCTTTCATCGGCCAGCGCGGCGCCGCCGATCAAGATGCCGCACAAGCCCGCCGTCCTTGCGATGGTGGTGACCGAAATTCGATTCGCTTTCATCATATCCTCCTTGCATTTGATGCGGCGCCGGAATGACGCCGCACTCGTGGAAGCCATGATATGAAAGGCGGGAACCCGGGTAAATATGCCGATTTATCTAGGCAGACCGGCATAGTTGCCGGGGCAGTTTGCGAAACGGACTTCATGCATACCGTCAGCCTTCGACTGATAAAGCAGGGAGTCCGCAATCTTGACCGCATCTTCAAGGTTTGCGCGCGGAGAGTTGCACGAGACCACACCCAGGCTGAAACCGACGGGCCAGCCATGCTTCTCCATCTCCCTGGACAGGGCGATCCTGAAGTTCTCGAACATGGATTTCGCGCCCGACTCGTCCGTTTCCGGAAGCAGGATCGCAAATTCGTCTTCGCCCATGCGCCCTGCGATGTCGGAGGCGCGCAACGATGCGGCTATCTTTCTGCCCACGACACGAAGCAATTCATCGCATTCCTTCCTGCCGAATCTTTCATGCATCTTCCCGAAGTCGTCGACGTCGAGGCAGGCCAGCGTGATGTTCCGGTTGTGCCTTGCAGAAACCCCGAAGATCTTTTCCGCCTGCTCGGTGAAGCCGCGCACATTGAGCAGGCCGGTCAGGTCGTCCGTCCTGGCCTGCCGTTTCTCGATTTCCAGATGCATCTTCAGGTAACTGAGCAGCTCTTCCGCAACCAGGAAGAAGCCCAGCCTCACGGCCGCGTTCCAGTAGGGCGCGTAGGGGTTTTCATAGTGGTGCTGAAAGACCGGGACGTCTATCGTCAACCAGATGGCGGCGGAAAGAATGCAGAAGGCGATCCCTGTCATGCGCCCGGCATACCAGGCCGATACAGCGATCGGGATCAGGAAGAAGGCAGCGACCGAGACCTCGTATCCGAAAAGGATCTCCACCCTTGCGATCAGCGCGGTCAGCAAAAGGCAGATGGCGACGATCATCGCATATGAGCGCCTGACCAGGAATGAGTCGATTTTGTCGAAGACCACTTTGCCGCCTTCTTAGCAAATGAATGCGGATTATATCCTATCCTGGAGGTGCTGCAATTCTCCCTAGCTCAGCTCCTTCACGATGTGCTGCTGCCTGCGGCTGATCGCAAGCGGTTCGGCCACACCTTCGAGCCTGACCATCCAGCCCTCTTCCCCGCTCGCCTTCTCGAAGCCCTCTATCCTGCTCCTGGCCACGAGGCAGTTCCTGTGTATGCGCACGAAGCGCCCCGCGAATTCCTTTTCCAGCGCGGTCAGGGATTCCTCCATCAGGTATTCCTTCTCCAGCGTGCGCACCGTGATGTATTTGAGCTCTGCTCTCAGAAATATCACCTGTTCTATCGGCACGAGATGTATCTTTCCCCTCTCGTGTATCGAGAGGTTGCGGCGCGGCTCGGGAAGAAGCTCGCGCAGCACCTCGTACTGCACAGGCACGGCATTACGTGCCCTGGTGAGCGCCTCGAACAGACGCCCAAGGCGCACCGGCTTCAGGAGGTAATCGATCGCATGCAGCTCGAACGCCTTGATCGCATAGGCGTCGTAGGCCGTGGTGAAGATGATCACCGGGGGATAAGGCAGCTTCTGCAGATGCTGCGCGAGCTCTATTCCGTCCATCTGCGGCATGCGTATGTCGAGCAGCACAACATCGGCCGGACTCTCGATCAGCCCGTCCAGCGCCTCCTGCCCGTTACCTGCCTCGCCCACCACGACGAGCGGAAGCTGCGCGCTGCAGTCGTCCAGCAGCTCGTGCAGGCGGTTGCGCGCAGGCGGCTCATCGTCCACGATGAACACGCGCAAGGCCAGCTCTTTCATGTTCTCTTCAGCCATTTTTCACGTAAGGCAACGAGATCTCCACGCGATAAAAATCATCCCCGCTCTGGATATGATAGCTCGCCTCCGCATCGAACAGCAAAGCCAGCCTCTCCCTTATGTTCTGCAGCGCGATCTTGTTCCCGTCATGCGGCCTAGACTCCGCCTGTTTCGCGCAAGGATTGTGGACGGTGATTTTCAGCGCCCCCCCCTGCCTGCGCAGAACGACATCTATGCAGCCCCCCTCCACCAGAGGCTCTATGCCGTGATAGACGGCATTCTCGAGCAGGGGCTGCAGCAGCAACGCGGGGATCAGCGCGTCTTCGGGCATGTCTTCAGTCTGCCAGTTCACGCACAGCCTGTCCCCCATGCGCAGCTTCTCGAGTTCAAGGTATTGCCTGCAGAGCTGAACTTCCCTGGAAAGCGGCACCAGATCCTTCTCGTCCGCCATCGCGACCCTGAAAAGATCCGCCATGTCCTCCAGCGCGGTCTCGGCTTTTGCCGGGTTCGACCGCAATATGCCGAGCACCGCGTTTATCGTGTTGTAGAGGAAATGCGGCCGGATGCGGGCGCGCAACACCTGTAGCTGCGCATCCTCGATGGCCCTCGAGAGCACCCTCGCCCTCAGGCGGAAATACATCAGCAGCATGGTGCACATCGCCACACCTATGAAAAGGCTGCGCAGCAGATCAAACCATGTGTCGGCAAGGTAGAGCGACCGCCCTATGTAGCTGACAAGCAGGGTCACCGCGGCGACCAGCGCGTTCACCGCCCAGACCCCGTTCCAGTAGCCCAGCCTTTCGAGCAGCGGCTGCCCCAGCCAGAGCAGCAGAAGGCAGCTCAGCATCACGGGGGCGAGCAGTGTCGCACCCTCCAAGATCTGCGGCAGCATGTCGTGCCACCCTGTCGCCTCGAGTATCGCGGCCAGCAGCACCATCGCATTGCCCAGAAGCAGGATGCGCAGCATCACGCCGAGATTGCGGAAGTTAGGCAACGCGTCGCATGACGAATTTTGCTTTATACTGCTCGCTTCTTTCATGGTGGCAGGCATTAACCCAACGGATTCATAAAGATGGCACAAGATAATAACACGTGGTCGGGACGATTCTCCGAACCTGTCGCGGAACTGGTCAAGCGCTACACGGCCTCGGTCGATTTCGACCGCAGGCTTGCACCTTACGACATAAAGGGCTCCCTCGCCCACGCCGAGATGCTCGCCGCATGCGGGATCATATCGCCCGACGATCTTGCGGACATCAGGCGCGGGCTCGCGCAGATCGAATCCGAGATCGCTTCTGGCGATTTCGAATGGTCGCTGGATCTCGAGGACGTGCATCTCAACATCGAAAAGCGCCTGACCCACCTCGTGGGCGATGCGGGAAAGCGCCTGCATACCGGGCGCTCCCGCAACGATCAGGTCGCAACAGACGTGAGGCTATACCTGAGAGCTGCGATGGACGACCTGCTCTCGCTCATCAGGGCGCTGCAGAGCGCGATCCTGGATCTCGCCGAGAAACACACGCACACCATCATGCCGGGCTTCACCCATCTTCAGGTCGCCCAGCCGATCAGCTTCGCGCATCACCTGATGGCCTATCACGAGATGATGTCCCGCGACGCCGAGCGCCTCAGGGATGCGCGCCGCCGCGTGAACCGTCTGCCCCTGGGCTCTGCCGCGCTCGCGGGCACGAGCTACCCCATAGACCGCAGGATGGTCGCGGACCTGCTGGGTTTCGAGGGGCTTTGCGAGAACTCCCTGGATGCCGTTTCAGACCGCGACTTCGCGATCGAATTCACCTCGGCAGCCGCGCTCATCATGACCCACCTCTCGCGCTTCTCCGAGGAGCTGATCCTCTGGATGAGCCCGATGGTGGGCTTCATCGACATCGCCGACCGCTTCTGCACGGGATCCAGCATCATGCCGCAGAAGAAGAACCCCGACGTGCCCGAACTCGTGCGCGGCAAGACGGGAAGAATACACGGCCATCTGGTTTCCCTGCTCACGCTGATGAAGGGCCAGCCCCTGGCCTACAACAAGGACAACCAGGAGGACAAGGAGCCGCTCTTCGACACGGTCGATACGCTCACCCAGACGCTGCGCATCTACGCCGACATGATCGCAGGGATCCGGGTAAAGCCGGATGCGATGAGGCGCGCAGCACTTCAGGGCTATGCCACGGCGACGGATCTCGCAGACTATCTCGTCAAGAAGGGACTGCCTTTCCGGGATGCCCACGAGGCCGTGGCACTCGCGGTGCGCCATGCGGAACAGAAGGGATGCGACCTTTCTGGGATCGGGCTTTCCGAGCTCAGGGAGTTTTCCTCCTTGATAGAGGAAGACGTGTATGGCGTGCTGACTCTCGAAGGCTCGCTGGCCTCGCGCAACCACATAGGGGGGACAGCACCCGAGCAGGTGGCGGCCGCGATCGCCAGGGCCAGGCGGACATAAAAAAATGGCGGCCTGCTGGCCGCCTGAAAAGGAGGAGAGTATAGAAAATCGGACGGTGCGATTTCCTGCACTCGCCCCGACTATAGTCCCCCTTTTCCGCTTTTGAAATATGCAAATGTATCTAGGCAATCAGGCCTATGCGGCCAGGTCGCCCAGAAGCTTCTTGAGCTCCCCGCTCTGGTACATCTCGGTCAGGATGTCCGATCCGCCGATGAACTCGCCCCTGACATAGCACTGCGGCAGCGTCGGCCAGTTGGCATATTCGACGAGCGCCGGAACGAGCGCGGGGTCCTCGAACACGTTCACCGCCAGCATGTCCTTCACGCCCATCGCATTCATGATGCGCACCACGTTTGCGGAAAAACCGCACTGCGGAAACTTGGCCGTACCCTTGATGAAGAGGACCACCGGATGGCTTAGGACCTGTTGATGTATGCGTTCCTGTATGTCTGTGCTCATGATTCATTACCCGAATTAAATTGTCAGGTATTATTGCAGAATAGTTTCCCGACCGTCAAGCGCGTCCCATGCTCACGCGCTCGATGCCGGAGATGTCCCTCGCGGATGAAACTTCGGCAAAGCCCGACTGGCGGAGCAGACCGCGCACGCTCGCCGCCTGGTCGCATCCATGCTCCAGCATCAGCCAGCCTCCCGGATTAAGATGGGCTCCGGCTTGAGCCACGATGCGCCTCATGTCGTCCAGCCCGTCGCGTCCCGACACCAGTGCGCCCGAAGGCTCGAATCCCAGGTCCTTCAGATGCGGATCTCCCGCTTCGACATAGGGGGGATTGGAGGCGATGACATCGAAGCGCTCGTTCCCCAGATTGGAAAACCAGTCGCTTTCCAGAAAGCGCACGTTGGAGGCATTGAGCGCCTCTGCGTTTGCCATCGCCACCTCGAGCGCAGCCCGCGATGCATCCAGGGCCACCACCCCGAGATCCTTTCTCGCCAGCGCGATCGAGATCGCGATCGCGCCGCTTCCCGTCCCCATGTCCAGGATGGAGGCCTGCTCTTTGGCGTGACTCAGCACCAGCTCGACCAGGAGCTCTGTATCCGGCCTCGGAATCAGCGTGTCATTCGTGACCCTGAAGACATGACCGAAGAATTCGCGCCAGCCCAGGATGTATGCGACAGGTTCGCCCCGCAATCGCCGCTCAACAAATCCGGCATAGCGGCTCGATTCATCTGCGTCGAGCGTGCGCTCGGGATGGGTCATGAGATAGGCGCGACCGACATCCAGCACGCCCTGCAGCAGGCACCGGACTTCGATTCCGGCCTCCTGCGCATCGAGCCCCAGCACATCCTGCAGGCGCTTGCCGTCCCGCCTCATGATTTCGCCTATGTTCACGAGGCCGCCCGCAATGCCTTGAGCTCGGAAAGACAGAGATGGGTGAAGGCGAGCCCCGCATAGACGGGCAGGAAAAAGCCCGCCAGCGGCAGAAGCTGCAAGAGGCCGGATACCGCGCCCAGAAGATAGAGCCTGCCTGATGATTGTCTGATCAGACGATCGTACTCCTCCGGGCTCGCATGCTCACTCAGCGCGTCATACCTGAACAGCCGCTGGTTCAGGTAGGCCATCAGGGCAATCGGCAGCACGAGCGCGAAGGGGGAAATGAGCCACAGTGGCAGGGTGATCACCCAGCCCGCGCAGTAAACGAGGATCGCGATCAGCGCATTCCATAAGCTGCCGGTGAAGCTTCCCCCCTTTTTGGACTCGAGATCCGGGTAATGCCTCCTCGCGACGTGATCCACCATTGCGGGCATCCCGAAAGTCGCGGTGATCAGAAGGGCGGTCACATAGATCGCGGGAAAGAGCAGGAGCGCCAACACGATGCCTATCAGGTAGTGGGCCGCTGCGGCGAGAAATCCCTGCTCCAGCCACTGCTGCGCGGAGGTCGATTGCAGCATCCCCGCGATGCCGTTTATCCAGCTTCCCCAGAAGAAGACCGCGACACCCAGCCAGAGCAGGGTTGCCACGAGCAGCGGCCAGATCACCAGCATGAGCATCCTGGGATGGAAGAAGCTCCCCAGCGCAAGGGCCAGGGCTGAAACGACATCCTTCATGAGGGCCCTACTGAATGAAGGAGCCCCTGTTGCAGTGTATAGGGTGGAATCCATCCCAGCTCGCTGCGTATCCTGCTGCTGTCGACCTGAAGCGAACCCAGCAGGCGCGAGACCTGGGCCGACCTTCCGGTGATAATGCCGACCATTTTCAAAAGGAATTCCGGACATGGAAAGAGGCGCGCTGGGCGGTTCATTGCCCTGCCCAGTTGCCGCAGAAGCTCGGGCGTGGACACATCATCCCCATCGCTCAAGAGGTAGGTCCTGTTTGCGGCCTTTGGATGGGTGGCGCAGAGGATCAGGGCATCCGCGAGGTTCCCGACATGGAGCAGGCTGCGGCGGTTCATGACCGATGAAAGAGGCAGCGGGATGCCGAGTTCGAGCGCCTTCATCATCTGCGCGAAGTTTCCCTTGACGCCGTCCCCGTACACGAGGGGCGGGCGGAGGATCACGACCTCGAGCCCCGTCTCTTCTGCAACCCGGTGCAGTGCCTGCTCGGCCTCCCACTTCGAGATGCCGTAGGGATCCTGCGGGTTTGCCGCATCGGCTTCGGAATAGGGGCGCCCGAAGGTCTGCTCGCCATTGACCTTGATGGAACTCACAAAGACCAGCCGCCTGACGCCTGCCTTTGCAGCCTGCCTCGCCAGATTTTCGGTGCCCTGGACGTTTGCCTTGCGGAATTCCTCCAGAGGATCTTGCGCATCGTCCTTCATCACGTGCACGCGCGCTGCGAGGTGGATGACGCAATCTATGCCCTTCAGCGCCTCTTCCCAGTCGGTGTTGCCGTCCATCACGCCCACGACCGTTTTTTCCGTCCCCGTCACAAGCCTCGCTTCCTCGCGCCTGACCGCACTCCTGACTTCGAACCCGCGCTCTATCAAGCTTCCGCAAAGCGCCTGACCCACGAATCCATTAGCCCCTGTCACCAAGAAATATTCTCGTTCGATTGGTTTCATTTCTGCTCAGATAGTTGTGACAAGCTGTCGTACAGCATCATCATCTCCCTCGCAATCTTCTCACTTGAAAACAAGGCAAGGGTACGCACGCGCGCAGCATCACCCAAACGTTGCCTTAGATCGTCATCATCAATCAGCTTTTGCAACGCTTCTGTCAAAGCCGCCACGTCACCTGCCGGAAATAACAAACCGGTCTGGCCGTCTGCGACCGCATCGGTAATACCGTATATACGCGATGCCACGGCAGGCACGCCGCAGGCCGCCGCCTCAATGATGGTCATGCCGAATCCTTCGCGATAACTAGGTAAGCAAAAAACATCTGCTGCATTCATGTATTGTTCTGGCGTGGCTGTAAAATTTACATAGTGCAGATGATCCTTAGCTGTGTAACAAATCTCCTGCATACGGCCAAATGGCACGTCTTCCTCCGAGCCCACCAGTACCAGTTCTACATCCGGACGCTGTTTGGCGATTGCAAAAAATGCAGCAGCCAAGTCAAGCATTCCCTTGTCGCGGTTGAGCCGCCCGACAAACAGAATCACCTTGGCATCCTGTGCAACTCCCAATTCCTGGCGGACCGTTTGCCTTTTTCCAATATCAGGATGAAAACGCACAGAATCGATGCCGCAGATCGAGCCCGCCCCTATCACTTTCGCCTTGCTTGAAGACAATACGCCCTCGCTTACCAGAAAATCCCGCTGCGAAGCGCTGTCGGCCAAAACACATGTCGCGAGCATGCCAATCAGTTTGTCGAACCACTTCAACAACGTCCGCCCCACACCCTGTTTGGTCACCCAAACCTGCCCCGTAAACGTATGGATCCGCACAGGTACACGGGCCAGTTTTGCCGCTACCATGGCAAGCATCCCGGTCTTGGGCATGATGGAATGCACAATGTCGAATCGCTCACGGCGAAACAGTTTAAACAACTGGAACAGGATCAGCATATCGACCCATGGCGATGGCTTCCGCGTGATTGGCAGGAATATGAAACGCGCATTGACATTATCCAGCAAGTGCTTGTCTTCAGAGCTGCATACAACCGTCACCTCGTACTTTTCCGCAGCTGCCTGGATATGAGTGCGCAGAAAGGCATGTACAACTGCGGGAATCGTCGCGACATAGCAGAGTTTTTTCACGTTTCGCCCGCCGCCAGGTCTTCTAAAACCTTGTGCCACTTGGATTCCACATCTGCATCTCCAACATCGTCCCCGGGGTTCAGTGTGCCGCGCCTCACTCTCGTGAACAAATCGCTAACGATTTTTGCCAAATATGCCGCCATTGCCAGCAAAGCGAAATCCCATTGATTTAACCTGACAAACTGTCGCATTTTTATCTTCAGAACAGCACTGCGCGTCTTGGCCAGCTTCTGCCAGTTAGTTTCACCCCTGATGCGATAGGCAAAAAGTACCTCGTCCAGCGTGACAAAGCAACTTTGGCGATAACTGCGCAATAGCAATTCCTGATCCTCGCAGAAGTAAGGAGCGGGCTCGGTATAGCGGTGATCGCGGAACCATGCGGTTCTGCCCATCCACGTCGGATGAGGAAAATGGAATCCTCGCCAAGGCCTGGCACATATTTCATCATGCCTTAGCGCGCTCGGAAATACGCCTGTAATCCTGCTGCCTTCATCGATCGTAATTGCACGAGTGGCAACAAGATCAAGTTCTGAATCTTTTTGCAGCGCCGCTATCTGTTGCTCAAAGCGTTCCGGATAGGACACGTCATCCTGATCCATCCGCGCAATATACTTGCCCCGTGCCAAATCGATGCACTCGTTCAGTCTGGCTGCCAGCCCCTTGTTTTTGCCATCGCACAGAATCCGAATTCGTTCGTCACCGATATCCGCAATACTTTGCAGTGCACTATCAGTTGATCCATCGTCGATTATCAGCAGTTCCCAATCAGGAAAAGTCTGCCGGACGATCGACAGCACGGCCAATCGCAAGTACTTGCCTGCGTTGTATATCGGCATAGCCACTGTCACCAGCGGCTGCCCCGGCACGCCAGTCCATTCCTGATCAAACATTGCCATTCCTGATCCATTCAGATGTCAATCGTAGCCCCTGCTCAATAGCGATTTCCGGTTTCCAGCCCGTATGCAATTGCAGCTTGGACGAATCGAGGACATTCGCCTTGACATCAAAAGCCCGCTCCGGAAGATGATCAACCAAAATCTCAAAACCCATCTCCTTCATCAAGGAAGACAGTATGTGTATCACTTCTTTATTGGAACGGCCGACGCCCGTCCCAAGATTGTACGTTTCAGATATGCGGCCGTGCTCCAGTGCACTTACAATTCCTGCTGCAAGGTCACTCACATATATATAGTCCCTGATCGTGCCATCTTTGCCGAAGATCTTGATCGGCATACCGCGCATCACAGATGCGATCGCCGTGGAAATGAATCCCTGACCAATGAACGGCCGCTGCCCGACACCATAGGCATTGGCGGGGCGAATGCAAACAAACCTGAGTCCATGGGTCACCGCATACAAGTGCGCATAGTTCTCCAAGGTCAGCTTGGTCACACCATATGGTGAGATCGGCTTGGTAGGATGATCTTCGCAAATTGGCAATTTGACGGCTTCGCCATAGACCGTGCCACCCGACGAAATCAGCAGCAGCTTACCCCCCCTGTCTGCCACCTCGGAAAACAGCTGCACCGTGGGTGGCAGATTTTGCAGCAGATCGGCCAGTGGATTCTCGAACGAAGTGTTCGGTACGGTAGCATACGCCAGATGAATGACTTCCTGATGGCGATCCAACAAGCCGGAAATCAACTCCCGCTGCCCGAAATCGCCGGCAACGTAGCTCGCCGTTTCAGGCAATGCATAATGAGGTTTTGCGCTCCGTCCCAATACGGTAACCCGTCTTCCCCTGGTGATCAGCATCGGAACCAGATATGCGCCGATATACCCGCCGCCACCGATAACCAATGTGTTGATCTTCGCATAATCAGAACCTGGTCTCACAGCGTCACCCAGCCGGAGGGAAACAGATCCGAAACATCGTTGTTGTTGGCAAACCATTTGCGCGGTGCGACGACAATTTTTTCGGAGTCGGGATTAAGCCATGCCCCCCACCAGCTGAAGGAACTGTTCGCGATAATGTGGTGCTTGCACAAGCCCATGAGGCGCATATCGTTATAGCTCTCTGCACCATGGTTGTGATCCACATACACAGATGGGTACCCTATCTTCATGTTTTCCCTGACCCAGGCCGGATCATCAGAAAAAATATAGAAGCTGGGCCGTTCGACCCGCTCGATCACATATTGAATTGCCGACCGGTAGTATTCCAGCGAGCACAGGCCATGGGTTGCTGTCGTTTTCGGGTTGCTTGTATAGTCGCCCCGACGAACGTGCAGACTTATCGAATTTCCGAGCCTGATCGCGGCGGCAAGTTCGGCATTTTTGGAGCTCAGAGGCGATTTGAATGTGAGATCCGTACGAATCTCATTTGCCGCATCAATGAAATATTTCTCAGACTGCCAGTAACCCAAAAGATAGCTATCCGAGGATATCTCACAGATGCCCGGCCAGTAGTTAAAGTGTGGCTCAACAACGAACCCACTGCGACGAAACATGGACAGTGCAGGTTTAGCCAAGAGCCTGCGTATGATCGGCGAGGTTTGCCAGCCTAGGATGGCCTGAACATCGCTCGTTGTTGCAGTTAGTACAGGACAATTGAAGACGCGCTGCAACTCGAATCCTTGATGCAATCCGTAGCCCGAGAAGTCGGATAAATCTAGGCGAAATTCAACACCTTTTGCCAAAGACAGGGAACGCCCAGCGGCGTATTGAAACATCTGGTTGCCAAGGCCGCCAATAATGTTTGAGATCAGCATTCTTTTATTCCGAATAAAATATTCTGCAAAGTGGTTCTCACGATAAGTGCAGTTTCGCTTGCATAAATATCTGTTTCATTCTGAAGCCGTAGGCGGCAAACAATTTCACCGGAACGAGCAAAATCAGAATGAACCGTTCCATTATGGTCGAGTGCTGAAGATAGTCCCTTAGCAATTTCGGCGGGAAAGGCCAAACCAGCCCTGCGACTATTCTCGCCAGATACCGCGCGCTCATACTTCGCTGCTTGGGACTGGAACCTTCGCTTTCTCCATGTATCCTCTTGAACAAGGTGGCGCGATCCACCTGTTTGATCCTTTGATACTGCAGGCAGCAATATACAATTGTGTAATCGTAGTACAGATTACCTTCAATCACCTCTCCCCACATGCTACACAAAGGGCCAACGAGCTCTCTTTTGTATAAGGAATAAATACTGTTCGCTTTCCCCATTCCTTCGTATGCCAGATAAAATCTGGCTCTTCGCAGCAAGGGAATTCCACTGTATCCATAACCGAAATTCACCCCATTTGCCGGATGCAGCATTGTATTGCCTGACGCATCAATATGGACGACTTGGCCAAACGCCATGCCCACGCCCGGTTCTTTAATCGCCTCATGCATTCTCTCAAGCCAATCCGCACTCCATCTGTCGTCGCACGCAGCCCACATGAAGTAGTTGCCGACCGCTTGATTTATTACATACAGAAAGTTTGCCGCGGCGCCGATATTCGACTGCTGACGCACATAGCTTATCCTTGCATCTTTTTTTGCATATTCACGACAGATTGATTCCGTCGAGTCACTTGAGCAATTGTCAGATATGATCAATTCAAAATCGGTGAATGTTTGACCAAGTATCGTATCCAGCGCCTCGCGAATGTACTTTTCTCCATTGTAAACGGGCATGCCTATGCTGATCGTTGCGGCTGACTTCCGATTAGGTTGACTCATTTCCTGTCCTGGCGTTCTATAGATTCAGGCAATTACCACTCATAAGGCACGGTGTTGCCTGAACAACCCCAGCAAGCGCAGCCTGATCAAGTCAGCCGATGCGGCTGATGCGCCAAAAGCAACGGCCCCCGCGATCAGCATAAAGAGCAGTCCTTCCCAGCGGTTACCGTATACGGCCGGTTGAAACTGTTTTGCCAACAGCATGACTAATGCTGCGCCGATTACGGGCATCAACACATCGCCGAAATACCATTTCCACTTCTCGCTTTTGAATAGCCTGCGATGCATGAGCTGTATGGCTATCGATACATAGCCAGCATTGAGTACTACCCAAATCCAGGATGCCGCTATGGCACCATAGCGTGGGACGGCCCAAAATATTGCCGGGACCAGAATAAGCACGGCGACAATATTTGTCTTGACGCCCAAGCTAACCCATCCATTTGCAAGTTGAAGTTGTGCGGGCATATGCATCAAACCATTCAGAAACACACCAATCGCAAACACCGATAGCAATGGAGCCGCCTTGGCGGCCAGACCGGCATCGCCCGACCACACAAAGAGCGCTTCCTCGGAATAGAAGCTTAGCAACATTACGGCGGGGGCCAACAAAACCGTTATCAATTGCGCTCCCTGATGGTATAAGCGTGCAAGCGGCTTCTGGTCATTCTGGGTCGCAAGCTCCACCATGCGCGGATAAAGGGCGTTAGTGATTGGGCCTATAACGACGTAAAGCACACCGGCAACCGTCGTCGCTAGGCTGTAATAGCCAAAAGATTCGAGGGGTAATAACCTGGACAACAAAACCTTGTCGATTTGCGTCAGGAGAATCGCAAGAAATGTGGTGAGCATCATTCCACCGGCGAATTTCCAGATTTCAGCGACGGCGGCCAATGCAAATTTCGGTGTCGATGGCGGGCTTGGCAATACGCGCCGCACCCCCATGGACAGAACGCCGACGGATATCAGCGAGATTGCGATCTGCCACAGGAAAAATGCCTGAATGCTAGGTGACACCCATGCCAGAACAAATACAACACCGCCATAGCGTAGCGTTGCGATCACCGCATTTACCGCGTTGTACCAGACTTGCCGCTGCAAACCAAACAAAGAACCCCGGTAGATACCTTCAATGAATCGTAGCGCAACAACCATCCCCATGACCGAAATTGCCTGCGCAGCGGTAGTTACTGGTATTTTGTCAACTTTGAGCCAGTCGCTGGCCAGATAACCAGAAGCGATCACCGCCCCAGTACAGATGATCACAGAGATGCAAATCGCGATTATCTCCAGACTCCGCAAAAGATCGTTAATGGACTGAGGTGTATGTGCACCGGCTGTATAGCGGGCCATTTCCCGATTAAGCGTAGGCGTCATACCCATATCAAGCATCGTCAACCAGGCCTGCATTACTGCATAAAGGCCAATCAGGCCGTAGGCCTCCATTCCAAGGTATTCGATATACAAAGGGATAAAGGCCAGTCCCATAACGGCGGACCAGCCTTGGCCCAAGTAGTTGGCGATGAGGTTGCGTTTGAGCGGCATGCGGATTGCACTCTATCCGCGCGATTATCGAACGCGCTTCAAATAACCATCCGGCGCAACACTGATCAGCAGCTTGTGATCGATATCTTTGTTGATTTCAAATTCCGGATGCCTTTTCAGATATTCCCATACAGCTGTCTTCGGGTTGTTTCCGGGCCCCCATGGGCGATCAGGAAACATATCGCTAGGCATGTCCTCAATGACAGTA
Organism: Pseudomonadota bacterium; assembly: GCA_021821945.1. Lineage (GTDB taxonomy): Bacteria > Pseudomonadota > Gammaproteobacteria > Burkholderiales > Gallionellaceae > Gallionella. The sequence continues at coordinate 21,936 of JAJZTF010000017.1, forward strand.
TCCATAACTACACAGTAACTTCCGGTTGTTGTTAGTTGCGCATATGCTTCCAACTCCGAAAGAACATGATCGTGGGTATGGTTCGAATCAAGACATACGAGTATTCTCTTCTTTCCTTTTGTCTTTTCTTTTACCTGCGCAATGATCTCAGGCGCAATGCTTGAACCCTGGATCATGCTGATACGTTTGTACATCGGGTGCTCTTCGATTGCTTTGCGATTGTGAGCTCGGATGTCGATATCGATGCCCAAAACCTCTCCCTCCATACCTGTACATGATGCAATTAGTTCGAGCATTGATGCAGAAAAAATGAGCGAACCACCATGGGCAATTCCGGTTTCAATTATCAAATCAGGTTTAACCTCCCAAATTATCTGCTGCATTGCCAGAATATCCTGGGGATATTGAATAATTGGGCGACCCATCCATTCAAAGTGGTAAGAATATTTCCCGCTATTTGCCGCGTCCATCCATGATCGCGTCAATTTTTGCAACTCAATGTTGTCGCCCTGCGCCTTGATTTCACTTGCACATTCTTGTTTAAATTGTTCTGTTGGGTTCATTTGCCATTCCTTCGGGTTATAATTTTTCACTGGTTATTTTTGATTATCTTCGCTGGATTTCCCCAAGCAACTACTGCATCGGGAATGTCCCGGGTAACAACAGAACCTGCTCCGATAATCACATTGGATCCAATTCTGATTCTTGGTAACACTACACTTCCCGCACCGATTAAGGTGTTTTCGCCTACGTGGACGCACCCGCACAATGTAGCTCCTGGAGCAATATGCACACCAGCGGCAATTACACTCTCGTGATCGACACTAGCATTTGTATTGACAATGCAAGCCTCCCCTATCTCGACCATTGGTGCAATTACCGCTCCGGCAAGAATGTGTGAATTATCTCCAACACGTGTGGAAGCTGATACCACCGCTCTAGAATGAATCAGATTGGGAGTGACAAATCCTGATCTACGAAAGATTTCCAAAAAATCTCGTCTATCGCGTCCTCTCGCACCGCCTATCGCAGCGAGCGCATTTATATTTCTCTCATTAGCGTGCCTTTGTCTCCAAGCTTCATATGCTTCAAGCCCGATAAGCATCTCGACATCTTTCAGGGCGGGAGCAATATTTGACGTATTATCAAATAGTGCAATTACTTCGCCACCTTGCTCTCGTATAATTTCCTCAAGCACTAATGCGTGCCCTTTGGCTCCCCAAAGTATGTATTTCGAAAAAGTCATTATTCTTGGTATACAAACTTCACAGCATCAATTACCCGGTCCTGATCTGCACTGGTCAAGTCATGGTAGCTGGGCAGATTAATCGCGCGCGCCGGAATATCGTAACTGATTCGATTTTCCGGCTGTGGGCAAAACATCGGCAAAGAGCTTAATGGATGAAAGAAGACGCGACCATCAATGTTTTCAGCTTTGAATCGTTCCAACAGACGCTCGCGCGTAATTCCCGTTTCAGGCGCAAAAACGGCGGTTGGCATCCAATAGCCGTTGGTCGTTCCAGCTTTTTCCGGATTCATGCTGATTCCCGCCATTTCGCTCAAATGTTTTTGGTAGTAAGCGAATACCTCTCTCTTGCGACTGATCAAATCCTCGATTCTATCCATCTGACCACAGCCAATAGCTGCTTGGATATTAGACATTTTGTATTTGAAGCCAATCATATCCGGCCAAAATTGTTTGGGTTGCCCGGCAGCACGCCCATGATTGCTCAAGGTCAACACCTTCTCATATAAAGTGCGGTCTTGTGTGATGAACATACCGCCCTCACCGGTAGTCAGGGTCTTGGTACCATGAAAAGAGAATGCACCAAATGCACCCAACGTTCCCGCGTGATGCCCCTTCCAATATGAACCTATCGCCTCTGCGGAATCTTCAATGACCGGAATGCCATGCTTTTCGCCTATCTCAAGCAACCGATCCATTTCGCAAAGATTGCCATACAGGTGAACCGCGACAATTGCTTTTGTCCGTGGAGTAATTGCCGCCTCGATCTGGCCTGGATCAATACACCATGTGTCCGGCAAGATATCCACAAATACCGGTTTTGCTCCCAGATAAGTGATTGGTGCTGCCGAGGCAATCCAGTTGGTGTCCGCCAGGACGACCTCATCCCCGTAACTCACTCCCAAGGCTGCCAATCCCATATGCAAGGCTCCCGTGCAACTGGATGTTGCAATGGCGTAGTTTGCTCCGGTAAATTCGCGAAACTTCTTTTCGAATTGGAATATGTATTCGTAGCAACGATCACCCCACCCGTTTCGCGCAGCATCGGTGGCATATTCCACTTCTCTTTCAGTTATGGAAGGTTTTGTATACAAAATCCGTGATTTCATTTGATCTCCAGAGCCGGTACTGACGTTACAAACTGACCGCCCCACTCGCGAATATAATTCAACTGTTCGGTTACTTCTTCGCGCAGATTCCAGGGCAAGATCACGACATAATCCGGTCGATTGTTTTTCAGATGTTCCTCGGCAACGATCGGAATGCGACATCCGGGCAGAAACTTGTCTTGCTTTGCCGGATTGCGGTCCACCACATATGACAGCAAATCGGGGCGAACGCCCGCGTAATTCAACAGCGTATTTCCCTTGGCGGCGGCACCATATCCTGCCACCGTTTTGCCAGCCCTTTGCGCCTCGATCAGGAACGCGGTCAGATCGTTCTTGACCTTGTTCGCCTTGGTCTGGAAGCTGGCATAGAAGGTCTTTCCGTTCATCCCTGCCGCTGCCTCCCGTTCCAGCAGTTTCGCCACATTTAAACTCATTTCGCGCGTACCGCTATCCTTGCGCTGGGCGTAAACCCGCAGACTGCCGCCATGTGTGGGCAGTTCTTCGACGTCGAACACCGCCAGTCCGTTCGCCGAGAAGATGGTCTTAACGGCGATCAGCGACAGGTAGGAATAATGTTCGTGATAGATCGTATCGAACTGGTTCTGTTCCACCAGATTGAGCAGATGCGGAAATTCGAATGTTGCTACTCCCGCAGGTTTGAGCAATTCGGCGAAGCCGCTGACAAAGTCGTTGATGTCCGGTACATGCGCCAAGACGTTGTTGGCCACCGTGAGATCTGCCCGCCTGCCCTGCGCCGCCAGTTGCCTGGCCAGCTTGACACCGAAGAACTCTTCGACGATTTCGATCCCTTTGGCGCGCGCCGCATTCGCGGTGCTGGTCGTGGGTTCGATACCCAGGCAAGGGATGCCGCGGGCTTTTGCATACTGCAGCAGGTAGCCGTCATTGGCTGCCACCTCGACGATATGCGAAGTCCCATCCAATGCAAAACGGCCTGCCATATCTGCCACGTATTTCTCCGCGTGCTTCAACCACGTTGTGGAGAAGGAGCTGAAGTACGCATAGTCCGCGGAGAATAATTCGTCGGCCTGGGCGAAATCTTCGGTCTGCACCAACCAGCACCGTTCGCAGACGAGCACGCACAACGGGAAATATTTTTCCGGAGCGCGCAGCATCTGTTTTGTAAGGTAGGCGTTGGAGGGGGGTGCGGAACCCAGGTCCACGAGCGGCAAGGTCAATTCGGTGTTGCAATGGCGACATTTCACAATGCGATTCCCTGAAAATCCTGTTCAATCAATCTATGGTTACGGTCCCGTTCTGAGAGCTCAGAGATCGCCAGCGGCCAGGCAATACCGAGCTTCGGGTCGGCCGCATTCACTGCGCCCTCGGACTCCGGATGATAGGAAGCTGTATGCAAGTAGATTAGCTCGCAATCCTCGGTCAGCGTCTGGAATCCGTGTGCAAACCCTTCCGGGATAAGAAGGCTCCGGCGATTGCTGGCGGAGAGTAGTACGCCATGCCAGCGCAGAAAGGTGGGGGACCCTCGGCGCAGATCGACGGCTACATCGAATATCTCGCCCTGCAGACAGCTCACCAATTTGGTCTCCGCATGCGGCGGGTTCTGGAAATGCATTCCGCGCACGGTTCCCTTGATCTTTGTCAGTGTGTGGTTGATCTGGGCGATCGGTTTGTCAAATCCGGCGGCACGAAACTCGTCGGCACAATAGAAACGCGACAGGAAACCGCGCTGGTCTTCGATCGCCATGCGTTGCACCATTGCCAGACCCGCCAGCAGAGTAGAGTTGAATTCGAATCGCGCCATCTTCATCCGTTCTCGCCGGTCGCCAGGTACTGGGCGATCTGTTCCAAAGTGACTGCATGCATATCCTTCCCGCTTCTCCATGCTTCATGCCATGCCATCGTCTGCCGGAGCGCAGACTGCAGGCCCCAGCGCGCGCGCCACTCCAATCTCTTCTTCGCCTTGCTGCTGTCCAGCTTAAGAAAATTCGCCTCATGCGGCTGCGGTGTATCGTCGCATCGCCATTTCATGTCCTTGCGCATCTCTGCCATACGCTCGACTATCCAGCTGACCGGACGCGCGTCGTCGTCACTCGGGCCGAAATTCCATGCCTCGGCATATTGGTTGCCATCCGTATAGAGTCGCTGTGCCAGCATCAAATATCCGGACAACGGCTCGAGTACGTGTTGCCAAGGGCGAATTGCAGCCGGGGAACGGATGTTCAGCGTTGTACCAGCGTCCAAGGCTCTCAGAAAATCAGGTATCAGACGGTCTGCCGCCCAATCCCCGCCGCCGATGACGTTGCCTGCCCGAGCACTCGCAAGTACGATACCTTTCGGTTCCAGGAAAGATCGGCGATAGGCCGAAGTCACCAGTTCCGCGCAGCCTTTGCTGCTGGAGTAGGGGTCGAAACCACCCATCGCTTCATTCTCGCGGTAGCCCCATACCCACTCGCGGTTCTCATAACATTTGTCCGTCGTTACATTCACTATCGCCTTCACGCCAGGCGTCGCGCGTACCGCTTCCAGCAGATGCACGGTGCCCATCACGTTCACGGCATAAGTCTCCACCGGCTCGACATAGGAGTAACGGACAAGAGGCTGTGCGGCCAGATGGAAGACAATCTCCGGACGTGCGGTCTGCATCGCCAGGCGTAGTTTGTCGGCATCCCGGATATCCGCGATCTCGCAATGCGCCATTCCTGCACCGACTTTCGCCTCCGTAAAGAGATTGGTCTCGGTTGGCGGATTGAGTGCATAGCCATGTACTTCTGCCCCCATGGATTGCAGCCACAGCGAAAGCCAGCCGCCCTTGAATCCGGTATATCCGGTCAGGAATACACGCTTGCCGCGCCAGAAATCCGGACTCACTTCCACACCTTCCAGGGCGCCTTGCCGTTTTGCCAAAGCTCCTCCAGTTGATTCTTGTCGCGCAGCGTATCCATAGGTTGCCAGAACCCGCTGTGTTCGTAAGCCATCAGTTCGCCCTGGGCCGCCAACCGGCTTAATGGCTCCCCCTCCCACGATGAGCTATCGTCGGCAATCAAGTCGATGCAGCCTGGCGACAGGACGAAAAACCCTCCATTTATCCATCCCCCATCACCCTGGGGCTTTTCAATAAATCCACGGACCGAGTTGCCATCCATGCAAAGCGCACCGTAACGTCCCGGGGGTTGAACCGCAGTCACGGTTGCTCGCTTGCCATGTTGTTTGTGGAATGCGATCTGTGCGCCAATATCAATATCGGCGACCCCGTCGCCATATGTGAAGCAAAACTCGGGCTCATTCCTGACATAATCCGCCACTCTCTTGAGACGCCCCCCGGTCAAAGTGTTCTCTCCAGTATCGACCAACGTCACTTTCCACGGCTCTGCATTGCGTTGATGTACATCCATCTTGTTGTTCTGCATGTCGAATGTTACGTCGGACATGTGCAGAAAATAGTTGGCAAAGTATTCCTTGATGACATAGCCCTTGTACCCGCAGCACACCACGAAATCGTTGATGCCGTGGGCAGAGTAAATTTTCATGATGTGCCAAAGGATCGGCCGGCCGCCGATTTCAATCATCGGCTTCGGGCGAATAGAAGTTTCCTCGCTGATTCGCGTGCCCAAACCACCTGCAAGAATGACTGCTTTCATTACTCCTCCTTACAAGGTAGCAAGTGCTGCGAATGCGGACGATATTGGATAATGGTGATTCCCGACGAATAGTCCGTTCTGGTCGATATGATCTGCATTTTTCAGCGTACCGTGCACTTCCGAATCGAAATATTTCACCACTTCGTTCTTGGCAAAATTGCCTGCGACGATCGGTCGACATTCGAATCCCAGTTCGTTCAGTTTTGCCACCAGCGCTTTGCGTGTGAGCTTGCTGTCGGGGCGAATCACCAGACTGAAACCGAACCAACTGCTCTCGCCAATTTCTCTTTGGATGAGAATATCAGGATGGTCAACAAGTGCCGCTTGCAGCATCTTGCCATTTTTGCGTCGCTCCTCAACCATTTTTGGCAGGCGTTTGACCTGTTCAATGCCAAGCGCGCCTACCAATTCGAGCGGACGCACATTGTAGCCAGGCAGCACAAAACGGAACGACTCTTCAAATGGATCATCGCTCTTGTCGCTGCACACCAGATTTTTCTTGGGAAGATTTCGTGTCCAACCGTGAGCCCGAAGTGACAGCAGGATTTGATACAGCTCCTCGTCGTCAGTAACGATGAGTCCGCCTTCCATGGTTGAGATGTGGTGACTGAAGAATGAACTGAAGCTGCCCATCACACCGAAAGTGCCCGCTTGCCTGCCTTGATAGGTAGCGCCCATGGATTCACAGTTGTCCTCGATCAGTAGGATATTGCGCCCGTCGATGATCTGCCAAATACGGCCGAAATCATTCGGATTGCCCAGCAGGTTCACTGCCATGATCGCGCGCGTCTTGTCAGTGACGGCCATTTCGAGCTGATCGAGATCATAGTTCAAGGTATGCAAATCGATATCGACAAACTTGATTTTCAGGCCGTACTGATACAACGGATAGTAGGTGGTACTCCACGATACCGCCGGTACGATCACCTCATCACCGCGTTTCAGCTTTAGTGCCGAATTTTTGGTGTAGAACAACGCTGCCACCATCAACAGGTTGGCGGATGATCCCGAGTTAACCATCACACAATGTTTACTGCCAACATACTGGGCAAAACTGGTTTCGCATGCTTTTACGTTCTCGCCCATCGTGAACATGCCGGAGGCGATCACTCGTTGCATCGCAGCAATCTCTTCCTGTCCCCAGGAAGCAGTGGCCAACGGAAATTTGAAACTCATTGTAGTAATTCCTTTACGTAGTAGTCGTAGGTTTTCTTAATGCCGGTGCGCAAATCGATCTGGGCTTCCCATCCCCAAGCGCACTGTCGTTCCACGTTTACCAGTTTGCGCATCATACCAACAGGTTTGCTGACGTCATGAACAAACTGACCGTTATATCCAATCACATCGGCTGCCGCCTGGTAGTATTCGTTGATTGTGTAGTCATGCCCCAATCCAACGTTCATATAGTCTGGCAGTGTGTCGAAGTTTTTCGTCGCACGCATCACTGCGTCGGCCAGATCTCCTGCATACATGAATTCGCGCCGCGCCGTTCCATCACCCCATATTTCGACTAAATTGCTTTCATTTACCTTGGCTTGATGGATCTTATGGATAATCGCCGGCACAAGATGGGAGTTTGCCGGATCGAATTTGTCGTGGCGGCCGTAGATATTGCAGGGAATGAGCGTCTTGTACTGGTAGCTTGCATCCTCACGCTTGATGTATTCGCATAGCCGTGCGGTCATTACCTTTGCCAGCGCATAGCCTTCGTTGGTTGGTTCCAGTTCGCCTTTTAGCACCATCTCTTCGCGCAGCGGCTCACCATGGTTGCGCGGGTACATGCAGGAACTACCCAGATTGATCAGCCGCTTGATCCCCGCCTCGTGCGCTGCCCAGACAATGTTGCGCCCCATATCGAGGTTATCCATCAGAAAACTCACCGGCTCGCGCATGTTGGCCTGGATGCCGCCCACTTTTCCTGCCGCATGGATCACCATATCAGGCTGATGCTTGCGCAGATATGCCTGCACGGAATCGAAATCGCGCAGGTCGAGTTCGCCGCTGCGCGGAGCAAGCATTTCATATTCATCAACAGCAGGATGCTCAAGCAGATTCTGCCCGACCATGCCACCGCTGCCTGTTAGTAAGATGCGAGTCTTGCGCATGAACCAGTCAGCGATTATTCGTTAGGGATGAACGCCGCATAGCCGTGCTTCTTGACGAGCTCGTCGCGCTCGGCGCTCTTCAAGTCCTCTCTCACCATCTCCGCCACCAGATCCTCGAAACTGATCTTCGGTGTCCAGCCCAGCTTCTGCTTGGCCTTGGAAGGATCGCCCAGCAGGGTTTCAACCTCGGTGGGACGGAAATAGCGCGGATCGACTGCCACTATGGGAGATGAGCCGTTCTTCCAGTATCCTTTCTCATCCACACCTTCGCCACGCCATTCGATGGACATGCCAAGCTCATGGGCTGCAGCATTGACGAAATCTCTGACAGAGTATTGCACGCCGGTGGCAATGACGAAGTCTTCCGGCTTTTCCTGTTGCAGCATCAGCCACTGCATCTCGACGTAGTCCTTGGCATGACCCCAGTCGCGCAACGAATTCAGATTCCCCAGGTACAGACATTCCTGCAGGCCGAGCTTGATGCGCGCGAGCGCTCGCGTGATCTTGCGCGTGACGAAGGTTTCGCCCCTGATCGGGGACTCGTGATTGAACAGGATGCCGTTGCAGGCATACATGCCATATGCCTCGCGGTAATTGACCGTGATCCAGTAGGCATAAAGCTTGGCGACCGCATAGGGACTCCTGGGATAGAAGGGTGTTGTCTCCTTCTGCGGAATCTCCTGAACAAGGCCATAGAGTTCTGAAGTGGAAGCCTGATAGAAGCGCGTCTTCTTCTCCATGCCCAGGATGCGGATCGCCTCCAGTATCCGTAACGCACCAAGCGCATCGGAGTTGGCAGTATATTCCGGTTCCTCGAACGACACCGCAACATGGCTCTGTGCCGCAAGGTTGTATATTTCGTCCGGCTGGACCTTCTGGATGATGTGCGTCAGGCTGCTTGAGTCCGTCATATCGCCATGGTGCAGATAGAAGGGAAGTCCCTTTTCATGAGCATCATGGAATAGATGGTCGATGCGGGCTGTGTTGAAGAGCGAACTGCGTCGCTTGATGCCATGAACGATATAACCCTTGTTCAGCAAGAATTCCGACAGATAAGCGCCGTCCTGTCCCGTGACTCCGGTGATTAATGCAATTTTTTTCTGTGCGCTCATGAACTCTTTCTCTGATTATTCATAACAAACATTGTATCCGCCCATGACCATCCACGACCGACAGTTCATGAGCGCATCGTTTTGGCATCTCGTCTCAACTCCTCGATCTCCATGCGCAGCCGCTCGTATTCCTGCGTCTTGATCTGAAGAAACTCCACGGTCATGCGTGCCTTCTGCTCAACCCCATGAGGGGTTAGAAGATAGGCATATGCCAGCTTGTTCTCGTTGTTGCGGAAATTGCTGACCTTGAGACAGCCTTTCTCGATCAAGGCCTTGAGGCAGTAGTTTACCTTACCCAGACTGATGCCCAGGCGCTTTGCCATGTCCCGTTGGGAAAGATCGGGATTCTGTTCCAGTGCCTTGAGCAGGCTGTAGCTTGTGTCGTCGTCCAAAATTTGTGCGTTCAGTCAGTGAACGATGTGCATTAAAACAAGCATGGGTCAGCACTGTCAAGTTTTACCGGCATTCACCGCTCCGTCGTGAAACTTTCACAAACGACCTGCATGCGTTACTTCCTCGCATCCACATGCGAGGTTATCCTCTCAAACTCATCGACCGACAGGTTCTCAGCGCGCAGCTGAGGATCGATGCCGAGCGCTGCGAATGCGCTCTCGTCGAGAAATTCCCGCAGTGTATTGCGCAGGGTCTTCCTGCGCTGGCCGAAGGCTGAGCCCACTATCCTTGAAAAAAGCGCTTCGTTCTTCACCGCGATCCGGTCGTCAGGCAGGGGGATCATGCGCACGATCGCCGAATTAACCTTGGGCGCCGGCCTGAAGGATTCTGGCGGCACATCCAGAAGCTTCTCCATGTAGAAGCGGTACTGCAGCATCACCGAAAGCCTGCCGTAAGCAGGAGTCGAGGGCTCTGCCACCATGCGCTCGACCACCTCGTCCTGCAGCATGAAGTGCATGTCGGCGATCCGGCCAGCATGATCTGCAAAATGGAACAGCAGCGGAGACGAGATGTTGTAGGGAAGGTTGCCCACGATGCGAAGAGGTGCGGGGAGCATGGCCAGATCGAATTTCAACGCATCGCCCTCGTGGATGACCAGCCTCCCGTCCTGCGGGTAATCGCTCTTCAGGCGCTCGATGATGTCGCGGTCTATCTCCACCACATGCAGGCGCTCGAGCCTTTTCAGAAGCGGCCTCGTCAGCGCGCCCAGCCCCGGCCCTATCTCGACCATGTTGTCTTCGAATTTCGGATTGATCGCGTCGACGATGTCGGCGATGATGCTCTCATCCACCAGGAAGTTCTGGCCAAAACGCTTCTTCGCCTTATGCAAGAAAATGGCGCTCCTGAGGGTGGATGGACATAAGCTTTTCAGATTCAGCCATCCGCACGGCCACCGCGATCGCCTCCTTCATGCTGCCGATGTCGGCGCGCCCCGTTCCCGCCAGATCCAGCGCTGTGCCATGATCCACCGAGGTCCTGATGATGGGAAGCCCCATGGTGATGTTCACGCCGCGGCCAAAGCTCGCATGCTTCAGCACCGGCAGCCCCTGGTCGTGATATATGGTCAGGACGCAGTCGCAACTCTTCAGTCTCTCCGGCGTGAAAAGCGTATCCGCGGGAATGGGCGCACTGACATCGAATCCTTCGGAACGCAGCCTGTCGAGAACGGGGATCATCACCTCGATCTCCTCGCGCCCGAGATGGCCGCCCTCACCCGCATGCGGATTGAGTCCCGCAACCAGAATGCGGGGCTTGGGGATTCCGAAGCGGCGCCTGAGGTCCGAATCCAGTATGCAGAGCACGCTCTCGAGAAGCTCGGCAGTCACCGCATCGGCCACCTCACGCAGGGGCAGGTGGGTGGTGACCAAAGCCACGCGCATGCCTCCTCCGGCGAGCATCATCACCACCTGCTTGGCGTGCGTGAGCTCTGCCAGGAATTCGGTATGTCCCGTGAAGGGAATGCCTGCATCGTTGATGATGCCCTTGTGCACGGGTGCGGTGACCATGCCGGAAAACTCCCCATGCTGACAGCCTATTGCCGCGCGCTCGAGCAGTTCAAGCACATAGCGGCTGTTTGCGGCATCGGGCTTGCCGGGAACAGAGGGTGCGGCAAGCGGAACGTGGATCACGTTCAACGTTCGCCCATCGAAAATTCCGCCTGTCTCCCACTCGCGGATCTTGACATCCAGGCCCATGCTCTCGGCGCGCTGCGCCAACAGGTTCCTGTCGCCCATCACGACCACGTTCTCTTCGGCGAGCCCCACGCAAAGGTCGGGGCCTATGCCGGAAGGCTCGCCCGAAGTGACAACGAGAGGGGGGCTATTGCTGGTCATCGTCCAGATGATATTCGATGAAGGCGCGGTCGCGCAGCTGGCGCAGCCAGTCCTGATAAAGCTCCTCAGACTTGAAGGAGGCGATCGCCATGCGCGCCTGCTGCCGCTTCTGCTGGTCGGAGACATCGGTGGTGCGCCTCGCCAAGACCTGGATCAGATGCCAGCCGAACTGCGTCTCCACCACACCCAGCTCGCCCACCTTGAGCTTGTTCATCTCATCCTCGAACTCGGGAACGGTCTGCCCCGGAGAGAGCCAGTCCAGATCGCCGCCGTCGGCAGCGCTGCCGTCCTCGGAATGTCGCCTCGCCTCCTCGGCAAAGTCCGCTCCCGCATCGATGCGCTGCTTGATCGCCATGATGCGTTTCTTCGCCTCGGCTGACGTGGTGATCTCGCTGGTCTTGATCAGGATGTGGCGGGCATGGGTCTGGGTGATCACGACCGGGGCGCTGCCGTTTCTCTTGTCGACGAGCTTCAGTATGTGGAATCCGCTCGGGCTGCGCAGTATCCCTGTGTTCTCCCCGGGCTTGAGCCCCTTGAGCGCATTCATGAACATCGGAGGGATGCGGTCTGCCGGACGCCAGCCCAGATCGCCGCCCTTGAGCGCATCGTTCGCATCCGAAGTTCCCGCCGCAACCTGCGCAAAGTCGGCGCCCGAGGCGAGCTGGGAGAGCGCATGCTCGGCGCGTTCGCGCGCCGCCTGTATCTTCTCCGCGCTCGCCTGCTCAGGCACGACCACCAGTATGTGGGCCAGATGATATTCCTCGTTCTCCAGCCCCATCTTAGCCTTGTTCGCGAGGTAGTTGTCGACCTCCTTCTCGCTGATCGCAAGCTTGCTCTCGACCTCTCGGTCGCGCAGCTTCTTGGCGACCATTTCAGATCTTATCTCCTCGCGGAATTTCTTGACATCCACTCCCTGCGACTTCAGCTTGTCCAGGAAATCCGAGAGGGTTGCGAAATTGTTCTGGTGAGCGATGCTCGTCATCGCGAGATCCAGCTGGGCATCGTCCACCTTGACCCCCGTTTCCTTCGCGTACTGCGCCTGCAGCATGTCCGTGATCATGCGTTCCAGTATCTGCTTTCTGAGAACGGACATCTCCGGCAATGGCGTGCCCTGCTTCTTCAGCTGGCTGATGACGGACTTCACCCTGTCGTCCAGCTCATTCCGGGTGATCACGTCGTCGTTCACCACGACGACCACATCGTCTATCGTCGCCACCTGCGCCTCGGGGTTCTGACTCCCGAAGGCGGGATTGACCGCCAAAAGTGCCAGGAAAAGCAGTATTCTCGTCTTAAACATAGTCAGCCTTCATACATGTAAATCATGGGGTGAGCGTCGTCTTCGTATAGCCCGGCACGCTCTGCTTCAAAAGCGCCATCGGATCCGATCCCATTTTGATCAGATCGTTCAATTCCAGCTGCACGAGAAAGCCCGTGTCGTTGATCGGCGCTGGCGCGCCCGCGCTGTTCACGCCCACGCCCGCCACGAAACTGTGCATCACGATGCGCATCGTCCAGCAGCTCTCCTCGTATTCCAGCCCAGCCACGCCGTTGATCAGCATCCTGTCCAGCAGCGAATAGTTCCACTGGCCCACGACATGCCAGTGCCTGGAAAGGGGCCATTGTCCGGAAATGTTGATCTGCCGCAAGGCGGGAGAGGCGACCGCATAGTTTACCCCGTTGATCGTGGTATAGGGTATGCCGTACACGGTGGGATAAAGCACGCCGTTGACGATCGCGTTTCCGGTCGGGTTGGCGATGCCGGGTATTTGCGAGCCCAGCGTGCTGGCAAAGAACTGATAGCCCAGGTTCAGCACCTTGCCCGCCTCCGGACGATAGCTTGCATTCACGTTGTAGTGCTGCACGGCTGACAATGCCGGGCTGTACTGCAGTTCGCTGTCCAAAGACCAGGTCGAGCTGATGCGGCTCGATGCGCCCAGCATGATGTCGGACTTGTTGTTCGACACGGTGGGCGCGACCAGGTTTACCCTGGGCGTGGAGAAACTGAATATCTCGGCCACCATGAGCTTCAGGTATTCCACTCCGTCGCTCTGACCCAGAAAACGCGAAGTCAGTCCCAGGGTAATCTGGTTCGCATCGCCTATGCGGTCGTTTCCTATGAAACGGTTTTCGGTGAACATCTGCGGAAAGGTCAGCGGCACCTGCGCGGTGTCGAACACCGGGAGCTGGTCCTGGTTCCTGTACGGAACATAGAGATAGTAGGCGCGCGGCTCGAGCGTGTTCACGTAGCTGTCTCCCATGAAGCTCATGTCCTTCTCGAAGGACATGCCGCTGTCCAGGCTGAACATCGGCAGCGTGCGCGTGGTGTCGGGTATCGCGGTCGCGTTGTTGATGCCCATCACATACTGCGTGCTGTTCAGCGTTAACTTGGGCGTCATGTAGTAGCCGGGCGCATCGAGCAGCGGGTAGCTGATGCTGGGCTGTATGATCAGGCGCTGCCCGTTGACCGCGGTGGGATGGACGAAGTCGGCATACTGACCCATGAATGTGAAATTCAAGTCGCCGAAATCCTTCTGCCCGTTAAGCGTGACCTGGGGCAGCATCGCATAGGGTATCGCGACCGGGGCGAGCGGATTCTGCAAGGTCTGATACTGCTGCATCCGGACCGTGCTGTTCCACCAGCCCGCGTTGTAGTTGAGCTCGGCATCCTGCAGCAGATTGACCTGAGACGTCACGTTCACCGAATCGGCGAGATCCGTGTAATAGTTGCTGTCCGAGACATGATTGTAGTTGATGCTGCCGGTAAGCCCCCCGCCGAACGACTGATTGTGTATCAGGCTGAAGTGCGTCCGGTTGGTGCCCGTGATCGCATCGTTTGGCAGTATGTCCGCCTGTACCATCCCTGAATAATCCGGGTTAAGGTAGCGGAATTCGTTGTTGAGCTGTATGCCGCGCTTTGCCAGTATTCTCGGCATGAAGGTCGCATCGTAGTTGGGCGCGATGTTCCAGTAATAGGGCAGCGCAAATTCGCTTCCGCTGTTCGTGGTGCCGCCGAAGATGGGCGAAAGAAAGCCGGACCTGCGCTGGTTCCCGAGCGGAAAATCCATGTAGGGCGAATACAGTATCGGCACATCCATGAACTCGATCCAGGCGCTGTGCGCGATGCCCGTCTGGTCCGCGCGGTCTATCTCGAGCGAGTTCATCTTGACATGCCAGTCCTCCTGGTCTGCTCGGCAGGTGGTATACGAGGCATTGTCCAGCGTGTAATGCAGCTTGTCCTGTATGTGCGCCATGTCGGCATCCCCATGGCCTCCTGTCTGCTTGATGAAATACTGCGGCTGCTCCATGAATCCCGCATAGCTATCCATGTTCATCTTCATGTAAGGCCCGCTCATCGTGTCACCCTTCTGCTCCAGAAGGACCGAGCCGAACCCCTCAACATCGCCCGATTCCTGGTCGTAAAGCATGCGGTCTGCGCTCACCCTGTCCCCATCCTTCGTCATCACCGCATTGCCCACTGCCTCTATCTGGTCGTTCTGTTTGCCGGAAAGCCTGTCCGCATCGAGATAGACGGGCGCATCCTTGCCGGATGGAGCGGGCTCCTCTGCCAACGAAGGATGATTGGAGATGCATAGCAGAGCGAATGCAACGGGTTTGAGACGAAACCGCATGATATCGAGAAGATGGTAAACTTTTGCAAGTTTACCATTAAGCACGGACCAAAATCCCAACATGCAACGTCAGCAACAGCTCACATCCTGGTTGAAGGGGCTATTCCCCGATGAGGAATTCAGCCTCGCTCCGGCATCAAGCGACGCAAGCTTCCGCCGCTATTTCCGCGCAAGCTTCAAGGATCGCACGCTGATCGCGATGGATGCCCCGCCCAGTCACGAGGACTGCAGGCCCTTTTTGCATGTCGCCCGCCTCTTCGAACATGCGGGCGTCCATGTGCCCCATGTCCACGCCGAGGATCTCGAACAGGGCTTTCTGCTTCTTTCCGATCTCGGCAGCACGACCTATCTCGATGCGCTGAACGAAGGCAATGCGCGCGAGCTTTATGGCGCTGCAACCCGCGCACTCATCAGGATACAGACAGCCTCCAGCGAGAGCGAACTGCCGCCATACGACGAGGCGCTTCTCCTGAAGGAGATGCGCCTCTTCCCGGAGTGGTATGTCAGGGTGCACCTGGGCATTGAACTCAGCGATGCGCTGAACACGAGGCTGGAAGAAGCATTTTCGCGCATCGTCGCAAACAATCTCGCCCAGCCCAGGGTCTATGTGCACCGCGACTACCACTCGCGCAACCTGATGGTGGCGGAGCCCAATCCGGGCATCATAGACTTCCAGGATGCGGTATACGGCCCCATCACCTACGACCTCGTCTCTCTGTTCAAGGACGCCTATGTGAAATGGGACGAGGAGCTGGTCATAGACTGGCTGATCGCCTACTGGGAAAGGGCCAGGCGCGCGGGGCTGCCCGTGCAGCAGGACTTCGGCGAGTTCTACCGCGACTTCGAGCTGATGGGCGTGCAGCGCCACCTCAAGGTCCTGGGCATATTCGCAAGGCTCTATCACAGGGATGGCAAGGACGGCTATCTTAAGGACATGCCGCTGGTGATGGAATACCTGCGCTCCGCCTGCGAGCGCTATGAAGACCTGAGGCCGCTCAAGAAGATCCTGAACGAGCTCGAAAGGGGCAAGGCTTGAAGGCGATGATACTGGCAGCGGGGCGCGGGGAACGCATGAGGCCGCTCACCGACCGCATACCAAAGCCGCTGCTCGAGGCTGGCGGAAAGCCGCTCATCGTCTGGCACATAGAGAATCTCGTGAACGCTGGCATCAGGGATCTCGTAATCAACCACGCGCATCTTGGCATGCAGATAGAGGATGCCCTGGGGGACGGATCGAAGTTCGGCGCGAGGATAGAATATTCGAGAGAAGAAGAGGCTCTCGAGACCGCCGGGGGAATCGCCCATGCCCTTCCGCTTCTCGGCGACGCACCCTTCGCGGTGATCAACGGGGACATCCATTGCGACTACGATTTCTCGAGGCTGAAAAGCACCATGGAACGCATGATCCAGAATGGGGATTCCGCCCACCTCGTTCTCGTGGACAACCCTCCGCATCACCCCGAGGGCGATTTTTCTCTCGATGGCGGCCGCATTTCGCCCTCAATCCCCAATCCCCAATCCCGCCCCTTCCTGACCTTCAGCGGCATAGGCGTATACAGCCCGGGGATATTTTCTTCCATCAAACCCGGCAGCAAGGCCCCCCTTGCGCCGCTTCTCAGGCAACAGATCGCGCTTCTAAGGGTAAGCGGCGAACACCATGGAGGCGTCTGGGTCGATGTCGGAACGCCCGAGCGGCTCTCGGAACTCGATTCACGCCTCAAACTCGAACAGGTGCATCATGTCTGACACATACGCAAAGCGCCGGCTGCGCCTTACCCAACAGATGGGAAGCGGCATCGCAATCATCCCCAATGCGCCCGAAATGCGGCGAAACGGGGATGCGGATTATCCATACCGTTTCGACAGCAGCTTTTACTATCTGACAGGCTTCCCGGAGCCTGAATCCGTGCTCGTGCTGGTCTCAGGCGATGCGCCTCAAAGCATACTCTTCTGCCGCGAGAAGGACATCGAGCGCGAGATCTGGGACGGTTACCGGCACGGGCCGGAAGCCGCGCGCGAACATTTCGGCTTCGACTCCGCCCACCCCATATCTGAGCTTGACCAGCAGCTTGCCCTCCTGATGGAAAACCAGGAAGCGGTCTACTACCCCATGGGTGCGGATGCCGGATGGGACCAGCGCATGCTGAGGCTGCGGGAAGAGGTGCAGAAAAAAACCAGAAGCGGGGTCAGGGCTCCGGACGAAATGCGCGATGTCAGAGCCCTGATCAACGAGATGAGGCTGTTCAAGGATGCACACGAGATCGCGCTCATGAGGCGAGCCGCCGCGATCTCCGCCTCCGCCCACAGGCGCGCGATGCAGTTCGTGCGCGCTGGCGCATACGAATACGAGGTCGAGGCAGAACTTCTGCACGAATTCTGCAGGAATGGCGCGCGCCATCCTGCCTACACCTCCATCGTCGCCGGGGGGGCCAATGCATGCGTGCTGCATTACGTTGCGAACGACGCGAAACTCAAGAAGAGCGATTTGCTGCTGATAGACGCCGGATGCGAATATCGGGGATATGCCTCGGACATCACGCGCACCTTTCCGGTGGGCGGGAAATTCACCGGCGCAAAAAAGGATGTATACGAAATCGTCCTGGCGGCGCAACTCGAGGCGATCAGGGCCGCCATGCCTGGCAACAGCTGGGATGACCCCCACCAGGCGGCGCTTCGCGTCCTGATTCAGGGTTTCATGGATCTCAGGCTTTGCAAGGGGACCGTGGACAGCATTCTCGAGGATGGGAGCTACAAGAAATACTACATGCACCGCACCGGGCACTGGCTCGGGATGGACGTGCACGACGTGGGCGAATACAAGTCGGACGAAAAATGGCGCAGCCTTGAACCCGGCATGGTGCTGACCGTCGAGCCAGGCTGCTACATCCGCCCCGCCGATGACGTGCCCCGCGCGCTCTGGAACATCGGCATACGCATAGAGGACGACGTGGCGATCACAGGAAGCGGCCACGAGGTCCTGACAGACGGCGCGCCCAAGACCGTTCGTGACATAGAGGAACTGATGGGGAAGCCATGACCCGGAACTGCGACATCGCGATCATAGGAGGCGGCCCCGTGGGAAGCGCGCTGGCCCTCGCCCTGAAGGACAGCCGCCTTGCAGTCCGCCTGCTCGAGGCGAGAACCGGGGAGAGCCGGGATGCCAGGGCGCTCGCGCTCTCCTATGGCAGCAGGCTGCTGCTCGAAAGGCTGGGCGCCTGGAATAGTCTTTCAGATGTCTCGCCGATACGCACCATCCACATCTCCCAGAAACAGAGCTTCGGCCGCACGCTGCTCACCGCATCCGAACTGCAAGTCCCCGAACTGGGATATGTGCTGCCCTACTCCTCCCTGCAAAAGGCGCTGAGTTTCGAGCATGCGCTTCACGGCGCAAACGTCACTTCTCTCGAAGGAAGGGAAGACTGCGCGGAGATACGCTACCTTCATGAAGGCGCGGAACACACGCTCACTGCCCGCCTCGCGATCCTTGCTGACGGCGGAAGGCTGCTTGCCGACCGCCATCCCCCGAAGATCCGCGAATACGGGCAAAGCGCGCTGATCTCCCATGTGACCTGCCAGCACATGAAACCGGACACCGCGTTCGAGCGCTTCACCCCTGAAGGTCCTCTCGCCCTGCTGCCCTACATGGATGGCTACGAGCTCGTCTGGACCGCACCCCATGCGAAGGTGGAGAAGATGCTCTCGTTGAGCGATGAGGCATTCCTCGGGGCGCTACACGACCATTTCGGGGAGAGGGTGGGAAGGTTCACGAGCCTCGGCAAGAGAAGCAGTTTCCCGCTCGGACTCAAGAAGGCGAAGGCCCAGACGCCGATGCCCCGCGTCGCCCTCGTCGGCAACGCCGCTCAGACCATGCACCCCGTCGCCGGCCAGGGATTCAACATGGGCCTGCGCGACGCATGGGAACTCGCCCAGGAGATACTCGATGCGAGTGCGGAAGAACTGGGGACGGAGAAGATGCTCGCGAATTATTGCAGCCGCAGGCAAACAGACCGCGAGGGCGGGATAGCATTCACGGACAGCATCGTTCGCCTCTTCTCAAACGACCTCCCCCTGGTATCCCCGATGCGCGCAGCATCCCTGTCGCTGCTGGATGCCATGCCGCTCGCCAAGAAATTCGTCGCAAGAAGGATGATGTTCGGCTCGAACGGCTAACCCAGCTCCGCGACCACAGGCGTGTGGTCGGACGGGCGCTCCAGCTTCCTCGGCGCCTTGTCGATCACGCAGCCCTTGCACTGCGAGGCCAGCGGCTCGCTGAGCAGGATGTGGTCTATGCGCAGGCCCATGTTGCGGCGGAAGGCCATCATGCGGTAATCCCACCAGCTGAAGGATTTTTCAGGCTGTTCGAAGAGCCTGAAGCCGTCCCTGAGTCCCAGCGCCTGCAGCGAACGGAAGGCCTCGCGCTCGGGCTCCGACACCAGTACGCTGCCCGCCCACGCCGCGGGATCGTGCACATCCCTGTCCTCGGGCGCGATGTTGTAGTCTCCGAGAAGCGCAAGCCTGGGAAAGCGGGCAAGCTCCTCCTTGAGCCAGCCGTTCAGGGCGTTCAGCCATTCCAGCTTGTAACGGTACTTGTCCGAATCGACGCTCTGGCCGTTGGGCACATAGACGCAGACGATGCGCACATCGTCAAGGGTCGCGGCGATCACGCGTTTCTGTTCGTCCGCATACCCCGGTATGCCGATCTGCACGTCGCGGACCTCTTTCCTCGTCAGGATCGCGACGCCATTGTAGGTCTTCTGCCCCGAAAAGATGCTGAGATAGCCAGCTTTTTGCAATTCCTCCTTCGGGAAATCGGCGTCCTGAAGCTTGGTCTCCTGCAGGCACAGCGCATCCACCGGATTTGCGGACAGCCATTCCAGCACCTGCGGAAGTCGCACCTTCAGCGAATTCACGTTCCAGGTCGCAATCTTCATGCGTGCCCTGTCAGCCCGTTGTGCCGCAACAGCGCATCTATCGTCGGTTCGCGACCGCGGAAGGAGACGAAGGACTGCATCGCATCCCGCGATCCGCCCACCGCCAGGATCTCGCTTCTGAACTTCGCGCCCGTGACGGGGTTCAGCACGCCCTGCTCCTCGAACAGGCTGTATGCATCCGAGGAGAGCACCTCAGCCCACTTGTAGCTGTAGTATCCCGCGCCATAGCCTCCCGCGAAGATGTGCGAGAAGCTGTTGGGAAAGCGGTTGTATTCGGGCGGCATCAGCACGGCCACCTCGGCCCTGACCTCGTCCAGGAGCTGCAATATCGTCCTGCTCCCCCCGGGCTCGAAAGCGCTGTGCATCAGCATGTCGAACATCGCGAACTCGATCTGGCGCAGGCTCTGCAGCCCGCTCTGGAAATTTTTTGCCGCGAGCATCTTGTCGAAGAGCGTCCTTGGGAGCGGCTTCGAGGTCTCGACGTGGCGCGTCATGCCGGACAGCACCTCCCATTCCCAGCAGAAGTTTTCCATGAACTGGCTGGGCAGCTCGACCGCATCCCATTCGACGCCGTTGATGCCCGAGACGCCGATCTCGTCGACCTCGGTCAAAAGGTGATGAAGGCCGTGGCCGAACTCGTGGAAAAGCGTGATCACCTCGTCGTGCGTGAAGAGCGCAGGCTTGTTCCCCACTGGGGCGGAAAAGTTGCAGGTCATGTAGGCGACCGGGGTCTGAATCTTTCCGTCCTTCTTGCGGCGCGAGATCGCATCGTCCATCCATGCGCCTCCGCGCTTGCTGCTCCTGGCATAGAGGTCGAAATAGAACTGGCCGACGAGCCTGCCGTCGGACCTGATGTCGAAGAATCGCACGCTCTCGTGCCAGACGGGAGCAGATGATTCCGAAATCTGCAAACCGTACAGCATCCCGACCAGCCTGAAGAGACCGGAAAGCACCGCATCCTCGGGGAAGTATTCCTTCACCTCCTGTTCGGAGAAAGCATAGCGCCTCTCCCGCAGCTTCTCGCTCGCATAGGCGAAATCCCATGCGTGCATCTCTTCCATGCCGAGCTCCACGCTTGCAAATTCGCGGACCTCGGCAAGATCCCTTTCCGCGAACGGGCGCGAGCGGCGGGCCAGCTCGCGCATGAATCCGATCACCTGTTCAGGGGTTTTCGCCATCTTCGAGGCAAGCGAGAGTTCGCCGTAATTCGCGAACCCCAATAGCCCGGCCTCCTCCCCGCGGAGGGCTATGATCTCCTCCATCAGCGGCGAGTTGTCCCATTCGGGATTGCCGAATTCGGATGCGCGCGTGACATAGGCGCGGTACATCTTCTCGCGCATCGCGCGGTTGTCGGCAAACTGCATCACAGGCATGTAGGAGGGCGCCTTCAGCGTGAACAGCCATCCGGATCCCCCGGCAGCCATGTTCGCTGCCTGGAGGACATCCTCGGGCAATCCGGAAAGCTCCTCCTTGTCCTCGACCCTGAGCTCGAAAGCGTTGGTCGCATCGAGCAGGTTGTCCGAGAAGCGCGAGGAAAGCTCGGACAGCCTCTCCTGTATCTCGAGCAGCCTCGCCTTCTTTTCATCCGGAAGCTCCGCACCCCCCAGCCTGAAATCGCGAAGCTCGTTCTCGATGATCTTCCTGCGCGCGCCGCTCAGGGACTCGAATTCGGGGCTGTCCTTGAGCGCCTTGAATTTCTCGAACAGTGCCAGGTTCTGCCCGAGCTCCGCGTAATACTGCGTGATCACGGGGAGCGTCTCGTTGTAGGCGGCTCTCAGCCCCGGCGAATTCATCACCGCGTTCAGGTGGCCCACGGGTCCCCATGCGCGCGACAGGCGCTCGTGTGCATCCTCCATCGGCAGCACGAAATCGTCCCAGGTCGGGATCTCCCTGTCTTCTGTCAGCCTTAAAACCAGCTCGCGGCATTCGGAAATCAGCTGGTTGATCGCGGGCGAGACATGCTCGGGCTTGATCTTCTCGAACTGCGGCAGGCCACTAAAGTCCAGCAACGGATTCATGATTTCTCCTTCCTTCAGACGCCCGGCTCTTCCGCCATCGCGGCGAGCTGCTCGGCCTGGTGTTCGGCCATCAGCGCAGAGGTGAGTTCCCCTATGTCGCCATCCATGATCGCATCCATCTTGTAAAGCGTGAGATTGATGCGATGGTCGGTGACCCGGCCTTGCGGGAAATTGTAGGTGCGTATGCGCTCCGACCTGTCCCCGCTTCCGACCAGACTCTTGCGCGTCGCGGCGGTCTCCGCGTTCTGCGCCCTGACCTGCGCATCCTTGATGCGCGCGGAAAGCACGCGCATCGCCTGCGCCTTGTTCTGGTGCTGCGACCTCCCGTCCTGGCATTCGACCACCACCCCAGTCGGAAGATGCGTGATGCGCACCGCGGAGTCGGTCTTGTTGATGTGCTGCCCCCCCGCGCCGGATGCGCGGAAGGTGTCTATGCGCAGATCCGCCGGATTGAGCACCACTTCGTCGACCTCGTCGGCCTCCGGCATCACGGCCACCGTGCATGCGGAAGTGTGCACCCTCCCCTGGGTCTCCGTCGCAGGCACTCGCTGCACGCGGTGCGCGCCGGATTCGAACTTGAGCACGGAATAAGCGCCCTGGCCCACGATGCGCGCGATGATCTCCTTGTAGCCGCCCATCTCGCCCTCGCTTGCCGAGATCACCTCGACCTGCCAGCGGCGTCGCTCGGCAAAGCGGGAATACATCCTGAAAAGGTCCCCGGCGAAGAGCGCGGCCTCGTCTCCGCCCGTGCCCGCCCGTATCTCGAGGAACACGCTGCGCTCGTCATTCGGGTCCTTGGGCAGGAGCGCCTTTTGCAATTCCTGGTCGAGCGCTGCGAGCTTGGCCTCGCCTTCCCTGATCTCTGCCTCGGCGAACTCCCTCATCCCGGGGTCTCCCGCCATCTCGCGCGCAGCTTCGATGTCCGCCTCGCATGCCTGATAGGCGTGGAACAGCTCGACCACCGGTTCCAGCTCGGCGCGCTCGCGGTTTAGCCTGCGGAATGCGTCCATGTCGCGGGTCGCATCCTCCGTGCTCAGGAGCTGGTTGACTTCAATTAGGCGCTCGCTCAGCTGTGCGAGCTTGACTGAGATGTTTTTCTTCATCGATAGTGGAAGCTATTCTTCGGATTGCAGGTGATGCAGCCTGCGCACCGTTTCGACAAAGCTGTCCCTGTCTTCGCCGTGCGCCTGGTTCAGCGCGTGAGTTGGCGCATGCAGGAACTTGTTTGTGAGGCCACGGCTCATCGCCTCCAGAACCTTCTCGGGGCTTTCTCCGCGGGCCAGAAGACGAATCGCCTTCTCCAGTTCCTGCTGGCGGCTGGTTTCAGCCTGTTCGCGCAGCGCACGTATGGTGGGCACCACGTTGCGCGACTCCATCCAGTGCATGAAATTGGAAACACCTGAGTCTATGATGACCTCTGCCTCCTTGACCGCGCCCTGGCGCGCCTCCAGGCCATCCTTGACGACATCCGCGATGTCGTCGACGGTGTAGAGGAAGACGTCGCCCAGCTCCGCCACTTCGGTTTCCACATCCCGCGGCACGGCGAGGTCGACGATGAACAGCGGCTTGTGGCGTCGAACTTTGAGCGCGCGCTCGACCATGCCCTTGCCCAGTATAGGCAGCTGGCTCGCGGTGCAGGTCACGATGATGTCGTGATGCGCGAGCTGCTCGGGAAGATCGGAGAGCGTGATGGCCGATCCGTTGAACTGCCTGGCAAGCGTCTGCGCGCGCTCCAGCGTGCGGTTCGCGACCGTGATGCGCCTGGGATTGCGCGCCGCGAAATACACCGCATTGAGCTCTATCATCTCGCCTGCGCCCACGAAGAGCACGTTCTGGTCGGCTATGCTCGTGAAGATGCGCTCGGCGAGCTTGACCGCCGCGGCCGCCATCGAGACGAGGTTCGCGCCTATCTCGGTTTCCGTGCGGACCTGCTTTGCCACCGCGAAGGTGTTCTGGAAAAGCTTGTGCAGCAGTATGCCCATGGTGCCGGCCTGCTCTGCCTGGCGCACCGCCTGCTTCATCTGTCCCAATATCTGAGGCTCGCCCAGCACCATGGAGTCCAGGCCGCTTGCGACCCTGAAGGAATGCTTGACCGCCTGCTCGCGCGGCAGCGAATAGAGATAGGGCTCGAGCTCGCGGCGCGGCAGGCCGTGATAGCCCGCCAGCCAGTCTATCGCATGCTCGGGCTTGCTCGCATTGCAGTATAGCTCCATGCGGTTGCAGGTGGACAGTATCGTGGCTTCCTTCGCCGCGCCGTTGCCCACCAGGTCTTTCAGCGCATTCTCTATCCTGTCCATGCCGAAAGCGACCTTCTCGCGCACAGCGAGCGGCGCAGTCTGATGGTTGAGGCCAAAAGCAAACAGCTGCATCGTGGTACCGGACCTGACTTAATCGATGGACCAATTATAGTCGGAACGGCCCGGCAATACCATCGGGCGGATTCAGGCGTAAAATGGCGGTTTTGCAAGATGCAACCATGAAACCCGGAACCTGCCCATGCGGCAAGGCGGCGTACGAAGCCTGCTGCGGCCGCCACCACGGAGGAATCGCAGCACCTGACGCGGAATCGCTGATGCGCTCGCGCTACAGCGCCTATGTCCTCGAACTCGGGCCCTATCTGCTTTCCACCTGGCATCCGGACACCAGACCCGCTTCGATAGGCTTCGCCAAAGGCGCGAAATGGCTTGGCCTCGAGATCAGAAGATTCGAAGAGGCAAAAGACAGTGCGATCGTCGAATTCGTCGCGCGCTGCAGGATAGGCGGAAAGGCGGAGCGCATGCACGAGATAAGCCGCTTCACGCTCATCGACGGAAAATGGCTCTATGTGGACGGCGAATTTCCGATAAGGCCCGCGTGCTAAAATCCTGACCATGAGCAAAATGACCCTCGATCGCATCCTGCAGTCGCAGGGCTTTGGCACGCGCAAATGGTGCCGCTCCCTGATCGAGAGCGGGGAGGTCGGCATCAGAGGCGTTGCCGCAACCGACCCGGATGCGAAGCTGGAGGCCGAAGGCCTTGAATTCACCGTGTTCGACGAGGCCTGGAAATACAGGAAACATGTCCATGTCGCGCTCCACAAGCCTTCCGGATTCGAATGCTCGAGAAAGCCTAGCCATCATCCCGGCGTGCTGACCCTGCTGCCCGAGCAGTTCGCGCTGCGCGGCGTTCAGCCGGTGGGCAGGCTGGATCACGACACGACAGGGCTGCTGCTGATGTCGGACGACGGCGCATTCATCCATGCCCAATCGTCGCCCAGGCGCCATGTGCCCAAGGTCTATGTCGCGAACACGCAGGATCCCGTGACCACCGGCCTGATCGATGCGCTCCTGAAGGGCGTGATGCTGCACGATGAAAAGGCCCCCCTTGCCGCGACAAGCTGCAAAATGGTCGGGGAGCATTCGCTCGAAATCGTCCTGGAGCAGGGAAAATACCACCAGGTCAAGCGCATGCTGGCTGCGGCCGGCAACCACTGCACCGCGCTTTGCCGCACGAGGATAGGCGGCCTCGATCTCGATGGGCTCGAAATCCGGGAGGGCGGGTGGCGCTATCTCGAAGAGGCCGATCTCAGGCTTCTCGAACAGGAAGGATAGGAATGGCGATACAGTGGTTTCCCGGACACATGAACTCCGCGCGCAAGAAGGCGGCGGAGACGATGGAGTTCATCGATGTCGTGATCGAGGTCCTGGACGCTCGCGCGCCCGAGGCGAGCACCAACCCGATGATCCGCGAGCTGCGCGAGCACAGAAACCGCCCCTGCCTCAAGGTGCTCAACAAGGCTGACCTTGCGGACCCGGAGGCGACCCGGCAGTGGCTGGATTTCTACAATGCACAGGAAGGAGTTTCGGCAGTCGCATTGAGCTGCAAGAGCGCGTCCGACGCCGCCCGGGTCCCCAGGCTGTGCCAGCCTCTTGCCCCCCACCGCAACAGCACGCACAAGCCGCTTCGGATGATGATCATGGGCATACCGAATGTCGGCAAGTCCACGCTGATGAACATGCTCTTGAAGCGCCGGGTTGCCAACGTGGGTGACGAGCCCGCTGTGACCAAGTCGCAGCAGTGCCACAAGCTCAACGACAGCATGACGCTGACCGATTCGCCCGGGCTCATGTGGCCCAAGATCCAGCACGAGGAGGACGGCTACATGCTGGCCGCGATCCATGCGATAGGGCGCAATGCGGTCTTCGAGGAGGAAGTCGCGATTCATCTCGCAGACAGCCTCATCGCCCGCCATCCCGGGAGGCTATACGAACGCTTCGGGATCAGGGAAACGGACGGCGTGGCCGCCCTCGAAGCCATCGCCAGGAGGCGCGGATGCCTGCGCGGAAACCGGCTGGACCTGGAAAAGGCGGCGATGATCCTGCTGACGGAATTCCGCTCAGGCAAGCTCGGCAGGATCAGCCTCGAAACCCCGGCATCGCGCATCGCGATGATCCGGAAAGATCATGACAGCCCGGAAGAAGGAATTGGACCAGACCCTGAAGTGGAATGAATCGGGCTCCGAAATGATCGCCCTCTGGCGTTCCGAGAGCGGGCATCCTCCGCCAAGACGCGTGGTGGCGGCCGACGACAGCATGAAAGCCGATGCCGCATACCGCCTGGCATGCGAAGGGACGGCGCTGCTCTGGCGTGGGGACTTCCAGAACGCAAGGCAACTGCTCAACGCGATGGCCAGGCGCGCCGACAGAAGGCCCGTCAAGTCCGCCCCCATGCCAGAGGGATTCCATCTGCACCGCCTCGCAAGATCGCAGCGCTCGCGCATCCTCTCTATGCTTTTGATCCCCTTCGATCCCGGGCATGTCATCCGGCTTCGCCGCGCGCCTGACGTGCGCGAGGCATGCCTTGAGGCCCATGGAGAATCCGATCTTCCCTATGTCGCATCCCTGCGCGAGCTGCTCGGCATCATAGGCGCCCACGAATGGCGCAAAAAGGGCGTCTTTATCCGCGAGCTCGCCGAGCGCATACATCCGCATTACGGCGTTTTCTCGCCAGTGCGCGGCGAATACCTGGAACTCGTCGCAAAGGCGCCGCTGCCCGAGGCCTTGAAATCGCATTCAATCGCTTTCGACATAGGGACCGGAACCGGGGTTCTGGCAGCCCTCCTCGCAAAGCGCGGCATAGCGCGCATCATCGCGACGGATCAGGACGAGAGGGCGCTGGCCTGCGCACGCGAGAACATCTCGGGGATGGGCCTTGAGGAAAAAATCGAACTCGTCAGGAAAGACCTATTCCCCGAAGGCCGGGCTTCACTGATCGTCTGCAATCCCCCATGGGTGCCCGCGCGGCCGAGCTCTGCACTCGAGCATGCGGTATACGATCCGGAAAGCCGCATGCTGAAGGGATACCTTGAAGGACTTGCATCCCATCTCGAGGAGAAGGGAGAGGGCTGGCTGATCCTCTCGGATCTGGCCGAACACCTCAAGCTTCGCGAAAGATCGGAACTGCTCGCGATGATCGAGAACGCGGGGCTGGCCGTTTTCGGAAAACTGGACGCGAGGCCGCATCACCCCAAGGTCGGCGACACTGCGGATGCGCTCCACGAAGCGCGCAGGCTTGAAGTCACTTCGCTGTGGCGGCTTGGGCTGCGTCCACGTTGACCTGCAGCCACCATTCGAGAAGCGCCAGATGCCAGAGCTTGCTTCCCTGAATGCGGGTCAGATGAGACTCTGGATCAGCGAGCAGCTTTTCGACATAGCTTCTCCTGTAAAGCCCGCGCTTCACGCAGGCATCGGACTCCAGTATGCCGCGTATCCTATCCAGAAAATCCCCCCGCACGCGCTTCAAAGCGGGCACCGGAAAATACCCCTTTGCCCTGTCTATCACCGCATCGGGTATCAGCCCTCTGGCGACCGCCTTGAGCGGAAGCTTTCCTCCCTCCTTGAGCTTCAATGAAGGGGGCATCTTCGCGGCGAGCTCGACCAGCTCGTGGTCGAGAAACGGCACGCGCGCCTCGAGGCCCCATGCCATGGTCATGTTGTCCACCCGCTTCACGGGATCGTCCACCATCAGGCGCGTGATGTCGAGCCTGAAGACGCGGTCCAGGAATTCATCCGCGCCCGACTTGTCGAACTGCTCCGAGACCCATGCGCCCGTGACATCCGGAACCGAATACCCGTCCGTCATCATCTCGAGATATTCTTCGTGGTCCCTGTCGAAATAATGTCTTGCAAAGCGCTCGAGCGGCGTCCCCTTTTCTTCCTCCATGCGCGGATACCAGAAGTATCCGCCGAAGACCTCGTCCGCCCCCTGCCCTGCCAGCACGACCTTCACCTCCCTCGATACGCGCTCGCCCAGGAGATAGAATGCGGTGACGTCATAGCTTGCCATCGGCTCGGACATCTCGCGTATCGCATCCGGCAGGCGCTTTAGCATCTCTGAATTGGGCACCGCGAACTTGTGGTGCCTGGTCTTGAATGTCCCGGCGATCAGGTCAGAATACTCGAACTCGTCCGCCACTTCCCCCGCCACCTCCTCGAATCCGATCGAGAAGGTATTGAGCTCGTCCACATGGTCTGCGAGCAGGCCCACGAGCAGACTCGAATCGAGGCCGCCAGAAAGCAGTATGCCGACGGGCACGTCGGAGGCCAGCCTGTGGCGCTCGACTGCGCGTTGAAGCACCATGCGGGTCGCAGCGATCCAGTCCTGTTCGGAAAGCGCTTGTTCCGGTCTCGTCGCATCGAGATGCCAGTAACAGCGCTGGACGACTTCGCCTGTCTCCAGAAATTTCATCGTGTGCGCCGGCGGCAGTTTCCTTATGCCTTTCAATATCGTGCGGGGGGCCGGGACGACGCCGTGCAGCGTGAAGTGCTGATGCAGCGCGACCGGGTCGAGACTCGTGTCCACGCCGCCTCCCGCGAGCAGCGCCTGGGGGGTCGAGGCGAAGCGCAGCCTGTCATCGTCCAGCGTGTGATAAAGAGGCTTGATGCCCAGCCTGTCGCGCGCAAGAAACAGGGATTTCTCCCTCACGTCCCAGATCGCGAAGGCGAACATGCCGTAGAAGCGCTGCACGCAATTTTCGCCCCATGCGTGGTAGGCCTTGATGATCACCTCCGAGTCGCCGGTCGAGAAGAACTCGTATCCCATTGCGGATAGCTCCTCCCTCAGCTCGCGGTAATTGTAGATCGTGCCATTGAACACGAGCGCGAGCTGCAGCACCGGATCGACCATGGGCTGGTCGGCATGCGAGCTCAGGTCTATGATGGAGAGCCTACGGTGGCCGAAGGCCAGGGAGCCGTCGCTGTAATAGCCCTCGTGATCGGGCCCGCGCAGCGCAAGCCTCTCCGTCATGCGCCGCAGGGCTTCCATGTCGGGCGAGCCCCCGTCCAAGCGCAACTCACCACAGATTCCACACATGCAAGGCTCCAGTCGGTTTCGATGCGCGATTATCGCCGATGGAGGCGCATCGGGCCAGTCAGCGCCCGCCGAAAAGCTCGTCCAATGGATTGCCCGAAGCCTTGGCCTTTCCCGAAATCAGCCTTGACGGGTATTCCTCTTCTATATTGTCGCGATAGAAGCTCCACGCGGAACCGGAAGTGGAAAACCTCTGCCACAGATCGCTCCCCACGTTCGAGTATTCGAACGCGCTGCCGTCGTCCAGCCTGACTTCCAGGGTTCTGGACCTTGCATCGTAGCCTATTTCGCAAAGCCTCCCCGAGCTGACCCTCTTCCTCTCCATGGGTCTGTCAGTAGCGCCCGTGGGTCTTGTGTATGTAGTTGGTGAGCGCCTGGGTTTCCTGGTTCATCCTCATCAGGTTGGAATGAGTGACCCTGAAGAGGGCGCGCATCACCTTGTAGGCCAGGAGCGGCTGCTCGTTCACCACCGTGTCGAAAGCCTCCGGTGTCAGCGTATACACCGTGGCATCGCCGATCGCGCGCAGCGTCGCCTTGCGCGGCGTCTTGTCGACGAATGCCCGCGTGCCCGCGCACTCGCCCTGTATCATCGTGTAGACCAGATTCTCCCTGCCGTCCGCACCCCTGCTGATCACCCCGAGCTTGCCGCCCGCCAGGATGTAAAGGGTCTGATCCGCATCCCCTTCGCTGACGAGAAGCTCGCCATCCTTCAAATGCCTCACTCCCATCTTCGAGGTCAGCTTCTTCATCTCCTCCTCGCTGATTCCCGCGCACACCGATGATGTGCCGATCAGTCTGAAGTCTGCTGCTTCTTCCATTTAGGGCTCCCTTTCAAGTTTTTGAAAATCCGAATCGCCTGCGCTGCAAAATCAGAATTCTTCCCATTCCCCGTCATCGTCGGCGGCTTTCTTTCTGGGCTTCTGTGGAACGGGCGCCCTGCGCACGGGATGGGGTGCCGGCCTTGCCGCTATCCTGGCCTGCACCGGCTTCTGTTCCTGGCCCAGCCTGAACACGGAAACAGACTGACTCAGATTGTCCGCCTGTTCCTGCAGCGATTCCGCGGCAGCAGCTGCCTCCTCGACGAGCGCCGCATTCTGCTGAGTCACCTCGTCCATCTGTGTGACCGCCCCGTTGATCTGCTCAATCCCTGCGCTCTGCTCGATGGATGCGGCGGAGATTTCGGCCATGATGTCCGTCACCCGCTTGACCGAGCTCACGATCTCGCCCATGGTCTTGCCCGCCTCCTCGACCAGCCGGGTCCCTCCTTCGACCCTGCTCACCGAATCCGAGATCAGCTGCTTGATTTCCTTCGCCGCCGCAGCCGAGCGCTGCGCGAGGTTGCGCACCTCCGATGCGACCACTGCGAATCCCCGGCCCTGCTCTCCCGCCCTGGCCGCCTCGACCGCGGCGTTGAGCGCAAGGATGTTGGTCTGGAAGGCGATGCCGTCTATCACCGAGATGATGTCGACGATCTTGCGGGAAGCCTCGTTGATGCCGGACATGGTGTTCACCACTTCCCCGACGACCTCGCCTCCCTTGACCGCAATGCTGGATGCCGCGACCGCCATCTGATTGGCCTGCTTCGCATTCTCGGCATTCTGCTTGACCGTGGACGAGAGCTCCTCCATGCTGGACGCGGTCTCCTCGAGGCTCGATGCCTGCTCTTCGGTGCGCTGCGAGAGATTGCTGTTGCCGGCCGCGATTTCGCCCGCCGCGTTCGTGATGAGATCGACCGCCTCCGTGATCTTCCCTATGATCTCCCTCAGGTTGTCTATCGTGCCGATGACGGCATCGCGCAGCACCGCGAATTCGCCGGTGAACCGGCCTTCCATCGTCTGGGTCAGGTCGCCCTTGGCGATCAGCTCCATCACTCGCCGGGTCTCCTTGAGCACGGCCTCGACCTCGAGCTGATATTTCTTCTGGGCGGTGATGTCGGCCGCATACTTCACGACCTTGTATGGCCTGCCGTTGGGATCGAGTATCGGATTGTACGAGGCCTGTATCCAGACTTCATTCCCGCTCTTCGTGATGCGCTTGTATTCACCGGCGTCGTATTCGCCGCG
>JAJZTF010000004.1 GCA_021821945.1 Pseudomonadota bacterium
CATCTGGTCAATCAGTTCTTTCGGAATGGACGGCAGTGCCGCCGGCTTCTTCTTGCTTGTCTTGTTTGGCATACATGCTCCTTGGTGACATGTTATGCCTCAAACACAAAATTTATGACAGGCTCGTCATGACGAATAAACCAAAAAATCAAAAAGCGCCGCGTGCTGCGCGTTCAGCGCTAGGTTTGCTTTCTTGAATCATTTGCCATCCTGTCTGCATCCCTGATCAAACGCTCCGCTACGAGTTCCAGCAGGAAGAACCCAAACTTGGGATTCTGGAAGTACATCTGCCGAACTTCGTCATATGTGAGCAAGAGCAACAATCCGTCTTGCTCGCACACAACCGTCTGTGTTCGCTTTTTCCCCCTGGTAACCAGACCAAGTTCGCCGATTACGTCGCCGGGGCCCAACACAACATCCGCTTCGATGGCACGGAATTGGCCGCTGAGTACAATCAGGAGTTCAACTGCTAGCTCCCCAAGCCGGAAAAGCACGTCCCCGGCCTTTGTTGCTTTGCGCCGACTGAAAGGCTTGAGCCAGTCGAGTGAACGACTGGTCGTGGATGCGCTCTCGATCAGGCGGGTGAGTTGAAGCAATTGATTCAGGCGCCACAGGTTAAGGGGAAGAAGAGCGATGTGCAGCAGCATCACCGGATACACATGAGTTAGAACTCCATAGGATATGAATGCAAGGTTTGCTGCGATACCAACCATTCGCAGGCGCAACATTGTCGTCATTGAGAACGTGGCAAGCGTGAGCAGCGCGCCAAGATATCCTAACGAATCCATCCAGTGCATACTCGGATCTCCGTGACTCAGCCAGCCTCTTTGGCCCAATAACACACATCCGGCAATCCCGAGAAGTGCGCATCGAAAGTGTAAAGCCTGCCTCCTGCAGCACGGGCAGTGGCGTAAATGATCGCATCCACCATCGCAAGGTTGCGCTGCGCCGCAAGTTCTGCCGCCAACAGCGCTGTGCGCGCATCAAGCACCTCTACCTCAGTCAGGCCAATGACGCCAAGCGCAGTCGCCTCATCGCGCTCCCTGACCGTCCATTAATATAGCCCGAACGCACCAGCGCAGGAACAGCCAAGTTCTCAGTATCGTTCCGTGCGATCACGCACATGGTCCGGGTTGGCTCCTGCCAGCAATCCTCGCATCTGTTCCATGCTGCGCTTGTGCACCATCACGATGCTGTCGCCCTTGGAGAGAAGACGAACTGCTGTCCAGCTTTCAGATGCAACGCCTTCCTGAAGGCCTTGATGCCGATCTGGAATTTTTCTGTGAGTGTCGCGGCATGCATGCTTACCTCCCCTGCATCGATATATGCAAGAATTATCGTTCGGGCATGCGAAACCTGCAAGATGCCCAATGAGCGGACTGCTTCCTGAATATCGCGATAAAGATGTAGAAACCTGCGAACGCACAGGACAGTGGGAAATTGCCGATATGATTTGCAAAGCCCGACTATGAGGAAGGGCGCGCCACACACTTGCCCATCTGCCGATGGACAGAATCTTCTCATGAGGGCCTTCCGATCAAGTGCCAGGCATGGCGGAAGGCCCGACATGAGTTCAGCTGTTGGTCTCTGCTTCCCAGCTGTTTCTGCCGCTGTATGCGGTGGAGTGTCTGTGGTGCAACTTGGCCGAGGATTCGCACCCGGGCAACGCCATTGCGGGAGTCCAGGATTTGGTGTGCACGCAGACACCGTGATCGTCCCTGACGAAATTGCCGTATCTGTCGGTTACATAGCCATTCGCTCCGGGAAGCCCGCTGGCCATCGCCAGGGACGAGAAGAGTCCAAGCGCACAAAATAAAATGAGGGGTTTCATGATATCTCTCCTGTCGATTAGGTTAACAACAGTTTCGAGCTCTCTGGTGAATCATTGGCGCCGTAACTTTGTGTGTCTGGAAGGCCGAAAAGTTCAAAAAAAATACATCTATGACCACGCAAAAGGCCTGCACACCCGCTACTGCGCCAGCCGCTTCCTGAATATCACGAGCGAGATGTAAAAGCCTGCGAACGCATAGGCCAGAAGGACCGCGATGTCCGTTGCGACATGCTTCGGAATTGCCCCGTTCAGCAGCGGGCGAGCAAGGCTGACCGCATGGGTCAGCGGCAGTGCGGCCGATACGCCCTGCAATGCGATGGGGAGCTCCTCTATCGGAAAGAACACGCCGCAAAGCAGCGTCATCGGCGTGATCACGAGCGTGAAGTAGTACATGAAAAATTCGTAACCCGGGGCGAGCGCTGTCACGATCAGACCCGTCGCGGCAAAGCAGAGGCCCACCAGCAGCGAGAGCGGTATCACCCACAAGGACAGGACAGAGTGGGAAAGCCCGAGCACCCAGATCACCATCAGCACCGCCATGCCCGAGAGCAGGCTCTTGCTCGCGGACCAGGTTATCTCGGAGAGCACGACGTCGTCCAGCGTCACCGGCGTGTTGAGTATGGCTTCCCAGGTGCGCTGTTCCTGCATGCGGGCGAACCCGGAATAGAGCGCCTCGAAGCTCGCGCTGTTCATCGTGCTATAGCAAACGGTCCCTGCGGAAAGGAAGGCGATATAGGACATGCCGCCAATTTGGGGAAGCATGCCGCCAAGCCCGTAGCCCAGGCCCAGCATGTAGATCACGGGGTCCGCGAGGTGGCCCAGTATGGAAGGCCCCGCCATCTTCTGCCACACCATGTAGTTGCGCCGCCAGATCGGGAAAAAGCGCATGCTCAGTTGCGGAAAAGAGAATATACTCATTCGCGCATCTCCCTCCCTGTGAGCTTCAGGAACACGTCCTCGAGGTTGGCCGGCCTGTGCACATAACTAAGCTCCGGATGCTGCTGGAGTTCATGCAACAGGTCCTTCGCATCATTCACATAGCAGAACACAGACTCTCCGCTCACCTCGAAGCGCTCGGCGTGGTTCGCCGCGTGCGCCCTTGCCCAGTTGGATGCCGCCTCGCCATAGACCTCGACCACCTGCGGCTCGATGTTGCCGGCGATCAGCTCCCTTGGCGTTCCAAGGCTGATGATCCTTCCGTTGTCCATCACCGCAAGGCGGTGGCAAAGCCTCTCCGCCTCGTCCATGAAGTGCGTGGTCAGCAGGAGCGTCTTTCCGCGCGCGGTGAGTTCCCTCAGCCTCTGCCATATCAGGTGGCGCGCCTGAGGATCCAGGCCC
Source organism: Pseudomonadota bacterium (assembly GCA_021821945.1). Taxonomy (GTDB): domain Bacteria; phylum Pseudomonadota; class Gammaproteobacteria; order Burkholderiales; family Gallionellaceae; genus Gallionella. The sequence continues at coordinate 3,170 of JAJZTF010000004.1, forward strand.
GTGGTCGGCTCGTCCAGGAAAATCAGGTCGGGGTCGTTCACCAGGGCGCGGGCGAGCGTCAGCCTTCTCTTCATGCCTCCAGAGAGTGCGGGTACCTTTGCATCCTTCTTGTGCGCAAGATTCGCAAACTCGAGAAGTCCGGGCAAACGCGCCCTGATTTCATCATCCCTCATGCCGAAGTAGCGCCCGTACACGATCAGGTTTTCGGAAACGGTGAAATCGGGATCCAGGTTGTCCATCTGCGGCACGACGCCTACGCGGATTCTCGCCTCCCTCGCCGCTGCCGGAACAGGATGCCCCAGCATGCTGATATTGCCGCCATCGGGTGCGATGAGGCCCAGCAGCATGCGCAGCGTAGTGGTCTTGCCTGCACCGTTCGGCCCCAGCAGGCCGAAGCATTCCCCCCTGGAGACCTCAAGGCTAATGCCGTCGACGACGCGCTGCCCGCCATAGAGCTTGACTATGTTTTCAGCCACAATCACGGAGTTCACAGGCAGCAACCCTGGAATTCGTCGAGCACGATCTGCTTGATCTGGTTCAGGCGCCCGTGAAAGAAATGCCCGGCCTCCGGCAGCACGACGATAGGCAGATGCTGAGGCCTCGCCCAGTCCATGGCATCGGACAACGGAATGACCTCGTCCATTTCGCCGTGTATCAGAAGCGAGTTGTGCGGAACGGAAGGCATCGCGAACCTGCCAACGGCGGGGGCAATCAGCACGAGCTTGTGCGCCTTTGGATGCAAACGTTCCGCTGCCCGCGCCTGCACGTAGCCGCCGAACGAGAATCCTGCAAGGATCAACGGAAGATGGCCGAATCCGTCCTTCATGTGCTCTATTGCAGAGAGCGCATCCTCGACCTCGCCGTTTCCTTCGTCGAACGATCCCTCGCTCTCACCCGCGCCGCGGAAATTGAAGCGCAGCGCAGCAAATCCGAGCTCGGCGAAAGTCTTTGCAAGCGTGGTGACGATCTTGTTGTCCATCGTGCCGCCCATCGTGGTCAGCGGATGCGCGACCACGGCGATCGCGCGCGGATCCTCTTCCGGCAGGTGCACGACACCCTCCAGTCTTCCCGCACCTCCCTCAAAAACCGTCCTGTGCGCCATCAGATCTTCAGCCGCTCGACGATGCGGCCTTGCTTCAAATGCTGCTCCATGATCTCGTCGAGATCGCTCTCATCCACATAGGTGTACCAGACGCCTTCCGGATACACCACGATCACGGGCCCCAGTTCGCAGCGGTCCATGCATCCCGCGTTGTTGATGCGTATCCTGTTATTCTCGCCCGAGATGCCAAGCTCCTTGACCTTCCTCTTCATGTAGTCGCGCGCCTTCTGCGCGCCATGGTCTGCGCAGCACTGGCTGCCATCCTTGCGCCGGTTGGTGCAGAAAAAAACATGCTTGTCGAAATAGCTCATGAAGTCTCCAACGATACGCTTGAAATTATACGTCCCTCATCCGCCACAGGTGAAACAGCAAAAGCACGGGGAAGATCATCGCGATGGTCTGCGCCAGGCCGTTGTAGTTCAACAGATGAAGATAGTGCCAGTGGTAGATGGACATCGCGGCGGAAGGCGTGCTGCGGTCCACCACGAAATTCACGATCACGAAATAGCTCGCCGCGACCAATGCGCCCACGCTGATCACCGCGACCCTGGGCAGCCAGACGATGGCCATCAGCAGCATGAATCCCAGAAGTATTCCCAGCATCGCCTCGCCGTTGATCCAGAGAAACAGCGCCCAGGACTTCAGTAGCACTGCCGCGATGATGAATTTCAGGAGCGCGACCATGCACAGCACCACAAGCAGGGTCGTCAGCACGCGGCGCGGCGTGCGCATGAGCGTCAGCAGCAGCGTGCCCAGCATCAGCAGGTTCAGCGCGACGGCGATGCTCGCCCACCAGCCGAACGGTTCGGCCGGAACCGATGCGAAAGGCTGGCGCTCCATCTCCGCGATGAACACGTTGCCGAGCAGGGGCAATGTCGGGTTGATGTGGCCGAAAACCCAGAGCGCGAGGAGCGCCAGGCCCAGGTCTGATCCCTTGCCGTGCTGGAAGAAATGGCTGCGCCAGCGTTTCACCGCGAGGCGCAGCCTGACCCATGAAGACATGCTGACCGCGACCAGGCCGCCGAGCGCCGAGCCCGAAGTGTTGGTCAGTATGTCGAGATTCGAGCTCACGCGGGAGGGCAGATACATCTGAAGATATTCCATTCCTGCCGAGACGAGCATGCCGAAGACCAGTGCCAGCAATGCGCTCGACAAGGCGCCAAGACGCGATCTTAACGCAAGCGCCACCAGAAACCCGAACGGCATATAGGACAGCATGTTCACTGCGGCGTCGAATGCCGTGTAGGTCAGGTGCAGCGGCTCTTTCAGGACATCGGCGAAATTGAGCCCCTGATCCCGCCACCCCGTGAAGGGGGAGAGGCTGCCATAGAGGATGAAGAGGAAATAGCCCGCGATCAGGAGCAGCGGAAGGCGCACACTGGACCGCTCTTCCACGCCTATCTCGCAAGGCTCAGCACGATCACGCCCGCCGTGACCAGCAGGATGCCGGTCCACTCCCTGAGGCTGGGACGCTCCCCCAGGAAGGCGACGGCAAAGATGGCGACCAGCACCACGCTGAACTTGTCCACGGGTGCAACCTTGGACGCCTCTCCGATCTGGAGCGCGCGGAAATAGCAGACCCACGATGCGCCGGTCGCAAGCGCGGAGAGGGAGAGAAAGAGCCAGGTCTTGGCCCCGAGCGCGGAAGGATCGCTCCATTTTCCGGTGAAATACACGAAGCATGACAGCACGAGCAGGATCACGAAGGTGCGGATCAGCGTTGCGAAATCGGAATTCACCCCCTGCAGACCGATCTTCGCGAATACCGCCGTCATCGCGGCAAAGACCGCGGAGAGCAGTGCCCAGTAGAACCATCCGTGCGATGAAACCATGTTTCCTCCTGAAAGAGGCACTAGTCGGGCTGGACAAGCACCCAGGGGCTCACCACCACGGCCCAGAGCGTCGCGTCCGCATCGAACCAGATCCTCGCCTGATCATCCGTGACCTTGCCGAAGAGTCCCGCCTTCATCCATTGACTGATCAGCGCCGCATTGTCCTCCGACATCTGAAATGCCGTCTCGACGAGATCCAGATCGGGAGAAACATAGAGTGCGGCGCCGCTTGCGAAATAGCGCTGCATCTCCCGCCACGGCATCCTGGCGGTCTCGAGATTGACCTTGGCCCTGAAGATTTCCTGCCTGCCGGATTCGTCTGACATGTCAGCTCCCCTGGCCCAGGTAATCGTTCTTGCCCTTGATGTAATGGTCCGCGGAATAGCGGAAATAGGCGATCTCGTCCGCAGTGAGTTCCCTCACCGCCCTCGCCGGCCTCCCCATGTAGAGCATCCCGCTTGCGAGTTTCTTTCCCGGCGACACGAGGCTGCCCGCGCCGATCAGCACATGGTCCGGTATCTCGACGTCGTCCATGACGATGGACCCCATGCCGATCAGACATTCGTTCCCTATCCTGCAGCCGTGCAGGATCACGGAATGGCCGACCGTCACATAGTCGCCTATGATCAGCGGCGACCCCTCCGGCTTGTCCCTAGTCGCATGGGAGACATGGCACATCGTGAGATCCTGGATGTTGGTGCCGACCCCGATGGAAATGCGGTTCACGTCGCCGCGCAGCACCGCATTGCACCATACCGAGCTGTCGTCTCCCATTCTTACATCGCCTATCACCTGGCAGGAAGGATGGAGATAGACCCTACTTCCCAGCACGGGAAACGCATCGAGATAGGGGCCTAGAGGCATGGCTCCATCCTCCACTTCATGGTTTCTCCGGCCCTGAGCGGCACGAGGCGGTGCCCCCCGAAATCGAGCGCATCGGGAACCCGCCATTCCTTTTGGGATAGCGTGATCTTTCCCTGGTTGCGCGGCAGACGGTAGAAGTCGGCGCCATGGAAGCTCGCGAATCCTTCCAGCATGTCGAGCTTCCCGAGTTGCCAGAAAGCCTCCGCATAGAGCTCCATCGCCGCGTGGGCGGTGTAGATCCCGGCGCAGCCGCAGGCCGCCTCCTTGGCGTGCTGCGCATGGGGCGCGCTGTCCGTTCCCAGGAAGAATTTCCTGCTGCCGCTGGTGGCGGCCTTTCCCAGGGCCTCGCGGTGATGCTCGCGCTTCAGGATAGGCAGGCAGTAGTAGTGAGGCCTCATGCCCCCCTCGAACATCGCGTTGCGGTTGTACAGAAGATGGTGAGCGGTGATGGTCGCCGCGATGTTGTCGTTCGCCTCCGTCACGAACTGCACCGCATCCTTCGTGGTGATGTGTTCGAACACCACGCGAAGCTCCGGCATGTCCTTCAGCAGCGGCATCATCACCCGCTCTATGAACACGGCCTCCCGATCGAAAACGTCGACGTCCGTGACTTCGCCGTGCACCAGAAGCGGCATGCCGCATTCCTGCATCTCGAAAAGCGCGGGATAGGCGCGCCTGATGTCGGTCACGCCCGCGTCGGAATTGGTGGTAGCACCCGCAGGATAGAGCTTCACCGCATGCACGAGACCGCTCTCCCTGGCCTTCCTGATTTCGCCGGCCGTCGTGTTGTCGGTCAGATAGAGCGTCATCAATGGCTCGAATGAAGCGCCTTCCGGCAACGCGTCGAGTATCCGTTTCCTGTATTCCAGGGCCAATTCCGTCGTGGTGACGGGAGGCTTCAGGTTCGGCATGACGATCGCCCGCGCGAACTGCCTCGCGGTGTCCGGCAGCACCGATTTCATCAGCGCGCCGTCGCGCAGATGCAGATGCCAGTCGTCGGGCCGCGTGATTGTGATTTGCTGCATGATGTTGTCCTGCTTGATATACAGGCGGAATTATAAATCAAACGCCGGTCCCTGACCCTCCCGCATATTCTTCCGAGCTGAAAAGCCTCCATCCTCCCTGGCCGTCGAGTTCAAGAACCTGGGCGTGATATTTCACTATCGATGTCCTGTGGGCGACGCTGATCAGCGTCGTGCCGCTTCCTGCAAGTTCGCGGTAGAGATGCTCCTCGTTTTCCTCGTCCAGCGCGCTGGTCGCCTCGTCGAGTATCGCATAGCGGGGAGCTGCCAGCAGCGCCCGCGCGAAGGCCACGCGCTGCTGCTCTCCCACCGATAGCACCTTGGCCCAGTCGAGCTCGGCATCAAGCCCGCCCAGCCTTTCCGCGACATCCGGCAGGTTGACGCGGGAAAGCAGACGCAGAAGCTCTTCGTCCTTAACATTCATGTCTTGCCTTGGGTAGACAAGCTGGCTGCGCAGGCTCCCCAGCAGCATGTAGGGCCTTTGCGGCAGGAAGAGCATTCCGTCGTGATCCGGGCTCACGATGCGCCCGCTGCCCTCGTGCCACAGCCCGGCAATCGCGCGAAGCAGCGAACTCTTCCCGGAGCCGCTGATCCCCGCGATCATCAGACCGCTTCCGGGCTCTACCGAGACTGTGAGATTGCTTACCAGGATGCGCCCCCGGTTGGGCGTCCTGACGGTCAGGTTTTCCAGGGAGACCCTGCCGCCCTCGGCCATGGTGATGCTTTTTCCGGAACCTTCATGTGCGGATAGATAATCCGAGAAGCTCTCCAGCCTGTCTATCCCCGCCACGAACCTGCTGAAGCCCTCGAAGTTGTCGACGATCAGCGTGAGCGAACGCAGTATCGCGGCAAACGCGCCCGCAGCCTGTATCGCGCTGCCGACCTCGAGCTTGCCCGAGAGCACCCGGTTGGCGATGATCGCGCTGGGCAGGATGATGGTCAGAAAGCTGTAGCCGTACTGGAACAGGTTCAGGTTGAGCTGGGACCTGATGAGCCTGATGTAATTGTCAAAGGCCTCATTGAAGCGGCCCTCGGCCGCTGACGCTTCCTGCTTCTCTCCGCGGTAGAACGCGATGGCCTCCGCGTTCTCGCGCACGCGCACCAGGCTGAAGCGGAAGTTGGCCTCCCGCTTCAGCTGATAGAAATTGAGGCCGATCAGGACCTTGCCGAAGACGGCCAGCACGATTGCAGTGCCGGCGAACGCATAGGCGATCAGGAAGTAGACGAAGTCGGTCGAAATGGACCAGAGGACTCCGCTGAAAGCCAGAAGGTCGAAGACCGATCCTATCACCACCATCAGATAATAAAGCGACCTCTGGGTGAAGGTATTGATGTCCTCGGAGATGCGCTGATCCGGATTGTCGATCTCGGTGCTCGAGTTGAGCTCATAGTAGGCGCGCCTTTCGAAATAGCCGCTGAGAAACTTCCTGGTCATCCAGCGCCGCCAGCCGATGCCCAGCCTGTCGCGCACATAGTAGTAGAAGGCATAGATGGGAACGGCCAAGACGAGGATCAGGAAACATTCCCTGATCGCGGCCCAGAACCTCGGCGCATCCTTTGCCGCAAGCGCGGAAGTGAACTCCCCGGTCAGCTGGTTGAAAAGGACGGAAAACCCTGTCTGCCCGAACAGCAGCAGCAAGAGCAGAAAGAGTAAGCCCCTGGCCTGCCACTTCTCGTCCTGCAGCCAGTAGGGCAGCGCCATCGCGCAAAAGCGCCGCCAGAGATGACGATCGAAAAGGTTGGAGTCCGGCATGCGCCAGATTGTAAGCCGGATTGGCAGCCCGTGCGCTATTTGACAGCGCGCAGCGCGGGGAGGGAGAAATCGGCGATGTGGCGTGCGATCGCTTCGATTTCCTTGCGGTCGTAATGCAGCGTCGGGTTCATGCGCTGCAACACCGGATGGGAGTTCCTGTAGAACAGGCACTGGCCGAGTATGCTGTATACACAGCGGCGCACATCGGCATCCATCATCTTCCTTGCCGCGACCTCCTTCACCAGCCTGCCCAGGAATTCATGCAGGGGTGCGATCGCCTCGACCACGATCTTGTCCAGCGCAGGGGACGGATCCGCCAGCTCGCGCGCCATCATCTGGCATTGGCGCGAGGCATTGTCCTCGTCCAGCAGCATCAGCATGAAGTCCATGATGAAGGCGCGCAGGCGCTCCTCCGGACTGGCATCCGAGGATTCTGTCGCGCTCTGCAAGGCCTTCAGCCGGTTGAAATTGAGCGCCTCGGAGAGCAGGCCATGCTTGCTGCCGAAGTGGTAGTTCACCGCGGCCACATTGGCATCCGCGCGGCGACAGATCTCGCGCACCGTCGCTCCCTGGAAGCCGTGCTCGGCGAACACCTCGCGTGCCGCCTCGACCAGACGCGCCCGGGTATTCTCGCCTGCCGTGTCCATCATCGCTTTGCCACCGTGTCCCCGGCCAGCGCGGAATAGAGCTTGGTCGCCGCATTGAGGAGTGCCAGCCTTGCCTGCAGTTCCGCCTGGATTGCGGTGTCCGCATCGCGCTCCGCATCCAGAAGCTCGATATTGCTTGCGATGCCCGCACGGAAGCGCGCCTCGGTGAGCTTCAGGCGCTTCCTCTGGGATTTTGCATTCGCCTTCTGGGCATCTAGCTGGCGGCTCAAGCTGTCCCGCGCATTGAGCAAATCAGCCACTTCGCGAAAGGCCTGCTGTATGGTCTTCTCGTACTGGGCGACCGCGATCACCTTGCGCGCCTTGGCAAGATCCAGATTCGACCTGTTGAGCCCGGCATCGAAGAGCGGGAGCGTGAGCGAGGGCTCGAAAGTCCATGCCTTGCTGCCCGCATCGAAAAGGCCGTTGATCTGGCGGCTCGCGGAGCCGAATGCGCCGGTCAGATTTATGCTCGGCAGAAAGGCCGCCCTTGCGGCGCCTATGTTGGCATTCGCCGCGATCAGCTGCTGCTCTGCCGCTTCTACATCCGGCCTGTTCACGAGGACCTCGGCCGGCATGCCCGCAATCAGATCGGGTTCGATGCCCTGATCCTCGAGACTCAGCCCTTTTGGAAGATTGTCTGGCATCTTGCCCACGAGCTGCGTCAGGAGGTTTTGCGCCGCAGATTCCTGCTGCCCTATGGCCGCCTCCTCGCTGACCGCAGACTGATATGCGCCTTCGGCCGCGAGCACATCCAGGTCGCTCGACACCCCGAGCTCGCGGCGCCTCGTGGTCAGGTCGAGCACTTCCTTTCTTCCTTTGGTCGTGTCGGCCGCAACCTTTGCCGCTTCCTGGAGCTCGACCAGTGAAAGATAGGCATTGCTCACGTCTGCGATCAGGGAAAGCCTGAACGCATGCTCGGCCGCCTCGGTCGAGAGGTAGTTGGCCTTGGCCGCGGCGCTGAGGCTGCTAAGCCTTCCCCAGAAGTCGAGCTCGAATGACACGAGGCTCGCGTTCACGTCGTAGCGCTGGTACTCGTAGGGTATGGGCAGGAAGTTGACGCTGGGAGGCGTGAACGAGGCGGTCCGCGAGACGTTCGCGTTCACGTTGGGCAGCCTGTTGGACTGCTGTATGCCGTATTGCGCTCGCGCCTCCGCGATGCGCGCCGTCGCAATGCGCAGATCACGGTTGTTCTCGAAGGCCGCGACGAGCAGTGCCTGCAGTCTCGGGTCGGGGAAATAGGTCTTCCAGTCCGGCATCAGCCTCTTGCCTTCGGGCTTCGCGGTATCGGGCCATGCAGGGGACACCGGAAGTTCCGGCCTGTGATAGGCCGGAGCCAGCGAACAGCCGCCCAATGCGGCAAGCAACAAGGTCAGCAGCAGTTTCTTATTCATGTCCGTTCTCCTGCTGTTTTGGCTTTCCCGGGAAGATGCGCCTCACCAGCACGAAGGAAAGCGGCACGAAGAAGATGCCAAGCCCCGTCGCGGCCAGCATCCCGCCAAGCACGCTCGTGCCGATCGCGTTCTGTCCTCCGGAGCCCGCGCCGTGGCTGATCGCAAGCGGCAATACGCCGAAACCGAACGCGAGCGAGGTCATCAGTATGGGGCGCAGCCTCATGTGCACGGCCTCCAGCGTCGCATCGATCAGGCTGGCTCCGTGCTCTTCCATCTGCGCCTTCGCGAACTGCACGATCAGGATCGCGTTCTTCGCGGAAAGGCCGACGGTGGTGAGCAGCCCCACCTGAAGATAGATGTCGTCGGCGAAGCTGCGCATCGTCGATGCGAGGAGCGCGCCGAAGATGCCCAGTGGCACGACCAGCATCACCGAGAAGGGGATGGACCAGCTTTCATAAAGCGCTGCAAGGCAGAGGAAGACGAAAAGCAGGGAGACCGCATACAGCGCGGGAGCCTGCGATCCTGAGCTGTGCTCCTGGTCGGAAAGGCCAGTCCATTCGAAGCCTATGCCGGGGGGAAGCTGTGCGACCAGCTTCTCCATTTCTGCAAGCGCCTGCCCGGAGCTCTTGCCGGGTGCGGCCGCTCCCTGTATCTCCATCGCGGGCAGGCCGTTGTAGCGCTCGAGGCGCGGCGAGGCATAGGCCCAGTGCCCAGTCGCGAAGGCGGTGAAGGGAACCATGTCCCCCTTGTCGTTGCGCACGAACCACTTGCCGATGTCCTGTGGCAGCATGCGGGATGGCGCGTCGCCCTGCAGGAAGACGCGCTTGGTGCGCCCCTGGTCGGTGAAGTCGTTCACGAAGGCGCTGCCCCAGGCGATGCTCAGCGTCTGGTTGATGTCGGCAAGATTAAGCCCCAGCGCGCTGGCCTTCTGCTTGTCGATTTCCAGGCGGTACTCTGGCATGTCATCCTGGCCATTGGGCCGCACTGCGAAGAGCAGCGGATCCTTGTGAGCCAGACCCAGAAGCTGGTTTCTGGCCGCCATCAGCTTGTCGTGCCCCAGCCCAGCCCTGTCCTCCAGCTCTAGGTCGAAGCCGTTCGCGTTGCCGAGCTCGAGCGCCGCCGGGGGCGCGAAGGCGAAAACCATCGCATCCCTGATGTGCGAGAAGGACTTCATCGCATTTGCGACGATCGCCTGGACCTTCTGATCCGGGCGGGTGCGCTCGTCCCATGGCTTCAGGCGCACGAAAGCGAGGCCCGCATTCTGACCGGTTCCGCCGAAGCTGAAGCCCGCCACGCCGAACATGGTCGCAACCGAATCCTTCTCGTCGACCAGGAAGTGGTGCTCGACCTGCTTGATCACTTCCAGCGTGCGCTCCTGGGTCGCCCCTGCCGGCAGCACGATCTGGCAGTAAAGTATCCCCTGGTCCTCGTCCGGCAGGAAGCCGCTGGGCTGGCGCAGGAAGATCGCGCCTGTAGCGATGACCACGACCAGATAGACCAGAAGATAGGGGGCGGAGCGATGGATGATGCGCTTGACCCTGCCTTGGTAATTTTTGTTCGAGCGGTCGAACATGCGGTTGAACCAGCCGAAGAACCCGCGATGCTTGATGTGCTCGCCCTTAGCGATGGGCTTCAGGATAGTTGCGCATAGGGCAGGGGTGAGGATCAGCGCGACGATCACCGAGAGCACCATGGCGGAGACGATGGTGACGGAGAACTGCCTGTAGATCACGCCTGCAGAACCGCTGAAGAACGCCATGGGGATGAACACGGCGGAGAGCACGAGCGCGATGCCGACCAGCGCGCCGGTGATCTGGCTCATCGATTTCCGGGTTGCCTCCCTCGGCGGCAGCCCCTCCTCGAACATCACGCGCTCCACGTTCTCGACGACGACGATCGCATCGTCGACCAGAAGGCCGATGGCCAGCACGATCGCGAAAAGGGTGAGCGTGTTGATCGAGAAGCCCGCAGCGCTAAGAACCCCGAAGGTGCCCAGAACGACGACTGGCACCGCGATCGTGGGGATCAGCGTTGCGCGGAAATTCTGCAGGAAAAGGTAGATGACCAGGAAAACCAGGACGATCGCCTGCAGCAGCGTCTTGATCACTTCCCTGATCGATAGCCTGACGTAGGGTGTCGTGTCATAGGCCACCACCGCCTTCATGCCGGGTGGGAAGAATTTCGAAAGCTCGTTGACCTTGGCCTTGATCGCCTCCGCGGTATCGAGCGCATTCGCGCCCGTGGACATCTTGAATGCGACGCCCGTTGCCGGATGCGTGTTGAAGCGCGCAAGCTTGCTGTAGTCCTCGCTGCCCAGCTCGATGCGTGCCACGTCCTTGAGATACACGGTCGCACCGCCCTGGTTGGTCTTCAGGATGATCTCGCCGAACTGCTTGGGCGTCTGCAAACGGCTCTGCGAGGTGACGGTCGCATTGAGCTCCTGGCCCTTCACGGCCGGAACGCCGCCGAGCTGGCCGGACGAGACCTGGGCATTCTGCGCCTGTATCGCATTGACGACATCGACAGGCGTCAGTTTGTAGCTGTTGAGCTTTGCAGGATCCAGCCATATCCTCATGCCGTATTGTGCGCCGAACATGATGGTGTCGCCGACGCCCTTGACGCGGCTCACCGTGTCGAGCACGTTGGCGGCGACATAGTCGGCGAGATCCGCCTGGCTCATCTTGCCGTCTTCGGACACGAAGGCCATCACCATCAGGAAGTTCTTGGTGGACTTCGCGATGCTCAGGCCCTCCTGCTGCACTTCCGGAGGCAAAAGCGGCATCGCAAGCTGCAGCTTGTTCTGCACCTGGACCTGGGCGACATCGGGATTGGTGCCGCTGTCGAAGGTCAGCGTGATGCTCACGGCACCCGAAGAATCGCTGGTAGACGACATGTAGCTCAGACCGTCTATACCCTTCATCTTCTGCTCTATCACCTGCGTGACGGCATCCTCGACGGTCTTCGCGGATGCACCTGGATAGTTGCCGGTGATCGAGATCGCGGGGGGCGCGATCGCAGGATACTGGGCGATGGGCAGGCCGATGATCGCAAGCACGCCCGCCATCATGATGACGATGGCGATCACCCAGGCAAAAATCGGACGGTCTATGAAAAAGCGTGACATGGGCTCCGCTCCTTCTACTGCGCAGTTTCCAAAGGCACCGCCTTGGCTTCCGCCCCGGGCTTGACCTTCTGCAGCCCGTCGACGATCAGCAGATCCCCGGCATTCAGCCCGCTCTTGACCACCCACTTGTTGCCCATCGCCTCGCCAAGCTCGAGATCACGCTTTTCGACCTTGCCGTCCGGATTCAGGACAAGCGCCGTAGCCCCTCCCCTGGTGTCGTGGGTCACGCCCTGCTGGGGCACGACTATGCCCTTTTCGTTCACGCCCTCTTCAAGCACTGCGCGCACGAACATGCCCGGCAGAAGCTCGTGCCTGGGATTGGGAAAAAGCGCACGCAGCGTGACCGTTCCCGTTCCCTGGTCCACCGTGACGTCCGCGAATTCGAGCCTGCCTTCCAGTCCGTAGACCGTGCTGTCGTCGAGCTTCAGTCTCACCTTGACCGAGTTTGGCCCCGCGCTCTTCAGTTTTCCGCTTGCGAGTTCATTCTTCATGCGCATGAGGTCTGCCGTGGGCTCGACGACATCGACGTATATCGGGTCGAGCTGCTGCACGGTCGTCAGAGCATTCGCCTGGTTCGCCGTCAGAAGCGCGCCCGGGGTGACGCTCGAGATGCCCGTACGCCCGGAAATCGGCGAGACGATGCGCGTGTAGTCGAGATTGATGCGCGCAGTCTCGACGGCCGCCTTGTTGGAAGCGACATCGGCCTCGGCCTGCTTCAGCGCGGCATCCGCATCGTCCGTATCCTGCCGGCTCACTGCATTGATCCTGACCAGCTCCCGATACCTGTCCGTCTTGAGTTTGATGGTTTCGAGGTTGGCTTCCGCCTTGGCAAGGCTCGCCTCGGCATTGTCCAGGGCCGCCTTGTAAAGCGCCGGGTCTATCTGGTAGAGCGTCTGACCGGCCTTGACGTCAGCCCCTTCGACGAAGAGGCGCTTCTGCAGTATGCCGCTCACCTGCGGGCGCACCTCGGAAATCTGGTAGGGCGATGTGCGTCCTGGCAGCTCCTCTGTCACCATCACCTTTTCCGCCCTGATCTGGACCACGCCCACCGGCGTGGGACCCTTTCCGGGTGCAGCACCCTTGGGCTTGTCGCATCCTGCCAGCGTCACTGCCAGCACCAGAAAGGCAAATTTGGCTTGCGTCATGAGTCTCATCTCGATGGTCCCGTATGGATAAAAAAGCGCATCCCTTCCTTCGGCAAGGGATGCGTCACAGGGATCAAGATATCAAACGCCTGTTTGAAAGTAAAGGCATAGACAATGAAAGCAACAAGGGCATCCCGAGGATGCCCTTGTGCGCGGTTCAGGCTGAAGGGAAATCAGCCCCAGTCGCTGTCGCCCGAATCCGCAAAGTTCGAGCTGTCGTCCCAGGAAGAATTGTCCGCGATGCCGAAGTCGTTGCCGCCCATGTTGTCGGGCGAATCGGTCCATGAATCCGCAACCGGATTGATGTTGTTACCGGACGAACTGCCCGAGGAGCTTCCATCCATGAAGTGATGGGCCAGCGCCTCGCCCGCCACCATGCCAGCGCCCACTGCGGCGCCCGTCGCAAGTCCGCCCATGATAGTGCTGCCCATGCCGCCCGACATCGGCGCAGCACCGCCATAGGGCTGGCCGTAAGGCTGCGGCGCATAGGGCTGGTTGCCATAGCCTTGAGGCTGGCCATAGCGCTGGGCAGGCTGATAGGAAGACACCGCATTGCGCGCACTGATCGCGCGCATGATCAGGAAGAGGATCGCGATCGCGCCGCCCGCCACGAACAGCATGCCCCATGGAAATCCGGAAGATGCGGGCTGTGCAACGGACATCGCGCCGGAACGGCGTCCGCCAATCCGGCTCTTCAGTTCCTGCACGGCTTCGGGTTTCGCGAATGGCAGGCCGGGCTTCAGCTCTTCAGCCTTGCCGAGCTCCGACGAGGCCCTTTCCATCTGGCCCTGTTTTGCCGCTATCTCGGCTTCGACGAAATGCGCCTTCGCGCTGTTCGGATGCTGTTGAAGCACGACATCCATCATCCTTTGCGCCTCGTTCAGGTTGCCCGATTCGGCCGCCTTGTAGACCTGATCGATGCTGGGCGAATTCTCCGCCAGAGCGATGCCGCTCGCAAACAGCATCGCCGCCATCAATCCATACACCGCTTTCTTCAACATTCAAAAATCTCCTTTAAGTTCCTGCCGGGCAGTTCTGATTCCCGGACAGTAATGCTACTATAGATGCACGAGCAATCAGAACATATTTCACCGGCATAAGTTCCATCTGGGTGCGAAGGGTTGATATTTCAAGCTCCCGCGCCAGAAGCCGACGACCCTGGAAGAGCACAAATGAAAAAATTCCTCATCGCAGCAATCATGGCACTTACGGCCTGCGCATCCCCCAATCAGGCGCCGATCAAGTCGGCAAGCCCGCAGCAGACCGGAAGCGCGTCGGGCGCTTCAGGCGCCTCCCAGACCGGCACGCTCACGCAGTCCGATCTCGAAGCAAGCCCGCTGTCAGGCCAAGGCACGAAGACCCTTCAGGAACTCAACAAGCAAAGCGTGTATTTCGACTACAACGCTTCCGACATCAAGCCTGAATACATCAAGATCATCGAGGAACAGGCGGGTTTCATGAAGTCCCACCCAAACGATGAAGTGACATTGCAGGGCAACACCGACGAGAGAGGGAGCGACGAGTTCAACCTGTCCCTCGGCGCATCGCGCGCGAACAGCGTACGCAAGATGATGGTGACGCTGGGCGTCCCGCTCTCGAGAATCAAGATCGTGAGCTTCGGATCGCAGAAGCCTCGCCTCACCTGCCACGAGGAGAGCTGCTGGAAGGAGAACCGCCGCGTGGATTTCCTGCACGGCAACTGAAATCAGTTTGCAGCCAGTATCGGGAAGAGTCCCTGAAGGCCGCTCGCGATGAATTCGACCGCGATCGCTGCCAGTATCAGCCCCATGATGCGCGTGAAGATGTTGAGCCCCGTCGCCCCCAGATGGCCTGCGATCCACGGAGCAAGCCTGAGCACCCCCCATACGGCGAGCCCGATCAGCAGGATGCCTGTCGATATGATCATGTAGTGAGCCAGGCCGCTCGACTTGTGCGCCTCCAGTATCACCGTGCTGATCGCACCCGGCCCTGCAAGCAGCGGCATCGCAAGAGGCACGATCGCGACCGACTCCTTCTCTGTCGACTCATCCGCCTCCTCTTCCGTCTGCCGGATCAGGCTGGTCTTCGCATGCAGCATCGCGATCGCCATCAGCAGTATCAATATCCCGCCGCCCACCCTGAAGGATGCGATGCTGATGCCGAAGAACTCGAGGAACAGGTCCCCGAAGAACAGGGATACGAGCAGGATGACGGACACGCTGGTGGCCACGACCCTGACCGTCTGCCTGCGCTGCCCGTCGCTCTGGTCAGAGGTCATGCCGATGAAGATCGGGATCACGCCGAAGGGGTTGATGATCGCCAGAAGCCCAATGAACATCTTGACATACTCGGAATAATTGAGCATGTGGCTCATCTCGGAAAGTCCTTGAGACAGCAGCGCCCTGAAGGGTTGCTCGTTTCACATGAACAAAGCTTGAGCCCCGTCTTTTCGAGCACGAAATCGCGGACCCCGTTCAGCGCATCCGCATGGGTCACGCCGAAGCAGAAGCAGAGCAATTCCCCCTTTGCGGGATTTCGCAGCTCAGCGGTTCTGATTACGGCGCCGTCTTCGCCGAAATATACGATGTCGCAGTCCGGGTCGCCGCAATAAAAGTAGCGCTGTCCGGTGTCATGCCACAGCCAGGGACTTTTTATGTGATGCAGGATGGTTCTCGCCGATACTTCGGCGCATTCGAGCCCGTTTCCGGGGCAGCGGCGTTTGTTGGGATGCGGGGTGCAGCAGTCGCTCATGTCTTTCCGGCCTCCAGCCTGATTGTATCAGCCAGTTCGTCCTGCCCCAAAGGCATGGCTGTTGCAAGCTGGTGCTCGAGGACGCGAAGATCGGCCTCCGAGGCGTCCCTCCCTTGTTGATGCCGCGCCCTGATGCGTTCTCTCAGGACCTCGGGAGGCGCCTCTGCATCCAGTATCCTGAAATCCGCACCCATGCTTTTTGCAAGGCTGCGGAAGAGATCGCGCTGGCTGCGCTCGAGGAAGGCCGCATCGATGACGACGGGGTAGCCTTCCCTGACGAGATCCTCTGCAAGCCGGTGCAGTCTGGCATAGGTTTTTGCGCTGGCCTCGCTGCTGTAAAGACCCGCCTCGATTCCGCTGCTGCTCTTCTCAAGGGCCGAGAGCCCGAAAATCCGCTTCCTCTCCACATCCGAGCGCAGGCGTATCATGCCGCGCTCCTCGAGCAGGCCCTGGGTAAGGGTGGTCTTGCCAGATCCCGACAGGCCGTGGGTTATCCAGAGCTCAGCCGGGCGTCTTTCTGATAACCGCATCGCCAGTTTCAGAAATTCCGATCTTTCCCTCAATGCATCCTGTTTATCGCTTTCCTGCTGCGCCCGCAGCCCCGCGACCTTTGCGCGCACCATCGCGCGGTACGATGCGTAGAAGGAGAGCAGGGCAACGCCCTGATAGTCGCCGGTTTCCGAGAGCCAGGCATTGAGGAAGCGCCATGCCATAGGCGCCGATTTGCGGTGCAGCAGATCCATGTAGCAGAAGGCAACTTCCGATATGGGGTCTATCCAGCGAAGCCACGGGTCGAACTCCAGACAGTCGAATATGACCAGCTTCCCGTCATCCCATGCGACATTCGCAAGATGAAGGTCGCCGTGGCATTCGCGCACGGTTCTTCTGCTCATGAGGTCGGCAAGCCGCCCTTGCTCCTCCTCGCACCAGCGCTCGAGCTCTTCAAGATTTTGCCTTTCCGTTGCATCATCGAGCAGCTTCGTCAATATCGCGAAGTTGTCCCTGACTGGACGCATGATTGCATCGACGCCTCCCCATGGGCTGCCAGGAGGCAGGGCAGCGCATTCGTGCAGGTGAAAGCGCGCGACCCTCCGGGCCAGAAGGTCTATGTGCAACGCCTTCAATTCGCCACGCTCTGCCATCAGATCCAGCGTCGAGTCTGCCGGAAACTCCCTCATCTTGACCGCATATTCGAGCGCTGCGCCATCACCGTTGATGCGGGGCGCTGCGATGCTTCCCGCGATGCTGACCACCTCGAGATAATATTCCGCCGCCAGCCTCCTGTTCAGCCTCAGCTCCTCGCGACAGTATTCCAGCCTCTTTTCCAGCGTGCTGAAATCCAGAAAACCCAGGTTCACAGGCTTCTTGATCTTGTAGGCATACTTTCCCGTGAGTATCACCCATGAGATGTGGGTCTCGACGAGGCTCAGCCTTTTTACCGGATGATCGTAGCATTCAGGCGAATTCAAAAGCGCCTCGATCAGGGGTGACATCTTCAGCCCTTCATGCGCAAGGCGAGCTGGTACAGCTCGCTGCGGTTGGCGCGCGTGATGTTTGCCGCAATCTGCACCGCCTGCCTGAGCGGCAGCGCCTCCAGAAGCTCCGAAAGCACGCCTTCGGTCTCGGTGGAAATCCCTGTCCCGGCTTCTCTACCCGAGACGAGCAGGACGAATTCCCCGCGCTGCCTGTTCTCATCCTCCAGAAGCCATGAGACCGCATCGTCCAGGGCGCATTCGTGCACCGTCTCGAAGAGCTTGGTGATTTCGCGCGCCAGGGCTATCCGCCTGTCACCTCCAAGAACCGAGCGAAGGTCTGAGACGCAATCGACGATGCGGTGCGGCGCCTCGTAAAATACCAGCGTGTAGGGGTGGCCTGCCAATTCATGGAGCGCGCTTTTCCTGGCTGCCGACTTGCTTGGCAGGAATCCGTAAAAGAGGAAATGCGGCGCAGTGAATCCGGATGCCGAAATCGCCGCGACAAAAGCGCTTGCCCCCGGCACGGGGATCACGCGAAAGCCCGCAGCTCTCACTTCCCTGACCAGCAGTGCACCCGGATCGCTCACGGCGGGCGTTCCCGCATCGCTGACAAAGGCCACGCTCAGGCCTTCCTTCAGCATCGCCGCGATCCTTTCCGCGGAGTGGCGCTCGTTGTGCTGATGCACCGCGATCAGCCTGTTTGCATGTATGCCGTGATGCTTCAGAAGATGGGATGTGTTGCGCGTATCTTCTGCTGCGACCACGTCTGCCTGCTGCAGGACGTCGAGCGCGCGCAGCGTGATGTCGCGCAGGTTCCCAATCGGGGTGGCAACTACATATAATGCAGCTTCCAACTTTTGCGGGTGTTCGATATGCAACGCGTCTTCCTTCTGAAGTGGTTTCGGTTTTCCTTGTTCGCACTATACGTGAGCGTTTCTGCCAATGCCACAGCCGACGCGCCGACCCCAGGAGCCGCGCCCAACCTAGCACTCCTGCTGCCTGTCGACTCGCCCGACCTTGGCCCTGCCGCAAGGGCAGTTCAGCAGGGATTCATGGCTGCAGCGAAGATACTGCACGCCGGGCTTCCGATACGCGTATACGCTGATTTCGACGATCAACACAGCGTCGTGGATGCCTACAACGAGGCGGTCAGCAACGGCGCCGTCGCGGTGGTGGGGCCACTGACGCGCGAAGACATACGCAAGCTTGCCGCTGAACCCGGCCTTCCGGTGCCCACGCTGGCGCTCAACGTCGTCGAGGGGTCTGCATCGCGCCAGCTGTATTTCTTCGGCCTCGCAATTGAAGCGGAAGCACAGCAGGTCGCGCGCCTCGCGCGCAGGCAGAAGCTAAGACAGGCCATCGTCATCTCCGACAGCGACCCGCTTTCCAGGCGCCTACAATATGCGTTCGAGGAACAGTGGACTGCGCTCGGCGGAAGCGTGGCGCAGGAAATCGACTTTGACGGCGATGCTGCGGTTTTGGCTGCCATCTCGCCCACGCCGGACAGCATGGTGTTTCTGGCAACCGACATCGAAAAGTCGCGCCTGATACGCCCCTATCTTCCCAACAGCCTTCCGGTCTATGCGACTTCACAGATATTCGCCGGCAACAGCGACACCCTGGTCAACTTCGACCTGGACGGCATACGCTTCGTCGACATGCCCTGGCTGATGCAGATGGACCAGCCCGCGATCTCCGCATATCCTCGCGCGAATCCCCCGCTCCCGACAGATCAGGAACGCCTCTATGCGCTTGGCATAGACGCATACAACCTGATCCAGATACTGATCGCCAACCAGATGAAAACCGCGCTGCCTTTCGACGGGGTCACCGGGACCATCAGGCTCGAAAGACAGACTTTCGTGCGCGAGGCGCTTCCCTCGCTGTTCGTGCAAGGCCATGCGCAATGGGCGGATGCGCCCATCGCCCCCGCCGCCCCGATGTTCCCGGCTCAGACAAGGAACGCTTCCGGCGTGGATGCCGCATCTTCGGTGCTCGAGGCCGCGCCCGTGGAATCCACCCCCATCAACCCTTGAACGGCAAGGAGGCGGAGCGCTGGGCGTCGGAATTCCTGAAGCGGCAGGGACTGAAGCCGGTTGCGATGAATTACCGCTGCCGCCTTGGCGAGATCGACCTCGTCATGCAGGACGGGGAAACGCTTGTCTTCGTCGAGGTGAGGCAGCGCAGCAATGCGGGCTTCGGCGGCGCTGCCTCAAGCATAGACCGTCACAAGCAGCATCGCATCATCCTGGCTGCCCGGCATTACCTCTCGGGACTCCGGCGCATGCCGCCCTGCCGCTTCGATGTCGTGCTGATGGACGATGAGAGGGGGCTCAATGCAGAATGGATCAGGAACGCCTTCGATGCAGGAAGCCCACTTTAGTATTGAGCGCCATTTCGGGTTAATATCCGCATTCGGAACAATCACGAATAGCGACATGGACATCAGGAACCGCATCATCAAGCATTTCACCGACAGCGCCGAGCTGAAACTCAGGGTAAAGGAAGACTTGTCCGCCCCCATCGCGGATGCGGCGCAACTCTTCTTCGACTGCATCACCAATGACGGGAAGATACTCTGCTGCGGCAACGGCGGGTCGGCCGCCGATTCCCAGCATTTCGCCGCAGAGCTTTTGAACCGCTTCGAAGTGGAGCGCCCCGGCCTTGCGGCGGTCGCGCTGACGACAGACAGTTCCGTGCTCACCTCGATCGCAAACGACTACGATTACAGCCTCATCTTCTCGAAACAGGTGCGCGCGCTCGGACTGCCCCGCGACAGCCTTCTCGCCATATCAACGAGCGGGCATTCGCCCAACGTCGTCGCCGCCATCCATGCGGCCCATGAGCGCAGCATGCGCGTCGTCGCACTGACCGGCCGCGACGGCGGGGAGATGGTCAGGATATTGAAGCCTGGCGATGTCTCGATTTGCGTCGACGCAAAGAGCACCGCGAGGATACAGGAGGTTCACCTGCTCGCATTGCATTGCATCTGCGATGCGATCGATTATCAGCTAATGGGAGAATAGAAATGCGCGTTGTACTCTTCATCATGATTTTTTCAGCCTCTCTTCAGGGCTGTTTCCCGGTCGTCGCGGCAGGGGCCGGCGCCGGCGTAATGGCCGCACAGGACAGGCGCACGAGCGGCGCCCTGGTCGAGGACGGCGCCATCGAGGCGAAGGCCTTCGACCGCATCAGCACGCAATTCAAGGACAAGGTTCATGTCAGCGTCACGAGCTATGACCGCAACGTGCTGATCACGGGCCAGGTCCCGGACGTCGATACCAAGGCCCAGGTCGAGCGCATCGTCGCGAACATCAGGAACGTCGCAAAGATCTACAACGAGCTGACCATAGGACCCAACAGTTCGCTCACCGAAAGAAGCAACGACGCGCTGATCACCTCGAACGTGAAGCTTCGCTTCGTCGGCGACAAGCGCTTCAGCGCGAACAGCATCAAGGTCGTCACCGAGAGCAATGTCGTCTACCTGATGGGCATCGTCAATCACGCGGAAGGCCAGGCCGCTTCCGAAGTGGCGAGCGGAAGCCAGGGCGTGAAGAGCGTCGTGACCCTTTTCGAATACGTGGATTGATGGTCGTCGATTTCGAAAGAAAGATCGCCTCGCCCGACCGGTTTTCCGAGCGGGCTGCATTGCTGCCGCGCCCTCTGGTCTTCACCAACGGCTGCTTCGACGTGCTGCACCGCGGCCATGTCACCTATCTCGCGCAGGCAAGGGCGCTGGGCGCATCGCTCATCGTGGGCGTGAACAGCGACGAGTCCGTGAGGCGGCAAGGCAAGGGGCATGACCGTCCCATAAACTGTTGCGAGGACCGGATGGCCGTGATCGCCGCGCTCGAATCGGTCAGCCTGGTCGTGCCCTTCGACGAGGACACGCCGCTCAACCTGATACTCGCCAGCCGGCCCGACGTGCTCGTCAAGGGCGGGGACTGGAAGATCGAGAACATCGTGGGCGGCAGGGAGGTCGTATCCTTTGGGGGCTCGGTCCACAGCATCCCCTTTTTGCATGAACGTTCCACCACCGCATTATTGAGGAAGATAAGATCGCTATGACACCCACAGAAATCACCCTGCACCAGCAGTCCAGAATGCTCGAAATCGCCTTCGACGACGGCGCCCGCTACAAGCTTCCCTTCGAGTTCCTGCGCGTCTATTCCCCTTCCGCAGAGGTTCGCGGCCACGGCCCAGGACAGGAAGTCCTGCAGACCGGAAAGCGCAATGTCGTGATCACCGCAGTCGACCCGATAGGCACCTATGCGATCAAGCTTACCTTCGACGACGGCCACGACAGCGGCCTCTACTCCTGGGAATATCTGCACGATCTTGGCCAGCACATGGATGCGATGTGGAACGACTACCTGGAAAACCTGAAGGCTGCGAACGCGAGCCGTGATCCGAAATAAGGAGATGCCATGAGCCAGACCCATTTCGGCTTCGAAACCGTCGACGAAAAGGACAAGGCGAAACGCGTGGCTGGCGTTTTCACCTCTGTTGCAAGCAAGTACGACATCATGAACGACCTGATGTCCGCGGGCCTGCACCGCGTCTGGAAGCGCTTCGCGATCAGCATCGCGGGGGTGAGGCCAGGCCAGCGCGTCCTTGATGTCGCCGGAGGCTCTGCCGACATGGCCCGCCTCTACTCCAAATCGGTCGGGAAAAGCGGTGAGGTCGTGCTGACCGACATCAACAATGCGATGCTGCGGGTTGGGCGCGACCGCCTGCTGGACGAAGGCATCAGCATGCCCGCATTGCAATGCGATGCAGAACACCTGCCTTTCCCCGACAACCACTTCGATTGCGTGAACATCTCGTTCGGGCTGCGCAACGTCACGCACAAGGAAGCTGCGCTCCGTGAGATGCAGCGCGTCGCAAAACCCGGAGGTCGCATCATCGTGCTCGAGTTCTCCAAGGTGGCGAAACCTCTGGAGAAAGCCTATGACCTATATTCATTCAAGCTGCTGCCCAGGATGGGGAAGCTGATCGCGGACGACGCGGACAGCTACCGCTATCTCGCAGAATCGATACGCATGCATCCAGGCCAGGAGGAGCTCAAGCAGATGATGATCGATGCAGGTCTCGCGCATGTCGAATACTTCAACCTGACAGGCGGCATCGTCGCGGTGCACAGAGGATACAAGGTCTGAGCTATCTGTAGCGCGTGGGGTCCGGCAGGCCCGCCGCAGCGAAACCCTCGCGGCGCAGCCTGCATGAATCGCAAAGCCCGCAGGCGCGCCCCGCTTCATCGGCCTGGTAGCAGGAGACCGTCATTCCATAGTCCACACCCAGCTTCGTGCCCTCGCGCACTATCTCGGCCTTCGACATGTGCATGAGCGGCGCATGTAGGGTCAAGGGGCGGCCCTCGACTGCCGCCTGGGTCGCGAGGTTGGCCATGCGCTCGAACGCCTCTATGTAGGCCGGGCGGCAATCCGGATAGCCTGAATAATCCACCGCATTCACGCCGATGAAGATGTCATCGGCATGCAGCACCTCGGCCCAGGCCAGCGCCAGGGACAGCATGATGGTGTTGCGCGCGGGGACATAGGTCAGCGGAATTCCCTCCGAGGCCTGCTCGGGGACGGCGATGCTGCTGTCCGTCAGCGCGGAACCGCCGAACACCGTCAGGTCTATGTTCACCACGCGATGCTGCCTTGCCCCCAGCGCCTCTGCCACGCGCATCGCCGCATCCAGCTCCGAATGGTGGCGCTGCCCGTAATCCACGCTCAGCGCATGGCACTCATAGCCTTGTGCCCTTGCCATCGCGAGCACGGTTGCCGAATCAAGCCCTCCGGACAGAAGCACGACTGCGTTCTTCATCAGTGCCCCGCCTCGTTGTTCCAGAGTATCTTGTGCAGCTGGATCTGGAATCGCACCGGAAGGCGGTCGCGCAGTATCCATTCGGCAAGCCTCCTCGCATCTAGCTCGCCCTGGGATGGCGAAAACAGCACCCCGCATCTGTCGTTCAAGCGGTGCGCTTGGAGTATGCCGACAGCCCATCGGTAATCGTCTTCGCTGCAGATGACGAACTTGATCTCGTCGGTGGGCTTCAAGAGCTCGAGGTTCTCCCAGCGGTTCTTGTCCGCCTCCTTGGAATCCGGCGTCTTGATGTCGACCACGCGCATCACCCGGGGGTCGACGCCGCCTATGTCCAAAGCGCCGCTGGTCTCGAGGGAGACCTGGTATCCTGCATCGCAGAGTTCTTTCAGAAGCATCAGGCAATTCTTCTGCGCAAGCGGCTCGCCGCCCGTCACGGTGACATAGCGCGGCGCATACTGCGCGACCTGCTCCAGGATTTCGGATATCGGGATGCTCTTCCCGCCGGTGAATGCATAGGCGGTATCGCAGTATGCGCAGCGCAGCGGGCAGCCCGTGAGGCGTATGAAGACGGTGGGCAGCCCCGTGCGGCTGGTCTCCCCCTGCAGCGAAAAGAATATTTCCGTTATGCGCAGCTGCGCCGCAAGATCAGGCATTACCTGCTCTCGGCAAGCAGCTTCTTCGCGCTGGCAGCCGCAGTGCTGTCCGGGTATTTTGAAATGAGCTGCTTCAGCGTTTCCCTGGCCTGCGTCACCGCCTTCAGGGAATGCTGGCAGATCGCGATGTTGAGCATCGCATCAGGCGCCTTGTCGGATCTCGGATGGGACTTCAAGAGTTCGCGGTATGCGACCAGCGCGCTCTTGTAGTCCTTCATCCCTAGCTCGGCATTGCCGAGCCAATAGAGGGCATAGCC
This sequence comes from Pseudomonadota bacterium, assembly GCA_021821945.1. Classification (GTDB taxonomy): domain Bacteria; phylum Pseudomonadota; class Gammaproteobacteria; order Burkholderiales; family Gallionellaceae; genus Gallionella. The sequence continues at coordinate 26,994 of JAJZTF010000004.1, forward strand.
CGCATGGACCGAATTGGGATACTTGTCCAGAAAATCCTGCAATGCCTTCACGGCATCGGCATTGTTGCCGGACTTGACGAGTGCGTAGGCCTTCTCGATCGCGCGATCCTCGGCAGCAGGATCGTCTGGATCCGCAGCCTGAGCCGCCTCGGCTGTCTTGGCCTGCGCCTCCTGTGACTCGAAATGGCGCAATCGCGTATCGAGATCCACATAAAAATCCTTTTCGCGTTTTTCGGCATCCTGCAGGCCGTGCGAAATTTCTTCATTCTGTCCGCGCAACTGGCGGATCGTGCCATTCAGCGATTCGACCTGACCCTGCAGATCGAGTATGGTTTGCGTCTGCTGCTTGTTCTGGTCTTCCAGGGTTTGAACGCGCGTCTCGATCTGCTGGATACTCTTGCGCGCCTCTTCGTCCGAAAACAGCCCCGCCTGCGCGGAGGAGGCACAGCACATACCCAGCAGAATCAGGACGCGCGGTTTCAACATCTGTTACTGCATGTAGTCGATGTCGGTGCGGCGGTTCTGCGCCCAGGCTGCTTCGTTGTGACCCAGTGCGCGTGGCTTCTCCTTGCCGTAGCTGATTGCGCTCAGCTGGGATGCCTTGGCGCCGCCCGCTTCCAGCATCTTCATCACGCCATCCGCGCGACGCTGACCCAGACCCAGGTTGTATTCCGAGCTGCCGCGCTCGTCGCAGTTGCCTTCCAGGCGAACCTTGCGATCAGGATGCTGGCTCAGGTACTTGGCATGAGCCTCGACCAGGGGCTTATCGGCCGCCTGAACGACGGACACGTCGAAGGGGTAGTAAGTGCTGCGGCCAGCCAGTATGCTGTGCGGATCGTTAAGCGGATCGACGGCTGTCTGTGCTGGCGCTGCAGGTGCTGCTTTTGCTGCAGGTGCTGGTGCTGGGGCAGGTGCCGCTGCTTCTTTAGGCTTCTGGCTGGCACAAGCTGCCAGCAGATTCAGTAATACGATACTGATGACGAGTTTCTTCATGGCAATTCCCTTCATTTAGTAAAATTTTTAAGGTTGTGGTCCCCATACAGGCTCGCGAGCATCGCCGCTTTGCGTGAACATGTGTTGCTGGACACGACCATCGCTGGACACAGTCGCTAATATACCACGGCCGCGGGCTTCGCTGGCAAACAGAATGATTTTTCCATTGGGCGCGAAGCTCGGCTTTCTCTCCCATCCGCCTTCTGTGAGCGTCTGCATCTGTCCGTTCTGCAGATCCTGAACGGCGATATAAAACTGTCCGCCTGTCAGATGCGCGAAAACAAAGGACTTGCCGTCTGGGCTGTAGCGCGGCGAGAAAGCGTTGCCGCCTGCAAAGGTCAGACGCTGCGGCGCGCCGCCTGAGGCCGGCATCTGGTATATCTGTGGGCTTCCCCCCTGATCCGATGTGAACAGGATGGATTGCCCGTCTGGAGAGAAATTGGGTTCGGTGTCTATCGCACCGCTGAAGCTGATCCGGCGCAGGCCTGTCCCGTCCGGATTCAGGAGATAGATCTGCGAACTTCCGTCATGGGTCATCACGATCGCAAGCTGCTTGCCGTCAGGCGACCAGGCTGGCGCGCTGTTGCTCCCCGGGAAGTCAGCCACTGCCCTGCGCTTGTTGTTGAGCAGGGACTGCACGTACACTGCCGCATGACCCGTCTCGAAGCTCACATAGGCCAGGCTCTTGCCGTCAGGAGACCAGGCAGGAGACATGATGGGCTCTCTCTGTCTCAGGACGACCTGGTCGTTGTAGCCATCGCTGTCCGCGACGATCAGGCTGTAGCTCTTGGACTGGCGGTTCACATATGCGATTCTCGTACTGAACACGCCCTTGTCACCGGTCAGCTTCTCATAGATCAGGTCCGCAATGCGGTGGCCCACCGCGCGCATCTGGCTGTCGCTTGCGGACACCGCCTCTCCCAGTAGCTGGCCGTGCTTCACCACGTCCAGCAGCCGAAAACGCGCCTCTATGCGCCCGTTCTGCACGCTGACATTGCCTATCCCAAGCGCATCCGCGCCTCGCAGCTGCCAGTCGCTGAAATTCACATCCGCCGTCTCGTGAGGCGATTTTCCCGTGGTGTCGACGATGCGGAAGAGCCCGGAGCGAGTGAGATCGCCCGTCACCACATCGTTGATCTCTGCGCCCAGCTTCTCGTCTCCCCCCATGGGCACGAGCGCGATCGGAATCTGGTGCTCCCCCGCTCCTATGATCTCGATGCTCAAGGCCGCATTTGAAACGGCGCTATGCGCCAGCATCAGAAGTCCCAGCGCGCCTGAAAATATTTTCAACATTAGACTACCTTTCCTTTCCATCTGGTCTGAAACTCAGTTTCAGTTCGCGAAAATGGCTGAACACGCTCGCATCCGAAGGCAGCGGCAAGGGATCGGACTTCAGGATCGCGCGTTCCACCGCATTGTCATAAGCCACATTGCCGCTTGATTTCGTGAGCCTCGCGTTCATCACCGATCCGCCGGGCAAGAGCGTCACCGTGAACTCGGCCTTCGCATCTGGCGCGACATTGGGCGGCATCACGATGTTGCTGCGTATCTTGCTCGCAATTTTAGCAGTATATTCGTCCACCACCTTGCCCGACACGGCATCCTGCACCGTCTGTGCATTCGTCTTGGAAGGGGAAGAGCGGCCGGGTTGCACATTTGCCCAGAGCTGCGCCTCCTCCTTCGCGGAGAGCTTCTTCGAAGGCTTCTGTTCAGTCTTAACCTTGGGTTTAGGCTCTGGGACAGGCTTGGGCTTGGGTTTGACCTCGGGCTTTGGCTTGACGACTTCAAGCCTGGGCTTCTTTTCAGGAAGCGCGATGTCGGGCTTGGCCTTCTCCTGCACGGGCTCGGGAGGCGTTTCCACCGGCTTCACGACTGGACGGGGCGGAGGCGGGGGAGGGGGTTCGGAGACAGGCTTGGCTGTCGGCAGATTCTGCCAGAGCTCCACGCTCATCGCGGACTGAGCCTGCGGCTTGGTCTGCCAGGCGAGGCCGAAATAAAGGAACCCGAAGAAAAGAAGATGAACGAGCAGGGCCAGTATGCCCGCCGGCAGCTTGTAGGGTTCCTGGTAAACCGCCTCGCTCATTGCTTGACGGCTTGAGTCAGAAGGCCCACTTTCCTGATATGCTGCTGCTGAAGCACGTCCATCACGTTCATGACCTCTTCATAGCGCACGCTCTTGTCGGCCGAAATCACCACCGCCTGGTCGGACTGCATGTCCTGCCTGGCCTTCAGGATAGAGACCAGTTCATCCCTGGAAACTGCAGCTTCCACATCTCCCTTGGCATGGTCGCGCAAGGAAAGCGTGCCGTCCTTCTTGATGATGACTTCAAGCGGGGCAGGGGAGGGAACGGAAGCCTTGCTGACCTGTGGCAGGTCTACCTGGCCGGGATTCATCATCGGGGCAGCCACCATGAAGATCACCAGCAGCACCAGCATCACGTCGATGTAGGGCACGACGTTGATATCGTTCATCAGGCGGTTTTTCTTGCGCGGCATCGATCTCATGGCTGGCGCTGCAGTACGTTGGAAAATTCTTCGGTGAAACTCTCGAAGCGGGTCGAAAGCCTGTCTATCGCATGGGCATAACGGTTGTATGCGACCACCGCCGGAATGGCCGCGAAAAGGCCCATCGCGGTTGCGACCAGCGCCTCTGCGATGCCGGGCGCGACATGGGCGAGCGTTGCCTGGCCTACATTCGCAAGCCCCCTGAACGCGTTCATGATGCCCCATACCGTGCCGAAGAGACCAACATAAGGGCTCACCGATCCCACGGATGCAAGGAATGCGAGATGCGATTCCAGCCTGTCCATCTCCCTCTGGTAGGTCGCCCTCATCGCACGGCGCGTACCCTCCATCACCGCGCTGCTGTCCACGCCATGCTGTTTCTTGAGCTTCACGAACTCGACGAAGCCTGCGGCGAAGATACGCTCCAGCGCCCCCTGGTCGGACCTCGAGGGATTATTCACAGACCTGTAGACATCGTTGAGATTGGGATTGCGCCAGAACGACTCCTCGAATTCCCGCGTCAATCTCGTCTCCCGGCGTATCGCGAAGAGCTTCAGGAAGATGTACCACCACGACATCATGGACACGAGAAGCAATAACCCCATCACCATCTGCACCAGCGCGCTGGCCGTGCTGATCAAATGAACAAAAGACAGATCCTGTGTGACTTCCATTCGCAACCTTTCTTAAAATTTAGATATCCGCCTGGTGCAGCATCCTCGAGCGCAGCGCATCCGGCACCCCGACCGGCCTGAACGCCTCCTTCGAGACGCATACTAGATGCACTTCGCCCGTGGTCAGCAATTCTTCCTCGCGTCTTACCGTCTGCAGAAGCGTCAGGCGGGAGCGCCCGATATCTGAGACCGCAGCCGTCACCTCGAGCATGTCATCGAGCAGTGCGGGCTTCAGATAATCCAGCTTCAGCGATCTCACCACGAACATCACGCCGAATTCGCGAAGCAGATCCGCATTGCTGTAACCGTGGGAGCGCAGCCACTCAGTCCGCGCTCGCTCCATAAAGTTCACATAGCTTGCATGATAAACCACGCCGCCCGCGTCCGTGTCCTGGAAATACACGCGTATTGGCCAGCTATAAGGATCACTCATCGAAAAGATCCTCGTCCCCGAGATGGCTCGCCACCGTCAGGCCGAAGTGGAGATAGGCATTCGCGGTCGCCATCCTTCCGCGGGGCGTGCGCTGCAGATATCCCTGCTGGATCAGATAGGGCTCCAGCACATCCTCTATCGTATCGCGCTCTTCGCCTATCGCGGAGGCCAGGTTGTCCACGCCAACAGGGCCGCCAGAAAATTTTTCGATGATCGTCAGAAGAAGCTTCCTGTCCATCAGGTCCAGTCCTTCCTTGTCCACATCCAGCATGGTGAGCGCGGCATCCGCAACCTTCTGAGTCGCATCGCCCTTCGATTTCACGTCCGCATAGTCTCGTACACGGCGCAGCAAACGATTCGCGATGCGCGGGGTTCCGCGGGAGCGACGCGCGATTTCCAGCGCCGCGTCTTGTGAAAGCTTCATTTCCATAAGCCCAGCGGAGCGCATCGTGATGCGCTGCAATTCTTCCGGCGTATAGAACTCCAGCCTAGAGACGATGCCGAAGCGGTCGCGCAACGGATTGGTCAGCATGCCCGCCCTGGTCGTCGCACCCACCAGGGTGAAGGGGGGAAGATCGAGTTTCACCGAGCGTGCGGCGGGCCCCTCTCCTATCATGATGTCGATCTGGTAATCCTCCAGCGCGGGATAGAGTATCTCCTCGACCACAGGCGAAAGCCGGTGAATCTCGTCGATGAACAGCACGTCGTTGGGTTCCAGGTTGGTGAGCAGCGCGGCAAGGTCTCCCGCCCTTTCCAGCACGGGACCCGAGGTGTGGCGCAGATTCACGCCCATCTCGCGCGCGATGATCTGCGCGAGCGTGGTCTTGCCAAGGCCGGGCGGCCCGAACAGCAGGACATGGTCCAGGGGTTCCGAGCGCTGCTTTGCCGCCTGCATGAAAATGCCAAGCTGCTCGCGTATCTTTTCCTGCCCCACGTATTCTTCGAGCTGCTTGGGGCGCAGCGCACGCTCCAAGGCCTCCTCCTGGCGCGATGCGACGGCGGGCGTGCTAAGACGCGGTTCGCTTGTCAAGTTTTCGCTGTGTATCATGCCTTGGATAATAGCTTGAGCGCCTGCCTTATGCCATCAGAAACGCCGACATCATCCGGCAGCTGCCGGGCGGCCCAGTCCGCCTCCTTGCCGTTGTAGCCCAATGCCTGCAGCGCATTGACGATGTCGCTACTGCCACCCGCATAGGCATCGCTTTGAATTGAAGCCGCACCTTCCGAAAACTTTCCCTGAAGCTCGAGCAGCAGTCTCTCCGCCGTCTTCTTGCCCACGCCCGGTATCCGGGTCAGCATCCCGGTCTCCTTGTTCGCGACCGCATGGGCGAGATCGGCGAGGCTCAATCCCGAAAGCACGGAGAGCGCAAGCTTGGGCCCCACCCCGCTGATCTTCAGCAGCTGGCGGAATGCGGTGCGCTCCTCGCTGGAGCCGAAACCGTATAAAAGATGCGCATCCTCGCGCACGATCAGCTGGGTGTGCAGCACCACCCTTTCGTTGAGGGAGGGAAGGTTGTAGAAGGTGCTCATCGGCACGTCGACCTCATAGCCCACTCCCTGCACGTCGAGCAGGATCTGTGGCGGATTCTTCTCCAGCAATATTCCGGTTATGCGACCTATCATCCAGTATCTCCGGTTCAGACCAGACGGCCGGCGCGCACCCTGAATCCGCGCGTCGGAAATTTCCCCAGCCCCTGCCCGCCGTGCGCATGGCAGATCGCGCAGGCCAGCGCATCCGCCGCATCCGGACTCGGCGTGCCTGTAAGCCTCAAGAGGCGCTGCACCATCATCTGAACCTGCTCCTTTTCTGCATGACCATTGCCGACGACGGATTGCTTGATCTGCAGCGCCGTGTATTCTCCAACCTCGAGGTCGGCCAGCACCGCGGCGCAGACCGCGGCTCCGCGCGCCTGCCCGAGAAGCAGAGTGGACTGCGGATTGACATTGACGAACACCTTTTCGACCGCCACCTGATCGGGCCTGTGCTGACTGATCACCACACCCAGTGAGTCCAGGATGACCTTGAGCCTGCCCGGCAGCGATTCCTCGCTCTGCGTCCTGATGCAGCCGCTCGCGACATAGTTGATGGCCTGGCCTTCCGCATCGATCACGCCGAATCCCGTGACGCGCAGGCCGGGGTCTATGCCCAGTATCCTCACTCTTCTATGACAGCCGTGGTATAGACTTCCTGAACGTCGTCCAGGTCCTCCAGCGCGTCGAGCAGCTTCTGCATCTTCACCGCATCCTCACCCGTGAAGATCACTTCGTTCGCGGGCTTCATGATGACTTCGCCGAATTCGGGCTTGTAGCCTGCGGTCTCGAGCGCCTGCCTGACCGCGATGAAGTCGTTTGGCGCCGTGATCACCTCTATGCTGCCGTCGTCGTTGCTCACGATGTCCTCCGCACCGGCATCGAGTGCGACTTCCATCAGGCCGTTCTCGTCCGTTCCGGGCGCGAATATCATCTGTCCGCAATGCTTGAACATGAATGCGACCGATCCGTCCGTGCCAAGGTTGCCGCCATATTTGGTGAAGGCATGGCGCACTTCGGCCACGGTGCGCGTCTTGTTGTCCGTCATGCAGTCCACCATCACCGCGGCGCCGTTGATGCCGTATCCCTCGTAGCGGATCTCGGTGTATTGCACGCCCTCGAGCTCGCCGCTTCCGCGCTTGATCGCGCGCTCCACGTTGTCCTTGGGCATGTTGTTCGCATAAGCCTTGTCCATCGCAAGGCGCAGACGCGGGTTGCCCGCAGGATCGCCGCCGCCCATGCGCGCGGCCACCGTGATTTCCTTGATCAGCCTCGTGAATATCTTGCCCCGCTTGGCATCCTGCTTGCCCTTGCGGTGCTGGATATTCGCCCACTTGCTGTGTCCTGCCATGATGTTCTCCAAATCGATATCGGGCGATGTTATCATTTCCCCCCGATTAACCCAATATGCGGGGAGTCGCCCGACGATGAAAGCCATATTGATCGCAAACCCCAAGGGGGGCAGCGGAAAGACCACGCTGTCCGTTAACATCGCGGGTTTTCTGGCCAACCAGGGAAAGCATGTCGCGCTGCTGGACCTTGACCGGCAGAAGTCGGCCACGCTATGGGTCAATGCGCGATCAAGCGAGCTTCCCGAGATCACGACCCTGGAATCGAAGAAGGGCGAGGGCTACCTCATGGACAGGCTGGTGATAGATACGCCCGCCGGGCTGCACGGCAAGAACCTGGCCCATGCCATGAAACTTGCCAGGAAGATCATCGTTCCGATCTCCCCATCGCTTTTCGACCTCCATGCAAGCCGGGATTTTTTGCAAACCCTGTCAAAAGAGGCGAGAAGATGCCAGATAGGCGTGGTCGGCATGCGCATGAGCGCTCGCACCCACGCGGCAGCGGCACTGGAAAACTTTCTTGCGGGACTCGATCTTCCGGTGCTCGCCTATCTGCGGGAAACGCAGATCTATGTGAATGCCGCCTTCGAGGGGAGATCGCTTTTCGATCTTCCTCCCCATCTTGCGGCGCGCGAGCTGGAACAGTGGGAATTCATGCTGGACTGGCTGGAAAAGGGCTAGCCTCTTTTCGCCCTGGCCGCCTCCAGCGCATCCTTCAGCGTGTCCTCGCTCAGCGCATTCAGTGCCTTGGAGAGCCTTTCCGCCGCATCCATGACCGATGCGGGCAGATCCTTCGCTTCGGCATGCGAGATCATCATGGCGGCAGCACCCACGACATCGAGCAGCATCGCCCTCTCCCGCATCAGCATCTCGATTTCCTCGCTCAGCAACTCGACTTCCTGCTTGTTCATCGGCTTCTCCCAAAATGCCATTATAGCGCGCCTTTCCCGTCAGGACTTGATGGAGGCAAGCATCTTCTCCAGCCGCTTTGCGGAAACGATCACGGGCGTCTTCAACTCCTGTGCGAAGAGGGACACGCGAAGCTCCTGCAACAGCCAGGCAAACTCTTCCACTCTCGGATCCTGCGCACCCTGCTTCTGGAATTTCTGCAGCGCCTGCAGCAATGGCTGGAGCTCCGCCATGCACTTTGCATCGCGCGCCGGATTGGTTCTCAGCTTTTCCATCCGCAGTGCGATCGCCTTCAGGTAGCGCGGCAGATGCTGCAGCCTTTCATAGGGGGTGTTCGAGATGAAATCCTTGCGCAGCAGCCATTCAAGCTGCGCCTTTATGTCGGAACCCGCCTGCGGATGGCCCCTGATCTGCATGGGCGACTTCTGCACCGCCTGATGCTCCGTCAGCACCTGGGAAACCAGCCTTGCGATCTCCTGCGCGATCAGCATGAGGCGGTTCTTCGCCTCCTTGGCCCGCGCATTGAAGGACGCCTCGTCAACCGGCAAGGGGTCGTTCAGGCATGCCCGGTCGAAGGCCATCGCCAGTATCTGCTGATGAAGCTGCTGCTTAGTGCCGAAAGGCATGAACATCATGCCCAGCGAATCGGGAAGATTCTTTTCCAGTTGCTTCACCTGTTCCTTCAGGGCAAACATGAAAAGTCTGCGCAGTCCTGCCCGATGCGCCGCAAGCGCCTGATCCCTGGTGTCGAAGGCGCGCAACACAACGGCGTCCGCATCGTCGACCAGCGCATTGTATAGCGTGACCTTCTGGCCTGCGCGCCTGACCTCCCGCGTTTCGGAAAAACTCCCGAAATCCCATGAAGTGCTGCGATGCTCTGCAAGTTTGTCCTCCTTGTCCATGATGGACAAGGCGGGGACTGCGCGCGGAGCAAGCATTGCATGGAGCTCAGAAAAGTTGCGCGACATGCCAAGCTGCCTGCCGTGTTCGTCCAGCACGCGAAAATTCATCATGAGATGCGCGGGCAGCTGTTCCATGCGAAACGCATCCTGAGGCACGTCGAGCTGCTTCTGCTCGCGAATGTAGCGGATCAGCGCGGGCAGCAGCGGAGAACTGGAAGGCTTGACGTCCATGCAGAACGAGGCCGCAAACTCCGGGACGGGAACCAGATGCCTGCGTATCTTCTGCGGCAGCGTCCTGATGAGCTGGGCGATCTTTTCGGGCAGCAGCCCGGGAACCAGCCATTCGCACAGCGCGCCTGACACCTGGTTGATCAGCGCGAGCGGCACCGAAAGCGTGATGCCGTCATCGTTCCTTCCGGGCGAAAAGTTGTAGCTCAGCGCGAATCCCACCCCGTCCATCTTCAATTGCGGCGGAAACTGGTCTGTGGTGATCCCGGCCGCCTCGTGGCGCATCAGGTCTTCCTTGTTGAGATAGAGCAGCCTGGGTGCTAGCCTCTCCGCCTCCTTGCGCCAGGCCTCGAAGGCTGCGCCATTGTGTATGTGCTTGGGGATGTGGCTGTCGTAGAATGCATAGATCAGCTCGTCGTCGACCAGCACATCGGGACGGCGCGACTTGTGTTCCAGCGCCTGGACTTCTACAATCAGTTTCTGGTTGTGGGAAAAGAAGGGCGCTCTCGTGTCGAACTCTCCTGCGACCAGCGCCTGGCGTATGAAGATTTCGCGGGATTCGGCGACATTCATGGGACCGTAATGCACGCGCCTTTTCGCATTGAGCAGGAGGCCATGCAGCGTGCTTCTCTCGAAAGCCACCACCTGGGCCGGCTTCTTTTCCCAGTGGGGGTCGTAGTAATGGCGCCTGATCAGATGCCCGCCCGTCTCCTCCAGCCATTCGGGCTCTATCCTCGCAACCGTCCGGGCATATAGCCTGTGGGTCTCGACCAGCTCTCCCGCTACCACCCACTTAGGTCCTTTCTTGGCCAGCGTGGAATTCGCCGCAATATGGAACTTGATGCCGCGCGCGCCGAGGTATTCGTTCCCGTCCATGCTCTTCATGCCGATGTTTCCCAGGAGGCCGCAGAGCAGCGCCTTGTGTATCTGCTCATAACTTGCGGGAAGCTCGTTCTGGCGCATGCCCATCTCGGACACCTGCGCATGAAGCTGCTGGTATAGCTCCCGCCATTCCCGAAGGCGCAGGGGCGAGAGGAAATTCTTGCGGCATTCCTCCGCCAGCAGCCGGTTGGACTGCTTGTGGGCCAGTGCCTGCTCGAACCATGCCCATATCTTGATGAAAGCCAGAAAATCCGAGCGCTCGTCTTGAAAGCGCCTGTGCGCCTGATCCGCCGCCTCCTGACGGTCCAGCGGGCGCTCTCGCGGATCCTGGACGGAGAGCGCGCTTGCGATCACGAGGATCTCGGTCAGGCACTGGTACTGCCTGCCCGCAAGAAGCAGCCTCGAGATCTTGGGATCCAGGGGAAGCCTGGCAAGTTCTTTCCCCAGGCTGGTCAGTTCTTGCGCATCGTCTATCGCATTCAATTCGGACAGCAGCTGATAACCGTCTGCTATCATCCTCGGCGTCGGCGGCTCTATGAACGGAAACTTCGCGACATCCCCGAGATCGAGCGCTCTCATGCGCAGGATGACGGTGGCCAGAGACACGCGGAAGATCTCGGGATCCGTGAACTCATCGCGCTGCAGGAAATCCTCCTCGTCGTAGAGCCTGATGCAGATTCCGCTCATCACGCGACCGCAGCGCCCGGCCCGCTGGTTTGCGGCTGCCCGGGAAATCTTCTCTATGTGCAGCTGTTCGACCTTCTGGCGTATGCTGTAGCGGTTCACGCGCGCAAGGCCGCAGTCGATCACATAGCCTATGTTGGGCACGGTGAGCGAAGTCTCGGCCACATTGGTCGCCAGCACCACGCGCCGCTTACCTCCGGGCTTGAACACCCTGTCCTGTTCTGCGGCGGAGAGGCGGGAGAAAAGCGGCAATATCTCAAGCCCATGCGGCCCTGTCTGATGGCGGCGCAATGCGTCCGCGGTATCCCTTATCTCGCGTTCCCCCGGAAGGAAGACCAGCACATCCCCGCGCAGACTTCCGAGCTCGTCGAGCGCCGCGCCTATGGCGCCCGGCAGGTCCTGCGCCTCGCCTTCCTCGCTGACCTTTAAGGGCCGGTAGCGTATCTCGACTGGATAGCTGCGCCCTGAAACCTCGACGACGGTCGCGCCGAAATGCCTGGCGAACCGCTCGGCATCAAGGGTTGCCGATGTGATGACGAGCTTCAGGTCGGGGCGGCTTGGCAAAAGCTGCTTCAGGTAGCCCAGCAGGAAATCGATGTTGAGCGAGCGCTCGTGAGCCTCGTCTATGATGATGGTATCGTATCTCGAAAGCCTGGGATCGCTGTGTATTTCGGCCAGCAGTATGCCGTCTGTCATCAGCTTGATCACGGTGTCGGGCGCGACCTTGTCGTTAAAGCGCACCTTGTAGCCGACAAGCCCGCCAAGCTCGGTCTTGAGTTCCGCCGCGATGCGCGAGGCGACCGAGCGCGCCGCCACGCGCCTGGGCTGGGTATGCCCTATCATTCCCTCTACGCCGCGCCCGAGTGTCAGGCATATCTTTGGCAGCTGCGTGGTCTTGCCGGAGCCGGTCTCTCCGCAGACGATCACGACCTGATTGTCGCGGATCGCGCGCGCCAGATCCTCCCGCTTTGCCACCACTGGCAGGTCGGCGGGAAACTCGATTCCCGCCAATGCTGCTATGCGCTCGCGGCGGCGCTCCCCGGACCGGGACAGAACCTGATTCAATCAAACCTCAAACCGATGACGCCGCGCCTGCTTATTTCGATCTGCCGTACTTCGCGGTGAAGCTCGCCTTGGCCAGCATGTTCGCATGGATCATGTAGCCTGTCAGCGCGGCGGATGCGTCTGCCGGAACGTCGAGCTTGTCCGTCTTCAATGCATACACGGTGAAGATGTAGCGGTGCGGCTTGTCACCCTGGGGAGGGCAGGTGCCGCCCCATGCGTTGACGCCGTAATCCGTGCGGCCCTGCACCGCCCCCTTGGGCAGCGTCGTGCTGTTTTGCGCGCCCGCGTCCGACGCAAGCTCGGTCACGTCGGCAGGAATGTTGATCACCACCCAGTGCCACCAGCCCGAGCCCGTCGGCGCATCCGGATCATACATGGTCACTGCGAAACTCTTCGTGCCCTTGGGCGCTCCGCTCCATTTGAGCGCGGGAGACTTGTTTTCCCCCGAGCAGCCGAATCCGTTGAACTCGAAGCGCTTGGGCATGGTGCTGCCGGCCTTGATCTCGGGGCTCGAGAGCTTGAAATCCTGGGCGCACGCCAGGCTGGAAAAGCAAACCAGGGCTGCAACTGCAAACAAACGGCGCATGCTGATTCTCCTTGTTAAGTATCCGGGTCGCGGATTGTAGCATCGAATCCTTGCATGAATCGCCGCGCAACTGTGCAAGCCATCGGACTGGCGCTAGAATTAGCCACCTCCAATTCATATCCCGTCGCCCATGAAACCCAGGCTGCCCTCTTTGAAGACATTGGCGCTGACCCTGCTGGGTTTGGCGGCCGCATTCCTGTTGCTGAGCTACCTGGTCTTGCCTCGCGTATTGCAATCCCAGGCCGAGAAATACATCCGGGAAAGGACGGGCCACCACCTCGCCATGGACAGGCCCGAATTCAACCCCTTCAAGCTCAGCCTGCACCTGGCCAACCTGCGTCTGACCGAGCCCGACGGCAAACCGCTTCTCAGCTTCCGCGATCTGATCGTCGATTTCTCGGCTTCGAGCGCATTCCGGCGCGCGCTGGTCTTCGACGACATCCGCCTTGACGGACTCAACGCATCTGTCGTTTTGCTTTCAGACGGCAGGATGAACTGGAGCGCGCTCCTGGATGCGATGAAGGGAAAACAAAAGAGCACATCGGATTCATCCCTGCCCCGTTTCGACATCGACCATTTCAAGCTTTCAGGCGCCACGCTCGAATTTGCCGACAGGCGAACCGAACCCGTCTTCAGGACAGACATCGAGCCGATAGACCTCGAGCTCACGGACATATCCTCCATTCCCAACGACGTGGGGCGATACAGGTTTTCCGCGCATACCTCGTTCGGCGCAGAGATTTCATGGCAGGGCGAGGGCAGCCTCGAACCTCTTGCGATGAAGGGCGCATTCAGCATATCCCATGCGAACATAGCGCCCCTCAAGGACTTCCTGCAGGGATTTCCCCCGGTTCAGGGTACGGCCAGCCTGTCTTCCGATTACGAGCTGCGCTATGCGGACGGCAAGCTGGGCGTCAGCCTCGCACACATCAAGTCCCGGCTTGACGGCTTCGAACTCACACAACATGCGGGACCTTCCGCGAAGGTCAAGACCATCACTGCGGAGGGCGGCAGCTATGACCTCGTGAAGAATGCTTTCCGGCTCTCCTCTCTCGACATCAGCGGGGCCGGTTTCAGGCAGGGCAGGAGTCTGCTCGACCTCGATGCATTCTCCGTCAGGGACATATCCCTGGACCTTGCGGAAAAGCGGATCGAGGTCGGGAGCATAGCGGTCAGGGGCGGCAACATGAGCACGCTGCGCGATGCAAAGGGCAGGCTGGATATCCCGGGCCAGTCAGGGCAGTCCGACTCCAAATCCGCCTGGCGCTACCGGCTGGGCAAGTTCGATCTCTCGGGATTTGCAGCGGAATTCAGGGACGAGGGCAATTCTGCAAGGTTTGCACTCCAGGACATCGAACTGCATGCAGGCGGCATCAGCGACAATTTGAACGATGCCGTGGCCCTGCAGGCCTCCTTCAAGTCAAAAGATGGCGGAAGCTTCGAGGCAAAAGGCAATGTCGTCCCCGGACTACCTTCTGCCGATTTCGACATCAGGCTTGCCGGGCTCAACATAACGCCCGCGCAGCCCTATCTTTTTTCGGTTGCAAGGCTGAAGCTCACCGATGGCGCATTGTCGACAACCGGCCATGCGCACTATGACCCGAAGGCATACGCCTACAAGGGCGACTTTGAGCTGAGCCGTCTCGCAACCAGAGAGTCGGATACGGGCGCCCCCTTTCTGGCATTGAAATCGCTTTCCAGCCGCTCCATTTCGGCCACGCAGAACGGCCTGGACATAGGCGAACTCACGCTCGTCGGACTTGATACCAAGCTCATCATCAACAAGGACAAGTCCGTGAGCTTCAAGCGCATCCTGCGCGAGCCGCCAAAGACTACATCCAGGCCGGCCAGAACCGGCAAACCTTACCCCATCGAAATAGACCGGCTGAGATTCGACAGGGGAGAACTCGATTACGCGGACTACTCCCTGACCATGCCCTTCGGCACCCGCATACACCGCCTGAAGGGCGTGATCACGAATCTCTCCTCGAGGCCCGGAGCGATCGCCGAGGTCAGGCTTGATGGCCGCGTCGACGAATATGGAATGGCGCGCGCGACAGGGCAGCTGGATCTCTTCAATCCCGCAGATTCGCTCGACCTCAACGTGATATTCCAGAACATCGAGATGGCGAACCTGACTCCTTATTCGGTGACCTTTGCTGGCCGCAAGATCGATTCCGGAAAGCTCGACCTCAACCTTGAATATCAGATACACCAGAGACAACTCGAGGCGAAAAACGAGATCGTCATGAAACAGCTGACGTTGGGCGATCGCGTTGCAAGCCCGGAGGCCAAGGACCTCCCTCTGGATCTTGCGATCAGCATCCTTGAGGATTCGAATGGGCGCATCGATCTGGACCTGCCGATGTCGGGCAGCCTTGACGATCCCAAATTCAGCTATGGCGCCATCATCTGGAAGGCGATCGAGAACGTGATCGTCAAGATCGTCACCGCGCCTTTCCGCGCCCTTGGCGCGCTTTTCGGCGGCGGCGAGAAGTTCGAGAACATTTCATTCGAAGCTGGCCATGCCGCACTGAGCCCTCCCGAACAGGAAAAGCTGGCACACCTGGCCGACGCCCTCATCAAGCGACCCGGATTGTCCCTCGCCGTGCAGGGAGTGTATGCGGACCAGGACAGGATAGCCCTCCAGGACCGCATGCTGCGCCGCGCCATCGTCGAGAAAAGCGGCCAGCATCTCGCGCAGGATGAAGACCCGGGTCCGCTCGCCATGGAGGAACCCAAGATAAGGTCTGCAATCGAGAAGCTCTATTCGGAAAAATTCGGCAGCGGAGAACTAGCCGCCTACAAGGCCGCCTACCGCGAGGCGAATCCGGGCAAACTCAAGGAGAGCCTGACCGGCAAACTTTCGTCCGGCCTGACCGGGCTGTTCCAGAAAAAGCCCGTCCTCAGCGAGCAGCAGATTTCCGGCATGAAGGGAGGCGACTTTTACACCATGCTTTTCAACCGGCTGCGCGATCAGATCGCAGTCAGCGACGACAGCCTGCACGCCCTGGCTTCCGCGCGCGCCGCCTCGATCGATGCGGCGCTGAAGGCGGCAGGTGTGCCTGCGGAACGATTGTCAACACTCGCTGTCGAAAAGACCGTTGCCAGCGGCCAGGATGTCCCGATCAAGCTGGTTCTGGATTCGAGCAACAAGAAAACCAATTAAGGAAAGGATAAACGATGAAGCTGTTTTTCAGGACGCTGCGCATGGCGCTGACACCGTTCATGCTGCTCTGGGCAGGGCTTGCCACACCCAAAGGCATCTCGCGCGACGCTGACGCCCAGCGCAAGATCGATCAGCAATGCAGCCGCCTTGCGCTATATCACTTCAAGACCTGCCCGTTCTGCATCAAGGTCCGACACGAAATGGCCAGGCTTTCCCTGCCGATAGCGCTGCGCGACGCGCAGCACGACGAGAACCACCGCAGCGAACTCCTCAAGGAAGGGGGAAAGGTCCAGGCGCCATGCCTCAGGATCACGGATGAGACAGGGAAGGTGAACTGGCTATACGAGTCGGGCGACATCATCAAGTACCTGCAACAGCGTTTCGCCTGAATTCACGGGCCGCGATCTGCGGCCCGGCTTTAACTCAGCCCGTGCTCCATCCTCTGGGGCGCTTCATGCCTGCGATCCTGCAGGCCTGCTTCACATATCCGTAGGGAAACAGCTCGAAAATCCTGTTGCGTGAATCCGGGCCAAGCCGCTCGGCCAGATGCTTCATCACATGGCGCACATCGGGCGCGATCTGGTGCTCTGCGTAGTACTCCCTCATGAAGTTGATCGCGTCCCAGTGGTCGCCGTTGAGCTCTATGTTTTCCTGTTTTGCAAATTCCTGTGCTATCTCCTCGTTCCAGGCGTTAGGCTCGACCAGATAGCCTTCCCCATCAATTTCTGGCAGTTGCATTTTTTCCTCCTTTTAAAGTCTGTCGGATCTCATGCTGCGCGATAAATATATCACATATTGACTATATCACAATATGATGTTAATTTGATCCCACATTAAATTTTCAGCGTCACGAAATGGCCAGAAACACCCCCAGCAAAAAGGAGATCGAAGCGCTTTCGGATTTCCGCTATCAGTTGCGATGCTTCTTGAAGTTCAGCGAGGACCTGACCCGCGGCTTCGGCATCACGAACCTTCAATACCTCCTCCTGCTGCACGTCAAGGGATACAAGGGCAGGGAATGGGCGACGATAAGCGAGCTTGCCGAACGCCTGCAGGCACCGCACAACGGCGTAGTCTCGCTTGCATCGCGCTGCGAAAAGCTCGGACTGATCTATCGCGAGCGCGGCAAGGAGGACAAGCGCGAAGTCCGCATCTATCTGACACCGGAAGGGGACGATCTGGTGAAGAAGATCGCAGGCCTGCACCGCAACGAGCTGCTCAACCTTCAGGGCATCTTCAAGATCCCGAGCCCTCACGAACTGGGAATGAAACCATGATGCATGAAGACGATGAAACCGAACTGACGGACGGCGACATACTGGATGCGATGCAGCATATTCCGGGCTACCTGGACATCAGCACAGAGGACTTCCGCTCCATCTACCATCTCGCCCACAGGCATGCCGTCGAGCGCCTGTTCAGGGGCATCACTGCAGGGCGGCTGATGCGGACCGGGATCGTTCCGCTGCAGACCGCAATGACGCTGGACAAGGCGGCACACCATCTTGCAGGCTCAGGCTACAAGGGGCTGCCCGTCGTGGATGCCGAAGGGATCGTCGTGGGCATGCTCACCGAAACCGATTTCATGAAACGCCTCAACGCCAGGAATTTCATGGAGCTTCTCTTGAAGCTGCTGGACGACATGTACGAATTCACGCACCGCTGCCACGAGACCCTGGTCTCGGATGCGATGACCCAGCCCATAGTGACGATAGATCGGAATGCGGGATTTACCGACATCATGAAGAGATTCGATTCGCACCCGGGTCGCAGCATGCCTGTCGTGGACATGGATGGAAGGCTGCTGGGCCTGCTTCTGCGGAAGGATTTCATCGCCGCCTACAAACCAAGGAATACAGATGAGTCTGCGTGAATATTTTAAGAAGATGAAAGGCTCGACCAAGGGCAGCCCGCCCAGGGTCAGCAACGATGAAATCTTCTGGTCGTGGATAGGCGCGTTCCTGGGCATATCGGCGGTGGCCGGGCTCAATCGCCTCTATTTCGACGGAACGGATCTTTCGCTGATGATAGGCTCACTGGGCGCCTCATCGGTTCTGATCTACGGCGCGATACGCAGCCCGCTCGCCCAGCCCCGCAATCTGATGGGTGGGCATTTTCTCTCGGCGATCATTGGGGTCACCTGCTGGAAGCTCTTTCACGCACATCCATGGCTTGCAGAGTCGATGGCCGTCGCAACCTCCATCGCGGTCATGCATGCCACCAAGACACTGCATCCCCCTGCTGCCGCGACAGCCCTGATCGCGGTCGCGGGTTCTCCGGCAATTCACCATGCGGGATATCTGTATGTGATCGTTCCGGCCACCATCTCGCCACTGGTGCTGCTTATCGTCGCATTGCTGGTGAACAACATCCCGGCCTCAAGACGCTACCCTGAAATCTGGTTCTGAACATCTTGGGAAAATTCATCGGATTATTGCTGATCGGTGAGCTGACCTCGCTGGCCTATATCGGCGGCGTCTCGGAAGCCGCCGTGCTGACCGGCATCTCCTATCTGCTTTTTCCCGAGCTTGCCGCCCTGTCCTACGATGTGTTCACGCGCCCCGCGGGAACCTGGGCAAGATCGCCGTTCCTTCTGATCATCACGCCCCTGATCACCGCGATCATGGGCCTTCTGATCGAACAGCACCTGGGTTACAGCGCATATTCCGTGCTGCTTTCCATTGCGTTTGCACTGCTGGTCATAAAGCTTCTGAATTCTCCGATTGCGCCAGCGATACCGGCAGGCCTCCTTCCCATCTTCCTCGAGGAAAAGAGCTGGTGGTATCCGGCGGCGATTCTCCTGGGGACCTCCCTGCTCGTTCTCGGACTGCAGGTATACAAGAGGGTATTCTCAGACATCATACCGCAGGTTAAAAGCCTCCCCGGCCTGATAGACGACATCGTCGAGCAGCCGCCAAGGTTCTATTCATGGCTGCCCCACTTTGTCCTCTTCCTGCTGGCCGATGCCGCCCTTGCAAGGCTCAGCGGGCTGCGCTTCATCATGTTCCCGCCACTTGTGGTGATCGCATTCGAGATGTACGCGCATCCGGACGTCTGCCCTTGGGCGAACAAGCCTGTCCTTCTGATCACAGCATGCACGCTTGCTGCAGCAGCAGGCGTTTCATTCGAGATGCTGATGGGAAACAACCCATTCTCGGTGATGCTCTCGATGGCCGTCGCGATGGGGCTCATCAGGCTTTTCAGGCTGCATGCGCCGCCTGCGGTTGCAGTCGGGCTTTTGCCCTTCGTGATCGAACGCCCTAACTTCACCTTTCCTCTGGCTGTCGCGGCAGGCACGCTGCTTTTGGTCGGCATGTTTTCGATGCAGAGATCATTTCGCCGTTAGCTCTTCCGACAGTATGATGGCCTCGGCGATCTCGGCGATGCGCTTTCCCCTGTTCATCGCCATGCTGCGCATCCTCCTGTAGGCTTCCGCCTCGTCAAGCCCCATGCGCTGGATCAGTATCCCCTTGGCCCTGTCCACCAGCTTGCGCTCCTCAAGCTGATCCTTCACTTCTCTCAGCTCGTCGCGCAATCGCTTGTGCTCGGCAAACCGCGCCGCCGCGACCTGGATGATCCCGCTGAGGTCCTCGCCCTCCACGTCGTGCGACACATAGGCGCTGACCCCAGCACGCATTGCAGCCTGTATGCTCCGGCTGTCCTTCTGGGCACGCAGCACGACCACCGGCTTTTCCAGTGTCCTGGACATCAGGCTGATCTGTTCCAGCGTATCGCGCCCGGGCGCGTTCGCATCGACGATGATCACGTCGGCCGCGGCCGCCTGTATCGACCTCTCATCGACCTCATCCCAGCTCAGCGCGCCGACCACGACGTATTCCGCAAGTTCGAGGCTCGCCTTGAGCCATAGCGCCCTGTCCCTTGCATCGTCGATGATCAGTATGCGTTTCACCGCTGCCTTCCCTTACGCCTCTCGACAAGTTCCTTCATGCCTTGATCGCGAAGCCTGAGGCATATCCAGCCGGATCCCGCCCGTCCCAAACCTTGCCGTCCATCAGCTTCGAGGTGCGCATGGCATCTCCGGGCAGGGGCATTTTCACCTGGTCCGCAGCCTGTCTGTACAGTTCTATCTGGTTGATTTCCCTGGCGACCGCCAAATAGTCAGGATCATGCTTCAAAAGCCCCCAGCGCCGAAACTGCGTGAGAAACCACATCCCGTCGGAAAGATAGGGGAAGTTGACCTCGCCCTGATCGCAGAACTTTATGCAGTCGGGATCCTTCCATTTGCGCCCCAGGCCGTTTTCATAATCGCCCTTCATGCGCGGTTCTATCATGCCGACCTGGCAGTCGATGTAGGCCTCTCCCGCGATGATTTCCGACACCTTGTCGCGGTTTTCCATTTCATCGACATATCTGGATGCTTCGAGCACCGCCATGATCAGGGCACGCGAGCTGTTGGGATATTTCTTCGCGAACTCTGCGGTGCATCCCAGCACCTTTTCAGGATGATCAGGCCAGATTTCCTGGGAGGTCGCGACAGTGAATCCGGCATGCTCGCGTATCGCAAGGCTGTTCCAGGGCTCTCCTGCAGAGTAGCCGTCCACCTTCGCCATCCTCATGCTCCTGACCATCTGCGGCGGCGGCAGCGTGACGATACCGGCATCGTTCAGCGGATCGATGCCGTGGCTTGCAAGCCAGTAATAAAGCCACATCGCATGGGTGCCCGTTGGAAACGTCTGCGCAAGGACGAGATCACGCCTATCCCTATCCATCAGGGACTTCAGGGCCGCACCGCTGGTTGCGCCCCGTTTTCCGAGTTCTCCGGACAGGGTGATACCCTGGCCATTCCTGTTCAGCGTCATCAGGACGGACATTGCCCTGGGCGCGCCTCCAATGCCCATGTGCACGCCGTAGATCAGGCCGTAAAGCGCATGCGCCGCATGCAGCTCGCCGCCGATGAGCCTGTCGCGGACCCCGGCCCAGGAAACCTCCTTAGACAGGACGATCTTGATGCCATGCTTCTCGTCGAATTTCAGCGCGCTTGCTATGACCAGCGATGCGCAATCGGTCAGCGGCATGAAGCCCACCCTGATTTCCCTGATCTCTGGCGCATCTGAACCAGCAATCCGGTTGGTCAAGACGGTGTTCATTTTTTTGCAAGGTACAGAAGAAGGAGCAGGATATTCGCAAAGATCGAAGCCATCGCGAGCATCTTAAGACCCAGCACAGGATCGCGCCTGAAAAGCGGGGTGTTGCGCGCAACGAAGAGCGGCCGCTGGGCTCCGCGCTCCAGCGCGAGCAGAAACTCCTCCGCCGTCTCGAAGCGTTCCTGGGGATCGCGGGCGACAGCCTTGAGCATCACGGACTCGAGCCACTCCGGGATGTCCGGACGGTAGCGCACAGGAGGCACAGGGTCGCCGAAGCGGGGATTCTGGAATGGCTCTATCTCGCCATATGGATATTTGCGCGTCAGAAGATGATAGACCGTGACGCCTGCCGCATACAGGTCGCTCGACTCGCTCGCAGCGACACCCCTGTAGAGCTCCGGCGCCATGAAGGAGGGCGTGCCCGGGTTGCCTGTTTCACCCGATATCTCCTGTTCATCGAAGCCGCGCGACGCGGCAACGCCCAGATCGAGCAGGCGCAGCTGGCCGTCCGCGCCGAGGTGCAGGTTGTCTGGCTTGATGTCGCGATGAACGATGCCCATTCTGTGCAGCACCTTGAGCGCCTTCAGCATGCGGCCGGCAATGTCTGCCGCCTCGATGGGCGTGAATCTCCTGCCCAGCTCCAGATGGCGGGCGAGCGTAGCGCCTTCATGCCAGCTCATCAGGTAATACAGGAAAGTGCGCTGCGGCCGGTTCAGCGCCTGCGGAAAATACGCACTGACAACGCGCCTGGCAAGCCATTCCTCGCGCGCGATGGCTGCGATGTCCGAAGCATCGGCATGCAGCGTCTTCAGCACGCAGCGCTGATCCGTTGCCGGATCGCGCACCAGATAGAGTATCGCGTTTCGCGAGTCATGGATCACATCCTGGACTTCCAGGCCGTCCACGCATTGGCCGGGCTTGAGCCTAGGAGGAAGCGGCAGCTCTGAAACGCTTGCCAAATTGTCTCGCAGGCTCTCTGCGGGCAGGCTCAGGATGCGCACGATCAGCGCCGTGCAGTTGTCGGTGCTGCCGGCATGGATTGCGGCAAGCGTGATCCGCGAGGCGACGTCTTCAAGGACGTCAGGGCATCCCAACAGCCTGATCAGCTCCTTTTCGTCTAGCGCATTCCAGACGCCATCGGTAGCAAGCAGGAAAATATCGCCGGCTTCAAGCTCCCCGTCGATGAAATCGATCGAGATATTCGCATCCAGTCCCACCGCCCGCGAAAGCACATTGTCGAATTCCGGATGCGCCCATACATGGTCTTCGGTCAGAAGCGACAGTTCCTTGCCGCGCAGGCGATATATGCGGGTGTCGCCGACATGCGCGATGGTATAGCGCCTGCCCCTGAATGCCACGGCAGACAGCGTGGTCGCCATGCCCGCGGTTTCACGCGCTTTCCTGCTGTGCGCATGGAGCCAGCGGTTAACCGCAACCATGACCTTCTCGAGAGACTGCGCAATGCTCAATGTGTCCGGCGTCGAATAGTAGTCGGACAAAACGCTGCGCACAGCGTATTCGGCGGCTTCCCGCCCGTGTGCATGCCCGCCCAGACCGTCGGCGATCGCGACCAGCGCACCCTTGTTCCCGAGCGCCTCCCCGTCCGGTGTGACGCCTGCGCAGTAGTCCTCGTTTGCGGGCCTCAATCCAGCCAGCGAGGCATGGCCGAGACCGATCCGCAGGGCGGCCTTTTCCATCAGATCTTGGCCGCGGTCAGATGCGACGCGCCCCAGGTCGTGCGCCAGCGCGTCTTGACTCCGGTCAGCCCCATCAGGGCGAAGACCGTCAATGCGGCGAAAATCATGAAGCCTGCCTGATAGCTGCCGGTCATCTGCCTGGAATAGCCGAGGCTGGATGCCAGATAGAATCCACCCATGCCGCCTGCCATGCCGACGAGTCCGGTCATCACGCCGATCTCCTTCCTGAAGCGCTGCGGCACGAGCTGAAACACCGCGCCGTTGCCCATCCCCAGGCTCAGCATCGCAACCACGAACATCGCGAGCGCCGTCCAGGCGCTGTCTGGCGCGAAGCTCACGCTGGCGAGCGAAATGCCCGCTATGCAATACATCGCCGTGAGCGACTTGACGCCGCCGATGCGGTCCGCGATGTTGCCGCCCATGGGGCGCACCATGGATCCGGCGAACACGCAGGCAGCCGTGAAGAAGCCGGCCGTCTTCGCATCCAGCCCGTATTGCGTGTTGAAATAGATCGTCAGAGAGGACGCGAGTCCCACGAAGCCGCCGAAGGTGACCGAGTAGAAGAACATGAACCACCATGCATCGCGGTCCTTAAGAACGGCGATGAATTCCCGCAGCGACTTTGGCGGCGGACCGTCAGGCGCATCCTTGGCCATTTTCATGTAGAAGATGAAAACGGCGCTGAGCGGTATCAGTGCAAGGCCAAAGACGTTTGTCCAGCCGTATGCAATCGCCAGGCTTGGCGCGACCAGCGCGGCCAGGGCAGTCCCGGAATTTCCCGCCCCCGCGATGCCCATCGCTGTTCCCTGATGCTCTGCCGGATACCACCTGGATGCGAGCGGAAGGGCGGCCGCAAAGGAAGCGCCGGCAACGCCTAGAAACGCGCCCAGCACCAGCGCCTGTCCGTAAGTATGTATGCCCGCGCGCCATGCAAGGAAGAGCGCTGCGATGATGATGATCTGTCCGATCGCCCCGGCGCGCTTGGGCCTGATCTGGTCGACGAGCAGACCCATGACGACGCGCAGCAGGGCGCCGGACAATATCGGTGTGGCGACCATCATGCCTTTCTGTATCGGTGTCAGATGCAGGGTGGCGGCAATCTGCACGCCGAGCGGCCCCAGCAGCACCCAGACCATGAAGGCGAGGTCGAAATACAGAAAGGCCGCAAGCAATGTGGGCGCATGACCCGCCTTCAAAAAGTTTTTGTACATGTCGTCTCTCCCAGGGGTTTCGGTTTTTGAAGCCAAGCAATTCATGTGCCAGCGGGCGATTTCTCCGCAGTCTTCTGCAAAATGGCCGGAAGGAGGCGTGCGATTTGGTGCATGAATCGCGCCTGATGCGACAAGATGGTGCGCTTCATCCTGCGTCAGGAGCACCATGCCCGGAATAGGTGCGCGCATTTGCAGGGTTCAACCGATGATCAACGAATTGATCCACATGCGTTTTCCTTCTCCATCCGGGATGTACGCGGAAATCCCATCAGTTCAAGGACGCAGTGGCATGAAGATTGCTGCATGATGAACGTGCTCCGGCCAAAGGCGGTCGGGGCGTTAACACCGACAAAGGCGTCGACCCGATTTCCTGGTGGTACTCAACAGTGCCTGCAGAAATCGGGCGGCGCCTTTTTTACTGAGAGGATGAGATGATGGATACTAAGCCCAGGCTGGTGGTGATAGGCAACGGCATGGCGGGCATGCGCACGATAGAGGAACTGCTCAAGATGTCGCCTGACGATTTCGACATCACGGTGTTCGGCAGCGAGCCGCGTCCCAATTACAACCGCATCCTGCTCTCTCCCGTTCTGTCCGGCGAGATGCGGTTCGAGGAGACGATACTCAACGATCTCAACTGGTACGAGGAAAACCGCATCGCGCTGCACGTGGGCAGGACCGTCTCCAAGATAGACCGGTTCCGCTGCCATGTGGAGACTGAAGAAGGACTCCGTGCGCCATATGATCGCCTTCTGATCGCAACGGGTTCTAACCCCATCATGCTGCCCATACCCGGAATGGATCTTCCTGGGGTCGTGGCCTATCGCAGCATGGACGACGTCGAGAAAATGCTCGCTGCGGCTGAAAGCGGCAAACGCGCGGTGGTGATAGGCGGCGGCCTCTTGGGGCTCGAGGCCGCGAACGGCCTCTCGATGCGGGGCATGAAGGTGTCAGTCGTGCATCTGTGCGACTGGCCGATGGAGCGCCAGCTGGACAGTGTGGGCGGCGGCCTGCTCAAGGATGCGCTGGAAAGGCGCGGGCTCAGGTTTTATCTGTCGCGCCAGACCGAGGCGATACTGGGCGAAGAAAGGGTCACGGGCGTGCGCTTCAAGGACGGCGAGGAAATCGAGGCAGACCTTTTGGTCATGGCCGCAGGCATACGCCCCAGCATTGCGCTTGCCAAATCGGCCGGCATCCATTGCGAGCGCGGCATCGTGGTCAGCGACACGATGCAGACCTATGACCCCAAGATCTATTCGGTTGGCGAATGCGTGCAGCATCGCGGCCAGACTTATGGCCTCGTGGCACCCCTGTTCGAACAGGCCAGGGTTGCAGCCAACCACATCGCGCGCTATGGCAGGATGCGCTATGAAGGCTCTGCCGTTTCCACAAAACTCAAGGTGACCGGCATCGATCTCTTCTCCGCCGGCAATTTCAATGCCGGTGAGGAAGACGAGGAGCTGCTGCTGCAGGATGCCTCGCGCGGCGTTTACAAGAAACTGGTGCTGCGCGACAACAAATTGCGCGGCGCCGTGATGTATGGCGATACCGTGGACGGCCCCTGGTATTTCCAGCTGATGCGCGACGGAACCGACTTGTCCGAGTTGCGCGAGCACCTTCTTTTCGGCCAGGTGCATCTGGGCGATGCGGGGCGCGGCGGCGCATCGAATGTCGCGAACATGGCCGACTCCGCGGAAATCTGCGGCTGCAACGGCGTGTGCAAGGGGGCCATCGTGGATGCCATCATAGGCAAGAAGCTCTTCACGCTGGAGGAAGTGCGCGCGCATACCAAGGCATCCGCCTCGTGCGGTTCCTGCACCGGCCTAGTCGAAGCCTTGCTTGCCAACACGCTGGGCGGGGACTATTCTGCAAGGCCCAGCAAGAAGCCGATCTGTTCCTGCACGGAACACGCGCACCAGGATGTGCAGCAGGCAATTTCCAGACTGGGGATCAAGAACATGCCGGATCTGATGCGCGCGCTCGATTGGAAGACGGCTGACGGCTGCCATGTCTGCCGGCCTGCGCTCAACTATTATCTGATGACCGCATGGCCCGGAATCTATCAGGACGACAGCCGCTCCCGTTTCATCAACGAGAGGGTGCATGCGAACATCCAGAAGGACGGCACCTATTCCGTGATACCGCGGATCTGGGGCGGCGTGACCTCGCCAAAGGAACTGCGCACGATCGCCGAGATCGCGGAAAAATACCGGGTGTCGACGGTTCACATCACCGGGGGTCAGCGCATCGGTCTTTATGGCATCAGCAAGGAGAACCTTCCGGGGATGTGGGGCGAGCTTGTGCAAGGCGGCTTCGTCTCGGGTCACGCCTATGGCAAGGCCTTGCGCACCGTGAAGACCTGCGTGGGATCGGAATGGTGCCGTTTCGGCACCCAGGATTCGACAGGCCTCGGCATCCGGGTGGAGAAGATGACCTGGGGTTCATGGACTCCTCACAAGTTTAAGATCGCGGTCTCGGGCTGTCCGCGCAACTGCGCCGAGGCGACCATCAAGGATTTCGGCGTGGTGTGCGTGGATTCCGGTTACGAGATCCATGTGGGCGGCAATGGCGGCATCAAGGTGCGCGTCACGGACTTTCTCTGCAAGGTGGAAAGCGAGGAGGCAGTTCTTGAGCATTGCGGGGCATTCATGCAACTCTACCGCGAGGAGGCGAATTACATGGAGCGCACCGCGCCCTGGATAGAGCGCGTGGGGCTTGCCTATGTCAGGCAGCATGTCGTGGAAAGCGAAAAGGAGAGGGCAGAACTATATGAACGTTTTCTGGAATCGCAGCGCCATTCGCAGGACGATCCCTGGAAGGCTCGTGCGGAAGGGAAGGACGCGCACGAATATGCGGCGCTGGCTACCCTGGGGGAGGTAAAATGAACTGGATACAGGTGGGACTTCTTTCAGACATTCCCAGACAGGGCTCAAGGGTGATCAAAACTTCAGGAGGCGAAATCGCGCTCTTTCGCAGCGTGGACGACGAAGTATTCGCGCTGGATGACCGCTGCCCGCACAAGGGAGGCCCCCTGTCCCAGGGCATCGTGCACGGCCATCGTGTGACCTGCCCCTTGCACAGCTGGGTGATTGCGCTGGAAAGCGGTGAAGCGGTGGCGCCCGATGCTGGCTGCGCGCACCGCCATGAAGTGCGCCAGGCGCACGGGTTATTGTTCCTGAATTTTGACGGCGAGCTGGAAAACTGAACATGCATTGCAAAGCCGCAGCGATCCGCAGCACCTGCCCCTATTGCGGGGTGGGATGCGGCGTGGAAATCGACGGGGCAGGGAGACTTG
This sequence comes from Pseudomonadota bacterium, assembly GCA_021821945.1. Taxonomy (GTDB): domain Bacteria; phylum Pseudomonadota; class Gammaproteobacteria; order Burkholderiales; family Gallionellaceae; genus Gallionella. Next base: position 54,211 of record JAJZTF010000004.1, read on the forward strand.
CCGGGGACAGACTTCATCCGGCGAATTTCGGCAGGCTTTGTTCCAAGGGGGCGGCGCTTGCCGACACGCTGGAACACGATGGCAAGCTCCTCCATCCCGAGGTCTATGGTAAGCGCGCCACCTGGGATCAGGCGCTCAATCTGGTGGCGGAAAGATTCAGCAGCGTGATTGCCGAGCACGGGCCGGATGCGGTTGCCTTCTATGTCTCGGGACAGCTGCTGACCGAGGATTATTATGTCGCAAACAAGCTGATGAAGGGTTTCATCGGCAGCGCGAACATCGACACCAATTCAAGGCTCTGCATGGCTTCTGCAGTTGCGGCGATGAAGCGTGCATTCGGGGCCGATGCGGTGCCTGTCTGCTATGAGGACATCGAGATTGCGGACCTGATCGTATTGACAGGTTCCAACTATGCATGGGCGCACCCCGTTCTTTACCAGCGCCTTGCTGCCGCAAAAAAGAAACGGCCTGCCATGCGCGTGGTGGTGATAGACCCCCGCCGCACCGCGACCTGCGACATCGCCGATCTTCATCTGGCGATCAGGCCGGGATGTGACGCCCATCTGTTCAACGGCCTTCTGCACCATCTGCGTCGCGAGGACCTGCTGGACCTTGCCTACATAGAAGCGCATGTCGAAGGATATGCAGCTGCCTTTGCCGCTGCCCGGGATGCGGGTTCCGTTCCCAAGGTGGCGAAGGCATGCGGCATCAGCGAGTCCGCTGTTGCAGAATTTTTCAGTCTGTTTGCGCGCACGGAAAAAGTCGTGACGGTGTTTTCCCAGGGCATCAACCAGTCCTCGAGCGGAGTCGACAAGGGCAATGCGATCATCAACGTGCATCTTGCCACCGGCAGGATGGGGCAGCCCGGCATGGGGCCGTTTTCCGTGACGGGCCAGCCGAATGCGATGGGTGGGCGCGAAGTAGGCGGACTTGCCAACCAGCTCGCATCCCACATGGATTTCTCTGACCCCGCCGGCATGGATCGCGTTGCGCGTTTCTGGAATTCCGAAAACATCGCAAGGCAGCCGGGCTTGAAGGCCGTGGACATGTTCGATGCGATTGCAGATAAGAAAATCAGGGCTGTCTGGATCATGGGCACCAATCCCGTTGTGAGCATGCCGGATGCCGACAGGGTCAGGGAAGCGCTGCTTGGTTGCGAGCTGGTGGTCGTATCCGATTGCGTGCGTCATACCGACACCACCGAATGCGCGGACATATTGCTGCCCGCCTGCGGCTGGGGCGAGAAGGACGGCACGGTGACCAATTCCGAGCGGCGCATCTCGCGCCAACGATCCTTCGTTCCCGCTTCAGGGGAAGCACGCCCCGACTGGTGGATCATCACCGAGGTCGCGAGACGCATGGGTTTTTCAGCAGCCTTTCCCTATGCGAGGCCGGCCGATATATTTCGCGAGCACGCACGCCTTTCCGGTTTTGAAAATGCCGGCGAGCGCGCATTCGACATCAGCGCCTTGAGCGGATTGAGCGACGAACAATACGACGAGCTGCAACCCGTGCAGTGGCCTGTGAATGCAAAAGCGCCGAATGGCACGGCGAGACTTTTCGAAGATGGAAGATTTTATACGCCGGGCGGACGCGCGCGCATGATCGCGGTCCATCCCAGGCTGCCCGCGATGCCTGTCGATGAGAATTTTCCGCTGGTGTTGAACACCGGCCGCATGCGGGACCAGTGGCACACGATGACGCGCACCGGCCTCGTGCCGCGCCTGAATTCGCATTCCATTGAACCTTATGTAGAGGTGCATGCATCGGATGCGCATGGGCTTGCCGAAGGAAGTCTTGCGCGCCTGATAAGCCGCAATGGCAGCATGCTTGCGCGTGTGAAGATCAGCGATGAGCAGCGGCCGGGTTCGGTGTTCGTGCCCATGCACTGGAGCGATGCCTATGCCAGATCGGCAAGGGTGGATGCGCTGGTCGCACCCGTCACCGATCCGATCTCGGGCCAGCCCGAATCCAAGCATGCGCCGGTGCGCATCGAACCCTATCGCCCGCTGTGGCAGGGGTTCGTGCTGAGCCGCAGCCGTCTTGCATTTCCGGATGCCAGCTATTGCGCCTGCACCCAAGGTTCAGGCTACTGGCGGCACGAGATTGCCGGCGAAAGTCAGCCGGCTGACTGGCGAACCTGGGTAAAGATGAATCTGGGTCGGCCGTCGGATGCAGACTGGATCGAATACCTGGATGCCGCAATGGGGCGATATCGCGCTGCCTGTCTGATAGAGGGAAGGCTGGAAGCGGTATTCTTCATTTCAGCGGATCATCGCCTGCCCGAACGCGAATGGCTTGCCAGCCTGTTCAAAAAATCGCAACTCGAACCTGCCGATCTGTCCGGCCTTCTGGCAGCAAGAGCGCCCAAGGATGCCGATGCCGGGCGCATCGTGTGCGCCTGCTTCAGCGTGGGAGAGAAAACCATACTGGATGCGATACAGTCGCAGGGATTGAAGAGCGTCGAGGAAGTTGGCCAATACCTGAAAGCCGGCACCAATTGCGGCTCATGCGTTCCCGAAATCCGCAAGCTCCTTATGCGCCATTGATGGCGGCCTACTTGGAGAAACGCTTTCGGTGGAATTTAAGATCATGTCGTGTGGATGCGCTCTGCATGCAATTTCAACCCCAGCGCAGAAATCACTTTGAGGATCGTTGCAAAACTTGGATTGCCTTCACCAGACAAAGCTTTGTATAGACTTTCGCGTCCCAGCCCCGTTTGCCTGGCAAGCTGTGTCATCCCTTTTGCGCGAGCGATCGTGCCGAGTGCCTTGGCAATAAAGGCAGCGTCATCCCCCGCCTCTTCCATGCAGGCTTCCAGGTATTCCGCCATATCCTCGTCTGTCTTTAGATGTTCGGCGCTATCCCATTTTTTCAGTTTGATGGTCTTCATATTTATATCTTTCATTAAACATTTCGTGCAATTTCGAGCGCAGTTTTGATGTCATTTTTCTGGGTGGATTTGTCGCCGCCTGCCAGTAGGATAACAATTTCCTTTCCCCGTTTTACAAAATAAACCCGATAACCCGGCCCGCAATGAATCCTCATTTCAGATACGCCTTCGCCTACTGGTTCGCAATCGCCGAAGTTGCCATCTTCTGCACGATCAATTCGCACCTGGATGCGTCGGGCAGCTTTTGCATCTTTCAGCCCTGCGAACCAGTTATCAAATACTTCCGTTGTTTGAATTGAATTCATGCGCAAGATTGTATTATTTGGGATACATGCCGTCAATCTGCGATTTGTAATGAATCGACCAGGGCAACACCTACGGCAGCAGACACTCTTTCCTTAACTCATCAAGCGGACATTGGGCAGGCTGAAGGAGCGTCGAGAAGATTGGCCAACGCCTGAAAGCCGGCACCAATTGCGGCTCGTGCGTTTCCGAAATCCGCAAGCTCCTGGCACGTTGATCAATCAGTCTTCGATCGATCCGTTCAGGAAGAACCGCACCCACACCTCGAACTGCAGCACCTTGCCGGCGAATCCGGCAGGCGGCGCAGGATAGGCAGCCGCTTCAACGGCTCTTTTGGCCGCCGCATCGAGGATGCCGGAGCCGCTCGATGTCACGACCGACAGATTGCTCACCTGACCGTCCAGATAATTGAAGGCCACCTTGGTCCTGCCCGCGACATGCGCCATGCGGGCGGATGCCGGATACACCACTGCCGCCTGGACGGCAGCCTTCACCGCGCCCTTGAAGCTGTCCGAAACCGTCGCCGGCGGGGCTGGCCTTGGCGGTTCGGCAGGCTTGACCGGCAGGGTAACGGGCGAGGCTTCCGCCACCGGTTCAGGCTCCTCAATCTTTGGAACGGGCTCGGGCGTCTCCCTGGGCTTCGCCTGTGGCGCCTTGTGCTGCTGAGGCCTGGGCGGCTCCACCTTCTTTTCCGGAGGCGTCTCGGGCTTCACGGGCTCGGGAAAGCTAAGCATCACGGCAGGTTCCGGCGTTTCAGCCTTGGCCGGATTCTTTGCGGCAATCAACACCAAGGAGGCGATCATCAGCGCTTCGATCGCCAGCGCCAGCAGCGCCGATTTTGTCATGGCAAGTTTCACGGCGCTTCCTGCTTCTGTGCGGCAAGACCGATCTGCGTCACTCCCGCAAGCCGGCATGCATCCATCGCATGCATCAGGCTCTGCGTCGAGGTTGTTGCATTTGCGATGATCGTCACGACCGTGTGGTCGCCCTTCTGTCGCAACATGGCCGTCAACTGTTCAAGGCTCGTCTTTTTCCCGTCCACGTCGATATTGCCTGCCGCATCCACGTTCACGATCAGCTTTGGCTGGTCGAGTGCGGTTGCCGTCGAGCTCTTCGCAAGGCTCGAACTGATGCCTGTCGATGGGATCATGTGCAGCGTGATCATGATGAAAAACACCAGCAGGAAAAACATGATGTCTATCATCGGAATGATTTCGATGCGCGCCTTCTTGTTGACCTCGAAATATTTCATCGCAGCCATCTCAGGCCACCCTTACCTTGGGCCCCGGGACGATTCTTGGCGGATTCGTTGCGTCCTGGTAATGCAGATACATGCGGTTCACCAGCATCACCTTGAGCGTTTCCAGCTGATGCATGATCACGCGCACCCTGTTGTTCAACGCATTGAAGAAGAACAGCCCTATGATCGCGATGACCAGACCGAAGGCCGTTGCGAGCAGCGCTTCGGCCACACCGCCCGTCACCTTGGTCGGCGCGCTTCCCGCATCGCCCAGAACCTGGAATGCATTGAACATGCCGAGTATGGTCCCAAGCAATCCCAGAAGCGGCGCCATCGTGACGATGGTGTCGAGTATCCAGAGGTATCGATCTATGCCAGGCGCCTCGCGCATGATGGATTCGTCGAGCTTGTCCGAAATCCTGTCAAAGTCGTGCGCGAGATCATGCTTCATGGCAACATCGATCACGCTTGCATGCGGCAGCAGCGCATACCCTTCGCCAAGATGGGAAAGAGTCTGATCGCCTAGGCGCGTCTCGGATTCAAGCTTGTCCATGATCTGATTGCCCTGCTTGATCACCTTCATCAGATGCCAGCTGCGCTCGATTGAAATGGTCAGTGCAACCAGCAGAAGCACCGCCATCAGATAAAGTATTCCGCTGGAAGAATTCGCAACGTGTTCTATCGTTTCCATGTTCATTTTTCTATCCCCTTTAAATAGCCTATTCGATGCGCGCCCGATCGCAGACGGAGTGACTGCCGTCTATCGCACAGGTATTTCGCAGTTTTCCATTTACATCCCAAACCTGGGCTACCCACTTCACGGCCCCTGTCCTCTCCAGAGTCATGTAACCGAAACCTCCCACCCAAGAGCTCAGATGTTCAACGACAGCTCCCGGCGCCGGAGCAACATCAATGGAGTCTGGCAGAGGAGACGTATCTTCCATGGTGCCGGAAAAACCCGCGATGAATTGCGCGGGATGCGGGCTCGAGAAGCTCACCTGTTGCCATGCATGCACATGGCCTGAAAGCAGCAAGTCCACGCCTGATGGCAGAAACTTTGGATCAAGCGCGCCAAATACCGACTGGATTCCCTGATTCCCCGGAAGCACGCGACCGTCTTCGGAAGTCGAGAAGCCGAGCATGGGCTGATGGTTTGCGACTATGTTGTAGGAGGCCTGCTTCACCAACTCTGCCAGCATCTCATGCATCCTGCTATATTTGACCCAGCGGATGTCCTCTGCTGGAACCGCATGTTCCGGCGAATTGGACGTATCCATCACGATAAGCTGCGCGCCATCTCCCAAAGGAACCGCATAGGGATCGCTGTAATCGCCGATATCGTCATCGGCAGCGTTGTTGCAATCCCTCCTTGATTCCAGAGGTCGAGGATCAATCATGCGCCACCAGCCCTGGCCTGCCCTGGAGCAGGATTCATGGTTGCCGCGTACCAGTACCCATGGTGCTGCCTTAAGCAAGGCTTTCCCAGGCATGAAGAAGTCCGCCTTCCACACATCCCATCCATATCCCCATGGACTGCCCTTGCACCCCGGATGGTCAAAAGGGCATGGGCTTTCCCTGTACAGAAGATCGCCGACATGCAAGACGAGATCTGGCTTCCATCTTGCCGCTTCCTCGGCTATCCTTGCAAACGGATATTGCCTATCGTCGTTGCATCCCTGGTATGCATGGTCTCCCATCTTCAGCCTGCAACCCGTATCGCCGATGACGACCATTTTCTTCACAAGCTTGGGTACCAGCGGCAGAAGTTCATGGCCCACCGATACCCCTCCGGCCTTTTCAGGAATCTCCATCTCGCAGGTGAGCCTCGGAAAATCAGACGGCTTTCCCCATCTGCCAGGCAGCGAAACTGGCTTGGCTCTCACTTTCATGCGCAATTCCTGTCCGTCGATCCGAATCAGCGGACATATCGAACCTCTGGTGACAACCCTTGCCACCTGAGCGCCATTCTCTCCCAGCACGACGTAAGCAATGTCCTCCGCGAGCGCAGTCCTGCCTGCAAATGCAAACAGTATGCATAAAATGATGCCGATGTATCCTGGCATGAGCTTTTCCTCTCGCGCGAATGGAACAGGGGCGAAAGCCCCCGTTTCTTTCGTATCACAGATCGACAGACAAACTCACCATCACGGTGCGCGTCGGCATCGCGTAGAACATCGGATTGCCATTCGCATCGTTGGCAAAGGACGCGTAGATCTGGTTCTTGTTCAGCAGGTTGTCGATCTGGAATCCCAGCCTTGCATTCCTGCCTAGGAATCCGCCCTTGTCCAGCATATAGCTCGAGGCGAAATTCACGAGGGTGTAGCTCGACATGGGAATCGCATTGCCGTTGACATCCACACCGCTGTAATACCGCCCGACCTCCTTGGCCATAAGGGAAGCATAGGCCGGTCCTTGGTTGTAAATCACGCCCAGAGCGGCCGTTCCCTTCGGTATGTTCTGCAACACCGTGCCTGCCGTGCTCACCGAATAGTTGTTGATCGCATAGTTGCCGTAGAGGCTTACTCCCCCGCCCAGCATGTAGGTGCCTTCCCCTTCGATGCCGCTGTATTTCACCCCGCCCGTGTTGTTGTAGCAGGTGTAGATTCCACAGGGCGTCGGGGTATTCTGGTTGGAAAAATCGATGTAATAGACATCGGCGGACAGCGCCAGCTTTTCGGTATTCCATGTCGTGCCCAGCTGGTAGTTGGTCGACTGGGAAGGCTCCAGCGTGCCGGGCTGGGTGGCGACTGTACCGCCTTTCGGATAAAACGCGTTGAGGTTGGGGGCGAGCATGCCCTGTGCATACTGGGCATAGACCGACAGATCAGGCTGGACCATGTAGCGCGCAGTCAAGGTCGGCAGCGCCTTGGTCCAGGTCTGCGATGAACTCAGTGGCGCACCCGTTGAACCCTGATTGACCGTTGCATCTATCGTGCGGTTGAAGGACACATATTTCAATCCTGGCGTCACGGTCAGATCCTTCATCGGCTTCCATTCATACTGCAAATATGGCTGTATGGTGGTCAGCGTGTCGGTCATCAGGCGGTCTATCCCGTTTATGCCGCCACCCGCTGGATTGAGCGCGCCATTGAGCGAAAAGTCGACCTCGATCTGTGAACGGTTGTTCGCCTGATGATCGACCCACAGCCCCATGTCGATCTGGCCAGGACCTGCCGGCCTGGACATGCGCAGGGTGTTGCCTACCGACCTGTAATTCATGGTCATCATCTGTCCCGGCACGTTGTTCGGGCCATATGTCGTGCCGTTGGGCTGGCCAAGCCCGGGATCCACACCGTTTGTGCCGTCGTGGTAATAGGCATAGGTGTAGAGCTTGTCGTCTATCGTCCAGTCTCCCTGCAGCGTTTTCAGGCCGACATACTCGAAATCGGAAGTGATGTTGTCGATGTTGTAGCCTGCGAAATCCTGGCTGGTCGGATCATTGTTGAGCCCGAAATTGGTGCCGAACTTCTGCATGTTGGCTGCGGTCGTTCCGAGTGCCACGTTCTGGTGTATCTTGTTCTGCATGGTGACGAAGGTGAGCAGGGAATCATCCCCCACCGGCCTGATGTATTTGAAGAACAGGTTCTCGCGGCGCTGGGCTGCATTGGTCAGATAGCCATCCGTCTGGAAATTCTTGTAATCGATGAAGGCGCGCGCATCCCCGGCGTCCTTCATCGTTCCGGTATCCAGCTCTGCGCCGAACAGCCTGGTGTTGAAGCTTCCGACCGTCGCATAGGGCGTCACGCCGCCCTGTGAGCTGACATCCTTGGAAGATACGGCGATCGTGCCGCCGAATGTCGCATTGCCGATGTTGCTGGCATCACCCGGGCCACGGTCGACGACGATCTTGCCGGTATCCTGCTGCATGAAATAGGATGTCGAGTGCTGCGTGAAATCGTTGGAGTCACCCCAAGGTATGCCGTCGAAGGTCACGTTGTACTGGCCGTTCTGGAATCCCCTCATCGACAAGGCCTGGGTTTCCATCATGCCAGCGCCGTTGGGATCCACGCTCATCACGCTCGGGGCTATGGCCGCGATGTCCGAATAGTTGGAACCGGGCGCTGCGTTTTCCTGGATGTAGTGCTGGTTGATGATGGATTGCGGTTCTGTTGCGACAAGAGAACCCTTGGTCGGCGCCTGATAGATCGCTGAATCCTGGGTCTGCGCGGGCGCGCTATCCGAACCGCTTCCGCTCTGTACCGTCCCCAAGTCTACCGCGTCCTGGGCTATGGATAACTGGGTTGCGCTGATCAATGCACCGCTCAGCATCAGCTGAGCGAGTTTTTTCATCTTGAAGCCGACTTGCATGGGTATCTCCTGTTGAATTAATCCGACCATTCCAACAGGATAAAAATCGAGACTTAATCCAGAGTGAAATTAAGATGAACTTTTTGTTACTTGCCGCCTTCATGCCAGCCGGCTGAATACCACCGTTGCCCTTATTCCCCTTGCATCCTTCCTGTTCTCAAGGCTGACTTCAGCAGACTCCCGCTTTGCGATCGCATTCACGATGGACAACCCAATCCCGCTTCCTTCCGTCTGATGGCCATGCACGCGAAAGAATCTGTCGAATACGCGGGGCAACAGCTCTTCAGGAATGCCGGGCCCGTTGTCCACGATGCTGACTATGGCCCTATCTCCTTCGACTTCGACCGAGACATCCACCTTTCCTCCGCGGGACGTATAGCGAACCGCGTTGTCCAGCAGGTTGCCTATCAGGATCGCCAGATCGTCCTCGTTTGCAAGGATCTCCGCCTCCTCGTCGCATACCATTCCCAGGTCGACGCCTGATTTTTCAGCAAGAGGAATGATCGCGCTGATGCAGCGCTTGACCGTATCTCCAAGATCAACCTGCTTCCTGACCGACTCAGGCTGTCCGGATTCATAGTGGGCCATTTTCAGCAACTGCCTGACAATATGCGCCGAACGCTGCATCCCGAATTGCAGCTCTCTGATGCGTGCCTGCAGATCTTCCTGCGAGTGGCACTTGGAAAGATTGTCGATTTGCAGATGGAGGGCTGCGAGCGGTGTGCGCAATTCGTGGGCAGCATCCAGCACAAAGTTGCGCTGCGATTCAATCGATTCTTGAATGCGCAATAGCAGGCTATTGATTTCAGTGATCAGCGGGGCGGCTTCTTCAGGAATGTTTTTGCTTGAAATCGGTTCAAGGCTGGATGCATCGCGCATCGTGACTGCCATCGTTACATCTGCAAGCGGCTTCAGGATGCGTCCTACGCCTAAAACCACCAGCAACCAGGAAAACGGAAGCAGGCCTGCAATGGGCAGTGCGGCAAATAATGCGGCGTCCGATGCGATGGCTCTTCTGACAACATCGGATTGCGAAACCTGAACCGTCCTATCCGGATAGACTATCGTATAGCTGCGCCATTTTTCATCACCATAGACCTGCTCAGAATAGCCGCTCGATTTGCCTATCGGGAGAGTGAAATCCGGGCGAGAGGAACGAACCTCCTTGTCTGCAATGCAGACCTGGATAACGAAACCGTATTCCCGATTTTGCGGGTCTTCCGTCAGGTATTTTTCCTGCATGGATGGCAGCTGAGAGCCCTCATCCACGCTTCCGGCGACAAGACGAAGCTGATGGTCCAGGAACAGTCCCGCCCCTTTCTGGGCGAACAAGTATGAGATGCTCCCGGCAATCAAGGCTATCAGGGTCAGGATTGCGACAGACCATGTGGTCAGCTGATTCTTCAACGACATGTCAGGCTTGCCTGATTACCATCCAGCCTATCCCACGAACGTTGCGTATGATCTCGCTGTCGAATTTCTTCCGCAGCCCGTGTATCAGCACCTCGACGACATTGCTGTCGACTTCGTCTATCCATCCATAAAGGTGCTTCTCGAGCTGGCTCCGGGAAAGTATGATACCAGGCTGCTTCAGGAGCGCATTCATCAGCGCCAGCTCCCTGACCGAAAGCATCTGAGTCATTCCCCTGTATGTGGCCTTGTAGGATGCAAGATCAAGGCTGATTTCTCCATTGCTCAGCACTGCATTGCTTCCATCCCATCTCGAAATTCTGCGGATTCTCGCAAGCAATTCGTTGATGCCGAATGGCTTTACGAGATAGTCGTCTCCGCCCATGTCGAGACCCTGTTCCACATCGTCTATCTTCTCTCTTGCCGTGATAATGAAAGTCGGCGTTCGATCGCCGCTTGCCCTCATCTCCTTTAGGATTTCAAGCCCGGATTTTCCAGGAAGCCCTAGGTCGAGCAAAACCAGGTTATAACTGCAAGACTCGGCCGCCTTCCTTCCTTCATTGCCATCCCTGCTCCAGAAGACTCTCATGCCTGCATCGTTGAGCGCGCGAACTAGGCTTTGCCCTATCATCGGATCGTCTTCGACCAGCAATACTGAAGTGTTCATGGATGTTCTGAAGGATGTATCCTTCAGACTGTACTTCAATTTTGTTTCGGATTGATTACCAAAAAAAATGGCCGCTCGAGGCGGCCATTCCTCCAATCAGTAATACGGTATTACTTGACGATGGGATTGAGCTCGCCCTTCGCGTAGCGGGCTGCCATCACGTCCAGCGCGATCGGCTTGATCTTGCCTGCCTGGCCTGCACTGCCGAAGGCCTCGTATCTTGCCATGCAGATGGCCTTCATCGCCTTTGTGGTTTCAGCCAGGAACTTGCGCGGATCGAAATCCTTCGGGTTCTCTGCGAGATAGCGGCGGGTTGCACCCGTCGATGCCATCCTGAGGTCTGTGTCGATGTTCACCTTGCGGACGCCGTGCTTGATGCCTTCGACGATCTCGGCAACAGGCACGCCATAAGTCTGGGGCATCGCGCCGCCGAACTTGTTGATGATCTCCAGCCATTCCTGGGGAACGGAAGAAGAACCGTGCATCACCAGATGGGTATTGGGGATGCGCGCGTGGATTTCCTTGATGCGGCTGATCGCCAGCGTCTCGCCTGTGGGCGGCTTGGTGAATTTGTATGCGCCGTGCGAAGTGCCGATCGCGATGGCCAGCGCATCGACGCCCGTCTTGCGCACGAAGTCTGCAGCCTCTTCGGGATCGGTCAGCAGCTGGTCGTGGCTCAGCACGCCCTCGGCGCCGTGACCGTCTTCCTTTTCCCCATGACCGGATTCAAGGGATCCGAGGCAGCCCAGTTCTCCCTCGACGGATACGCCCACTGCGTGGGACATTTCCACCACCTGACGGGTCACGTTGACGTTGTATTCGAAGCTGGAGGGTGTCTTGCCGTCGGTCATCAGCGAGCCGTCCATCATCACGCTGGAAAAACCGGACTTGATCGCGTTGATGCAAACTGCGGGCGATGCCCCGTGATCCTGGTGCATCACAACGGGAATATGCGGATACATCTCGACTGCCGCTTCGATCAGGTGGCGCAGGAAGGGCTCGCCTGCATATTTGCGCGCGCCTGCCGAACCCTGCATGATGACAGGGCTGTTGCATTCGTCGGCCGCTTCCATGATCGCCTTGACCTGTTCCAGATTGTTCACGTTGAATGCGGGCAGACCATAGCTGTTTTCGGCAGCATGGTCGAGTAGTTGACGCAAAGATACTAAAGCCATTTTTTTCTCCTGATTATCTAATTACAAATTCAAAGCGCTTACGAGAGTATAACGCCTAAATGCTGTTCTTGTGATGATCGCCTACCCTCACGATCTTCATGGTATTGGTATGCCCGGACTTGCCGACCGCCTCGCCCACCGTCACCACGACCAGATCGCCGTCCTTGACATACCCCAGTTCGACCAGCTTCTGCTCTGCGGCAATCACTTCCTGCGCGGGCTGGTTCTCGCCCCTGTTCGGGAAATAGACCGGGTGCACTCCGCTGAATAGGGTGACCTTGGTCAATGTCTGCTCCACGGGCGTGATCGCGAAAATGGGCACGCCGGCATTCACACGGGACATCCAGAGCGCCGTCGAGCCTGACTGGGTCATCGCAACGATCGCCTTCACGTTGAAATGCGAGGCCGCAAACAGGGCCGACATCGCAATCGACTGGTCTATCCGGGTAAACTTGTTCGCCATCCCGCGACGGTCTATGTCCTTGTCGTCCGTGTGGTGCTCCGCGTTCAGACAGATGCGCGCCATCGCCTCTATGGTTTCGACCGGATAATCGCCGACTGCGGTTTCAGCGGAAAGCATGACCGAATCCGTCCCATCCAGCACCGCGTTTGCCACGTCGGAGACCTCGGCGCGCGTCGGGATCGGATTGGTGATCATGGATTCCATCATCTGGGTGGCGGTGATCACCAGGCGGTTCTTGGCCCTTGCCATCTTGATCATGCGCTTTTGCAGACCGGGAACCGCTGCGTCTCCGACTTCTACGCTCAGGTCGCCGCGCGCCACCATGATCGCATCGGAGGCATCTATGATGTCAGCAAGCGCCGGGATGGCCTCGGCGCGCTCTATCTTCGCCATCAGCATGCTCTGGCCGCCGGCTTCGTGCATCAGCTTTCTGGCATAACGCATGTCGTCGCCGCTTCTTGGGAAGGAAATCGCCAGATAGTCGGCCTTGATCATGGCCGCAGTCTTGATGTCCTCCTTGTCCTTGTCGGTCAGTGCGGGCGCGGTGAGACCGCCGCCCTTCCTGTTGATGCCCTTGTTGTTGGACAGCACGCCGCCGCGCACCACCCTGCATATCACCTTGGACCCATTCACCTCCACGACGTCGAATTCCAGCATGCCGTCGTTCAGAAGCAGCACCGAGCCTGCACTGACGTCATTGGGCAGCTCCTTGTAGTCAAGGCCGACCGCCTGCTGGTTTCCCAGCCCCTTGAGCTCTGCATCCAGGATAAAAGTATCGCCCTTGTTCAGGGTGATCTTTTCATTTTCGAATTTGCCCACGCGTATCTTCGGCCCCTGCAGGTCCGCCAGTATGCCGACGGTGCGCCCGACGGCCCTCGCCGCCGCGCGCACGGTCTCCGCACGCTTCATGTGATCCTGTGCCGATCCATGCGAAAAATTCATGCGCACCAGATCCACGCCCGCGCTTATCATCTGTTCGAGCACTTTCTGGTCGCTGGAGGCGGGCCCCAGCGTTGCTACTATCTTGGTTCTACGCAGCATGAGACTCCTAATTGTTTATTTAGCACGCTCTTCCAGTATCGCGACGGCGGGCAATGTCTTGCCTTCCAGGAATTCGAGGAATGCACCGCCGGCCGTTGAGATGTATGACACCTTGTCATAGATGTCATATTTCTGGATGGCGGCTATCGTGTCTCCGCCGCCTGCCAGGGTGAAGGCGCTGGTCTCGGCGATCGCCTTCGCAATTGCCTTCGTGCCTTCTCCGAACTGGTCGTATTCGAATACGCCCACCGGCCCGTTCCATACCACGGTTCCTGCCTTCATGATGATGTCGGCGATCTCCTGCGCGGACTTGGGACCTATGTCGAATATCATCTCGTCTTCGGCCACATCGTTGGCCGACTTCAGAATGGCAGGGGTGTTTTCATTGCCTGCGACAAAGGGAGGCTCCTTGCCGACGACCACATCGGTTGCGATGGGGATCCTCGCACCTCTTGCGCTCATCTTGTCGATCAGCGCCTTGGCTGTCGGAACCAGATCGTCCTCGCAGAGCGATTTGCCGACCGGGTGGCCTGTCGCCTTCAGGAAGGTGTTGGCTATGCCTCCGCCGACCACCAGCTGTTCGCATTTTTCTGCAAGCGACTCAAGAACCGTCAGCTTGGTGGAAACCTTGGATCCGCCGACGATCGCAACCATGGGGCGCGCTGGCTGCAGGAGCGCCTTGGTCAGGGCGTCGAGCTCCTCGGTGAGCAGTATGCCTGCCGCGGCGACCGGTGCGAATTTCGCAACGCCGTGGGTCGACGCTTCTGCGCGGTGTGCAGTTCCAAACGCATCCATCACGAACACATCGCAGAGAGCGGCGTATTTTTTCGACAGTTCGTCAGTGCTTTTCTTCTCGCCCTTGTTGAAGCGGCAATTTTCGAGCAATACCAGTTCGCCCTCGGCTACGTTGAAACCGCCGTCTATCCAGTCGCGGATCAGGCGCACGGGCTTGCCCAGCTTGTTTGCGATCACGTCTGCAACGGGCTTCAGGGAATTCTCCTCCGAATATTCCCCTTCGACCGGGCGCCCCAGATGGGAGGTCACCATCACTCTTGCGCCCGCCTTCAGCGCCGCATTGATCGTCGCCATCGAGGCGGTGATTCGTGCATCGGATGTCACCTTGCCGTCCTTGACAGGCACGTTCAGGTCGGAACGGATCAGGACACGCTTGCCCTTCAGATCCAGATCGGTCATTTTGATAACGGACATTGTTTTTTCCTTCGAGTCTGACTGTGAAACAAAAGGGCCGGCGCGATGCCAGCCCTTTGTGTGTTAAGCGATGTGGCGCACCATGCGCATCAGGTTGCAGGTATAGCCGTATTCATTGTCGTACCAGGCAACCACCTTGACGAAGGTCGGATCGAGCGCGATGCCTGCCTCCGCGTCGAAAACGGATGGGCATGTGTAGCCGCGGAAATCCGTGGATACCACCTTCTCCGTCGTATAGCCCAGAACACCCTTCAGCGGGCCGGATTCGGAGGCAGCCTTCATCGCAGCGCAGATCTGGTCATAGGTGGCCGGATTGTTGAGCTCGCAGGTCAGGTCGACCACGGACACATCGGAAGTGGGTACGCGGAAAGCCATCCCGGTCAGCTTCTTGTTCAATGCGGGAATCACAACACCCACAGCCTTCGCAGCGCCGGTCGAGGAGGGGATGATGTTTTCCAGGATGCCGCGACCGCCGCGCCAGTCCTTGTTTGACGGGCCGTCCACGGTCTTCTGCGTTGCAGTCGCCGCATGCACGGTCGTCATCAGGCCGCGCTTGACGCCGAAGGTGTCGTTCAGCACCTTTGCGACCGGAGCCAGCGCATTGGTGGTGCAGGATGCCGCCGAAACGATGGCCTCGCCCTTGTAGGTTTCGTGGTTCACGCCGTACACGAACATGGGCGTGTCATCCTTGCTGGGTGCGGACTGGACCACTTTCTTGGCACCCGCATTGATGTGAGCCTGGCAGGATTCCTTGGTCAGGAAGAATCCCGTGCATTCGATCACGATGTCCACGCCCGCCTCGTTCCACTTGAGGTTTGCAGGATCGCGCTCTGCCGTCAGGCGGATTTCCTTGCCGTTGACCACCAGATTGCTGCCCTTGACGCTCACCTCTCCGTTGAAGCGGCCATGCACCGAATCGTACCTCAGCATGTATGCCAGATAATCCGGCTCCAGCAAGTCGTTGATTGCAACGACCTCGATTTCCGGAAAATCCTTGGCCGCTGCACGGAAAACCATGCGGCCGATGCGGCCGAAACCATTGATGCCTACTTTGATTGCCATTTATATCTCCCCGTCTTATTTTGAATTAGTTACGCCCGGACTAAGCCAGAACCTTCTTGACTGCCGCCACCACATTCTCCGCCGTGAAGCCGAAGTGCTTGAAAAGCTCCGGTGCTGGAGCCGATTCGCCGAAGCAATCCATGCCGACGACAGCGCCGTCCAGGCCCACATACTTGTACCAGCCTCCCGTGACGCCCGCCTCAACGGCGACGCGCTTTATGCCCTGCGGCAGCACGCTGTCCTTGTACGCCTGATCCTGCCTGTCGAACACGGTCGTCGAAGGCATCGATACCACGCGAACGCCGACGCCTTCAGCGGCAAGCGCCTTTTGCGCCTCCATCGCCAATGTCACTTCCGAACCGGTCGCGATGATCACTGCGGCCGGTTTTCCGCCAGGAGCCTCGGAAAGCACATATGCGCCCTTGCGGATGCCGGCGATCTGCTGGGCATCGCGCTTCTGGAATGCAAGATTCTGGCGGCTGAATATCAGGCTGGTGGGCCCGTCCCTGCGCTCGACGGCTGCAGCCCAGCTCACGATGGACTCGACCGTATCGCATGGGCGCCACACGTCCATGTTGGGTATGTATCTCAGCGTCGCGGTCTGCTCGACCGGCTGATGCGTAGGCCCGTCTTCGCCCAGGCCTATCGAGTCATGGGTGAACACGAAGATCACGCGCTGCTTCATCAGGGCGGACATGCGAAGCGCGTTGCGCGCATATTCCGAGAACATCAGGAACGTGCCGCCGAAGGGCAGGAATCCGCCGTGCAGCGCCATGCCGTTCATGATGTGCGACATGCCGAATTCGCGCACGCCATAGCTGATGTAGTTGCCCGTCGTCTTGGCATGCACATGCTTGCAGCCGGTCCAGTTCGTAAGGTTGGAACCGGTCAGGTCGGCAGAGCCGCCCAGGAACTCCGGCAATACGGGCGCCAGCGCGTTGATCGCATTCTGCGAGGCCTTGCGGGTCGCGATGGTTTCACCCTTTGCGTCGATCTGGGCGATCGCGGAAGCCACATGCTCAGCCCAGTTTGCCGGCAGGTCGCCCTTGATGCGGCGCTCGAATTCGGCGGCCTCCGCAGGATAGGCTGCGCGGTATTCGGCGAACTTGTTGTTCCAGAGCGTTTCCAGACCTGCGCCGCGGGTGCGCGCATCCCAGGCCTGATAGACATGGGTCGGGATCTCGAATGGGGGATAGTTCCAGCCTATGTGGGCGCGTGTTGCAGCGACTTCGGCATCGCCCAGCGCTGCGCCATGCACATCGTGAGTGCCTTCCTTGTTAGGGGAACCCGCGCCTATGATGGTCTTGCAACAAATCAGGGTCGGCTTGTCAGTCACGGCCTTTGCGGCGCGTATCGCCTCGTCGATCGCGACAGGATCATGGCCCTGAACATCGGCGATCACATGCCAGCCGTAGGCTTCAAAGCGCTTCGGCGTGTTGTCGGTGAACCAGCCATTGGTGTGGCCGTCGATCGAGATTTCGTTGTCATCCCAGAAGGCGATCAGCTTGCCCAGACCCCAGGTTCCGGCCAGCGCGCAGGCCTCGTGCGAAATCCCCTCCATCATGCAGCCGTCGCCCAGAAACACATAGGTATGATGATCGACGATTTCATGGCCGGGCTTGTTGAATTCGGCCGCCAAAAGCTTTTCTGCCATGGCCATGCCGACTGCGTTGGTGATGCCCTGACCGAGAGGCCCTCCGGTCGTCTCGACGCCTGGCGTATAGCCATATTCCGGGTGCCCCGGTGTCTTGGAATGCATCTGGCGGAAGCGCTTCAGCTCCTCGATGGGCAGGTCATACCCCGACAGATGCAGCAGCGCATAAATCAGCATCGAACCATGGCCATTGGAGAGTATGAACCGGTCGCGGTTGGGCCACTTGGGATTGGTCGGATTGTGACGCAGATGGCGGTTCCACAGTACCTCGGCAATCTCTGCCATTCCCATGGGCGCCCCAGGATGACCGGAGTTTGCCTTCTGCACGGCATCGACTGCCAGCATGCGGATTGCACCGGTTATTTCATTGTATTTTGGGGGGGTAATGTTGCGATTTGTTGTCATCTACTGACTCCTTCTAGCATCCTAGGGATGGGTTGATTGCCGAATTGTTAATTTATTGATTATGCCGCACCCCCCGCAATTCATCAACCCGATTGCCGGCAAAGGCCCCGCAACGGCCAGGGGAAAAAGACTCAGGATTCCTGATTTACGCCCTTTTTGGCGACTTTTATGCCAAGTTGCTTTAGTTTTCGATACAGATGCGTGCGCTCCAGCCCGATTTTCTCTGCCACGCGCGACACATTGCCGTCTTCCTTTTGCAGGTGATAGTCGAAGTATATCGCGTCAAAATGCTCCCTGGCCTCGCGCAAGGGCAGGTCCAGGGGGAGCGTGAAATGCCTGGAGGAGCCATCTATCTCCACCACCAGATTCTGCACCGCATCGACTACCGGCACCGGCGGCCTTGGGGCGCCCTCCTTGATTGCGTTGGCCACCGTCCCCAGCAGCTTTTGCATCGAAATCGGCTTTTCCAGAAAATCCACCGCCCCGATGCGCGTGGCCTCAACCGCCGTTTCTATCGTGCCATGGCCCGACATCATCACGACTGGCATGGTCAGCAATTCCTGGTCCACCCACTCCTTCAGCAGCGCCACGCCGTCCATGTCAGGCATCCATATGTCCAGCAGCACCAGATCGGGCTCGCACTCCAGCCTGATGCTGCGCGCCTGATGGGCATCCTCGGCAAGCCTTACCTGATATCCTTCATCAAAAAGGATTTCCGCCAGCAATTCCCGTATGCCCACTTCATCATCCACCACCAATATCTGCTTGCTCATTCTTCCGGCTCCTCGCTCAACGGCAGGCTGAAACTCACACAGGCACCGCCATTTACATGATTCTCCACATTTACCTTGCCGCCATGCTCCTCGATGATCTTCTTCACGATCGCCAGCCCCAGACCGGTTCCCTTGGTTTTGGTCGTCATGTAGGGTTCGAAGACCCGGGACAGAGCGTTTTCTGAAAATCCGCTTCCATTGTCAAGCACGCGCACCTGTATTTCGTCGTTCACGTTTTCCGTGCTCAGCGTTATCTGGGGATTGGGCAGACCCTGCACCGCGTCCTGTGCGTTTTGCAACAAATTATGCAGCACCTGTCGCAATCTCGTCGCATCCCCATTTATCCTGGCGCGACCGGCATTCAGCTGCAGGGTGATTTGCACGGCATTCGCCTCATAAAGCCCCAGCACCTCCTTGACCAGCCTGTGTATGTCGAGACTGGTGAGCTTCAACACCGGGCCGCGCGCATAATCGGCAAAATCGCTGACCATGTTCTTCATCGCCGACACCTGGCTCACTATGGTCTGAGTTGCCCTCTGCAACAGCCTTGCATCAGACTCATCGAGCTTGCTGCTCAACTTGAACTGCAGGCGTTCGGCGGAAAGCTGTATGGGCGTGAGCGGATTCTTGATCTCGTGAGCCAGGCGGCGGGCCACCTCGCCCCAGGCTGACTGGCGCTCTGCCTGAAGCAGGTGGGTGATATCGTCAAA
Organism: Pseudomonadota bacterium; assembly: GCA_021821945.1. GTDB lineage: Bacteria > Pseudomonadota > Gammaproteobacteria > Burkholderiales > Gallionellaceae > Gallionella. Next base: position 73,524 of record JAJZTF010000004.1, read on the forward strand.
AACCACGACAAATCCCGCTTCGGCAACCTGGGGCAGGCGGGTGCCGCGTATCAGCAGTATCTGCACCCCGTTCTTGCTCAATCGCTCGATCTGGCGCTGCCACTCCCCGTTGCTGGTTTCAGCGAATGCGGCCATGACCGTCTGGCAAAAGGAAGTCAGGAGCGCATATTTTTCCGAAATGCTCTGCAGCGAATCGCGCTGCATTTCCTTCAGCGGCACGCCCAGGATATGCTCCGCGCTCGTGTTCCCCGAACGCAGGCGGAACTCCCCGTCCAATGCCAGCACGCCCGAGGAAAGATGGGTTAGCACGCTCTCGAGATACCCCCTCGACCTTTCCACTTCACGCTGCTGTCTTTCACTGACCCGCTTGGCATCGGCCAGCTGCAATGTCATCTGATTGAACAAACCGGTCAGCGCCCCCAGTTCGTCGCTGCTCCGTATCGGGTGGCGCCCGGTAAAATCTCCCTGCGCAACCGCTCTCGTGCCTTCTGCTAGCGCCTCAAGGGAGGATCCCAACCGTTCGCTGATGAAAAAAGCGACCGATATGGCCGTGAGCAGAACGACCAGCAACGACAATGTCAGCGTGATGCCATAAAGGCGCTTCAGTCCCACCCTGGAGAGCGTCAGTTCCTGATAATCCCGGTAGACGGCCTGGACCGTCTGTGCGTCAGCCTCGATCTGCTTGGGCACAGCCTGGTTGAACTGCAATATGTAATTCTTGCCCGTGTACCTGTTTGCACTGACCAGCACCAGGACCCTCAGAACCATGGATTTGTTGGGAAGCTCCTCTATGGCCGCGTACTGGCCCTTTTCCTGCACCTCCCTGATCAGCCTGTCATCGGGCACATCCGGCAGGAGCACATTGTTGATCGCGGCAAATGCGATCATCTTGCCATGCGTGTCAAAGAGGGTCGTTTCCTGGGCCGCGCCCTCGTCGATCAGGTCTGTCAGCGCACCCTGAAACTGGCCAGGATTCTTCTCCGACAGCAAAAGCGCAATGAACCTGGTCTTCTTCGTGAGATCCTTGAGGCTGTTGTCCAGGCTGCTTTTGCCCAGATTGAGCCCGCCCTCCAGCGCCTTTTCGACCCGCACGTCAAACCAGGATTCTATGCTCTTGGAAAGGAAGCTGACCGATACGGCATAAACCAGTATTCCGGGCAGGACTGCGATCAGCGTAAAGAGCAGCACCAGCCTTAGGGTCAGCTTCGCGCCGAATACCTTCTTCCTGAGTTTATCCCTCAGGCGCCATACCTGAATGAGCACGAGCCCGAGCAGCCCGCCCGCCAGAAGCGCCATCAGCGCCAGCAGGCTGTAGTAATTCACCGAGAACACCTCGGTATTGGCGCTGCTGCTGGACAACAGGTACAGCAGGCCGGTACCGGCAATGATGCTTAAGATGATCAGATACTTCAAACGCTACTCCGTTTTCCTGCGCACGATGCCATCGGGCGGACGTATCGTCCAGCGATACCAGCCGGAATCGAAATTCCAGTCCTTGCTGGTCAGCACGTTTACCTGCATCAGCTTGGGAAGCTGTTTGGTATCGAGGCGCAACCTGACCGAGGCGGTATAACTGCTGCCCTTCTTCATAGAGTCAGCCGGAATGTAGGCAGAAATCTGGCGTTCCAGTATCCTCATCATTTCATCGAGGCTGGTGAAGTTCTGGAACAGTGCGCCCCGCGAAATGCGGTACTGCCTGGTCAGCGCATTATAGGAAAGCTTGATCGTCTGGTCGCTCTGGAAGACAGTTTCGTCCAGCCAGTACCAGCGCGACCTCGTCAGCGAGAATTCGCCTTCAAAATAGAGCGGCACGCCCAGCAGCAGGGTTTGCTGCACCACGGAATTCAGGTTCACGTTGAAATTGGCCACCAGCTGGTAGCCCTCGTCAGTCAGCCTCAATTCCGCATTGCTTACGTTTATGCCGTCAGCATGAGCGCATGCGGCGAAGAGCCACATGGCAAGGCCCAGCAAAAACTTAAGCTGTCTTTTGCAGCAGAGCATAGAAGAATCCATCATGCTGATCGTTGGGCAACAACTGTCCTTCCGGCAAATCCGCAAGGCAGGCTTGCGGAGTCCTCGCCAGAAACCTTTCCACCACTTCCTGATTTTCCTGCCTGAACACGGAACAGGTAGCATAAAGCAACTTGCCGCCCGGATTCAGAAGCGCCCACAAGGATTGCAGAATTTTTTCCTGCTGTATAGCGAAAGATGAGATGTCTTCCTTCCTTCTCAGCCACTTTATGTCGGGATGCCTGCGCACCACGCCGCTGGCAGAGCAGGGCACATCCGCCAATATCCGGTCGAATGGCCTGCCATCCCACCAGCCTTCCGGATTCGCGGCATCCCCGGCAAGCAATTTCGCCTGCAATCCGAGGCGCTGCAGGTTTTCCCTGACGCGCTGCAAGCGCTTTTCATCCTTGTCCAGCGCGACCAGCTCGACATCCGAAAGCTCAAGGATATGCGCGGTCTTGCCTCCGGGTGCGGCGCAGGCATCCAATACGCGCATGCCGCGCTTTGCATCCAGAAACCCTGCCGCAAGCTGCGCGCCCGCATCCTGCACGGACACCAGCCCTTCGAAGAAGCCCGGCAGCCTGTCCACGGCCACCGGCTTTTCAAGCTGCAGCGCATCGGGGCCTATCCGCCTTGCCACAATGCCCATCCCGGCCATCTTCGCAAGATAATCATCAGGAGTGATGCGCCTACGGTTCACGCGCAGTGTCATCGGCGGACGTCCGTTGCCCGCTTCTAGCATTGCGGCCGAGACCGCCTCGCCATACTGGGCTTTCAATTCGTCTACCCACCAGTCAAGGTGATTGTATCCGGCCTCTTCCCGAATCTCTGGCGGGCATCTCAGAAAATTGCGCAATATCGCATTCACCAGTCCGCGGACCCTGGGATTCAGGGTGGCCGCCGATTTCACCGCATGGTCCACCACGGCATACTGCGCTGCGCTGCTATGCTTTAGCTGATACAAGGCGACCAGCAGAAGATGCCTGATGCGGATGTCGCTTATGGGTTTGTGCGACAATGCACGAAGCACGGCATTGAGCTCGCCGTAAAACCGCAATGTGCCATAGCTCAGGTCCTGAAGGGCCGCGCGCTTCGATGGCTCCCATCCCGATTTCCTGGCCAGCGATTCCTCCAGCGCCTGATTGAGATTGCGCCCGTCCAGCAGCACTTGCTGGACGATCTGTGAGGCGGCCAATTGAACGTTCAGCATCTAGGTCGCCGAAAAACGGTCGCCGACTTTTACCGGCACGGCCTGCATGACCTGCTTGGCGCTTTGCGCCTTTCCCCCGGGACGCTGAAGGACGAGGAGCCGCAATGCATCCTTGCCGCACGCGACGACGATGCCCTGCTTGTCGACCGCCAGGACTTCGCCGGGCCTGCCCTGTAGGTCGCACACTTCGGCCTGCCATATCTTGAGCGCAACGCCGTTGACACTGGACTGACATACCGGATAGGGATTGTACGCGCGCACCGTCCGCTCGAGCTGCACGGCATCCCGCCCCCAGTCGATTGCAGCCTCGCTTTTCTGCAGCTTGGCCGCATAGCACGCGGCTTCATCGTCCTGTCGAACGGGAACGAGGCTGTTTGACGCGAGCAGCCTCAGCGCTTCAAGTATGCAGTCTGCGCCGAGCGCTGCGAGCCTGTCGTGCAGCGTCTGGGCATTGTCTTCCTTCCCGATGGGGCAGGACTTTTTGAGCAGCATGTCCCCGGTATCCAGCCCCTCATCCATCTGCATGATGGTGATGCCGGTCTCCTTGTCTCCGGCCTGTATCGCGCGCTGTATCGGAGCCGCACCGCGCCAGCGCGGCAAAAGCGAGGCATGTATGTTGAGGCAGCCGTGCCTTGGAATGTCGAGGACCGCTTTGGGCAGGATCAGCCCGTAGGCCGCCACCACCATCACGTCGGCGCCCAAAGCTGCGATCTCCTGTTGAGCCTCCAGGGCTTTCAGTGTTTGCGGCTGCAAGACCTTCAGCCCGTGCTGCAGCGCAAGCTGTTTGACCGGGCTTGCACTGACCTGCATGCCGCGCCCGGAAGCGCGATCGGGCTGCGTCAGGACCCCGACGATCTGATGTTCACCGATCAGCGCGTCAAGGGCGCTCGCTGCGAACTGCGGCGTTCCCGCAAAGATGACTTTCATGGACTAGAGCGCTTCGCGCCGACGCTTTTTGAGTTTGGCGCGCAACCTTGTTTGTTTGAGCTGCGAAAGGTACTCGACGAAGACCTTGCCCTGCAGATGATCCATCTCATGCTGTATGCATACGGCAAGGAATCCTTCGGCCTCCACGGTGAAGGGCTGCCCCATCTCGTCGAGCGCTTTGACCGTGATGTTGTTCGAGCGACGAACCGTCTCGTATATGCCGGGAACCGAAAGGCAGCCTTCCTCGCCCAGCTGCTCGCCGCTCGCGCTCACGATTTCCGGGTTGATCAGCACCATCAGGTCGTCATGCGTCTCGGAAATATCCAGGACGATGATGCGCTCGTGAACATCGACCTGGGTCGCGGCCAGGCCGACCCCGGGGGCGGCATACATGGTTTCCGCCATGTCTCTGACCAGTTTGCGGGTTTTCTCATCGATCTCCGCAACCTTTTTTGCGACTGTATGCAGACGCTCATCCGGATATTGCAATATTTGTAGGATTGCCATAAATGCTTGCTAATTTAGTTGACTGGATGCAGAATTTAGCGCGCTACGGTATGCCGTGTGCTTTTGCTACTGACTCTTTTGGAGTTTTCATGCGTAAGATTATATCGCTGTTTTGCTTTTTATTGCCTGTCCTGGCTTTTGCCGGCCAATCCGATAACCAGATACGCAGCGACGCTCCCGACCAATACACGGTAGTCAAAGGCGACACGCTTTGGGACATTTCCGGCAAGTTCTTCAAGGACCCCTGGAAATGGCCGCACATCTGGGGAATGAACAAGGAAACCATCGCAAATCCCCACTGGATTTACCCCGGCCAGATCATATTCCTGGACAGGGAACATGGATCGCTGAGCATAGGCAGGCGTTTGGATGACGGCACGAATGCGGACAATGTGGTCAGGCTCTCCCCCGAGATCATTTCCGAGAAGGGCAGACAGGATGCCATCCCCAGCATCGCCTCCAAAGTCATCGAGCCATTCCTGAGCCAGCCGCTGGTCATATCGAACGAGTCGCTTGCGGGCTCGCCAAAGCTTGTCGGCGTGCCGGAGGAAAGGGTGATCGTGGGGCCCGGAGACGTCGTGTATGCGACCGGCATTTCCGAGAACCAGGGAAAAGTCTGGCAGGTCTTCCGGCCCGGAAAGATATTCACCGATCCTGACACGCACGAGGTCCTGGGACGGGAAGCGGTCTATCTTGGTTCGATCGAGATCAACAAGTTTGACCATGTCAGCACCGGCGTCGTGACCGAGGCAAAGCAGGAGATCAATGTCGGGGATCTGCTGGTAGCGCCTTCTGCGCCAACCCCGCTCACCTATCTTCCCCGCGCGCCTGAAACGAAGATCAACGCCACCGTGATTTCCATCTATGGCGGCGTGACCCAGGCAGGGCAGGACAGCATCATCACGCTGAACAGGGGGGCGAGGGATGGCCTGCAAAACGGCAACGTGCTGGCCGTATACAGCAAGGGCCGCATCGTCAATGACGACGGAAAGCCGCTTCAGCTTCCCGATGTGCGTTCAGGCCTGATCTTCGTTTTCCGGGTTTTTGACAAGGTTTCCTACGCGCTCGTGATGAACACGCGCATGCCCGTGCAGCTGATGGACAAGGCGTCAACCCCCTGATGTGCCCATAGCCCCGCATGCCGCGCGTGCGGGGATTTTTCCAAGCCCAGCTCTTCCGCGGTGCATGCATATCGATGAATCGCTCGGATCCTGGTTAACGCTAAGCCTGATACATGGATTGGGCGGTGAGCACGCGCGTCGCCTGCTAAAGAAATTCGGCTCGCCCGAGGCGGTCCTTGCGGCAACGGCTGATTCGCTAAAGCCTTTCGTGAAACCCGACATCGCATCCGCAATCCGCAAGGGCGCAGACGAAAAGGCGCTCTCTGCCGCAATGACCTGGCTCGAGGATCACGAAAATCACGTCGTCACCCTGGGCGATTCCGACTATCCCAAAGCCCTGCTCAACATTCCCGATCCTCCCTTGCTGCTGTATGTCAAAGGCAAGCCCGGCCTTTTGAACGCGACTTCGCTTGCAATCGTCGGCAGCCGCAATGCAACACCCCAGGGAATCAGCAATGCCGAGGCGTTCTCGCAAGCTCTCAGCAATGCGGGCCTATGCATCATCAGCGGCATGGCGCACGGCATAGACGCGGCAGCCCATCGCGGTGCCCTGAAGGGCAGGGGCGGCAGCATCGCCGTGGTCGGAACGGGCCTGGACAAGATTTATCCTGCCGCCAATCGGGATCTGGCCCATCAGCTTGCGAAGGAAGGGGCGCTCGTCTCCGAGTTCCCGCTCGGTACCCCGCCCATAGGCTCGAATTTTCCCCGTCGCAATCGCCTCATCAGCGGCATGAGCGTGGGATGCCTCGTGGTCGAGGCATCCCAGCAGAGCGGGTCCCTGATCACCGCAAGGCAGGCGCTGGAGCAGGGAAGGGAGGTATTTGCCATCCCCGGCTCCATACATTCACCCCAGAGCCGGGGATGCCACAGGCTGATCAAGCAGGGCGCAAAACTCGTCGAAACGGCAGAGGACATACTCGAGGAACTTGGCGCCCAGATTCCCCAAGACCCGTCCACAAGCTCCGCCCAGTCCGGAGGACTTCTGGATGCAATCGGCTTTGACCCCGTGGGCATGGATGCGCTGTGCCAACGCACTGGCTTGACGGTTAGTCGGCTATCCGCCATGCTATTAACGCTCGAGCTAGAGGGCAAGATCGCGAGACTCCCCGGTGGCCTGTTCCAACGCATACACTGATACTGATTATGTTTGAAATTCTGATGTACCTGTTTGAAAGCTATATCGATGCAGAAAGCTATCCTGCACCTGACAAGCTGTCGCGCAAGCTGTCGGCCGCAGGTTTTGAGGGGGAAGACATCGACGAGGCGCTGACCTGGCTGTCCGCGTTGCGCATGCAGAATGCCGACGACCATCCGGAAATACCGAATCATTCGGGTATGCGCTTTTTTGCAGAAATCGAGGTCGCCCGCCTGAGTGCCGAGGCAAGGCAGTTTCTGCTTTTCGCAGAGCAGCAGGAGATGATCACTGCCGTCGAAAGGGAAATCATCATCGACCGTGCTTTAGCCCTGCAGCAAAAGGATCTAGGACTGGACAAGCTGAAGCTCATCATGCTGATCGTGCTGTGGGATCGCCACCAGAATCTCAGCCCGCTGCTGATCGAGGAGCTGCTGGTCCCGATGCAATCAACCCAATTACACTAGAACTGCATGGCAAACAATCTTCTGATCGTGGAGTCGCCGGCCAAGGCCAAAACCCTGAAAAAATATCTGGGCAGCGGTTATGAGGTGCTCGCATCCTATGGGCATGTGCGCGACCTTGTTCCCAAGAGCGGCGCGGTGGATCCCGAAAACAGCTTCGCGATGAACTACGAGACCATCGCGCGCAACAGCAAGCACATGGACGCCATCTCAAAGGCGGCGGCAGAGGCGGACAGCATCCTTCTGGCACCCGATCCGGACAGGGAAGGGGAGGCCATCGCCTGGCATATCTCGGAGCTTCTGAAGTCCAAGCGAGGGCTCAAGGGCAAGGAGATGAAGCGTGTCGTCTTCTACGAGATCACGCAGTCTGCAGTAAAGGAGGCGGTCGCACACCCCAGGGACATCGCGATGCCGCTGGTCAATGCGCAACAGGCAAGACGCGCGCTGGATTACCTGGTGGGCTTCAACCTTTCCCCGCTTTTATGGCGCAAGATACGCCCGGGCCTGTCGGCAGGCAGGGTTCAGAGCCCCGCCTTGCGGCTTATCGTGGAACGGGAACAGGAAATCGAGGCCTTCACCAGCCAGGAATACTGGACCGTGCACCTAGACAGCCACAAGGATCATCAGCCTTTTTCAGCGCGCCTGATCCAGTACCAGGGAAAAAAGCTGGAACAGCTCAGCATAAAGAGTCAGGCCGAATACGATGCGATCCATGCGATGCTGAGCGGCGCAAAATTGCCGCCCAAAGTCGTGCGCGTCGAGAAGAAGGCGAAGCAGCGTTCCGCGGCAGCGCCTTTTACCACATCGACCCTGCAGCAGGAAGCCGTGCGCAAGCTCGGCATGTCCACCGAAAGGACCATGCGCACTGCGCAGACCTTATATGAAGGCGTGGACATCGGCGGGCAGACAGTCGGCCTGATTTCCTACATGAGAACCGATTCGGTATCCCTGGCAAAGGAGGCTGTCGCAGAAATCCGCGCCTACATAGGCGACAATTTCTCCGCGGAATACCTGCCCGCCCGAGCGCCCGTCTTCAAGAGCAAGACCAAGAACGCCCAGGAATCCCACGAGGCGATCCGCCCGACTTCCATCTCCCGCACGCCCGACAGCCTGCGCGAACATCTGACCGCGGATCAGATAAGGCTTTATGAAATGATCTGGAAACGCACCCTGGCCTGCCAGATGACTGCGGCCCGCTTCGACACGGTGAGCGCCGACATCCGCCTGGGTGGCGATGACACGCTGTTCAGGGCAAACGGACAAGTCCTCGTTTTTCCAGGCTTCATGAGCGTTTACATGGAAGACGTGGATGACGCAGAAGAAGAGCAGGGCGGCAAGCTCCCCCCCCTGGCAGAGGGCGATGTTTTGCCCATAGACAAGCTCTACGGCGAACAGCATTTCACCCAGCCTCCGCCCCGCTTCACCGAGGCAAGCCTCGTCAAGGCGCTCGAAGAATACGGCATAGGCCGCCCGTCGACCTATGCCACCATCATCTCCACCCTGCAGACCCGCGAGTATGCGATTCTCGACAAGAAGCGTTTCATGCCGACGGATGTCGGTCGCGTCGTCACGCGTTTTTTGACCGATCACTTCACACGCTACGTCGACTACAACTTCACGGCTTCTCTTGAGGACGAGCTGGACGAAATCTCGGACGGCAAGCGCGACTGGATAGGCGTGCTGAACGAGTTCTGGCAGGGGTTCTCCGGCCTCATCAAGGAAAAGACCAACATCGAGCGCCCTCAGGAGCTGCTTGACGAGGCCTGTCCGGAATGCGGCAAGCCGCTTGCCAAAAAGCTGAGCCGATACGGAAGTTTCATCAGCTGCACCAACTATCCTGAATGCAAATACAAGCGCAGCGTGGGCGGTGAAACCCAGGAAAATGTGCGCATCGAGCTGGGAAAGCACCCGGAAACGGGCCAGCCGGTATTGCTCCTGCGGGGCCCTTACGGCCATTACGTTCAGCTGGGCGAAGTAATCGAAGGGGAAAAGACAAAGCCCAAGCGGGTTTCATGGCCAAAGGACATGCCCCTGGACGAGGCGGATCTGGGCAACGCGCTGAAGCTGCTCTCCCTGCCGCGCGAGCTGGGACTGCATCCGGAAAGCAAGAAGAAAGTCATCGTCAACATCGGCCGCTTCGGCCCATACATCGGCCACGACGGAAAATTCAAATCCATTCCGCGCACAGACAGCATCTTCGACATCGATCTCGAGCGCGCGGTTGAGCTGCTCTCCCAGGCCAAGGAGGGCAACGCCGTATTGCGTACTCTGGGCGACCACCCGGATGACAAGGCTTCCGTGGAAGTATGCAGCGGACGCTACGGGCCCTATGTCCGCCACGGCAAGATCAACGCGACCCTGCCCAAGGATGTGTCCGTGGATGAAATCACCCTGGAGGCGGCACTCGAACTGCTCGCCGCCAAAGCGGCAAAGGGTGCAAAGCCCGCAAAGGCTGCGAAGCCCCGCGCAAAGGCGGATTCCAAGGCAGAAGCAAAAGCCGGAACCAAGAAGAAAGCCGCTGCCAAGCCCAAGGCCGCCAAATCGACGAAGAAATCCTGAGCTCACCCAGGCCCGGGATTCTCTTCCTCGGCCTGCTGCATCGCCCACATCAGGGCGTACGCCCCGTTTTTCGAGAGCAGCTCCGCATGGCGGCCGCGCTCGACGATGCGCCCCGCATCAAACACCAGTATCTCGTCAGCGTCGATTACCGTGGAGAGGCGGTGCGCGATGATGAGGCTGGTGCGGTCCCTGGATATTTCCATCAGCTCGGCTTGAATGGCTTTTTCGGTTTTGGTGTCCAGCGCCGAAGTCGCCTCATCGAGTATCAGTATGGATGGGTTCTTGAGCAGCGTCCTGGCGATAGCAACGCGCTGCTTCTCCCCTCCCGAAAGCTTGAGTCCCCTTTCTCCCACGACCGTATCCCAGCCCTTCGGCAAGGATTCTATGAATCCCAGGATGTGCGCGGCGCGCGCGGCATCGATGACTTCGTCGCGCGTAGCATCCGGCCTGCCATAGGCGATGTTGTAATAGATACTGTCGTTGAAAAGCACGGTATCCTGAGGGACCACGCCGATTGAGGATCTCAGGCTGTCCTGGGTGATGCTCCTTATGTCCTTCCCGTCAATTTTGATGCACCCCTCGTTGACGTCGTAGAAACGGAAGAGCAGCCTTGCCAGAGTCGATTTTCCGGCGCCGCTCGCACCCACAGCGGCGACGGTCTTGCCGCCTTGAATGGTAAAACTCACATCGTGAAGTATGGGCCGGTCAGCATTGTACGAAAAGCTGACGTGCTCGAATTCGACCTTCCCTTCCCTTACCGTGAGCTCCGAGGCGCCAGGCGCATCCTGGATCTCTCTTGGCCTGTGCAGCAGCGTGAACATGCGCTCCACATCGGTGACGGATTCCTTGATCTGGCGGTACATCACCCCCAGAAAACCCAGCGGCTGGAACATCTGCAGCAGGTAGGCGTTGACCATCACCAGGTCGCCCAGCGTAAGGCTGCCGCTCGCCACTCCCTTTGCTGCCCGCATGACCATCAGCGTGACGCCGATGGCGATCGTGCCGGCCTGCGCGGCATTCAGAAACCCGAGCGACCGCTGCGACTTCAGGGCTGCGTTTTCCCATTCCGCAAGGCTGCTGTCATAGCGTTTGGCCTCATAGCGCTCGTTGCCAAAATACTTGACCGTCTCGTAGTTGAGCAGGCTGTCGATCGCTCGCCCATAAGCCTCCGAATCCAGCGTGTTGGCGCGGCGCACAAACTGCGTGCGCCATTCCGTGATGGAAACGGTAAAGAAGATGTATGAGGCCAGCGTCAAAAGTGTGATCATGCCGAACACCCAGTCCAGCTTGACGAACAGCACGGCCGCCACCATCAGTATCTCCAGCACGGTCGGCGCGATGCGGAAAAGCAGATATCCCACCAGGCTTGAGATGGCCTTGGAACCGCGCTCGATGTCACGGGTGATGCCTCCGGTCTGACGCTCGAGATGAAAGCGCAATGACAACGCATGCAGATGTTCGAAAACCGCCATGCTCACCCTGCGCATCGCTCGCTGCGTGACCTTTGCAAACACCACGTCGCGCAGATCGGCGAAGGTGGTACTTGAAAAACGCAGCAGCCCGTACGCGACGATGAGCGTCACCGGGACTGCCAGGCTGGCATGTGACTTGTCCAGCGCGTCTATGATTCTTTTCAGGACCAGCGGCACGCTCACCGAGGCAAGCTTTGCGCCGAGCAGGAGCACGAGCGCAAGCATGACCCTTCCGCGGAACTCCCATAGATAGGGGAAGAGGCGGCCAACCGCGCGCAGGTCGGCTTGGACTGCCTGATCGGGCGCATTGTCAGAGGAATGGAATGAATGGGGCGACATAGGCGGATTGCATGGTTTAGGCTGCGATATTACCTGACGAAGGCTGCCTTGCGCTATATAATGAATGCGATGAGACCGTTATACTTGATACGCGAATTCCTGAAGACGCGCTCCGACAGCACAATCCTGGAAACGCCGCTGGTTCGTGACTGGAAGCGCAGACTGGTTTTCTGGACCGGGGCCATCAGCGTGGGTTTGGCAGCGATCTTTCTGGCCGTGTTTGCAGAATGGGCAAACCGGCTTTTCCACAAGATGCTTGCGCTATCCCCGTATCTTCCCCTTGTTGTCACCCCCGCAGGGCTCGCGCTTATCGTCGTTGTGACGCGGAATTTCTTCCCGGGATCCCAGGGTAGCGGCATCCCTCAGACGATCGCTTCGCTCGATCCCAGCAACGTCGTCAGGGAACGCGTGCTTGCCTTGCACATCGCCCTGGGCAAGATCATGCTCACCGTATTCGGTCTTTTTTTCGGCGCATCTGTCGGTCGCGAAGGCCCCACCGTTCAGATCGGTGCCTCCGTGATGCACAGCCTCGGAAGATTTGCGCGCTTTCCAAGACACGATGTGGAAAAGGGGCTGATACTAGCCGGCGCAGCGGCCGGCGTTGCCGCTGCTTTCAACACACCGCTTGCTGGCATCGTCTTCGCCATAGAAGAGATGAGCCGCTCCTTCGAGGAGCACAACAGTTCGACCATATTGATGACCGTGATCATCGCCGGCATCACCTCGATCGCATTGCTCGGAAACTATTCCTATTTCGGCCACACTTCCGAATCCCTGGCGTTCGGCAAACAGTGGAACGTGGTCATCGCATGCGGGATGGCGGGCGGTTTCCTTGGCGGCAGCTTCAGCCGTTTTCTCATCGAGGTCAACAAGGGTCTGCCGGGAAATTTCGGGACATGGATGAAATCAAATCCTGTTGCATTTGCCGCCGTCTGCGGATTCATCCTGGCACTGATAGGCCTGGCCTCAAACAGCACCTCCTACGGCAGCGGATACAGCGAAGCAAAGTCATTGCTCGACGGAAAATCCGTTCTTCCCGAATCCTATGGCCTCTTGAAGATGGCGGCAACTGCAGTTTCATACATCAGTGGAATTCCTGGAGGAGTGATGGCGCCCACGCTTTCCGCAGGTGCGGGATTCGGCGCCAATATTGCGCACTTTTTCACGAGCGTTCCGCCTGGTGCCACCGTCATACTCGGAATGGTCGCCTATTTTGCCGGCGTGACACAGGCACCGATCACGGCCTTTGTGATCATCATGGAAATGACCGACAATCACGAAATGCTCTTGCCGCTGATGTCGGCCGCTTTCATTGCCAATCTTTGCTCTAAGCTGATCTGCCCTTCGCCGCTGTTTCACACCATGGCCGTGAACTTCATCTCCAGACCAGAAAAACCCACCGACTGATCAGCCGGACAGATCGACGCTGGCAAGCGCCGTATTCTTGTCCAGACTCAGCATGATCTCGCAATATTCGTTGATTTTTTCAACCGGGGTAGGGTCATCCGCGCAGTTGCATCCCGCTATCACCGTCTGGAAAAAAATGCCCGCCCTTACCTGTATCCTTTCGCCCCTTTCCTCGGCATCGACATTCACGACCGAGATCGGCTCATCCAGTACATAGCTGCCGGATGATATCGCCTTTTGTAACGGAAGCTGATCGATCTTGAGCTGCTTCAACTCCTTCTTCAGCACATCGAGAAAATCCGGGGATCCCCAGGCGTCCACCGAACGGGTCAGGAGGAACACGGCTAGTCCCTGGGCCAGTATTTTGTTGCAATGCCCTCTCCCAGATCGGCCTCAACAAGGCGGCGGCGAACATCCAGGAGGCGCTCAACAAGCGCGGGTTCTATGGCCGCATATGCCTCTGCATCCGGGACCCGGTTCACGACCACGCCCAGAAGCTCGGTGATCGCATTGCCGATCGAATTCTGGCTGATGGTGACGATCAGCTTTCCCTCGTCATTGCGGTATATAAGCTGCTTGAACGCCGGCTGCCAGCGTATCGCGTTCGCATATTTTGCATCCATGATGCAGTGATCCCGGACTTTCTTCGCCGTTTTCATGAAATCGTTATTGAACAGAAGAACGCTTTCCACCTGCTCTGGAAAATAGACGTCATCCAGCATGGGTGCGTTCCTCGTCGAAACCTGTGAAAAAAATGTGCGGTAGAAATCGATGAATCCCTTCAGCACTTCGTCGTATTCCCTCCAGAAATTCACATTCCTGAGCGCCGACTCGCCGCCCTGGATTTCCCAGCTCGGCAGTCCCTGCGGATATCCTGTCAGCCTGATGCGTGCATCGCTTTCGCTGGCAGGCCTGAGTATCCTGAGCTCCAGGGCTTTTTCGAAAAACTCCCGGTATACGTCGCCCATGTAGGCCTGAAAAAGGCTGTTCTGTCCGCCATCGGTCAGATTCGGATTGTCGGGATCGGCGAGCTTCGCGTTGGCGAGGGACTGCTTGGGAAACACCACGAAATGGTTGTGCAGCATGCGTATGCTGGGCACCCCCGGAGAAGTAAGCGGCCAGGTCGCATCCAGGCTTGCCTCTCCAGCCAGGATCAATGCCTCATCCGGATCCGGATATTTTTCCAGCATGTATGAAATGATGATCTGATTCATCCTGTTCCAAACATGCTTTACGCTTTCCGCAACCTGAGTGCGCCTGACAGGCCTGCCCAAAGGATTCAGTATCGATCTTGAGGTGTTGTAGATGATGGAACAGTCAAACTCGGCGCTGTGTCCAAGCGCTTTCCGGTAGAGAAGAAGGTTTTCCGAATTGACCAGCAATCCGTTGTTGTTCGCAAGATCGTTCAGGTTTTCCGTGCTGTTGAAGAATTCGTTGTGCTTCATTCCCTCAGGGACTTCCAGGGGAATCGGCCTGAAGGGCGTCGTTATTTCGCGCGGACCTGTATTCATTGCTTCCTCCTAGTTTTTAGCCAACTCCTGCAGCAAAGCCTTGAGCAGTCTCCAGCAGCGCCCGACGGATTCTATCTCGACGCTTTCTCCCGGCGCATGTGCTCCGCGTATGTCCGGCCCGAATGAAATCATGTCCAGATGGGGATGGCTCAAGGCCAGCAAACCGCATTCGAGTCCGGCATGTATCACCTGCAGACCTGCCGGTCTGCCGAATTCCCTTTCGTAAACCCTCTGGCAGAATTCCAGCATGGATGAATTCCTGTCCGGTGTCCAGGCAGGATATGCGCCCGTCTTCGAAGCTTCCATTCCATAGCTCTCCGTATGGATGGCAAGCTTTTCCGCCAGCGCGGCCGATCTTTCATCGTGCAGCGAGCGCACCTTGATGACAGCCTCGAACTTACCATACTCAAGCGCCGCCACACCGAGATTGCTCGAAGTGTCCGTTACACCCGGAAAATCCCGATTCATCTCGTTGACTCCGTTTGCAACCGTGTCAAGAAAAGCCAGGATCCTGTCCCGCTCATCGCTTGTGGCCGAATTTTCCGGCAGGTCATCGTAGTGCGTGCAGGAAAACTCCACTGCAGGGTCCGACAGAGCGAACCGCTTCTGCCATGCCTCACGGCGGTGGCGCACCCATTCATCGATACTGGAAGCAATTTCATCCGGCAATGCGCACAAGGCATGCGCCTCCCTGGGAATCGCATTTCTCGCCGAACCTCCTTTCAGTCCGACAAGCCTCAAGTCGACGGATAAGCTCAGATCGCGCAATGCTTCCGAAAGCAGCTTGATTGCATTTCCTCGACCCAGATGTATGTCTATGCCTGAATGACCTCCGCGCAGTCCTGACACATCGAATCCAACCAGCGCATGTCCCGGTGGAACCCTTTCTTCCTGGCAGGCACGGGCAATATGCACGTCGATCCCGCCTGAGCAGCCAAGGTAGAAGTGCCCCCATTCCTCGCTGTCCAGATTGATCAGTCTTTTTCCATGCAGCGCGCCCGGCTCCAGGTTCCGGGCGCCGTCCATCCCGCATTCTTCGTTTACCGTGAGCAGGACCTCAATTGCCGGATGAATCAGATCCGGTTCTTCGAGAACGGCCAGTGCCAGGGCAACCCCTATACCATTGTCTGCACCCAGCGTGGTTTTTTCAGCGGTCACCCAGCCATCTTTGACCACTGCACTGATGGGATCTTGCAGAAAATCGTGCTCCACCCCGCAGTTTGCCTGGCAGACCATGTCGAGGTGTCCCTGCAAAACCACCGGTTCGCCTGCTTCACATCCCGCACTTGCGGCCTTTCTGAGAATCAGGTTTCCCGCTCTGTCAACTCTGCTCTCTATTCCCCTTGCATCGGCCCATTCCCTGAGATGCTTTATCAGGTTCTCCTCATGCAGGGAAGCGCGCGGAATCTCGCACAATCTTGCAAAATGATCCCAGACATGCCTGGGAGGCAACTCGATTAGGCTGTTCTTCATCTTACATCTGCCCCGCATGCCTGAAATCTCACAAGATCAGCCTTTGCCTGCATAGGCAGGAAGATTTTGGATCATACGTCCAGATTCTTCACGCCGAGCGCATTCTTTTCTATGAAGGCCCGCCTTGGTTCAACCATGTCCCCCATCAGGGTCGTGAATATTTCGTCCGCGGCGATCGCATCCTCTATCCTTACCTTGTGCAATATGCGGTTCTTTACGAACATGGTTGTCTCCCACAGCTGCTCCGGATTCATCTCCCCCAGCCCCTTGTAGCGCTGGATGCTCAATCCGCGCTTGGCTTCTTCAAGCAGCCATTCAATGCCCTGCTTGAAGCTTGAAATGCCCCTTTTTTGTTCACCGCGCGTGACGTATGCCGTGGGGCTTATCAGCCCGTTCAATGCGTCCGCTGTCTGACGGATTTGCAAGTAGTCGGCGCCTTGAAGAAAATCCTTGTCCAGGTAGCTCAGCGAATGATTTCCATAAAGGAGCTTTTCAAGCCTCAGACGAAGTTCGCCATTCTCGTCGCCTTCGACCGTGATTTTTATTATTCCTCCACTTGCCTCCTCGAGCAGTTCTGCGCTCCTTTTGGCCTTCTCCTCATCGTCAAGCGACAGCGTTGGCAATCCGAGAAGGGCATGTGTCGCCTCGGGCGCAATGTAGTGGCTCAATCGGTCGATGACAGCTTCCGCGAGGAAATATTGTCTTGCGATCTGTTCCAATGCCTTGTCCTGTATCGGTTCGGATTCCACCGAAGGATAAAGGGCCGCATTTTTCAAAGCATTGTTCAGAAGATGGTTCTTCATTTCCAGATCATCCTTGAGATACTTTTCTTCTCTGCCCTGCTTGATCTTGTATAAAGGCGGCTGTGCTATGTAGATGTGCCCGCGCTCGACCAGTTCTGGCATCTGACGGTAGAAAAATGTGAGCAGCAGGGTCCTGATGTGGGATCCGTCCACATCCGCATCGGTCATGATGATGATCCTGTGGTATCTGAGCTTGTCTACATTGAACTCGTCCTTCCCTATTCCCGTGCCCAAAACCGTTATCAGCGTTGCTATCTCCTGTGAGCTGATCAGTTTTTCAAACCTGGCTTTTTCCACATTGAGAATTTTTCCCTTCAGCGGCAGGATGGCCTGGAATTTTCTGTCCCTTCCCTGTTTTGCAGACCCTCCTGCAGAATCACCCTCCACAAGGTACAACTCCGACAGCGCTGGATCCTTTTCCTGGCAGTCTGCCAGTTTTCCGGGCAGCCCCATCCCGTCCATGACCCCTTTGCGACGTGTGAGGTCACGGGCTTTTCTAGCCGCTTCCCTCGCCCTTGTTGCCTCTATGATTTTCCCGACTATGATTTTTGCGTCGTTGGGTTTTTCAAGCAGGAATGCGCTCATGTGCTCGCCGATCAACTCCTCGATGATCGGGCGGATTTCAGATGAAACAAGCTTGTCCTTCGTCTGGGATGAGAATTTCGGGTCTGGGAGTTTTACCGACAATACCGCGGTCAATCCCTCCCTCATGTCGTCGCCGGTGGGCTCCACCTTGGCCTTTTTTGCAAGCTGCTCAGCTTCGATGTAGTTGTTCAGGGTGCGGGTCATCGCCGCTCTCATCGCAGTCAGATGCGTTCCGCCATCACGCTGTGGAATATTGTTCGTAAAACACTGGACGTTTTCCTGGTACGAGTCGTTCCACTGCATTGCTATTTCTGCAGTCATTCCATCCTTTTCCCCGACCGCATGGAAAATCGTAGGATGCAGTGCGTTCTTGTTCCTGTTCATGTACTGAACAAATCCCTTGACCCCGCCCGTGAATGAAAAGTTTTCTTCCTTTCCATTCCTGTGATCGATCAGCGCAATCTTCACGCCATTGTTCAAAAATGACAGTTCGCGCAGCCGCTTTGCAAGTATGTCGAAGTGGAATTCAACCGTGCCGAATGTTTCCTTGGACGCAAGGAAGTGGACCGTTGTGCCCTTCCGCTTCGACTCACCTACCACCTTCAGCGGAGCCACAGGTTCGCCGTGACGGAATTCCATGAAATACTCCTTTCCGTCCCGGTAGATGGTCAGCTTCAGCCATTCCGACAAGGCGTTTACAACCGATACACCCACGCCGTGCAGCCCACCCGAGACCTTGTACGAGTTGCCGTCGAATTTGCCTCCCGCATGCAGCACGGTCATGATCACTTCCGCGGCAGACCTTCCTTCTTCCTTGTGTATGTCGGTGGGTATTCCCCTGCCGTTGTCGCTCACGCTGATCGAGTTGTCTGCATGAATCACCACATTGATCTCATCGCAGTGTCCAGCAAGCGCCTCGTCGACTGCATTGTCGACCGCTTCAAACACCATGTGATGCAAACCTGTACCGTCATTAGTGTCCCCGATGTACATTCCAGGCCGTTTGCGAACCGCTTCCAGTCCTTTGAGTACCTTGATGCTATCTGAATCATATTCGCTCATTTGCTATTCCTGTTTGTTTCACGTGAAACATTAAAAAATCGGGCACGTTTGACCGTATCTGGCTGTCAGATACGCATCGGCATGACAACATACTTGAATTCCGGATCTTCCGGAGAAGTGATCAGGATGCTGCTATTCGGGTTGCCGAAAGAAAATATCGCCGTTTCGCTGTGTATGCTGTTCAGCCCGTCCAAAAGATAGTTCACGTTGAAGCCAATGTCGATCGCCTCCCCGTGGTAATCCGTTTCAATCTCTATTTGCGCCTCTTCCTGCTCGCTGTTGCTGCTGATGATGCACAGGTTCCTTTCGGTGAGAACAAACCGCACACCGCGGAATTTTTCATTGGACAGAATTGCGGCCCTTTGCAGCGCCTGCTGTACAACTATTCTGTTGATGCTCAAGTGATTGTTATAGTTCGGGATGACTCTTTGATAATCCGGAAACTTTCCTTCTATCAGCTTGGTGTAAATCTCGATGTCGGAGAAACTGGCCCTAAGCTGCAGCGTTGAAAGTTCTATCTCTATCTCTTCGTCCCCTTCGCCTAGCAATTTAGACAGTTCTATGATCGCCTTGCGCGGAACGATCACTTCTGTTCTTTCCAGATTGCCGTCAAACGTAATTGCATTGTAGGCCAGCCGGTGGCCGTCGGTTGCGACAGCACTCAATTTATTGTTTTCTATGACGAAAAGCACACCATTGAGATAATACCGGACATCCTGTAGAGCCATTGCAAACTGGACAGACTCCAGAAGCTTCTTAAGTGCGTACTGCTTCAATCTCAATTTGTTTGAGTTTTCCAGCTGCTTTTTGAGCACAGGAAAATCCGATGCCGGTAAAGTCTGAAGATTGAACCTGCTCTTGTTAGACCTGATCTGAACCTTGTTTTCCTGAACGTCGATCGTGACCCTGCTCTGATCTGGCAGTATTCTCAGTATTTCCTGAAACTTCTTTCCTCCGACAGTTATTGCTTCCACAGATTCTGTCTGATTCTCGATATCCATCGTGGTCGTCACCTGGATCTCCAGATCTGTCGAGGTAAACCGCATTTTTCCGTCCTTTCTTTCCATCAATACATTGGAAAGAATAGGCATGGTCTGTTTGCGCTCAACAATGCCGATGACTGTTTGCAGTGGTTTCAACAAAGTTTCCTTTACTGCCTTTTCAATAAACATGATCGGATTCCTAGGGCTGGTATTTTAGAAATGGTCTGGTTGATAAAGAATACTGTCTAAAAGAACATATATATAGATAATAATAACAATAAGGAGCCATCAACTTGTTTGCTTTCCCTATTAACCCTGAAAAAACAGAATGATGTAAAAATTAAAAGCTGTTCTTTGAGCGTTGATAATTTTCAATCCAATTGTGGATAAGTTTTCAATTCCTGGTCAATTATAGAAAAGCACACAAGTTATACACAGTTTTTCATCAAGTCACCCAGTCAGCGTCTGAAGCAGAATTTTATAGTCGGCATCGATGCCGGAATCGGTGCTCCTGAGAGAGGCAATATTCTGGCATGCATGGATGACCGTTGAATGATCCTTGCCGCCAAAGGCATTTCCGATGTCGGGCAGGCTCATGGTGGTCAGCTCTCTCGCGAGCGACATTGCCATCTGTCTCGGACGTGTCAGGTTTCTCGTCCTCTTTTTGGAAAGCAGATCAACAAGCTTGATCCGGTAAAAATCAGCGACAGTTTTTTGTATGTTGTCTATCGTGATCTGACGATTTTTTGCGATCAGGATGTCCTTCAGCGCTTCCCTGGCAGTTTCAAGGGATATGGCCTTCCTGTGAAACTTTGTGTAGGCCTCAACGCGCTTCAATGCACCTTCCAGTTCCCGTATGTTCGAACTGACGTGCTTTGCAATGAAGAACGCGACGGCATCATCCAGCGTATAACCGCCTATGCAGGCCTTTTTTAGAAGAATCGCGACGCGCATCTCGAGTTCCGGCGGTTCTATTTCAATCGTCAGCCCCCAGCCGAACCTCGATATCAGACGGCTCTCGAGGCCTTTGAGCTCCTTGGGGAAAGTGTCGCTGGTAATGATGATCTGCTTGTGCGAGTCTATCAGCGTGTTGAACGCATAGAAGAATTCTTCCTGGGTCTTGCTTTTATCGGAAAAGAACTGAATGTCATCTATCAGCAATACGTCAAGGGAATGGTAATACTGCTTGAACTCTTCGAAGTTGTTCGTACGGTAGGCTTTCACGACATCTGCAACGTAGCGTTCCGCGTGCATGTAACAAACCTTCGCTTCTGGACGATTCAGGCAAATCTGGTTGCCAATCGCCTGAGCCAGATGGGTCTTTCCAAGGCCCACTCCCCCGTAGATAAAGAAGGGGTTGTATGAAACCCCCGGCGATTCGGAAACCTGGGTTGCTGCGGCAAAAGCCAGCTGATTTGCTTTTCCGGTGACGAAGTTGTCGAAAGTCAGATTTTGGTTTAATTTCCCGTAACCTCTTGGGGAGTTTTCAGACTTGTGCCTGATTTCAGGCGCTTTTGTTTTGATTGTGGGAGCAGGGGCAGTTTCCTGAACCGGAACTGGTTCAATAATGCGAAATTCGAATTCAGGCACATTTTGATAGAACTGCTTTGCCAAATTGAGGATTTCGGAAAAAAAACGTTCCTGCAATATTTTCAGGGTGAAGGAGTTGGGGGCAGTCAGAACCAGCCGTTCGTTATCCTTCAACAAGGAAAGGGGCTTTATCCAGGAGTTGAATTGACGGGAAGGCAGGCTTTTCTCAAACGAAACGAGGCAAGATTGCCAGAACTCTTTTTCTTGCATACAAACTCAATCGACCGGTAATCTGTCATCAGCACGGAAGCGATTCTACAGGTCTTGGGAAAACTTATCCACAGACAGATTTTCAAATATATCTTGACATGTCTTGAGTAACATATTGTAATACCGCGTTTTATGGCCCGCGAAGGATAATCCAAAATGAAACGTACATACCAACCATCAGTTACGAAGAGAAAGCGCACGCATGGCTTCCTGGTGCGAATGAAATCGCGCGGGGGCAGGGCGGTGATACGCGCACGCCGCGCAAAGGGCCGTGCAAAGCTCGCCGTCTAAACGGGCTAATAGTTTCTCAGCCGCGCAAAGGATACCGCGCGGTGTAGGCTATGGGCAATGCCTCAAATCAAAGTCTGTTTCAGATGAGTATTTCAAGCTTTTTTTTGCAAATAACCATCTGAAAAGGGCCAGATTGGGCATTGTTGTGGCAAAAAAATATTTTTCCAGATCTGTAGACAGGAACAAGGCGAAGCGGAGAATCCGGGAGTTCTTCCGGACCCACAGGATAAGAGAGTGCGGCGTGGATGTCGTTGTGATGGCCCGAAAAGTCGAGCATCCTGGCCCTGAGTTGTATAAAATACATTTGGACAGACTCCTCAGCAAGGTAGCGATACTATGCGCACAATCCTGATAAAGCTAATCCACGGCTACCAGTACCTGATCAGCCCGCTTTTCCCCCCTACCTGCCGGTTTACGCCAAGCTGTTCCCATTACGCGTGCGAAGTCTTGAGCAGGCACGGCATTTTCAAAGGGACATGGCTCAGTTTTTCACGTCTTCTACGCTGTAATCCCTGGCACCCAGGCGGTTACGATCCGGCACCATAATTAATAAAAATCATCATGGACTTTCAAAGGCTCTTCCTCTTCTTAATCTTTTCCTTTTCATTGATGATGGTCTGGGACGGCTGGCAGCGTTATCAGCATCCGCAGCCGGTTGCAACTGAAGCGTCCCAAACCGTGAATGCACAAAAAGGGGCAACAGGGCATGCCCAGATCATCCAGAGCGCGAAAGCAGCCCCTGCCGGAAAAACGATCAAGGTCAGCACGGATCTGATGACCGCCGAGATAAACACGGCGGGAGGGGACATTCAGGGACTCAGTTTTTTGAAGCATCCTGACAGGCTCGACAAGAACAAGAGCCAGGCGCTGTTTGAAAAGGGTCCAGGAACCCATAACTACGTTGCCCAGACTGGCCTCCTGGGAGCGGGTTTGCCCAACCATACGACCCTGTTCACCAGTGATCAGGATAGCTACCAGATGGGCGAAAGTGCCGACAAGCTTCAGGTAGTTTTGAAGGCAGCCAGCCCGGACGGGGTGAAGGTGACGAAGACAATCACCTTCCACAAGGACAGCTACGTTGTAGATGTCACCTATCAAATTGAAAACGACGGAAGCCAGCCGCTCAAAACATCCGCCTATTATCAATTCACGCGGGATGACAAGGAGCCTGCCGGACTGACCAAAATGGTACCGACCTTTACGGGCGTGGCGGTATATACGGACAAGGATAAGTTCCAGAAAGTCAGCTTTGAGGATATCGCAAAGGGCAAGGTCAAATATCCTGCGGAGTCGAACGATGGCTGGATAGGCATGTTGCAGCACTATTTCGTTGCTGCATGGATACCGGAAGAGCACTCGAAGCGCGAATTCTACACGCGGAAACTCGAAGACGGGCTGTATGCGGCCGGCGTGATCATGCCTTTTCCTACCGTGCTTCCCGGGCAAAAGGCTAGCCTGACCGTGCCATTTTATGCAGGCCCGGCAGAATCCAGTCTCAATGCGATCGCACCAGGCCTCGGGCTGACGGTGGATTATGGATGGCTGACCGTCGTTGCGACGCCGATTTTCAGCACGCTGAGTTTCATACACGGCCTTGTCGGAAACTGGGGCGTGGCGATCATCATACTGACGCTGCTGATCAAGATTCTTTTCTTCCCGCTTTCTGCCGCAAGCTACAGATCGATGGCGAAGATGCGCATGATCGCTCCAAAGCTTGAGAGGATAAAGCAGCAATACGCAAATGATCGCGAGCAGCTTAACCGCGCGATGATGGATCTTTACAAAACCGAGAAGATCAACCCGCTTGGCGGCTGCCTGCCGGTCGTGATCCAGATCCCGGTATTCATTTCGCTTTACTGGTCGATACTCGCGAGCGTCGAGATGCGCTATGCCCCGTTTTTCGGCTGGATCACCGACTTGTCCGCGCCTGATCCCTATTACATATTGCCGGTTCTGATGGGGATCAGCATGCTGATGCAGTCGAGACTCAATCCGCCCCCCCCGGATCCGATGCAGGCAAAGATCATGAAGATCATGCCGGTGGCTTTCAGCGTGATGTTCTTCTTCTTTCCGGCGGGTCTGGTGCTTTACTCCATCGTGAACAACGGTTTGTCCATTGCCCAGCAATGGTACATAACCCGCAAGCTTGGTGTCGCGGGTGCAGGTGCAAAAAACTGACACGATAGCTGCAATAGCCACGGCACAGGGCCAGGGTGGAATCGGGGTTGTGCGCATTTCGGGCCCGGATTCCGCAGCACTTGCCGCTGAAGTTCTGGGTAGGCTACCGGAGGCGCGCCGCGCCACCTACACCGGTTTCCTGGATGAAAACCGGGAAGCGATCGACCAGGGCATCGCCATTTTTTATCCGGGCCCGAACTCCTTCACCGGCGAGGATGTGCTTGAATTGCAGGGGCATGGCGGCCCTGCGGTTTTGAAAATGCTGTTGCAGCGCTGCCTCGCCCTGGGAGCGCGGCTCGCGGAGCCGGGAGAATTCACCCGGCGCGCCTTCCTGAACGACAAGCTCGATCTGGCGCAGGCGGAGAGCGTGGCCGACCTCATCTCCGCGACCACTTCGGAAGCGGCACGAAGCGCGATGCGCTCCCTGCAGGGAGCCTTTTCGGCCGAAATAAATGCCCTGCTTGAATCCCTTGTGAAGCTCCGGATGCTTGTGGAGGCGATGCTCGACTTTCCCGAGGAGGAGATCGACGAGACGGATAGCGGGCGATGCCATTCGTTGCTCAGCGAACTCAGGGAGAGACTGCAGAAGACGCTAAGGGCTGCAACGCAGGGAAGCCTGTTGAGGGATGGCGCGCATGTCGCTCTGCTGGGCAGGCCAAATGTCGGAAAATCGAGCCTCCTGAACCGCCTTTCTGGCCAGGATGTCGCCCTTGTCAGCAACGTGCCCGGGACGACGAGAGATGTCATCCGTGAGGCGATTCAGATTCGCGGCATTCCCTTGCACATCATGGACACGGCAGGATTAAGGGAGTCGGGGGACGAGGTCGAAAACATGGGCATGCAAAGGACCCGCCAGGCAGCAGAAAAGGCAGACCTGATCCTGCTTCTCCTGGATGCCTCCTGCGGCCGGATGCAGGATGACGAGGAGATCATCTCAAGCCTTCCCCGTGACATTCCCCATCTGCTGGTTTACAACAAGGCAGACCTTCTCGCCGAGGAAACGGAAAGAGGGGCAGGAATATTTGTTTCCGCAAGATCGGGGGAGGGAATCGACGGGCTCCGGGAGGAAATTCTCAGGATGATAGGCTGGCGTCATCAGGAGGGTGGGTCTTTCATCGCCCGCGAAAGACATCTTGCCGCGCTAAGCGAAACCCAGGCCCATGTTGACCGCGCTTTTGACGCATTGCAGAATCCCGAGCTGCTCGCCGAGGAGCTGCGCCTTGCCCAACGGGCCTTGAGCAGCATCACCGGGAGATTTTCGCCGGATGATCTGCTGGGTGAAATATTCAGCCATTTTTGCATTGGAAAGTGATGTTTCACGTGAAACATCATCCTTTCGGCCCGACTCGTGTATCATGCGCATCTTTTTAATCCAATAGCAGCAACATGAAATTTCCAGATGCATTCGATGTGATCGTTGTGGGCGGCGGGCACGCCGGCACGGAGGCCGCCCTTGCAAGCGCGCGCGCGGGCTGCAAAACGCTGCTGCTGAGCCATAACATCGAGACGCTCGGCCAGATGTCCTGCAATCCATCCATAGGCGGAATAGGGAAGGGACATCTGGTCAAGGAGGTGGATGCACTTGGGGGTGCGATGGCGAGAGCAACGGATGAAAGCGGCATCCAGTTCCGCATTCTGAACGCCAGCAAGGGTTATGCAGTAAGAGCCACACGGGCTCAGGCAGACAGGGTTTTGTACAAGCAGGCGATACGGCGCACGCTGGAAAACCAGCCCAATCTTTGGCTGTTCCAGCAGGCCGTTGATGACCTGATGTTTGAAGGGGACAGGGTCGCGGGCGTGGTAACGCAGCTGGGGCTGCGCTTTCACGGCAGGGCCGTGGTTTTGACCGCAGGGACTTTCCTTGCCGGGCTGATCCATGTAGGCCAGTCGAACTATCAGGCAGGAAGAGCAGGAGACCCGCCCGCGATCAGCCTGGCGCATAGGCTGAGAGAGCTCAAGCTTCCGGTTGGAAGGCTGAAAACCGGAACCCCGCCCCGCATAGACGGGCGCACCATAGACTATTCGGTTCTCAAGATCCAGCCGGGGGACGACCCTGTGCCCGTTTTTTCATTCATGGGGAATGCGTCGGAGCATCCCAGGCAGCTTCCCTGCTGGATAACCGAGACCAGCGAGAAGACCCACGAAATCATCAGGAGGGGTCTCGATCGCTCGCCCCTGTTCACCGGGGTTATCGAGGGTGTAGGCCCGCGCTATTGCCCGTCAATAGAGGACAAGATCACGCGGTTTGCAGACAAGCTGTCGCACCAGATCTTTCTGGAGCCGGAAGGGTTGACGACGCATGAGGTGTACCCGAACGGGATTTCAACCAGCCTTCCGTTCGACGTCCAGCTGGATCTGGTGCGTTCCATCAGGGGTATGGAAAATGCGCACATATTGCGGCCAGGATATGCAATAGAGTACGACTATTTCAATCCATGCGGGCTCAAAAGCTCGCTTGAAACAAAGGCAATAGGGGGGCTCTTCTTCGCCGGTCAGATAAATGGAACGACGGGATACGAGGAGGCCGCAGCGCAGGGCCTGCTTGCCGGACTGAATGCAGCTCTCCAGGTGCGCGAAATGGAGCCGTGGTGTCCCGGGCGGGATGAGGCATATCTGGGCGTGCTGGTGGACGATCTGATCACACAGGGGGTTTCGGAGCCGTACAGGATGTTCACGAGCCGTGCGGAGTACCGGTTGCAGCTGCGCGAGGACAATGCGGATCTGCGCCTGACGGAGACCGGACGCAGGCTGGGGGTGGTGGATGACGAGCGATGGGCTGCTTTCAACAGGAAACGGGATGCGATCGAGGCTGAAAAGGAGCGGTTGAAAGGCACATGGGTGAATCCGCGAATCTTGTCAAGAGACGATGCCGAGAGGGTTCTTGGCAAGGGCATAGAAAGGGAATATTCGCTGCATGATCTGCTGCTCAGACCCAACGTCAGTTATGAGGACCTGATGACATTGCCGGGTGCGGGCGTGCCTGTCGATGATCGGAAGGTCTCCGAGCAGGTGGAAATCCAGGCAAAATATCAGGGGTACATAGAGCGCCAGAATGCCGAGATAGAAAGCGGGGAATATAACGAGTCCCTCAGGCTGCCACAGGATATGGACTATCGCGAGGTGCGGGGGCTTTCCATAGAAGTGCAGCAGAAGCTGAACCTGAACAAGCCAGAAACCGTGGGTCAGGCATCGCGCATTTCCGGCATTACGCCTGCGGCGATATCGCTGCTGCTGGTGCACTTGAAACGCGGGTTTCGCGATGCAAAAGCACACGGTTGACAGGAATGCGTTGAGCGCAATCCTGACGAGCGGGACAGGGCGTCTGGGCATTGATGTAAACCGCGAAACCAGGGAAAGGCTGATCAGCTATCTGGATCTTCTGCAAAAGTGGAAC
Source organism: Pseudomonadota bacterium (assembly GCA_021821945.1). Taxonomy (GTDB): domain Bacteria; phylum Pseudomonadota; class Gammaproteobacteria; order Burkholderiales; family Gallionellaceae; genus Gallionella. Next base: position 100,752 of record JAJZTF010000004.1, read on the forward strand.
AAGGTATACAACCTGACCGCGATCCGTGACCCGGAACAGATGGTTTCCCATCACCTGCTGGATAGCCTTGCGATCTTGCCGCACGTTGATGGGAAACGCTGGCTTGACGTTGGAAGCGGCGCGGGGCTGCCGGGAATGGTGCTGGCGATCGCGCGCCCGGACTGGCATGTCACCCTGCTCGACAGCAACAGCAAGAAGACGGGCTTTTTGCAGCAGGCCGCGATAGAACTGGAATTGGGCAATGCAGAGGTCAGGTGCGCAAGGGTGGAGGATTTTAACGTGGAGCAAAAATACGACAGGATCGTTTCTCGCGCATTTGCAGAACTTGGAGATTTCCTGAGCGTCACCCGCCACCTTATTGCGGCTGATGGCAAGTGGATTGCAATGAAGGGGCTGCCGGAACGGGAGCTGTCGGGCATCCCGGACGATAGTTTGGTCGAAAAAGTCATTGCGCTGGATGTGCCTGATCTGCATGCCGCGCGCAGCCTGGTGATCGCGAGACTGAGAAAGGACAAGGCGGTATGAGCAAGATAATGGCGGTTGCAAATCAGAAGGGCGGGGTGGGGAAAACGACGACCACCGTGAATTTGGCCGCCAGTCTTGCAGCGGCGGGACAGCGCGTGCTGCTGATCGACCTCGACCCCCAGGGCAATGCGACGATGGGAAGCGGAATAGACAAGCGCGACCTGGAAATCACCGTATACCATGTTCTGCTCGGGAGAAAAACGGTTTCCGAGGCCAGGAAAAAATCAGAGGTGGGCAAGTACGACCTTCTGCCTGCAAACCGGGATCTTGCGGGAGCGGAAATCGAGCTCGTGGATGTGCCGCACCGCGAAGCCCGCCTGAAGGATGCATTGCAGGCGGTCGGGGGGGAATACGACTTCGTCCTCATAGATTGCCCGCCGGCGCTCAACCTTCTGACGCTGAACGGCTTGTGCGCGGCAAGGTCTGTGATGATCCCGATGCAGTGCGAATACTACGCACTGGAAGGATTGAGCGACCTTGTCAACACCATAAGGAAGGTGAGGGCCGGCCTCAACCCGGTGCTGGAAATAGAGGGCCTGCTGCGGACCATGTTCGATCCTAGAAACATGCTGGCCCAGCAGGTATCTGATCAGCTTCAGCAGCATTTCGGCGACAAGGTTTACCGCACTGTGATACCAAGAAATGTGCGACTGGCCGAGGCGCCGAGCTACGGCGTTCCGGCCCTGTACCACGACAAGGTTTCGAAGGGGACCCAGGCATATCTTGCGCTGGCCAACGAATTGATGAGCATAGAAGACGGCTTGAGGAAATGATCATGGCGAAAACACAAAAGGGTCTGGGGCGCGGGCTTGAGGCGCTGCTTACGGCGGGCAGGGATGAAAAGGACGATGTTCTGCGGGATTTGAGCGTGAATCTGCTAAAGCCCGGGAAATACCAGCCCAGGACAAACATGGACAAGCATGCGCTGCATGAGCTGTCGGAATCGATCAAGACGCAGGGTGTGATGCAGCCGATACTGGTGCGGCAACTGGGCGATGAAAGCTACGAGATCATCGCCGGAGAAAGGCGCTGGCGTGCAGCCCAGCTTGCAGGACTCACCCATGTTCCGGTGCTGGTGCGCAGTGTACCGGACAAGGCAGCACTTGCGATGGCGCTTATCGAAAACATCCAGCGTGAAAACCTGAATCCGCTGGAGGAGGCCATCGGCATTCAGCGCCTGATCAGCGAATTCGAAATGACGCATCAGGATGCGGCGGATGCGGTGGGCCGTTCGCGAAGCGCGGCGAGCAATCTCCTGCGTCTACTCAAGCTTCCCGAGGCCATCCGCCAGATGCTGATGGAGGGAAAGCTGGACATGGGGCACGCCCGTGCGCTTCTCGGGTTCGACGGGGCTCATCAGATTGCGCTTGCGAACAGGATCGTCCATGAGGGCCTGTCGGTCAGGGAAGCCGAGAAACTTGCAAACAGGAGCCAGGAAGAGAAGAAGCCGGCCAAGCCAAGAAGCAGGGATGTCGTGAGGCTGGAGACGAGACTGTCGGACCAGGTCGGCACCAAGGTCGAGATCAGGACGGGCAAGCACGGGGCGGGCAAGCTCATCCTGAGTTTTGACAGCCATGAGAGTTTTGATAACTTGCTGGAAAGATTGAATTTAAGCAAGTAATGATATTGTGAATCTCCCACAGAATCCGGGGTTAAGCGGCGCCGGATGTTTGACAGCCTGAAAATTGATGATTACAATGCCTGGTCTTTCAGAGTCCGCAAAAGAAAAAGCAAGGCGCCATGGCATCCTGAGGATGCAGCTGGCCGCCGCGATAGTAGTGACGCTGATCGCATATGTCTATGCAAATTCGCTCGTCGTGGCGTTGTCGAGTTTGTGGGGAGCGTTAACAGCCGCGCTCAATGAAATCTCACTGATTCGCGGTCTGTCAAGAATCGAAAAAAAACAGTGCTACCAGCCGCAAAGCGTGTTGCGAGCAGTCTATCGCAACAGCATGCGCAGGTTCGTGCTGGTGATTGCATCGCTTTCGATCGCGATGGCGGTGTTGAGGCTGCCGGGTGCGGCGGTGCTGGTTGGGTTTGTGGTGGTTCAGGTTGTGCCTCTGATGGCGCGAATGTTAATGATTGGGCGATAGTAGAAATGGCTAGCGAAACGATAACCTCGTCGGAATATATCAAGCACCACCTTCAGAATTTGACATTTGGAAAGCTGCCTGACGGGAGTCTGGGTTTCGCGCATGGCGCGGAGCAGGCGAAGGCGATGGGGTTCTGGGCGGTCAACGTCGACACCCTGTTCGTTTCCTTCGTGCTCGGCGCGCTGTTCCTCTGGGTGTTCAGGGGGGTGGGCAGGAAGATGACATCCGGCGTGCCCGGGGGGCTGCAGAACGCGGTGGAATGGGTGATAGAGTTCATAGACGGGAGCGTGCGCGGCTCGTTCACCGCGAAGAACGACCTGGTCGCGCCGCTGGCGCTGACGGTATTCTTCTGGATATTCATGATGAATTTGATGGACCTGGTTCCGGTCGATTACATTCCCCAGCTGGCGCATGCCCTGGGTTTGCCGCATTTCAAGCTGGTTCCTTCGACCGATCCGAATGCGACGTTCGGCATGGCGATAGGCGTGTTCATCCTCGTGGTCTACTACAGCATCAAGATGAAGGGCCTGGGCGGATTCATCGGCGAACTCACGCTTCAGCCGTTCGGCAAGCTGGGTGCGCCTGTCAACCTGCTGCTGGAAGGCGTGAACCTGATTGCGAAGCCGATCTCGCTGGCGCTGCGACTCTTCGGTAACATGTATGCCGGCGAAATGATCTTCATACTGATTGCGCTGCTTCCATTCTGGGCGCAATGGCCGCTGTCCCTGCCCTGGGCGATATTCCACATCCTGATCGTCACCCTGCAGGCGTTCATCTTCATGACGCTGACGATAGTCTACCTGGACATGGCCCACCAGGAACACCACTAAGACACCACTAAGATTTTCATTAAACTTTCATTTTAATCGATAGGAGAAGTAAAGATGGATCAAGCACACGCACTTTTGTATGTAGCCGGCGCACTGATGATGGGTTTGGGCGCCCTGGGCGCTGCAATCGGCATCGGTATTCTGGGTGGCCGTTTCCTGGAGGGCGCGGCACGCCAGCCTGAGCTGATCCCGATGCTGCGCACCCAGTTCTTCATCGTGATGGGTCTGGTCGACGCCGTCCCGATGATCGCAGTCGGTATCGCGATGTATGTGCTGTTTGCGGTTGCAGGCTAAAAATAACCGAGTCGCTTAAGGAAAGGTTGTTCGCATGAATATTAATGCAACTCTTCTAGGTCAGACCATCATGTTCGCCATGTTCGTTTGGTTCTGCATGAAATTCGTGTGGACACCGATCGTTGCCGGCTTGGAGCAGCGCAGGAAGCAGATTGCGGACGGGCTGGCCGAAGCCGAGCGAGGCAGGCTAGATCTCGAGCTGGCGGGCAAGAAGGCGGCTGAGATTCTGCGCGAAGCAAAGGACAAGGCCGGGGCGACGATAGCCAGCGGCGAGGCAAGGGCGAATCAGCTGATCGAGGAAGCCAAGGTGCAGGCAAACCAGGAGCGCGAGCGCATACTGAACGGTGCAAAGGCGGAGGTAGAGCAGGAGGTGTTCCGCGCGAAGGAACAGCTCCGCACGCAGGTATCCGAGATCGCGCTTGCCGGTGCTGCAAAGATACTTGGCCGGGAAATCGACGCCAAGGCTCACGGCGACCTGCTGGATAAACTCGTCGCGGAAATTTAAGCCATGTCAGAAGCCAATACGATTGCAAGGCCCTATGTGCAGGCGGCCTTCGAGGTTGCCCAAAAGCAGGGCGACCTGAAAGGCTGGTCCGAAATGCTCAAGGTTCTCTCGTCTCTGATGTCCAACGAGGAAATCAGGGCGGTGGTCGCAAGCCCGAGGGTCAAGTCAGGCCAGATCGAAGAGCTGATGCTGCAGTTGGCTGGAAGTCTCAACAAGGAGCAGGGAAACTTCGTCAGGATACTGGTTCAGGGCGGTCGCCTGAATGTGGTCCACGAGATCGCCGATCTTTTCGAGGAGCTGCGTGCCGAGGCCGAAAAATCGGCACAGGTGACGGTAACCTCGGCGTTCGAACTGGGCGCGGAGCAGCAGGAGAAGATCGCGGCGGCGCTGAAGGCCAGGCTGGGTACCGAGGTGAAGCTTAGCTGCACGGTGGACAAGGGTCTGCTCGGCGGAATAGTGATCCGCATGGGAGACAAGGTCATAGACGGATCTGCAAACACGCGCCTCGCAGAAATGGCATACGCGCTGGCTTAATGTTCGAATAATCGAAATAAGGAAAACTCAGATGAAGCTCAACCCTTCTGAAATAAGTAATTTGATACGCAGCCGCATCGAAAATTTCGAAGCGGCGACGCAGGCGCGCACTGAAGGCACCGTGGTCAGCGTGACGGACGGCATCGTCCGCGTGCATGGTCTGTCGGACGTGATGCAGGGCGAAATGCTCGAATTCCCTGGCAACACCTTCGGTCTTGCGCTGAATCTCGAGCGCGACTCGGTCGGAGCGGTGGTTCTGGGCGAGTACGAGCACATCACGGAAGGCGACACGGTCAAGTGCACGGGCCGCATCCTGGAGGTTCCGGTCGGCCCCGAGCTCTGCGGCCGCGTGGTCAATGCGCTGGGTCAGCCCATAGACGGCAAGGGTCCGATCAATGCAAAGCTGACCGACAAGATCGAAAAAGTCGCTCCCGGCGTCATCCAGCGCCAGTCGGTTGACCAGCCGGTTCAGACGGGTCTGAAGTCGATCGACTCCATGGTTCCTGTCGGCCGCGGCCAGCGCGAGCTGATCATCGGCGACCGCCAGACCGGAAAGACGGCGGTCGCTGTCGATGCGATCATCAACCAGAAGGGTCAGAACATGACCTGCATCTACGTCGCAGTCGGCCAGAAGGCATCGACGATTGCGAACGTGGTGCGCAAGCTGGAAGAGCACGGCGCGCTCGAGTACACGATCGTCGTTGCGGCAACCGCTTCCGATTCGGCAGCGATGCAGTTCCTTGCTCCGTATGCGGGCTGCACGATGGGCGAATACTTCCGCGACCGCGGGCAGGATGCGCTGATCATATACGACGACCTGACAAAGCAGGCATGGGCATACCGCCAGATTTCGCTGTTGCTGCGCCGTCCGCCCGGACGCGAAGCCTATCCCGGCGACGTCTTCTATCTGCACTCCCGCCTGCTGGAGCGTGCGGCGCGCGTGAACGCGGATTATGTCGAGGCGTTCACCAAGGGCGAGGTAAAGGGCAAGACCGGTTCGCTGACCGCATTGCCCATCATCGAGACTCAGGCGGGCGACGTTTCCGCGTTCGTTCCGACCAACGTGATCTCGATCACCGACGGCCAGATCTTCCTCGAGACCGACCTGTTCAACGCGGGCATACGTCCCGCCATCAACGCGGGCGTGTCGGTTTCCCGGGTGGGTGGTGCGGCCCAGACCAAGGTCATCAAGAAGCTCGGCGGCGGCGTGCGTCTTGCGCTCGCCCAGTATCGCGAACTGGCGGCCTTCGCGCAGTTCGCGTCCGACCTTGACGAGGCGACCAGGAAGCAGCTCGAGCGCGGCAAGCTCGTCACCGAACTGATGAAGCAGCTGCAGTACAGCCCGCTTTCCGTTGCAGAAATGGCGGTTACGCTTTTCGCCGTGAACAAGGGGTATTTCGACGATGTGGCGGTGAACAAGGCGCTCGCTTTCGAGTCGGCACTGCACGCGCATCTGAAGTCCAAGAGCAAGACCCTGATGGATGAAATTGAGAGCAAGAAGGATCTCAGCGCGGACAACGAGAAATTGCTTTCTGCCGCGATCGAGGAATTCAAAGCATCTGCAGTTTACTGAGGCGGGGTGAGAGATGGCTGGCAGTAAAGAAATCCGCACCAAGATCAAGAGTGTAGAAAATACACGAAAGATCACGCGGGCCATGGAGATGGTTGCCGCGGCCAAGATGCGCCGCGCGCAGGAACGCATGCGTGCAGCGCGTCCCTATGCAGAAAAGATCAGGGCAGTTGCCGCGCATCTTTCAGGCGCCAGCACCGAATACAGGCATCCTTTTCTGGTCAAGCGGGATTCGATCAAGAAGATAGGCGTGATCCTGATCACCTCGGACAAGGGGCTTTGCGGCGGCCTGAACAGCAACCTCTTCAGGCTGGCCGTGAACAAGATGAAGGGCTGGAGCGCTGAAGGCAAGGAAGTGGCCGTCTGCGCAATCGGCAACAAGGGTCTGGGTTTCATGAACCGCATGGGTGCCGAGGTGAAATCGCACCTCGTGGGCCTCGGCGACGAGCCTCATCAGGAAACCCTGATCGGTGCGGTGAAGGTCATGCTCGATGCCTATGTGTCGGGCGAGATCGATTCGATCTACATCTGCTACAACCATTTCGTGAACACCATGAAACAGGAACCCAGCATGGAACAGCTGCTGCCGCTCTCGGGCGAGCAGCTGGGCGACCACAAGGCTTCCTGGGATTACATCTACGAGCCGGATGCCAAGGTGGTCGTGGATGAATTGCTGACGCGATACGTGGAATCTCTGGTCTATCAGGGCGTGGTTGAAAACATTGCCTCCGAGCAAAGCTCGCGCATGGTGGCAATGAAGGCTGCATCGGACAACGCGAAGAGCGTGATCGCCGATCTCAAGCTGGTTTACAACAAGGCGCGCCAGGCTGCGATCACCCGCGAGATCTCCGAGATCGTCAGCGGCGCGGCTGCGGTAGGCTAAGATACGGCAAACTCAAGATTTAATTTAGATGGGGAAATCCAAATGACTCAAGGTAAGATTGTTCAGTGTATTGGTGCGGTGGTGGACATAGAGTTTCCACGCGACCAGATGCCCAAGGTGTACGATGCGCTGGTTCTGCAGCCCACGGAAGCCACGATTGCAGAAGCGGGTCTGACATTCGAAGTGCAGCAACAGCTCGGCGACGGCGTCGTGCGCACCATTGCGATGGGGTCGTCTGACGGACTGCAGCGCGGCATGGCTGTGGTGAACACCAACAACCCGATCTCCGTGCCTGTGGGTCACGGCACGCTGGGCCGCATCATGGACGTGCTGGGTCGCCCCATCGACGAGGCTGGCGAGATCAAGTGCGACGAGCGTCGCTCCATACACCAGAAGGCGCCGAAGTTCGACGAGCTTTCTCCTTCCGTAGACCTGCTGGAAACGGGCATTAAAGTGATCGACCTGGTCTGTCCGTTCGCGAAGGGCGGCAAGGTTGGCCTATTCGGCGGCGCAGGTGTGGGCAAGACCGTGAACATGATGGAACTCATCAACAACATCGCAAAGCAGCACTCCGGTCTGTCGGTTTTCGCGGGCGTCGGTGAGCGCACCCGCGAAGGCAACGACTTCTACCACGAGATGAAGGACTCCAACGTTCTGGACAAGGTTGCGATGGTGTTCGGTCAGATGAACGAGCCCCCCGGAAACCGACTGCGCGTGGCGCTTACCGGCCTCACCATGGCCGAGCGCTTCCGCGACGAAGGCCGCGACATCCTGTTCTTCGTAGACAACATCTACCGCTACACGCTGGCCGGTACCGAAGTTTCCGCGCTGCTCGGCCGCATGCCGTCCGCCGTGGGTTACCAGCCCACGCTGGCCGAGGAAATGGGCCGCCTGCAGGAGCGCATCACCTCGACCAAGGTCGGTTCGATCACCTCCATCCAGGCCGTTTACGTTCCCGCGGACGACCTGACCGACCCATCTCCCGCGACCACCTTCCTGCATCTCGACTCCACCGTGGTGCTCTCGCGCGACATCGCATCATTGGGTATCTACCCGGCCGTCGATCCCCTGGATTCGACTTCACGCCAGCTCGATCCGCTGGTCGTCGGGGAAGAGCATTACGGCGTTGCGCGCCGCGTTCAGGCCACGCTTCAGCGCTACAAGGAACTGCGCGACATCATCGCTATTCTGGGCATGGACGAACTGTCCCCCGAGGACAAGCTTGCAGTTGCCCGCGCTCGCAAGATCCAGCGCTTCCTGTCCCAGCCCTTCCACGTTGCCGAAGTGTTTACCGGAAGCCCTGGAAAGTATGTCTCGCTCAAGGATACCATCAAGGGATTCAAGGGCATCGTTGACGGGGAATACGATCACCTGCCAGAGCAGGCGTTCTACATGGTCGGCGGCATAGAGGAAGCAGTCGAAAAAGCGAAGACACTACAATAAAGGGCAACATCATGGCAATGACAGTACATGTCGACGTTGTCAGCGCTGAGGAACAGATATTTTCCGGTCTGGTGGAATCTGTCGTCGTTCCCGGCGTGATGGGCGAACTCGGGATCTATCCCAGGCATGCCCCGCTGCTGACGCGGATAAAGCCGGGATCGGTCCGCATCAAGCGCCCGGATCAGGCCGAAGAAGAACTCATCTATGTGTCGGGCGGGATGCTTGAAGTTCAGCCAAGCCAGGTGACGATACTCTCGGACACGGCGATACGCGGCAGGGATCTTGACGAGGCGAGAGCGCTCCAGGCGAAGCAGGCGGCAGAGGAACAGCTCAAGAATCGCACTGCCGATGTGGATTATGCAAGGGCAGAGGCGGAGTTGCTGCAGGCCATCGCCCAGCTTCGTGCGATACAGCAGATCAAGAAGCATCACGGACACTGACGCTGATGAAAACAGAAAAAAGCAGCCCAGGCTGCTTTTTTTTGTGCCTGCGACAATGGAAATGCGGATAAAGCGCAGTCTGGTTCGCAGCAAATTTGTATATAATCACCCAAAAAGCTCAAGGAAATCATGTCTCAGCTAAGCGTCGTCATACTCGCGGCAGGCCGTGGCACCCGAATGCATTCGGATAAACCCAAGGTGCTGCATGAGCTTGCAGGAATGTCCCTGGTCCAGCGCGTGTTGGGTTGTGCACACCAGCTAAATGCATCGCGCATCTGCGTGGTTTACGGCCACGGTGGGGATGCGGTGCCACAGGCACTCGAAGGCAGCGATGCGCTGTGCGTGCTTCAGGAGCCCCAGCTTGGAACAGGTCATGCGGTCCTTCAGGCGATGCCGCATCTGCAGGATGACAGCCAGACACTGATACTCTACGGCGACGTTCCGCTGATACAGCCGGCGACGCTTCATCAGATGCAGAAATTCGAGTCGGGCGTCGCGCTGCTCACCGTTCATCTTGATAATCCGTCCGGCTATGGCCGCATCGTCCGGAACAGGGAAGGCGATGTGACCTCGATAGTGGAGGAAAAGGATGCGAGTCCCGAGCAGCGGGAGATCAGGGAGGTAAACACTGGCATATTGCTTGCGCCCACGAAGCTTCTGAAAGCCTGGCTTGCGAATCTCAAGAACAGCAATGCGCAGGAGGAATACTACCTGACCGACATAATCGGCATGGCCGTACAAGATGGCGTGCCTGTCCAGACCGTCCAGCCGCAGCATGAATGGGAAATACTGGGCGTGAACAGCAAGGTTCAGCTGGCCATGCTGGAGAGGACATGGCAGGGAGTGGAAGCCGGACGGCTTCTGACCCAGGGCGTGACCCTTGCCGATCCTGCAAGGATCGACGTGAGGGGAAAGCTTGAGTGCGGACGCGATGTCGAGATAGACGTGGGCTGCATCCTCGAGGGCAAGGTGACCCTGGGCAACAGGGTCAGGGTAGGCGCGTATTGCGTGATCAGGAATGCGGTGATCGCGGACGGAACACACATCGCCCCATACACGCACATAGACGGAAGTGTGGTCGGCGCCGAATGCAGGATAGGACCCTACGCGCGCCTGCGTCCGGGAACTATGCTGCACGACGAGGTGCACATAGGCAATTTCGTAGAGGTGAAAAACAGCGAGATCAATCAGGCAAGCAAGGCAAACCACCTGAGCTATATCGGCGATACGACCATAGGATGCAGGGTGAATGTCGGGGCAGGCACGATCACCTGCAATTACGACGGCGCAAACAAGCACAGGACGATCATTGAGGACGACGCATTCATCGGATCGGACACGCAGCTCGTGGCACCCGTAAAGGTGGCAAGGGGTGCGACGATAGGCGCGGGGTCTACGATCACCCGGGATACCCCTGAAGGGGAACTCACCCTGTCGAGGAGCAAGCAGATGACCATCAGCGGGTGGCAGCGTCCGGTGAAGAAGCGTTGAATATAGAATTGGAAAAGCCATGTGTGGAATCGTAGGTGCAATAGCAGAACGCAATGTCGTGCCCATCCTGTTGGAAGGGCTTCAGCGACTCGAATATCGGGGTTACGACTCGGCGGGCCTGGTCGTGGTGGAAAATGCGAGGCTCAAGCGGTTGCGCAGCACGGGGCGTGTGGCGGAACTGATGCAGATCAGCAAGGGCACGGAAGGGAATATCGGAATCGCCCACACGAGGTGGGCGACCCACGGCATACCAAGCGAGCGGAATGCCCATCCTCACATCAGCCGCGACCTGATCGCCGTGGTGCACAACGGCATCATTGAAAACTACGAGAGCCTGCGCGATGGTCTCGTCAAGGCCGGGTATGAATTCACGTCCGACACGGACACGGAAGTGATCGCGCATCTGGTGCACAGCCATTATGCGAAAGGCATGACGCTGCTTAAGGCTGTGCAGGCAACGCTGAAGGAGCTCGTGGGCGCATATGCGATAGGAGTGATCGCGGCCGACAACCCGGACAGGCTGATCTCGGCCCGCCGGGGAAGCCCGCTGCTGCTTGGAGTGGGAATAGGGGAAAATTTCGTGGCCTCCGATGTCTCCGCGCTGCTTCCGGTCACGAACAGGGTGGTCTATCTCGAGGAAGGCGATCTCGTGGAGCTGGATCGGCAGGGTTACCGTATATACGACGCGGAAGGCAACGAGGTCGCGCGGCCGGTGCAGACCAGCGAGATCAGCAACGAAAGCGTGCAGCTCGGAAATTACCGCCACTACATGCAAAAGGAGATACACGAGCAGCCAGAGGCGATCGCAAACACGCTGGAGACCGCCTGCAACAGCCACTCCATCATGCCCGGCATATTCGGGGCTGAGGCGGAAAGCTGCCTGTCCAGGATAGACGGAATCCTGATACTGGCCTGCGGCACGAGCTATCACGCGGGCTTGGTCGCGAGATACTGGCTGGAGGAAATTTCAGGCCTGCACTGCACGGTCGAAATCGCGAGCGAATACCGTTACCGGAAGAGCGTTCCCAACCCGAATGCACTGGTGGTCGTGCTTTCCCAGTCGGGCGAGACGGCAGACACGCAGGCTGCATTGAGCCATGCAAAATCCCTGGGACATGTCCACACGCTTGCCATATGCAATGTGCCGGAGAGTGCACTGGTCAGGCAATCGAAGCTGCGCTTCCTGACCAGGGCCGGCCCCGAGATCGGCGTCGCCTCGACCAAGGCCTTCACGACCCAGCTGGTCGCACTCTTCCTCCTGACGCTGGTCCTGGCCAAGCAGAGAAACCACCTGACGGCGGAATCAGAGCACCTGCATGCGCTGAGACACCTGCCTGCGGCCGTGCAGAAGGTCCTGGATCTCGAGCCCAAGATCGCCAGGCTCGCCGAGAAGTTTGCCAGCAAGCACCATGCATTGTTCCTCGGCCGCGGGCTGCATTATCCCATCGCCTTGGAAGGTGCCTTGAAGCTCAAGGAGATCTCCTACATCCACGCGGAAGCCTATCCTGCAGGGGAGCTGAAGCACGGCCCGCTGGCCCTCGTGGACAAGGACATGCCCGTGATATCGGTGGCGCCCAACGATGCGCTGCTGGAAAAGCTGAAGTCAAACCTGCACGAGGTTCGCGCAAGGGGCGGGGAGCTTTACGTGTTTGCCGATGCAGACACGCACATGAACGAGGAGGAAGGCGTGCACATCATGCGCATGCCGGAACATGCGGGATATCTGAGCCCCATACTGCACACCATCCCGCTGCAACTGCTGGCCTATTACGTCGCATTGCAGAAGGGAACCGATGTAGACAAGCCCAGAAATCTGGCCAAATCGGTCACCGTGGAGTGACCCTGTTGGGACCTGCTCCGCAGAGGTCCCCAGAGAGCCCTCAAAGAACCTCATTGTCACCAGCGGTCCTGTCATTCTCGACATTCGACCGCTGGCTGACTACCAGCAACAACTGATCACCTCCATTCTTGACCTAAGGGAACAGGGATGGAATGACCGTCAGATCGCAAATCTGTCAATCAGCGTGCAAATTTGACCATCTGTCAGCGTCCAATTTTGACCAGCAGAACATAGGAATCAGGGCGACTTTTTTCGCTGTTTAAAACGGAAGGAATCGTTGCCTGTTTCAATAATGTCGCAGTGATGAGTGATGCGATCCAGCAGTGCAGTCGTCATCTTGGCATCGCCGAACACCTGCCCCCACTCGCCGAAGGAGAGATTAGTCGTGACGATCAGCGAGGTTTGTTCGTAGAGCTGGCTGATCAGATGAAACAGCAACGCGCCGCCGGCCTCCGGAAACGGCAGGTAGCCAAGCTCATCGAGTATCACCGCATCCACCTGCGTAAGCTGGCGAGCCAGTACACCTGCCTTGCCGGATCGTTTCTCCAGCTCAAGCCGGTTCACCAGATCCACCGCGTTGTAAAACCGCACCCGTTTGCCATGATGGATGGCAGCCACCCCGAGGGCGGTCGCCAGATGTGTCTTGCCGGTTCCCGTGCCGCCCACCAGAATCAGATTGTGTGCGGATGTCATGAACTGCGCCGTAGCAAGCTGCTCGACCTGTCCTTTCGCGACGGTGGACTCGGACCAGTCAAAGCTTGCCAAGTCGCGATGGATCGGGAATTTGGCGACATTGAGCTGATAGCGCAAACTGCGCGCCTGACGATCAATGATCTCCGCATCGATCAGACGTTTGATCCAGAGTTCAGGGGCGTGTGGCTGCCGTACGCGTTCCGCGCCCAGTTCCTGCAATGCCGTGGCCATGCCGTAAAGATGCATGGCCTTCAGTTGGCTTCCGAGTTCAGGCAACATGAATCGCCTCCCGCAATCGATCATAGCGACTGCAATCCGCTATTGGCTCCTGATTCAGGTGCAGTGCAGTCGGCACATGAATCGCCGCATCTGTCCTGACAGGCGCAATCAGCCGATGCAGATGGTTGAGAATCACCGATGCCGAGCAGATCCCGCTCTCCAGGGCCAGGGCACAGGCCGTTTCAACCGGATCGGCGCCATGTTCCCGCATGGCCAGCAAAACCTCGACGAAAGCCCGGTCGCCTTTGGGCTGCTTGAGCAGGCGTGTTCTGACGGTCGCAATCGCGACAGGAAGCGACCAATCCACAAACGGCGCCCCGTTGCGTAACGCGCCGGGTTTCTTCTCCAGTACAGGCAAGTAATGCCAAGGATCGAGTATCAACGTGTCACGCGCAAAGCTGCGGGTGTGGCGTGCCACCTCGGCGCCTTCTGCCACGACTGTGATCTGATCTGCATAGGCGCGCAGGCTGACACGCTGTCCGGCATACGCTGCAGGTACGCTGTAGCGATTGCGGTCATAACTTGCCAAACAGGTGGATGACACACGTGTCGTTTGCTCGAAGTAACCATCGAACCGGGCAGAAATCTGTCGCAGGTGCGCTTGCTCATCGGCAAACACCTCAGCGATTGTCAGATGTTTCATACCCGGGTGAGCGCGCGCCGCCAGGTCACGGCAACGCGCTTCAAGCCATGCATTGAGTTCGACCAAGCCTGCAAACTTCGGTGTGGGCGTGAACAGCCATTCGCGCACATTGCCGACCTGATTCTCAACTTGCCCCTTCTCCCAACCTGACGCCGGCGTGCAGGCCACCGGCTCGAACAGGTAATGGCTAGCCAATGCCAGAAATCGCCGATTGAACTTGCGCTCCTTGCCTACATACAAGCTATCTACGATGGTCTTGGGATTGTCGTAAATCATGCGTTGTGGCACGCCACCGAAGAAGGCGAACGCGCGTGCATGGGCATCGAACACCATTTCCTGCGATTCGCGTGGATAGGCTGCCACGAACATCTGGCGACTATGGCTCAAACGGAAGTGTGCCAGCTTGATGGCCTGGGTAATTCCGCCCAGCACGACCGTCTCGTGACTCCAGTCGAATTGACAGGCATCTCCCACTGCAAAGACCAGTGGCACAAAGGCATTGATCGCAGGTGCAGGTTGCGCTTCCTTCCAGCGCTTAACAAATCGCTGCACGCTATCATAGGCGCCGGCATACCCTTCGCGTTGCAAGTCCTCAAACAGCCGCTGCGCATTGCGTCGCTGCCCCTTCTGTCGTACCGCATCCTGTTCCAGCCAGAGCAATAGCTGAGCCTGATAATTACCCAGCATTGGGCTGGGTTGTGTCTGGCGTTGATAGGTCGGCGCCGATTCGGCCTTGAGATATTTCTTGACGGTGTTGCGGGAGAGATTCAGCCCGCGCGCAATCTCACTGATGTTCTCGTTTTTAACCAGCTTGCGGCGCCGGATCTTGCCGATGGTTTCCATGCATAACACTCCAGGTTGCTCCAGACAAAAAGTCCAGATGATTGCACATGCCAGGGGTGGTCAAATTTGGACGCTGATTCCCCCTGTTTCCTGGTCAGTTTTGCACGCTGATTAACACTCTCAAGCAATTCGGGTTACTGCCGATAACGTTTTACACCTGCCTTTCCAATTGTCACGGAGCACTCACGATGTTTTTCCAAAGCAGGAAATTTCAAACCCAGATCGATGCGCTGCAGCAAGAGTTGTCGTCATTTAAGAGCTTGTTCGAAGCCCTTAAGCGCAGCATGGCGGTGATCGAATTTTCGATAAACGGGACCATACTCGAGGCAAATGCGGTCTTCTGCCAGGTGATGGGTTATAACAGTAACGAGATCAAGGGAATGCGACACAGTTCGCTTTGCGATGAAAAATATGCTCGCTCATCTGAATACCAGGAATTCTGGAACAGGCTGCGCCAGGGCCAGTCCTTCAACGGAAAGTTTCAGAGAAAGACAAAGAGTGGCGAGGCAGTGTGGCTGGAGGCGACCTATTTTCCCGTCGTCGATGCAAATGGGCAGGTTGCAAAAGTCCTAAAGATCGCAAGCGACGTGACCAGGCAGGTGAAGGAGGCTGCAGCCCTTCGCGATCTGATTTCTGCGCTGGACCGTTCGATGGCGCTGATCGAGTTCGACATGCAGGGCAACGTGATCGAGGCAAATGCCAATTTTCTCGAGGTGATGGGCTACAGGGCCGATGAAATCAAGGGCAGGCACCACAGGATATTCTGTCGCGAGGCATATGCATCGAGTCCCGAATACAGGGAGTTCTGGATCAGGCTCAACCGCGGAGACTATTTCACCGGGCAATACGAGCGTGTCACAAGGGATGGGCGCACTGTTTGGCTGGAGGCGAGTTATAACCCGGTCAAGGACGAGCATGGCGTGCCTTACAAGGTCATCAAGTTTGCCTCCGATATCACGGAGAAGGTGCTGCGCCACCAGGCGGAATCGCAAAGCGCGCGCATGGCTTATGAAATATCCCTGGAAACGGAGAAAGTCGCATCAAGCGGCGAGCAGATCATTTTGCAGGCAACCGAAAAGATGCACGAGTTATCAAGACAGGTGCAAGGCTCCTCGTTGCAGGTGAAGAACCTTGGCGAAGAGACCGAGCAGATCACTTCCATCGTCAACACGATTCGAGAAATCGCAGACCAGACCAATCTGCTGGCGCTGAATGCAGCGATAGAGGCGGCGCGCGCAGGTGAGAGCGGCAGGGGGTTTGCCGTTGTGGCCGACGAGGTGCGGAAGCTTGCCGAGCGCACCAGCGGTTCAACTTCCGAAATCACGAAAATGATCGAGACGATCCAGAACGAAAGCAGGACCGTGATAGATAGTATGAGGCAAAGCCAGGAAGAGGTCGCGGAAGGTGTTAGCCTCGCCAACGGCGCAGGCGATGCGATCAATCAGATCCGCGACGGGGCGCGCAGGGTGGTCGATGCAGTGCAGAAGTTTTCTCAAAAACTTGAAGAGTGATGGAATCAGGTTTCGGGTCATCCGATCCAAACCCTGTGTCAATCAGCAATCCCTTGTAGTTGCGCGCCATGCATTACCTGGACTGCGCGAGTTGGCGTAAGCCGCGAGCTTTCAAGTTCTTGATGAGGGATATAAATTGGCAAGATTAAGTCGAGGAATTATTCGCGCAGGTCGGGCAAATGCTGTAAAGCGGACGGACAGGGCCAATTCTGAATTTATGACTTTAATGGGTTGGAACACCCATGTCGTCTTGCCGCGATGGATGACTGCTGCGCCTATTCTTCCCCGATCGCGAGCAGCGCCGAGGCGACCACCGCGAGCGCGATGCCCGCGATCTTGAATGGTCCGGGGATCTGGCCGGCGAGCGCAATCCCGATCAAGGCCGTGAGCAGCGGCGAGGCCGCGTTGGTGAGCGCGGAGACGACCATCGCCTTGCCTTCCCGCAGCGCGTAGACGATCGCGAGCGCTCCCACGGCGTTGAGGAGCTGTATCCCCGCCGAGAGCGGCGGGCCGTCGATCCCCCAGTTGATGGGTGCGTCCCAGTGGGTGCGAAGGAGCGCGACCGGGACAAGGAGCAGGCCGCCCAGTGTCATGTAGAAGAAGATGGCTCCGGTATTCATCGAGGCATGGGCGATCTTGATGAAGTAGTTCTGCAGGCCCCACAACACCATAATGACCAGCGAGAGGAAGAACCAGAGGCCGAAGTGCACCGTGCCGGCGCTGGGCGTCCAGTCGTTGAGAAAGGGCAGGGCGGCCAAGGCCAGCACGATGCCAGCCACGCCGATCCGGCCCGTGCGCTCCCGGAGCAATGCCGCGCTCAGCGCAATCGTGACGAGGGGCGAGAGCGAGATGATAGGGAAGATGAGGTAGGATGGTCCCATCGAAAGCGTCGGGAAGAGGACGATGACGCCGCCCGAGCCGGTCAAGCCTATCGTCAGCCCCAGTGTCAGGGATTTCGGATCGAACGGGATCTTTCCGCCTTCGCGGCGCAAGACGAACGCCGCAGGCAGCAGCATGCAGACCGCCCAGACGGCGTAGGTCAGCGTATCGGGGAATCCGCGCTGCGCGGGGATGGCGCTCAAGGCGCCCCAGAGCCCCCAGGCGACGGTGGTAATCAGCGCATAGCCGAGCCAGAGCCGGCTGCCGGATGATGACGGCATTCGCATTCCTCTTGTTGTCCCGGAGATCCGCCCCGCTCACCCCAGAGTCTTCAGCACCACCTCCTGCACATCCCTGGACAGGCCTCTGGCCGCTGCCACCTTCTGCAACGCTGCCTGCATCTGTTTTCTGAGCTGAGGGAGGTATTTTTTCCAGTGATCCAGCGTGCGCACCAGGCGCGCGGCCACCTGTGGATTGAGCCTGTCAAGCGCGATCACCTGTTCTGTCCAGAAGGCATAGCCGCTGCCATCCGCCGCATGGAACTGTGACGGATTGCCGTTGCAGAAACTGAAGATCAGGCTGCGTGCGCGGTTGGGATTTTTCAGCGTGAACGCGGGATGGGTCATCAGCTTCCGCACCGCCTTGACATCGGTGTGAGTCGCCACAGCCTGCAGGCTGAACCATTTGTCGACCACCAGCGCTTCGTTCCTGAAATCCCGATAGAAGCGGTTCAATGGCTGTCGTGCAGTCCTGCTGCCGGTGTTGACCAGGCACATCAGCGCGGCAAGGCGGTCGGTCATGTTGCAGGCTTCGGCTAACTGCGCGTGGGCCAGTTGCAGCGTGGACTCATCTTCCCAGGCTGAAAGATAGGACAGGCACAGGTTCTTCAGGGCGCGCCGGCCGGCCGATCTGGCGTCCGGGCTGTATTTTCCGGGCGTCAGGTTGGCTTCATAGACGGCGATGAAATCGGCCTTGAGCCGCTCGGAGATCGTCTTGCGCATGAAATTGCGCGCTGCATGGATCGCCTGCGGATCTATCACCTCGCACTGTTCGGCCAGCATCAATTCGCTAGGCAGCGTCAGCACTACTTCGATGAAAGACGGATCAAGCGTCTGGTCGTTTAGCGTGGTGCGCAATGCGTCGATGAACAGCTCATCCAGCGTGAGCGCATCATCCGCCTGCACCTTCTTGATCAGGTTCAACAGACGCTGCATTGCCAGGCGCTGCCCGGCCTCCCAGCGGTTGAAGGCATCGCTGTCATGCGCCATCAGCAGCGCCAGGTCGCGGTCGGTATAGTCGTATTCCATCACCACGGGGGCCGAGAAGTTGCGCAACAGCGAAGGCGTGGGTCTGGCTTTCACGTTGTTGAAGGTGAAAGTCTGTTTTGCACGGGTCAGCTCCAGCACGCAGGTGGTACCTGGTCTGGAAGAGTCCGTACCTTCAAGATGCAGAGGCATGTCGCGGCCATGGGCATCGAGCAGGCCAACCGCAACGGGGATATGGAAGGGCAGTGTGTGTCCGGGCTTGCAGCTTTGGCTTAGCGTCAGCGCATAGGTCTGTCTGGCGGCGTCGTAATTGCCTCGCACCTTGAGCCTGGGCGTGCCGGACTGGCTGTACCAGCGCTCGAACTGGGAGAGGTCGCGCCCGCTGCTGTCTGCCATCGCCGCGCGGAAATCGTCGCAGGTAACCGCCTGCCCGTCATGCCGCGCAAAGTACAGGTCCATGCCCTTGCGAAAGCCATCGCGCCCCAGCAGGGTCTGGTACATGCGCACCACCTCGGCACCCTTTTCATAAATGGTGACCGTGTAGAAATTGCTGATCTCGACATAGTAGTCGGGCCGCACCGGATGCGCCATCGGCCCGGCATCTTCGGAGAACTGATGCTGGCGCAGCGCACGCACATCCTCGATGCGCTTCACTGCGCGACCGCTGGGAGTGCCCACCATGTCGGCGGAGAACTCCTGGTCCCGGAACACGGTCAGGCCTTCCTTCAGCGACAGCTGGAACCAGTCGCGGCAGGTCACGCGGTTGCCGGTCCAGTTATGGAAGTATTCATGGCCCACAACCGACTCGATGTTCGCGTAATCGGTGTCGGTGGCGATGCGGGGGTTGGCCAGCACATACTTGGTGTTGAAGATGTTCAGGCCCTTGTTTTCCATCGCGCCCATGTTGAAGTCGCTCACCGCAACGATCATGAAACGGTCCAGGTCGAGCTCCAGCCCGAAACGTTCCTGGTCCCAGCGGATGCTGTGCTTGAGCGATTCCATCGCATGCTGTGTCTTGTCCAGGTTGCCCGGTTCCACCCACACTTGCAGCAGCACTTTTCGACCGGAGTTCAATCTGAACTTTTCTTCCTGGCACACCAGCTTTCCTGCCACCAGCGCAAACAGATAGGAAGGCTTTCTGAACGGGTCTTCCCACTTGGCATAGTGTCGGCCATGGGGCAGGTCCCCCTGTTCGATCAGGTTGCCATTGGACAGCAGCACCGGATATTTCTTCTTGTCGGCGCGCAGCATCACGGTGTATTTCGCCATCACGTCAGGGCGATCGGGGAACCAGGTGATCTTGCGGAAACCTTCGGCCTCGCACTGTGTAAAGAAATTGCCGTTGGAAATATACAGACCCATCATCGAGGTGTTCTTCTCGGGTGCAACCAGCGTCTCGATCTCCAGCGTGATCTCGTCAGGCGCCTCGGCGATGCGCAATTTCCCGTCCGCTATCGAGTAACCCTTGGCACCTTTGCGCAGCGTCCTGCCGTTCATGCGCAATGCCACCAGCTTCGCGCCGTCGCCCAGCAGTTCAACATCCCTGTTGGGAGATGCGCTGTTGCGCTGCATCGTGATGCGCGTGGCTACAAGGGTTCTGGCCGGATCGAGATCGAAACCCATTTCAACGGTGTTCACCCAATAGGCCGGGGCAGTGTAGTCTTTGCGATGTATGGCGTGCGGTTTCTTGGTCATGGCAGCTGGCAAAAAGGAAGTGGGAAGATACGGATTCTAACAGT
Source organism: Pseudomonadota bacterium (assembly GCA_021821945.1). Lineage (GTDB taxonomy): Bacteria > Pseudomonadota > Gammaproteobacteria > Burkholderiales > Gallionellaceae > Gallionella. Next base: position 121,052 of record JAJZTF010000004.1, read on the forward strand.
GTCGGCTTTGGGAGGCGGCTGCCATTGATCGGCAATCTTCCCGTAACTACGTCGTTGAACGGCGGCTCGCCGCCCAGCCTATCAGGGAAAGCAGCGCCAGGCCGCTTGCGATCAGCACGATGCCGGTGAGCTCGCTGGCGTTGAACTCCTCCTTCAGCACGAGGCGGGACGAGATGATGGCCACGACCGGGGTGCCGAGAACCGAAAGGCTGGCCTCCCAGGCGGGCACGCGGTCGAGTATCGTGATCCACAGCCACCAGCACAATGCCGTGCTGACGACGGCCATGAAGACGAGTATGCCTATGTAGGCGGAAGTCCAGTTCGTCGCACGCTCGGGCACGAACAGCGCGAGCAGAACCAGAGGCACGGAGCCTATCAGCATCTGCCAGGCGGTGAGCGAAAGCAGGTCGGTCTGCACCTTCGTTCTCAGGCGTTTCACGAGCACCGTCCCTATCGCCCAGCTGAGCGCCGCCAGCAGCCCCAGGATCTTGCTAAGAAGGCTGGTGTGCAGGTTCCACGGCTCTATGATCAGCACGAGGCCGGTCAGCGTGCTTCCGGCCGCGAGCCACTGCTTTCCCCTTATGCGTTCCTTGAGAACCGGCCATGCGATCAGGAGCGTCCAGATCGGCATGGTGAAGATCAGAACCGCAGTCTTTCCGGGCCCGCCCTCGACAAGCGCCCAGGTCTGAAAAGCCATGAAGCCCGTGACCTGGGTAAGCCCTATCGCGACCGTCGTGCCTGGGGCCACGAGCTTCAGGGGTTTCCCGATAAGCTTTGCGATCAGGAAAAGGGAAAGCGCACCACCCACGCAGCGCTCGGCGACGAAGGCGAAGGGCGGCGCATAGGAGAGCGCCTCCTTGGCCAGGACCCAGGTATATCCCCAGGTGACGGAAAGCAGGACAAGGGCTATCGGCAAAAGAAAACGGGCGAGTGTGGGAGGCATTTATTATTCGGGTTTTCTGAACATCGAGTCGCTCGGACTTCTGCAGAAGCCGGAAGGTTCCAATGACTTTTTGAAATTTCCAATCCTCAATCCTTTTTGGTGGCTTTGACATCCTGGCCCAGCTCGGGCACATCCTCCCATCCTCCGCCCAGGGCCTGGATCAAAGCGACGTTTGCGGTGAGCCGCTGGCCCGAGATCGCGAGCGCTGCATTGCGCGCGGAATAGGCTGCTGTCTGGGCGGTGATCACGTTGAGGTAGGGCACCATCCCGGCCTTGTACTGGTCTGTCGTCAGGCGCAGCGATCTGTCCGCGGCGGAAACGGCCAGCTGCTGAAGCCTGTCCTCGTCGGCGAGAGTCTTCGTCGCGACGAGCTGGTCCTCCACCTGCTGCAACGCCTGAAGGCCGAGCTGCCTGTATTGCGCGACTGCAGCCTGATAGGCTTCGCGTGACTGCGCGAGCTGGGCGCTGCGCAGGCCGCCGTCAAAAAGCGTCTCCGCGACAGAGGGGCCCATCGACCAGAAGAGGTTGGGTGCGGAGACGAGGTTGGTGAAGGTGGTGCTGCGCCAGCCGCGCTGCCCTGAAAGGGTCAGATCGGGGAAGTAGGCGGCTTTGGCGACACCTATCAGCGCATTCGCGGAGGCGACCTGGCGTTCGGCTGCCTGAAGGTCGGGACGGCGCAACAGCAGCTTGGAAGGAACGCCCGCAGGTATGGCGCGCGGCTCGGGCATGCCGGTCTTGGCGGGAATGCTGAAGCTCGATGGCGTCTCTCCTATCGTCACCGCGATCGCATGCTCGAGCTGTGCGCGCTGGACGCCGAAGGAAACCTGCTGGACGCGGGCGGTCGCAAGCTGGGAGTCGGCTAGGGCGACGTCCGCCTGGGTCGCCACACCCGCCGCATAGCGGTTCTTCGTCATCTGCAGGAATTTCTCGTAGGCCTCGACGGTTTGCTTCGCAAGCTCGGTCTGGCTGTCGAGCTGGCGGATCTGGAAGTAGCTCTGCGCGAGGGTGGCCTGCAGGCTAAGCTGCGCGCTGCGCAGAGAATCCAGACTGGCCTCGCTGCTCGCGGTGTCCGCCTCGACCTGGCGCCTTACCTTGCCCCAGAAATCGGGAACCCAGCTTGCGGAGAAGGCAAGGGATTTACCGGAGATGGTGATGTTCTGGCCGGCACCCGTGATGCCGCCCGAGGCCGAGGAGGTGCGGCTGGATGTGACCCCGGCGCCCACGGTCGGGAATTCTGCGGAGCGCGCCGCGTCGGTGAGCGCAGTGGCCTCGAGATAGGTGTGATATGAGGCGATCAGGCTCTGGTTGGCGACTGCTACCCTGGGCTCGAGCTCGTTCAGGGTTTCGTCGTTGAACACCGTCCACCACGGGCCGCGCAGTTCGAAGGAGCCCGCCTCGACCCAGCCTTCCTTGAATTTTTCGGGGGTCGCGATCGGGGGCTTTTTGTAATCGGGGCCCACCGCGCAGGCGGACAACAAAACCGTATATATCAATATGAGTTTCTTCATTCGAATGCTCCTATCGTGCTCCTGGCCGCCCAGCGGCGTCGTCCCCAGTGGCGCAGCCTGTCAAGCAGCAGATAGATCACGGGGGTTGAGTAAAGGGTGAGAATCTGGCTCACGACAAGCCCCCCCGCGATCGCGATTCCCAAAGGCTGGCGCAGCTCGGCGCCGTTTCCCGTGACCATCGCCAGGGGAAGCGTCGTGAAGAGCGCAGCCAGCGTGGTCATCAGTATGGGGCGAAGGCGCAGCAGGCAGGCCTCGTGTATCGCATCCCTGGGGCTCACGCCCTTCTCCCTTTCCGCCTGCAGCGCGAAGTCCACCATCAGGATCGCGTTCTTCTTCACGATGCCGATCAGGAGGAACACCCCTATCAGCGCGATGATGGAGAAGTCCGTATGGAAGGCCATCAGCGCGAGCACGGCACCCATGCCGGCGGAGGGAAGGGTAGAGAGTATGGTCAGGGGATGCATCGTGCTCTCGTAAAGCATGCCAAGCACGATGTAGATCACGAGTATCGCGGACGAGATGAAGAGGGGCTGGTTCTTCACCGTGTCCTGGAATATCCTGGCCGTTCCCTGGAAGCCGCCCTGTATGCTGCCGGGAAGGCCGATCTCGGCCATCGCGACCGCGATTTTCTGCTGTGCCTGGCCCAGGGACACGTTCTTGTCGAGGTTGAAGGAGATGGTCGATGCGGCGAAGAGCCCCTGGTGGTTCACCGCAAGCGGCGTGTTGTCGGACTCGAAGTGGGCGAGCGCGGAGAGCGGCACCTTCTGCCCCGAACTGCCTATCAGGTAGATGTCGTCGAGCGCTGCCGGGCGCTGGAGATACCCGTCTTCGGCCTCCATCACCACGCGGTACTGGTTTAAGGGCGCATATATCGTCGAGATCAGCCGCTGGCCGAATGCATCGTTCAGCGTCTGGTCTATCGTGTTCACCGAAATTCCGTAGCGCGCAGCGGCGTCCCTGTCTATCGTGAGCTCGATCTCGAGCCCCTTGCTCTGCTGGTCGGTGTTCACGTCGGTCAATCCCTGTATCTTCCTGAAAGCCTCGAGGACGCGCGGCTCCCATAGCCTGAGCTCTGTCAGATCGCCGCTTTGCAGCGTGTACTGGTAGAGCGCGGGGGAAGGCCTGCCTCCCGCGCGTATGTCCTGTATGGGGAAGAGGAAGACCTGCGCGCCTGGGACCGAATTGATCCTGTGCCGCATCTTCGCGAGCACGGTGACCGCGTCGGGGCGCTGGCCGTAGGGCTTGAGGCTGATGAAGAGGAAGCCGCCGTTTGTGCTGCCGCCCCCCGTGAAGGCGACTATGCTGTTCACCGCAGGGTCGGCCTTGATGATGTTCACGATGCGCTTTAGCTTCTCCGCCATCGCCTGAAAGGAGATCGCCTGGTCGGCCTGTATGTTGCCTATCACCATCCCCGTGTCCTGGGTGGGGAAGAATCCCTTGGGGACAACCTTGTAGAGGTGAACGGTGAAGGCGACCGTGCCGATGAAAACTGCGAGCATCACCCACTGATGCCTGAGCGCCCAGGACAGCGTGCGGTCGTATCCTTTGAGGAGCCTCGCATAGCCCCGCTCGCCCAGGGCCGCAAGCCGCCCGTGCGGGCCTTCCGGCTTGAGCAGCCTGGATGCGAGCATCGGGGTCACGGTGAGCGAGACCAGAAGGGAGATGAGCACCGCGATGGAGAGCGTGGCCGCGAATTCGCGGAACAGCCTCCCTATGATGCCCCCCATCAGCAGCACCGGCAGGAAAACCGCGACCAGGGAGAGGCTCATCGAAAGCACCGTGAAGCCGACCTCCCTGGCCCCCTTGATGGCGGCATCCATGGGAGGGACTCCCTCCTCCACATGTCTCATGATGTTTTCAAGGACCACGACCGCGTCGTCGACGACGAACCCGGTCGCGACGATCAGCGCCATCAGTGAAAGGTTGTCCAGGCTGTAGCCCAGAAGATACATCGCGGCGAAGGTGCCGACCAGCGAGATCGGCACCGCGATCACGGGTATCAGCGTGGCCCGCCAGTTTCTCAGGAAGACGAAGACCACGAGGGCGACGAGCGCGACCGAGAGGAGCAGCGTGTTTTCGGAATCCAGGAGGGATGCGCGTATCGTGACGGTCCTGTCGGACATCAGGTTGATCTTTATCGACTGCGGGATGGAGGCGGAGAGCACCGGGAGTTCGGACTTGATCGCCTCCACCGCCTCTATGATGTTGGCTCCCGGCTGGCGGAAGATGATGAGCTGAACCGAAGGCCTGCCGTTGGACATGCCCATGTTGCGCACATTCTGGGAATTCATGCTGACATGCGCGATCTGGTCCAGCCTCACGGGGGAGCCGTTGGCATAGGCGACGATCACGCGCCCGTAGTCCTCGGGCAGTTTCAGCTGGTCGTTGGCCTGTATCTGCCAGCGCTGATGGTCGTCCTCCACCGCTCCCTTGGGGGCGTTGATGTTGGATGTGGCTATCGCGGTCCTGATCTTCTCGAGGCTCAGGCCCATGTTGTTGACCTGATTCAGGTTGAGGTCGACCCGCACCGCAGGCAGCGCGCCCCCCCCCACGGTGACCTGGCCCACGCCGGGAAGCTGGGAGATCTTCTGCGCGAGCACGGTCGATGCGGCGTCGTACATCTGGCTCACAGACATGCTGTCGGAAGTCAGCGAGAGGATCATGATGGGCGCATCCGCCGGATTGACCTTGCGATAGGTCGGGTTGCCCACCATGCCGGAAGGCAGCATGGGCATCGCCGCGTTGATCGCCGCCTGCACCTCTCTCGCGCATGCGTTGATGTCCTTCGAAAGATCGAACTGTATCGTGACGTTGGTCGAGCCAAGGGAGCTCTGGGATGTCATCTCGGTGATGCCCGCTATCCTCCCGAGCGCCCGCTCAAGGGGTGTCGCAACGGTGGCGGCCATCACGTCCGGGCTTGCACCGGGGAGACTCGCGTAGACGTTGATGGTCGGAAAATCCACCTGGGGCAACGGCGAGACCGGAAGCAGCCTGAAGGCGATGAATCCGGCAAGCAGCACGGCCAGCGCAAGCAGCGTGGTGCCCTTGGGGCGCCTTATGAAGAGCGCTGAGAAGTTCACCCCGCGGCTCCCGGTCGTTCGGCCCTGCGCGCTGCGAGCCTTTCGAATGCGAGATAGATCACCGGGGTCGTGAAGAGCGTCAAGAGCTGCGAGAGCAGCAGTCCGCCGACCAGCGCGATGCCCAAGGGCTGCCTCAGCTCCGCCCCCATTCCGCCGCCTATCACCAGGGGGATCGCGCCGAAGAGCGCCGCGAATGTGGTCATCAGTATCGGCCTAAGTCTTAGTTCGGCGGCCTTCAGCATGGCGTCGACCGGTGCCATCCCCGATCTTTGTGCTTCGAGTGCGAAGTCGACCATCAGGATTGCGTTCTTCTTGACTATGCCGATCAAGAGGATGATGCCTATGATCGCGATCACGGTCAGGTTGTTTCCGGAAAGCATCAGCGCGAGCAGCGCGCCTATCCCGGCAGAGGGAAGGGTGGAAAGGATGGTGACGGGATGGATGTAGCTCTCGTAGAGGATGCCAAGCACGATGTACATGGTCGCGATTGCCGCAAGAAGCAGCCAGAGCTGGTTGCTGAGTGCCGCTTCGAAGGCCGCTGCCGCGCCCTGCATCTTGAGGGGCGCGGATGCCGGAAGGCTGATCTCCTTCTGCGCCCTGTGTATCGCATCGACGGCCTCGCCTATCGACACGCCTTTGGGGAGGGAGAAGGAGATCATCGCAGCGGGGAACTGTCCCAGGTGGTCTATCTCGAGAGGCCCCGACTTCTGCACTATGTGCGCGACCTCGTGCAGCGGCACGGCCCCGCCGGTGCTGGAAGTCAGATAGATGCCGTCGAATCCGGAGAGCCCCTGTCTGTCCTTCTGCTCTATTTTCAGGACCACGCGGTACTGCGAGGACTGGGTGAAGATGATGGAGATCAGCCGCTGGCCGAATGCGTTGTAGAGCGCGCCGTCTATGTTGGCTACACTGATGCCCAGCCTCGATGCGGTGTCACGGTCTATGTCCACATACGCCTGCAACCCCTTGTCCTGCAGGCTGCTTGAGACCTCCAGGAACTGCGGCATGGTCTTCAGCTTCTCGACTAGCCTTCCGGTCTGGCGGGCAAGGTCATCGGGGTCCGGCGTCGTGATGCTGAACTGGAAGGGACTGCGGCTCACGAGGTCGTCTATCGTCAGGTCCTGAACCGGCTGGAAATACACGGAGGCGCCGGGAACACCGGTCGAGAGCTTCTGCAGGCGGGAAATGATGGCGCCCGCCCTGTCGCTTCTTTCCGAAAGCGGCTTCAGGCTGATCAGCATGCGACCGCTGTTGAGCGTCGTGTTCCCCCCGTCCACCCCGATGAAGGAGGAGATGCTGGAGATCGCGGGGTCTTTCAGCATGGCATCGACCAGCGCCTGCTGGCGGCGGTTCATCTCCGAGAAGGAGATATCCTGGGGTGCGACGGTGATCGCCTGTATCAGCCCGGTGTCCTCGGCCGGGAAGAACCCCTTGGGAATCGCAATATACAGTATTACCGTCAGAGCCAGGGTGCCGAAGGCGACCGCAAGGGTGAGCGGCTGATGCTTGAGAACCCAGCCGAGAGATCTCGCATAGGCCGCACTGAGGCTTTCGAACTGCCGCTGGCTCCAGCGCAGGATGAAGTTCTGCCGGCTTTCCGGGACATGTCTCAGGAGGCGCGCGCTCAGCATAGGGGTGAAGGTCAGGGAGACGGCAGCCGAGATCAGTATCGCAACTGCCAGCGTGATCGCGAACTCGCGGAACAGCCTCCCCACCACGTCACCCATGAAGAGTAGCGGAATCAGCACCGCGATCAGCGAGAAGGTCAGCGAGATGATGGTGAATCCGATCTGCTTCGCGCCCTTCAGGGCCGCCTGCATTGGCGTCTCGCCCATCTCGATGTGGCGGGCGATGTTTTCTATCATCACGATCGCGTCGTCCACGACGAAACCCGTGGCTATCGTCAGCGCCATCAGCGTCAGGTTGTTGATCGAGAAGTCGGCGAGATACATCGCGCCGAATGTGCCTATCAGGGAGAGCGGGACGGCCATCGCCGGGATGAAGGTCGCCTTCGCACTCCTGAGGAACAGAAAGATCACGAGGATCACGAGGATCACCGACAGCAGGAGTTCGAACCTCACGTCGGCGATCGCGGACCTGATGGTGACGGTCCTGTCCGACAGCACCGTGAGGTTGGATGCGCCGGGGAGGCTCTGCTTCAGCTGGGGCAGGAGCTCGTGGATGCGGTCCACAACCGCGATCACGTTCGCCCCCGGCTGGCGCTGCACGTTGATCACGATGCCGGGTTTGCCGTTGACCCAGGCGGCGAGCAGCGCATTTTCCGGCCCGCGTTCGACGACTGCCACGTCGCTGAGTTTCACGGGCGCGCCGTTGTTGAATGCGATCACGAGGTCCTTGTAGTCCTGGATGGACTGGAGCTGGTCGTTTGCATTGATGGTCATGGACTGGGTCGGGCCGTCGAAGCTGCCCTTAGGGATGTTCACGTTGGCGGCGACGATCGCCGCCTGGACGCTTGCAAGGCTAAGGCCATGGGATGCAAGCTCGCGGCCGTTCGCCTGGACCTGGACTGCCGGACGCTGTCCACCGCTCAAGGTGACCAGCCCGACGCCGGTGACCTGGGAGAGCTTCTGGGCTATCCTGGTATCCGCGATGTCCTGAAGCTGGGTGAGCGGCAGGGTATCGGAGGTGAGTCCCAGCGTGATGACGGGCGCATCCGCCGGATTGACCTTGGCATAGATGGGCGGCTGGGGAAGGTCTGTCGGGAGGAAGGTGGTCGCCGCGTTGATCGCTGCCTGGACCTCCTGTTCCGCGACGTCCAAAGGAAGCTTGAGATCGAAGCGCAGCGTGATCACCGATGCGCCGCCCGAGCTCGTGGACCACATCTGGGAAAGGCCGGGCATCTGCCCGAACTGCCGCTCCAGGGGTGAGGTGATGGAAGAGGTGGTCACGTCCGGACTCGCGCCCGGATAGAGCGTTGTGACCTGTATCGTCGGATAGTCCACTTCCGGCAGGGCCGACTGGGGCAGCAGGCGGTAGCCTATGAAGCCCGCGAGCAATACCGCCAGCATCAGGAGGCTGGTCGCGATGGGGCGCAGGATGAAGAGCCTGGAAGGGCTGGCCGTATCCTCGCCGGGGTCTTGCGGTTCGATCATGAACCCTTGACCCGGGCAGGCTTGACGATCTGCACCCTGCTTCCTTCACGCAACCTGTCCAGACCATCGGTGACCACGCGCTCGCCGGCCTTGAGGCCGCTCTTCACCGAAGTCCTGTCGCCGTCCGACGCACCCGTTACGACCTTGCGCATGGAGACCTTGTCGGCTCCATCTATCACATAGACATAGGAGCCCAGCGCTCCGGTCGCGATCGCCGAGGTCGGCACGACGACCGCGCCCTTGACGGTGTCGACGAGCAGCCTGATGTTGACGAACTGGTTGGGGAAAAGCATGCGGTGCGCATTGGGAAACTCGGCCTTGAGCATCGCTGTTCCCGTGGAGGAGTTGATCTGGTTGTCCAGCGCGATGACATGGCCCCTGTCGATGATTGCCGTGCGCCGCTGGTCCCATGCCTCGACCGGAAGAACCGCGGCCTCGTGCATGCGCTCGAGAACGGGGGGGAGCTGGGTCTGGGCGATGGGAAAGAGAACCGCGATCGGCTGGATTTCGGCCACCGTGACGATGGGCATGGCGCCTGAAGCGGTGCCGGAAAGCGCGCTGTTGCCGCCGCCTATTGCGCCCGTGAGTCCCACGATGTTGCCCGCGCTGACCTGGCGCAGGCCGACTATACCCGGGATGGGAGAGGTGATGCGCGTCCAGCCGAGCTGCATCTGCGCATTTTCCTGTGCCGCCTTGTCTGCCGCGACAGTCGCGGTCAGCTGGGCCACCGTCGCGCGCTGGTCCACCACCTGCTGTTCCGAGATGGAGTCCTGGGCGAGCAGCGTCTCGTAGCGCCTGAGGTCGGCCTGGGCACCCTCGAGCTGGGCCTGGTCGCGCAGGGTCTGTGCCTTCGCCTGGTCTAGCAATACCCTGAACGGTTCCGGATCGAGCGTGGCCAGAAGCTGGCCCGCCTTCACCGTCTGGCCCTCGCGGAAATTCACGGTCTGCAGGAGGCTCGACACCCGGGGCATCACGTTGACGTAGTTCAGGGGAAGCACCGTACCCTGGGCCTCGAGCCACACCGGCATCGACTGCTGTTCGGCGGTGGCGGCGGTCACGGGGATGGGCGCGTCCGGCTTCTTTTCTGCGGCTTGTGCGGTCCCGAGCATTGCAAGACAGAGTCCTGCGATGATGTGCGTGCGATAAAGAGCGAATGGCATGTATTCTTTCCGCAATAGTGTAGACCATGACATTATACGAAAGAAATGGTCGGTTATTCGTCATTCGGCAAGGCGCTGTGGAACCGGGGAATAGGCCCCCTAAACCCGCGCTGTTCAAGCGTTTGATTTCGGAATGGGACGGGTTTTTGCGAATATAATCGGCATGAATGGTCACACTTGGAGCAAAGCATGGCGGTCATCGCCGTATTCAATCAAAAAGGGGGGGTAGGAAAAACCACCACCTGCCTGAACGTCACCGCGGCATTGAGCATTGCGCAGAAGAATCCCATCGCGATCGACCTCGATCCGCAGGGCCACCTGACGCTGGCCAGCGGGATCAGGAACGTGACCTCATCGACCAGCATGGTCGCCTTCTTCAAGAGCCAGGCGCCATTGACCAGCCTTCTGCGCGAAACCGGCCGCGGCTGGCAGGCGATACCCGCAGCGCTCGAGCTGGCCAAGCTGGACGCGCTTCTGGGCAGCGACCCGCAGGCCGCGACCATGCTGAAGAAGGGGCTGGCGGAAGACCTTTCCCTGACAGGCGCCCCCATCATGATAGACTGCTGCCCCATGCTGGGCGTGCTGACCCTGAACGCGCTCCTGGCTTCGGACCGTGTGCTGGTCCCCGTTTCGGCGGATTTTCTTTCGCTGCAGGGCGTCCATCGCCTTGACAGCGCGCTCAACGTGCTGGAGCAGAAGCTGAAGAGGAAGATAGAGAGGCGCATCCTGCTTACCCGTTTCGACTCGAGGCGCAAGCTCTCGCACGAGATATACGGGAAGCTGAAGGAGCGCTTCGGCAGCATGGTCTGCGAGACGCGCATAGGGGAGAATGTCGCGCTTGCGACGAGCCCGATGCGTGGTCAGGACGTCTTCGAGCATGCGCCTCACAGTCCTGGCGCCGCAGACTACCATGCGCTGGCAAAGGAACTCTGGGAAGGCGGCTTCTTCTCCTGAGTGTTACAGTATCCCGGCCGATTCAACCCGTCTATAATGGCGCGCCGCAAATCCCCGAGCCTGCCATGACCGAAATGAAACCCACGGGTCTGCCCGGCGTATTGAAGACGCTGGGCTCGATGACCGCTATCCGCGACACCTATCTCGTCGAGCAGAGCCTGCTCAGGACGCTGGGGCCGATACTCGGGGTGCTCGAGACCACGCTCTACCGGGTCGACGACGCGGGCACGATACTGCGTTTCTTGCACCACAGGCGCACCTCGGTGCTCACGGAAGAGGGTGTGCACCGTGTCATCGAGCGCACCGAGGAGGTTGCGAACGACACGGATATACCGAAGGAAATCCACGACCTGCTCGAGAACGTGCGCATGCTGGACAGGCCATGCAGCCGCAAATCCGGGGAGGAACTTCTGATCTGCCATCCGTTGAGGGGCGGAAAGGCCCTGCGGGGTTATTTCGTTTTCAGGAGGGACAGGGAGGTCACGCCGGTCGAGGAGGCCATCATCAGCGGCATACTCGAGGTTTTCTCGAATTATTACGCGCTCCTTGACACCAGCCAGCGCGACCAGCTCACTGGCCTCTTCAACCGCTATTCCCTGGAGATCAACCTCGACCGCCTGTGGAATCTGCTCCTGCTTCGCATGAGGGAGAATGTGGACGAGCAGAACCTGCACAGGCGCCATACTCCGCACACCTACTGGCTGGGGGTCCTGGATGTGGACCATTTCAAGGCGATCAACGACAGGCACGGGCATGTGATAGGAGACGAGGTGCTGATCATGGTGGCGAGGCTGCTGGAAAGGTCATTCCGCCAGTCGGATCTCCTCTACCGCTTCGGCGGCGAGGAATTCGTAGCCATCATCGCGGCTGACGATTTCGAGGCGGCTCTGCACGCATTCGAGCGGGCGAGGAGCGCTGTCGAGAAATTCAGCTTCCCCCAGGTCGGGCATATCACGATCAGCGGCGGCTTCAGCGGGGCGGACCACAGCGTGCTGCCGCAGGAAGTGATCAACCGCGCGGACGCCGCGCTCTATGCCGCAAAGGACGCAGGCCGCAACCGCATCTTCCACTACGAGACGCTGATCAGGGAGGGGATACTCAAGGAAACCCCGACGGGCAGCATAGACCTCTTCTAGGAGGAGGCTAGCGTTCCTTCGAGAGCATCTCGCAGAAGGATTTCGCAAGGGGCGAAAGCGGCCTGTCCTTCAGCGTGAGCCGGAACAGCGGGCGCAGAAGGACGCCGGTGTGCGGGTATTTCACGGCCTTGATCTCCTTCAGCATGTAGAGCTCGCGCGCGGTGCGGGCGGGCACCACGCCGACGCCCAGCCCTGCTGCGACCGCGCGGACTATGCCTTCGTTGCTGCCGAACTCGATGATGCGCCGCGGGCTTATGCCGTGTTCAACCATCATGCGTTCGCTGAATTCGCGGGTTCCCGATCCCGTCTCCCGCAAAAGCCATGCCTCTTCATTCAGCTCCTCTATGCTGGGCCTGCGCCGCTTTGCGAGGGTCGATCCCGTCCGGGCCACGATGTGCAGCTCGTCGTCCCGCCAGTGAGCCGATGAAATGCGCTCGTCATTCACCATGCCCTCGACCAGCGCCACATCGATGTTGCAGTCTATCAGCTCTCCGCTGATTTCCTGGGTGTTTCCCACTCTCACCTCGAGCCTCACCGAAGGATGCCTGGCCAGGAATGCGGCCGTGTATTCGGGTAGCCAGTAGCCGGCGATCGTCGTGCTCGCACCGATGACGAGTTCGCCGTGTTTCAGGCCCACCCGGGCGCGAACGTCGTCAAGCGCGACCCGCTCGAGTGCGAATATTCCGCGCGCGTGTTCGAACATCGCGACCCCGCTCTCGGTCAGACGCATGCTCTTCCTGCTTCCCGGAATGCCCCTCTCTATCAGGGGGAGGCCGAGCTGGTGCTCGAGCTCCCTTACCGCCTTCGATACCGCAGGCTGGCTGATGAAGAGCTGCTCCGCGGCACGGGAAAAGCTCTTCTGTTCGGCGACGACGAAAAATATGCGGAGGAGATGGAGGTTGATCATGGATAACCAAATGTTATCAAATTATGAAATAAATGTATTTGAACCATGATTTAGCAGCCACTAATATGCTGATACAACGATATCAAGGAGCGGAATCATGGTTCACAAGACTCAAAGTTTCCTGGCCGGAACGGCCGACAGAATGCGCGATCCCGCCTGGTGGTCCGGCCTTCTGTTCGTCAGCGTCATCGCCTACGCAGCGATACAGGCTGCCGGCATGCCCAGTATACAGCACCTCGGATTGAGCGCGCTGACGCTGGCCATCATCATGGGCATGATAGTCGGCAACACGGTGTTCTCGCGCTTTGCGACGAAGACCGCATCCGGTGTGGATTTCTCGAAGAACATCCTTCTGCGCACCGCGATCGTGCTCTACGGCTTTCGCATCACCTTCCAGCAGATCGCCGGCATAGGCTGGGCGGGCATACTGATAGACGTGCTGATGGTCACCCTCACCCTGGTCATCGCGGTTCAGCTGGGAAAACGCGTGTTCGGTCTGGATGCGCAATCCTCGATTCTGATCGGCGCAGGAAGCGCGATCTGCGGCGCTGCCGCAGTGATGGCGACCGAGCCGGTTGTCCGCGGACAGGCGCACAAGGTCTCGGTTGCGGTGGCGACTGTCGTCGTGTTCGGCACGATCTCGATGTTCACCTATCCGATCGTTTATCCCTACCTGCATCTTTCCGAGAGCGCATACGGCGTATATGCCGGTTCGACAATCCATGAAGTCGCCCAGGTTGTCGCGGCCGGCAAGAGCGTGAGCGATACCGCCGCCTCGACAGCGGTGATCGAGAAGATGCTGCGCGTGATGATGCTGGCTCCGTTCCTGCTGATCCTGTCCTCCTATGCGCAGAGCGAAAACAAGGCTCACGGCAAGTCGCGCATCACCATACCCTGGTTTGCAGTGCTCTTCATCGTTGCGAGCGCGGTGAATTCCCTGAATCTTCTGTCGGCAGGCCTGACTGGCGCGCTGCTGCAGATAGACAACGTGCTGCTCGCGATGGCGATGGCGGCCCTGGGGCTGCGCACCCATGTCGGCGCGATCCGCCAGGCAGGCGCAAAGCCCCTGATGCTGGCAACCGTGCTATTCGCCTTCCTCACGATGGGCGGCTATGCGGTGAACCGCCTCGTGATGATGATGTTCTAGCAGTCGATCGCGATAGAAAAGCCCGCGCAAGCGGGCTTTTTTGTTTTCTAAAACAGACTGCCGATCCGTTGTGCCTCGGTGTCCTGGAAGGCTCCTGCACGACTGTTCGAATGCTACATATTGGCTATAATGTCCAGGTACGTCATGTTCTTAGGGGTCAGTCATGTATGCTCATCGCGTCGAGGCCACGCTCAATCAGGAGGGTGCACTGGTATTGACCAACCTGCCTTTTCATGCGGGGGAAGCGGTCGAAGTCATTGTGCTGTCACGCAGCGATATAGTTAAATCCTATCCGCTGCGCGGCAAACCCGTTGTCTATACAGACCCGTTGAAACCCGTTGCACAGAACGATTGGGATGTCCAGCAATGATCTTGCTGGATACTCACATATGGATCTGGTGGGTACATGGCGATGAGAGTTTGAGCGCACGGCTGGCAAAGCGTCTGGAGCAGGATGAAAGCCTTGGGTTGGGAGTCAGCGTGATTTCCTGTTGGGAGGTGGCAAAGCTGGTTGAATACGGACGCCTTGAATTGCCATGCGCAGTGCCGGAATGGTTTGAACAAGCCCTGAATTATCCCGGCGTTCGCCTGCTCGAACTCACCCCGGAAATTGCTTTTGAATCAACCCGTCTTCCCGGGGATTTTCACCGTGATCCGGCTGATCAGATCATCGTCGCCACTGCGCGCGTTCATAATATTTCTTTGGCGACGGCAGACACAAAGATTCTTGCCTACAACCATGTCGAAACACTGCATTTGAATTGATTTGCTGCGCAACATCGAAGCAGTCAGCCCAGCAGCAGCCAGAGAAGCTGCAGGAACAATATCCCTGCGATCACGGCGAGCCACAGATTGCGCCGCCGCTGCTGAATCAGGAGCAGCTGCAGGGTCTGCCCCAATTCTTCCACAGGGTTTTCCGACAATTTGCGGTTCAGAAGGCGGGGAAGCTGGGGCAGCAGGGTCGCATAGCGGGGCGCCTCCTCCTTCAGGGATTTCAGGAATCCCCTCCATCCCACCTGTTCGCTCATCCAGCGTTCTAGCCACGGCTTGGCCGTCTTCCAGAGATCGAGATCGGGATCGAGCTGCAACCCCAAGCCCTCTATGTTGAGCAGCGTCTTCTGCAACAGCACGAGCTGCGGCTGGACTTCTATGCCGAAGCGGCGAGAAGTCTGGAACAGGCGGAGCAGCACGCGACCGAATGAAACCTCCCGCAACGGCTTGTCGAATATCGGTTCGCAGACGGAACGTATCGCGGATTCGAGCTCGTCCACCCGGGTCTCCTTTGGCGCCCATCCCGATTCTATGTGCACCTCGGCGACCCGCTTGTAGTCCCGTCTGAAGAAGGCGATGAAGTTCTGCGCGAGGTAATGCTTGTCGATGTCGGTCAGCGTACCCATGATGCCGAAATCCAGCGCGATGTAGCGGCCGTCCTTCGCCACCTGGACGTTGCCCGGATGCATGTCGGCATGGAAGAACCCGTCCCTGAAGACCTGCGTGTAGAATATCTCGACCCCGTTTGCCGCAAGCCTCCGGATGTCGACTCCTGCGGCTCTGAGCGCATCGACCTGGCTTACCGGCATCCCGTGCATGCGCTCCATCACCATCACGTCTTTCGTGCAGTAGTCCCAGTACATCTCCGGCACCATGAGCATCCTCGAGTCGGAAAAGTTGCGCCTCAGCTGGCTGCCGTTTGCGGCTTCCTTGGTCAGGTCCAGTTCGTCAGACAGGTGCTTCTCGAATTCCGCAATAACCTCCCTGGGTTTCAGGCGCCTGCCATCCTCCCAGAGCCATTCGATGAGGGATGCGCCAGCCCTGAGAAGCGAGATGTCGTGCGCGATGGTGAGCGCGATGCCCGGTCTCAGTATCTTGACCGCGACATCGCGCCCGTCCTGGAGAACGGCGAAATGCACCTGGGCGACGGATGCGCTCGCGACAGGCTCTTCCTCGAAGCTTCTGAATGTACTGGACAGGGGTTTGCCGTAAGCGGCCTCGAGTATCGCTATCGCCTGTCTTGATGGAAATGGCGGGACCCTGTCCTGAAGTCTGGCGAGTTCGTCGGCGATGTCGGACGGCATGAGGTCCCGCCTCGTGGAGAGCATCTGCCCGAATTTCACGAAGATGGGCCCCAGGCTTTCCAGCGCGCGGCGCAGGCGGGCCGCGCGGGGCTCCGTGGTGTCGCGCATGAAGAGGATGGCGTTCAGGGGTTTCTTGAGCCAGCGAACCCGCTCGTGGGCGAGCAGGAACTCGTCGAGGCCAAAGCTCAGCACGACGAAGATGATTCTAAAAAGGCGGAAGATGCGCATGTCAGTTTTCGCGAAGCCGCCTGATGCGTGCTTCTAGCCTTGCGACATCGTCGCGCAGTTCATCGACCTCTTCGGAGTATGCGCGCAGGTGATCCGGCTTTGCGAGCTGGGGATTCTCCTCGGTCAGGTATTCGGAAGCCGCCTGCGCGAGGCTGAGGATGGACGATCCGGCTTTGAAGCTCCCGGCAGCCTGCACGATGCGCTCCGCGATGATGTCGCCTGTCAGGGCGCTCAGGTCTTCGGCGGCATCCCACTTCAGGTTGCGCGACAGGAAAAAAATCTCGGAGAGCAGGGCGGTGTCGCCTGTGCTCTCTATGTCCCGGTAGGCGAGCTCGTCCTGAATCGCAAGGCGCGGAAGCAAAGAAGGCGGGATGATGCAATGCGCATCGGCTTCCCCTTCGGAAAGACCGAGCCGCCCGTCGGGCAGTATCGTCGAGCTGATCGAAAGGGGGGCCACGTCGAACCTGACCGTCTTCCCGCTGAATTTCGAGAGCCTCTCGAGCGCCCAGCCGTTCTGCATGAGCACGTGATTGATTGAAGCCAGGGCAAGCCTTGCGATCATGCGGCCTCGGCCCTTCGGAACGGGTATCGGTTCATGTGTTTTTGGTCTTTTGGCATGTTTGTCGAGTATAACAAGCCGCTAGGGCTGAGTCTTGACGGAGATCACATCGGTGACAAAATACTCGGTGTCGCCGAAGCAGGAAGTGGGCAGCCCCTTGTGCTGTTCATAGACCAGCGATACGCGCTGGCCGGCAAGCGCGTTGATGCGCCTTGCGACCGCATCGTCGCGCACCGTGAAGAGGAATTTCTCCGGCATCACGCCGGGCAGCGATATCAGAGACAACTCGCCTTCCCATGTCTTGCAGATCCATCCCTTGTTGGAAAGCTTCTGCAGATACCCTGCGCGCTCCCCCTTGGAATAGCTCCAGTGCAGCGCAATCCAGACATAGGCCGCCAAGAGCAAAAGGAAGAGGAGGATGATCATGAATGCATGTTTCAGTCTGAGCATGTGATTTTCCCGTCGAGAGCAGTGCGTATTATAGATCGGCTGAGATCAGAAGGGCGGCATTGAAACCAGATGCAGTCTTTCCCCGGTGACAGGATGGTCGAAGCAAAGTTCTTGCGCATGCAGCATCAGGCGCCCGGATGGCTTTCCGCCGTATAGCGCATCGCCGACTATGGGATGCCCTGTCGCCATCAGATGCACGCGCAGCTGATGGGTCCGGCCCGTTACCGGTTCCAGTCTTAGGCGCGCCCACTCCTTGCCCTGTTCGAGTACCTCGTAGCGCGTGACCGACGGCTTTCCAAGCACGTCTATCTTTTGTCGCGGCCTGTTCGGCCAGTCGGCCGACATGGGAAGATCGATTTCGCCGTTCTGCAGCGCCAATGTCCCGGACACGATGGCGACATAGCGCTTTGCAATCAGGCGGTCACGGAACATCCTTGAAAGCAGGCGGTGATTCTCCTGTCCCATCGCAAACATCATCAGGCCGGAGGTCGCCATGTCCAGGCGGTGCACGGCGAGCGCATCCGGAAAACTTTTCTGGATCCTCAGGCTCATGCAGTCCTGCTTGCCCTCACCGCGTCCCGGGACCGAGAGCAGTCCTTCAGGCTTTTCGGCGACGATCAGCGCCTGGTCCTGATGAATGATGGACAGGGGACTGGAACGGGAGTGTTTGGCATTTTCCATGGATTGCCTTAAAGTATCGCGAAATCCCGAAAGTAGCCACTCGAAAATGATCAAAGCGCTCATTGCCGATGACGATGAAATCACGCGTGTCCTGTTGCGGTCCATGCTCCGCCAGAACCATGTCGAGGTCGTGGGCGAGGCCAGGAACGGCGCAGACGCCCAGGTCCTTTGCGGAAAATTCAGGCCGGATGTGCTTTTTCTGGACATCAACATGCCAAGGATAAACGGGATGGAGGCGCTCAAGGAGATCAAGTCCAGCCACCCCGGGATTGCGGTGATCATGATCAGCAGCGATGCAACGCTTCAGAACGTGCAAACGGCCTGCAGCGGGGGCGCGGACAATTTCATCGTGAAGCCCTTCAGCCAGGCCAAGGTGATGGATGCGATCGCGAGGAGCCTCGGGTGAGATTCAGTATATCGCGTTTTCCATTTCCGGGATGTTCCCCCTGAGGGCAAGTAGCCGCTCCATCTCGTGCAGAAGCTCGTCCAGCGCTTTTGCGATCGCATCCCGGTCCTCGTCCCTTGCAAGCCTCTCGAGCTTTCTGGCATGGTGGGTCAGGGCAGGCGTGCCGCAATAGCAGGATGCGCCGCCCAGCTTGTGGCTGATCTGGTAGAGCTCTTGAGGCTGGTCTTTCGCGGCTTTAAGGCTTGCGGAATATTCGGGCAGCTTGTCCAGCAGCATGTTGAGCACCTTGCGCCAGAGATCGCGCTCCCCGAAGGAAAGCTCGACCCCCATGCGCGGGTCCAGAAGTGCCAGCCTTCCGCTTTCTTCCTCTTTCGGTGCAGCGCATTCGGGATTTGATGCCTCGGCCAGATCCAGACTGCCTAGCGCATTCATCAGGGCCGCTTCGTTGATGGGCTTGCTGAGATATTCGTCCATGCCGGCCGCAAGATATTTCTCCCTGTCGCCGCGCAGCGCATTGGCGGTGAGCGCGATGATGGGAGTGTGTTTATCCTTTTCCAGCTCCCTTATCCGGGCCGTGGCCTCGAGGCCGTCCATCACCGGCATGTGCACATCCATCAGGATGAGGTCGTAGGCGTTTCTCATGCAGGCATCCAGAGCTTCGGCCCCGTTTTGAGCCTGGTCGGAAGAGGCGCCCAGCTGTTCGACGAGAATCTTCACGAGCTTCCTGTTTATTTCGTTGTCGTCGACGATCAGCACGGAAAGCTTCCTGCCGTCCTCCTTGGTTTTCAGACGGAATGCAGCCGGGCGCTTCGCGGACGCCATGCGTTCTGATGGAATGCGCCGGGCTGGCTGCTTCTGAAGAAGCAGGGTGAAGGTGAAGGTCGTGCCCATGCCCACCTTGCTGTCGACCGAGATCTCTCCGCCCATCAGCTCGACCAGCGCCTTCGAGATCACGAGGCCCAGGCCGGTCCCGCCATACTTTCGCGTTGTCGAGATGTCCGCCTGACTGAACGACTGGAACAGGCGGGTCTGCTGCTCGGCGGAAATGCCGATCCCGCTGTCCTTGACCGATATCGCGACCAGAACCTCATTCTCGCGCTCTTCCTTCAGGGCGGCCTTCACGAGGATTTCGCCCTTCTGGGTGAACTTGATCGCATTCCCGAGCAGGTTGGAAAGCACCTGGGAGATCCTCGCAGGGTCACCCATCAGATGGAAGGGCAGGGTCTCGTCGTAGGAGAAGAAGAGATCCAGCCCCTTGCTCTTCGCGTTCGCGGAATGGAGCGAGATGATCTCCTTGAGCAGGCCCTGCAGCTCCATGTCTATCTGTTCCAGGGACACCTTCCCTGCCTCTATCTTGGAGAAGTCGAGTATGTCGTTGATGACGGTCATCAGCACCTTGGCTGACACCTCGGTGGTGGAGAGATACTCGCGCTGCACGGGATCGAGATCCGTCTTCGCGAGGAGCTTGAGAAAGCCCAGTATGCCGTTCAAAGGTGTGCGGATCTCGTGGCTCATGTTCGCAAGGAAAAGACTCTTGGACTGGCTTGCCGCCTCTGCGGCCTGCTTCTCTATCAGCACCTTCCTCGCATGCTCTTCGGCCATCCTCCTCTTGGTGATCTCGAGGCCGTAGCAGTGCACTATGCCCTGGCTCTGCAGCGGGGAAAAGGTCCAGAGCAGGTGGTGCTGGTTGAATTCGACCTCTATGGTCTTGATCGTCTCGTTGCTCGAGAGGCACCTGGCAACGATGGCCCGGTAGTCCTGCGGCAGCAGGACCTGCATGTCATAGGGTCCGAGCCCGAGCTTGGCCAAAAGCTGAAGCCCGTGAGGATTCGTGTAGGTGATGTTGGCATCGCTGTCCGTGCTGAGCACGACTTCAGGGCTGCCTTCGGGGAAGGATGCCAGCGCCTGGAGCTTGTTGGTGTGCTCGCGTTCCCGCCTGGAAAGCCTGAAGCCTATGATGCCTATTACCACGATATAGACCAGAAAGATCAGCAGCACCGGGTAGTTGTGATCCCACCAGCGCACTGCGATGTATCTTTCCGGGACGGAGACGAATGCCAGCATGTTGGCGTTGGGCAGGTGCGAGAAGGCGCCCACCCTTTTGGCGCCTCCCAGCGAAGAGTCGCCCGTATAGGAGCCGGCGATGATGCCGGGGTGTTCGCGCAGCGTCTTCATCAGCGCGCCCGAAGCCTGGGAGCGATTGAAGATGTCCATGGGAAGCGCCGAAGGCCAAAGCAGCTGTATGTGCCCGTCGTCCCGCATCAGTCCCACCCGGCTGTTCGGTATCATGGGCAGGTCGGACCAGAGGAATCCTGCGCTATCGATCGGGATGGCGGCCTGTATCACGAAGAGCGGTTCCCCCTTGCCGTTTTTCACGGTATGGCGGAAGGGGAAATGCCAGCGGTTCAGCCCGAGGCCGAACTGGTTGCGCCCGATGTTGTAGGAATAGGTGTTGTTGAGATCGAATTCGAAATCCCTGAGATATTCGGGATCCTTGCGGAAGTCCGGAAGAGGCTTGCCGGGTGCGATGTCGGTATCTATCAGCATCTCGCCATGCGTGTCGATCAGGGATACGGCAGCGACTTCGGGGTGTTCCGAGACATAGGCAGCCAGCGCGCTGCGCGCGAGTTCGGGATGAGCGGTGACCTCCATGGACGAGAGCATCTGTCCCAGCATCTCCATGCTCACGCCCAGGCTGTCGAATATCGCCTGGCTGCTTTTCGCTGCGAATCCCGCCTGGATCGCGAGGTTGCGCCTCACGTCCCCGCTCTCGTTCTGCCAGCTCTTGTAGCTGAAAACGGCAAGCGCGAAAATGCCCAGCACGACCGTGCCTGCAAGCAGGTTTCTGAGCAGTTTTGCAAAGGGTATCCTCACAACCGAAGGGTGGTTTTTCATACGACTGAATCTTGAATGGATGTCTGATCTTCCGAGGATAGCACCGAATTGTTACATGAAGATCACGTTGTCCGTCCATGATATATAATCCGCGCCCATCGTTTCAGGCATCTTTCAGGAGTAGCATGCGCAGTGTCTTGGTAGTGGATGACAGCCCCATCGAATTGCTGATGACCAAGGCGCTTCTTGATCGGCTGGGATTCGAGGCGCGGACTGCCGGCAGCGGCGAGGAGGCGCTTGAATTGATGCGGGCCTGTCCTCCCGATGCCGTGATCTCGGACATAACCATGCCGGGGATGAGCGGTCTCGAACTCCTGAAGGCATCCAGAAATATGGAGCCGCCGCCCGTGTTCATCATGGCGACCGGCCTTGACGATGCGGGTCATGCGGTAGAGTCGCTGAACAGCGGGGCCTATGGCTACCTGACCAAGCCCTTGAAGGAAGAGTCGCTGCGCAAGGCGCTCGAGGATGCAAGCCTCAGCCTGAAGCGCGAGCTCGAAGCAAAACATGAGCGCGAGAGGATCACCCGCAGCGATCCGCTCACCGGACTCGCAAACAGGGACGAGTTCCTGAGGAATCTCTCGGCCTATGCCGCCGAGGTCCCCCTTTCCATCTTCTTCATCAACATAGACGGGCTGAGCTATGTGAACAACACCTTCGGGCATGCGGACGGCGACAGCGTGCTTCAGCATGTGGCCGAAGTCCTGAAGCAGTCCGTGAGGCCGGGAGACATCGTGGCGCGCTACGGCGGGGACGTGTTTGCGGTCGCCTTGGCAGGTCTGGACGGCGACAATGCCGATGCAAAGGCGCAGGCCATATCCCGCAACGTGGAGCAGGCAAGGGTCTTGCTCGGCGGGCGCGAGCACAGCCTGACCGTCACCGTGGGCATAGCCTCGGGAAATGCGCGCGACGAGAATCTGGTCAACAATGCCGACCTCGCCCTCTTCCTCGCCAAGGAGAAGGGTCGCAACCAGATATATTTCTACCGCGACGAGGACGAGGCGCACAGAAAGAAATTCGGCGCGCTCTTCAACAATCTGGAAACCCTGAAGCTGGCGCTCCAGGAAGGCCGCTTCAGCATGAATTATCAGCCCATCGTGCACCTCAGGACAGGGAAGGCGCATCACTACGAGGCATTGATCCGGATAAGGGACGAAGCCGGCAATGTGCTGCCTCCCGATGTGTTCATCAGGGTGGCGGAAAAATTCGACCTGGCGACCAGAATAGACTGCATGGTGGTCAAGGCCTGCATTAGCAAACTCGCAGAGCTTCCGGGCGACGGGCCGGGACTGGCCATCAATCTTTCAGGAAAGTCGGTCGGGAATGCCGAGCTTCTCGATCTGATCAGGAGGGAGCTTTCGGCAACGGGCGTTGATCCGGGCAGGATCATCTTCGAAATCACCGAGACCGCAGCCTTCCATAATCTGGACCTTGTCCAGCAGTTCGTAAGAGAGGCAAAGCAGCTCGGCTGCCGCTTCGCGCTTGACGATTTCGGCGTCGGCTTTTCCTCCTTCTACTACATCAAGCAGCTCGACATCGATTATCTGAAGATAGACGGATCCTTCATACGCAATCTTCTGGAAAGCGCGAACGACCGGGTCTTCGTCCAGGCCATGGTCGAAATCTGTCGGGTCTATGACATGAAGGTGGTCGCGGAGTGGGTGGAGAATGACGAAATAACGGACCTGCTCAAGGAAATGGGCGTGGACTACGGGCAGGGCTACCATTTCGGAAGGCCCATGCCGGATTGCCCCGCGTCCCCGGCTGCCGATAACGTTATTGACAGTGGGCGCTGAATACGTATAATTCGCGCTCCTTTGCAAGGGGGGTCGATAGCTCAGCCGGTAGAGCAGCGGACTTTTAATCCGTTGGTCGCGAGTTCGAATCTCGCTCGACCCACCAGTTTCACAAGCCGCTTTAGCTCAGTTGGTAGAGCAACCGCCTTGTAAGCGGTAGGTCATCAGTTCGAATCCGATAAGCGGCACCAATTTAAGCCACGACCCACAAAGGTTTGTGGCTTTTTTGTTCTGCAGATCTTCTTCATTCAATTGTTCAGGCTGATCTGCGTCAACAGGTTGAACAATGGACGGTTGATATAAAAGTTCTTGCGCCCGATTTTTTTCTTCTCAACAAATCCATTTGCCACCAACGCCTCCAGATGCTTCGCAGCCGTGATCCGCGACACCCCCAAGTCCTTCTCGACGAACTCGATCTTGGTGTAGGGATAGCGGAACAAATTGTTCAGCAACTCCTGACTGTAAATTCTGGGTAAATCCTTGCGCAGCCGGTGCTTGGTGGTCTGCATCAGTTCGCGCAGATTTTTGATCAGCCGGATTTCGCTCTTTGCTGTGATTGCCACACCCTTCACGATATACACACACCAGTCTATCCAGTCGTGCGTCTCGCGTGTGGATTGCAGCAAGCGGTAATACTGATCCTTGGTCGCCGTGATATATCGGCTCAGGTATAGCACCGGCAGATCCATCAAGCCTTCGCGCTGCAACATCAGCAAATTCAAAATGCGCCCGGTTCGGCCATTGCCATCGTAAAACGGATGGATGCTCTCGAACTGGTGATGAGCAATCGCCATGCGCAGCAGGGGATCATGCTCGCTATCCGCATGGATGAATTCGACCAGTTGTGTCATCAGTTTTTCGATCAGCACCGCATCTTGTGGCGGTTCATACACCACCGCCCCAGTCGTCTGATTCCTTAGCACCGTGCCCGGCACCTTCCTGAACCCGGCGTTGTTCTGTTCCACTTCCTCCTGCACCCGCAAGATCGTGCTCATGCGGATCAGGCCGGAATTGACCACATCGGCAAATCCCACCTTCAAGGCTGCGACGTAGTTTTGCACCTCCTTGGCTGCCGGAGAGGCTGCGCTGGCTTGGTCGTAGGCGTACAGCTCATCGTGCGTGGTGACGATGTTCTCTATTTCCGAACTGTCTTTGGCTTCTTGGATGGCCAGCGTATCCAGTAGAATGGCGCGGTTGGGCAGCGACTCGCACAAGCCCTTCAGCTCCGCGAGGTAGCGATGCGCCTCGGCCAGCGCTTGCCAGACCGCTTTAACTTCAAGACTGGAAGAGGCAGGAATATCCAGTTTGTCCATATATGCCTCGGCAGGAATGCGATAAGAAACTGCAAATATCTTAACACGTCGCCCATAACGTGTATAAATTTCCTCATTTTCTTATCACGTCGAGGAGCTTGTGTTCAATAAAGGCAATTTCTTGTCTCACCAGAATCCAGCTGTCGCAGATTGTTATGGAAGGCGGCTTTTGCCCACAGTCCTGCTGAACGCCTGATCTGAGAAGGGGTGGGCCGGTTATCAAGACATGTCTTCGGCCGTGTCTTCGATGTTTTTGAGTTCCTGGCGGATGACCAGTATCGCGCGGTTCATCTTGCGGAATCTCTGGATGCCGAACAGCACCGTCAAGACGCCGCATGGCAGGCAAAGGAAACCGACAGCCGAAAACCATCCCAGGTTGGAGAAATGGATGATAGAAATGCCGGCAATGAACAGCGCCACGCCTGAACGAAGATAGGAAAGCAGCGTTCTTTCATTTGCGAGCAGGGTGCGGTCAACGGCCAGATGATCCCTGAGGATCAGTTCCGAGGTATTGAACTGTGCATAAGGATTATGCTGCATGGCCTCACTGTAGGGATGGCTGACGGAGCAAATTGTAATTCATCGGAAGTGCTTCATGTAAACTGTTTCGCCCATTCGTCGCGGACGGCTGGAGGAGGTCAGAAGCGGCCGTTGATGCGGTAGAAGTAGTTGCTGAGCTCCTCGGTCTCGGCGCTCTTGTGGCGCGCAAGCCCGTGCGCAAAACGCACGAGGCCGCGCATCACGTTGTAGACGATCACGGGGTGCGTTTCGAGCAGCGTTTCTAGCTTCTCGCGTTCCAGAAGCAGCACGGTGCAGTCTTCCGTCACTTCTATCGTCGCATCTATCTTCATCATGTTGCCGCCGACGAAGCTGATCACCCGGGCGATGTCCCCAGGCTCCTTCAGATGGATGGACATGGGCTCGCCCTCTATCCTTGCGGAAACCTCTATCCTGCCATCTACCAGTATCAGAAGCGCGTCCATGAGCTCGCACACCCCCGGCTTTGCGATGAACTCGCCCCTTCTGTATCTCCTGGAAGTGAACAGAGGCAGAAGGATTCCAATTTCGGATTCGCGGAATTCCGCAACCAGCGTGCTCTGATGCAGCGCATGGATGATGCTTTCATTGACGATCATTTCTTCGACTCCTCATATGCGTTTCTTGCATGCATAAAAAAGCAAGAAACGCGCCAGGCAAGGAAATGTGCGGGATTATGGTGCTGCAGGTCATGGCCGCGTGGGCGCTGTGCCTGTTTTTGGTGCGGAGGGTCGCGCCGGAACACAGCGCGCGGAATCATCACGATCGCCGGATCATTTGAACACGATGGTCTTGTTGCCGCAAACCAGCACGCGGTCCTCGACGTGGTAGCGCAGGCCGCGCGCGAGCACGGTCTTTTCAATGTCGCGCCCGTAGCGCACGAGGTCGTCCACCGTGTCCCCGTGGTCTATGCGCATGGTGTCCTGTTCGATGATGGGGCCTGCGTCCAGTTCGCTGGTGACATAGTGGCAGGTCGCGCCTATCAGCTTCACTCCCCGCAGATAGGCCTGGTGATAGGGCTTGGCGCCGACGAAGGAGGGAAGGAAGCTGTGGTGTATGTTGATTATGCGCCCCGGGTAACGTTGGCACAGATCCGGCGGCAGGATCTGCATGAAGCGTGCAAGCACGAGCGTGTCGCCGCAATGTTCCTCGAAAATCGCGGCTATCCTTTCGAATGCGGCAGCCTTGTCCTGCATGTCCACATGGATGAAGGGGATGCCGTGCCATTCGACGAAGCTCCTCAAATCGTCGTGGTTGGAGATCACGCAGGGTATGTCAACCTGCAGCTCGCGCGTGCGCCAGCGATGGAGGAGGTCGTCCAGACAATGGTCCTGACGGCTCACGAGTATCACGAGGCGCTTGTTCCTCGCGGAATCGGAAAGCTTCCAGTCCATCGAGAATTCGGAGGCGAGAGTCGAAAAGCGCCTGCAGAATTCGTCCGAATCGAAAGGCAGGCTGTCGGCGCGTATCTCCTGGCGCATGAAGAAGCGCTCCTCCTCGGTGTGATAGCTCGCCTCGACGATGAAGCCCCCGTGCTCGGCGATGAAGCCGGTCACTGCGGCGATGATGCCCACCCGATCCGGGCATGAAATGGTCAATGTGTAGTGGCGCATGTATCTTTCCTTGTGATTCGTTTCTGAGATGTTCAGGGAGCGATGACGTAGCGGTCCCGCCCGTCAAGCTTCCCCTGGTACAGGGCGACATCCGCGCGCTTGATCGCGCTTGAAAGCTCCTCGAATTCCCCCGCCTGGGCCATGCCCAGCGTCACCGTCATCGGGAAGGATAGCGCATCCATCGGCGTTTCGCGTATCGTGGATACCAGCCGGCTTGCGGACTTCTCGGCATCCGCGGCGGAATCGCACCGCATCAGCCAGAGGAATTCTTCTCCGCCGAAGCGGTATAGCGGTTCGTTGTCCCGCAACACGGATTTCAGGGTGTGGGCCAGCTGCTGCAGGACCAGGTCTCCCGCAGGATGGCCGTGCTCGTCGTTGATGCGCTTGAAATGATCGACATCGATCAAGGCCACATAGACCCTCGTATGATTGCGCCTCGCGTCCTTCATGCAAAGCGCATAATCCCTCTCGATGCCGTGGCGCAGGGGCAGGCCTGTCAGGGGATCATGCCTCACCGCATTGGAGATGCAAAGCGTTTTCAGCCTTGCTAGCAGCGTGAGGAGCTCGGACTGCGAGCGCTCGAATCTCTCGAGATCGAATACCCTGCCAGCTTCCCCCTTCATCACGTCCGCGCATATGCTGCGCATCGCATCGTGCATGAACTGATGCAGCCTCTCGACCTGGGGCACGGACTCCGGGTCGAGCTCCTCGAAGCGCTCTACGTTCAGCCTGAACCAGTGACCGAACTGGCATAGCGTGTGGGCGACGGGCGACATCACATCATCGCCGGGCGCCGTATGCAGCACGGCGCAGCGCAGTATGCGCCTCGTCCAGTCCATGTGGGCCTCGATTGCAGCATCGAATTCTACGATGAATTTGTCTGTATGGCCGGCAGGTTTCAGCATGATCATCCGATCCCGTTGACGCAGGGTTGCATTCTGGTGCAATTAGGAATATTTTGCACCATGCAGATGCATCCTTTTCCTGCAGGACAGCCTGAAGCCGGGCGGCCGTCGAAACCGGGAACACCCTTATCCGACCAGAGAAACGCAGGGAAAGCCGGCATCCGGCTGGCCCGGCGATGAAGTGCGCCCGGCTGGTGGCACGACATTTGCTGATCATGTCTTGCAGTTTCCATTAATTTTTGGGATTGGGAGATCATCATGGTGAACAGCCTGCAAACCAAATACGCAACCTGTGCAATCGCGGCATCGTTGCTGTTTCTGATGTGTCCGGACAAGCGCAGCAGCGAACAGATCAAGGACGATGCGATAGCGGAAGAGATGTCACTGCACCCTGAGTACAATCCGGACGACATGCACTACTACTACGATTCGCAGATGTGAGGGGCGGCCGCCTTCGGGCGGCACACTGGCGCAGACCTCCGCAAAGGATGATAATGCGGAGGAGGAGTTTCAAATGCGCCCTGGATCACACACGAACTATCTTGCAGGTTATCCCGAGCAGCTGGTGCAGAATGCGCGGGAGCTGATCGGGCAGGGCAGGCTTGCAGGGATGCTGCTGCGCAAATATCCTCACGCGCATCAGGTTCGCACGGACAAGGCGCTGTACGATTATGTGATGCGGATCAAGCAGGATTTCCTGCGAAACGCGGGACGCCTGAACAGGGTGGCCTACGACAGCGACCTGCATGTCGTGAACCGCGCGCTGGGCATGCATGCGGGCGTCTCGCGCATACAGGGGTCGAGGCTCAAGGCCAGCCGCGAGATCAGGATCGCCTCACTCTTCAGGGACATGCCCCAGGAATTTCTGCGCATGATCGCCGTGCACGAGATTGCGCATTTCAGGGAGCGCGAGCACAACAGGGCCTTCTACCAGTTCTGCACCCACATGGAGCCTGAATACCTCAAGCTGGAATTCGAGGTCAGGACCTATCTCTCCTATCTGGCCCAGGGCGGTTCGCCGCTCTGGAGCGGTGCTGCAGGTCTGGCATGAGCAGGCGGACCGTGATCTTCATCTCGGATGGCACCGGGATCACGGCAGAGACGCTGGGCAATGGCCTGCTCTCGCAGTTCGCCGGCATCGATTTCCGCCCCGTGAGATTCCCGTTCACGGACAGCATGGAAAAGGTCGAGAACTGCCTGCTGCGCATGGAGGAGATAAGCAGGCAGGACGGCGTGCGCCCGCTGGTGTTCATGACGCTGATGAACGAGGAGATCAGCGGCAGGCTGCGTACCGCCGATGCGCTGTTTCTGGACCTCTTCGATGCCTTCATCTCGCCGCTGGAGCATGAGCTCGGGCAGCGCTCAAACCACAGCGTGGGGCGCAGCCACGGGCAGGAGAACCGCGAATACGCGAGGCGCATCGCGGCGATGAATTTCGCGCTGGCCCACGATGACGGCGTATCGGCGGCGGATCTGAAGAGCGCCGACGTGATCCTCGTGGGGGTTTCGCGCTGCGGCAAGACGCCGACCAGCCTTTACCTTTCTCTGCAGTTCGGCCTGATGGCGGCAAACTATCCGCTGATACCCGAGGATTTCGAGCGAGACACGCTCCCTCTTCCGCTGCTCCCCTTTCGCGACAAGCTTTATGGGCTTACCATATCGCCAGAACAGCTGCACCGCATCAGGGAGGAGCGCCGCCCCCACAGCAAGTATGCATCGCTTGCCAACTGCAGGATCGAGGTGGCCGCCGCAGAAAGCCTGATGCGCCGCGAAGGGATCACCTGGTTCGACATGACCTCGCGTTCCATAGAGGAAATGTCGGCGCACCTGATGCAGGCGGTCAGCAGGAGAGCAAACGGTATATAACGATTCGGAGAGACTCAACATGCATCGATATGTCATCCCATTCCAGTCGCTCGGCATCTCTGACGTCGAGATCGTTGGCGGCAAGAACGCATCCCTGGGCGAGATGATCCGGCATCTGGGCGAGGCGGGCGTCTCCGTGCCCGGGGGGTTTGCCACGACGGCGGATGCCTATCGCGACTTCCTTCATGAGAACGGGCTGGACGAGCGCATCGCGGAAGCGTTGTCCACGCTCGACGTGTCGGACGTGGAAAGGCTTGCCAGGACAGGCGCCGAGATAAGGAGCTGGATCGCCGGCGCGGCGCTGCCTTCGAGGCTGGAGCAGGAGATACGCGAGCACTACGGGAGGCTCATGGAAGGGGGGGATGCGAGCGTCGCGGTGAGATCCTCGGCGACCGCGGAGGACATGCCTGATGCCTCCTTTGCAGGCCAGCAGGAAACCTTCCTCAACATCCACGACATAGACAACGTGCTGCATGCGGTAAAGGAGGTCTTCGCATCGCTCTACAACGACAGGGCGATCTCTTATCGCGTGCATACCGGCTATACCGGGCATGTCGCGCTTTCCGCGGGCGTGCAGCGCATGGTGAGATCTGACCTCGGCGCATCGGGCGTGATGTTCACGCTGGATACGGAGTCGGGCTTCCGCGACGTGGTCTTCATCACCGCAAGCTACGGCCTTGGAGAGATGGTCGTGCAGGGATCGGTGAATCCGGACGAGTTCTACGTGCACAAGCAGAAGCTGGGAGAGGGGCGTCCCGCCATCCTGAGGCGCAGCCTGGGTTCAAAGATGCAGCGCATGGTCTTCGACGAGAAGCGCTCGGCGGGTGTCTCGACCAGGGTCGAGGAGGTGCCGCCCGGGATGCGCGGGAGCTTCTCGATTTCGGACTCCCATGTGCTTGAGCTTGCGCGCCATGCGATGGCGATAGAAAAGCATTACGGAAGGCCCATGGACATAGAATGGGGGCTGGACGGGGAGGATGGCAGGCTCTACATACTGCAGGCGCGCCCCGAGACCGTGCAGTCGCAGACGGCGGCAGGTGTGGCCGGAAAATACCGGCTTTCACGGCGCGGCGAGGTGCTGGTCGAAGGGCGTGCGATAGGCCAGAAGATAGGGGCGGGACGCGTGAGGCTGGTGGCCGACATAGCCGAGATGGGCAGGGTGGAGGCAGGAGACGTGCTGGTCACGGACATGACCGACCCCAACTGGGAGCCGGTGATGAAGAAGGCGGCTGCCATCATCACAAACCGCGGCGGCCGCACCTGTCATGCCGCCATCATCGCGAGGGAGCTTGGCATACCCGCGATCGTCGGCTGTGGGGACGCCACCGGGGTCCTGACAGACGGTGAGATGGTCACTGCTTCCTGCGCGGAGGGGGACACGGGCTATGTGTACCGCGGCAGCCTTCCCTTCGACATCGTCGCTGAAGACAGGGAGGCGCTGCCCGCCCTGCCGGTCAAGCTGATGCTGAACGTGGGCAACCCCATGCTGGCTTTCGAATTCGCAAGGCTTCCTTCCGCGGGCATAGGACTTGCCCGCCTGGAGTTCGTGATCAACAACATGATAGGCGTGCACCCCAAGGCGGTTCTGGGTTATGACAGCCTGCCGGAAGGCCTGCGCGGACAGGTCGCCGCGAAGGCGGCGGGCTACAGCAGTCCGGTCGATTTCTATGTGGAGAAGATGGCCGAAGGGGTGGCCACGCTGGCCGCGGGATTCTGGCCGCGTCCGGTGATCGTCCGCCTTTCCGATTTCAAGTCTAACGAATACAGGAAGCTCGTCGGCGGAGAACTCTTCGAGCCATTGGAAGAGAACCCGATGATAGGCTTCAGGGGGGCCGGGCGCTATGTCGTCGACAGGGAATCCTTCGAGCTCGAATGCCGCGCGATGAAGAAGGTGCGGGAGGAGATGGGATACACCAACGTCGAGATCATGGTGCCTTTCGTGCGCACCGTCGAGGAGGCCAGGGAGGTGATAGGCGCGCTCGAAAGAAACGGGCTCAGGCGCGGGGAAAACGGGCTGCGCCTGATCATGATGTGCGAGATCCCTTCGAATGCGCTTCTTGCGGAGGACTTCCTGCAGCATTTCGACGGCTTCTCGATAGGTTCGAACGACCTGACCCAGCTGACCCTGGGGCTGGACCGCGATTCCAGCCTGGTCGCGGACAGGTTCGACGAGAGGAACCCGGCGGTCAAGGCGCTTTTGGAGATGGCGATTTCCGCCTGCAACCGCATGGGGAAATACGTCGGCATCTGCGGCCAGGGGCCGTCCGACCATTCCGATTTCGCAATCTGGCTGATGGAGCACGGCATACAGAGCATATCGCTGAACCCCGACACGCTGCTCGACACCTGGCGCAAACTCGCCCGCTGATGCCGGACGCCTGAATATTCGGTAAGATGGCGGCTTTGGATGATCCATCATGAAGATACACGAATATCAGGGCAAGGAAATCCTGCGCCAGTACGGCGTGCCCACGCCTCGGGGTGTTGCCTGTTTCAGCGCGGACGAGGCAGTCGCGGCAGCCCAGAGCCTGGGCGGCGTCTCATGGGTGGTCAAGGCGCAGATACATGCCGGGGGAAGAGGCAAGGGCGGCGGGGTTAAGGTCGCACGCAGTCTGGACGAGGTGCGTCAGTTCGCAGGCCGGATGCTGGGCATGAGACTGGTGACGCACCAGACAGGACCGGAAGGCCAGGTCGTAAGGAGGCTGCTGGTCGAGGAGGGGATCTCGATCGATCGCGAATTCTATCTCGGCATGGTGGTCGACCGCGAAAGCCAGCGCGTCGCGCTGCTTGCGAGCAGCGAAGGCGGCATGGAGATAGAGGAGGTCGCCAGGGAAAGCCCGGAGAAGATATGCACGGTGCGCATAGACCCCGAGACGGGACTGACGGGGAAGGATGCGGAGGAGGCTGCGCGCTCGATCGGCATCGAGGATGCCAAGGGTGCTGCAGGCCTCTTCCAGAATCTCTACAGGGCCTTCGTCGAGAAGGATGCGATGCTGGCCGAGATCAATCCGCTGGTGCTGACCTCGAATGGCTCGCTGCTCGCGCTGGATGCGAAGTTCAATTTCGACTCCAATGCGCTCTTCCGCCATCCCGAGATCATCGCCTACCGCGATCTCGACGAGGAGGACCCGGCCGAAATCGAGGCGTCGAAATTCGATTTGAGCTACATCTCTCTGGACGGGGACATCGCCTGCCTCGTGAACGGCGCGGGTCTTGCGATGGCGACCATGGACATCATCAAGCTCTATGGCGGAAATCCCGCAAACTTCCTTGACGTGGGAGGGGGGGCAAGCCGGGAGAAGGTGACCGAGGCTTTCAAGCTGATGCTGAAGAATCCCAGGCTGAAAGCGATCCTCGTCAACATATTCGGCGGCATCATGAGGTGCGACGTGATCGCGGAGGGCATCGTCGCCGCGGTGCGCGAGGTGCATCTGGAAGTCCCGCTGGTGGTGAGGCTGGAGGGGACCAATGTGGAGCTGGGGAAGAAAATACTGGCGGATTCCGGGTTGCCCATCATCGCCGGAACCGACATGGCTGACGCCGCGCAGAAGGCGGTTGCAGCGGCTAGGGGAGCGTAATGTCCATACTCATCGACAGGAACACGAAGGTCATGACTCAGGGCATGACAGGCAAGGTAGGGCAGTTCCACACGACGAACTGCATCGCCTATGCCAACGGGGCAGACTGCTTCGTGGCGGGGGTCACGCCCGGAAAGGGGGGGCAGAGCTTCCAGAATGTGCCGATCTACGACAGCGTGGCTGAGGCGAAGAAACAGACGGGTGCCACCGTATCGGTGATCTACGTTCCGCCAGCCTATGCGGCGGCGGCGATAGACGAGGCGGTCGATGCGGATCTGGACCTCGTGATCTGCATCACCGAGGGCATCCCCGTTCACGACATGATCAAAACCAGGAGAAGGATGCAGGGCAGGCGCACCAGGCTCATCGGCCCCAACTGCCCTGGACTCATCACGCCCGACGAGATCAAGATAGGCATCATGCCTGGCCACATCCACAGGAAGGGGCGCATAGGCGTGGTCTCTCGCTCGGGCACTCTGACCTACGAGGCGGTGGGGCAGCTCACGGCGCTGGGCCTTGGGCAGTCATCGTGCGTGGGGATAGGAGGGGATCCGATCAACGGCATGAAGCATGTGGACGTGATGAGGCTCTTCAACGACGATCCTGAAACCGATGCGGTGATCATGGTGGGGGAGATAGGCGGCAGCGACGAGGAAACCTGCGCGCGCTGGATAAGGGACAACATGAAAAAGCCCGTGGTCGGCTTCATCGCGGGCCTCACGGCGCCGCCCGGAAAGCGCATGGGACATGCGGGCGCGATCATCTCCGGAGGACAGGGGGGGGCTGAGGAAAAGCTCGCCGTGATGGAGGAATGCGGGATACACATCACGCGAAATCCCGCCGAGATGGGACGCATGATGCAGAAGGTGCTGAAAGGGTGAAGGGTTTTTCACCTGCCTGCTCTTCCTGATTTGAAAGGGATGCGTTGCTAGAGATTTTTTCAGGCGGCCAGATATGGGCGGATGTGCTGAAGATCATCGCGATCGATCTCTTGCTGTCAGGAGACAATGCGGTGGTGATCGCGCTGGCCTGCCGCAATCTGCCGGACGAACAGCGAAAGAAAGGCGTCATTTTCGGGATGATGGGTGCGGTCCTGCTGCGCATCGTCCTGACCTTCTTCGCGGTCGGCCTCCTGTCCGTTCCCTACGTCAAGTTTCTGGGCGCGATCCTGCTCCTCTGGATAGGGGTGAAGCTGATACTGCCCGATGAAAAGCACGGCGAAGGAAACGTGAAGGCGGACACGAGGCTGATGGGGGCGGTCAGGACCATCATCGTCGCCGATTTCGTGATGAGCCTGGACAACGTGCTTGGCGTTGCCGCGGCTGCCAGGGGCAATGTGCTCCTGCTGGTGATGGGGCTTCTGATCAGCATCCCCCTGATCGCATGGAGCAGCCAGCTTGTGCTGAAGCTGATAGACCGTTTCCCGTTCTTCATCTATGCGGGGGGTGCGCTTCTGGGATATGTGGCGGGAGAGATGCTGCTGGCCGAGTTTCCACTGTTGATCGAAGACTATCCGCACTGGCTCCTGCCCGTGGGGTGTGCAATCCTGGTGCTGGCTGCGGGATTTTATCTCGCGCGCAGCATGCCCGCGGCGCGCGGCGCATATGACCTTGTGGACGAGAAAATCGGCGCGGGCAACGAGATCAAGGGAGGCGGAAAATGAACCCATGCAGGATGTTGATCCCCTATGACGGAACCGAGGGCGCGAAGCGCGCCCTGGAATATGCGATCGGCAGCAGCGAGCTCTACAGGCAGCCCCCATCGCTTCTGCTGCTCAACGTGCAGTGGAAGGTTGCGACCGGCAACGTCAAGCTCTTCATCAGCCAGGAGACCATCGACGGCTACTACAGGGAGGAGGGGCTCGCAGCCTTGGCCTCCGCTCGCGAGAGGCTGGATGCGCTCGGACTGTCTTACCGGTATCATATCAGCGTAGGCACGCCGGCCGACACGATAGCGCAATATGCGCGCGAACAGGGCGTTGACCAGATCGTGATGTGCAGAAAGGGCAGGGGGGGATTGCAGGAATTCCTGCTGGGCTCGGTGGTGGCCCGCGTGCTGCATCTGGCGGAATGCCCGGTGCTGCTGGTCATGTAAGGGCGGATATGGGACTCGAAGAATCGCTGGAGGTTGCGGCGCGCACCGATTCCGGCATGGTGCGTTCCCACAATGAGGACAGCATCGCCGTGGATCAGGCGTGCGGCCTGATGGTGCTCGCCGACGGCATGGGGGGCTACAACGCGGGAGAGGTCGCAAGCGGCATAGCCGTGTCCGTGATGATGGCCCAGATAGCGCCTGCCGTGAGGGAGGGGCCGCTAAACGATGCGAACGCGGTTTCCCTGCTGGAACGCGGCGTGAACATGGCCAATTCCTCGATATTCGAGGCGGCGCAAAGCGACGCACAGTACGCTGGGATGGGCACGACCGTGGTCTCTGCGCTCTTCTTCGACAACCGGGTTGCGGTGGCCCATGTGGGCGATTCGCGCCTCTACAGGCTGCGCGGAGGGGTGATAGAGGCCATCACCCGCGACCATTCGCTGTTGCAGGAACAGTTGGATTGCGGGATGATCACCGCCGATGAGGCCAGGCACTCGCAGAACAGGAACCTCGTGACCCGCGCGGTCGGCATAGACGCGGAGCTCGATGCCGAGATCCACCTTCACGAAGTGCTGGTGGGAGACATCTACCTGCTCTGCTCCGACGGGTTGAACGACATGCTGGAGGACGAGGATATAGGCCTGATACTGCACTCGATGCAGGGGAATCTCGAGCTCGCGGCCGATCAGCTGATACAGTCTGCAAACGACAACGGCGGCAAGGACAATGTTTCGGTGATACTGGTGAAAGTGAAGCAGGAGTTTGCGAGGCCGCGCAGCCGGCTTTCAAAGTTGTTCAACTGGTTGAGGAAGTGAGGGAAGGCGCGACATGACCGCAAAAATGATACTGAGCCTGGATGGCGTGGTCCTCCAGGAATGTCTGCTTGACAAGGAGCGCATGACGATAGGCCGCAGGGACGACAACGACATCGTCATCAACAACCTGGCCGTGAGCAGCCATCATGCCGCGATCATCACGATCATGAACGATTCCTTCATCGAGGATCTGGACAGCACCAACGGCATGATGGTGAACGGCGAATCCCTGAAGAAGCGCTTTCTGCAGAACGGCGATCTGGTCGAGATCGGCAAGTACAAGCTGAAGTACATCAACGACAAAATCAGCAAGACGACCGCCGAGGACTTCGAGAAGACCATGGTGATGCGCGGCTCGCTGCAGGGAATCAGGAAGGCGGACAAGGCGGACGATACGCTCGTGAAGATGCCGGAGCCCGAGGCAAAAGAGAAGGCGCCCGCCGAGATCGCCAGGCCTCCAGAGCCGCTGCGCGGGGCGATACAGATACTGAACGGCCCGAATGCGGGGCGCGAACTGGAGCTCGTGAAGAGTCTGACCACGCTTGGCAAGCCGGGCGTCCAGGTGGCGGTGCTGACGCGCAGGCCGCAGGGGTATTTCATCACCCATGTCGAGGGAGAAAGTTACCCGTCCGTGAACGGGCAGTCCATAGGCACCCATCCGCGCGCGCTGAACGACCATGATCTGATCGAGCTGGTCGGCATCAAGATGGAGTTTTTTCTGAAGGTCTGACGAACGGCGGGGCTTGAAAATGCGGGGAGAAGCATGAGGCTGAAGGTGCTGGGTTGCAGCGGCGGAATAGGCGGAAGCCTGCGCACCACCTCCTTTCTCGTCGATCGCGACATGCTGATCGATGCGGGCACGGGTGTGGGCCATCTTGAGCTCGAAGAGCTCGCCCTGATAGATCACATCTTCATCACCCATTCGCACATGGACCACATCTGCAACCTGCCGCTGCTTCTTGACAGCACGGCGGGCATGCGCGACCAGCCGGTGACCGTGTATGCGACCCGGGCCACGCTGGACATCCTCAAGCGGCACATCTTCAACTGGGAAGTCTGGCCGGATTTCAGCGAGATCTATCGCGGGCTGGAGACGGTGATGCGCTATCGCGAGATCGGAATAGGGGAGACGATAGAGATCGCCGGGCGAAGGATCGCCGCGCTGCCTGCCGTGCACACCGTCCCCGCCGTGGGATATCACCTGGACAGCGGCAGGGGAAGCCTCGTCTTCAGCGGCGACACCCATGTGAACGACGCGCTCTGGGCGGTGGCGAACGGCATAGAAAACCTGCGCTACCTGATCATTGAAACGGCATTCTCCAACGGCGAAAGGGAGCTGGCGGCGCTCTCGCGGCACCTCTGCCCCAGCCTGCTCGCGGAGGAGCTGAAGAAGTTTCTCAGGGATGCGGAGATATACATCATGCATCTCAAGCCTGACGAGGCGGCGCTGATCATGGCAGAAGTCGGGGAATGCGTGAGCGCCAGGGTTCCGAAAATGCTGGTCAACGACCAGGTTTTCGAGTTCTAGCGGCCGGTGATAGAGTGGGAATGATTATAAAAAATACAATCAGTTGCGGGATCCTCCTGGCGTCTCTTGTCAGGGCGTATCCCGGCTTGGCATGACGGGAGCGGGAATGGCAGCAGACATGGAATTCACCAGAAATCTCAATCTGGTCACGAACAAGATACACGCCACCAGCAACATAGACGAGATCATGCTGGATGTCAGCCGCGACATCTGCAGCCTGTTCAGCGCGGACAGGCTGACGATCTATGTCGTGGGAGACGACGGCGTCTCCCTGGTCTCCAAGGTCAAGACGGGCCTCAATTCCTTCAAGGACCTGAAGCTCCCGATCGCCGAGCAGAGCGTGGCGGGCTATGTTGCGGTCCACAAGAAGCTGCTCAACATCAAGGATGTGTACGACGAGCAGGAGCTCGCGCAATACAGCTCCCATCTTCGTTTCCTGCAGGAGGTGGACAGGCGCACAGGCTACAGGACCAGGCAGATGCTGGTCGCCCCGATACTGGACACGCACAATGACCTGGTGGGCGTGATCCAGGTCATCAACAACAGGGAAGGCGGTCCATTCTCCACTCAGGTGGAGAAGGGCGTGCAGGAGCTTGCGCAGACCATGGCGGTGGCCCTGCGGCAGCGCCAGGAGAAGGCCAGCGTCAAGACGAAATACGACTTTCTCGTGGGCGGGGGTGCCATGACCGCCGCGGAATTCGAGCTCGCCACCCGCACCGCCCGTCGCAAGGGCATAGACATAGAGGAAGTGCTGCTCGACGAATTCCAGATCAGCGTGACTGCGCTCGGCAAGGCGCTCTCCACCTTTTTCGGCGTGCCCTATGAGCCGTTCAAGGCGGACCGCATCAAGCCCACGGAGCTTTTGCGCAACCTTAAGCGCGAATATGTCAGCAGCAGCCACTGGGTTCCGATAGACGAGACTCACGAGGGACTCGTCATCCTGACCACCGACCCCGAGCGCATACAGGCATCGAGGGTGGTGAACAACATCTTCCCGAGGAGCAGGCTGCAGTACAGGGTGTGCACGCAGCGGGAATTCCTGCAGACGCTCAATGCGTTCTATGGCGGAGGCGGCGATGCCGGCGGCTATGCCGACGAATCCTCGATGGACGAGCTCTTGTCCAGCATGGGCGGCGAGGAGGACGAGAGCGCGGCAGCCACGCAGGACGACGTCAGCGCCGCTGCAGACAACGAGCTCGTGAAGCTGGTCAACAAGATCATCATGGACGCCTATCGCATGGGCGCATCCGACATTCACGTCGAGCCGCAGCCGGGAAAGGCCAAGACGCAGATCAGGCTGCGCAAGGATGGATCCTTGCTCAACTACATCGAGGTGCCGGCGACATACCGGAATGCGCTGGTGACAAGGCTCAAGATCATGTGCGACCTCGACATATCCGAGAAGCGCAAGCCCCAGGACGGCAAGATCAAGTTCAAGCGCTTCGGCCCGCTGGACATCGAGCTTCGCGTGGCGACCATCCCCTCCCAGGGCGGCGTGGAAGACGTGGTGATGCGCATACTCGCATCCGGCGAGCCCCTGCCCCTGGAGAAGATGGGTTTCTCGGCCAGGAACAGCGAACTGATCAAGGAGACCGTGGTAAAACCGTATGGACTGTTTTTCGTCTGCGGGCCGACGGGCTCGGGCAAGACCACCACGCTGCATTCGATACTGAAGTACATCAACAAGCCGGACACGAAGATCTGGACCGCTGAAGACCCGGTCGAGATCACACAGAGGGGCCTGCGCCAGGTGCAGATCAACAAGAAGGCGGGACTCGATTTCCCGACCATCATGCGCGCCTTCCTGCGCGCGGATCCCGACGTGATCATGGTGGGCGAGATGAGGGACAGGGAGACGGTCTCGATCGGCATAGAGGCCTCGCTCACAGGCCATCTGGTGTTCGCCACGCTGCACACCAACAGCGCGCCCGAATCGATACTGCGCCTGCTCGACATGGGCATGGATCCCTTCAACTTCGCCGACGCGCTTCTGGGCGTGCTGGCGCAAAGGCTCGCCAAGCGCCTCTGCACGGACTGCAGGAAGCCCCATGTGGCGACCGATGCGGAGATCAAGGCGCTGCTCAGCGAATACAGCGAGGAATTGAAGCATACCGAGAGCTGGAAGCTGGATCCGGTTGCGGCGAGCCGCGCGCTTCACGATGAATGGGTGAAGCTCTACGCCAACGAGAAGAAGCAGTTCACGCTCTACGAGCCGGTGGGATGCGACAAGTGCGTGAACACCGGATATCGCGGACGGGTGGGGCTGCACGAGCTGTTGCTGGGCAGCGATTCAGTGAAGAAGGCGATACAGGAGCGGGCGCGGGTCGCCGAACTTCTGACCATCGCGCTGAACGAGGGCATGCATACCCTGAAGCAGGACGGAATGGAAAAGGTGCTGCAGGGCATCACCGACATGCACCAGGTGCGCGCGGTCTGCATCAAGTAGCTTGTAGCAGGAGACGTTTCT
Source organism: Pseudomonadota bacterium (assembly GCA_021821945.1). Classification (GTDB taxonomy): domain Bacteria; phylum Pseudomonadota; class Gammaproteobacteria; order Burkholderiales; family Gallionellaceae; genus Gallionella. Next base: position 160,806 of record JAJZTF010000004.1, read on the forward strand.
GACGGCGCTTGTTGATGCCAAGCCATTGCCTTGGATTGGTTGTATCCGATTTTTACGCGGCAGCGGGCTGGTACCGGTGAATTTTTGCCAGAACATCCTGCATCGCTGCACGCGCCTGTTCGGTATCGTAGTGCGCCTGCAGGTTTACCCAGCTTTGCGCATCCGTGCCAAAAAACACCGCCAAGCGCAGCGCGGTATCTGGCGTGATGGCACGCTGACCCGCGCAAATCTGCCCGATTCGCCGCTGTGGCACGCCGATTTCTTTTGCCAGGCGATACTGTGTAATGCCCATCGGCCTTAAGAAATCTTCCAGCAGGATTTCGCCCGGGTGACTCAAAGGAATTTCCCGTTTCATTGCAACCTCCTCAATGGTAATCAACAATTTCAACAGCACTTGCATTTCCGGATTGCCACAGGAAGCACAGGCGCCATTGATCGTTGATGCGGATGCTGTATTGTCCTGCACGATCACCCGACAGTATTTCCAGTCGGTTGCCCGGTGGTACGCGTAAAAAATCAAGCGTCGTGGCGGCGTTCACTTGCTGAAGTTTACGTACTGCAACTGCTGCAATATTGGCAAACCGTGCAACGCGCTGCCCGTCAAATAGGGCTTTTGTGTCGCTGCATTTGAAGCCGGTAATCATCGCAGGATGCTATCTTATTGCGTTAGTAATATCAAGAGATATCATCGGCTATATCGCGATGATAATGTCGCTGTATCGTGCCACCATGGTGTCGTGGGTGATCAGCCGCATCGGCTCGACCAGGGACTGCGCGACCAGAATGCGGTCGAATGGATCGGCATGGTGAGATGGCAATTCCTCGACTGCTGCGGCGTGCTCGGGCTCCACTGGCAAAAAGCGGTAGCCGGACTCCTGAAAGTAGCGCAGCGCGTCCCGGCCGGACACCGGCATGTCGCAGCGCCCCAGACTGTGCTTGATCGCGATTTCCCAGACCGTTGCCGCGCTGATCCAGACCGATGATTTCGGCGACTCGATCAGTTCGCGAGCCTTCTTCGACAGTCTGGGGTTGTCCGTGATCGCCCACAGGGCGACGTGCGTATCGAGCAGAAGGTTCAAGGTTGCCCGCCCAGGAACAGGCGGGCGACCTCGTCGTTGTGCACATCGATGCTGTCTGGCACCTCGAATTTGCCCCTGGCGACGCCGATGCGTCTCCCCGCCGGCACGCTGTCCATGGGCACGAGCCTTGCGGCCGGCCGGCCGTTGCGGGCAATGATGATTTCGCGCTCTTTTCCCTGCTCGATGGCTTCCACCAGACGGGACAGCGTGGACTTCGCCTGCAGCATGTTTACGGATGACATGGCATTTCTCCTGAATTAAATTGTTAGTCTAGTCTGGCTAGATGACTGGGTCAATGCTATGCGCAAAACATGGCTGGAAACTGATCATCGTGTTGTGTTCTTGCCAAGTCGCTAGTGGTTGAATTGTCCGATTTCCAAGCACTGAACTTGAAGTTCCTATTGGTTGGCAAAGCAGAGGGAAAAAGATCTATCTGACCCAAAGCTGGCTTGCTTAAAGGTAACACATACGTTACCATTTTACAAATGAAGATCAAGCTCGAAGAATACATACGGGAAGACGGCGCCAATCCGTATAAGACGTGGTTCGACGGGCTGGATGCGCAAGCGGCTGCGAAAGTAACGGTAGCCCAGATCCGGTTGGAATTAGGCAATACCGCGAACGTCGAATGGTTTCGAGGTATCGGCGAGTACAAGATCGACTGGGGGCCGGGGTATCGCATTTATCTCGCTAAAGATGGCGATGCGTTGATTATTTTGTTTGGCGGCAGTACCAAGAAAGGACAGCAGAAAGCCATCGATAAGGCGGTGGCGCTGCACGATGAATACAAGGCGAGGAAGAAAACCCTTGCTACAGCCAGGAAAGGGAAGAAAGTATGACGCTGACCCGTGATTTCAAGAAAACTGTAGTCGAGCGCGTCGAGCGTGATCCGGATTTTGCCAAAGCGCTTCTCGATGAAGCGGCTATGCTCTTTCTCAGCGGCGAACCGGATGCTGCTCGTCTTATTCTACGCGAGCTCGTGAATGCGACGGTCGGATTTGAGATTCTTGCCGAACTGACACACAAGCCTAGCAAGAGTCTTCACCGAATGTTATCCCCAAGTGGCAATCCCAGTATGGACAATCTGGCGGCCATCTTCGGCGCAATTCGGAATTGGCTCAAGGTGGCATTCGATGTGCGAGTGGTTGAAGCTGCGTAGAGACAAGGTTGATTCCAACAGTAGTATCGTTGCGACTACAATTCAATTTTTGAACGTGCCTGACACGGCAACAGCTGACGAAATTCGTCACTCGACTGACGAATCTGGAGAGCCAGGGAGCGGATTTCTGGTTCGTAAAGTCTTTCCTGAATATCGATGAAAAATATCGCAGTCGCTCGCAAACCCGCGCCGGCTCTGCGGATTCCTCAATCCTCAATCCTCGATTCTGATCTCTGGCACGCCTATTGCTGTATACCAGGCAAGGCGAATCGATTCGGTTTAGCCGGAACTCAACACAACTCAAGGAGCTTGAAATGAAAAAAGTACAACAAGGTTTTACTCTGATCGAACTGATGATCGTCGTCGCCATCATCGGCATCCTGGCCGCTGTCGCGATTCCCTCATACCAGAACTACACCAACAAGGCGAAGTTCTCTGAAGTCGTGAATGCAACTGCGCCATTCAAGGCTGCCGTTGAAGAGTGCGTGTCCGATGGAACATGCACAACAGGTTCAGGCGCAGCTACTACTATTACTGGCATCACTCCGGGTACCAGCGGTTTCCCGACTGACGCAGGCGCTAACGGAAAATATGTTCTCAGCGTTCATACTACTCCTACCGGTCAGATTGTTGCTACAGGGACTGGAATTAATGTTAGTACAGGTGGTCTGGTATATCAGCTGGATCCTACAATCAATGCTACAGGCGCAGGCGGCTCTGTTGGCGTGACTTGGACTACTGATACTGGTTCCACCTGTTTGACAGCTGGTATCTGCAAGTAATTATCTGGAAGCTGCTGAATGAGGAAGGCCGCCTGATGAAGGTGGCCTTTTTTTGTACACAGAAAATCTTGGCTTCCTGTATTCTCTGAGATATGCGCGTTGCAGTTCAACTTGATCTTTAGGTTAACGATGCTGGACATTCTCAAAACCTTGTTGAATCCATATCTCACGATTTCGCTGATCACGATAGCGTCAAGCTTCATATATGAAGGCGCAGCGTTGACTGGCATGCTGTTGCTGGTATGGTTTGGTCTCGCGCTGTATGCGCAAGCCAAATCTGCCTGCTGGAACCGTTATCCACTCAGCATTCTGATGCTGATATATCTGGTTTGGCTGGTTGTGGTAGCTTGGGCAAGCTCAGTACCAAGCCTTACTCTGCTTTATTCGTGGATACTGGCAGGTTTGCCTATCGGGTATCTGGCTTGGAATGCCACACCTGAAGCTAATAGAACTTGGTCGATATTAAGACTTGTACTTCTGGGCACTGGTCTATTCATGGCGGTCTGGGGCATATGGCAAGTATTGTTTCATCTGGGAGAGGCTGGGCAAGCCGTGGGACCTTTGGTCGATAAAAACGCCTATGCCGCATTGATCAATCTGTTCTGGTTTCCAACGACCTTCTATTTCGTTTCGACGGTAAAGCAAAGTGTTTCCCGTTTGTCTGTGATGCTCTCAGGTCTTTGTGTTTTTACGCTGGCTATTGCGCTATTTGCAACCGAGTCGCGAGGAGGCGTAGGAACCTGGCTGTTGTTGTTGCCTGTCATGTTATGGGCAGTCTATCGCTATACCGCTTCATTGAAATTGGTTTTCGCCATACTTGTCATTGCTGCAATGGGCTATGCAATGAGTGCCGGATTGCTGGGCATGAATGTTGGTGGACGAACCTACGATCTCGAGCAGGATACCTCGACGAACGCACGGCTGCTGCTATGGAAATCGTCCATACAAATGATGATGGATCACCCGTTGCTTGGTGCCGGTTGGGGAACATTTGCTGCGCACTACCCCGCCTACAGATCGCCGCTCGATTCGACAACGGGCGGATATTTCGCACACAACGACTACCTCCAGCTTGCAACAGAGGGGGGCGTTATCGCGATGCTGCTGCAGTTGAGCGTCATGGTTGGCGTGCTGTTGCAACTTAGGCGCAGTCTGAATCAGACAGATAAAGCTGCAGGCTTTGAAAGCGTTGCTTTGTTACTCGGTGCACTGGCGCTGTTCATCCATGCAGGCGTCAATTTCATTTTCTATTTTGCATTCATGGATGTGCTGTCTGGACTCTACATTGCGCGAGCAACGCAATTGGTCGAAATTCCGAGAGCTGTAAGGTTTCTTAGTATCCCGCAGATCGGCAAGCCGGTCAGCGTGTTCATGGCCGGCTTTGTGTTCCTGTTGTTCCTTGAGCCGTTGTTGATTCATCTCTCGGCGGAGGAATGCCTGGCCGGTTCGCGACCTGGCCTGAGGCTGCTGAAAAGCATAGACCCAACCATCGACAGTTACGATATTGCAAAACTGATCTCTGCCATCAGGCCGACGGAGACAATAGCGCAATTGGCTATGCTGGATTTTGGTGTCGAAGCTCTCAAGAATAGTGCTGGCATCAGGATGTCCGGCGGAGATTTTCAGTCCGTGCTGATGGATGAGGTGCTGGAAAGATATGAGTTTATAAGGAAGAATACAGCGAACAGCCCGGACATCGGAGCGGCTGAAGCGGGGACGTTGATCAAATACCATGACAGGATGGTGCCGGGTGTTGCCTATGCGAAAGCGAAGGCAATATTGGTGAGTTGCCTGCAAACCAATCCTTTCCATGCGGACAGCATGATAGAACTCGCACGATTGCAGGCAGCCGAGGGGCATCGCAAAGATGCGATGGAAACACTCCAGCGCGCGATACACAAGGTGTTGACCCGGCGCGATGAACAGCTTGTGCAAGTTGAAATCCTGCGGCAGGTTGCTGCGCCCAGGATCATCCCGGAACTCGATAAGATAGAAAAGACTGTGCGAGAGGTGAGGTTCAACGCTGAGACAGGCAAGCCGATTATTTTGGCATCCGGGTTTGACGAAAATATTGATGCCCAGCTAAACGTGATTGAAAGGCAGATCGATTCGTGGAGTTTGAAACGCTAGTCTTTACAGGTTTGCTGCGCAGCGCCTATTGAAGATACTTCATCGCTGAATCGGTATATTTTCTTGGAAGGCCGAATGAAGATGAGGCTCGTGAACATCCGGCGCGGAATCAATCGGATGCGTTTCGATTGCTGTCTTGCAGCTTCAGCCAGACGGCGAATCCGGTGAGTCCGGCGTCTCCGAATATGACGATGGCAAGGGATAGGGCTATTCCGGTTTCCAGGCTCATCTGTATGCTCCTCTTTTATGGCTTCCATTATAGCCGCCGGAAACTTCAGGAAGTCTGGTTCGTGGTTATGCATACATGACCCTGCCGGCAAGGAGAGAAAGGGGGACGCTTTCCGAATGGCACTTACTTAAGCTTTTTCGGATGACCATTTTTTCTTACCTGTTCTCGCGCAAACTCTCCTGGCCGGGCAAGCATCGGATACTGTTTTGGCCATCGCTTGATGGCCCGAGACTCGATGCGTCCGGGTCGATTTCCTGCTTTCTGTTGTGAGATCATGACGAACAATCCATCTATTCGGTCCGCATCGATAGCTCCATCCCCATGTGTCGGGGTTTTGGTGAAATGGTGGCTTGAATAACCCAAGCGGAAGGGTATAATCCCGCGTATGCCAACTGTTCTCAATATCAACGGCTTCCGCATCATTGTCAATCAGCGTGCAAATTTGACCACCCGTCAGCGTGCAATTTTGACCAGGGATTAGGCTGCTTTTTTGCGCTGTTTGAAGCGGAACGAATCGTTGCCGGTTTCAAGAATATCGCAGTGATGGGTGATGCGGTCGAGCAGCGCCGTGGTCATCTTGGCATCGCCGAAGATCTGTACCCATTCGGCGAAGCTGAGGTTGGTGGTGATGATCAGGCTGGTGCGCTCGTAGAGCTGACTGATGAGATGGAACAGCAACGCTCCCCCCGATTCCGGGAATGGCAGATAGCCGAGTTCATCAATGATTACGGCATCCATCTGGGTCAACTGACGCGCCATAGTGCCGGAGCGGCCTTGAGTTTTTTCCTTCTCCAGTTGGTTCACCAAGTCCACCGCGTTGTAGAAACGCACCCGTTTGCCATGATGGATCGCCGCCACGCCAAGCGCCGTCGCCAGATGCGTCTTTCCGGTGCCGGTTCCACCCACCAGGATCAGATTATGCGCTTCTTCCATGAAGCCGCCGCTGGCGAGTTGCCGCAACTGCTGTTCCGGCAGCGGTGATTCCTGCCACTGGAAGCTGTCCAGATCCCGATGGATCGGGAACTTGGCCGCATGCAACTGGTAGCGCAGGGAGCGCGCCTGCCGGTCGACGCTTTCCGCATCGACCAGGCGCTTGAGCCAGACCTCGGGAGCCTCGGGTTTGCGGGCACGCTCCGCCCCCATTTCAGCCAGTTCCGCCGCCATGCCGTAAAGATGGAGCGCCTTGAGATTTTGCATCAGTTCAGCCAGCATGGCGTACCTCCTCGCAAGCTGTCGTAACGAGCGCAATCGGCCACGGGCTCCAGGGTCAGCCTGAGCGCCTTGGGTACATCGATGGCGGCAGGCTTGCCAGGCGTGAGCAGCCGGTGCAGATGATTGAGAATGACCGGTGCAGATATCGTGCCATGCTCCAGCGCCAATTCGCAGGCCACGGTGACCAGGTCGGCGCCGTATTGCCGTATCGCCAGCAGCACCTCCACGAAGGCGCGGTCGCCCTGTGGTGATTTGAGCAATTTCTCCTTCACGGCGCCGATCGCTGCGGGCAACACCCAATCCTGGAACGGGGCGCCGTTTCTGAGCGCTCCGGGCTTCTTCTCCAGTACCGGCAGATAATGCCAGGGATCGAGGATGAGACGCTCCCGCCCGAAATGCCGGGCATGGTCGGCCACGACCTTGCCGTTCGCGACGGCCTGGATGCGATCGGCATACGCGCGCAGGGAAACACTCTGCCCGGCATATTCCGACGGAACGCTATAGCGGTTGCGGTCGTATGCCACCAGGCAGGTGGAGGATACCCGACTGCTCTGCTCGAGGTATCCGTCGAAAGGGGCGATGATCGGTCGAAGAGTTGACTGCTCTGCGGCAAAGACCTGGGCAATACTCGCTTCCGGTTGCGTGGGGTGAGCGCGCTCCGCCAGTTCGCGGCAGCGGAGTTCCAGCCAGGCGTTCAGTTCCGTCAGCGTGTCGAAGCGTACCATCGGGGTGAACAGCCATTCCCGCACGTTGCCGACCTGATTCTCGACCTGCCCCTTCTCCCATCCTGACGCCGGCGTGCAGGCGACCGGTTCAAACAGGTAATGATTGGCGAGCGCCAGGAAACGGCGGTTGAACTGGCGAGCCTTGCCGCTGTAGATGGACTCGACGATGGTCTTGGGGTTGTCGTAAATCATCCGGACCGGTACCCCGCCGAAGAACGTGAAGGCACGCCGGTGGGCATCGAATACCATCTCCTGCGTTTCGCGGGGATAGGCCGCCAGGTACATCTGGCGGCTATGCGCCAGACGAAAATGGGCCACCTTCACGACCTGCGGCATCCCGCCCAACATCACCTGTTCATGGCTCCAGTCGAACTGGCAGGCGTCTCCGGGCGAAAAGACCAAGGGCACAAAAGCGCTCTGGCTGCCGCGGTCTTGGGATTTCCACTGTTTCACGAAGCGCTGCACACTGTCATAAACGCCGGCATAACCCTCCCGTTGCAGATCTTCGAAGAGGCGCTGAGCGGTGCGGCGTTCCCGTTTGGGGCGCTGGCTGTCCTGATCCAGCCACTTCTCCAGCGTCTCCTTGAAAGCGCCCAATTTCGGGGCTGGCTGATTCTCCCGCCGATATGCGGGTTCCATTTCGGCTTTGAGGTATTTCTTGACGGTGTTACGGGACAGATTCAGGTCGCGGGCGATCGAACTGATGCTCTCGTTATTGACCTTGTGACGGCGACGTATCTTGCCTATGGTTTCCATGCAAATCACTCCAGGTTACTCCGGACAAAAAGGCCGGATGATGGCACATTCCGGGGTGGTCAAATTTGCACGCTGATTTCCCCGGATTCCTGGTCATTTTTGCACGCTGATT